>JACKMA010000003.1 GCA_024235635.1 Zoogloeaceae bacterium
CTGGGCCAGATGCTGCGCATCGATGCCCGGGCAGTTGTCTCGAAAGCGCAGCCGCAGGCGCCCACCGACGATCTCGGCCCCGATCTCCAGGCGCGGCGATGGCGGGTCAACGACCACGCTGAAGTCGTCGCGGGCGGCACGGCAAACCCAGCGCACGGCACGGTCGATCACCTCGGCGAGATCGCAGGTCTGGTCCACGTCACGATCGACGGCCGAGAAACGCTTCAGACCATCGACGATGTCGCAGGTGCGTTCGGCACCTTCGATGGCGCCGTCGATCAACGGCTCGAGGTCCTCGAGGATGCGATCGATCCTGAGCTCGCGCCGCATCGCGTCCAGCGCCTCGTCGCCGAGGCCCCGATGCACGGCGTCCAGGTAGCGCTGGATCCGGTCGGCATAGCGGCGCAGGGCATGGACGTTGCCGAGGATGAAGCTGATCGGGTTGTTCAGTTCGTGGGCGACGCCGGCCACGAGGCGACCGAGCGAGGCCATCTGTTCCGACTGCAGCAGTTGCTGCTGGGTCCGCTTCAGGTCGTCGTGGGCCTGGCGGAGCGCCTGATAGGCGCGACGCAGTTCGCCGACCGGGCGTCCGGTCACCACCATCCCCAGCGACTTGCCGACGGCATTGAACCTCGGCGTGCAGTTCAACGACACCGGCACCGCGCTGCCATCGGCCGCGCGCAGCGGCAATTCACAATCGTGCACCGCGCGACCGCCCTGGTGCGAGAGCAGTTCACGCGCCTGGCGCCGGCTTGCGTCGTCGGCGAACAGATCGTACAGCGAGCCCCCCTTCAGTTCGTCGGCCCGGCGACCGGTAAAGGCCTCCAGCGAGGCATTGACATCCTCGATGCGGCCAGCGCGGTCACACACCACGAGCACGTCGAAAATCGACGTCAGCACCGACAGGATGAACTGCTGCGACTCCTCGAGCTTGGCATTCTTCTGCTCCAGCGCCACCTCGTACTGCAGCAGTTCCGAGTAGACCTCGTCCATCTTGTGGATGACGTCCAGCCACATGTCTTCGTCGACGTCGACCAACTCGCCGGGATGCCCGGCCGCACCGATCACGTCGCCGCGGGGACTCCGTCCCGACATCTCACTTCTCCGGCGACCTGCGGCCGGCAGGCTGCACCACCCGGACCGCCCCATCGGCGAGATGCGATGCCGTCGGCTACACTCCCCACGACGTCGATGGCGCAAGGATAGGCTTGCCGGGACGGCCGCTCAAGGTCGCACGCCGGCACTCAGAACTCCCAGGCGACGCCGACGTTGGCGAAGCTGCGGCCACTGCCGCGGCCAGCGGCACCCGACACCTTGAGCCCTTCGATCACCTCGAATCGAAGGCCCAGCGCCTTGTCCGGTGCATGATGGAAGGCGCCGAAGACCTCGGCCGTAAGCGCCAGCGCATCGGTCAGCGGATAGGCCGTGCCGATGCCCCACCCGTTTTCGGCCTCGGTGTCGTCGTCGACTTCTGCCCACTCACGCGACAGATTCAGGTGCAACGTCTGGCCGGATTCGAATCCCCAGCCGAACAACGCGATCACGGCGGCGCCTTCGGCGGTCTCGTCGAGCGCGGCATCGTCGCTGGCCTCTTCCCGGCCCCATTCGAACTTGAGGCCGGCCGACGGCCCGGTATCCTGCTGCAGCGGCACCCACTTGATGGCCGCTCCGATCCCTTCGAAGGTCTGATCCGGCGAGACATCGTCATCCTTGGCCCGGCCGAAGCTCAGTTCGACTTCGACGTTGTCGATCGGGCCATAGCCCACTGCCGCTTCAACCCCCTTGACGTGATCATCCCGGCTCAGAGCCTGAGAAGCATTTGATCGCCGCAAGCCGAGCATCCGACGTGCGATGAGATGCCGTTGTGTGGGATACGCAGGCGCAGCGGGGCGGTCGAGGCTCGGTCATGCGTCTGCGAGGGGCGATCCGGGGTCGTCAGGGGTCGGGTTTTCACTCCGAGAACCTCCTATTCGCCTGCTGCGAGCGCTTCGGACGCACCGGTGCCCAGACCGAGCATCTGGGGCGCGATCTTGGCCATGCGCATCAAGTTGTGCGCCAGCGCGTACAGGTAGGCCACCGCTCGGACCTTGCCCAGCCCGCGCACAGGCATGCGCTGCAGCCCGCGGTTGCGCGCCAGTGCGTTGACGCACTCGGCCGTGGCCGCGCGTTGCGGGTACACGTCCTTGATCGCGTCGTCGGCCATGCGCGTGCGCCACTGCGCCACCGGCTCGGAATCGCCTTCCTTGCGCTGGTGTTTGTCCGGCGGCGGCGTGTCGTCGTCGCCGGGCTTGCCTGCCTTTTGCCTGGGCTCGGGCACCGGGGCGATGACCTCGGTCTGGCCCTTCGTGTGCGCATGCACCGCGTCGATCTGCTCGTGCGCGGGGAAGCCGCCATCGACCAGCCATTGCCTGGGCACTTCGCCCGTGCGCTCGATGACCTGCTCGACCATCGGCGCCATCTGCGCCATGTCACTGCCGGCCTTGCTCACATCGACGCCGACGATCACCTGGTCCTCGCACGTCGTCGCCAGTTGCACGTTGAACGCCGGCCTGAAGCCGCCGTCGCCCATCTTCATCACCCGCGCGTCGGCATCCGTGGTGCTGGCGCGCGCCTCCTCGGGCTTATTACCGTTGCGCCGCTTGGCTGCCTGCACCAGCGGCAGTTGCGTGAGCGCGGCGCGGATGCGCTCCTCGCGCTCACGCGCCGCACGCTCGCGCGCCGCCTGCGCCCGGCGGCTGGCCGCCGCCGGGTCGGCCGCGGCGCGCTTCTTGATGTCATGGACCAACTCCCCGGCCTCGGCCAGGTGCCGCTCAAGGCTCGCTTGCCGCCGGAACGAGGCTGCGCCCGCATCAGCCCGCACGCGCATGCCGTCCTGCGCCACGCGCTCCAGGCTGATCGCCCCGACCGAGGCCAGCGCAGCGACATTGCCCGTGAGCACCTCGTCCATCAAGGCCTCGTTGCCCGAGCGAAAGTCGTTGAGTGCGTGGTAGTTCACCGACACACCGCCACAGATCCAGCGGTAGGCGTCGCTCTCGCGCGTCAGACGCGCGATCTCACGGCCGCTGCCCACGCCATCTAGCGTGCCGTACAGCCACAGCGCGAACAGAATGTGCGGGTCGATCGCCGAGCGTCCGGCATTGCTCCCGCGCGCCTTGATCGATTCGATCAGCCGGCTCAGATCCTGCCGCTCGACGTAGCCCCAAACCAGCCGAGCCCGGTGATCCTCGCCCAGCAGTGATTCCAGATCGGAGGCCCGAAGTTCAATCTGCTTGCGGTTAGCCTGCAGCACCCTCGGTGGCCCTTGCAGGCGCGCCGCCTCGCGCGCCAGCTTCGCCGACATCAGCTGCTGCTCTTGCTCGCCCGACAGGTCCTCGAACAGACCGGCCGGCGATGGGGGGTGCCATTCCGTTTCGCTCATCTCTCGAAGCATGCCAGTCGCAGCACAACCTGGCGAGATTGGAGAAAAACTCTCAGGCTCTCAGTCCGGCCTCCACCTTGGCGCCACCGCGGGGCAGCGTACCGGCATCGTCGACCGACATCGGCCGCTCAGCCAAGGCAGGGCCCGAGGCCATCATGGTCGCGACCAACAGTCTCGTGCGCCAGCGGGCAATCTGCCCCGATCGGTGTTTCATCGTCATCTCCTGGTCTGGGCCGGCAGCTCACGACGGAGGCTCCTTCCGGCGGTCATCGCGCCCTGAAGAATGTGGCCGACCGGCCGATAAGCTGTCAGCCGGGGTCTGGACACAAACGGGCGAACCCTGCCGATAACGGCTCTGACCCGGCAGGCTTTACGACGACATGCAATCTCGAACGACGACCGAGGCCGGGTGCTGCCCGGCGGGCACCGAGCCCCGACCCCGCTCCCTGTGCGCACTGCTATGGCGCTGGGCGGGCGCGGCCGTCGTCGCGCTCGCGTTGGCGGCGTGTTCCGAACCTGAACCGGTGCGCATCGGCTTCGTCGCAGGCATCTCGGGGCGCGGGGCCGACCTCGGCATCAGTGGCCGCAATGGCGCGCAGTTGGCCGTCGAACAACGCAATCGCAACGGTGGCATCAACGGCCGCCGGGTCGAACTGATGATCCGGGACGACGGCGGCGACCCGGCACATGCCCGCAGGATACTGCGTGATCTGGCCGCTGCGGGTTGCCGGGGCGTGGTCGGTCCGATGACCAGCGCGATCGCGGTGGCCCTGGTCGACGAAGCCGAAGCCAGCGACGTCGTGCTGATGAGCCCGACGGCGACCGCCAATGCGCTGTCCGGGCGGGACGATCACTTCTTCCGAGTGGTCGCGCCGACCCGGACATTCACACGCAATGCCGCCCGCTATCTCGCAGACACCGTCGGCCTGCGCCGCATCGCCGCGATCTACGACGCCGCCAATGCGGCCTACGCGGCCAGTTGGCTGTCGGATTTCCGGGAGGCGTTCGAAGCCGACGGCCGATCGATGGCGATCGTGCTCACGTTCGAGTCCGGGACCCACCGCGATTTCCAGGCGAATGCCGAGCGCATGCTGGCCGAATCGCCCGACGGCATCCTGATCGTCGCCAATTCGCTGGACGCGGCCTTGATCGCACAGCAGGTTCGCAAGCTCGATGCGCGCATTCCGCTGGCCGCATCCGAATGGGCCGCGACCGCGCGCCTGACCGAAATGGGCGGCCGTGCGGTCGAAGGCATGACCCTCGGCAGCTTCCTCGACGAAACCGACACGACGCCGGCGTTCGTCGCATTCCTCCAGGACTATGTCGCACGTTTCGGCGTCGTCCCCGGCTACGGTGGCCTGACCGGATTCGACGCGGCCAACACCATGATGGATGCGATCGCGCATGCCGCGCCGGGACAGAGCCTGCGCGAGAGCATCCGCTCCCGGCCGCGCGTGAGCGCCGCCCAGGGCCCGTTCGAATTCGACCGCTTTGGTGACGGCCAGCGCCGGTCGCAGATCCTGACGGTCAGGAACGGCCGATTCGTCCCGGTGGAGGCGCCGCGATGATCGGGGGCAAGACGATCCGCGGCTGGCTGCTGCGGCATCTCGCGTGGCTTTCACTCGCACCTGCGATTGCCGTTTCCGCCGCTCTCGGAACGATCCTGCTGGCCACCATTCAAGAAGACCTCGAGGCCGAGAACCAGGCCTTCGGCGATGCCGTCGTGGCCGAAGTCAATCAGTTGCTCCACGACCCTGCGCGCGAGCTGGCACAGCTTGCCGAGCATCTCCCATCGACGCTCGCGGCAGACGAAGTCGAGCACCTGCTGCGGGCGGCGGTGCTATCGAACCTGAGCTTCGAGGCGCTCTACCTGGCCGGTCCCGACGACCGCGTGATCGCCGGCATCCTCTCCGGCGACGCCTCGCTGGACAGCGGTATCGACCTTCGAGGCCTCGACATTTCCGGCTGGGATCACATCCAGTCGGCCAGGTCACGCAGCGAGGCGGCGTGGTCGGATACCCATCTGTCCGCACTGGCCGGCCAGATCACCGTCGCCGTCGCCGTGCCGATCGGTCAGCACGTACTGGTCGGCGAGATCGGGCTGCGTCGGCTTTCGGAGTTCGCCCAGCGGGTCGGCGCCAGCGACCACCTGCTGGTCGTCATCGTCGATCGGCGCGGGCAGGTGGTGGCCCATCCCGACCCGGCCGCCGGTCTGCAGCAGGTCAACCTCAGTCACCTGGCCGTGGTCCGGGACGGCCGCGTCGGAAATCGCACCTCGCACGATTTCGAACTCGGCGGCAAGCGCTACGAAGGCACCGCGAGCCGGGTCGAGGGCCCAGGCTGGGTCGCCATCGTCGCCCAGCCACGGGATCACAGCCAGAGCCAGATCGATCGCGCCATCGCGGTGTTCGTGCTGGCGGTACTGGCCACCGCGATGCTGAGCTGGACGCTGGCTTCGCGCCTGGCCCGTCACCTCGGCGACCCGCTCGAGACCCTGGTCGGCCACGCGGTCACGGTCTCGCAAGGCGACTACAACCGGCCTGCGCCGGCAACGCCGTGGCCGGAACTGGACCGTCTGGCCGGTGCGATGAACCGGATGGTGACCTCGATCGTGTCACGCGAACGCGCGCTGGCGGCCACCGAGGATCGCTATCGCGCGCTGGTGGACGGCATCGACGACCTGATCGCCGAATTCGACACCGCCCTCGTCATGCGCTTCTGCAATCCGGCGACGGTCAAGTTGCTGAAGCGACAGCCAGAGGCCTGTGCCGGCATGCCGCTGCTCGACATCGTGCATCGTGGCGATCGCGCCTTCACACGCGAACGCATCCGGCACTGGCTGAGCTCGACGGACACCCAGCTCAGTCTCGAAAACCGCCTGTTAGCCACCGGCGGCGCGGTCCGGCGCGTGCTTTGGTCGCTGACCAAGGAACATGACGAGAGCGGGACCCTGATCGGCTTCCGAGGCATCGCGCGCGACATCTCGGACATGCGACGGGGCCAGGAAGCGATGCGCGGGCTGGTCGCCGCGACGGCCCGCCAGTCTGGCGACGGATTCTTCCGCTCGCTGGTACTGAACATCGCACGCACGCTCGACGTCGAACACGCGCTGGTATCCCGCCGGTCGAGCGACGGCGAGACCATGCACACCCTCGCGATCTGGTCGAACAACGCCTTTCGCGACAATTTCAGCTACGCCATCGAAGGTACGCCATGTGAGAAGCTGCTGCATGGCGACCATGCGGTGATGGCCGACCGTCTCGACACCCATCACCGTCCGGGCCCGATCTGCACCGACGAGTCGCTCCAGACCTTCCTCGGCGCGGCGCTGAAGGACAGCCACGGCAATGGGGTCGGCACCTTGCTGGTGCTCGCCGAGCGGGATCTTTCGAGTCACCCGGAATTTGCCCAACTGATCTCGATCTTCGCCGATCGCGCGGCGATGGAACTGGCCCGCCAGCAGTTGGAATCCGACCTTCGGCTGGCGGCCTCGGTGTTCGAAAGCAGCGCCGAGGGCATTCTGATCACCGATGCCGATCAACGGATCATTTCGGCCAACGCCGCGTGTGAGCCCATCACCGGCTACAGCCCGGCCGAATTGCTTGGCAATCGGCCGAACATCCTGCGATCGGGGCGCCATCCGGACGAGTTCTACGCCGAGATGAACCGGGATCTGTCTCGCGACGGCCGGTGGATCGGCGAAATCTGGAACCGCCGCAAGGACGGCGAGGTGTATCCGCAGTGGACGACGATCACCTCGGTCGACGACGCCGGCGGGCAGCCTCGAAACTATATCGCCAGCTTCTTCGACATCAGTGCGCGCAAGGAAGCGGAAGCCCGAATCCATTTCCTGGCCCACCACGACGCCCTGACCGGTCTGCCCAATCGGCTGCTGCTGCAGGACCGGCTCAACCAGGCACTGTCGGCCGCGCGGCGCGACGGACACCATGTGGCGATCCTGTTCTTCGATCTGGATCGCTTCAAGCTGATCAACGATTCGCTCGGCCACGACTTCGGCGACGCCCTGCTCAAGGAGATCGCCCGGCGGCTCTCTGTCGTCGTGCGCGAAGGCGAGACCGTCGCCCGACTGGGTGGCGACGAGTTCGTCGTCGTGCTGCCATCGGTGCGGCATTCCGAGCAGGCGTCGCTGGTCGCCGGCCGCATCCTGTCGACGATCAATGCGCCGATGGCACTGCGCGGCCAGGCGTTCCAGGTGACTGCCAGTGTCGGCATCAGCACTTATCCCGACGACGGCCTCGACTCGGACACCCTGTTGCGCAATGCGGACACCGCGATGTACCACGCCAAGGAGCTCGGACGGAACAACTTCCAGTTCTACACCGCTTCGCTCAACGCCGTCGTCACCGAGCGGGTGCAGTTGGAGAACGACATGCGGCGCGGACTCGAACAGAATGAGTTCATCGTCCACTACCAGCCGCAGATCGACATCCGCAGCGGGCGGGTGGTCGGCGCCGAGGCACTGGTCCGCTGGCTCCATCCGGTCCAGGGCATGATCTCGCCGGCCCGCTTCGTGCCGGTCGCCGAAGACAGCGGCCTGATCGTTCCGCTCGGCGAGTTCGTGTTGCGCGAAGCCTGCCATCTGGCGGCCCGCTGGCAGCACGACCTGCCCCATCCGGTGCGCATCGGGGTGAACATCTCGGCACGGCAATTCGCCGCCGGCAACCTGTTCGAGACCGTGGCCTCGGTCCTGGCCGAGGCCGATCTGCCGCCGGAGCTGCTCGAGCTCGAGATCACCGAAAGCATGCTGATGGAGCGACCCGACGATGCTGCCCGCCTGCTCGAGGCGCTGTCGGGCCTCGGCGTCCAGCTGGCGATCGACGATTTCGGCACCGGCTACTCGAGCCTGGCCTACCTGCGTCGATTCGCGATCGACCGACTCAAGGTCGACCAGAGCTTCATTCAGGATCTCAGCCACGACCCCAATGACGCTGCCATCGTCCGCGCGGTGATCTCGCTGGCCCACACCCTTAACCTGGAAGTGATCGCAGAGGGCGTCGAAACCGACGATCATCTGCGCAGGCTGCAGGACTGGGGCTGCTTCAGCGTCCAGGGCTACCTGTTCAGCCGGCCTCTGCCGGCCGCCGAATTCGAAGCGTATTGCGCAGACCCGCAGCCCCTGGCGCGGCAAGTCCAGGCCTCCGCCTGAAGGGTTCGGCCACAGCCTCGGCTTGAGGCTGCGACCCTCAAATGATACCCTGTTGCATTAAGTATCGTCAGACCCGCCGTGACCCAGCCCGATCGAGATCCTGCCGGCCAGATCGCCGCCCGTGGCGGCAGAGTGACCCGCACGCGCACCGCAGTGCTGTCGGTCTTGTTCGATGCCGGACGCCCGATCAGCCACGACGAAGTCGCCGGTGCCCTCGATGCGCGCGGCGTGAGCCATGACCGCGTCACCCTGTATCGGACGCTCGACTGGCTCGTCAGTCACAAGCTGGCGCACAAGGTGGCGGGCCCGGATCGGGCCTGGCGCTTCAATGCCGTCGGCGACGAAGGGCATCAGCACGCGCATTTCCACTGTGATCTTTGCGGCCGCGTGTTCTGCCTGGAGTCGCTGCAGCCGGCGATCGCGGCGACCCTGCCGAGCGGTTTCCGTCTCGGGCGCGCCGAACTGAGCTTCCACGGACTGTGCCCGAGTTGTCCGGGATCGCAGGGTTCTCGCGCCGCGTCGAACCGCAACAAGCTTGCAACATGAACCCGCGATCGATCGAACCTGCCGCGCGACCGTCATCCGTCCGACACCCGCACCCGAGCCGATACTCGCTGCTGTGCGCCAGCGCCGGCCAACGCCTCGCCATCGCGGTCGGATGCGTCTGCGTGCTCTGGCTGACCACGCTGTGGGCCCTGCGATGACCCGACCGGTCCTGGCCTTCGACAACCTGACGCTGGGTTACGACCGTCATCCGGTGGTCCACCATCTGCACGGCGAGATCGGCCAGGGAACGCTGCTGGCACTGATCGGCCCCAACGGCGCGGGCAAGTCGACGTTGTTGAAGTCGATCGCCGGCGAACTGCCGCCGATCGAGGGCCACATTCTGCGTCGCGACCCGGCGCCGGACGGCTTCGCCTATCTGCCGCAGCAGGCCGCCCTCGATCCGGCGTTTCCGATTTCGGTGGGCGATCTGGTGGCCATGGGCTTGTGGCGGCACCTGGGCCTGTTCGGTGGTCTCGGCCGCAGCGGGAGACGCCGGCTCGAGCAGGCGTTGGCCGAAGTCGGATTGACCGGATTCGAGCGCAGGCCGATCGGGACGCTGTCGGGCGGCCAGCTTCAACGGGCCCGATTCGCACGCCTGTTGCTGCAGGACGCCCCGCTGATCCTGCTCGACGAACCCTATGCCGCGGTCGACGCCCAGACCGTCGACGACATGGCGCAACTGGTTCGTCGTTGGCACCAGGAGGGTCGCACGGTGATTGCCGTGCTGCACGACCTCGAACACGTTCGCAACCACTATCCGGAGGCGCTGCTGCTCGCGCGCGAGGCCATCGCCCGCGGCCCGGTGGGCGACGTGCTGTCCCCCGCCAACCTGTCGCGCGCACGACGACTGGCCGAAGCCTTCGACGAACATGCGCCGGTGTGCCACCGCCATGCGGAGGCGGCATGATCGAGAGCTGGCTGATCGACCCCTTCGTCGAATTCGCCTTCATGCGGCGGGCGCTCGCAGGCAGCCTCGCGCTTTCGCTCGGTGCGGCGCCGATCGGTGTCTTCCTGATGTTGCGCAACATGAGTCTGGCCGGCGATGCGATCGCGCATGCGATCCTGCCCGGCGCGGCGATCGGCTATCTGCTGGCCGGCCTGTCGCTGCCGGCGATGACCGGGGGTGGACTCGTCGCCGGGCTGGCAGTGGCGCTGATCGCCGGCGGCGTCGCGCGCGCCACCCAGCTGCGCGAGGATGCCAGTCTATCGGCGGTCTACCTGATCTCGCTGGCGGTCGGCGTCATGATCATTTCGATGTCGGGCGGCAGCGTCGATTTGATGAACGTACTGTTCGGCAACGTGCTCGCGCTCGACAACGCGACCTTGCTGTTGCTGGCATCGATTTCGACGCTGACGCTGCTGTCGTTGGCCCTGGGCTACCGGCCACTGGTGCTCGAATGTGTCGATCCGGCCTTCCTTCGCAGTGTCAGCCGCGCCAGCCCGCTTGCCCACTTCGGCTTTCTGGTGCTGCTGGTACTGAACCTGGTGGCCGGCTTTCACGCGCTCGGCACGCTGATGGCAGTCGGCATGATGATCCTGCCGGCGGGATGCGCCCGCCTGTGGCACCAGGATCTGGTACCGATGCTGGCGACGGCCGTCGCCACGGCGCTGCTCGGCACTGTAAGCGGCCTGCTGCTGTCGTTCCACGCCGGGCTGCCGTCGGGGCCGGCGATCGTGCTCGCCCTCGGCGCCCTCTATCTGCTGTCGCTGCTGGCGAGTCCTGTCGGCGGCCTGGCGCGCCGGCTCCGCCCACGCTGGCACTACACTTCCTAAGTCGATGCGTCACCTGCTGACCTGCCTGCTGCTGTGCCTGTCGCTGCTCCCGAACGCTCACGCCGAACGGCTTCAGGTGGTCGCGAGCTTCAGCATCCTCGCCGACCTGTGCCGCGAGATCGGCGGCGACCGCGTCGATGTGCGCAGCCTGATCGAGCCCGGCGGCGACGCCCACTCGTTTCAGCCGAGCCCCGCGGATGCACGCGCGGTGGCCAATGCCGATCTGGTGCTGATCAACGGTCTCGGTTTCGAAGGCTGGATCGAGCGCCTGCTCGAATCGACCGGCAGGCGAGGCGAACTGGTGGTGGCGAGCGACGGCGCGCGACTGATCGAGAGCACGGCGGACGAACACGAAGGCGATGCCCACGGACTGGATCCTCACGCTTGGCAGGATCTGTCCAACGCCCGGATCTACGTGCGAAACATCGCGATGGCGCTGGCCCGGGCCGACCTCGATGGCGCCTCGGCCTACCTCGGTCGCTACCGGACCTATTCGGCGCGCCTGCAGGCACTCGACATGCGCTTCCAGGCTCGGTTCGCGAGTCTGCCGGAGGACCGACGGCGGGTGGTCAGCTCGCACGACGCCTTCGCCTATCTCGGGCGCGCATACGGCCTCGAATTCGTCGCACCGGTCGGTCGCAGTGGCGGCGCCCACCCGTCTGCCGCGCGCCTGGCAGCACTGATCCGCGAAATCCGCGAGCGCCGGGTCTCGGCCGCCTTCGTCGAAAACATTGCCGATACCCGGCTGATCGAACAGATTCAGCGCGAGACCGGTGCCCGCATCGGCGGCACCCTGTATTCGGACTCGCTGTCGCCGGTCGGCGGCGAGGCGGCGAGCTACCTCGAGATGATGACCCACAATCTCGAGACTCTGGCCGATGCGCTGAAGGAATGACGACGGCAGCGGCAACCGCATTGCGAAGCGTGCAACAATGAATTGCCGTCGGCGGGATTCATGCGTCGAGCAGGCATCGACACAATGAGCGCTCTTATCGCCGATGGAGGATCCCCGATGGCCGAGTCACCGCAAATCGCCCGCAAGTCGCCGTTTCCGGTCGACGTCGAAGCCGGCAAAACCTACTATTGGTGCGCCTGTGGTCGCAGCGCGAACCAGCCGTTCTGCGACGGCTCGCACGCGGGAAGCGGCTTTCAGCCGGTCGCCCACACGCCGACCGAATCCGGCACGGCGTACTTCTGCGGCTGCAAGCATTCGGCTTCGGCACCGCTCTGCGACGGCAGCCACCTCAAGCTCTGACCAGCGCGACCGGTCCGGCCGCCGCCAGGAAAAACGGCGCCCAACTGGGCGCCGCCTGCCTGCCGGTCCGCGCGCGGACCGGTCCGGTGATGCCGAATTACTTGTAGTAGCCGACGGCGCAGACCTGATCGCCGATCCGCGTCACGTAGCTTACCTTCTGCACCGGATCGGTACTGCCCGGACGCGGCCACATGTACGCGACCTCGGCGATCTCGCCTTCCTTGGCGGCCGCGTAGATCTTCTCGCCGACCGGCTGTCCGGCCTTGTCCACCAGCCCCTTCAGGCTCTTGCCGGTCAGCGACGGGTGGGCCGAAAAGTTGCCGTCCGGTCCGCCACAGAAGGGGTACAGATCGCGGTCCTTGAAGCCGCCTTCACCCGCAGCGAATTGGCCGAGTGCGGCATCCTTGTCGGCCGCGACAGCAGCCGCGGCTTTCTCCAACATCGCCTTGGCCTCGTCGGCGGAGCCGAAGTCACTGGCGAAGGCCAACGTGGTGGTCAGGCCGACGGCCATGGCCGCAATGATCTTCTTCATGTTTTTCTCCCTCATGGTTTTCCCGATGGCGGAGCCGATGCACCCGCCATGCGCTTGCACGCGTCGCGCAGCATAGGCAGTGATCGCACGGGCGACAACTCGTCATTTGGCACAAATTGCAAATTTGGCCGCGGTCGGACGGCCCGCGGCCAAAGCGTGCGCCACTCAGTGCACCGTGCGCACCGTGCATGGATCGAACGATCGCACGACGTGCTGCACGATCAGTACACCGCCACGAGTCGCGGCGAACCGCAATCCGTCGAGCGCCTGTTCGAGGGCACCCGGCTTGCCGTCGGCATCACGCGGTGAGAAGTTCCAGGTGGTCGGCGCGACGATCTGGTAGTTCGCGATCCGCCCCTTGCGCAAGACCACCCAGTGGTCCAAGGCGCCGCCGGCGGCCTCGACCAGACCGACACCCTGTGCGTCCTCCGGCAGCGTGCCGTGGCTGCAATCCTCGGCGACGTCGTGTTGATCGAGCGGCCGCAACTCGCCGGTCCATACCCCGCCGCGGTACGTCTGCCTGCCGTCGAGCGGATAGCTGCCGTGGCTCAGGAAGCGGTCGGTCGCGCGTCCTGCGCTGGCCAGATCGAGATCCGCTGCGACGTCGAGGAACGCCGCGAAATCCGCGCTCGCCGGCGAAGCGCGCCGACGCCAGTCGTCGAGGGCATCGCCGAACAACGCGCGCGCCAACCAGCCGCAAAAAGTCCCGCAGCAGCGCGATCAACCGCCGCTTCTCCGCCATCGGGACGGCGCGGAAAAACCTACCCGGCTGTACGCTCAAGGTGTGGGGCCACTTGCCGCCGAGCAGGCCGACCCTTCGAAGGCCTTGAAGCGCGCACGCACACCTCCGTGCCACGACCGGTCGCCGCAGCCATCGCGGGCAAAGTCCGGCATGAAGAAGAGATAGAAGTGGGTCAGATGGTCGGCGACGATTTCGCAGGCGAGCAGCAGCTTGGTCGCCCGTTCGCCGTTCCGTGGCACCACCAATCCCATCGTGTCGCGCAGCGCCGCAACCGACTGCGAGACCGAACAGATGCCGCAGATGCGGGGTACGAACACCGGTGCGTCGAGGGGTGCTTGCCGAGCAGGATCTGCTCGAATCCGCGAAACAGCGGAGAATTGACGCGCGCCTCGACGATGCGGTCGTCAGCGACGTCCAGGCTGATTTCGAGATCGCCCTCGACACGGTTGAACGGTCACAGCACGACGCGCCGCACGACTGCCTCCGCCACCTACTTGAGGCCGGTCTTGCGCTCGGCCGGCGCGACGACGGCGTGGTCGGAGATGGAATTCGTCCGGACCCGCTGCGGCGTGGCCGACTTCGACAAGGCTGCCAGCGCCACGAACCAGGCCTTGGGCATTTCTTCGGCAGTCCGATCGGAATGCCGCCGATCTTGGGCGTCTCGGCGAACGGATGCCCGGGCTCCTCGAAGCCCGGTTCGGTACAACTGATGCAGGCATAGCCGCCGCGCGTGCGCGAGCCCTGCCCGCTCCAAGGTCTGAGGTTGCAGTCTGCGTGCGCCTGGGCCCCTTGCAACCCAAGTGCTCCGTCAGACAGCCCAGATCGGAAACTTTCTCGGCGCTGGCCTTGAACTCGTAGAACTCGTTGCGCGAACAACCATGATGCACCAGGGCTTGGGGTAGAAGCGGGGGCGGCCGAAGATGTCGAGGTCGTCCGCAGCGAAGGCGTCGGTCGCCAGTGTCAACAGGGTTTCCAGCACCCAGCCGGGGTGGGTCGGACAGCCGGCGACGTTGATCACCGGCATGCCGCCGGCCGCGCGATAGTCCGCACCGGGCGGGCCGCCGAGCTGATCGCCGTCATACTGCGGACCGATCGCGCCGGCGGGATATACTGGTGCCATGACCGCGACCACCCGATCGCCCGCCCGCCTCGCGCAGGCTGCCTGAATGAGCGCCGGCGCCGCCCTCGCATTGCCGCCGCGACCACGCCGCGACGACGGCGCCTGGCGCCGCGTCGGCTTCGAAATCGAATTCTCGGGCCTACCGATCGAGCGTGCGGCGCAGGTCTGCTCGCACGCCCTCGGCGCCGCCAGCGAAAAGCGCACGGAAGTCGATTTCAGGCTGGACGCGCCGACCCTCGGCGAATTCAAGCTCGAAGTCGACTGGGCCTACCTCAAGCAGCAGGCGGAGGCCACCAGCAGCGGTGAGAGCAGCGCCCAGTGGGTCGAGCTGTTGAAGCGGCTCAGTCGCGACATCGTGCCGCTCGAACTGGTCTGCCCGCCGATCGGCCTGGATCGCCTCGAGTCGCTGTTGCCGGCAATCGACGCACTGCGAGCGGCGGGCGCGGTCGGTACCGGGGATTCTTTGATCGCGGCACTCGGTGTCCATATCAATCCCGAGTTGCCCGCCCTCGACGTTACGACCATCGAGCGCCATCTGCGCGCCTTCGCGCTGCTGCAATGGTGGCTGGTTGACAGCCAGGAAATCGACCTGTCACGACGCATCAGCCCGTACGTGGATCTCTACCCGGAGCGCTACGTCCAGCATCTCGTCATCCGACGAGGCAGCGATCCACTGGCCGTAGTGATCGACGACTATCTCGAGCACAACCCAACGCGCAATCGCGCGCTCGACATGCTGCCGCTGTTCATGAGTCTCGATCGCGAACGCATCCTGGCGGCCCTCGACGACGAACTGATCAATGCGCGGCCGACCTTCCATTACCGGCTCCCCGACTGCCGCATCGAAGAGCCGGGCTGGTCGATCGCGACGGCCTGGGGTAGCTGGCTGGTGGTCGAGCGGCTGGCCGGCGACGCGGCGCTGCTGGATCGTCTGTCTTCCGACTTCGTGGCGGCCGAACGTCCATTGTTCGGTGTCTCGCGCAATGGCTGGAGCGCGCACCTGGACGAATGGCTGCGAGACCACGGATTGGCGTGACCGGTTCGGCGCGGCGCTGGTCGCCGTCGTGGTGGGCGACCCGTACCGCGCTGCTGCTGAGCGGCGCACGCGCCGAACGGATCAGCGTGCGCCATCGCCCCGTCCACGAGGATTACCGAGGCCTGGTGATCGGCGGCGGCGAAGACATCAGCCCGGAGCATTATGGCGGAGACATCCACCAGCAGGTGCGGCTCGATCCGGCGCGAGATGCCCTCGAGATCGGCTGGATCGAATGGGCTTTGGCGCGCGAAGTTCCGTTGTTGGGGATCTGTCGCGGGGCGCAACTGATCAACGTGGTGCTCGGTGGCGACCTGCACCAGGACATACGTGGCATGCGCCAGTTCACTTACAACCGCCCCGGGCTGTTGCCGACCAAACAGGTTGCACTGACGGCCGGATCCCGCGTCGCCACCATCTGCCGACGCCAACGCATCCGGGTCAACAGCCTCCACCATCAGGCAGTGCGCAACTGTGGTGATGGCCTGGTCGTGGTCGGCCACGACCTGGACCGGATCGTTCAGGCCTTCGAGCACGGTGGCAAGCGCCCGATCATCGGCGTGCAATGGCACCCGGAGTACCTGTTCTATCTGCCGCCGCAATTGCGTCTGTTCCACTGGCTGGTCCATCAGGCGGAACGATGAGGGCCTACGACCGGCCGCCCGGAGCCGCGGCTCGTCCGTCCCTGGAGCCGCGGCCGGGGTTGCGCAGTGCCCGGCCATGCGTCGACCGAACGAACACGTCCTGCACAACCGCGCGTTCAGGCCTGCCCGGCGGCAGGAGGACAACCCGGTGAGCGGCTACCTGCTGCTGTTCGGCTCGTCCTTTCTGGCGGCGACGATCCTGCCGTTCTATTCCGAGGTCGTCCTGTTCGCGATGCTGCGCGACGGCGGCGACGCAATTCCGTTGGTGCTGACCGCGACTGCCGGCAACACCCTCGGCGCTGTCGCCAACTGGTGGCTCGGCCGCTACCTGCTGCATTTCCAGGACCGTCCCTGGTTCTATTTCAAGCCGGTACAGATCGAGAAGGCACAGCGCTGGTACCAGCGCTACGGCGTGTGGACACTGCTCTTGGCGTGGATGCCGGTCGGCGGCGACCCGCTGACCCTGATTGCCGGCGTCATGCGGGTCCGTCTCGACGTCTTCGTGGCACTGGTCGGACTCGGCAAGGGTCTGCGCTACGTCGCCGTCGTCTGGCTGTCGGACGTCACGCCGTTCTGACCGCGCCCCGCCGGCGAGGTCCGCTGACGGCGCCTTACCGCCGGTGATCGCGCCCCGGACGCCGCTCGCACGGCGGCGCCAAGCCGCGCCCGAGTGTGACATCGCGCACGGTGCCGACCGCGATTTCCTAAAGTCGTGCGGCACGCACCCGTTAGAGCCAGTGCAACCTCCCTCTTGTTTGCCGGCAGGATTTCGGTCCTGCCGTTCTTTTGTCTACCGTCCGCACGCGCTCACGCCGGCGCCATCAGCATGCCCAGTTCGATGGGACCGCGCCGCTCCGAGGCCAGTGCCAGGAACAGTTCGGCCGCGGACAGCGCGTCGCTCAGGGCATTGTGCGCCGGGTAGCGTGGCAGGCCGTAGCGACGTCGCAGATTGGCGAGCCGCAATTCGCCTCTGGCCGGTCGGCGATGCTCGCGCCGCGCGGCAGCCGTCGCCAGGGTTAGCGTATCGATCGCCGGCGTCAGGATCTCGGCGCCGTACACGCGCCGACTGGCAGCTGCAACGAAGCCGACTTCGGTCGGCGTGTAATGCGCCACCATCACGCGTCCGGCGAGCACCCCGAGAAACTCCGCCAGTACCGCCTCGAGCGGTGCCCCTTTGGCCGACTCGTCGTCGGTGATGCTGTGAATCACCGCCGAGGTCGGACTCATGTCGCCACTGAGGCGCAACACCCGATGCCGGGCCGAGGACAGCACGATGCGGGCGCGATCGATGCACACCCAGCCGAAGCTCACGATCTCGTCGCGCCCGGGATCGCCACCGGTGGTCTCCAAATCCAGCGCGACGAAGGGCACCTCGCGCCAGTCGCTGCGGCGCGGCGGAAAGGCGACCGACAGGTAGTCTCGCAGCGGACCCTCCGGCGCCTTCCGGAGCAGGCGTCGGCGACGTGCGTCGGGACCGAACAGGCCGAACAACTCAGCCGCCCCGCTGATCGACCGCGGCGTACCCGATCTGCCGCCACCTCACGCGGCGACCCCGCCCGCCGAGTAGCGCACTGCCAGCGTCCGCTGCATGTCGCCGACCACGGCGAAGACATCCTTCAGGTGCTTGCGCTCGAGCGACGTCAGCCGCTCCGGGTCGATGAAATTGTCCGGCGCCTGGCCGTCGCGCAGTTGTTCGACCTGATGGCGGATGCGCAGCAGACCGAGGAACTCGTGGGCCTCCTCCAGTTCGCTGGCGGACTCCTCGCTCAGCACGCGGGCCGCGACGCAGGCGTGCAGACGGCGCACCGTACCGACTTCGGTGATGCCCGCGGCGAGCGCCTGGACCCGGGCGAGGTCCACGATCGGAATGATGCCGCGGGTCTTGATGTCGAATGTCTTCGCATGCTCGCCGCTGGCGATCAGCACCAGATTGCGAAAGAAACCCAGCGGCGGTCGGTTGGCGAGCATGTTCTCGACCAGTTGCGCGAGGAAACGCTCGCTGTGGCGGCACTCCGCCACCACATGCTGCGCCATGGCCTGCTGCAGCTCCGGCGCACCGGCCACCAGCCGCAGATCGAGGAAATTGACCAGCACTTTGGCCAGCGTCTCATCGGTATGACGGATCCAGACCCGGAAGCTGTCTTGCCACTTCGACAGCGGCTGGCGCCATTTGGGATTGCTGGCCATGATCTCGCCCGGGCAGTAGCGAAATCCACAGTCGTTCAGGGCATCGTTGACGAAGCGCGCGAGCGCCTCGAAATAGGCGCCGTGCTCGCGCTCGTCATAGTCGTCGGCGAGAATCAGGGCATTGTCCTGATCGGAATGGGTCGACTGTTCCTGCCGACCCTGGGATCCGCCGGCGAGCCAGGCGAATGCCACCGGCGCGGGCCCCAGGCGGGCCTGGGCGAGTTCCAGCAGACGACTGGCCAGCGCGTCGGCAATCGACGAAATCGCCTGACCGATCTGCCCGGCCGTGGCACCGCCCGCGAGCATCTGAATCTCCAGTTCGGACAATTCGGCGCTCAGCGCAGGCAGTTCGGCCGCATCGTCGCAGCTTCTGATCAGCATCGCGAGGTGGGCTGCGTTGGCGCTCTGCCAGCGCAACAGGTCACGGGTCGACACCAGGCCCCGGATCTCGCCGTTGTCGACCACCGGCAGGTGATCGATGCCGCGGCGGGTCATCACCATCAGCGCTTCGAAGGCCGGATGCTCGGGCCCCAGCGTACGCGGATCGGCGGTCATGATGCTGGCGATCGGCAATTCCGGCGAATGGCCGGTGGCGAGGCAGCGGGCGCGCAGATCGCGATCGGTGACAATGCCGCACAGGCGCCCGTCCTCGACCACCAGCATCGCCGCGGTCGCCTGATTGCCCATCAGGCCTGCGACTTCGCGAATCGAGGCCCCGGGCGGGGCGGTCACCGGATGCCGGGTGATGAACGACGACAGCGGCATGCTCATCAGGTTCGGACGGAACAGCACCCGGTCCGCGACCCGGTGGCGCGCGTGACGCAGGCGTTCGCCGAGCGTGCGCCGGAAGAAGGCATCGACTTCCGGCACATCGCGCCGACAGGCGCGCAGCCGCTCCGACGGCAGGCAATACAACAGCAGATCCTCGACCGCGCGGAACTGCCCGCCGCCGGCCGCGAACTCGGCGGCATCGAAAACGTCACCCTCGGCGTACTTGGCGAGCAACAGATTGTCGTCGTCGCGCTCCTCGACCGCCCCCTTGCGCAACACGTAGCACTGCGCCTCGGGTTCGTCTTCCGGCGGGAAGGCATTGCCGCGTCGCAGATAGCGGATCGTCATGTCATCGACGATTTCGCCGAGGACATCGTCCTCGAGCAGCGAGAACGGTGGCACCTCGGCCAGAAAATCGCGGATCTCGAGCAATTCAACGCTGCTCATCGCACAGCCTCCCTTCTGCGCACCGCTGTCATCATGCCGCCGCGGAGCGATTCACCGCAAGCGTGATCCAGTTCTCGAACCCCTTGCCCGGCGAGCACGACCCAGTCAGCAGACGGGCAGCTTGCAGCCCCTTCGACATCGAACCCCGGGACAGGAGAGTGCGCTTGATCACCATCGTCTTCGCTGCCGTCACCACCCTGATCTGCACGACTTTCGCCGGCGCCATCGGCCTGGGCAGGGACTGCACCCGCCCGACCTTCAGCCGCTGTTGCGGATACGTCGGCCGGCACAACGCCGAACGCCTCTTTCACGCCGGGCACGAAGCCGGCCTCGGTTCACCGAATTAACTCGCGTGTGCTCCTCGCGGTTTTGGCAGGGCAGTCGCCCTGCCCTTTTTTTGTTCACCTGTCCATTCGCAAACCAAGGAGAAGTTCCATGCACCAAATCCGTCTGCATGCATCCGCCATCGCCCTCGGCATCGCTTCACTGTCCCTGGCCGGCGCGGCGCATGCCCAGGTACCGGGCCAGAGCCCGGCCGAAGGGGTGCTGACCGGCCTGCCCGGGCTCAACCAGGTCCAATCCGCAGCCGCCGGCGTCACCGAGACCATCTGCCCCTTCCTCGCCGCTCCCGATCCGCTCGGCAGCCCCGAGGCCCGCCTGTCCGACACCTGCACCCGGCTGGTCGTCAGCGCGCTGGCCAACGGCAGCGACTTCGACCTCGGGCTCACCACCGCCCAGCTTGCCGCCGCGCTGCAGGCCGTCGCGCCCGAGGAGATGACCGCTGCCGGTCGCATCGCCGTCGAGGGCTCCCTGTCCAATCCGGTCAATGGCCGACTGCTCGCCCTGCGCGCCGGCGGGCGCGGCCTGCTGCTCGCCGGTTCCGGCTTCACCATCGACGGCAAGGCCCTGTCGCTCGCCCAGCTCCTGCCCGCCGGCAGCCGCGGGGGTTCTGCCGGCGACGGCGAGTTCGGCGGTCGTTGGGGCGGCTTCATCAACGCCAACTATAACTCCGGCGATCGCGATGCTTCGCGCAACGAGGACGCCTTCGACTTCTCCGACGCCGGCCTGACCGCCGGCATCGACTATCGCTTCATGGACGGACTGGTCGGCGGCGTCGCCTTGTCCTGGTCCAAGACCGACGCCGACTTCGATGCCAATCTCGGCACCGTCGAGTCCGACAACTTCGGCGTCTCCCTGTACATGAGCTATGCCACCGACACCTGGTATGTCGATGGCCGGCTGGCGCTGTCCAAGATCGATTTCGACACCGAGCGACGCATCGTCGTTGCCAGCAATACCGCCGCCGAGGGCATCGACACCACCGCCTTCGGCAGCACCGACGGCGATCAGGTCAGCTTCAACGCCGGCGGCGGCTACAACTTCGAGCTCGCCGGCATGACCGTCACGCCCTACGGCCGACTCGACTACCTCAAGCTCGACGTCGACGGCTTCACCGAGCGTGAGGACAAGGAAGGCATGGGACTCGCCATCGACGATCACGATACCGAGTCGCTGCAGTCGGCCATCGGCGGGCGCGTCGCGCGCACCTACAGCACCGCCAGCGGCGTCTTCACCCCCTACGCCGGCATCGAGTGGAACCACGAGTTCCAGAACGACGAGACCTCCCTCGTCGCCCGCTACGCCAACGATCCGTTCAACCAGAGCTTCACCATCACCACCGACGATCCCGATCGCGACTACTTCACCCTGTCGCTCGGCGCCTCTGCCGTCTTCCCGCACGGTGTCGCCGCCTTCGTCAATTTCGACACCGCCCTCGGCCTCGCCGACACCCGCAGCTACGCATTCACCCTCGGCGGTCGCGTCGAGTTCTGACCCACGCACGAGCAACCGCCGCCGCCGCCAGGCGCAGTGGCGGCAAATTTCTTGAACCGGGCGTGGCGAGACTGCGACCCATGTATCACAACGCGCAATGACCAGGAGAAGCAGATGGAGACTGCCCGCATCTACGCAATCGTGACCCTGATCGCGGTCGTGGCGCTGGCGATCACCACCGCGATCGTCGTCTGACCGATCGACAGCAGAATATTTGAACCGCGGCGGCAAACGACGCGACCCAATTGACGAGCACCCAGCAAGTACGCCAGGAGATGAACATGAACACCCGCAAACTGATCGCCACGAGCCTGATTGCCGCCTTCGCGACCGCCGCGGCCCATGCCGGTGGCGAAGTCATCTACTACAACGCCGACGAGCGGCCCGACCCCCAGACCGTCGCACGGATCCTGGGCGGAGCACCGGCACAGGCCGCTCCCGAAGTGCGAACCCGCTCGATCCGCATGCGCTCGATCCATCTGATCCAGACCGCGGACAGCGCGCCGGTGGACACCGGCTTCACGGCAAAGCCCGCCCCGAGCACCGATGAACCTGCGCAGGTCGCCAGCGAGCCACCCGCCGAGGGACTCGCGCTGCCGGTCCAGTTCGCCTTCGATTCGGCAGCGATCCAGCCGTCGGCCACCTTCCAGCTCGACGCTGTCGCCGAAGGCATCCGCCTTGCCGGATCCGGCGTCCGGGTGATGATCGAGGGGCATACCGACGCCGTCGGCTCCGACGACTACAACCGGCGCCTGTCGCTGGCACGTGCCAAGGCCGTCAAGAACTACCTGGTGTATCGGCACGGCATCTCTGCCGATCAACTGGTGGTCGAGGGTCTCGGCGAAGCGATGCCGATCGAAGCCGGCAACCCGTTCGCACCGCGTAATCGCCGAGTCGAATTCCGCGCCGCACGCGGCTGACGCATGCACCCCGCCGTGCCGGGCGGCTGCGATGTTGACATCGTCGCCAAGCTGCATCAAGCGCCGGTGACCGCGGTCAGCTTCGCCATCGAGCAGGACACGAACGGCAGGCTGTCGCGGTCGATCGGCGGTAGCGGCTCCGAGCCGCCACCCGGACCGCCGCCGTACCGCATCAGAGCTGCCTGCGGCGTCGTCGCGGGCGGACAAATCGCCGAGGGTTTCTTCCATGTCAGTTTCCGATAAGCGGGCGGCCATCGGTGCCGCCCTCGCCACCGTCTCCTGCCTCGCACTGGCCGGCATGGGACAGACCACCGGCACGCCGGCGACCACCGATCCGGTCGTCGCCGCCACCCCCGAACAGGGCAAGATCCAATTGCGTTGCTGGCAACATGGCCGGCTTCTGTTCGATGCCCGTTCGCTCGAGGACATGCCCAACGTCAGCGGCGCCCGGCTGGCGCTCAAGGGCAAGACGGCCGACGGACCGCTGCAGGTGATCGATCTCGACGACGCCGTCTGCCTGGTGCTGCCGCTGCGCGCTGCAGCCGGCGGCTGACACCCAACGGCACGGCGTCGCGAGCGGCGCCGGCCCGCCTCGGCACCCCCTCCCGCCCCGGGGAGATTCATACCTTCGGCAACAGTACGGCCGAATGGACGTTGGCGTCCGACACCATGTCGCGACCGCGGCAGCAGGTGTTCGACGGCTGCCGCACCTCGGCGACATGCCCCCATCCGTCCCGATCGAAAGAAATCCGGCTGGCGAGCAGGGCGACAACACAGGCAGAATCATGGATGTCGCCGCGCAACCGGAGCCTGCAGTGCCGTCCCTCCCCATCCGCCCGGCAGCGTTGCTGCTGGCCCTGGTGGTCGATGCCTGCCCCGCGCAGCAAGGCGTCAGCCAGCAGGCGCTGGATGAAGCACGGCTCGCCCTTCGCCAGCAGCTCGACGCGGAAGCCCTCGGCGCCGCCTACAGCGCGATGGCCAGCGTCACAACCGCGCCGGAGATCTCCGCCGCGACCTACCGCATCCGCGACGATTCTGCGGCCGAGCCCACGATGCGCCTGTACAAGCTGCCGCTGATGCGGCCTATCGCGCGGCAGGGTCAAAACTGGACACCCTACGTTCACGGCAACCTCGGACTGATGCGATACGGCACCAAGCTGGGCATTGTCGGCGAAGATGTTGACGTGCGCTGGACCGCCTACGGCGGCACCCTCGGCCTTGGTGCCCGCCGGCCGCTTGGCCACTGGACCGGTCTCGTGCAGGCCGGCATCGGAATCGTCCATATCGAGAACCACGCCCGATATCGAGGCGTCGTCGGGCAGACCCTGCTGGCTCCGCTGCTGAAGGGCCTGCTTTTCGACTGGCGCGCCAACGCGACCAAGTTGAGCCTGACGCTCGGCGCCGACTACCAGCGGGCATTCGAGCCGTGGCAACTGGAAGTCCGTACCCGGATCAGCACTGCGCACGTCGACACCTTCAGCAGTTCGAGCGACTTCATTGACTTCGACGCCACCGGCACCGTGGCGACCCTGCGCAGCGACGCCAGCCGCGCGATTGCGATACGCATCGCCGGGCGCCCGACCCGCGTGCATCTGAGTCTCGGCGCCACAGCCCATCTCGGCCAGAGCCGCGATGCGCTAGGATTCGATCGCTTTGTCGAAGCCGGCGGCGGCTTCGAACTCGACATCGGCCAGGCATCGACCGTGGTCGAATCGCTCAAATTCGGCGTACTGGCGATCTATGGGCCGGACGTGGTCGGCTGGAGTCTCTCGATGGGGCTCGGCTTCTGAGCCCACCCGGGCAAACCGGAAGCGACGCGACCGAGGGTGCCGCAGCGATCAGCGCGGGCCGATCCCCAGGCCGATACCGCCGATGCCGTTGCAGGCACCACCGTCGGCAGGGCGAAAGCAGAACTCCCCCATCAGACTGCTGCTTTCCCACGGAATCTGCATGCGCTGGGTGTCGCGGGCGACGGCGATGCGCACCCGCTTGAACAGCTGCTCGACCGGCAGACCGGGCGTACCGATGTGGTCGAGCAGGTGCTTGGTGTACAGACTGTTGGCGTAGTTCTGACCATCCATCGCGATCGAGCCGGGCGCGGTCGAGAATGCGACGACCGTGCCGTTGGGCGCCTGGACCCGTGCCAGACCGGAATTGGCAATGGCACCGCGCAGCCGGATCACCCGTCCGTCCGCGGTCTTGAACGCGGCAGCCTTGTAGGGATTGTTGCGGCAGGCGTCGAGAATCAGGATGTTGGTGCCTTCCTGCAGTTGACCGAGCTGATTGACCAGCTCGCTCATGTCCGCGCTCTTGCGGGCGATGTCGTCGTCGCCGGAAATCTCCTCATTGACCGGAATCAGGTAGTTGCGCCCCTCGACCTGGGCACCGTGACCGGCGTAATAGAGCAGACGGACCTGACTGCGGCGGGCGGCGATCGAAAATTGGCGGATCGCCTCGAGCATCTCGCCGAGATCGGCGTTCTCGCGCATGATCACGTCGAAGCCCAGGCCCTTGAGCGCGGAGGCCACCGCCCGTGCGTCATTGACCGGATTCTTCAGCGGTGCCTGCCGGTAGGCGGCATTGCCGATCACCAGCGCGACGCGGCCTCCGTCGGCGAACGCCGCAGCCACGCCTGGCAGCCATGCGGCAGCCGCGACCAGCAGCCAGATGCACCTGCGCACGATCTGCGCGCTCATCAGAATCAACCTCCCGACGCGCCCTGGGCCCGCGAGGCCCGCGACACCGTGACCACCTCTACGATCGGGTTGCCTTCCAGCATCGCCTTGGCGACATCGATTTCGTTCTCAGGCACGTACACCAGGTAGATCCCCAGTTGCCCGGGTCCGCCGGCCAGCGTTCCGCCGATGCGCACCAGGGTTTCGCGAATCTCCCGCTCCAGCGCATCCGATTTGAACACGACTTCCAGGGCCGGCCCTGTGACGACCTCCCCAGTGTTGACCGATCTGAAGCGGTCGAATTCCGATTCGAGCTCGCCTTGGTGATTGACCAGCAGCGCGATCACGCCGAACTGGATCGCGACCACCGCAGCCGCACCGGCCAGCGCCGGTGTCAGGGCGAAGCCACTCAGCCACTCCCTGAGCGCAGCCATGGCACCTTTTGGCGCCGGAGAGGACTTGGGCGCAAGGCTGTACTCCTGGCCATGGCGGATTCGCGCGACCAGCTTGTCGAAGCCCTGGCCTTCGGCGAACTCGGGCTCCGACTCACGGATCCTGGTCCGCAGCGACTCGGTCCAGGCGAGTTCGCCCTTGCATTCCGGGTGTGCTTCGAGCTGGCGCTCGATCCAGCGCTTGCCGTCTTCGTCGAGCGTGCCGTTGACGTACCACGGCAGCAGTTCGTCGAAGCGTTGGCGTGTTTCCTGATTCATCATTTCGTGCTCCTCGCCGAACCCTTATTCACGCTCCAGCAGCAGCCTGAGGCAGTTCTTGATCTTCTGGCGTGCGTGGAACAGCCGGGTCTTCACGGTGTTTTCGGGAACGGACTGGACTTCGGCGACTTCCTTGAGCGTGTAGCCCTCGTAGAACACCAGGTGCATGCACTCGCGATGCTCGTCTGAAAGCTTGCCCATGCAGTGCTGAACACCTTCGCGTCGCTGCTTCTGCGCCAGCACGTCGAAGGCGGTCTCGCCGTCGGAAGGCATCTGCTCGTCCAGTTCCTCGTGATCCGGGGTGGACGCGCGCAGCGCCGTGAGCACCTTGTAGCGGGCGATGCCGAGCAGCCAGGTACTGAACCTGGACTCTCCACGAAAGCGGTCCGGGTGCTTCCAGACCTCATGCATCGTATCCACCACGATCTCCTCCGCCAGCGAGGCGTCCCTTATCCGGTTGAGTGCAAACGCATAAATGCGCCTGCTGTACGCGTCGTAAAGTTTGCGAATGGCATCTTCGCTGCCTTTTCCGACGGCCTTGAGGAGCTCAAAGACCTCGTCGTTGTTAAGTTCCATGAAGCTCTCGTGAAATAAGTCGCAGGGCGGCGCGACCCGGTTCAAAGAATTTTTCGAGCGAACGGGCCAGCCCGAATGCTACTGCATCCACACTGAGGGTCCACGAACGAAGCGCCCGCACATGGCGAGCGCTTCACGATTCCTGCCGTGGCCGGACCCGGCATTGCCGGTCCGGCCCAGGTCACGCCGCCACCGTCAGTCGGCGCGGGCAACCATGCTGCGGGGGACGAACAGGAAGTCGCCCGACTCGTGGCCCGCGAACTTCAGCGGCGCATATTCGGGGCGTTGCTCGATCTGGAAGCGACTGGCCTGATCGAGCACCCGGGCCGCCACCTCGCGATAGAGGCGCTGCGCCTCCATCGCGTCGTTGTTCTCCTGCAGCACCTCGAGGAAGATCCGGGCAAACACCGAATGCTTGCCGCCGCCGCCGTCGAGAACCGGCTGAATACCACCGGAGGTCAGCACGGTGCGCGCCCGCGCCTTGACCATCGCCTTCAGCCAGCGGGCCCGCGCCTCCTCCGACATGCCGCTTTCGAGCTGGCCGATCGACGAACGGGTCAGCGTGCCGGAATAGCAGGAGTCGGCGACGACGATCGCGTGCTTGACCGAAATCGCGTTCAGGAAGTCGGTGATCGACACGTTCGAGATCCAGTTCGCATCGCTGTTGGGCTCGGCATCCACCGGAAGCCAGTAACCGCGCAGGTTGGCCCGATCGATTTCGCCGTGACCCGCGTAATAGATCAGCAGGTTGTCCTTGTCGGTGAGTTCGGTCCGCAGGCGGTTGAGCTCGGACAGGATCTGGTAGCGCGTCGCGTTGGTCAGCAAGGTCACCTTGAACCCATACTTTTCGCGCAGCAGCTGGGCCACGGCCTTGGCGTCCTCGATCGCGGTCTCCAGCTTCGGCAGCAGGCCGTAATCCTCGTTGCCGACCACCAATGCGTGGAAGCCACCGAATTCCACCGCGCTCAGGTACTTGGGCGGCTCCGGCGGCGGCGCCACTTCGGCGCCGCCATCGGGCACCAGCACGAACTCGACATTGGCCTTCTTGCCCTGGCGATCGACCGCCACCAGACTCACCGGCGTCTTATCGCGCAGCAGGGCGACCTCGGTCTTGAACAGCCCCAGCTCGTCGGTGGCCAGGCTGAGATCGTTGATCGTGAAGGACAGCAGACCTGCCGGCGCCGTGACCTTGCCGACGATCTCGCGCTTCTCGACGCGACCGCGGATCCGAACCTCCGGCGCCCCACGCGTCAGCACCACTGCCGGGTCGATCAACTGGATGCTCGGCGGCGCCAGCGCCACTTCCGGTTCGCTGGAACGTTCCTGCCGATCGCGCGCTTCGAGTTCCGCCAGTTGCTGGCGGTAGTCGCGCGATTCCCGTTCGATCCTGGCGATCTCGTCGCGCTGGCGTGCGAGTTCGTCCTCGCGCAGCTTGAGCTTCGCCTGGATCTTCTTCAGTTCGGCCTCGGCAGCGGCGTCGCCGGTACGCTTCTGGCGGGCGAGATCTGCCTTCAGTTCGGACACCCGCTGCTCGTCTTCGGCGGCGCTAGCCCGCCTCGCCTCGAGTTCGCCTTCGCTCTCGGTCAGTCGCGCGCGGGCGACGTCGAGTTGCTCGCGCAGCGCCGTCGCGGTGCCTTCGAGGGTACGCAGCTGGTCCTGGGACTTGGCCAGATTGGTGGTCAGCAGCGCGACCTGGTCCGCGCGCTGCGCGAGTTCCGCTTCGCGCGCCTGCAGACGCTGGCGGAGGCTGTCGACCAACGCCTGCCGCCCCTCGTCCTGCGCCTTGCGAATGCTTTCTTCCAGCGACTGCAGCTCGCGGCGGGCGTCACTGCGTTGCTGTTCCAGTGCCTTGCGGGCCTCGTCGAGCTGGCGGCGCGTGGCTTCCAGCTCCTGCCGCAGGCGCTCGATCTCGCGGGCACGCTGGCCATCGTCGCCGGCATCGAGCGCAATCGCGTCGCCGAGCCCTGCGGCCTGGCGATAGAGCGAGATCGCCTTGGCCGGGTCACGTTCGACACCGAGGCCCTGTTCATACAGGTGGCCGAGGTTGATGCGGGCACGCGAGAACCCCTGATCGGCCGCGGCGCGATACCACCGGGCCGCCGCGGCAAAATCCGGCTCGGCATTGCCGACGCCGCGTTCGTAGATTTCACCGACATAGGTCTGGGCCTCGGCATCGCCTTCCTCCGCCTTCGCCATCCACACCTTCAGCGCGCTGTTCAGGTCGGCACGGTCATAGACGACGTACTCGCCGCCGCGCAGTGCACATTCGGCGGCATTGAGCTTGGCCGGGCGCCGCGCGCTGAGGTAGGTCATCTGGGCGCCGAGCCGCCGGACCTGGCCGGGCAGCAGACAATCGACGATCATCAGGTCCTCGACCGCCTTCACCGCGGCAGCACTGATGCTGTCGGCAGCGCTCGCGGTCGGAATGAAGACAGGCGTCAGCAGCGCGACACAGAGCGCGCCCAGACGTCCGGCAATTGTTTGATTGACTGGTTTCATCGATGTCTCCGCATCGCAATGGGTGCCGCTGGGCCCTCCTCGGGCAACGGCATGGCACCACGGCAGGGCCGCGCATCACCGCACCGTCAAGAAGTATGTCGCCGGTGAGGTACCACAGGTTCAATTCCATCCGGGAGCGCGCAGCGGCCGTTTAGCCAAGCCGGCTTGCCCGGCGACGGGCAAGCCCCGTGGCTGGCAATGTTGGCGGCCTTCCGCTAGGCTCCGATACTGATTTAAGTCAAGCACGGGCAATTTTCCACCAAGGGGTTAACGAAATGATCAAAGTACGCTCGAAAACGAATCGTTTTCGTCCCATCGCAGCGGCACTCGGCCTCGTCGGCCTGGGCGCGGCGCATGCCCAGGTACCGGGCCAGAGCCCGGCCGAAGGGGTGCTGACCGGCCTGCCCGGGCTCAACCAGGTCCAATCCGCAGCCGCCGGCGTCACCGAGACCATCTGCCCCTTCCTCGCCGCTCCCGATCCGCTCGGCAGCCCCGAGGCCCGCCTGTCCGACACCTGCACCCGGCTGGTCGTCAGCGCGCTGGCCAACGGCAGCGACTTCGACCTCGGGCTCACCACCGCCCAGCTTGCCGCCGCGCTGCAGGCCGTCGCGCCCGAGGAGATGACCGCTGCCGGTCGCATCGCCGTCGAGGGCTCCCTGTCCAATCCGGTCAATGGCCGACTGCTCGCCCTGCGCGCCGGCGGGCGCGGCCTGCTGCTCGCCGGTTCCGGCTTCACCATCGACGGCAAGGCCCTGTCGCTCGCCCAGCTCCTGCCCGCCGGCAGCCGCGGGGGTTCTGCCGGCGACGGCGAGTTCGGCGGTCGTTGGGGCGGCTTCATCAACGCCAACTATAACTCCGGCGATCGCGATGCTTCGCGCAACGAGGACGCCTTCGACTTCTCCGACGCCGGCCTGACCGCCGGCATCGACTATCGCTTCATGGACGGACTGGTCGGCGGCGTCGCCTTGTCCTGGTCCAAGACCGACGCCGACTTCGATGCCAATCTCGGCACCGTCGAGTCCGACAACTTCGGCGTCTCCCTGTACATGAGCTATGCCACCGACACCTGGTATGTCGATGGCCGGCTGGCGCTGTCCAAGATCGATTTCGACACCGAGCGACGCATCGTCGTTGCCAGCAATACCGCCGCCGAGGGCATCGACACCACCGCCTTCGGCAGCACCGACGGCGATCAGGTCAGCTTCAACGCCGGCGGCGGCTACAACTTCGAGCTCGCCGGCATGACCGTCACGCCCTACGGCCGACTCGACTACCTCAAGCTCGACGTCGACGGCTTCACCGAGCGTGAGGACAAGGAAGGCATGGGACTCGCCATCGACGATCACGATACCGAGTCGCTGCAGTCGGCCATCGGCGGGCGCGTCGCGCGCACCTACAGCACCGCCAGCGGCGTCTTCACCCCCTACGCCGGCATCGAGTGGAACCACGAGTTCCAGAACGACGAGACCTCCCTCGTCGCCCGCTACGCCAACGATCCGTTCAACCAGAGCTTCACCATCACCACCGACGATCCCGATCGCGACTACTTCACCCTGTCGCTCGGCGCCTCTGCCGTCTTCCCGCACGGTGTCGCCGCCTTCGTCAATTTCGACACCGCCCTCGGCCTCGCCGACACCCGCAGCTACGCATTCACCCTCGGCGGTCGCGTCGAGTTCTGACCCACGCAACAGCATTCACCGCCGCCGCCGCCGACCGCAGACGCGGCGGCGGCTTGGTCCGGGCGATCGCGCTCGGACTTCTGGCAGCACTGGCGGGATGCGCCACGCCGCTCGCGCGTCTCGACGAGCGCGCCGCATCGTCAGGATTCGAGCGCCTGCTGCTCGACGGCCGCGGCTTCACGCATCTCGCGTACGCACACGACGTCGCAGGCAATCGCAGCCTTCATGTCTATCTCGAAGGCGACGGCATCGCCTGGCTCACGCGGCGGATTCCCAGTTCCGATCCCTCGCCCCGCCAAGCCCTGATGTTCGATGCAATGCGACTCGACGCCGGCGCGGCCCTGTATCTCGGCCGTCCGTGCCACTACGTGGGGCTTGATCACCCCGGCTGCACGACGCTGGCCTGGACTCACCAGCGATACTCCGAAGCCGTGGTCGCCAGTCTCGCCGCGGCGCTCCGCAGCTATCTCGAACGCCGGCCGACGGACAGCCTGGTGTTCTTCGGCCACAGTGGCGGCGGTACGCTGGCGACCCTGCTCGCCGCCCGCTTCGCCAGAACTTCGGCGGTCATCACCATCGCCGCCAATCTCGATGTCGACGGCTGGACGTCGCATCATGGCTATTCGCGGCTCGAGGGATCTCTCGACCCGACGGCTTTGGCCCCGCTCCGACCCGAGTTGCGGCAGTGGCACCTGATGGGCAGCGCAGACCGCGAGATTCCGCCGCAGCTCGCCCAGCGTTACCTGGCAGCCAACCCGCAGGCGTGGTTCAGCATCATCGACGACTTCGATCACACCTGCTGCTGGCTGTCGCTGTGGCCGGGCGTGTTGCGCATCGTCGCGGCCTTGCCGAATCGGCCGCTGCCGTTCGTCAATTAGGCGCCCATCGTCATTGCACCGTCGCCATCGGCATCATCGCCGGCGTCGGACGCTTCGCCCCGTGGCGCCACCCGCGACGCGACAACGCCGATTGACAGACTGAATCGCCCGCCGCCGCCGGGATCACGACGACGGCATCCGATATGTGACTAAATCCCTAAAGATCGACGGCACCCCGGCCGATAATGGTCTCAGGGCTACGGCCCTGAACCCTCCCTCCTCTTGTGCATGGCAGGACTCCGGTCCTGCCAATTTTTTTCGCGTGCACGAACGCGTCTGCGACCCGAGGCCCTGACCATCGGCCGGGCATGGGTCACGCGTTCGGCGGGCGGAGCGCGGGCCGCCGCGGCACCACGCAAGCGGGAACTGCACATTCGACCGCCTTCGCCCCCACGACCGGATCATTGCCGGCAAAGATTCGTAGCCGATCCCGCCCGACCGGCTACGCCGGAGGCGGTTGCGGGTCGTGCCACGCCATCTATGCTGATTAGCAGGTCGATCGGGGCACGCCGATGCACGCGCCGATCGCGCCCCGGCGCACGCGACGTGCGCCGATCCCGGACCAACGGAGAGGACATCATGAAAACCGCAGGAATCGCAACGATACTGGCCCTCGCATTGCTGTCGACACCCGATGTCGCCAGCGCCGACGGCCGTGGCCGCGGACATGACCGCCACGGAGACGATTACCGCGCCCGCCTGAACGGCGACCAGGAGACCGTACCGGTCGATACCGAGACGCGCGGGCGCTTCCGGCTCGAATTCAACGAGGACAAAAGTGCGGCCACGTTCCGGCTGCGGGTCAACGACGGCGTGCGGGTCACGCAGGCACACATTCACTGCGGCGTTGAAGGTCAGAACGGACCGCCAGTGATCTTCCTCGGAGGTTTTCACGCGAACGGCTGGGATGTTGACGGCTGGTGGGTGGCCAACGTCACGGTGACCGATGAGAACATCGTCAATGACGCGTGTGGCACGACCCTGGTGGACATCGCCGCGGCGATGGATGCCGGCATGACCTACGTGAACGTCCATACCCTGGCCAATCCGGCCGGCGAGATCCGCGGCCAGATCGAAAGCGACCACTGACACTGCACCCCGCCCCATCCGGCCGGTAGGTTCATTACCGGCCGGCGCATGCCACGGCCGACTCCTGGTTGCACGAAGGCATCCGCGCTCACTTGACCCCTCCTGCAATTCGTGACAATGTCATTTGCATTGCATTCAATGCAATGCAATCCATCGCCTTGATGGCCGTTGCCACCGAACCAAACTGGAGATACCTCTCGCCATGAAACAGGTCCGAATCAAGCAGTTCGCGATTGCCGCCCTCGCCGCCGCAGGACTCACCCTGACCACCCCGAGCCTTGCCGCCAGCAGTTGCAAGGGTCTCGAAAAGAGTCGCTGCGCGTCGTCGTCGAGTTGCACCTGGGTCGACAGCTACACCACCCAGAAGGGCAACAAGGTCGCCGCCTACTGCCGCAGCAAGGGTGGCGACAAGTCCGGTGCCAAATCGAGCAGCAAGAAGAGCGCCGGCGAGAACACGAGCGCGAAGAAGGCCGGCACCAGCCAGCCGGCGAAGGAAAAATCCAGCGCGTCGAAGAGCGCGAGCAGCTAGCCCGTTCCGAATTCCCGTCCCGGCGGCCGCGCGAACACTCGTCCGCTCGCCGCCGCCATTCAAGCAGCCGCTTGCGCGCCCCGCCCATGATGGGCGGATAGAATCCGCGGATCACGAACAATCGTCAGCCGTGGAGCCACCGTGTCCCTGTTCCAGAAACTCAAAGAATTCGGCAAACCCACTGCCAGCCCGGCCAGGGCCCTGGTTCCGCTCGCGGCGATTGCCGCCTTCGCGATGGTCGCCAAGGAGTCGATCTTCTACGCGGAGCCAGGCTACGTCTATCACGTTCGCACCATCACCGGCCAGGAACACGCGGTATCCGACGTCGGCTACCAGTTCTACCTGTGGGGCCGCTGGAACGCCTGGAAGCGTGCGATGACGGTGCAGTCGGTCACCGGCGCACAGGAGGATCTGGCCTACGCCGAGATCGAGGGCACCGAGACCAGCGCCAACATGCCACCGCTCAACATCATGTTCCTGGACCAGGTCGATGCCGACGCCGAAGCGACGGTGCGCTTTTCGATCCCGACCGACAACGAAGGCTTTCTGCAGTTGGCCCACGAATACCGCACGCCGGCGAACCTGCTACGTACCGCGCTGATGCCCGCCTTCAAGGAAACCCTGCAGGCCACGGCGTCGCTGATGAGTGCGGAGGAGTACTACAGCGGTGCGCGCACCGAGTTCAACAGCGAGTTCGAGAACCAGATGAACAACGGCATCTACCTGGTACGCCGGGAAGAGGTCTACGTGGACTCGCCGCGCAAGGTGAGGGGCACGGCGAATCTGGCGCTGGGCAGCGAGCAGGAGGAATTCGGCGACGAATCCAAGGTTGTCTATGAAGTACGCAAGGTACTCGACGACAGTGGCACGCCGCTGCGCAAGGCCCAGAAATTCACCAGCTTCGGCATCAGCGTGGTCGATGCCCGGATCACCAACATGACGCCGAACAATCGCTTCGTCGAGCGCATGCAACTCAAGCAGAAGGCTTCCGCAGACCGCGCCATTGCACGCGAACAACGGATTCAGGAAGAAGAGCAGCGTCTGCTGGCGATCGCCCGCGGCGAGCGTGAGGTTGCCGAGCGCCAGGCGATGGCCAAGGTCGAGCAGATCCAGAAGACCACCGACGCCGAGACCGAAAAGCAACTCGCGCTGACCCAGGCAACCAAACTCAAGGAACAGGCGCAGATCGAACGCGAAACCGCGCAGATCAACCTGGACAAGGCAAAGATCGAGGCCGAAACGCTGCGCACGCTGGCCGATGCCGACGCCTACAAGAAGCGTGAGATCCTGAAAGCCGACAACGCACTCGCCCAGAAGCTCGATGCCGAGATCGAGATCCAGCGGCTGTGGGCCGACGCCTTTGCCCGCCGTTCGGTACCGACCAACGTATTCGGTTCGAGCGCGGGCACGCCGACCGGCTCGGATGGCGAGGTCCGCGCCTTCATGCAGTTGCTGACCCTGGATTCGGCAAAGCGACTCGCCTACACGCGGGACGTCGAAAAATAACCACGCGATGGTCGCCGATGGCGACCTCCTGCGCACGGACGCCTATACTTCCCGTCGTCACCCATAGACGGTGACTGACAGGCGGCCGGCACACATGCATTTCGGGCGGCCGCCGACAATAACGACAGAGGCGGGGCCCCGACGATGACCGACACAGACGACGGCGCCATCACGCGCAGCCGACGCATCGCCCACCGGTGGACGGAGGGCACGCCGGCGGTACGCAGGAGCCGGCCGTGACCGATCCGGCGGACCACGCGCCGGAAGCCGCCACCGCCATGGCACAGGAAGTCGAGCGACTGCGGGCGGAACTGCAGGCGCTGTCGGCCCGTGATCGTCTGGCCCGCAACATTCTCGACGCGGCGCCCGATGCGATCGTCGTGGTCGATCGCGCCGGCACCATCGTTCTGGCGAACGCACGGGCCGAGGATCTGTTCGGTTATCAGCGCGCCGAGATGCTCGGCGCCTCGATCGAACTGCTGGTGCCCGAGAGCATGCGCGATGCGCACCTCGATCACCGCGCCACCTTCTTCGACCAGCCTTCTGCCCGGCCCATGGGCGCGCAATTCGAGCTCTACGGCCGGCGCAAGGGTGGTCGCGTGCTGCCAGTGGAAATCAGTCTGAGTCCGGTCGAAGACGACGACGGCATGCTGGTCGCCGCCGCGATCCGCGACAGCACGGAACGGACCATGGTGCAAACCGCGCTGCGCAATGCTCGCGACGGCCTCGAACAGCGGGTGCGGGAACGAACGGCCGAACTGGAACGGGCGAACCAGGCGCTGCAGACCGAGATTTCCGACCGGAAGCAGGCCGAGAAAGCACTGCATCAGGCGCAGAAGATGGAGGCGGTGGGCCAGTTGACCGGTGGCGTAGCCCACGATTTCAACAATCTGCTGACCGTGGTGCTGGGCAATCTCAACATCCTCGCGCGTCACCTCGGGAACGATGAATTCGGCACTGAACTGATCCGGGCCGCGACCAAGGCGGTCGAACGGGGCGCCAATCTGAATCGCACGCTGCTGGCGTTTTCGCGGCGTCAGCGGCTGTCGCCAGTCCCGATCAGCATGAAGGAACTGGTCGAAGGCATGGCCGACATGCTGCGACGGTCACTCGGCGAGACCGTGCGAATCGATATCCGCCACGGCGCCGACATCCCGCCCGCGCTGGCGGACCCATCGCAGTTGGAGGTGGCACTGCTCAACCTGGCCGTCAATGCCAGGGACGCGATGCCCGACGGTGGCGTACTCACGATCGAGACGGCGGCGGTGGAACTGGACGAAGACTACGCGTCGCTCGAGGTCGATGTCACGCCGGGCAGCTATGTCATGCTGGCGGCGTCCGACACCGGTATCGGGATGAGCCAGGAGATCGTCGCACGGGCCTTCGACCCGTTCTTCACGACCAAGGAGACCGGCAAGGGCAGCGGCCTCGGGCTTGCCATGGTCTATGGCTTCGTCAAGCAGTCGGGCGGGCATGTCAAGATCTACAGCGAGCCCGGCTACGGCACCACGATCAAGCTGTTCCTGCCCGAGTTGCGGCGCTCGACCGGCGACAGGGCTCCGGCGGAGGCCGACCGGCAAGCCGCGCCCCGGATCGGTGGCAGCGAGAAGATCCTCGTGATCGAGGACGAACCCGACGTTCGCGCGCTTGCCTGCCGGGTGCTTCGCTCGCTCGGCTACGTGGTCGTCGATGCGCCGGACGGTGCCGCCGGCCTCGAACTGCTCGACCAACATGCAGACGTACGGCTGCTGTTTACCGACGTCGTCCTGCCGGGAGGCCTCAACGGGCCGGAAATCGCGAGGCGCGCGCGGGAACGACGACCCGACCTCGAAGTGCTCTACACGTCGGGCTACACCGGCAACGCGATCCAGCAGCTCGAGAACCTGTCGTCACCGGTGCGCCTGATCACCAAGCCCTATCACATCGACCAGTTGGCGCACGAAATCCGGGCTGCGCTCGATAACGCGCCGTTGTCGAAAACCTAGCGTGACGGCTGCCTATCGGATCAATTCGGCCACGGCCGGGGCAAATCCGCCGGCGGCACTGCGTTCCAACCATTGGCGGGCCAGCTCGTCGTCCTTCTCACGTCCGGCGCCGGTCGCATGCATCACCGACAGCGCGTACATCGCTTCGGGGTCGCCGGCCTGCGCCGCCCGCTCGAACCACTGGACGGCCATCGACAGATCGCGATCGACCCCCCGACCGGCCTCGTAGCACCATGCCAGCCGGGTCTGCGCGCGGACATTGCCGTCCAGGGCCGCAGCGGCGAGGATCTCTGCCGCGCGCTTCGGTTCGCCCGTGGCCAGCGCACGATCGGCTTCCGCCAGCGGCCCCCTGGGCTCGGGGCCATCGGCGAGATAGGCGGCCGCATCGCTGTCTCCGTTGGCTGCCGCCATCGCCAGGTATCGACGCCCCTCTTCGTGGTCGGGCAGAATCCCGGGCGCTCCCAGCCAGAAGAGCTTGCCGATCCGGAACTGGGCCTTGACGCTGCCGTTCTCGGCGCCACGACGATAGTAGGACAGGGCACGCTCGATGTTTGCGTCGACGCCGAGCCCGTCCTCGTAGAGGACTCCGAGATTGAAGGCAGCTTCGCCAAATCCGGCGCGGTCGAGGGCCTCCCAGATCCTGCGGGCAGAATCGTAGCGTGCCATCTTGAATTCGGCGTAGCCCTTGTAGTTGCCGATCGTGGGATTGCGCAGGATTTCGTCCAGATCGGCATCGTCGCCGGAGGCAAGCACGCCGCCACTGACGACGAGGGCAGCGATGAACAGCGTACGGAAGATTTTCATGGCGCCCTCCTTGACAGCGCGGCGCCCCCGACCGGGACAAACCGGCACTTCTCATGATTTTCTCTACCCTGCAAACGATCGCAGGCCGATGCACGATTGCCGCGACGGGACTAGAGTCTCGGCCGGCGGACAGCCAGTCGCCACACCAGAGACCATCGAGGAGGAAGCATGATCGCCCATTGCAGTTCCCGGCACCTTACGCCGATTGCCACCGCTGTGCTCGGAATGTTCGGCCTGACCGCCACGTGCTTCGCACAGCCGTCGGGACTGACCCTGAAACCGGTCACGGTCACCGGCAGCCGGGCCGAGGCCTCGAGCTTCGAGCAACCGTTCTCGATCGACGTCGTCGGTGCCGAGGCCGTCCGTCAGGGTCAGTTGGGCGTGAATGCGTCGGAATCGCTGGTGGCAGTACCCGGGTTGGTGATACAGAATCGCCAGAACTATGCCCAGGATCTCCAGATCTCGTCCCGGGGCTTCGGCGCGCGTTCGGCCTTCGGTGTACGTGGGGTCAAGCTGATCGCCGACGGAATCCCCGCGTCGACGCCGGACGGCCAAGGCCAGGTTGCGACCTTCAACCTCGACATGGCCGAACGCATCGAAGTCCTGCGAGGTCCCTTCTCCTCTGTGTACGGCAACAGTTCCGGCGGCGTGATTCAACTGTTCACGCGGGACGGCGAAGGCCCGACCAAACTGTCGGGACGCCTGATCGGCGGATCCTTTTCGACCAGCAAGATCGAACTCGGCGCCGAAGGCGCGCTCGGCAGCGGCGGCTTCCTGATCGACGCATCCCGCTTCGACACCGACGGCTACCGCGAGCACAGCGCGGCGACGCGCGATCAGGGCTTCGCCAAGATCACCCTCCGCCCGGATGCCGACAGCAAGCTGACGCTGGTCGCCAACGGATTGCGACAGGACGATACCGAAGATCCGCTCGGCCTCACCTGGGAGACCTTCCAGACCGATCCCGCAGGTGTCGAGGATCGTGCGCTGGAGTTCGATACCCGCAAGGACATCGAGCACGTCCAGGGCGGCATGAACTACGAGCGTCGCATCGGCAGCGGCCAGCTGCAGTTCTCAGCCTATGCGGGCACGCGCAGTGTCATGCAGGTGCTGGCGATCCCAGCCTTCGTTCAGGGCAGTCCGACCCACTCCGGCGGCATCGTCGATTTCGATCGCAACTTCTACGGCGTCGCGGCCCGCTGGATCCAGGAGGTCGCGATCGGGCAGGGCAAGCTGACGGTGACCGCCGGCGCTGATTACGACCGATCCGAAGACGACCGCCAGGGCTACGAGAACTTCGTCGGCGACACGCTCGGCGTGCGTGGCGCCCTGCGCCGGGACGAAACCGATACGGTCACCAGCCTCGACCCGTACGTGCAACTCGCCTGGCAACGCGGTCCGCTGACCCTGCAGGCGGGCCTGCGCCACAGTCATGTGAAGTTCGAGGTCGACGACGACTTTCTGTCGAACGGCGATGACGGCGGTTCGGTGAGCTATCGCAAGACCACGCCGGCGATCGGCATCGCCTACGCGGTCAGCCCGGCAGTCAATGTCTATGCCAGCGCCGCCCGCGGCTTCGAAACCCCGACCCTCGGCGAACTGTCCTATTCCGGCGGCGACGGCAGCTTCGGCTTCGATCTGGAGGCGGCCCGCAGCACCCAGTTCGAGGTCGGCGCAAAAGCGCTGGTCGGCGAAGCCACCCGCATCAACGTCGCGGCGTTCCGGATTCGCACCAAGGATGAACTGGTGGTCGCAAGTTCCCTAGGCGGACGCACCGCCTACCAGAACGCTGCCGAAACCCTGCGCGAAGGCATAGAGCTGGCGGTCGACTCGGAACTGAGCCGTACGCTGTTCACTCGTGCGGCAGTGACCCAGTTGCGGGCGATCTACGACGAAGGATTCTCGTCTGGCGGCGACACCATCGAGGAAGGCCGGCGGATGCCCGGCATCCCGCGCACAACCGTATTTGCCGAACTCGCCTGGAAGCCGGGCGGTGACCTGACCGCCGCAGTCGAAGGCTTCTACCGCAGCAAGGTGTTTGTCGAGGACAGCAATACCGAGCAGTCGGCGCCGAGCTACGCGATCCTGAACCTGCGCCTGAGCGCAGAGCAGCGTCGCGGCGACTGGCGCATCGAGCAATTGCTGCGCGTCGACAATGTGTTCGATCGCCAATACGTCGGCTCGGTGATCGTCGGCGATCGCAACGGGCGCTTCTACGAACCGGGGACCGGCGTTGCCTGGTACGCCGGCATCGGCGCCCGTTATCAATTCAATTGACGCGCGGCCGAGGAGCAAGCCCGGGCGCCCGGACGTCGCCCGCCGACGGCATCCGGGCTTTGATCTTTCGTGGCTGGCAAAGGTTTCGCGCAGTACCGGCAACGAACTGCCCGGGTGCTGCGCCATGCCACACCGACGACGACGCAACTGTCCATTTTTTGAACACAGGCACAGTACGGTAGCGAATCGTCCGGCGACGCAGGCAGACAAGAACCCATCATCAATTCAACAAGTTGCACGTACATCCGGGCTTCCCGGCCAAGCCGCGTGAAATTAGGCACGAACATCGCGCTTAGGTCTTGTTCCTTATGCGGCTGTCCAGCACCCGTCAACAGCCGTTGCGGACGCAATAGACCAATTTCCGGAGATATCAGAATGTTGATGAGCACCGCTGCGGCGCGCCGATTGCGCCCACCCTTCGCGTCAGGCTGACACACCCCAACGGCGAACAGCCACCGTCGCCGCGGCCGATCATTCCGACGTGCCCACCGCGGTCCGATGCGCTGAGTTGCTCACGTTCCTGTCGCAGCACCGTCGCGGTTTTCGCGAATCGAAAAGATTCCGCCAAACCGTCGACAAACACGCTTTGGCGACACGCATAACCCGACGAAACGGGAGGGTTTTGTATTGCCAATTTAAATTGGCAGCTTGGTGCAAAGCGCGTTGTTGCAGTTTATCTACAGGACCTTTCAGAAGTAATTGTGTTCACATTGGCGTCAATGTAGGCTCGCGAGCGGCAACACGTGTACCGCTAGATTCACGGCCAATGCAAAAACCCGGAGGAGTATAGAGTGAAAAACAGTATCGGTTCCGCCAAGAAAATTGCCATCGGCATCATGGCACTCGGTTTTTCCCAGGCAGCGCTGTCCGAGTCCAACCTGAACATTTCGGGATGGGTCAATGAGGGCATGGTCTACTACGACGACGGCGTAGATAGCGACACCTTCCAGACGACTGACAACGGAACGACGCTGAACAGCCGGATCACCTTTTCCGCTTCGGCCGACGTGCCCAATACCAGCATGAAAGCCGGTATGGAAATCATTCTCGAGCCCAACCAGAGCAGCGAGACGCCGCTGCTGTTCTCGAGCCAGAGTGCTTCCGGGGGTTCGGGCGCCGGCGATACGATCGGTACGCTCGGCAAGAGTATTTATCTGGAGGGTAGCTGGGGTAAGGTCACGATGGGTCTGCAAAGCATGCCCACCGACAACATCGCCGTGCTGGCCGATCCGTCGGGAACGCTCTGGACCCAGATTTCACCGCTGTTCCGCTTCAACGGATTCACGATCCAGGGCCTCGGTGCAGGCGCCACCAATACCGTCTGGGGAAGCTTTGCGCAGTGTCTGGCCACGCCGGGCCTGGGCATCGGCATCGACTGCAACGGCATCTATCGCAAGGGTTTCCGCTATGACCTGCCGCAGTTGGCCGAGGGCCTGAATATTGCCGTCGGTTTCGCCAACGACGAAATTTACGATATCGCTGCCAAGTACACCACCGACATGAGCGGCCTGAAGGTCATGCTGCATGGTGGTTATGCGATCAACGTCGGCAACGGCGGGGCAAACGTCGGTGGCAGCCAGTCCGAAACCTTCCAGATCCAGGTCGGCGTGATGGATACCGGAACGGGCCTCTTCGGCACGCTGGCCTATCAGAACGAGTCGGCCGACGATGCGGCCGCGAACTCTGGCGATGACACCGATGCGTATCACCTCAAGTTCGGCATCAAGAAGAAGTGGATCGATCTCGGCGATACCGCGATTTCCGTTCAGTACGCCAGCTACAAGGATCAGTTCGGTATGGGCGGCGGCGGCATCACCGGTTCGGATCTGACCCGTTCCGGCGTGGCCCTGAACCAGAACTTCGGCCCGAGCCTGGTCGTCTATCTGACCTACGAGAAGCTGAGTCTCGACGTCGACTGCAATTCCGCAGCCTGTTCTGCCGCCTATGACGGCGCAAAAGATCTGGATAGCGTGATCCTGGGCGGAACCTTCTTCTTCTAAGAGAACTGTCGTCTCGATGAGGTCTGATTCGACCGCCGTTGTCGCGGAAGCAACCGTGGCCACGAACTGCGGTGGCATTGCGGGAGCGGCACCGATGGCCGGCCTCTGAAAGCGCGCATGTAAGAAGCCGGTGGCCCGATGCGTGGCGAGAATCCTTGCCACGCATCGGGCCACTGCCATCTGAACGGCAGTCAGGCATGATGCCGGTGCAGCAAGCTCGGCAGCACAGGTGATTCGGCGATCGCGTGCCAGCAGGCGCAGAATGCATGACGGACCGCCGAGGACGAGACCGGACAGGGATCGATCTCCGGCGAGAAAATCGTTTCGGCAGCGTTATCGAGGGAAGCAATGAAGAGCACATCAACCACGCTGATCGCCACGCTAGTCATGGCAGGATGCGCATTCACCCCGCCCGGCCAGCAAGAGTCCACACCCACGACGGTGGACTACGGCGCGTATCCAAGCGAATACAAATCGATCGTACTCGAATATCTGAAGGAACATCCGCCACAGGACAGTATCGAGCCCGACAGCATTTATTTCGTCAATCCGCCGGACCGATATGCCGACAGGTCGTACACCTCGTCGACCACTTTGTATGGGTATCGCGTGTGCATTCAGGGCAGAACCGAAGGCATCACCAAGAAATCCAATCAATTGCATTTCTTCCTGATCAACAACAATCAGGTCATCAAACACGCCTCCAAGACCGGACTGGCGACGTACTTCGATCGCCAATGCAGCGCTGGCCCACAGCAAGCCCAGGCACCGGCACCCGCAACGGCGGCAGCGGCCGCAGCACCGCCAGCCGCGGCGGCATCGGCGCACCCACCAGCCGTTTCGGCGGCTGCAGCAACGGCCACCGCGACGGCGCCATCGATGCCGCAAACGGCGGTGCCGGCGCCTTCGAGCGGAGCCGCGGCAATGGCCCCGGTACGGCCATTGAAGTACATCGTTTGCGAGGTCGACGACAGCGAGATGCTGTTGATCGTCGACCGAGACGCGAACGAGTTGCGCAGGGAAGTGGAAGGCGTGGATGCCGGCACCCTCACGATCGAGACCCTTTCGGACACGTCGATCGTCGCGACCGACGGCAAGGGCCGACTGTTCCTCAGTCGTGTATCAGGCAAGCTGATCTACCGCGGCGATGGTCAGAAGCTGGTCGGCCACTGCGAATCGTCGACCGGCGCCAGGTACTGACCGCAGTGGTGCCAATCCGAGCCCGTTGCAGACACTGGATTCCGACGGCATGCACGCGCCCGCTGCCGGACGGTCGCACGCTCGACGCCAGCCAGACTTCATTATCGGTGGTGTGATCGAGTTGGGCACGGGCACAAGCTCGATTCCCACCCGGACCTGGCACCGAGCCACGGCCGGCAAGGGCAAGCATCCGCTGGCGCGAACCGAGGTGTCCCAGCGGAGGACGCCAACCACCGACTCTTGACGGTTCGCCATCGGCGACTCCGTTCTCCTCGGTTGCGGCACCTGCGGGTGCCGCTTTTTTCTGTCCGGGTGCGGGCCTCTTCCGCACGAGCCCGCCCCCGCAACGGCGTAAGCCGCATTCCTACAACTTAAGTTGTAAAATCGGGGCTTCTCACCTTCCGCCTCACCTTCGCCTCACGCGCCGATACGATGGCCCCAGAAAACCACCAGCCCGGACCGAAGCCAACGGACCTATCCGATCTCGCCGACGGACACAGTGCCCTCGCGCATCTCGCCGGGCGCCTGCTATCGCACGCGTCCGGTGACCGGGGCGAGGCGCCGGAAGAGGACATCGCGCATCTGCTGCAGGAAACCATCAGCACCGTCACACAGCACTTCCTACACGAGGAGAGCCTGATGAAGGTGTTCGAGTATCGCGAGCAGGCGCCGGACCGGTTCCGTTCGCACATCGAGAGCCATGCCGACTTCAGCAGTGAGATTTGCCGCCTGATCTGCTCGGCCGAAATCATGCATCCGGCCATGCTGTCCAGGCTGGGCAAGATGCTCCATGACTTCGCGACGCACCACCAGCGCGATCACGACGACGCGTTCGTGGCCCACCTGCTCGCCGGCGGACAACGCGCCTGACAGTCACTGCACGGCGACGGCCGTGGGATCAGCCGACCGCGCGCATCAAGTCCCGAATCTCGCCGGTGTGTTCGCTGATCGTCTGCTGGAACGCCTCGAGGCCCTCGATCTTTGCCGCGCGCAGCTTGGGGTCGCCAGCCCGCACCGGCTCGACGTTGGGGCCATCCAGTTCGACCAGCGTATCGGCGATGAACAAGGTGTCGGCCAGGCTTTCGATGCCGCTGGATTCGCTCATGTCGTCGAAGGCGACGATCGCCTCCTGGATCTCCGGCGTGACGTCGAGCGCAGCCATCACGGAATGGCCGATCTGCCCACGCCAGGTGATCAGCAGATTGCGAAGGCCCGCGGCATCGCCGAACAGATCCGGACGCTCCGACAGCCTGAACAACAGATACAAGGTCCCCATGTCGTGGATGAGTCCCGCGAACAGCGCCTTGTCGCCGTCCAGACGTGAATGGGCACGGACCAGGATGAACGCGTAGGCCGCCACCTGGCGGCTATGTTCGATCACCTTGTGGCAGATGGTTCGGAACGGCAGCATGCGTCGATAGGTGACCAGCTGCGCCATTGCCACGGCCGTTGCCAGTGTCTTGACCTGGTTGGAGCCGATGCGGATGACGGCCGACTTGATGTCGCTCACGCGCGGTCCGAGGCGCGCATAGGCGACCGAATTCGCCGCCTGCACAACCCGGGTCGACAGCAGCGGATCGGCCGCGATGATGCGCACCAGTTCGATGGCACCGGTGCGTTCGGAGCGCAGCACCTCCCGCAACCGGATCGTGGTATCGAACGAAGTCGGGAACACCACCTTGCCACGGGAAAGATCGATTGCAATCTGGCGAACGAATTCGCTCCAGGCCTCGGCCCGATTTGCCTTGTCCCCCACATCGTTGCTCACGCAAATGCCCTCGACAGTGATTCGATTTCGCCGCGCGCGCCGACCACGCTCGCCCGATAGGCTTCCAGACGGTCCACCGTGACACCGCCGCCGACCGCAGTGTCCCTGCCCAGCGGCGACCGCCCGGCAGGTTCCGATTCGGACAGCAGGTTGGCGACGAAGACCAGGTCCGGTAGTTGCGCGAGGCCGTGGATCGGCCGGATGGCCTCGTGTTCGGCCACGGCATCCTGAAAGATCTCCGGCACCCCGAGCGTCGCCAGTACGGCGTGCCCGATCTGTCCGTGCCACTCGCGCAGCAAGGCATGCAGTTCGGAGGTATCCATGCCGAACTCGGTATGATGGGACAATCTGAAGAGCAGATAGAACACACCGATATCGTGGATCAATCCGGCGAAGTACGCCGATCCGGCGTCGATCGTCGAGTGCGCTCGGGCCAGGATCACCGAACAGCCGGCAACCCACCGCGAATGCTGCAGCAGCTTCTGACCGAGTGTCCGGTAAGGCACCATCTGGCGATAGGTCACCAACTGCGCCATCGCCACCGCCATCGCGAGGTTGCGCACCTGCTCGAGTCCGAGCCGCACCACCGCTGCCCGAATGTTGCTGGTCGAGCCACCCGCCGACGCAAACGCCGCGGAGTTGGCAACCTGGATCAGGCGCGCCGCGAGCAACGGGTCGGCCGAGATCGCCTGGGTGATCTCGTCGATGCCGGCGGTTTCCGAGCGTAACAACTCGCGCAGCTTGATCGTGATATCAAATGACGTCGGAAACACCAGCTTGCCGTCGGAAAGGTCGGCGGCAACTTCATGGACGAATTCGAGCCAGGGCAGATTTTGCAAGGACTGATCCATATCGCATGCAGACCGGGCGCGGGCGCCCGGATCTATGCTACCTCAATGGCTGGACGGAATGGCTGCCACCGTAACGCCTGCCACGGCGCACGTCAGCCCCATCGTTATACTGAAGCCCTATCTTGACTACCCGAGACGCCGTGCGAACAAGCCTGTTGCGGGCTGCTGCGCTGGGGCTGCTGTTGGCGGCGCCGATGGCGGTGAGTGCCCAGACCGACCCAGGGAGCGATCTGGTCGAGAGCCCGATCCGCAAGTCGCTGGGAGCCGCGGCCCTCGAACAGGCGCCGGAGCGCATCGGTTGGCTGCACGACTCGCGCGACCATCTGAGGGATTTCTTCGAGGCGGTCGGCCGCACCGTCGATGGCTGGTTCGGAGACGTGCCACCCGAGCCGACGCGGCGACTGGTCAATGGTCGCCTCAGCCTGAACACCCTGTGGCGGCGTGACGACGGATTGCGCACCGGACTGGACTTCCGCGGCAAGTTCGATCTTCCCAACCTGAAGAACAAGGCCTACCTGTACTTCGGCCAGGCCAACGAGCGTGAGGTCGTGACCGACCAGCCTGACGAGTTCTCCCGGCGCCAGCGGCTGCTCGCCGAACAGGAAGACGAGGACCATACCTTCTTCGCCGGTCTCGGCTACGCGCTGCGCGAGAACATCGACCTCAGGGGCGGCGTCCGAGGACCGCTGCGTCCCTTCGTCCAGGCCCGCTTCGTCAAGCAGTGGTACCCGGCCGAGAGCGACGAGATCGAATTCCGCGAGACCCTGTTCTGGGAGGCCAAGGAAGGCTTCGGCCTGACCACGGCGCTCAACTACCACCACGAGTTCACCCGCCGGCTGGAGTTCCGCTGGCGCAACTCTGCAACGCTGTCGCAGTCCACCGACGCGCTGGCCTGGCAATCGAGTGTCGGCCTCTACCTGCATCTCGGCGGACCGCGCCAACTTTCGCTCGAAGGCCTGATCAACGGTGAAACCGGCTCGACCCTGCCGGTCACCGAATACGGCGTGCGCGGCATCTACCGCAAGGCGATCTACGAAGACTGGCTTCTGGGCGAGTTCATCGTCGGCCATTTCTGGCCGCGCGACGAGGACGCGGCCGAGCGCGACAAGAGCTGGGCGGCCGGAATCGGCGTCGAAATGCTCTTCTGACACAAATTCGACTTTTGTTTCAGTAGCGTTTCTGCAACAATCCCGGGCTTTTATCGGCGGCAGATTCTCGTGGAACTCAAGCATCTCAGCGAGATCGAGCGCGCAACCCAGCCCGGTCGCAACGAACTCGCGCGGCTCGGCATGGCGCTGCTCTTCATCGTCGGCGTGATGTTGTTCGCGTCTACCCGGGGTCAGGCGCCGAGCATGGTACTGGTGATCGCTGCAATGATCGGCGGTTACATGGCCATGAACATCGGCGCCAACGATGTCGCCAACAATGTCGGCCCGGCAGTCGGATCAAAGGCCCTGAGCCTGGCCGGTGCATTGCTGATCGCCGCGATCTTCGAAGCAGCCGGCGCGCTGGTCGCCGGCGGCGAAGTCGTCGACACGATCAAGAGCAGCATCGTCGATGCGGGCCAGCTGCCCTCCGGCCAGACCTTCGTCTGGCTGATGATGGCGGCCCTACTGGCCGGTGCAATCTGGCTCAACATTGCGACCGCGGTCGGCGCACCGGTATCGACCACCCATTCGATCGTCGGCGCGGTTCTCGGAGCCGGCATTGCCGCCGCCGGCATGGGCGTGGCCAACTGGAGCAAGGTCGGATCGATCGCGGCAAGCTGGGTCATTTCACCGGTGCTGGGCGGCATCATCGCTGCGGGCTTCCTGTATTTCATCAAGCGCTACATCACCTATCAGGCGGACATGGCGGCCGCCGCCCGACGCGTGGTGCCGTATCTCGTCGGCGTTATGGCCTGGGCCTTCGGCACCTACCTGATGCTCAAGGGCGTCAAGCACATCGTCAAGATCGGGTTCTTTACCGCCGCCCTGTCGGGGCTGGCGATCGCGGCCGGCGTGTTCTTCATCGTCCGGCCGATGATCGGGCGACAGGCGAGCACCATCGAGAACAGCAAGCAGGGCGTCAATCGCCTGTTCACGGTTCCACTGGTGTTCGCTGCCGCCCTGCTGTCGTTCGCCCACGGCTCGAACGACGTCGCCAACGCGGTCGGACCGCTGGCAGCGATCGTCGATGCGCTGACCACCACCGACAGCGCGCTCCACAGCAAGGCAGCGATCCCGCTTTGGGTGATGATGGTCGGTGCCCTCGGCATCGCGATCGGTCTCGGTCTGTTCGGCCCGAAAGTGATCCGCACGGTGGGTTCGGAGATCACCGAACTCGACCAGATGCGCGCCTACTGCATTGCGATGGCCGCGACGATCACGGTGATCGTCGCGAGCCAGCTGGGGCTGCCGGTCAGCTCGACCCACATCGCAGTCGGCGGCGTCTTCGGCGTCGGATTCCTGCGCGAATACCTGAAACGGAACTACGCACGCATGGTCGACGACATCGTCGACCACCACCCGGAGGGCGACAAGGCGGCCATCGAAGCCTTCATCGAGCGCTTCACCAAGGCCAAGGTCGAGGAGAAGGGCGACATGCTGCGCGAACTCAAGCGGCAGGCCAAGCAGCAGCTCGACCCGGCCCATTTCTCGAAGATGGAGCGTCGCCGCCTGCGCAAGGTCTACAAGCAGGAACTGGTCAAACGCTCGCAGCTGTTGCGTATCGCCGCCGCCTGGGTCGTCACGGTGCCGGCGTCGGCGGTGATGGCGGCGATGATCTTCTACATGATCCGCGGCATGATGTTGCCCTGACCCAGGGCGGCCGCGGGTCAGTTGAACAGCCCGTCGATTTCCACCGAAGAGCGGTTGCCGAGGCAGCCGCTCTTTTCATTCAGCCAGGACAGCGCATGCTGTCGGCCGAGTTCGCGCAGACCGTGCAGGAATGCCCGGTTTGGCGTGAGCTTGGATTCCGGCGCCAGTTGCCCGAGCAGTTCGCCCGCCTCGATCAGATGGAAATTGGCGGCCAGCAACCGACGTTCCAGGCGCCCGCGCCGCCACCATGGCACCGCCTCGGCGTATTCCCTGGCGTGGGCGAACATCCGCATTTCCCGCAGAAAGTTGGCGGAAAACGACAGTTCGAGGGCACGCATGCGGATTTCGTCGGCGGTCTTCGGCGTCGCAAGATGGCGCAGCGGATTGAGCAACACCAGCAGCACGTCCCGGCTGGCACACTCGTAGAACAGCGGGAAGACCGCCGGATTGGCGACATAGCCACCATCCCAGTAAGGTTCGCCGTCGATCTCCACAGTGTGATGCATGGTCGGCAGGCAGGCCGAAGCCAGCAACGCGTCGGGGCCGATCTCATGGTTTCGGAACAGTCGCAACTTGCCGGTATTGACCTGTGTCGCCGCAATGAACAGGCGCAGCGGACAGCGCCGCCGCAACCGCTCGAAGTCCACCTGGGCCTCGATCACGTCGCGCAGCGGATTGAGGTCGAGCGGATTCAGTTCGCTCGGCGAGAACACCGACGACAAGCGCAGCATGAACTTCATGACCGGGTTCACCAGCGCGCCGTCGCCACGACCGTCCGGCACCGCCATCTCGAAAGGCGGCGTGTCGGAGATCGCATTCCAGAAAGTGTCCAGCGCCTCGCGAGCGCCGTCACGCCCGCCGCTGATCCAGCCGTGGGCCATCACCACCGCGTTCATCGCGCCGGCGCTGGTGCCGCTGATGCCGTCGAATCCGAAGCGGCCGTGTTCGAGCAGGGCATCGAGGACACCCCAGGTAAATGCACCATGGGCGCCGCCACCCTGCAGCGCCAGACTCAGCCGGGCGCGCGATTCCATCTTGCGCAGAAACATCTTCAAATCCTCCGGATGCCGGGACCTCTTCCGGGCCTGCACCCACTCATTCGGACGCCACTCCTTCCGCAATGCGCCATTCTGCCAACCGTCGGTCGCGAATTGCGACAACGCGCCCGTTCCCGGCTAGGATGTCATCGATCGTCAGCAATGCTGCATTGCACCACAATCGCTTTCCTTTTTCCCGGGACGCTTACACGGATGACACACTTCGCCCATTTCGATCAGGACCTGGACCAGATAGCTCTCGAACTCGCCGGGCTCGGGGCGCTGTGCAACGTCAGGCTGCGGGACCCCGGCATGGTCCAGTCGATCCTCGAGGGCCATACCCCGGTCAATTGCAGCAATCCGCCGGCCTTCCAGAAGATGCGCGGGCTGCTCGCGCTGGCCTACAAGACGATCGAGGAATCCAGCCGCTTCGAGGGTCCCGAGGCGACCGCCCGGATGATCCACCACGCGGTCCAGATCGCCAGCGAGCGGCGCGACCGCTTCTCGTGACGCGGCGCCCGATACCTGCGGCGGCTCAGAAGTTGCGCTGCAGATCCATGCCGGCGTACATCGAAGCCACCGCATCGCCGTAACCGTTGAACATCTGGCTCGGCCGCTTGAAGATGTCGCCGATCCGCCGCTCGCGCGACTGGTCCCAGTACGGGTGGCTGAGCCCGGGGTTGACGTTGGCGTAGAAGCCGTAGTTGCGATGCTCGGCCTTGGGCCAGCTGGTCAACGGCTGCTCCTCGACCAGGCGGATGCGCTGGATCGACTTGGCGCTCTTGTAGCCGTACTTCCACGGCACGACGATGCGAACCGGCGCGCCGTTTTGCCGCGGCAGGGTCTCGCCGTATAGGCCGAGCGTGAACAGGGTCAGTGGATGCAGGGCCTCGTCCAGGCGGAGCCCCTCGACGTACGGGAACTCGAGAAAGCCGAAGAAGTGCGGCGTCACCACTTCGGGATCGTAAAAGCTCTGGAACTCGACGAATTTCGCCGACCCGAGGGGTTCCACCGCCCTCAGCAAGGTGGCCAGCGGATAGCCGATCCACGGCACCACCATCGACCACGCCTCGACGCAACGCAGCCGGTAGACGCGTTCCTCCAGCGGGGCGAGGCGCAGCAGATCGTCGAGGTCGAAACGCCGCGGTCGGGCCACCAAACCGTCGACGACGACGGTCCACGGCCGGATCGGCAGCTTGTGCGCGTACAACGCAGGGTCGGACTTCGACGAGCCGAATTCGTAGAAGTTGTTGTAGGCGAGCAACTTGGCGAGCGGCGTCAGCGGTTCCGACGTTGACCAATGCGCCGCGCGGCGCGCCGACAGGGCCACCGTATCTGCCGCGTTGGACGCCAGCGCAGGCGCCGGCAGCAAGCCTGCGGCCAACGTGCCGACGGCGCAGCGCAGGAAACGGCGACGCTCGAAGTTCTGGCGCGGCGTGATTTCGGATGGTGCGATTCCAGTGTCACGATAAATCGACATGGCAGTCCCTCGACCTTGTCATGGCGATGACCGGCGGCAACGGCCGATGCTTACCACGCCGTCCGTGCAACGGACCACGTGCGCCTCAGGGCATGGACAGCTTCTCGTCGCAGCCCGCGGTTCGAAGGCGAACGGTCACCGGGCGATCGCCGTGTTTCTCCCAGTACCAGCCGTGGCGTCCCTTGAATGGCGCACGAAACAGGCCACCGTCGCCCGCATCGGCCGCGCCGGCACGACGCGCGTCTCGGTGTCCGGATCGCCGTGCATGTCGACACGGATCGACCGACGCGCGGCCTGCCGATGGACGGTGAAACTCCCGCAGGCGCCAGCACGACCTCGATCTCGACGCTCCGCGACGGTAGTTGGATTGCGTCCCCCGGAATTGCCGTCCTTCGGCCGATCGGGCTTCGCGATCGGTTGCTGCGCCCGCCTTCACCCGCCATCGACCGAACCGGGTGGCGACTGCTCGCGATCATGCATGCCGTAGTCGCGAGAGACCTCCGCCACGCGAAGCCGATAGTCGGCAAAGATGCCGCCGCGCCCGGCACCTTGTGCCGCCCGATGCGCTTCGTCGTCGCGCCAGCGGGTGATCGACGCTTCGTCCCGCCAGAACGACAGCGACAGCAACTTGTCGGCGTCGACCAGGCTCTGGAATCGCTCGATCGAGATGAAGCCGTCCACTTCGGCCAGCCGGGATTTCAGCTGCTCGGCGAGGCCCAGATAGTCGCGCTGGCGACCCCGCGCGATCACCACCTCGAAGATCACGGCAATCATGGCTGTGCCTCCTCGCCTACCGGCCGTCGGTCCAAAGACCCCGTTGCCAACATCGGGAAGCTGCGGGTCTCGCGCAGTATGAAGCGCTCCCGCGCGGCGAACGCGAAATTCGCACGACCGGCGGCATCTTCGCGCAGCCGCGCGCGATAGTCTTCGTAGGCGGCCATCGACTCGAAACCGATCAGCCCCCAGGCGTCGTCGATACTGCCCTCGTGCGGCAGCAAATAGGCCAGCAGGTGTCCGCCGCAGCGCGGAATGATGTGGACCCAGTTCTCGGCATAGCGGCGAAATGCGTCGCGCTGGAAGGGATCGATGCGGTAGTGGATCAGGCAGACGATCATGGCGTGCTCCGGAGTCGGGGAGAGACCATGCTAGGCGCTTGTAGCGGATCGATGGTTCGCCTACGATCGAACCATGAACGCATCCCAGGAACCGGAACGTGACCGGCCCGCCCCCGACGCAGATCCGGTCAGGCGGACGCCGGGTGAGCTTTCGCTGAGGGACGGCCCCCACATCGCCCGCGTCGCGGCCTTGATCGGCGACACCACACGGGCAGAGGTGCTGACCACGCTGATGGCCGACCGGGCGTTGACCGCGACCGAACTGGCGGCCATTGCCGGTGTCACCAAGCAGACCATCAGCGCGCATCTGAACCGTCTGGTCGATGCCGGCCTGCTGGCCGTATCGCGCCAGGGGCGACATCGCTATTTCCGCTTGGCTGCACCGGACGTCGCGCGAGTGCTCGAGTCGTTGATGGGTGTCGCCTTCCGCACCGGCGCGGTGCGCCTGCGGGGCAGTCCGCGCGAGCCGGCGTTGCGCAAGGCGCGGGTATGCTACGACCACCTCGCCGGCGAACTCGGCGTGCACCTGTACGAATCAATGCTGGCGCGCGGCGTGATCCGCGTCGACGGCGACTCTGTCGAGCCGGGCAGCCGGGCATCGCCCTGGTTCGGCGCTCTCGGTGTCGACGTCGGCGCGGCAATGCAGCGCCGGCGACTGCCATGCCGTCCCTGCCTCGACTGGAGCGAACGACGCCACCATCTCGGCGGTGCCCTCGGCGCATCCCTATATGCGCGGCTCGGTTCCCTCGGCTGGCTCCGGCGACGGCCGGATTCGCGAGTGGTCGACGTCACCCCGCTCGGCGCCCGCGAGTTTCGTCGCTTGCTGGCCGACGACGTGCGTGAATGAGTTGGCAGGCCCGATCGAGGATCGCCCTCGCGATCCCTCGGACGCCGGTGGCGCGCCGGCCAGAACGGAGGAGGCGAACGATGGAGATGAAGCAGATTCACTCGGGCCGGCTCAGGGCCGCCGGCTACGACCGTCGCACCCGCACGCTGCGGGTCGAATTCGACGACGGCACCGTGCTCGACCACGCCGGGGTCGGCGACGAAGTCTGGCGCCGGCTCGCCGGTTCCGCTTCGGCGTGGAGCTACTACCGGGACAACATCGAAGAGGAATTCAGCGCGCGACGAGCCTCGGCGACCACCACCCGGCCGAGCGAGAATCCGCTCGACGCCCTGTTCCGCAAGGACTGACCGCCGTGGCCGGGCGTTCCGTCGCGATCCAGTCCGTAGCGCGTCAGCTTGGCGCGCAGACCGGCCCACGAGAGACCGAGCTCGCCGGCGGCGCGCGTCTTGTTCCAGCGGCGACGGACCAGGGTTTCCTTGACGATGCGCGCTTCGGGCGCCTCGAGGCGTGACTTGAGATCTCCGTCGCGACCGGCCAGCAGCTTGAGCGCCGGTTCCTGGTCCGCGGCACCGGCCCGCAGTACCCGCGGCGACAGGTCGGCCGCCTGCAGTTCCGGACCGTCGGCCAGCGCCACCATGCGCAGGATCTCGTTTCTGAGCTCGCGCACATTGCCGGGCCAGCGGTAGGCCGTCAGGCACGACAGCAGTTCCCGGCCGAGCGGCTCGAAACGGGTCGCCAGCGACCGCCCGACCTCGTCCACGCAGGCCTCGGCGATCTACGGGATGTCCATGGGTCGATCGCGCAATGCGGCACCCGCAATGGTGATCGCGGCGAGGCGGTAGAACAGGTCCTCGCGAAAACGGCCGGCCGCGACCTCGGCATCGAGATTGCGGTGGTGGCGGAGACGGTACGCACGTCGGTGGCCACCGGCCTCGGCGCACCGAGCGGGCGTACCTCCCCCTCCTGCAGAACCCGCAGCAGCTTGATCTGGAAGGCCGGTGAGGTCTCACCGATCTCGTCGAGGAAGATCGTGCCGCGGTCGGCCTGCTTGAACAGACCGGCCCGATCGTCGACCGCACCGGTATACGCCCCGCGTTTGTGGCCGAACAATTCCGACTCCAGCAACTGGTCCGGCAGCGCGCCACAGTTCTCGACGACGAAGGGATCGTCCCGTCGCGGGCTGCACCGGTGCAGTGCACGAGCCAGCAACTCCTTGCCGGTGCCCGACTCTCCGGTCAACAGCACCGGGATGCCGTGGCGGGCGGCCTTCTCCACCAGTTCGCACAGTGCGTTCACCGGAGAATCCGGTGCGCGCACCTGCGCATCGGCGCGCTGACGGCGACCCGGTTCGCGGCGCTTGTCGGCGACCCGACTGCGCAGGCCCGCTGTCGCCTCCCGCAATTCGAGCGACTGACGCTGGTTCTCGCTGTGCAGACGCTGCAACTCGACCGCGGCCTGCAAGGTCAACAACAATTGCTCGGACTGCCACGGCTTCAGGATGTACTGATAGATGCCCGCATCGTTGATGCCGGCGATGATGTCCTCCGAATCGGTATAGCCCGAGATGATGATCCGCACGCATTCTGGCCACTCTCCGCGCACCCGCTTCAGGAAGTCGACGCCCGACACGCCCGGCATGCGCTGGTCGCAGAGGATCACCTGGACCCACTCGCGCTCGAGGATCGCCGCCGCAGCTTCGGCGCTCTCGGCGGTGAATACCTCGAAATCCTCATCCAGCGACCGTCGCAGCGACTCCAGCGAACGGACCTCGTGGTCCACCACCAGCACCGTCCGCGCGTCGCCAGCCGGGCTCGCGATGGCACGCGAGGTGGCGCGGCGTCCACGACTGGGGCGACTTGTACACGAAGTGGTAGCGTGCCACGTGGTAGCTCGGATCGAAACCGTAGAAGTTGCGATGCATGCGTGCCAGCTCCTCCTCGCGATAGCGGGCGAGCGGCTTGGCGGCCTCGTCGGCAGCCCGGCGCGCGACCTTGGCGGCGAGTTGCTCGAACAAGGCCGGATCCGCCGCGAGTCGCTCGGCCTGCGTCCGCATCTGCACGTCGAAGTCCTCACCGGCGCGGCCGAAACAGCGATCGATCAGTCCCATTTCGGCAGCATCGCCCGCGGTCACCGGCAGCCGCCCATCGATCAGGCGGCGGGCCGGCCCGGCGGCCAGCCGGCGCGGCAGCAGGTAGGTCCAGTATTCGGAGCCATACAGGTTGCCCATGTTCCTGTAGTGCGGGTTGAGCACGACCCCCGGGTGCGCCCAGATCAGGTCGGCGGCGAGCGCCAGGAAGCAGCCGCCGGCGCCGGCATTGCCACGCAGCGCGGCCACCGTCAGTCGATCGGTGAGTCCGATCACCGCGGCGCAGACGTCGTCCATCGCGTTGATGTTGGCCCACGATTCGTCGGCAGCCGACTCGGCGGCCTCGATCCGCGCAAGGTGGATGCCGTTGGACCAGAACTCGGGACCACCGGTCAGTACCAGCACGCGCGTCGGCCGCTCGGTGACCGACCGGATCGCGGCTTCGAGCCGGCGGCACTGGTCGGTGCCCATCGCGCCGTTGTAGAAGGCAAACGACAGGAAGCCGACCCGACCGTCGGCGCTTTCCTGATAATGCAGCTCGCCATAGTCGTCGGCCGCACGCATCAACGCCGCCGGTCGGTCGGGCAGGGCCGCCGCGTGCTCGGCGAATGCCTCGGTGGCCGGCAGCTTGAACGCCGGTGCGGTGCCGTGGCGGCGGACATGGCCGATCCACACCGAACCGTCGACCGTGGCGCGGAGGATGGCGCCATCGCGACGCGCGATGCAGGCGCCCGGCTCACCGCCGGCATCGCGCGGTCCCGGGTGCGCATCGTAGAGGTGACAGCGTTCGCCGAACAACGCATCGGCGACGCCGGGCACGCCGTCGGCGGCGCGCAGCCGAGCAAGCACGGTCGTCATGCCGTCATTTTCCCAGTCGATGCGCCGGTCGCTCTGACGCATCGACGGGCGTTGTCTGCCACGCCCCCCGGCCTCGGCCAGCGGGGTCGGCCGCCAGCGGCCGTGGCGCCACTCGTCGACCCGCGACAATGCCTCGCGTACGCAGGCGAGTGCCGACTCGGTGACCTCGCGGCGATAGAGACCGGCCTTGGTCGCTGCCCGCATCGGGAAGGTCCGGCTCGCCCAGATGTCGCCGGCATCCATTTCGCCGTTGGCCTGGAGCACGGTCACGCCCCATTCGCCCTCGCCGTCCTGGATCGCCCAGTCGAGCGCCGAAGGTCCGCGATCGCCGACGATCCCGGGGTGCACCACCAGACATGGGCAGTGCTGCCAGATCGATGGCGGGATCGCCCGTTTGAGGAAGGGGGCGATAACGACGTCGGGCACGAACAAGGCGACCGCCTCCTCCGCCACCGAATCGCGGATGTCGAATTCCACCGACAGCTGGTGTCCGTCGGCGGTCAGTTCCGCATACAGGCGCTGGCTCAGGCTGTTGAAGCCGTGGTTCAGGAACAGGATGCGCATCAGCAGATCCTCGGCAACTGATCGCCGCTCAGCCAGTCGACCATGCGACGACCGCCGAAGGCCGTGCGAATCTGGACGAAACAATTCGGATCTTCGCTGACTTCGCCGATCGCCGCGGCCCGGCGGCCAAGCGGATGGGCCTGCAGTGCGGCCAGCGCGGCGGCGGCCCGGTCGCCCGGCACGACCGCCACCAGCTTGCCCTCGTTGGCGACATACAGCGGATCGAGGCCGAGAAACTCGCAGGCGGCCTCGACCTGCGCATCGATCGGAATGGTCGCCTCGTCGAGGGTGATGCCGACGCCGGACTGCACGGCGATCTCGTTCAGCGTGGTGGCCAGGCCACCGCGGGTCGGATCGCGCAACACATGGACGTCTGGCACCGCGAGCAGCAGGTCGTCCACCAGACGATGGAGCGCGGCGGTATCGGACACGATCTCGGTCTCGAAGCCGAGCGCCTCGCGCTGCGACAGGATCGCCATGCCATGATCCCCGAGCGTGCCCGACACCAGCACCACATCGCCCGGCCGCGCGCCACGACCCGAAATATCACGCCCGCGCGCCAGGGCGCCGACACCGGTGGTGGTGATGAACACGCCATCGCCCTTGCCCTGTTCGACCACCTTGGTATCGCCGGTCACCACCGGCACGCCGGCATCGCGGGCGGCCGCGGCCATCGATCGCACGATGCGCGCCAGATCGGCCAGCGGGAAGCCCTCCTCGAGCACGAACGCAGCGGCGAGATAGAGCGGACGTGCGCCCATCACGGCGACATCGTTGACAGTGCCATGCACCGACAGGCAGCCGATGTCGCCGCCTGGGAAGAACAGCGGCGAGACAACGTGGGCATCGGTCGCGAGCACCATCCGCTCGCCGGCGCCGGGCGCCGGCAGCACGGCACCGTCGTCGCCCGGCGCGAGGTATTCATTGGCGAATGCGGCGGCGAACATTTCGTCGATCAACTGCGCCATCGCCCGGCCACCGCCACCATGCCCGAGGTCGACGCGGCCATGCTTCAGGTCGAGGGGGCGAACGTAGCCCTTCTTGATCGGCCCGCTCATCTCGCCGCCGCCGCTGGCGTCACCGCGCCTCCCGGCCCTCGCGCCATGGTCAGGCTGCGACCACCGGGACGTCACGGAATCGACCGAAATTGTAGTGGGCTGCGCATGCCCCTTCCGAGCTCACCATGCACGAGCCGATCGGGTTCTCGGGCGTACACACGGTGCCGAAGATCCGGCAATCGGCCGGCTTCTTGACGCCGCGCAGGATCGCCCCGCATTCGCAGGCCTTGTTGTCGGCCACCGCCAGGTAGTCGATCCCGAAGCGGGTCTCAGCGTCGAAGTCGGCGAAGCTTCGCCGGATCTTCAGCGCCGAGTAGGGCACGCGGCCCAGTCCGCGCCACTCGAAGCTGCGTCGAAGCTCGAAAACCTCGGCGACCAGGGCCTGCGCCTTCCGGTTGCCATCCGCGGTGACCGCCCGGGTGAACTCGTTCTCGACTTCGGCACGGCCCTGATTGACCTGTCGCACCAGCATGCGTACCGCCTGCATCACGTCGAGTGGCTCGAAGCCGGCAATCACCACCGGCTTGCGATACTCCTCGGCGAAGAAATCGTAGGGCCGTGACCCGATCACCGTCGATACATGGGCCGGCCCGATGAATCCGTCGAGCGGGACGGTCCCGAGTTCACGCACGTCCGGCGACTCGAGGATGCTCATGATCGCCGACGGCGTCAGCACGTGGTTGCACAGCACGCTGAAGTTGTCCAGGCCCAGCGCCTGTGCCTGGCGGATCACCAGCGCGGTCGGCGGCGTCGTCGTCTCGAAACCGATCGCGAAGAACACCACCTGACGGGACGGCAGCTTCTGCGCCAGCGCCAGCGCGTCGGCTGCCGAATAGACCATCCGGATGTCGGCGCCGCGTGCCTTGGCCTTCAACAGCGACAGCCCCCCTGAGGCCGGCACCCGCAGGCAGTCGCCGTAGGTGACGATCGTGGCACCCGACTCCGACGCCAGGCGGATCGCCATGTCGATGCGGCCGATCGGCAGCACGCACACCGGGCATCCCGGGCCATGGATCATGCGCACGTTGGGCGGCAGCAGATCGGTGACGCCATAACGCGAGATGGCATGCGTGTGGCCACCGCAGAATTCCATGAAGGCGTAGCGACGGTCCGGTGCCACCTCGGCACGGATTGCCGCCGCCAGCTTGCGCGCCAGCGCCCCGTCCCGGAATTCGTCGACGTACTTCACGGCACCGTCCGGTCGGCGGCGCCACCGGCGAGGTCGATGCCGGCTTCGGCGAACAGCGCCAGCGTGCGTTCGGCCTCTTCGGCATCGAGTCGCGACAGCGCGTAGCCGACATGCACGATGACATAGTCGCCGACCGCGACGTCGTCCACCAGTGCCAGCGAAATCTCGCGCCGGACGCCACCGAGGTCAACGCGTGCACCGTCCCCGTCGGTCAGTTCGATGACCCTCGCCGGGATCGCCAGGCACATCTCACAGCCCCTCGGCCAATCGGCGGATCGCGATCCAGGCCTGACCGAGCGCGATGCCACCGTCGTTCGGCGGCGCCTGTCGCGCCACCAGGACCTTGAGGCCGCGCGCACCGAGCCGGCGCGGCAGTTCGTCGGCGAGCACCCGATTGAGCATGCAGCCTCCGGCCAAGGCCACCGTGCGCAGGCCTCGGTCGCGCGCCGCCCGGGCGATCCAGTCCTCGAGCGCCGCCACCAGGCTGGCATGGAAGATTGCCGCGCCGCGCGCCGGATCGCGCTCGTCGGCGAGTTGGCCGAGCAGCGGCGAGAGATCGAGCTCGCCGCCGTTGATCCGCCACTGCCCGATCGCCGGCATCGCCGGACCGTAGGCGCGGGCAGCCGCCTCGAGACGCATCGGCGCTTCGGCCTCGAACGCCATGGTCTCGCAGATGCCGAGCAGGCCGGCCGCCGCGTCGAACCAGCGCCCGAGACTGGTGCATGGTGGCGACAGGCGTGGACGATCGATCAGCGTGTGCAGGCGCTCGGCACCTGGAAATCCGGCGAAGCGTTCGGCAATCTCGTCGGCGCGGCCGAGACGGTGCAGGACCGACGCCGCCATCCGCCACGGTTCCGTCGCCGCCCGGTCGCCGCCCGGCATCGCCAGTCGCGAGAGGTGACCCAGTCGCTCGAACCCGGCCCCTTCGAGCAGCAACAGCTCTCCGCCCCAGACGCTGCCGTCGCTGCCGAGGCCGACACCGTCCATCGCGACCCCGAGTGCCGGATCGAGGTGACCGTGCTCGGCCAGCACCGCCGCCACGTGGGCATGGTGATGCTGCACGCCGATCGCCGGGATGCCGAAGCGACGGGCGATGGCGACGGCCGCGTGGGTCGAGTGGAAGTCGGGATGCAGGTCATGGGCGACGGCTTCGGGGCGCACCGCGAGGATTGCCATCAGATGCTCGACCAGCTCGTCGAGCGCAAGGCAACTCGCCGCATTGTCGAGGTCGCCGAGATGCTGCGACAGAAAGGCCTCGTCGCCCCGCGCGACGCACACCGCGCCCTTCAGCCAGGCGCCGAAACCGACCACGGCCGGGCACTTGCGGGCCAGCCGGATCGATCGCGGCGTGTAGCCACGGGCACGCCGGACGAACCGCGGCGTCGGTTCCGGTCGCCTCGCCCCTCCCCGGTCGGCGATCACCACCGAATCGTCGGCCCGCACCAGGATGTCCCGATTGTGCAGCAGGTAGGCGTCGGCAATGCCGGCGAGGCGCTTGACCGCCTCCTGGTTGTCGATCACCAGCGGCTCGCCCCCCGGGTTGGCCGAGGTCATCAGCAACGCGAGTTCCTGCGGCCGGTCGAGCCAGGCCGAGCCGGGAGGCCGTCCGGCGTCGTCGTGAAAGAGCAGATAGTGCAGCGGCGTGTAGGGCAGCATCAGGCCGATCGTCGCCAGACCGGGGGCGACGCCCCACAGTTCGTGATCGACCGCTTCACGCTTGTCGGCCAGCACGATCGGTCGCTCGGGCGAAGCCAGCAACTGCTCCTCATGGCGCGTCAATTCGGCCCATTGCCTGGCCGACGCGGTATTCAGCACCATCACCGCGAACGGCTTGGCTTCGCGCCCCTTCGACACCCGCAGGCGGTCGACCGCCTCCGGATTGCGCGCGTCACAGCACAGGTGAAAGCCGCCGAGCCCCTTGATTGCGACGACTTCGCCGGTCAGGATGCGCAGCAACACGTCGGCCACCGGATCCCGGGTGGCGACCCGCACGCCCGACGACTCCAGCAGCGCCAACGACGGCCCGCACACCGGACAGGCATTGGGCTCGGCATGGAAGCGCCGGTCCATCGGCGTGTCGTACTCCTGCTGGCAGTCCGGACACTGCTCGAAGCTGGCCATGCTGGTCAGCGCACGATCGTAGGGCAGTGCCCGCGTGATCGTGTAGCGCGGTCCACAATGGGTGCAATTGACGAACGGGTAGCGCCAGCGGCGATTGCCCGGCTCGAACATCTCGGCCAGGCAGTCGCTGCACACCGCGGTGTCGTGGCCGATCGCGGTACTGACCTGTCCGCTGCCGCTGGTCTCGATGGCAAAGCCGCGATCTTCGGGCACCGGGTCGTCGAGACTCGACATCACCGAATCGACTCGCGCCAACGGCGGCGCCTCGCCGACCAGCCGTGCCATCAGCGCGGACAGGTCGCCGCGCAGACCCTGGGCCTCGATCTCGACACCTTCGCCATCGTTGCGCACCCAGCCCGACAGCCCCATTTCCTGGGCGAGACGGAACACGAACGGGCGGAAACCGACGCCCTGGACGACGCCGCGCACCCGTATGCGGCGCCGTTCGAGCAGCGGTTCGGTGGCGTTGCGGCGATCGCTCATGTCAGCCGCCGGCGATTCTCGCGCCGTCGGCGGGCCGGGCTGCGCCAATGGCCGTCCGTTCGCGCCCCTGTCGGACCCACGCCAGCCATTGTTCGAAGCCCTCGCCGGTGATGGCCGAGACGCGGACGATCTGCAGCGCCGGATTGACCCGGCGGGCGAATGCCTCCGCCTTGTCGACGTCGAAGGACAGGTGGGGCAACAGATCCACCTTGTTCAGCAGCATCAGATCGGCTGCGGCGAACATGTCCGGATACTTGAGCGGCTTGTCCTCGCCCTCGGTCACCGACAGGATCACCACCTTGTGGGCTTCGCCGAGATCAAAGGCTGCCGGGCAGACGAGATTGCCGACGTTCTCGATCAGCAGCAGACTGTCGTCGGCCGGCGCCAGCATCGGCAGCGCCCGGCCGACCATCTCGGCATCGAGGTGGCAGCCCTTGCCGGTATTGATCTGCAGCGCGCGCGCGCCGCTGGCGCGGATGCGCTCGGCATCGAATTCGGTCTGCTGGTCGCCTTCGACCACCACCACCGGACATTCGTCGGCAAGCGCACGAATGGTCCGGCACAACAATGTGGTCTTGCCCGATCCCGGGCTCGATACCAGATTCAATGTGAAGATGCCGCGCTCCGCCAGCCACGCGCGATTGGCGCTCGCGAGCCGGTCGTTGTAGCCGAGGATGTCCTGCTCGATGCGTACCATCTGTCCCTGGCTGAGACCGGGCGCGTGCGAACGCGCAGGGCCGCTGCCGAAGTCGAGCCGCGCGTCGGCTGCCGGCGCCTCGGTCGCCGTCACTGCCGCCGGGCGCCACCCCACCGTCGCCGATGGCGCCCTGGCGCCGTCCGCGACGGATCGAAACTGCAATTCGCCACAACCACACACCGTACACATGCTGCACTCCTGATCGATGCCGCGGCGCTGCGCGACCACCCACGACTACTCGACCTCCAGTTCCCGAACCCGCATTTCCAGCCCGGCGGTCGGCTGCACCTGATAGCTGCCGCAGGCCGGACAGGCGTCGAAGCGTGCGGCGATCGGCACGCTCCGGCCGCACTGCATGCACCAGCCGGCACCCGGCAGGTCGATCATGTCGACCGCCGCTCCGTCACCGACCGTACCACGCATCACGGCATCGAAACAGAAACGCAGTGCGTCCTTCTCGACCGCGGACAGCGTACCGATTTCGAGCACGACCCGCGTGACACGGGAAAACCCGCCGTCGCGCGCGGCTGCTTCGACGATGCCGCGGATGCCCTCGGCGAGCGACATCTCATGCATCGACCGCGACCTCCTGCCGATTCAACTGCCACGCCACGTACCGGTCCAGCGCCGGCGCCAGACGCCTCACACGGGCGCGTGCCGGCCCATCGACCGCCGGCAGCAGTCCCACCTCCCCTTCGAACACACCGGCCGGATGAAAATTCCATTCGGTCGGTGCAACGATACGATATTCCTCGACCAGACCGCCATCCAGGCGCAGCGCATGAATCAACAGTCCGCGGACGGTATCGACACCGGCGAGCGTCGGCAATGCGGTGAACAGCCGCCGGAGCCAAGCAACCAGACAGGATCGCTGCCGCCGGCACTGGGCGCAGGCCACCGTCCAGCAGATGCTGTCGATTTGGGGCCTCGACGCTCGACAAATGGACGTGGACCGAGTAGTCGAACTTCGTGGAACGATTCACCTTTCTGCCGCTTGATGCATCCCTGGCACTGCCCGAAAGTCGGCCTACGTCCAATCACCCAACAGGAGAACTGCCATGCCCTTTGTGATGTTGATCGTCGAGCCGCGCGGCCAGCGCGCCGCCCGCAACGCGGACGAAGCACAACAGGCCTACGATGAAATGGTCGCCTACGGCGCCGACCTGCAGTCGCGGGGGTTGCTGCGCGCCGCCGAATCGCTGCGCCCCGACCAGCATGGGGTGCGCGTCGCGACCGCCGACGGCCGCACCCAGTTGCGCGACGGCCCGTTCGCCGAGGCCAAGGAAATGATCGGCGGATTCTTTCTGATCGATGCCGCCGACATGGACGAGGCGGTGGCGATCGCGGCCCGCTGCCCGGCCGCCCGCTGGGCCACCGTCGAAGTCCGCGAGTGTGCGCCGTGCAACGCCTGACCGGCTGGATGGACACCGGCTCGTCATTCCCCCGCAGATCGTGACGGCAGACCAGGCTACGGCCGTCCGGCGCCGCCTCGAGGCCGTGTGGCGACTCGACGCGGCGCGCATCATCGCCCGCATCGGACGGATCGTGCGCGATGTCGGGATGGCAGAGGAGTTCGCCCACGATGCGTTGGTGGCGGCCCTCGAGCAGTGGCCGCGCGACGGCGAGCCCGAGCAGCCGGTGGCCTGGCTGACCACCACCGCCCGGCGCCGCGCGCTCGACTACCTGCGCCATCGGCAGATGGCCGGCGGCAAGGCCGCCGAGATCGGCTTCGAACTCGATTTCCAGCACCTGGCGCGCAGTGACGACGCGACCGGGCGCGTCGATGACGACCTCGACGACGACATCGGCGACGACCTGCTGCGTCTGATGTTCACCGCGTGCCACCCGATACTGTCGCCGGAGGCCCGCTGCGCACTGACCTTGAAGGTGATGGGCGGTCTCACCACCACCGAAATCGCCCGTGCCTACCTCCGGCCGGAAGCCACCATCGCCCAGCGCATCGTGCGCGCCAAGCGTGCGCTGGCGGCGGCACGGGTGCCGTTCGAAGTCCCGCGCCGCGCTGAACTCGGGCCGCGACTGGCCTCGGTGCTCGAGGTGATCTACCTGATCTTCAACGAGGCGCACGCGGCGACGGCGGGCGAAGAGTGGCTGCGGCCCGGGCTGTGCGAGCAGGCGCTGCGGCTCGGACGGGTGTTGTGCGGACTGATGCCGGAACAGGGCGAGGTCTTTGGACTCGCCGCGCTGATGGAACTCACCGCCTCGCGTTTTCCGGCCCGCGTCACCGCCGACGGCACGCCGATCCTGTTGATGGATCAGGACCGTGGCCGCTGGGATCCGCTGCTGATCCGGCGCGGACTGGCCGCGCTGGCCAGCGCCGAAACCTGCGGCGGGCCGCTGGGCCCCTACACGCTGCAGGCCGCGATCGCCGCCTGCCACGCGCGCGCGCACCGGGCCGAAGACACCGACTGGATGCGCATTTCGGCGCTGTACGATGCCCTCGCCGGCATCTCGCCGTCGCCAGTGATCAGCCTCAATCGGGCGGTTGCCATCGCCATGGCCTTCGGCCCGCAGGCCGGACTCGACATCGTCGAGACCCTGACCGGCGACCCCCTGCTCGCCGACTACCATTTGTTACCCAGCGTGCGCGGCGATCTGCTCGCGCGTCTCGGGCGCATCGACGAGGCCCGCCGCGAATTCGAACGGGCTGCCACGATGACCGCCAATGCCCGCGAACGGACCTTGCTGCTGGCACGGGCGCAGCATCCGCGCAGCGGGGAAGATTGACCCAGGTCAACGTTATATCGATAGTCGTAGTCCGCTCGTCCGGAAATCCGACCAATTCATTGAAATTCACTGAAGTTTCCGCTGCGCGTTCCGATCTTCGCATCCCTGAGGGCCGAGCCTGGCCCGCGCCTGACATCGATTTGGAGAAGCCATGCAGTTCAATATGGACATCAAGCGCAAGGTCATTGCCGCCGCTGCCTGCTTCATCGCCCTGGCGAGCGGAATCGGGATCGTCGGTTACCGGGCCATCCAGCACCTGGCCGACGCCAATCGCGAGGCGGCGGTCTACGCGGAAGCGATTCGCTACCAAGTTGAAACCGACATGTTTCACGACGGTCTGGCCAGCGTCGTCAATGCTGCCCTGCTGGCCGGCTTGCGCGCAGACAGGGCCGGCTGGGAGACGGCACGTGCCGACGTCGTCGAACAGGCGAAGGCCATGCGCGAGGACCTCGACCGCGTCGCCGGGCTGCCGCTGGATCCGAAAGTCTTGAAGCGTGTCGCCAGTGCGCGCCAGCCGGTCGAGGATTACGTGGCCAGTGCCCGCCGGCTGGTGGACATGGCCTACGACGCCAACGAACGGGCGCTGGCCGGCAAGGCCGAATTCAGACAGCTGTTCGACCGCCTCGAAGTCGAACTCGAGGCGCTCGCCGACGTGATGCTCGAACGTACCCAGGCTGCCCAGCAGGAAGCCGAACAGGCGGCGGCCAGCGAAAGCCGGCTGATGTTGATCGTACTGGCCGTGACGATCCCGGTGCTGCTGGCACTGGCAGCGCTCGCCGCCGGCGGCATTCACCGCCGGCTGGGCAAGCTGACCACCTTTGCCGGCAAGCTCGCCAGTGGCGACGCCGACCTGACGCATCGTCTGCCGGAGGACGGCCACGACGAGATCGCCGCCACCGCTCGCGAGTTCAATCGCTTCATGAAGACGCTCGAGGAACTGGTCGCCGACACGAAGCGGGTGGCAGCCAATCTTGCGGCGAACGCGGCCGACGTCGCCACCAGCGCGCACGCGCTTTCGAACGGCGCAGCCGAGCAGAGCGAGGCGGCCGAAGCCACCGCCGCGACGATCGAACAGCTGACCGTCAGCATCGGCTCGATCGCCGACGGCGCGGGAGAAGTGCGCGGTCTGGCGGAGATCAGCCGCGAACGGACGCGCACCGGCACGGAGCGGCTCGCCGACCTGCTCACCCGCGTCGACGAACTGGCTTCGACGGTCGGTCAACTCGCCGAAGCCGCCGACGCCTTTGTCCACAGCACCGACATCATTTCCGACATGACGCGGCAGGTCAGGGAAATCGCCGACCAGACCAACCTGCTGGCACTCAATGCCGCGATCGAAGCCGCACGGGCCGGCGAGCAAGGCCGAGGCTTCGCGGTCGTCGCAGACGAGGTTCGCCAGCTCGCCGAACGCTCGGCCGAGGCCGTCGGCCGGATCGACACCGTCACCCGGCAACTCGCAGACCGCTCCGGGCAGGTGGAGGCCACGCTATCGCGGGGACGCAGCGCGCTCGAATCGAGTCGCGAGTGCGCGGCGGCCGTGGCCGAAAGCCTGCGCCAGGCGGACCAGGCGGTCGGCGATTCGACCAACGGCATGGACGACATCAGCCGCTCGGTCGCCGAGCAGCGCACCGCCAGCCAGGATCTCGCCCGCGGCGCCGAGCGCATCGCCCAGATGAGCGAGAGCGGCCGCGCGGCAGCGGTCGCCGGCGAACATGCGTCGGCGCAACTGGACCGGCTCGCAGGCGAACTCAACGGCCTCGTCAGCCGTTTCCGCACCGCCCACTGAAGCCACTGCCGGACGCAGCTGCCGGGCCCCGGCGGCTGCGATGCGCTGGTCCGGCCGGAGTCTCAGCGACGCTGCCCGGCCTGCATCCTGCGGGCCGCCAGCAATTGCCTGACCGCCCAGACCTCGAGCCCGAGGCCGACGGCGAACAACGCCAGCATCACCGGCATCGCCGCAAGCGCCGGAAACGCTTCGGGGAAGCCGACGCCGAGCATCGCCGCAGTCAGGTTCAGCGTTGCCGCCATGCTGGTGACGATGAATTTGGTCGGCAGCCGGTCACGCCCCGGCTGCGAGACGCCCGTCGACTCGGATGCAGTGGCGGTCGCACCGCGGAGACGGTTCTTGCGTTTCGACATGTTCGGAGACCGGGCTGTGGGATCGCGCCGTCATTGTAGTCCGGCATGGCATTCGAGCGGCTGTGGCGCGAGTCGCGAAGACGGCCGCAAGCCGCGGCGGCCGGCGGCGCCGTCATTGCATCCAGATCGCATCGGCTGGCGACATCGGCCTAGAATTCGGGTCTCGACAAACCGGACGCCGGCGACGATCCGGTTCGCCGCGCCGTGATCCCCGAGTTGCATCCTAGAAGGAAGCTAGCGACATGAGCCCACAGGAAGAAGCCCTGGTCGATGCAATCCTGGCCAGCGGCATCACACTGCCCGCGCCCGACGCCCAGTTGCTTGAGCTGATGCGCATCGCCGCCGACGAGGACAGCGGGCTGGACGAGGTCGCGCGTGCGGTGTCGCGCACCCCGGCGACCACCGGCGCGGTCTTCCGGGTGGCGTCGTCGCCGGTGTTCGGACAGATCCGGCCGCGCAAGACCGTGCTCGAGGCGGTCGTTCTGCTCGGCAAGGTCAAGGTTCTGGCGATCGCCACCAGCACCGCCCTGCGCAGCAAGCTCGGAGACGTGCCGGCACGGGTGGTCGCGGCGATCTGGGACATGTGCTTCGCGGTGGCACAGGAGAGCTGGAGCGTGATGCACGCGTCGCGCGCGCCCAAGCTGGCCGATGACGCCTTCCTCGCGGCGCTGATGCACGACGTCGGGATCGCGCTGATCCTGCGACGCCATCCCGAGTTCCTCGCGCGCTTCGACGTAAACCTGGCCAACGTCGACGAAGCCGGCTTGCGTGTCGACGGCATGATCGAAGTCAATCACGCCGCGATCGGTGCCCATGTCGCGCGCAACTGGAAGCTGCCGACCGAGGTCTGCGACGCCATCGCGCTGCACCATACGCCGCCGGATCCGGCGGATGACGATCCGGGCGATGCCCGCATCCTCAGCGCGGCAGTGGCGGTCGGCAGACACCGCTGCCATTCGATCCGGCCCGAGGAGTGGGCCTGCTGGGAACCGTTCGTCCGCGACCGCATGGGGATCCCGCCGGACGTCCTCGAACCGTCCGACTGAGCGCGGCGCGTTGCGCAAAGCCGACCGAATGCCACCCTGTTTCCTGATCCGGGTCCTGCTGACCTTCGCCCTTGCCATCGGCACCGCCTTCGGCGCCGACGCCACGGTAGACATCGACATGACCCTGCGGCTCGATCCGTCCGGACGGACGATCACGGGCGAGGCGCGCCTGCGCCTGCCCGCTGGCAAGGCGCGACGCCTGTTGCTGGCGAAATCTGCCCGACTGAATTCGCTTTCGATCGACGAACAGCCCGCACGCCGGCGAAACCGTGTACGGGGCGCGCTGCGAAGCTGGTCGCTGCCGAACGAGGCGGGAACCCTGGACGTCAGTTGGTCGATGGCGCTGGCGCCGACGCCGACCCACCTCGACCACCGCGACACGCTCGGCCGCAGCGAGGCCACGGCCGCCCAACTCGGCAGCTTCCTGCCGGCGGCCGCGCACTGGTATCCGGGTCTGCTGGTCGATGGCGAGGCGACGATGCAACGCTGGCGCGTGACCATCGAGACACCGCCCGGGCAACGGGCGATCGTGCCCGGCCGCCTGGTCGAGGCGCGCGAAGGCGAGCAGGCCTGGACGGCCACCTACCGTATGGACGTCCCGGCCGAGGGCATCGACCTGATGGCCGGCCCTTATCGCCTGTCGGAGCGCCGGATGACGTCGATCGACGGACGCGCATTGAGCCTGCGGACACTGTTCCATCCGGAGATCGAGGCGCTGGCGGGTGACTACCTCGATGCCCTGGCAGGCTATTTCGAACGCTACGAGAAGTGGATCGGCCCGTATCCGTTCGACGACTTCACGATCGTGTCGAGCCCGACCCCGACCGGTCTCGGCATGCCGAGCCTGACCTACCTCGGCATCGAGGTACTCAAGCTGCCGTTCATCCGCCACACTTCGCTCGGCCACGAGGTACTGCACAACTGGTGGGGCAATGGTGTCTATCCGGACTACGCGGGCGGCAACTGGAGCGAGGGCCTGACCACGTTTATGGCCGACTACCATTACGCGGAGCGCAGCTCGGAAGACAAGGCACGCTCGATGCGCCTCGGCTGGCTGCGCGACCTGACGGCGATTCCGCCGGGCAAGGGGTTGGCGCTGGCGCAGTTCACGTCCCGCCGGCACGGGGTCGAGGCCGCGGTCGGCTACGGCAAGGCCGCGATGCTGTTCTACATGCTGCGCGAGCGGATCGGTCCGGCAGCCTTCGACGACGCGCTCCGACGCTTCTGGCGCAGCCATCGCTTCAAGGTCGCCGGCTGGAGCGCCTTGCGCGAGGCATTCGAGGCGGCGTCGGGCGACCAGCTCGGCGAATTCTTCGCCCAGTGGGTCGAACGCGAGGGCCTGCCGCGACTGACGCTGGTCGGTGCCGAAGACGGTGGCGCGGCGCTGTTGCAGGACGAACCGATCTATCGTGTGCGGGTACCGCTGCATGTGCGCAGCGGCATGACACGGCAAGTTCTGCTCGCGGCGCTTGCCGAACCCCGGCATCGCGTCGAAAGGCCGGCCGAAGGCGGCGATCTGCTGCTCGATCCGGACTTCCAGGTGATGCGCCGACTGGCACCCGTCGAAGTGCCGCCGACCTTGCGCGACATCAATCTGGCCGGACCGGCGCAACTGGTCGTGCTCGGCGGCGACTTGCTGGGCGACGCTGCCGGCGAAATCGCGCACCGCCTGCTGGACAGTGAGCCGACGACGGTCGACGGCAATCCGCCGTCGCCCGAACGGCCACTGCTGGTGATCGGCACCCCTGACGCGGTGGATGGCTGGCTGCTGCGGCACGGACTGGCGCCACGGCCGGAGCAGGTCGGACGCCGCGGCGAACTCCAGGCCTGGGCGGGCCGTCACGGTGACACCCAGCCACTGGTCGTGATCAGCGCGAGCAGTCCGAATGCGGCCCAGGCGGCGGCCAGATCGCTGCCCCATCTCGGTCGATTCGGCTGGATCGTGATCGAGCAGGGGCGCAGCAGCGCACGAGGGCAGTGGCCATCGACGCCGCAATCGATCAGTTTGCGCAGATCAGGAGAAGGCGCGAACTGAACCGCGGCGCCCCCGGCCGGCGTGCCGAGCGCGGCTGCCGGACCGCGGTGCCGGACGCCCCCCCATGCGCAGTCGGGCGCGGTGGCGCTGCGCCTCGTAGTCCGCGTTCAGCGGCAATCGCATGAATGAGCGCAAGCGCCGCAACGGCCGCACGCTATCGCCCTGTTCGGCGCACAGGCGCCATCGCATCAGTGCCAGCAGCAGGGCATGGAACAGGATGCCGAGCCCGGTGGCCAGGAACAGCAGCGCCGCGTCGGGATCGGAAAACATCGGATGGAGGCCGCGCCCCATCAGCTTGACTAGGATGGCGCCGAGCAGATTGGCCACGGCCAGCACGTACAGTACGTATTCCGCTGCCCGCCACCAGGCGAGCAGCGGGGATCCCGCCATCTCGGTTCGATGCCTGCCAGCCATGCCGGTCACTCCCGATGTCTCATCGGTTGACCCGCTACGACGCGGCCGTGTTCCCGCCCGCGGGGGTGGCCGGGATGGCGCCCGCCCGGGTTCAGTTCTCGATCTGGCCGACGTCGCGCACCGCGCCGGTATCCGCCGAGGTGGTCAGGGCGGCATAGGCGCGCAGCGCCGGCGACACCACGCGGTCGCGCTGCGCGGGCTTCCAGGCCTTCGCGCCGCGGGCATCCATCTGCGCCCGGCGGCGGGAGAGTTCGTCGTCGCCGACGTCCAGGCGGATGCTGCGGCCGGGAATATCGATGTCGATCATGTCGCCGTCCTCGATCAGCGCGATCGCGCCGCCACAGGCGGCCTCCGGCGAAGCATGACCGATCGACAGGCCCGACGTACCGCCCGAGAAGCGGCCGTCGGTCAGCAGCGCGCAAGTCTTGCCGAGCCCCTTCGACTTGAGGTAGCTGGTCGGGTAGAGCATCTCCTGCATGCCCGGACCGCCCTTCGGCCCCTCGTAGCGGATCACGACCACGTCACCGGCCTCGATGCGGTCGCCGAGAATGCCCTCGACCGCCGCATCCTGGCTTTCGAACACGCGCGCCCGACCGCGAAATTTCCAGATCGACTCATCGACACCGGCAGTCTTGACGATGCAACCCTTCTCGGCAATGTTGCCGTAGAGCACGGCCAGTCCGCCGTCACGGGTGAAGGCATTGGCCTTGTCGCGAATGACGCCTGCGGTGCGGTCCATGTCAAGCTCGTTCCAGCGCCGATCCTGACTGAAGGCGACCTGCGTCGGCACGCCGCCCGGTGCCGCCTTGTAGAACTCGAACACCGAGCTGTCGTGCGCCCCCATGATGTCCCAGCGCGACAGGGCTTCGCCGATCGTCTTGCTATGGACGGTCGGCACGTCTCGGTGCAGCAGTCCGGCGCGGTCGAGTTCGCCGAGGATGGCCATGATGCCGCCGGCACGATGGACGTCCTCGATATGCACGTCCGACACCGCCGGCGCCACCTTGCATAGGCACGGGACCTGGCGCGAGACCCGGTCGATGTCCTTCATCGTGAAGTCCACGCCGGCTTCGCGGGCCGCGGCCAGCAGGTGGAGCACGGTGTTGGTCGATCCCCCCATCGCGACATCGAGGCTGATTGCGTTCTCGAAGGCCTTGAAGCTGGCGATCGAGCGCGGCAGCGCGCTGGCGTCGTCCTGCTCGTAATAGCGCCGGGCGAGATCGACGACGCGCCGGCCGGCCTCGCGGAACAGCTTTTCACGGTCGGCATGGGTCGCGACGATCGTGCCGTTGCCGGGCAAGGACAATCCCAGCGCCTCGGTCAGGCAGTTCATCGAGTTGGCCGTGAACATTCCCGAGCACGAGCCGCAGGTCGGACAGGCCGAGCGCTCGATGGCATCGACCTCCTCGTCGGAGCAGTGGCTGTCGGCAGCCTTGACCATGGCATCGACCAGATCGAGGGCGATGACCTTGTTCTCCCACTTGACCTTGCCGGCCTCCATCGGTCCGCCGGACACGAACACCGCCGGGATGTTGAGGCGAAGCGCCGCCATCAGCATTCCGGGCGTGATCTTGTCGCAGTTCGAGATGCAGACCATGGCATCCGCGGTATGGGCATTGACCATGTATTCGACGGAATCGGCAATCAGCTCGCGCGACGGCAGCGAGTAGAGCATGCCGTCGTGGCCCATCGCGATGCCGTCGTCGACGGCGATCGTGTTGAACTCCTTGGCCACCCCGCCGGCAGCCTCGATCTGGCGTGCGACCAGTTGCCCGAGGTCCTTCAGGTGCACGTGACCGGGTACGAACTGGGTGAAACTGTTGACCACGGCGACGATCGGTTTCTCGAAGTCACCGTCCTTCATGCCGGTGGCGCGCCACAGGGCGCGGGCTCCGGCCATGTTGCGGCCGGCGGTCGAGGTCCGTGAACGGTATTGCGGCATCTGAATCTCCGGATTAGCGCTGTCGCGTCGACCTGCAAGTGTATCTCCTGCCGGCCCGCCTTCGTGCAAACCGTCACCGCCATAGGACAGGGCTATCGCAACGATTGAGATATCTCATCATCGACGATCCTGGCGCCGTCTATCGTGTGAATAGCCGCGAGGAGTCGAGGCGCATTCGTCCGAAGAAATCACGAGGAGATGTCCATGCAACTGAAGGGAAGCAAGACCGAAGACAATCTCAAGGCGGCGTTCGCCGGCGAGTCACAGGCCAACCGTCGCTACCTGTATTTCGCATCGAAGGCCGACGTCGAGGGCTACAACGATGTCGCGGCGGTATTCCGCTCGACCGCCGAGGGCGAGACCGGCCACGCCCATGGTCACCTGGAATACCTCGAGGCCAGCGGCGACCCCGCGACCGGCCTGCCGATCGGCAAGACCGCCGATAATCTCGCGGCCGCGATCGCCGGCGAGACCCACGAGTACACCGACATGTATCCGGGTATGGCCAAGGCCGCCCGCGAGGAAGGCTTCGACGAGATCGCCGACTGGTTCGAGACGCTGGCCAAGGCCGAGCGCAGCCACGCCAACAAGTTCCAGCGCACGCTCGACGAGGTCAAGGCGGGCGACTGACACCGGCCCCGGGGGCGTGCTGCGGCGCGCCCCTTTCCTTTCGCCACCCCTACGGGAGGTAGACGATGCCGTCCGCAACCATCCGGGAGGGCAGCCTGGAGGCGCCCACCCGCCACCCGCTGGACTGGAAGAGCACCGCGTTCTGGGATCAGGCCGCGCTCGACGAGGAGTTCGACCGGGTCTTCGAGATCTGCCATGGCTGCCGACGCTGCGTCAGCCTGTGCGGCGCCTTTCCGAAGCTCTTCGACCTGATCGACGAAGGCAGCACCGGGGAACTCGACGGCGTGGACAGGGCCCGCTACGGCGAGATCGTCGATCAGTGCTATCTCTGCGACATGTGCTACATGACCAAGTGCCCCTACGTGCCACCGCACGAGTGGAACCTGGACTTTCCTCACCTGATGCTGCGCGCCAAGGCCGTGGCCCGACGTCGCGACGGACCCAAGCTGCGCGACACGATCCTGTCGTCGACCGACAGGACCGGCCTATTCGCCGGCATTCCGGTGGTCACGCAGACGATCAACGCGGTCAATCGCACCAAACCGATGCGCGCCATGATGGAGAAGACGCTCGGCGTCGATCGCAAGGCCTGGCTGCCGGAGTTCGCGACCCGCAAGTTCCGATCCGCGGCGGGCTCGGCGATCGCCGGCGAAGTGCGCGACGGCGATCGCTCGCCCGGCAAGGTCGCCCTGTTCGCGACCTGCTACATCAATTACAACGAGCCGGGCATCGGCCACGACCTGGTGGCGATCCTCGACCACAACCGCATTCCCTGGGTGCTGGCCGAGAAGGAGGCCTGCTGCGGCATGCCCAAGCTCGAACAGGGGGATCTCGACGGCGTCGAGGCACTGAAGGAGATCAACGTACCGCGGCTTGCCGCCCTCGCCCGCGATGGCTACGCCATCCTCACCGGGGTACCGTCGTGCACCCTGATGTACAAGCAGGAACTGCCGATGATGTTCCCCGACGACGCGGACGTGGCAGCGGTACGCGACGCCATGTGGGACCCCTTCGAATACCTCGTCGCCCGCCACAAGGACGGCCTGCTGAAGACCGATTTCGCGCGCGGCCTGGGCAAGGTCGCCTACCAGGTGCCTTGCCACGGTCGCGTCCAGAACGTCGGTCGCAAGACCGAGGCGCTGCTGCAGATGATTCCCGACACGACGCTGGAGACCATCGAACGCTGTTCGGGTCACGCCGGTACGTTCGGCGTCAAGAAGGAGTTCCATGCGATGGCCATGAAGATTGGCCGCCCGGTGTTCAGGCGCATGGCCGATGCCGAACCGGATTTCGTCAGTTCGGACTGCCCGCTCGGTGGCCACCATATCGCCCAGGGCCTGTCCGAGCAGCATGGCAAGTCGCCACCGCTGGCGCATCCGCTGAGCCTGTTACGCAAGGCCTATGGCGTCTGAAGGGCGGCGACGGAGACCGGGATGAAACCATTCACGCCTCAGGACCTGTGGTCGCTCGAGGAATACCATCGGCGACGGCCGGCTTTCCGTGCCGAGGTCATCGACCACAAGCGCCGCCGAACCGTCCATCTCGGCGAGCACGTGACGCTACTGTTCGAGGACGCAACGACGATTCGCTACCAGATACAGGAGATGCTGAGAATCGAACGCACCTTCGACCCCGAAGGCATTCAGGACGAACTGGACGCCTACAACCCGCTGATTCCCGACGGCGGCAATTTCAAGGCGACAATGCTGATCGAATATGCGGACCCGCTCGAACGCGCCGAGCGCCTGCGCGAGCTCAAGGGCATCGAGCGTTCCACCTGGGTCCGCGTCGATGGCCACGACGCCGTGTTCGCGATCGCCGACGAGGATCTGGTGCGGGAAAACGACGAGAAGACCTCGTCCGTCCATTTCCTGAGATTCGAGCTCGACCCGGCCATGCGGGGCTCGCTGAAGGCCGGTGCCGCGCTGGCGATGGGCATCCGCCATCCAGCCTACGCCGTCGAGGTGGAGGAAGTAGCGCCCGAACTGCAGGTAGCGCTGGCGGCCGACCTGGACTGAGCCGGCCGCCCGACGCCTGGGCTATCATGGCGCTCCCGAGCGAGCGTGGAGCACAGGCATGGACACCTCCGGCGACACTGCCGACGATCAGGACGGCTTCGATCTGGGCCTGGTCGAAGTCCGGGTACTGGCGGTGCTGATCGAGAAATCCTTCGTCACGCCCGACAACTACCCGATGTCGATCAACGCCATCATGACCGGCTGCAATCAGCTCACCGGTCGCGACCCGGTGATGGAATTATCCGAGCAGGCGGTGCAGGATGCGATCGACAGCCTGATCGACCGTCGCCTGGTCAGCCAGCGTGATTCGGCCAGTGCCCGCGTCGCCAAGTTCGAACATCTGATCCGGCTCCGGCATTCGCTGCCGCCGGACGAGCAGGCCGTACTGGCCATGCTGATGCTCCGTGGTCCTCAGACCGTCGGCGAGATCCGCAGCCGCTGTGAGCGCATGCATCGTTTCGCCGACACCGGCGAAGTCGATCGCATCCTCGAACATCTGGCAGACAAGTATCCGCCGATGGTGCAGGCGCTGCCGCTGGCGCCTGGCACCAAGGAGGTCCGCCACGTGCACTTGCTCGCCGGCGGTGAGGCCGCCCGGGCGATGGCGGAAGGACTCGGCTCGGCGACCTCGGGCACTGCCCGCGGCAGCCGGGTCGCCGAACTGGAGGACGAGGTGCGACGCCTGCGCCAGCAGGTGGAGTGGCTGACCAGCGAGTTCGAGGCCTTCAGAAAGCAGTTCGAATGACGCCGCGGCCAACCGCTTGACTCGATGCTGATCCATCCGCAGTTCGACCCCGTCGCGATTTCGCTCGGTCCGCTGTCGGTACGCTGGTACGGTCTGATGTACCTGGCGGCCTTCGCGCTGTTCGTGCTGCTCGGCCGACGCCACGCCAGGCGCAGGCCGGAATTGGGCTGGGACGCGGCCCAGATCGACGACCTGCTGTTCTATGGTGTCCTCGGCGTGATCATCGGCGGCCGGCTGGGCGAGGTGCTGTTCTATCAGCCGGGTTATTACTTCAGCCATCCGCTCGAGATCCTCGCCATCTGGAAAGGCGGCATGAGCTTCCACGGCGGCTTCCTCGGGGTGCTGGCGGCGATGGCACTGTATGGCCGCAAGACCGGCCGTGGCTTCTGGCAGGTCACCGACTTCATTGCACCACTGGTACCGACCGGGCTCGCGGCCGGCCGCATCGGCAACTTCATCAACGGTGAATTGTGGGGCCGTCCGGCGGATCCGGGCCTACCGTGGGCAATGGTATTCCCGCATGTCGATTCACTCCCGCGCCACCCATCCCAGATCTACCAGGCGCTCGGCGAAGGTCTGCTGCTGTTCGTGCTGCTGTGGTTGTACGCAGCCAGTCCGCGGCCGGTGCGGGCGGTATCCGCCGTGTTCCTGATCGGCTACGGCGTGTTGCGCTTCGCCGCCGAATTCTTCCGCAATCCCGATCCCGGCATTTTCAGTGGCCTCGGCTTCTCGCTCACCACCGCCCAATGGCTGTGCGTGCCGATGGTGGTCGTCGGCGTGATGCTGCTCGCTTCGAGCGGCCGGGCACAGCACGCCCGCTGAGCCGGCGGTTGCATCCTGCGCCGCACCACGGCGACGCCCCGCGCAGCGCGACGGTCGTCGCGGGTGTTTTCCCCCGATTCAGTGCTGTAGCATTGACACATCATTTCCCGGTTCTGCCGGATTGCATGGGGGGTGTCAGGCTTTGGTCGCCAATCTCGTCAGCCGCAGCATCGACAAGGTGCGCGCACTGGTCGGCCTCGACGAGGTGCCGCCCGAGAAGGTCCTCGACAACATTCGCAAGCAGCTCCATGACTGCGCCGAAGGTCTCGGTGGCGAAGTGTCCGCCCGCAACCGGGCCGCCCGTCTGGCCGAGACCTACCTCCAACTGGACGACAGCGGTCGGCACGCCTTCCTTCGCATCATCGCGCTCGAGTTCGGCCCCGATCCGACGCGCGTGGCGAAGGCCCACGAGGCCTATCAGCTTGCCGTCGGCGGCGCAGCGCAGTGGGAAGCCGAGGCCGAGTTGCGAGCCGCGATGCGTTCGCGCCGGATCCGCATCCTGACCCAGTTCAATGCGATTCCGCAGGGCGTCAAATTTCTCGTCGACATGCGCGTGGACCTGCTCCGCTTCCTGCGCGAGGACAAGGAACTGCAGGCGCTCGATCGCGAATTGCAGGCCCGGCTGTCGGCGTGGTTCGACATCGGTTTCCTCGAGTTGCAGCGAATCACCTGGCAATCGCCGGCGGCGCTGCTCGAAAAGCTCGTCGAGTACGAAGCCGTGCATGAGATCCGCTCGTGGCAGGATCTCAAGAACCGACTCGACTCCGACCGCCGGTGCTACGCCTTCTTCCACCCGCGGATGCCGCTCGAGCCCTTGATCTTCGTCGAGATCGCATTGATCCGCGGCCTCGCAGCGAAGGTCGACAGCCTGCTCGACGAGTCGGCACCCGTGCTCGATTCCGGACGCGCCGACACCGCGATCTTCTATTCGATCAGCAACACCCAGGTCGGTCTGCGCGGCGTCTCCTTCGGAAATTTCCTGCTCAAGTGGGTGATCGACGACCTGCAACGGGACCTGCCGGGCCTCAAGACCTTTTCGACGCTGTCGCCCATTCCTGCGCTGCGCGCCTGGGCGAGCGGGAATCCCGAACGCGTCACGGCCGCGTTCGACGACCGCGACTGGAAGCGACTCGCCGGCATCGGCATCGACGGCCCCGGATCGAGCCTGCTGCACGAACTGCTCGACGGTGACATGCAGTGGCATCACGACGAGACCCTGTCCGACCTGCTGCGCGAGCCGCTGTCCCGGCTGGCCGCGGACTACCTCGTACATGCCCGCAAGGACGGGCTTCCCTACGACCCGGTCGCACGCTTTCATCTCGGCAACGGCGCCCGGATCGAGCGCGTCAACTGGCTCGGCGACACTTCCGAGAAGGGCTTGAAACAATCCTGGGGTCTGATGGTGAACTACCTCTACGACCCGGCATCGATCGAGGCAAACGTCGATACGTTTGCCAGAGAAGGGCGCGTCGCCCGCTCGGGCGCGGTTGCGCGTCTCGCCCGCCAGTAGTCGGAAAACGCGATTGCATGGCCGCGCATATGCCGACGCGGCACGCGCTTTGCATTAAAGTTCGGCCGGAACGGACCGATTTCTGCTTGACGTCCATGACGCCGAAGCGATGACGACTGCCCGAAGACGGCACGGACACGGATACTGACTTGTTCAACTTGCTACCGCGCCTATCGATCAGATTTCGCCTGCTACTGGCCAGCACCGCTGTTCAGGTGGTGTTGCTGAGCTTGCTGCTGTACAACAGCGTCCGGCTGATGGACGAGGCCACCACCGCGAGCCTCAAGACGGTGGTCGAGCAGAACGCGATCATGTTGCATACGGTCGCCACCGCCTATGGCGAGCGAGGCGACTACTCGGTGCTGCAGGACACCCTCGGCGAACTGCTCGCCGAGGCCGGCGAGGGCCTTGTGTACGTGCGCATCGTGTCGGCCAACGGCAAGACCCAGCTCTCTGCCGGCATGCCCGAACTGGTCGAACCGCCGCCACCCGATCCCGACGACGAATCCGGTCTCGCAGCCGCACTCGAACGCAGCGTCATTCACGTCAGGCGACCGCTGCTGTTGCCGAACAACGAAGTCGGCTTCCTCCATTTCGGCGTGTCGGCGTCGGTACTCGGCAGCGCCCGCCAGGCGATTCTGCGCCAGGGTGCGATGATCGCGGCATCCGAAATCCTGCTGACCTTCATCCTGCTCTCCGGCATCGGCTACTTCCTGACTCGCAATCTCGCGGCGCTGCTGAAAGGCAGCCGGGCGATCGCGGAAGGACGGCTCGATCACCGCCTGCCGGAGACCGGCAACGACGAACTGACCCAGCTCTCCCGCGATTTCAACATCATGGCGAGCAAGCTCAACGACCGCATCGGCGAGCTGCAGAACACCGCCCGCATGCTGCACCAGAGCGAACAGCGCTATGCGCTGGCGATGCGCGGTGCCAACGACGGGCTGTGGGACTGGGATCTGGAGAACGGCAGCCTGTACGTGGCACCACGATTCCTCGAGATCTGCGGCCTCGGCGAAAACGCCGGCACGATCGACAGCGAGCACATCTTCGAGGCGATTCATCCGGACGATCAGCAGGTCTATCGCCAGAAGCTGGTCGAGCACCTGAAGGGACTGACGCCGCAGTTCATGATCGAGCACCGGATCCGGTGGCCCGGCGGCAGCTATCGCTGGGTCCTGGTGCGCGGCGTCGCCCAACGGCACGACGGCGACAAGCGCGCCTTCCGCATGGCCGGATCGATCAGCGACATCCACCAGCGCAAGCTGGCCGAAGAGCGGCTGATGCGCGACGCCCTTTACGACAGCCTGACGGGACTCACCAACCGCGGGCTGCTGCTCGCACATCTGAAGAGCGCACTCGGTCAGCTGCGCCGCCGACAGGATTTCCGGTTCGCGGTGATGGTGCTGAAGATCGAACGCTTCCGCCTGGTCAACGACAGCCTCGGCCACGCCAGCGGCGACCATCTGCTGCGCATCACGGCCGAACGCATCCGCAACGTCCTGCGCGAAGGCGACGTCGCCGCGCGGCTCGGCGGCGATCAGTTCGCGGTACTGCTCAATGGCGTCCCCGACGACCGCGAAGCGCACCAGTTGGCCGACCGGCTGCGCTCGGATCTGGGCAAGCCGGTCTCGCTCGCCGGGCAGACGGTGTACCCGGACGTACGCGTCGGCATCGCGCTGTCGGGCGCCGTGCACCTCGAAGCGGAAGCCATGCTGCGTGACGCCGACAACGCATTGAATCAGGCACGCAAGGACAGCGACCATCCGGTCGCCCTGTTCCAGGCCGACATGCATGCGCGCACGATGCAGAACCTGCAGCGCGAGGCGGAATTGCGCGAAGCCCTGCAGCAAGGCCAGATGACCGTCCACTTCCAGCCCATCGTCTCGCTCGGCGACCGCAGTCTGCGCAGCCTCGAAGCCCTGGTGCGCTGGAATCATCCGTCCGAAGGCGTGCTGAGCCCCTATCACTTCATCCCGCTGGCCGAACAGCTCGACTTGGTTCACGTGCTGTGCATGCAGGTCGTCGGTCAGGTGTGTGCGCAGATCAGGCAGTGGGAGAGCCAGTACGGGGAGTCGCCGCCGGTGAGCATCAACCTGTCGGCACGCCAGTTCGCGCGGCAGGACCTGGCCGCCGAAATCATCGCGACGGTCCAGCAAAGCGGCGTGTCACCCCAGGCGCTGTGTTTCGAGGTCACCGAGAGCACGCTGGCGAACCCGGATGGGCGTGCCTACGAAATCCTGAGTGAACTGCGCGGCGCCGGCATGTCGGTCTATATCGACGATTTCGGCACCGGCTATTCGGCCCTGTCCTATCTGCACACGATGCCTTGCGACGTGATCAAGCTCGACGGCTCGTTCGTCCGCTCGATTGCCGAGGACGAGCGCCTGCGCGCGATCGTCGGACGCAGCATCGAACTTGCCCACGACCTCGGCATGTCGGTGGTCGCGGAGTGCATCGAGTCGGAGCAGCAGGCCAGCCTGCTGGCTGAGCTCGGCTGCGACTTCGGACAGGGCTACCTCTATTCCAGACCCGTGTCGCCGAGCGAACTGGGCGCACAACTGGCCGGTCGGGAGCCGGCCATGGGAGATACCGAATGACAAAAAGCCTGCTCGGGGCCGCACTGGCCCTGGCACTCGTCGCCAGCGATGCGTCCGCCGACACCGGCGAATGGCGGATCTCCGGATTCGGCACGATAGGCCTGGTGCGACCGTCCGAGGGCGACGCCTCCCTGCTGCGCAACGGCATCAACACGCCGGGGCGCGACGGCGTCGATTTCGGCGCCGATTCGGTGATCGGCCTGCAGGCTGGCCGCAACCTCGATTCGGGCATCGACGTCACCGCGCAGATGGTCGTGCGCGAAGACCAGAGCGGCAATGTCGAACCGCGACTGGCCTGGGCATTCGTCCGTTTCACGCCGCTCGCCGACCTGGAGTTCAGGATCGGCCGGATGCGCGCACCGTTCTTCATGTTCTCCGAGTCACTTTGGATCAACTACGCCAACACATGGGTACGGCCGCCGACCGAGGTGTACGGCCTGAACCCCTTCAGCGATCTCGATGGCGCGGACATGATGTGGCATTCACGCGTGGCCGGCTACGACTTCGAACTGCGTCCCTACATCGGCCGCAGCACGCTCGAGCGGCAGTCGCGTCGGGCCAAGCTGAAGCGGATCCTCGGTGTCAATCTGTCGATCTACCGCGACGACTACTCCTTGTTCATCGGCCATGCCGAAAGCCCGTTCTCGCTGCCCTGGAGCGACCCTCTGTTCCTGGCGGTGGACGCTGCGCTGCGGGCTTCGCCGTTCGCCGCGGTTGCCGACGACCTGTCCGGCCGCGACGGTTATGCGCGTTTCGATTCGGTCGGTGTGCAGTGGGACAACGGCGAATACTTGATGAGCGCCGAGTACGCGCGGCGCGCTGCGAATCGCTACATCCCGAGCGCTCACGGCTGGCAACTGACCCTCGGTCAGCGCATGGGAACGGTCACCGCCTACGGCGTGCTGGCGCGACAGACCGAGGATGACCCGGTATCCGACGCCGATCTGTCGGCGGCACCGCCACTGCAGGGGGCGCTGAATCTGTTCAACGCCTCCCGCAGCACTGCGCAGAAAAGTGCCACGGTCGGCGCGCGCTGGGACTTCCACCGCAATGCGGCAGTGAAGCTGGAATTCACGCATGCGAAGGTCGCCGACGATTCGCTCGGCAGCTTCTTCCCGGTCGATGGGTCCGGGACGATCCTGTTCAGCGGGCGACGAATCAACCTGTTTTCGGCTTCGGTCGACGTAAGCTTCTGAGGTCCGCAATGGCTTACTTCAACCAAGTCCTCGCCGCGATCGTGATTGCGCTGGCCGCCCATGGCAGTGCCTGGGCGCAACTGGTGATCGTCAGCGGCAAGAATGGGGCCATCACCGAGTTGTCGCGTGCCCAGGCCGAACGTCTCTTCCTCGGTCGCGCGACGACACTCGCCGACAACACGCCGGTCACGCTGATCGATCTGCCGCCAGGACCGGACCGGGATGCGTTCTACTTCACGCTGACCGGCAAGAACCCGGTGCAGACGCGGGCCTACTGGTCACGCCAGGTATTCACCGGCCGAGCCCTGCCGCCGAGGCAGGCTTCGTCGATCGACGAACTGCGTCGATGGCTGGTGGACGACGGCAATGCGATCGGCTACCTCCCGCAGGAGCATGTCGATGAACGACTACGGATACTGCTCCCGGTCGCCGAGTAGCGAGGGCAGCGAACGGAACGCGGGCCGGCCGACGGCCGGATAGCGCGGCGGAACCCTCAAATTCCGCGTGCGTCCGGCCGTTCGCTCAAGCACGCCCGTCGCGTGGGCCGATCGTGAGCCGCATCGGTGGCAGCCCGTCGATGCGCCCGGCCAGCCGATTGCCGGCCACGACCGGGCCGACCCCCTCGGGCGTGCCGGTGAATATCAGGTCTCCCGCCTTCAATTCGAACAGCCCGGACAAGGTCGCGATGACCTCGGGGATCGACCAGATCATGTCCGCCAGATCGCCACGCTGGCGCACTTCTCCGTCCACCTCGAGCGCGATCGATCCGCGATCCAGCCAGCCACAGGCCGCCACCGGCGTCAGCGGCCCGACCGGCGCCGACGCGTCGAAGGCCTTGGCGACGTCCCACGGCCGCCCCGCCTTCTTGGCCTCAGCCTGCAGGTCGCGGCGCGTCATGTCGAGCCCGGGTGCATAGGCCCAGACGCAGCATCGCGCCTGTTCCAGGTCCAGATCGATACCGCCCGAGCCGAGTGCCACCACCAGTTCGAACTCGTGGTGCACGTCACGGCTTGCCAGTGGATAGGGCCAGACCGACGAGCCGTCGTCAGCCACCGGGAAGACCGCATCGGCCGGCTTGGTGAAGAAGAAGGGTGGCTCTCGCGCCGGATCCTGCCCCATCTCGCGGGCGTGGGCCGCGTAATTGCGGGCCACGCAGAACACCCGCCGTACCTGGAACTTGCGCGCGTCCCCGACCACGTCGAGTTCGGTCGGCACAATCGCTTCGAAGATCGGCTCCATCGTTTTCCTTCCCCTTCGGTGTCCGGCCCGGTTCGTCCGCTGGCCAGGGCCTCGAATATCGCACGAATCGTGCTTACCGGAGGCATGTGCCGCTGCTTCGGTGCATCGGGCCTTGACAACTCGCCGACAATCTAATTAAATGCGAATCATTCGCATTACAGTTTGTGTGATGAACAAGCCAATCCTGTCGGAATCCGTCGATACCCGTTTCGGCTCGGTAGCCTCCGAGCCTTCGACCGGCGAGCGCGTGCTGGCCAGCGAAGTGCTCCTGGCCGGCAACCGGAAGCTGGTGATCGAGCATCGCGGCGAGCGCTACTGGCTGCGGGAAACACGCCAGGGCAAGCTGATTCTGACCAAATGAGGCAGCGAGGAAGCGGACCATGTACGTTTGCGTTTGCAAGGCAGTGACCGATCGGCAGGTGCGCGAGGCCGTCGCCCAGGGGGCCCGCTCGTTGCGCGACCTGAGGCGGGATCTCGGCATCATCGACGAATGCGGCCGCTGCGCCGGGTGCGCGCGTCAATGCCTGGAATCCTCTGCCCCACCACCGGCCATCGTGCTCGATATGGCGTTACAATGCCGCACAGCAGCAATTTCGGAGTGTGCGTGAGATGAAAGGCGACAAGAAGATCATCCAGTTGCTGAACAAGCAGCTCGGAAACGAATTGACGGCGATCAATCAGTACTTCCTGCATGCGCGGATGTACAAGAACTGGGGCCTCGAAGGGCTCGGCAAGCACGAGTACGACGAGTCGATCGAAGAGATGCACCATGCCGACAAGCTGATCGAGCGCATTCTGTTCCTCGAGGGCCTGCCCAACCTGCAAAGCCTCAACAAGCTGATGATCGGCGAGGACGTCAAGGAATGCATCGAGGGCGACCTCAGGCTCGAAGTCGGTTCGCGTACCGATCTGGTCGCCGGCGTGGCGCTGTGCGAGGAGCACAAGGACTACGTCTCGCGCGAGATCCTCGCGGAGATCCTGTCCGACACCGAGGAACACATCGACTGGCTCGAGACACAGTTGGAACTGATCGCCAAGGTCGGCACCGAGAACTACCTGCAGTCCCAGATGCACGCCTGTAGCTGAACATCCCCTCCCGGGCGCGTCGGACGACGCGCCCGCGCCAGCCAGCCCGCATGCACCGGGCGAGCCAGCCAAGAGCACCATCGACGGCTTGCCGACGGAGCATGCAATGGGCGAAATCCGCCGAATCCAACACCCTTACCCGTTCAGGCGTCTGATCGCCTATCTGCTGGCCGCTGCGGTCGGCCTCGGGCTGATGCTCGACGTCGATCCCGTGCAACCGGTGGCCGGCGTCGCGAACACCGACGGCGGCGCGTGATCCATGAACGCCGCGGATCTGACACTGGCCATCGGCCAGGGCGCCGGCACGCGTGCACGAGCGAAGGCGCCAGCCACCCCCGCGGCGGGCCACGAAGCCACGTACGGCGATCGCAGCTACCAGCTCCTGCCGCTGGTGGCGGCCGCCCATCTCGCGATCGTCGCGTGGCTGGCGACGATGGTGCCCGCCCCCGCCGACAGGATCACGACGGTGCCGGTCGCGGTCACCTTGCTTTCCGCTCCGGTCGCACCCGTCGAATCGACCGCACCGCCGCCTGCGGTGCGCGCCGAGCCAACGCCTCCGCCCAAGTCGCAGCCGACCACGGCCCAACCGTCGCGGCAGGCAAAGCCGGTCGTCGCCCGCCCACGGCCAAGGCCGGCGCCGCGCCGCCCTCGCCGCGCGGCTGAACCCGCGCCCACCCCGACGACGATCGCTGCGGCGGACGTTCCACAACTCGACCAGCCCGTGCCGGACAGTTCGTCACCGGCCAGCCCGCAGCAGCATGAAACTGCCGCCAGGGCGACGCCACCGACTCTGCCGACGCGCACCGAGGCGCGCTTCGACGCGGCCTATCTGGCCAATCCGCGACCGGCCTACCCGGCCCAGTCGCGTCGCCTCGGCGAGCAGGGCACCGTGGTGTTGCGCGTGCGCGTCGCTACCGACGGCGCAGCCGCCAACGTGACGCTGCACAGGAGCTCCGGCTTCGTCCGGCTCGATCGCGCCGCCATCGACGCCGTCTCCCGCTGGCGCTTCGTGCCCGCGCGGCTCGGCGAGGACGCGATCGCGAGCTGGGTACAGGTTCCCATCGCTTTCACCCTGGAGTACTGAATGGACAACACCTCGACACCGTTCGCCCGCTTCGATCTGGCCCACCTCTGGCATCAGGGCGATGCCGTGAGCCATGCCGTCGCACTGGTCCTGCTGGCGATGTCGATCGTCAGCTGGACGCTGATCCTCAGCAAGCTGTGGCGCAGCCTGAAGCAGCATCGCGAGGAGACCGCGGTCGTCAATTTCTGGCGCGCCCCCGGCATCGCCGAAGGCATCGACACGCTGGCCAGGCATGCCCCGGGCGGCGCATATCACGAACTCGCTTGCCAGGCTGCCGCGGCCCATCGTCATTTTCTCCACCACGGCCGCAGCAGCCTCGGCGGCGATCTCGGCCTCGACGAATTCCTGGTCCGTGCGATGCGTCGTCAGATCGCGCGATCGACCGCCCAGATCGAGTCCGGTCTGACGGTGCTGGCATCGATCGGATCGACGGCGCCCTTCGTCGGACTGTTCGGTACCGTCTGGGGCATCTACCACGCGCTCTCCGGCATCGCGCAGTCGGGCATGGCGACCCTCGACAAGGTCGCCGGCCCGGTCGGCGAGGCACTGATCATGACGGCGGCAGGCCTGTTCGTCGCGATTCCCGCGGTCCTCGCCTACAACGCGCTGACCCGCAACAATCGTCTGCGACTCGCGGCGCTCGATGGCTTCGCCCACGACCTCCACGCCCAACTCGCCACCGGCGCCCGCATCGCACCGATGCCCATCGAGCCGGCCGCAACCGCCCGCGATGGCGCGATCGCCGAAGGAGCCGCGTAATGGCCTTCGGCGGACTGGTACAGGGTGGCGACAGCGCACCGATGGCGGACATCAACACCACGCCGCTGGTGGACGTGATGCTGGTGCTGCTGATCATCTTCATGATCACCACGCCGCTGCTGACCCATGCCGTCAGGATCGACATGCCCGAGGCCAGCAGCACTCCGAACCGGGAGGAACCCGAGACCGTGAGCCTTGCGCTCGACGCCGACGGACGGCGCTACTGGAACGACGAACCGATCGAGGACGCGTCCCTGCCGGCCCTGCTCGCGCTCGCCGCGGCACGCTCGCCACAACCCGAACTGCACCTGCGGGCGGACCGCGAAACCCGGTACCAGACGCTCGCGGAAGTCATGTCCATGGCGCAACGGGCCGGCATCCGGCAAATCGGCTTCGTCACGGTACCCGCCGTCGAAACCGGCGGCACGGCCCCGCCACGGACGGCGCACACGCTGCCGGCGGGCGACTGACCACAACACCAACCGGGCGCGCATCGATGCCCCGGGACAACAACGAAATCAATCCCAGCAGCCAGCCAGAAGGACCCCGGTCGTTCCAAGCCAGCCAACCCCAACCCCGCGGCGCCCTGCGCGCCCCGACGACCGGAGACTACCTTGGACACACTCGACACCGTCGCAGACGCGACCCGACTCGCGCCCGACACGACCATCCCGCAGACCGCGCCTGGCCCGCGCACGCTTCCGCTCGGCGCGATGATGCTGGCCGCCTCGCTGAGCGGTCCCGCCGGCGCCCAAACCTCGCCCGCCACCGATCAGACCCTGGGAACCGTGGTCGTGCACGAGCGGGCCGATGTCGCGACCGGCAGGGACACCCTGCGTGCGCGCGAGACGCGGATCGGCAAGGGCACCCAGGAACTGCGCGACATTCCCCAGTCGGTCACGGTCGTCACCGAGCGGCTGATCGACGAACGCGATCTCGATACCGTCAAGGCCGTCCTGAAGAACACTGCCGGCATCACTTTCCAGGCAGCCGAAGGCGGTGAGGAGGACATCCGCCTGCGCGGCTTTCCACTGGCCCAGAGCGGCGACCTCTACGTCGATGGCGTACGCGACCCCGCGTTCTACGATCGCGACACTTTCAACATGGACCGGGTCGAGGTGCTGCGCGGCTCGGCCTCGATGCTGTTCGGCCGCGGCTCCACCGGCGGCGCCGTCAACCAGGTCAATAAGGCGCCGCGACTGCTCGACGAGAACCGCGTCGATCTTACCCTCGGCAGTCACGGCACCCGCCGCATCGTCGCCGACCTGAACCGCAAGACCGGCGCCGACGCCGCCCTGCGTCTGAATCTGATGCACACCCGTGCCGACAGCAACGGCGCCGGCGCGAGCGTCGACAAGAAGGGCGTGGCCGGCGCGTTCCACTGGGGCATCGGCACCCGCGACGAATTCCAGCTCGCGTTCTACCACCTCGACAACCAGAACGGCATCAACTACGGCATGCCCTGGATCCGCCCGCGAGCCGACTCGCCGATCGAGGACACGACCTTGTTGCCGCTCGACCCGGATACCTATTTCGGCTCGTCCAGCGACTACAACGACGGCAGCGCAACCTACACCACCGCCACCCACATCCACCGCTTCTCGAGCCGCAGCGAACTGCGCACGATGGTGCGCAAGGGCTATTACGACCGCGACCAGCGCTCGGGCGCGATCCGATTCGTGGCGGCGGACGGCCAGCCCGACGGCCTGCCGGTCAGCCTCGAGACGCTGACAGCGGACACCATCCTGCGCCGTGGCACCCACCTCAAGATCCAGGACATGGAAACGCTGCACGCGCAAAGCGATCTGTCGTCGCGCTTCGAAGCCGCCGGCCTGCAGCACGCGGTACTCGCCGGTCTCGACGCTGCAAAGGAGGAAAAGACTGTGTTCTTCGCCCGCAATGCCGCTCAGGGCGGTGTCGACCTGGAGAAGGCCAACACCACGATCGGCACGCCGGACGACGGCGCCAGCGTCGACGAATCGAGCCGGGTGCTGGGTGTGCGCAGCGACTTCGAGTCGACCGCGTTCGGCGTCTATGCCCAGGATCTGGTGCAGGTCGCCGAGCACTGGAAGCTGCTTGCCGGCCTGCGTTACGACGGCATGCACGGCGACTACACCAACTACGCCTATGCCGGCGACACGATCCGCGGTGGCGGCACGATCGCCGAAGACTCGGCCACCGGCTACCAGCAGAGCGTCTACAAGTTCAGCCACCGCCTCGGTGCGCTCTACCAGCCGACGCCCCGGCACAGTTTCCATGCCTCCTACGGCACCTCGTTCAACACGTCCGGCGACACCTATTCGTACAGCGCCGACACCGTGAACACGCCGCCCGAGAAGAGTCAGAACATCGAAGTCGGCGCCCGCATCGACAGCGCCGATCGACGCTTCACCCATCGCTTTGCGATATTCCGCACGACCAAGCTCAACGAGCGCAACACCGATCCGCTGCTCGACGTGGCGGTGCTCTCGGGCAAGCGCCACGCGGCCGGCTTCGAGTGGGATTTCACCGGCTATCTGAGCCCCCGCTGGGAGGTCTATGGCTCGTACATGTGGATGCCGATCGCCGAAATCGACAAGGCGGCCCCCGACGCCCGCGGCGAGCAGGAAGGCCAGCGCCCGGCGCTCACGCCGAAGCACTCGGGTACGGTGTGGACCACCTACCTGCTGACCGACGACCTGCGGGCCGGCGGCGGCGTCAATTTCCGCAGCCGTCAGCAGCCGAATCGCAATCCCGGCTGGTACGCACCGGGCTACGCCACCGTCGATCTGATGGCCGAGTACACCATCGTCCCGGAGCGGTTCAATGTCAGGGCCAACCTGAGCAACCTGTTCGACAAGCGCTATGCCGACCAGCTCTATCCCGGGCATTACATCCCGGGTGCGGGTCGGATGTTGCAGGTGACCGCCTCGATCACGTTCTGACCAACCACTGCGACCCGCCGCACACACGGCGGGCGCCAAGCCGAACCGGAGACCGATCACGTGCTGCTTCAGATCCCCGACCTGCTGACCACGGAACAAGTCGCGCACGCGCGCCGGCTGCTGGCCGACGCGCCGTGGCAGCATGGCAGCGAGACCGCCGGCCGGCAGGCCGCCGTCGCCAAGAACAACCTGCAACTGCCGCTCGATTGCGAAGCCGCGCGGACGATCTCGCGCGCGGTCGTCGAGGCGGTCGAGCGCAGCGCGCTGATGCTGACGGCAACGCTGCCCCGACGCATTTACGCGCCGCGCGTCAATCGCTACGGCGGCGACTGGCCGAACTATGGCGAGCATGTGGACAACGCCGTGCGATTCGATCCGGAAACCGGCGAACAGGTGCGTACCGACATCTCGTGCACGGTCTTCCTCAGCGACCCTGTCGAATACGACGGCGGCGAACTGCAGGTGCGTGACACCTTTGCTGCGCATGGCATCAAGCTGCCGGCGGGTCATGCCGTGATCTACCCCGGCACCAGCGTGCACCAGGTCACGGCCGTCACGCGCGGCTGCCGCCTGGCCTGCTTCTTCTGGATCGAGAGTCTGGTGCGCAGCGCGGAGCAGCGACGACTGCTGTTCGACTTCGACATGGCCCTGATGCATCTGCGCGAGGCCCACGGCGAAGACACGCACACCGTGGCCCTGTCCGGCACGTATCACAACCTGTTGCGGATGTGGGCGGGTCACTGAGATGTCGCCGCATGATCTTCCGGTCAGCCTGCCGGACTATGCACGGGTCGCGGCCCAGGTCCTCGACGCCAACGCCTGCGCCTACTTCGATGGCGGCGCCGGCGACGAAACGACACTGGCGGAAAACGGCAAGGCGTGGCAGGCGCTACGGCTCCTGCCAAGCGTGCTTCGGCAGCTCGCGGGCGGCTCGACCCGCTGCCGCCTGCTGGGTCGCGATCTTCGTCATCCGATCCTGCTGGCGCCGATCGCCTACCAACGACTGGCGCATCCTGAGGGCGAAATCGCCAGTGCCTGCGCCGCCTCGGCCCAGGGTGCGGGCATCGTGCTCAGCAGCCAGGCCAGCGTACCGCTCGAATCGGTCGCCAACGCGATCGGCAACGACCGCGACCGTGGTCCGATGTGGTTCCAGCTCTACCTGCAACACGACGAGGGCTTCAACCGGGAACTGGTCCGACGCGTGGAGACCGCCGGCTTCGACGCCCTCGTGCTGACCGTCGACGCACCGTGCAGCGGCGTGCGCGATCGCGAGCGCAAGGCGGATTTCAGGCTCCCCGACGGCGTGGCCGCGGTCAATCTGGCCGGCCTCGCGCCGCGCCCCCACGCCCCGTCCGACAACGCGCTGTTCGCCGGCCTGCTTCGCCATGCCCCGTCCTGGGACGATGTCTCGCGCCTGGCAGGCTGGACCCGCCTGCCGCTGATCCTGAAGGGCATACTCCACCCCGACGACGCACGGCGCGCCCTCGAACACGGTGCTGCCGGCATCGTCGTGTCGAACCACGGCGGCCGCGTCCTCGACACCGCGATCGCGACCGCCCACGCCTTGCCGGCGATCGCCGAAGTGCTCGACCGTCGCATCGCCGTGCTGGTCGACGGCGGCATCCGTCGCGGCACCGACGTCCTCAAGGCGCTGGCCCTGGGCGCCGATGCGGTGATGATCGGACGGCCACAGGTGCATGGTCTGGCCGTGGCCGGCGCACGGGGTGTCGCCCATGTTCTGCGCCTGCTGCGCGACGAACTGGAAGTGGCGATGGCCTTGTGCGGGTGCGCAACGATCGCCGAGATCGACGCCGACGTCCTCGCCCGCGGCTCGCGCTGAGGCTCGGACACAGCTTCGTGTGTCAGACCCGGCCGAGCCAGACGATCGCCATGCCGACGACGAAGGGCAACCAGGGATTGCGCCATCGCAACGCCACGACGAACGCCGCCATTCCGGCGACGAGCTTGGCATTGAACGGATCGATCGCGCCGTCCACCAGCAGCATGTCGGGAAACACCAGCGCCGCCAGCGCCGCCGCCGGCGCGTAGCGCAGCGCGCGCTGCAATTGTTCCGGCAGCCGGGCGCGGCTACCGGCGACGATGAAGCTGCCGCGCGGCAGATGGGTGGCCAGCGCGATCAGCACGAAGGCCAGCCACAGCCAGCCCCCCGACAGCAGCGATCCCTCGTTCACCGACCTTCCCCGCGCGATTGCCAGCGTTCGGCGACGAATCCGGCCGCGATGCCGAGCACGATGCCGACGATCATGCCGAGCCGGAGCGGCATCCCCCTCAGCACCACCGTCGCCACGCCGCCGACCAGGGCTGCGAGCATCATCGGGCGCGCCCGGGCGATCGGTACCAGCAAGGTGATCAGCGCGATTGTCGCCATGAACTCGAGCGACCAGTCCCGCGGCAGCGCATCGGCACCGAGCACGCCGCACATGACAAAGACCTGCCACAACACCCAGGCATAGATCGAAGGCGCGAGGAAGAATCCCATCCGCCAGTCGCGATCCGTGCTCGCCAACATGCGCTCGGCGCCGACGGCAAAAACGCCGTCGACCAAGAGGTAGCCGCTAAGCAGGCGCTGCAGCACCGGCACCCGCTCGAAGGCCGGCGCCAGCGCTGCCGAGAAGATCACGAATCGCAGATTGAGTACCAGCGCGGTGACGGCGATCAGCCACAACGGCGCGCCGGCACCGATCAACGGCAGCGTACCCAGTTGCGCCGTGCCGGCGAACACGATCAGGTTCATGCCGAGCGCTTCGAGCACCGACAGCCCGGTCGAGCGCATCGCCACGCCGGTCACCAGCGCCCACGGCACCAAGCCCACCGATAGCGGAAGAAAGGCGCGGAAGCCCTCGCGGGCACCGCGGCGAAAGGACTCGTTCACCGCAGACCTACTGATCGGGTCGGTCTCCGGTCAGCGGAAACGGGTCGACCCAGACGCCGCCGTCCTCGGCCCGCCGGATGCGCAGCCCGAATGCCGCGAACATGGCTGCGACGTCGCCCTGCAGGGCGAGATAGATCGACTCGGTGGTGCGTGACGGGCTCGCGAACAGGACCCCGAGGCGATGCATCAATGGTGCCCATGCCGGCCCCAGCGGGCTCGCATCGAGCAGTGCCTGGTACTCCGGGCCGATCTCGGCCAGCGCGCGCTCGAGCCCGGCGAGATAGCCCTGGCAGTGCGCGACTGTCTGTGCCAAGTGCGCGATCCGTCCGCAGCTCTTGGCAAACAGGCCGTCGATATCGTTGCTGCCCATGTGGAGCACGATCTCCTCGCTCATGGCGGGCGGCAAGGCCTCGAGCAGGTCGGCGAGGTGGGTAAGCATCAGATCGGAACCCTGGGGCAGCGACCACACCGCGCGGCGGGTCGAGTAGTACTCGGCCCACATCGACTCTGCGATCGGCAGCAGTTGGCGATCGAACTCGCAGTCGAGCAGCAGTTCGAGCGACTCGGATTGCCCCAGCCGGGCCCGCGCATCATGGATGCGACACAGTTCGCGATGGAACAGGTGAACGAAACCCGCGACCTGCTCGGCATCGCCGGCCAGCGCCGAGGCCATGTGCTTGGCATCGATCAGCAGGCGCACCGAGTCCGCCCGATGCATCGCCCGTACCACGCCGGCGGAGACCTGCCCGCCAGTCTCGTTGCGCAGGGCGTCGGCAAAGTCGTCGGCCAGGATGATCGTTTCCAGCTCGTCGAGGCAGAGTTCCCGGTCGCGCTCGACGATACGCGCCAGCAGCGTGTCGAGGACCTGCGTCAGCATGCCGCCCGCCTCGCCGATCTCCATCCCCCGGCATTCGACCTTGATCTCCATTGCCGCACTCCAATCCGCATCTGCCAAAGACAATTTTTGATTGTAGTCGGCTTCGTCCCAATGAGCCCCGGCGACATCTGCCCAGGGGGTTGCAGCGGGCGCGAACAACTGAAATACGCCAGGCGCATGATCGCGCACGCCGGCTTCACCGCGGGACCCAGCGGGTCCGGTCAGGCCGTGCGACCCGGCAATCGATCAGGAGATCGGCAAATGACTTCAGTGACGAAAGCGGCCAGCCCGGCCACTTGGCTGGATCTGGTCCGCGCGGCCCAGGACGAGCGCGCCTGCATCAAGTTGCACCCGCTCGTGCCGTGCGGCGGCGGCCCACGGCTCGCGATTTCGCTGGCCTCGAGGGTGATCCACTCTAACGACGGCAGGATCACCGTATTCACCGACCAGGCGGCCGCGGCGCGCTTTCTCGCGCTGGCCGGCGTCCGACGCTGGCAGGCAGGCGAATCGCTGGCCGACACGCGACTCGCGATCGCCCAGGTGCAATGCCTGGGGCTGCGCAGCGGGCGCCTCCACGGCTGAAGCGTCCCCGAACTCGAGGACCCGGTGGGTCGGCGGCATCGGGTCCCGCCCGACGCCGCCGACCCGGCCGCAATCCCGCTTACAGCGAGAGCTGCGAACGCAACTTGTCGAGCAGCTTGGGACCGAGGCCCTTGACCCGGGTCAGTTCGTCCACCTTGGCATAGGGACGACCCGCGACGACAGCATCGGCAAGCTTCTTCGACACGCCTTTGAGGGCCGCCAAGTCAGCGGACTTCGCCTTGTTGATCGACACCGTGTCGGTCACCGGTTCGGCCTTCTTGGTGGCCTTGGCCGGTGCGGCCGCCTTGACGTCGACGGTCTTCTTCGCAGCGCTCGCCTTCTTCGGTGCGGGCGCAGCCGGTGCTGACGGCCGGCTCGGCTTGGCAGCGGGGGCCTCGACCGCCGGCGCGGCGACCGCCACTTCGACCGCCGGTGCCGCCTCGACCGCCTGCGCCACTTCGGCCGCCACCGGCGCCACCTCGGCCGCCGGCGCAGTCACCTCGACCAGATACGTCTGGGCAAAGCGCGAGAAGTCCCGGGTCACGAATCCGCTCGGCGTCCATTCGCGCAGCATCAGCGTCATGTGCCACTCGCCCGGCGGCAACTGCGAAGCCGGCAACGTGAAGGCGAGATCGACAAAAGAGTCCTGGCCGGCCAGCGATCCGATCTGGATGCCGGCAACCGGGACGCCCTGGAAATCGCCGCCCCGGTAAGCCACCGGCAGGGCCCACAGTTCGAGCGACAGGGTGCCGCTGAGATTGCCGGCCTCCCGCGGATTGTCGACACGCGCCACATTGAGGTCGACGCTGTCTGCGTCGAAGCGATAGCCGACGACACCGGCCAGACGCGGCAACTGGAAGTGCTGGGCGTGGGCGAAAGTCGAGAAGTCGTGCTGCTCCTCGCCTTCGGGGCCGAAGCAGGCCAGGCGCAGGCCGACGCGGTGGGGGTGATCGCCGGCAGGCAGGCTGGCCAGTGCCGATCCGCCCACCGGAATCACCGCGCCCTGGGCCGCCGAGACCCCGCCGAGCGGCACCTCGGCGATGCACACGGCCGGTCCGCCTTCGTCGGTCCAGAACTGCAGCTTCCAGTCGGCGACCGCGGCCCGTGCCGGATCGCATACTTTCAGGTCGGCTTCGAAGTGGGCGACGTCGCCCTCGATCCGGTAATTCATCGGGCCGGCGAAACGCATCGCGGCGGCCTCAGGTGCAACAATCTGACTCATGATTCTGCTCGGGTGATTTTCGACGGACCCGGATTATAGTCAGAGCGTGAAAAGTTTGTGCAATCGCCGAAGATTTGTAGTTTTGGCGACAACTTCGGCGATTTTTTTGCACCAAACAGGTGCAAGTCACCCTCTGCGGACGCGACCCATCGCGAATCGATAGATCAACGGGATCACAAACAGCGTAAGCACCGTCGAGAAGCCAAGTCCCCACACGATGCTGGCGGCCACCGGCCCCCACATCAACGACTTTCCACCGAGTCCGACCGCCAGCGAGAACAGGCCGCCGATGGTCGTGGCGGAGGTGATCAGGATCGGCACCACCCGCCTGCGGGCCGCATACAGGATGGCGTGCAGCACGCTCATGCCGCCACGCAGGCGTTCGTTGGCCGCGTCGATCAGCACGATCGCGGCATTGACCGAAATGCCGGTCAGGGCGATCACGCCGTACAGGGTGTAGAGCGACATCGGATTGCCCGACACCAGCAGTCCCAGCACGACGCCGGTGAATGCCAGCGGTACGGTGACGAGAATGATCAGCGGCTGGAAATAGCTGCGGAACTGGGTCGCCAGGATCAGGTAGATCAGTCCGATGCCGAGGCCGAACAGCTTGACCATCGAATCGAGGCTCTCCTGGATGTCGTCGAGCTCGCCCGAGAAATCCAACGATGCCGCCGGATGCGCCAGCTGCAACTCGGCCCAGCGCGCCTTGAGGGCATCGTTGGCGGTGACCGTATCGGTGACGGTGGGATCGATGTCGGCCTCGACCGTGATCGCGCGCTTCAGCGCATAGTGGCGAATGTAGCCCTTGGCAAGCCGCGGCTCGGCGTCGACCACCGCCGACAATGGCACGCTGCCACCACCCGCGACCGGCACCTGGCGCTGCAGGATCGCGCCGATGTCGACCGGTGCGCCCTGCTGTGCACGCACGACGACCTCGACCTTCTCGCCGCCGTCGCGGGTGCTCGCCACCACCTCGCCCTCGCCATACAGTCGCAGCACCCGCGCCACCCGCCCGGCGTCGGCGCCGGCCAGGGCCAGCCGCTCCCGGTTCAGGCGCAGCCGCAATTCCCGCCGCCCCGGCGTATCGTCGTCGCTGATGTTGCGGACGCCATCGATCCGCTGCAGCGCACCGATCAGGTCGTCGGCGGCTGCGCGCAGGGCACCATAGTCATCCGCCTTGACCTTGACGCTGATGGCACGCGCGGTCGGCGGTCCGCCCTTCAGTTCGAGGAACGATACCTTGGCACCGTCGCCGGCCTCCCGTGTGACCGTCTCGAGCGCTTCGATGATCTCCCCGGTCTCGCGCATCGTGCCGCGTCGCGGCTGCAGCGATACCAGCACCTGGGCGTAGTGGTCGCCATAGAGCGGTTCGGTCTCGGTGAACTTCAGGCCGGCATAGGCCGTGACCGAGCGCATCTCCCGATCCTCGAGTTTCCGTCGTACCGCGGTGGCGACCCGGTCGGCCGCAGCCAGCGAGCGCTCGAGCACGACCCCGGGCGGCATGTCCACGTTGACGTAGAACAAGCGGAACGAATCGAAGGCGAAGAACTGCATCTTGACCAGCCCGCCGCCGACCGCGCCGGCGGCACCGACGATCAGCATCAGCGCGACCAGCAGGGCGGTTCGCGGCCAGCGCATCACCCGCAGCAGCATTCGTCCGTAGACCAGGCGCAGTCGGTGCGTCATGCGTGCACGCCGCCTCTGGCCGGCGCCGCCACCGACGCTGGCCCGCGCACGGATCGCCAGCACATGGACCGGCAGCATCCAGAAGGCCTCGGCCAGACTCACTGCCAGCGCCACCGTCACGACGAACGGCACGACGAACATGAACTTGCCGAGGATGCCGGGCAGCAGCATCAGCGGCATGAAGGCCGCGATCGTCGTCAGCACCGAACTGGTCACCGGCAGCCAGACCTCGCGTACCCCGCCGAGCACGGCCTGCACCGCCTCGGCCCCGCGGCTGAGGCGGAAGTGGATGGCCTCGACCACGACCACGGCGTCGTCCACCAGCATGCCGAGCGCGATCACGACGCCGAGCAGCACGGTCAGGTTGAGTGTCGAACCGGCGGCCGCGACGACAAGGAAGGTGCCGGCCAGCGAAAACGGCACGCCGATGCCGACCAGCAGGGCCAGCCGCGGCCCGAGGAACAGCCAGCATGCAAGTAATACCGCGAGCAGTCCGAGCAGCGCATTCGATTCCATCACCGTGATCGCGCTGCGTGTCACGTAGGTCTGGTCGTCGAGCATCGTCAGACGCAGGCCCTGACTCGCCAGCAGCGGCTGCTGCTCCGCGGCGAATCGTCTGAGCCGGTCCACCAGTTCGAGGGTGTTGACCCGCGGCTGCTTGGTCACCGACAGCATGACGCTCGGCTGACCGTTGTAGCTGACCAGCTGGCTCGAGCGCTCGTGCCCGCGACTGACCCGGGCCACCTCGCCCAGCGCCACCCGGCCGGCCGCGGTCGGAATCGGCGCACCCGCCAACTGCTGCGGGTCCGGCGTCTTGCCTTCCAGACGCACCAGCCATTCTTCGTCACGGACCCGGACCCGCCCGGCCAGCGTATTGCGGAACCAGGCCGACACCGCATCCGAGACGCGGTCGGGCGACAACCCACGGGCGCTCAGTGCCGCCGGGTCGAATTCCACGTGCAGTTCCGCGTCGTCGAGGCCGGCGGCGATCACCTGGTCGACGCCGGGCAGGCGCTCCAGGTCCTTCTTCATGCGAAATGCCGTGGCGCGCAGATTCTCGCCGCCGGCCTCGCCGTGCAGGGCGAGAATCGCCGACGGAAAGCCGTTCGACGTCGTGATCTCGACCACTCTCGGGTCGTCGGCCTCCTGCGGCAGTTCGTCGGCAGCCTTGTTCTGGACCTCACGCCGCAGGTCGTTGATCCGCTTGTCGAACGCCGCATCCGACAACTCGTTGAAGCGCACCAGGATCGACGACACCGACTCGCGACTGCTCGACGAGACGAACTTGATGTCCTTGACGCGGGCGATCGCGTCCTCGAGCGGCGAGGTCACGTCGCGCTCGACATCTTCGGCCGAGGCGCCCGGCAGCACCGTCAGGATGTTGACCCAGTTGAAGTTGATTTCCGGGTCCTGGGCACGGGGCATGGTCAAATAGCTGACCAGCCCCCCGACCAGCACCAGCGCAAAGGCGATGTTGGCCAGCGGATGATTGTCGAGCAGGCGATGATAGAAGCTCAACGGGGCGCACTCCGGGGCTTGGCCGCGATCGGTCGATGCCGGATCCAGCCGTTGCGGTGCGCAGCAACGGTCATTTCGCGGGCATCGAATCGAGACCGAGACGGCCATCGTCGACCACCTCGGTCGACATCGGCCAGTCGACCGCAGCCGGCCGTCCGAACTCGGCACCGTCGATCGGCACGAACCGCGGCTTGCCGGCCTCGACGACGAAGGCGCCGAGGCGGCCGTCGCGCAATTGCAGATAATCCGGCGGCAGGTGGGGCACCGGCGAGCGCCAGCGCAATTCCCCCGCGAGGCCGGGCGCCAGGTGCTCTTCGGACCCGAACACCACCTCGCGCGTCTGACCGACGGTGTCGACGACGCCGGAGACGCGGACGATCCGCAGCGGCCGTTCGCGCGCGCCCGCGGCCAGCACCAGCCGCTCCGCATGCTGCAATTCGGCGAGCTGGGCGATCGGTACCGCCGCACGGATCTCGGCCGCATCGGTGGCGGCCAGCAGCAACAGCGGCGTACCCGGCGCAGCCAGTTCACCGACGCTCGCCTGGCGCTCGCGAACGACGCCGGCGAACGGCGCCCGGATGCTCGTGCGGGCGAGATTGAGGCGGGCCGCGGCCAGCGCCTGAACCGCCGCCTCGCGCTCGGCCGACAGCACTTCCAACTCGGTGCGCTGCACCTTCAGCGCATCGTCGCTGACGAAATTCTCGCCGGCCAGCCGCTCCGAGCGTGCGAGTTGCGACTCCGCCAGCCGGATGCGCTTGTCCACCAGCGTCAGTGCCGCCTGCGCGCGCCGTACCTCGATCAGGTGGCTGCGATCGTCCAGCCGCGCCAGCAGGTCGCCCTTGGCAATGGCCTGTCCGACCCGCGCCGGCAACGCCTCGATGCGACCGGCCACTTCCGCCGAGATGCGCGCTTCGTCGCGCGCATGAACCGTCGCCGGGACGCTGTAGCCGGGATAGGCCGCGAGTTCGGCCAGCGGCCGGCTGGTCCAGCCGGCGGCATAGGCCGTCGCGCTTGCCAGCGACAGGAACATGAGCAGTGACTTCATCGTGATGCCGCCTCGCCGCCTGAGCTTGCGTCCGTGAATCCCGTGGATCGCCCGAAAGGCGACCGCACCCGCCGTGGTGGCCGTTGAGGCCAGCGCCGCCCTTCGCCACCGCGCAACCATGCCAAGTGAATGACATCCCGCGACCGATCCGGTGGGCCATTGTCGATCACGACGCCGGTGCCGACAAAGAGCTTGCCAGAATCTGTTGCGATTCGCCCGCGGCCGGCATTCGTGCCGACACGCCGCCCGTCACGATAAAGATTCCGTCGGGCGCGCCGATCCCTTGGTGGACAGCGCCACCGTCGCCTTCCCTACCGGATATCTCGAGGACATCATGAAACGGCTCGCCGACACCCCGATCTGGATGCGGCTGACCGCCGCGATCTGGCTTTTGCTGACGATCGCATGGGGCTCGTTCATCGCCTGGGAGACCCGGGTCAGCCGCGAGATCGCGATCGACCAGACCGAACTGTTCGCGGCCAGCCTGAGCGAGACCACCGTCGCCGGGCTGACCGGCATGATGATCAACGGCACGATCGGGCGGCGGGAGGTGTTTCTCGACCAGATCGAAAGGCTGGATGCGGTCAGGGAACTGCGCGTGCTTCGCGCCGCAGCGGTCGCGGACACTTTCGGTCGCGGCGACGGCGAACTGCAGCCGGACGCAGCCGAAAGCCGAGCGCTGGAGCGCGGCGAAGTCTGGCGAAGCGTCGACGAACAGGGCAATGCCCGCCAGCTGCGGATGATCTTCCCGATCCTGGCGAGCGAAGACTACCTCGGCAAGAACTGCCTGAACTGCCACCAGGTACCGGCCGGCACCCCGCTCGGCGCCGTCAGCATGCGGATCTCGCTCGATCGGGTCGATGCCGCGGTGGCGCGGGCGCGCGACACCAGCATCCTGTTCTCGATCGTCGCCTCCCTCGGCGTGCTGCCGATCGTGTTCCTGTTCGTCCGCCGCTTCGTCAGCCGCCCGCTGAAGGGCATGGCCGACGGCCTGACCGAGCTGGCCCGCGGCGAAGGCGACCTGACCCGCCGGCTCGAGATCGAAGGCCGCGACGAGATCGGCCGCATTGCGGGCCTGTTCAACCAAATGCTGGCCTCGATCGCGCACCTGGTCGAAGAGGTCGGCAACTCCGCCAACGCGGTCGCCGACGCCTCCCGCACGCTGAGCGGGGACGCCCGGCTGCTCACCGACGGCTCGAGCGAACAGCATGCCCGTGCCGCCGATGCCAAGGGCGCCGTCGACGGCCTCGTCGACAGCGCCGACAAGGTGGCCGAGGACGCCGGTAGCGTCAGCGAGCTTTCGCGCGAGAGCGAAGCGCGCGCGGCGGAAGGAAGGACCCGCGTCGACGGCCTGATCGAAGACGTCGGCGAAGTGGCCGCAGCGGTCAGCGAGATCGGCGAGGCCGTGCGCAGCTTCGTTGGTGCGGCCGGCGAGATCTCGGCGATGACCCAGGAAGTGCGGGAGATCGCCGACCAGACCAATCTGCTGGCACTGAATGCGGCCATCGAGGCGGCCCGTGCCGGCGAGCATGGCCGTGGTTTCGCGGTGGTTGCCGACGAAGTCCGCAGACTGGCCGAAAAATCGGCGCACTCGGCATCGGAGATCGACGACATCACCCGCACGATCAGCGAAAAGGCGGTCATCGTCGAGCGCTCGCTGCAATCGGGCGAACAGCATCTCGAACAGAGTCGCACGGCGGCGGGCGAGGTGGCATCGGCGCTGGCCTGCGCGGTCGATACGGTGATCTCGGTTCGCGCCGGCCTCGACCGTATCACCGGCGAGACCGAACAACAGCGCAGCGGTGGCCACATCGTTCGCGACAGCATCGCCGCCATCGAGCAGATGGCGAGCCGCAATCAGACCACGGTGATACGCACCGCCAACGGCGCCAACCAGCTCGACGAACTGGCGCGGCGGCTGCAGCAACGGGTCTCGCGCTTCCGCGTCTGAGCGCTCGTGGCCGGCTAGCTCGCGGGCGGCCGCGCTGCGCCGACCGGGATGGTGATCGTCACGACCAGGCCGCCGGCCTCGCGGTTGGCTGCCAATACCCGACCGCCGTGGGCGGCAACCGCGCGACGGGCGATCGCCAGGCCGAGTCCGAAGCCCTCGGCGCTGGCGCCGGCGCTGCGATAGAACGGCTCGAAGATGTCCTCCAGCTCAGCCTCCGGCACGCCCGGGCCCTGATCCGCCACGGTCAGTACGAAGTCGCCCTCGTGCAGCCGTGCCTCGACGGCGATTTGCCCACCCGGCGGCGAAAACTTCACGGCATTGCGCATCACGTTTTCGAACGCCCGTTGCATCCGTGCGCCGTCGGCCGCCAGCGACGCCCGGCCCTCGCCCCGGAACACCAGTTTCCGGCCGCTGACCTCGGCCTCGAAGGCCGCATCCTGGGCGACGCCGGCTGCCAGATCGAACAGTTCGAGTTGCTCCAGGGGCGCGTCGCCGGCGCCGGAATCGAGGCGCGCCAGGGTCAGCAACTCGCCGACCAGGCGATCGAGGCGGCCAGCCTCGCGCTCGACCCGCTCCATCAGTTCGACACTGCGCGCCGGCGTCTGTCGTGCCAGCCCGATCGCCGCCTGCAACCTTGCGAGCGGCGATCGCAACTCGTGCGAGACGTCGTGAAGCAGCCGTCGCTGGGCCGCCACCAGGGCCTGTATGCGATTGGCCATGTGGTCGAAATCCTGCCCGAGATCGGTGATCTCGTCGCGCCAGCTCCCCATCCGCGACGCGACCCGCGTATCGAGGCGCCCATCCGCCATCGAACCGAAGGCGCTGCGCAGCTTGCCCACCGGGCGCGCCAGATACCAGGCCATCGCACCGCTGAAGGCAAGGCTGGCAAGCAGGCCGGAGACCAGCGGCAGCATGGGCGACGGTTCGTCGCGGCCGCCACGGCCGCCGCGACGATGCTCGTGTCGTGGCGGCGCGACGGTCAGCACGCGGTACTCGATTCCGTCCGGGGCGGTCACTGCGAGGCTGTCGCTATCGAGCCCGCGCGCGCGCACCTGGTCGGCAGGCGGCACGCTGCGGTCGCGCAGTTCTCGGCCGCTCGGGTCGACGACGAAGACCTGGGTCCGGGGCCCACGCCCATCCCACTCGTCGAGCATCGCGCGGGCTGCGCCGGGACCGCCGTGCCGGAGTACCGAGGCAAACGAGTGGATTACGAAACCGCCGCGCCGGGCATTGTCGTCCCCGGCATCCAGGTCGACCTGCTTGTATATCCAGACGGCCATGCCGACGCCGACCGCGGCCAGCACCAGGCTGAGCCAGAAGGCGACGAACAGTTTCCAGAACAGCCGGCCCACGCTCACACCTTGACCAGCTGGTAGCCCTGTCCGCGCACCGTCTGGATCCACGATTGGCCGTCTTCGCGCGGCCCCAGCTTGTGCCGGATGCTGGACACGTGCACGTCGATGCTGCGGTCGAAGCGCGTCAGTGGACGCCCCAGCCCGTGTTCGGACAACTCGTCCTTGCCCACCACGTGGCCGACCTTGCGCGCCATCAGCTCGAGCAGGTTGAACTCGGTACTGGTCAGCTCCAGCGGCCGCCCCTGCCAGCTCGCTTCCCGCCGCTCGGGCCACATCGTCAGTGGCCCTGCCTGCACCGGCCCGTCGTCGATGGTGTCCTCGGCGACGCCGCTGCGACGCAGGATCGCGCGAATCCGGGCCACCAGTTCGCGCGGCGTGCACGGCTTGGGCACGTAGTCGTCGGCGCCCAATTCGAGACCGACGATGCGGTCGACATCGTCGCCGCGGGCGGTCAGCATGATCACCGGGATGCGACTGCCCTGGCGAATCCGACGCAGCGTGTCGACACCGTTCATGCGCGGCATCATCACGTCCAGCACGGCAATCGCGTAGTCACCGCTCAATGCGGCCCTGGCCCCGGCCTCGCCGTCGTGCTCCGCGTGGATCTCGAAGCCTTCCTGCTGCAGGTACTCGGCCAGCATCGATACCAGCTCGACATCGTCATCCACGAGCAGCACCTTGCTCATCGGACACCCTCCTGGCACTCGCCATTCCGGCCGCCATGATACGGGCCGGGGCGACGCCTACATCAGCATTTTCCACTCTTTACCGGTCTTTACACGTCGCTGACCGGTCTTAACACCGGCATCGCGACAATCGAATTCGATGTGTTTCGCTTTACCTCGATTTACCCGGCGATAACGGTGCTTCACGGTGCCCCGCCGCACACTGCAGTCGTCCGGCTACACCCGGAAACAGCACTGCAACCGAAAGGAGAACATCATGAACAAGCGAAACAAGATCATCGCCGGCCTCGTCGCCATCAGCGGGCTGGCGGTAGCCGTGCCCTTCGTCGCTCACGCCGATCCGATGGGTGGCGCATGCGACGGCGGCCGTCATGGCGGCCACCACCGGATGTTCGGCGAGCATGGCGGCAAGCATCACGGCGGCCCGATGGGCGGCAGCGAGCGCATGCTGAAGCGCCTCGACCTGAGCGAAGCGCAGCGGGACCAGGTATTCGAGTTGCGCCACGCCCAGGCGCCCCAGATGCGGGCCAAGTGGAAGGAAGCGCGCAATGCCCGCGAAGCCTTGCGTGAATTGTCCTGGTCGGGCGACTACGACGCCGGCAAGGCCGCGGAGTTCGCACGCCAGGGGGCCGACGCGATGGCCGAGATTGCCGGCATGCGTGCCAAGCTGCAGGCGGACATCTACCAGCTGCTGAGCCCCGAACAGCGCACTCGCCTGGCAGAAATGCGGGCCACGCAGGGGCGCGACGAAGATGGTCCGATGCGCCGCCATCACGACCAGCGTCACGGTTGACAACGGGTGCCGCCGCGGCACCCAGAACGGGAGAGCGTGTCATGAACACTCGGCCATCGGGAACCACCGCGGGCCTGCGCGCAGCGACGCTACTGGCGGCCGGGCTGATGGCCGCCTGCGCCAGCCCGCCCCTGGTGCGGGACTATCCGAGCCGGGTGCCGCCGGCGGCGATCGAACCCGCGCCGCCGGCGATCTACCCGGCCCGTGGCCAGGATGCCCGGCAACTCGCCCGTGACCGCTTCGAATGCTATGGCTGGGCGGTCCAGCAGAGCGGTTTCGATCCGGCACGCTCGCTGGTGCGACTGCCACAGCCGGCGGTGCGGGTCGAGGCCGATCCGCCGGCCGGCGTCGGCACCGCAGCCGGCGTGCTGACCGGTGCGGCGATCGGTGCTGCGGTTTCCGGGCGTCACCACAGCGGCGAAGCGGCCGCGGTCGGCGCCGTGCTCGGCGGCATCGTCGGCGCGGCTTCCGATTCGGCCCGCGCCGCGGAAGCGCGACGCATCGAATCCGAGCTCAATCGTCAGGCGGCCCGCGACAACATGCTCGATGCCCGTGGCCAGGCCTATCAGCGCGCATTCGCAGCCTGCCTCGAAGGGCGCGGCTACACCGTCAAGTGAGGAGGGCGCGATGAACTCGATCAAGTTCGCCATCTGCTGTCTGCTGTCGGCGCTGGCCGCTGGTGCCGCATCGCCGACATGGGCCGACCAGCCCCGCGGCGAGATCCGTTTCAGTGGCAAGCACCAGAGTGCCGGGGAGAAACCGTTCCGCAGTCGCGCCGACGGCGGGCAATCGCAACGCAAGGGCAAGTCTTCCAGCGACGACACGCATCGCAAGGGAAACAAGCCTTATGTCCGCAACGGCCCCCGTCGCGACGAGGTCTGGGCGCCGGCGCCCGAAGATCGGAGTCGGGTCGGGGATCGCAGCCGCGACGACCGGCGCGACCATCGCCGCGACTGGCGGGATGATCGGCGCGACCGTCGCGTGGAATGGCGGGACGACCGGCGCGACCACCGCCATCGCGCGCCGCGCATCGGCGTCGTCGTGCCCGCGCTGCCCTGGGGCTATCGCGAGATCCATCATCATCGCCACAACTATTTCTTTGCGAGCGGCCTGTGGTACCGCCCGTGGGGCAGCAGTTACGTGCGGATCGCCGCGCCGATCGGCGCCATCGTCGCCACCCTGCCGTTCGGCTACACCACGATCAGCATCGGCAGCACCTTGTACTACCGCTACGACGACGCCTGGTACCTGCCGGATCGACGCGGCTACGTCGTCGTCGAACCGCCCGCGCAATACGACCGCAGCGATCGGCTACAGCAACAGGACGACACCTTGTTCGCCTATCCGAACGAGGGCCAGGACGCGGCCACCCAGGCCGAAGACCGGTTCGAGTGTCACACCTGGGCGGCCGACCAGACCGGCTACGACCCCTCGCTGATCCCGGCGGCCGGCGCCAGCGCCAGCGATCTGAAGCGCCGACCGGACTACCTGCGAGCGATGACCGCTTGCCTCGAGGGCCGCGGCTACACGGTACGATAGCGGCTCCGACCGGCAGGGAACGTCCGTGTGAACAGAGCCCGCATCAATATCGTCGGCTGCGGGCGCGTCGCCCGCAGCCTCGCCAGGCTGTGGTCTCAGGCCGGCGCTCTCGAGATCGGCGACCTGTATTCCCGCAGTCTCGCGAGCGCACGGGCGACGGCCGAGTTCGCCGGCGCGGGCCGTGTCCGCGAACAGCTGCGGCACATGGGCAGCGCCGAACTCTGGCTGATCGCGACACCCGATTCCGCCCTGGCCGAGGCCGCGACGACGCTCGCCGTCGATGCGCCACTGCGCGCGGGCGACTGCGTCTTCCATTGCAGCGGCGCCTGCAGCAGCGAGTTGCTGGCTGCCGCCCGGTGCCGTGGCGCGACGACGGCGAGTGCCCACCCGGTGCTGAGCTTCGCCGTGCCGGAATCCGCCTGCCGTGCGTTCGCCGGCAGTCATGTCGGCATCGAAGGCGAGCCGGCGGCGGCGGCCCGCGTCGAACAGGCGTTCTCGGCGATCGGCGCACGCTGCTTCGCCATCGATGCCCGCCACAAGATGCTCTATCACGCGGGCTCGGTGTTCGCGTCGAATTTCACCGTGGTCCTGCTCGATGTCGCATTGCAATGCTATCGCGCCGCCGGCATCGAGCCCGACACCGCCCATGCACTGATGCGCCCGCTGGTCGAGGCCGCGATCGCCAATGCACTGCGGGTCGGTCCCGCTTCGGCATTGTCGGGGCCGGCTGCACGCGGCGACGTCGAGTTGGTCGAACGACAGCGCCAGGCGGTCGGCGACTGGCGCACGGACCCCGGCCTCGCCTACGAAGTCCTGACCCGGCTCGCCTTCGATCTCGCCGCGCGCGCCCGCCACTGAGCCATCTCGGCCCATCGTCAAGATTCGCACGGGCCTGCCGTTGAAGGCGGTGAACCCTCAGTCGGGCGCGGCTGTCATCGCGAATCCATTCCGTGAGCATCCCAAGCAACCTGTCCCCTGGCCGCTTCCGGGCATGCATTCTCGGCATGTGGCTGATGCTCGCCGTGGTCTGCGGCACGCTGACGGCCCTTCAACTGGGCGATGCCGAACAGACCTCGCTGCACCTCGCGCTGGAACGCGGCGCAAGCATGCTCGCGCAGATCGAGTCGATGCACGACTGGAGCGCGCGCCACGACGGCATCCAGGTCGCCGCCGACGGCTCGCCCGGTGTGGCGGCATCGGCGCAGACGGCGAGCCCCGGCGCGACGAGCAGCGACGAGCGGCGTTCCGCCAGGATCGTCCCGACCAGGACGATCACGGAGATCGCCGAACTGGCCGCCGAACGTGCCGGCGCCCGGATCGAACTGATCGCACCCGGGACACGCAGCCAAGGGCGGTCGCACCCGGGCTCCGACGGCGCCGTCGAACGGATCGAACGCGTGAACGATCGCGACGGGCCGGTCTTTCGCTACCAGGCGCCACTGCGCGTGGGCCCGTCCTGCCGCGCCTGCCATGCGACCGATGTTCATCCGCCCGGGCAGTTCCGCACCGCGATCCGCCTGACCATGCCGGCTACCGAAGCCCTCGCGACGCTCGCCGCCGGGACACGCAGGACGATGGCCGCAGGCGCGATCGGATTCGTGCTCCTCGGCAGTCTCGTCCACCTCGCACTCCGACGCCAGCAGGCAATGGTCCAGCGGCTGGTCGCGCTGACCCGGTCCCAGGCCGAGGAGATCGACGCACGCACGAGCGAGATCGCGCTGCAGCGAGAGCGCTACCAGCGCTTCGCCGAACTGTCGTCCGACTGGTTCTGGGAGCAGGACGAGCATTACCGCTTCGTCGCCTTCTCCGGCGAACACCACAACAAGGGCGGGCTGCCCAGCGCACTGCTGCTCGGCAAGACCCGCTGGGAACTGGATCTGCTCGGCGTCAGCGACGACGAGATCGCGCATCACCGCTCGATCGTCGAGGCCCATCGCGACTTCGACGGCTTCGAGTACCAGTTCGTCAACGCCGACAAGGAACTGCGCTGGTATTCGATTTCCGGGCGTCCGCAGTTCGACGCCGACGGCCGCTTCACCGGGTACATTGGCACCGCCGTCGATGTAACCACTCGCAAGCGCCGCGAACAGATGCTCCAGACCTTGACCGGCGACACTGCGACGGTGTTCGGCGCCGCCTTCTTCGACGCCCTGGCCGCGAGCCTGCGCAAGTTGCTCGAGGCCCGATTCTGTCTTGTCAGCCGCCTGCCCGAAGGGTCCTCGCTGGCGCGGGTGGTAACCTTCAGCGACGCGCTGGGCGAGATCTCGATCGGCGAGTATCCGGTGAAGGATTCGCCCTGCAGCTGGGTACTCGACGGCGATATCTGCATCTTTCCGGACAGCGCAGACCAGGCGTTTCCCAAATCCGCACTGCTGCGGGAACTCGGCGCCAGCAGCTATATCGGCGTGCCGATCGGTACCGCCGGCGCCAAGCCGCTGGGCATCCTCGCAGTTATGGACCCGGGCCCGCTGCGGCTCGAGCGGGATCTCACCGAGCTGGTCAGGATCTTTGCGTCGCGCGCGATGATCGAGTTCGAGCGCATGGACAGCGAGCATGCGCTGCGCGAGAGCGCCCGTCTGCTCAACCTTGCCGAGAAGATGGCACATGTCGGCAGTTGGGAGCTCGATCTCGGCGACCGCTCGCTGCTCTGGTCGCAGGAGACCTATCGCATCTTCGGGGTCGACCGGCGCAGCTTCGACTGCAGCTTCGAGGGCTTCCTGGCCTGCGTCCACCCGGACGATCGGACGCTGGTGCGCGAGACCTTCGCCGCGAGCATCGGCAGCGGCGACGGATTCGAAATCGAACACCGCATCCGGCGTGCCGACGGCACCGTGCGCACGCTGCTGCAGCGCGGCGAGATCCGCAGCGGCGACGACGGGCGTCCGACCAGCGTCCAGGGAATGATGCAGGACATCAGCGAGCGTCGCGAATCCGAGCAGAAGCTGTTGCTGGCGGCCAGCGTCTTCTCCGCCGCCCACGATGGCGTCCTGATCACCGATCCCGACGGCGTCATCATCGACGCCAATCCATCGATCTGCCTGGCCAGCGGCTACGAATACCAGGAATTGGTGGGCAACAATCCGCGCATCTTCCAGTCGAGCCGACAGGATGCGGCCTTTTATCGCGAACTCTGGCAGACCCTGGCCAGTCACGGCTACTGGGAAGGCGAAATCTGGAATCTGCGCAGGGACGGCCAGTTGGTGCCCGAACGGGTGAGCATCTCCGCGGTCTGCAACGATCGCGGCCGGGTGACCCACTATATCGGCGTCTACACCGACATCTCGGCACTCAAGGCGCAGCAACAGGAACTGGAACGACAGGCCCACATCGACCCGCTGACCGGGCTGCCCAACCGCCGCCTGCTGATGGACCGGATCCGGCTCGCACTGGCCCAGGCCGAGCGCTCGGGGGCACAGCCCGCATTGGCCTTCATCGACCTCGACGGCTTCAAGCCGGTGAACGACCGCTACGGCCACGACGCCGGCGACGAACTCCTGATCGAGATCGCACGGCGCCTCGGTCACGCCGTGCGCGCCGGCGACACCGTCGCCCGATTGGGCGGCGACGAGTTCGTCCTGCTACTGGTCGGCGTGTTGGCGGCGCAGGAAATCGAAGCCACCCTCGGCCGCGTGCTGGAACAGATCCGCCAGCCGATCCTGCTGGCTGGCAACGAGGTTTCGCTCAGCGCCAGCATCGGCGTCGCCCGTTATCCGAAGGACGGCGTCGAAGCGGAAGCCCTGCTGCAACATGCCGACGCCGAGATGTATGCAGCCAAGCACGGCGGGCGCAACTGCTACTCACCGATCCGCGACTGAACGCCACGGCCGAGACCATCACCGAGGCCATCGGTCACCCGCCTGGCAGCCGCAGCGGTGAGATCGTGACCATCGCCCGTGGCGCGCCCCACTACCCGCCTGTCGCGTGCGACATCCTCCCCCGGGGCGGATGAGCGCCTGCTTCGGGCGGCCGGGTGGAGGCGCTCATCACCGCTGCGAGGCCGGACACTTCGCTCACCTGCTGCCGCACCCGTTCGAGCAGATGGTCGAAGTCGCCCATATCGCTCCGCAGCAGCGACTCGACCTGGCGTTCCAGTTCGTCCCGATCCGGCGCGGCATCGGCAAACAGGCTGCCATGCTCGCCTGCAAACACCGCCGTGACCTCGCCGAGCCGTGCGACGGATTCGGCCACGGACACCACGCTGGTCAACGCCGACGCGGCGGTTGACAGATGATGATGGTCGCGGAACAACTCGCTCAAGCCCTGCGGCACTTCCCAGTAGGCCAGCAAGGCGCCGGTCAGCTCACCGTGGCTGCAGCCGAGCACCGACTGCTCGACGCCGTCGATGGCCGCGCCCTGCGCCACCGCCAGCGCCTCGATGCGATCCAGGACGCCGGGTTCCCGCAGTTCGGCGAACATGTAACCGATGTCGTGGAGCAGGCCGGCAAGGTAGGCCCTGCCGGAATCGATCCGCAGCCGGCGTGCCAGTTCCGCCGCGACCAGCGCGGTGGCCAGCGCGTGCAGCCACAATTGCATGCGCCGTGCCGGCGGCAGGCCGACCTGCAGCGGCTGCCCGACGAGCGCAGCGGTGCACAACTGGATCGAACGGCGCAGGCCGATCCGCCGAATCGCCAGCGGCACCGTGCCGAAGCGCACGCGCGAGAGGCCGAAGGCCGCCGAGTTGGCGGCCGCGACGAGCTTTGCCGCGAGTTGGGGTTCGACCTGGACGATGCGCAGCAGGCGCGACTCGGCATCGGCGTCGTCGAAGTCGAGGTCGAGCAGTTCGATGGCGTGGGGAGACAGCGGGGGCAGTGCGTCGATCCCGACCAGTACCAGATTCGTCGCCATATCGATTGGTCGACCATGTCACGCAGGAACCCGGGTCAACGACCGCCGGCTGCCGACCTGAAGTGTCTGTCGCCATGGTGCGGCCCTACAATGTGAAATTGCCAGCCGGAGCCGAACCATGAGCACCCTTCCGCCCGCCGTACTGCCCTGCGTCGAGATCGAAACCGGCGAATCGCCCCGCCACGCGGTGATATGGCTGCACGGGCTGGGCGCTGACGGGCACGATTTCGAACCCATCGTCGACGAGTTCGACCGCGACAGGCTGCCACCATTGCGCTTCGTGTTTCCGCACGCGCCGATGCGACCGGTGACGATCAACGGCGGCTTCGTGATGCGGGCGTGGTACGACATCGTCTCGGCCGACTTTTCCGAGCGCCGCGAAGACCCGGTCGGTGTGCTCGAATCCGCACGCCATATCGAAGCGCTGATCGACCGCGAGAACGCACGCGGTGTCGAGGACCAGCGTCTGATCCTGGCTGGCTTCTCGCAGGGCGGCGCGATCGCGCTCCATACCGGACTGCGCCACCCGCGCCGGCTGGCCGGCATCATGGCGCTGTCGACCTATGTGCCGCTGGCCGACACGCTGGCAGCCGAGGCCAGCGACGCCAACCGCAGCGTACCGATCTTCCAGGCCCACGGCCGCCACGACGGCGTCATTCCGCACGACTTCGGCAAGCACTCGGGCGAATTGCTCGAGTCGATGGACTACGCCGTCGAGTGGCACAGCTACCCGATCGACCATGGTCTGTGCCTGGAGGAAGTGCGCGACATCGAAGCCTGGATGTCGCGCTGCCTGGCCGACGACTAGCCGCCCCGGCGCAGCCTGGCGCCGAGCAGCGACAGCCCGAGCAGCCACATCGCGGCTTCGCTCGGCTCCGGCACCGTGCTGGCGACCAGCGCGAAGGTCGCCGGCTCGAACAAGGATCCAGCACTGCCGGCCGCCTGCAGCACGCGGCCGTCCCAGGACCCCTCGTAGGCCAGCGGATCCGGCATCGAGAAACAGGAGCAGATCTGGCCAGGCGTCGCAGGAAGCGCGACCGACGACGAAAAGCGCCCGCCTTCCAGGACGTCGACGAACAGCGACTGCTCGAAGTTGCCCCGCCCGGCGACACCGAGCCGCAGGTCCGTGAATCGGATCATGTCATAGGCCGGCGTGGCCGCGGAATCGGCATCCACATGCAGCACCTCGACGCTCAGGGTGCCGCTCAGTGCGTGGATCGACGGAGCGGACGGCCCGCAGTTCCCGTCGGCATCGCAAAGCGGGAACGCCGGCGTGATCGTGACCCAGCTTTGAGCCGAATCGATCACCAGTCGGAGCGCCAACGCCGGCAACGGTGCCGACAGCCCGACAGCGAACGCCACGACACGCAGCCAACCGAGCGAGATCGGCGCCAAGGACATCATCATGATTCCACCGACATGTTGCCGCCGACGGCCGGATGGCCGCGGCTGCGCATTCTCGCCGATCGCCGGTGCGCACCAAGGGTCGGCATCCATGATATTTCGCAATCAGCGGGTGGCGACCGATAGCGATGCCGGATCGCCGAAGCGCCATCGACCCGCCGCCACCGGAGTAAGCTGCAGGCCACCTGGCAATGATTCGGGAGGCCCCATGTTCCGCTTCCATGTCGTCAAGCTGCTGAGCCCGCGCTGGTGGCTGGTGTTCCTGCTCGCCGGCGCGTTCTTCATGGCCTTCGGCGCGGTGTCCTACAACCTCTTCCGCCTGCTGCAGGCCAACATCTGGCTGTTCGCGGAGCATGGCCTGATGGTGATCGCCGAGGGCGCGCTCGAGCAGTTGCTGGAATTGACGCTGATGGGCTATGCCAGCCTGCTGCTGTGGCTCGGCTTCAAGGCCTGCGAAGGCTGGCTGGTCGCCACGCTGATGCAATACCGCAGTCGTGACTGAATTGGCACGACGGGTGTAAGTCCGCACCAGCCCGTTCGGTCTAGCAAGGCAAGCAACGCGATTTCGCCGGCACCACGGTGGCGGAATCGATGACGGCTTCCGGCCGGTCGGCCGGCCACCCCTGTAACCCGAACGGAGAAACCACCATGAACAAACGCCAATTCCTCGTCGCCGCCGCCATCGCCGGCATCGCCGCTGCTGCCGCCAATCCCGCCCTGGCGGCCAAGGACGGCAAGGAAAAGTGCTTCGGCATCGCCAAGGCCGGCGCCAACGACTGCGCCAGCTCGACCGGCGGCCATGCCTGCGCCGGGCAGGCCACCAAGGACCACGACCCGAACGAATGGAAGTACGTTGCCAAGGGCACCTGCACCGAGATGGGCGGATCGCTCAAGGCCGGCGGCAAGAGCTGACAGTCGTGCGTGCGGCGCGGCGTCTTTGTGCCCGCCGCATGCTGCTCACGTCCCGCAACCCTTTCCCGACCACGACATGACTTCAACGACCGGACTCGCCGGCTACGGCGTCGGCCTGCGCGGCTGCCACTATCGCGACTTTCTCGATCGCCGGCCCGCGGTGGACTGGATCGAAGTCCACAGCGAGAACTTCTTCGGTGACGGCGGCTGGGATCTGCACGTGCTCGACCGGCTGCGCAGCGAATACCCGGTGAGCCTGCACGGCGTCGGACTCGGCATCGGCTCTGCGTCGGCCGAACATTTCGAGTCGCACCTGGCACACATCGCACGCCTGGTGGCGCGCTTCGAACCGGCACTGGTATCGGAGCACCTGAGTTGGGCCGCGATCCCGGGAAAACACCTCAACGACCTGCTGCCGATGCCGCTGACCACCGAAGCGCTGGCGCTGGTGAGCGAGCGCGTCGAACGGGCGCAGGCGCGACTGGGCCGGCAGATCCTGCTCGAAAACGTGTCTTCCCATCTGCGCTTCGCCGCCGATCGGCTGGCGGAGACCGAGTTTCTGGAACGGCTTCGCCAGCGCACCGGTTGCGGCCTGCTGCTCGACGTGAACAACCTCTACGTCAACCAGTGCAACCACGACGAGGAGGCCGTCGAGGCGATGTCGGCCTTGCGGTCGGCCCCGGCCGAGATCCACCTCGCCGGCCATCTGGTGACCGAGGATTCGGTCGTCGACCACCACGGCGACCACGTCGCCGAGCCGGTCTGGGCGCTGTTCCGGGAAGCCGTGCGCCGCTTCGGCGAGGTACCGACGCTGATCGAATGGGACACCGACATCCCGGCGCTCGAGGTATTGGTCGCCGAGGCCGACAAGGCGCGCGAGGTTGCCGCTGGCGCGCTGTCCGCGGACACAGGATGCCATGGCTGACGAACTCGCCGCGATCCAGCGACGCATGGCCGACGGCCTGCTCGACACGGAGGCCGATCCGGTCGAGTTGTTCCGGGGACCACCGGCGGCCACTGCGAAGCGCCTGGCCCTGTATCGCGGCAACCTCACTGCCAACTGGCATCGTGCCCTGGCCGGCGCCTACCCGGTGGTAGAAGCACTCGTCGGCGAGTCCTTCTTCCACGCACTGGCCAGGCGCTATGGCCGCAGTCACGACTATCGCGAAGGCGACCTCAACCGCTTCGGTGCCGCCCTGCCGGATTTCCTGGCCGACTTCGAGCCACTGGCCGGGCAGCCCTACATGGCCGACGTCGCCCGCCTCGAATGGGCACTTCACGTCGCCCACTACGGCAGCGACGCGGCACCGATGACCTTGGCGGTGCTGGCGGCGCTCGACCCGCAGTCGCTCGCCGACGCACGTATCCGCCTGCATCCGAACGTCGCATTGGTCGCCTCGACGTGGGCGATCGGCCGCATCTGGCGGGCACACCAGCCCGAAGCGACCGAGACACTGCCATCCGATCCCCGCGGCGGCTGCCGGCTGATCGTCCATCGTCCGCGCTGGCGTGCCGAGTGCCGCGCCGCGACGGCCGGCGAGTTTGCCGCGCTGCAGTCGCTGGCGAATGGCGAATGCCTCGGCGACGCCCTCGAACGGGCGGCCGCCGTGCAGGCGGACTTCGACCCGGGCGGCGCCATACCGCGTTGGCTCGAAGAAGGCCTGTGGCTCGCCGCGACACCCCCGACCCGACAAGGAGAACACCCATGAATGCCGCACTGCGCCTTCACCGCCTGTCCACCACCTTCGATCGTCCCCTGAGCGAGTGGGGCGGATCGCTGCTGTCGCTGGCGATCCGCCTGGCCGTCGGCTGGGCCTTCTTCAAGTCCGGCCTGACCAAGGTCCAGGACTGGGAGACCACCCTGTTCCTGTTCGAGGACGAATACCAGGTGCCGCTGCTGCCGCCAGAACTGGCTGCCTGGCTGGGCACCGCCGGCGAGCTGGTGCTGCCCGTGCTGCTGTTCGTCGGCCTGTTCTCGAGACCGGCCGCCCTCGGCCTGTTCATCGTCAACGCGATGGCGCTGATCTCCTACCCGGCGCTGTTCGAGTTCGAATGCCCGGCCGCGGTGCAGGATCACCTCTACTGGGGCGCCCTGCTGCTGGTCGTCACCGCCTTCGGTCCTGGCCGCCTGTCGCTCGATGCGTTGATCGCATCGCGCGCACGCTGACCGCGGGGCCAGCGGCGACCCCGCGCGCACTGCTCATTCGACCGGCACCTGGATCGCCCGGGGCCGTCCGGGCTCCGCCTTCGGCAACTCGATGCGCAGCACGCCGCTGCGGTAGCTGGCCTTCGAGACATCGGCGCGCACCGTTGCCGGCAACGTCACGACCCGGCGAAAGCTGCCGTAGGCGCACTGCATGACGCGCCAGCGGCCGCCGCTGCTCTCTCGCTCGAAGCGCTTCTCGCCCTGCACGACGAGCGTGTCGTCTTCGACCTGGACGTCGAAGTCCTGCTTGTTCATGCCGGGCACTTCGAGACGGACGACGACGCGCTGGTCGTCCTCGAAGACCTCGCCGCCGAGCATCGACCAGCTTCGGGTCGGTGCGAACATGCCGTCGTCGATCTCGTGCTCGGCCGGCAGGCGCGTGTTCTCGTCACTGGAGAATCGCGTCAACGCGCTTGCCGCCGATTCACGCAGCCGCTGCCAGCCCTCCGTCAGCGAATGCCGCAGCTGGTCGATGCCGGTCCTGATGTCGTCTATCTTCATGACTGACTCCTTGGCGTGCAGGTAAGCGTGCTCAGCTCACGTCGATGCGGATGCGACGCGGCTGGGCCTGTTGCACGCGCGGGATGCGCAGACGCAGCACGCCGTTCTCGAGGGCCGCGCTGACCCGCTCCGGGTCGAGTTCCTTCGACAACGTGAACACACGCCGAAAGCGCGGCGACGGCAGTTCCCGGTGGGTGAGCTGCATGCCCTCCGGCGCCGGCAGCCGAATTTCGCCCTCGATCGTCAGCTGATCGGCCTCGATGTGCAGATTCAGACCCTCCTTCGGCACGCCCGGCAGGTCGGCCGTCAGCGTGATGCCGGCGGCGTCCTCGATGACGTCGACGGCCGGTTGCATCGCATCGTCGCGCGCGGCGGCGCCCTTGGAATTTCGTTCTCTCATGTCGGACCTCATTGCACGTTGATTCGCCGCGGCTGGCTGGCCGCACGACGGGTGACCCGGATATGCAGGACGCCGTCACGGTAGGTCGCGCTCACCGAATCGGGGTCGGCATCGTCGGGCAGATTGACCACGCGCCGAAAGCGTCCGGCAAAGCGCTCGCCGATATGCACCGCGGTGCGCGCGTCTTCCGCCGGCAAGTCGCTCGCGCGCTCGCCGGAGAGCGACAGCACGCCGCGGTCGAGCGAGAGTTCGATGGACGATGGATCGAGCCCGGGCGCAAAGGCGTAGATCTCCACCGACTCCGGCGTGCCGCCGACATTGAGCGCCGGGAAGCGGCTTCGGCCGCCGCCGCGAATGCTCGCGGATTGCTCGAGGGGATGACCGAAATCTTGCTGCAGTCGCTCCAGTTCGGCCATCAGATCTCGCGAAAAGGCATTCCAGACCATGGTGTTCCCTCCGGGTTGTCCATGTCGCCGATATGGGGTGGCCGTTGTCGGCTTTCAAGGCCTTGAGACCAGGCCGATGGCGACCCATATTAGAAGTGAACGATAGATCAACCGCCTTAGCCGGGAGAGAACACCTTGGAATTCAGGGACTACTACCAGACGCTCGGGGTGGACCGGAACGCCACTGCCGACGAGATCCGCAAGGCCTTTCGCAAGCTTGCGCGCAAGTTCCACCCCGACGTGTCGAAGGCGCCGGACGCCGACGAACGCATGAAGGAAGTGAACGAAGCCTATGCGGTGCTCGGCGACGCCGAGAAGCGCGCGGCCTACGATCAGCTCGGGCAGGGCTACGCGTCGGGGCAGGACTTCGCGCCGCCACCGGGCTGGGACGACGGCTTCGAATGGTCGGGGCGCCAGTTCCACGCACGCGATGCCGGCGAGTTCAGCGACTTCTTCGCCGAACTGTTCGGGCGCATGGGACACGGCGGGCCCGGCCGGCCCGAGCGCCACCAGTTCGACGGCCGCGGCGAGGACCACGTGGCGCGGGTGCAGCTCGACCTCGAGGACGCCTACCGGGGCGCCAACCGCCAGATCAGCCTGCGCTCGCCGCGCATCGACGCCGAAGGGCGGGTCCACCTCGACACGCGAACGCTCGACGTCCGCATCCCGAAGGGCGTGCGCGAAGGCCAGATCATCCGTCTGGCCGGCCAGGGCCATCCGGGATACGGTTCGGGCGGCGCCGGCGACCTGCTGCTCGAAGTGCATTTCCGGCCCCACCCGCGCTTTCGCGCCGACGGCCGCGACGTGCAAATGAGCCTGCCGGTGGCACCGTGGGAGGCCGCGCTCGGCGCGGTGGTCGACGTGGACGCCCCGGACGGCAGGCTGCGAGTGCGCATTCCCGCCGGTGCCCAGAGCGGCCGGCAGCTGCGGGTGCGTGGCCACGGCCTGCCCGCCGCCACGCCCGGAGACCTGCTGCTCGACCTGAAGGTGGTGCTACCGCCGGCGGACGACGATAAGGCGCGTGCGCTGTACCAGCGCATGGCCGAGGAACTCGACTTCGATCCGCGCAGGAGTGTCGGCCATGACTGAACGCGATCGCCACCCACCCGAAGACGCCGACAGCGGCACCCTGTTCACGATCGAACAGTTGGCCGGCATCTGCGCCCGCGACGGCGACTGGGTACGGCTGAGATTGACCGAGGGCCTGCTGCCGGCAGCGTCGCACGGCAGCGGCCAGGTGCGGTTTTCGGCGGCCGGCCTGCGCCACGCCCGGCGCATGGCAGCGATCGAGCGCGACTTCGATGCGGTGCCCGAACTCGCCGCACTGGTGGCCGACCTGCTCGACGAACTGGACAGGCTGCGCGCCCGCCTGCGTGGCCTCGGTCTGGAGTGATCGGCCATGGACGATGCCGGCGCCATGCATCGCTGGAGCAATCGCCTGCAGACCGTCCTGCTGATCGTCGCGATGCTGGCGATCAGCGCGCTGGCAGGCCATCTGCTGCTGGGCGACCTCGGCCTGTGGCTGACGCTCGGTGTGGCCGGCGCGGCCGTCCTCGCGGAACCGGCCGCAAGTGCTCATTGGACGCTGCGGCTGGTGCGCGCGCGCCCACTGTCCGCAGCGGAAGCCCCGTACCTGTGGCAGAGCCTTGCCATGCTGGCGCAAAGGGCGGGACTGCCGGCGACGCCTCGCCCCTACTACGTACCGAGCCCGACGATCAACGCGTTTGCGGTCGGCCAGCGCGAAGGATCTGCGATCGCGATCACCGACGGCATGTTGCAGCAACTCGACCGTCGCGAACTCGCCGGCGTGCTTGCCCACGAGATCGCACACATCGCCCATGACGACCTGCGCGTAATGAACCTGGCAGCCCATGTCGGTCGGATCACGACCGTCTTTTCGGTGGCGGGTCAGTTGCTGCTGTTGCTGGCGCTGCCGAGCCTGTTTGGTGTCGGCGGCTGGCAGATCGACTGGCTGGCGGTCGCACTGCTGATGTTTTCGCCGCAGATCGCGCTGCTTGCGCAACTCGGCCTGTCCCGCGTGCGCGAGTTCGACGCCGACGCCACCGCGGCCTCGCTGACCGGCGACCCACGAGGGCTAGCGCTCGCGCTGGCACGCATCGAACATGCGAGCCAGCCCTGGTTCGCGAAGTTGTTGTCGGGCGCCGGCGATCGCCAGCCGCGGTGGCTGCGCAGCCACCCCGAGACTCACCGGCGCATACGCCGCCTGCAGGCCCTCGCGATGTCGTCCCCATGGCACGCGAATTGACCCCCATTTTTGTGGAAAATTTCCCCACACCCCGGTTTTCCCCCAAGCCTGGGTGACGTCCCCCGGGGGTTTCCCAGCCATTCGGGTGGCATCCCCCAGACTTCGGGCCAAATGGCCCACAAATCTTTTTCATGCCATTCGCCTTTTTAGTGCGACAGACGGCGGCCGTGGATGCCGCCTGCAATGGCTCAACCATGCGGCATTGCGCCGCTAGACGATCCTGTCGTCATGGCAAGCGAACTTGTTACCGATTGTAGCTGGCGCCGTTGCCCGGGCGGGATGGCACGCGCCGTGCGAAAGGGGATGTGCTCGCCGGGGAAACCAAGATCCCTCCCCGGCCGAAGGCCCCGACCGTGCCCGCGAGGACCGAGGGGACCGGGCACCCGCTCACGACATTCGAAACAAGGAGAAACAAAAATGATCGCTCGCCTCACTGCAATCGCCTGTGCGATTTCCGGCATCGTCCTGGCCCAGCCGGCCCTGGCACTCGAAGTACCGGTCGAACTCGAAGGCGCAATCGAGAACATCGTGCCGTCGACCGATTCGGTCTTCGTCATGGGCATTGAGGTGAATGTGCCGCGTTCGGTACCGATCTCGACGCCGACGGCCGACATCAACGCAGTGGCGGCCGAGGTCGGCGCCAGCGTCGGCCGGCCCAACATCAAGCCGCTGGTACTGATGCGGCGCTTCCGGGTCGACGGCGTCGATGTGTTGCCAGCCCAGCTGCCCGGGCGCAGCGATCTCGGCTTCATCGGTGGCACCGCCATCATCACCGGCACCGCAGTGCTCGACGACGCGACCGGCGCGCTGCTGTCAATCACCGCCGACACCATGTTCGCCGAGCCGGCGGAGAACGTCATTCTCGGCGGCATCACCGGCGTCAATTGCTCGGTTCCGAGCTGTGACGCCACGGGCGACTCGCTGACCAACCTCGGTCGCCCGCTGCTGCGCCTCGATGATCCGCGTATGCCTGCCGTGCCGGTCACCGACGACCTCGGCTTCGCCATCGATCTCAGCCTGATCAGCGGCCCGCTGCCGTCCGCCGTCGAAGGCTATTACGGCGAAGACAGCGCCTTCCATTACCACACCTTGGCGATCGACGTCGGCACCACCGGCACGGCGCTGCTCAACCAGGGCGCGGAAGTGAGCATCCAGCGCGCACAGTGCGACGATCAGGGCGGCGAACTCGACTTTGAGGTGCGCGGTGCGACCCACGATCCGTCCTCGGGCCTGGTCGCCTTCAACGACACCGCCACCGGCGCGCCCCTCGGCGATGTCGATGTCGAGACCGTGATCGACGAGGTCACCGGCCAGCCGACCCGCTTCGGTACCTTCCGCTTCCGCGGTACGGTGGACGATCCGGGCGGTCTCGGATGCCCGGCCAGCATCACCGCCACCTTCGTCGATGGCGGTGGCGTCACCGCCGAAGCGCCGGTCAACTGAGGCAGGGCGGCGCCGGGCTCGCCCGGTCCGTGATGCACCGAGGGGCTGCACGACCGTGCAGCCCCTCGGCGTTTTCGCGACATCGACGCCACAGTCGCGCTGTTCGACGACCGCGCCTTGGGCAACAATACGGCCCGCGCTTCATGACAAATGACCGGCCTCATGTCCAAGCAAACATCCCGCCTACCGGGGCTGCTGCGAACCGTCGATGCACGGCTGCTGGCCGGCTTCGCGCTGATCGCCCTGTTGCCCCCCCTGATCGCCGGCGCCGTCGGCATCCGCATGCTTCGCAGCTCGACGCTGGACGCCGCGATCGGCCACGCTGCCGCCCATGTCGATGCCGCCGCGACCGTGCTCGGACGGGAACTCGAACATCACGCCCGCGCCCTGCGCGCCGCCGCCGACGGCAGCGGCATGCGGGCCCTGCTGGCGTCCGCCGACAAGAACCGCCCGGCACTCGCCGATCGCGTCGCCGAAGAACTCGGCGATCTGCTGCGCGGCCAGCCCCACTGGCAGCGGCTGCGGCTGGTCGACCGTGACGGCCAGGTGTTGTTGCAGGCGGATCGCGGCGCCACCCACGTCGGCGGCTTCGTGGCGACGACGATCGCCAGCGACGAACAGGAAGGGCTGCGGGTGGTGCTCGACGCCGCGCCGGGCCAGGTCTATGTCTCGCCCCTGACCGACGATGCCGATGCCGTCGCCCGCCTGCACCTCGGCGCGGCGGTCCGCGACGGCGAGGGCCGTGTGCACGCCGCCCTGCTCCTCGAACTGCCGCAGTCGGCGCTGACCGAGCGCCTGCCGGCAGCGCCGTCGCTGCACGCGGCACGCTGGCATCTGCTCGACCATTCCGGCCGCATCCTGCGCTGGCAGGCACGGCGAGGCGCCGACGACAAATCGCAGTTGCTGCCGGCGATCCAGATGGGCGACAGCCTGCCGCGACCGCTGGCCGACCGGTCCATGCGTGGCGATCACGGTCATGTCACCGAAGGCATGCGCACGGTATTGTTCGCCGGCGTCGATGCCAGGCTCGCGCTGGTCTCCAGCGCCGCCTCGCCGCTGCGCTGGAGCCTCGCCGCAACGACGCCGACCGAAGATCTTCGCGCACAGGCTGTGGTGCCGACCCTGTGGGCCGTCGCCCTGGCAGTGCTGCTGCTGACCATGACCCTGCTCGGCGTGCTGTTCGCGCGCCGCCTGCTGCGGCCGTGGCGGCAGGTCCAGCAGCACGCCGCGGAAATCGCCGAAGGCCATTTCGAGCAGCGCGTCGACATTCCGCGCGGCAGCGCGCTGGCGCCGATCGCCGGCAGCATCAACCGGCTCGCGGAGCGCCTGCAGGAGGCGCGCGAGAACAAGGAGGCCTACGAGCGCCGCACGTCGCAGCAGCAGGCGCTGGCATCACGGCAGGGGCTGGCACGCGCCGCGGCGCTCGAGGACGCGCTCGCGGCACTTCCAGCCGGCATCGTCCTCGCCGACGGCCAGGGCCAGGTCGCCCACGCCACGCCACGCGCCGCCGAACTGCTCGGCATTGCGCCGGAACGCCTGCGCGAAAGCTGGCTGCCGGCACTGCTGCCGCCGACCGAGGCCGGCATCGACGCCGGCGAGGCCGCCCGCCACCTGATCCGGCGACCGGCCGGCACCCTCGAAGTATTGCTGCGGCCACTACCGGCGCGCAGCGACGGCCCCTTCCGTTTTGCCGTGATCCTGTCCGACGCGGCGGGCCGCGCCGAATCGATGCCCCCGGTCGCTGTCCCGCCCGCCCTGGTCGCCGAACTGGCAGCCGCCGCCAACGAGCGGCTGGCGCGGCCGCTCGGCGGTCTCGGCCTGATGGCGCAGGCCCTGTTGCGCGACGAGACGCTGGCGGCGGGACCGCGCAAGCACCTCATCCGGCTCGCCGGCGAGCTCGGCAGGATCGCCGAGCGACTGGCGCCGCTCGCCCGGCGGGCGCCCACGGAGGCGCCGAAACCGGCGCCGATCGATGCCGCCGAGGCGATCGACCGCGCGCTTGCCGCCTGGTCTGCGATCGCCGCCCAGCGAGAATTGACGATCGACGCATCCGGGATCGCCCGCGACGACACCCGCATCCTGGCCGATGCCGCCCTGTTCGAGCGCTTGCTGCACCACCTGATCGCCAATGCCGTCGATGCGACGCCGACGGGCGGTCGCCTCGCCCTGTCGTCGAACCGCCGCGGGCAACAGCTCGAGATCGTGCTCGAGGACGACGGCGAAGGCATCGACGAGGCGGCGCTGCCGACGCTGTTCGAGATCTTCCAGGGCAGCCGCGACGATCACGCCGGCCTCGGACTGGCCAGCGTGCGTCGCATCCTTGCCGACCAAGGTGCCGAAATCTCGGTCGCCAGCGCGATCGGCAAGGGCACCCGCGTGCGCCTGTCCTGGCCGCTCGCCAGCGGCGACTGAGCGGTCGCGGCGGCGAACCACCGGCGGCGGCCGCGGTCTGTCGACGGTTTGCCGCCGAAAGTGTCCGTGTGCGCCGCTCCGACCAACTGCCGATCGAACTGCGCCCGGCCGGGCTCTACTGCCCGGCCGGCGACTTCTACGTGGACCCGTGGCGGCCGGTCGAGCGGGCGGTGATCACGCACGCCCACGCCGACCATGCGCGATCCGGCCACGTCCACTACCTGTGCGCCGCTGCCGCGGCCGACGTGATGCGCGCGCGCCTCGGCGACATCCGGCTGCAGACCCTCGACTATGGCGAGCCGCTGGTCGTCGGCCGCGCGCGCGTGTCGCTCCATCCGGCCGGCCACGTGCTGGGCTCGGCCCAGGTCTCGATCGAGATCGACGGCCACCGCACGGTGCTCTCCGGCGACTACAAGCTACAGGCCGACCCGACCTGCGCGCCGTTCGAGCCACAGCGCTGCGACCTCTTCGTCACCGAATCGACCTTCGGCCTGCCGATCTACCGCTGGCCGGACAGCGCCACCGTGATCGACCAGATCCGAAACTGGTGGCACGACAACGCCGCCGCCGGCCGCGCCTCGCTGGTCTTCGTCTATGCCTTCGGCAAGGCCCAGCGCCTGCTCGCCAGCCTCGCCGACGGCCCCGGTCCGGTGGTCTGCCATGGTGCCGTCGAGGCGCTGAACCGGGTCTACCGCGCGGGCGGGGTGACGCTGCCGCCCACCCGCGCGGTCGATGACGGCATCGACCGCGCGGCGCTGCAGCGGGCCCTGGTGCTGGCACCACCGTCGGCCGCCGGCAGTCCGTGGCTGAAGCGCTTCGCCCCCTACGCCGACGCCTTCGCGTCGGGCTGGATGCAGGTGCGCGGCCAGCGCCGCCGCCGCGCGCTGGACCGCGGCTTCGTGCTCTCCGACCATGCCGACTGGCCGGCCCTGCTGCAGGCGATCGACGCCACCGGCGCCGAGACGCTGCGCGTCACCCATGGCCACGTGGCCGTGATGGTGCGCTGGCTGCACGAGCAAGGGCTCGACGCCGGCGCCTTCGAGACGGCCTACGGTGAGCAGCCGGGCGGCGACGGATGAAACGTTTCGCCGCGCTGTTCCACGCCCTCGATGCCGCCAACGGCAGCCGCCACAAGCAGCAGGCGCTGCTCGCCTATTTGGCCGCCGCCCCCGCCGAGGACGCCGCCACTGCCTGCTGGCTGCTGGCCGGCGGCCGCCCGCTGCGACCGGTTGCCGCACCGGTGATGCGCGCCGCCGCACAGACGGCGGCCGATTTGCCGGACTGGCTGTTCGACGAGTGCTACGAGCGGGTCGGCGATCTCGCCGAGACCATCGCGCTGCTGCTGCCGGCGCCGGCCCCCGGCGACGACCTCGGCCTGCGCCGAATGCTGGTCGGGCACATCATGCCGCTGCGCGAGTTGTCCCGGGACGACCAGGCCGCGGGCCTGCGGGCACTGTGGCGGCAAATCGATGGCGACAGCATGCTGGTGGTGAATAAGCTGATCACCGGCGCATTCCGGGTCGGCCTGTCGCGGCAAGGGGTGGTCCGCGCGCTGGCCAGCCACAGCGCGCTGGCACCGGAGCGCATCAGCCAACGCCTGACCGGCCTGCTGGCCAGCCGCCAGCCACCCGGCGCCGACGACTGGTACGGGCTCACCGCCGCCGGCGACGACGGCGACACCGACGCCCTGCCCTGCCCGTTCTTCCTCGCCCACCCGCTGACCGGCGAGCCCGCGCCCCGCCTCGGTCCGGCCGGCGACTGGCTGGCCGAGTGGAAATGGGACGGCATGCGCGGCCAGCTGGTGCGCCGCGGCGGCGTCAGCCACCTGTGGAGCCGCGGTGGCGAGCTGGTCAGCGACCGCTTTCCGGAGCTGCTGGCGATGGCCGCCATGCTGCCACCCGAGCTCCGGATCGACGGCGAGATCATCGTCTGGCCAGCGGACGCCGAGCGGCCGCTGCCGTTCAATGTGCTGCAGCGCCGGATCAATCTCAAGCAGGTCGGCCGCAAGCTGCTGGCCGAGGCTCCCGCCTGCTTCGTCGCCTACGACCTGCTCGGCATCGACGGCGAGGATCTGCGCCGGCAGCCGCTGGCCAGCCGTCGCCAGCGGCTCGAAGCGCTGCTGGCGACATGCGAGGACCCGCGACTGAGGTTGTCGGAAGCGATCGCGAGCGACGACTGGAACGCACTCGTCGAGGCGCGTGAGGCGGCTCGCAGCCGCGGCGCCGAGGGGCTCATGTTGAAGCGACGGGACAGCGCCTACGGCGAAGGCCGCAGCCGAAGCCAGGCGCGCGGCGACTGGTGGAAGTGGAAGCTGTCGCCGATGAGCGTGGATGCGGTGCTGGTCCACGCCCTGCGCGGCCACGGTCGGCGTGCCGGCTTGTTCACCGACTACGGCTTCGCGCTGTGGGATCGGCCGGTGAGCCGGCCCGACGCGGCCCTGGTCGGCTTCGCCAAGGCCTACTCGGGCCTCGACGACGCCGAGATCCGCCGCATCGACAGTTTCATCCGCCGCAACACGGTCGAGCGCTTCGGGCCGGTACGCACGGTGCGGCCGGAACTGGTGATGGAAATCGGCTTCGACGCCGTCGCACCCAGCCGGCGCCACAAGAGCGGCTTGGCGGTGCGGTTTCCGCGCATCCTGCGCATCCGCGACGACAAGCGCGCCGACCAGGCCAACACGCTGGCCGAGCTGCGCGCGCTGATGCCGGCGGAGCCAGGATGAGCGCCAACCCGCCCGGGCCGACACTACGCAGCGCGCTGCCGGCCCAGATCCGTCGCGCCCGCCGGCGGCAGGCCGGCCTCAGCGAGCCCCCACACCCGCCGCGGCCGCGCCGGCGCGGCCACAGCGGCGCGATGCCGGACCCGGCTGTGCTGGCGCGCGCGATCGAGGCCCTGTTCGCCGGCCAGGGCTGGCGGCCACAGCCCTTCCAGCGCGCGCTGTGGCAGGCTGCCGCCGATGGCGACGGCGGCCTGCTGCACGCCGATACCGGCGCCGGCAAGACCTGGGCAGCCTGGGCTGCGGCCCTGCTGCGCGCCGCCGCCCGACCCCACCGCGGCACGCGGGTGCTATGGCTGACCCCGATGCGAGCGCTGGCCCGCGACACCGTGCGGGCCCTGCAGGCACCGCTGGCCGCGCTCGGCATCGACTGGGCGGTGGCGCTGCGCACCGCCGATACGCCGTCGGCCGAACGCCAGCACCAGCGCCGCCAGCCACCGCAGGCGCTGGTCACCACGCCCGAGAGCCTGAGCCTGATGCTGTGCGACGCAGACGCCAACGAGCGCCTCGGCGCACTGGCAATGGTGGTGGCGGACGAGTGGCACGAGCTGCTCGGCAACAAGCGCGGCGTGCAGTTGCAACTCGCTCTGGCGCGGCTGCGGCGCTGGAACCCGGGGCTGGTGGTGTGGGGCCTGTCGGCGACCCTGGCCGATCCGGCCACGGCCTGCCGCTGCCTGGTCGGCGACGGCGGGCGGCTGATCGCCGGAGCGCCGGAATCGTCGGTTCGGATCGATACCTTGCTGCCGGCCAGGGTCGAGCGCTTTCCGTGGGCCGGCCACCTCGGCCTGGCGATGCTGCCGGCGGTGCTCGCCGAACTCGACGCCTCGCCCTCTGCCCTGGTGTTCACCAACACCCGCGCCCAGTCCGAGCAGTGGTACCAGGCGATCCTTGCGGCGCGCCCTGAGTGGGCCGGCACCATCGCCGTGCACCACGGCTCACTCGACGCCGAGGTCCGCGCCTGGGTCGAGGACGGCATCCGCGACGGCCGGCTGCGGGCGGTGGTGTGCACCGCCAGCCTCGATCTCGGCGTGGACTTCCTGCCGGTCGAGCGGGTGCTGCAGATCGGCAGTCCGAAGGGCGTCGCCCGCCTGTTGCAGCGTGCCGGGCGCAGCGGCCATGCACCAGGGAGGCAATCCCGGGTGAGTTGCGTGCCGACCCACGCGCTCGAGCTGCTCGAAGCGGCAGCCGCGCGCCAGGCCGCCGCCGACGGCCGCATCGAACCGCGCCGATCGCCGGCCGCGCCGCTCGACGTGCTGGTGCAGCATCTGGTGACGCTGGCCCTCGGCGACGGTTTCGACCCCGACGCGCTGTGGCCCGAGATTCGTTCCTGCGCCGCCTACCGCGATCTCGACCCGGACGACTGGCGCTGGGCACTGGCCTTCGTCGTCGACGGCGGCGCCGCCCTCGGCGCCTACCCGGAGTACTGTCGGGTGGCGGTCGGCGAGGACGGCCGCTACCGCGTGCGCGACGGCCGCATCGCGCGCCGCCACCGACTGTCGATCGGCACCATCACCGCCGACGCCGAGATGCGGGTGAGCTTCGCCGATGGTGGCCGGCTCGGCAGCATCGAGGAGGGCTTCATCGCCCGCCTCCGCCCCGGCGATCAGTTCGTCTTCGCCGGCCGCCACCTCGAACTCTTGCGGGTGCGCGAGATGACCGCCTACGTGCGCCTCGCGCGCCGGCGCGGCAGCACCGTGCCGCGCTGGACCGGCGGCCGCATGCCGCTGTCGAGCACCGTCGCCGACGCCATGCTGTCACTGCTCGAGGCGGTCGCCGCCGGGCACGACGACACCCCCGAGACCCGGCTGCTGGCGCCACTGCTGGCGCTGCAGGGGCGCTGGTCTCGCCTGCCCGGCCGCGACCGCCTGCTGATCGAGACCACCCGCAGCCGCGAAGGCCACCATGCCTTCTTCTATCCCTTCGCCGGCCGCCATGCCCACGCCGGCCTGGCCGCGCTGGTGGCCTGGCGCGTCGCCCGCAACCGCCCGATCACCTTTTCGATGGCGGTCAACGACTATGGCTTCGAACTGCTCAGCGCCGAGCCGGTGGACTGGCAGGCGCAACTCGCCGACGGCCTGCTCGACGCCGCCGGTGCGCGCGACGACCTCGTCGCCGGTCTCAACGCCACCGAACTGGCGCGCCGCGCATTCCGCGAGATCGCGCGGGTCGCCGGCCTGGTGTTCCAGGGCTACCCCGGCGCAGCGAAGGGTGCCCGTCAGCTGCAGGCCGGCAGCGGCCTGCTCTACGACGTGTTTGCCCGCTACGACCCCGACAACCGCCTGCTGCGACAGGCCCGCGACGAGGCCCTCGCCCGCGAACTCGACATCGGCCGGCTGGAGGCCGGCCTGCGCGGCCTCGCGACGCGGCCGCCACTGCTGCTCGATACCCCGCGCCCGACCCCGTTTGCCTTCCCGCTGATGATCGAGCGGCTGCGCGAGCGGATGAGCTCGGAGCGCCTCGCCGCGCGCATCGCGCGGATGATCGACCAACTCGAGCGGGCCGCCGACGCGCCGCCCCGCAAACCTCCTCGTCCATGACCGGGCCAACCGAAATCGTCACCGCCTTCGCCGGCGAACGCCTGGTGCTGCTGCCCGAACGCGCCCTGTGGTGGCCGCGGCGCCGCAGCCTGCTGGTGGCCGACGTCCATCTCGGCAAGGCCGCGAGCTTCCGCCGCAACGGCCTGCCGGTGCCCGCCGGCACCACCGACGACAACCTCGCCCGCATCGACGCCTGCCTCGCCCGCAGCGGCGCCGAACGCCTGATCTGCCTCGGCGACCTCAGCCACGCCGCCAGCGGCCTCGGCCCCGCCCTCGACGAGCGCCTGCGCACCTGGCAGGCCATGCACCGCGAACTCACGATCGAGCTGGTGCACGGCAATCACGACCGCCACGCCGGCATCCCGGCCGGCCTCGAGGTCCGCCCGCTCGGCGAGAGCCATGCCGAGCCACCCTTCCTGCTGTGTCACGAGCCGCCATCCGACACCGGCCCCAACACCCCCGTGCTGGCCGGCCACCTCCACCCCGGCATCGTGCTGCGCGCCGCCGGCGACCGCCTGCGGTTGCCCTGCTTCGCCTTCGCCGACCGCATCGGCCTGTTGCCGGCCTTCGGTGCCTTTACCGGGCTCGGGGAGTTGCCCCGGGATCGGGAGTGGCGTGCCTTTCCGGTGGCGGCGGGGCGGGTGTTCGAGGTGTCGGGACAGACTGGGTGACTGGGCAGGCCTCGTGAGCCACCGTTGAACGAGTCTCGGCGCATGGTCCGCCGGGAAGTCGATCCCCGGAGATCGGGTACCGCTGGCGGTTGAGTCCACTTCCGAAGGCCTCGGGGCTCGCGGATCCCAGACGGCCGGGTTGCGCGAGCGAGCAGGCCTCCCGCCTCCGCGTGACTCGGAAATTTCCATCATTTCATGACGGCGGGAAGCTGCCAGTCCGCTGGCTGATCCACTTCGAAAGCTGACGGGCAGCCTACGGAAGCTGATCGGCCTGAGCGGTCAATCAGGCCGCGGTCCATGATCGGCTCAGTCCGGCCAATTCCAGCCTTTCGCGAATTTGCTCCATAGCTGCCATTGGATTCGAGTGCCGCTCCGAAGCCGCCATTGACACGAGATCGTACAGCTTTACCATTTGGCGGGCCGCAGTGACGCGAACCCGGCAAGATCAAACGATCTTCCATCGGGCAGGAAACGCCCCAAAGGCGAACTGGGGAGGCCTGAGAACAGACAATCAACGTTTAAAAAGAGCAGTCTTGCGCGGCTTTACGTATAGAGCCCGATTGACGGAAGATTGGCCTTCATTGGCTATTTTAATCGCAACTTGAAAAGCATCGCACTCAAGTTCGCGCACGGTGATTTCCAAGACATACATCATTAGTGACCGTCACCGACCTAACCAGCCGCGCGAAATTGAGAGTTTCCGCCTAAAAAATAATTGTTAATATGCAAGACTCGATATTCGTGAACTGCTAGTTAATCTCACGCTGACGCCGGACTCCACTAAAATTGCAGTTCATCCTTGGACATATATGCTGCAAGTGAAAATGTTTGCTGCTTCGAACGGTGATGCGTTCCTCCTTAAAGATGAAAATCCCGATGGGTTCGCATTTCTCATCGACGGCGGATTTGCATCGACCTTTCGGAATGAAATCCGTTCAGAGCTGGTCGCGATGGGGCGAGAAGGGCGCGCGCTGGACTTGGTAATCGCAACGCACATAGATGCCGACCACATTTCTGGACTCATAAAATTCTTCGGCGAGAACGGATCTGCAAAGCTGCCAAGAATCGTAAAGGTCGAGCAGGTATGGCACAACAGCCTGCGCTCTATTCCGACCCACCCAAATCGAACAAGCAGGGCGCTGTCCGATGACGATGCCAGATTAATCGATGACATTTGCAGACGCGGATTTGCACTTTCAAATGAATCATCGAGGCCCGATGAGGAAATTGGCGCAAGACAAGGGAGCTCGCTCGCCTCCCTGCTCCTTAAAGGTGGCTATGGCTGGAACGAATCGGTCGGACGCCGCGCCATTGACACGAGTGTCGGCGAATTCGCTTTGGGGCCAGGTGCCCGCATTACCGTCCTTGGACCCAAACCAGAGCGACTTGGAGAGTTGAGGGATCGTTGGATCGCCGAATTGCAGCGGTATGGGCTCATCGGCAACGTGCTCGAAGGTGAGAGATTTGACGACGCGTTCGAATTCCTAAGCGCAACCGACAAAGCATCGATGCGAACCGCCTTCGCCGAAATTGGGCACTCTCAGAGCTCAGAAAAATCTTTAGGGGAAGCCTACGTTCCCGACGACTCGGTCAATAACGGTAGTTCGATTGCGGTATCTATCGAAACGCCAACATCGAATATGTTGTTCCTCGGGGATTCCTGGGCGCAGGACATCGAGGAAGCCATCGAGAAGCGTGCGCATGAAGGCTTTCCGTTGGTATTCGATGCAATCAAGATCTCCCACCACGGCAGCATGCGCAACACGAGTTGCAGGCTACTCGGCCTGATAGATTCCGCTATCTACTTGATTTCAACAAACGGGGCAAAGCACGGCCATCCAGACCTACCGGTCCTGCGCGAAATCGTCGATAGGCCAAGCGCTTTCGTCCGGCATCTGCATTTCAGCTATTCGACGCCCGAGTCTCAGCAGCTCGCGATATACAAGTCCAAGTCGGGTGCGGCGTTTGTCGTGCACGAAAACAGCAACGGCTGGATAAGGATCGGTACTGAATAAAGACCATGATTGATATTCAAATAAAAAGCGCCATCTGCCAGACGACGTGCGGGAAAACCTTCGGAACTGCCTTCCTCGTCGCAGACTCCATCCTCCTGACCGCGAGGCACTGCGTTCTGGAAGCGATTGATGCCGACGCGGAGATTTCCGTGGCGTTCACGCGCCTCTCCGGGAAGTTAGAGCTGACCGCCAAGATCCTGGCTATCAACGAGGAGCTCGACGCCTGCTTGCTGTCAGTTTCGGAAAAAACGGGCATACGGGCACTGAGCCTGTTTTCCGATTTTCCGCGTGAAGGGAGCGAATGGCAATCGTACGGCTTCCCATTGCACAAGGGATCGGTAGGCTACCGCGCCTCGGGAGAAATCGTTCAGGTCCTGGACGTGCCGACTCTAAAGATGGACCTGGACCTCAGCGTATCGGCATCGATCCAGCTCACTTCCTACGAGGGGCTCTCGGGCGCGCCTGTGGTAGCCGATGGCGTGTGCGCGGGGGTCCTTAGGGTGCGAATGGACGGCGGCGTTGGTGCGATTAGCACGAAAGCTCTGGCGGGGTTCCTTGCCGAAAACGGAATCTCGACGACGGACCCGGAGCGAGCTCTCGTGCCTGAGCCGAGCAATGGAGCCATTGCCGTACGCCGGCAATTCCAGGCTGAGTTTGAAGAATTGGTATCGGGCTCGCCTGGCCAATACATTTTCTTGGAAGGCGCTCATGGGATTGGCAAGACCACGTTTTGCCACAGGTTCAAAGCTCGTTCGGACAGGTTCCTGACACTGGGTACCTATAGTTTTGGTGGACGCTCGGAGAGAGGGCCGGCACCAGTTGTCCTTGCACAGCCCGAATACTTCTTCGATTGGCTCTCAATGTCTATTTCCAGCGCCGTTAGCGGGCGGCCATCGCGGCTGGAGGAAAAGAGGTACTCGCACCTGGTAGGAGAGGCGGACCGGTTGCTGAAGGCATTTTCGGATCACTGCAAGAAGCACGGAAAGCAGGGCGTTATCTTCATTGACGGCCTGAACGAGGGGCATTTGTCTGATCGGGAGGCGGTTGCAAAGCTGATCGGGCTCTTGCCACGGTCGCTGCCGGCCGATTTGACGGTTGTCTTCACGGCCCCCAATTTGAATCAACTATCCGGCGCGCTCACCGGATACGTCCGGCAGGAAAAGATCGTTCAGCTACCCAGACTTACTGACGGCGAATGCGCAAGCTATTGCGCGAAGGGGCTTAAAGAGGAAAGAAGAACACCGGCACTGATCTCGACCATCTGCCAAAGGGCGAAAGGGCATCCTCTTTACCTAAGGTACTTGATCGAGTTCGCGAACGAAAGCGAAGACCAGGAATTGCCGGATTTCCCCGTATTACAGGGGACGATTGAGGAATATTACGAGTCTCTGTGGGGTTCGCTGCTGCAGGATGCGGACGCCCTGAATCTGCTCGGGCTCGTTTCGCGCTTGCGATGGGGGATGCCGATTACCGAGCTCGTTACGGCGTTGACGCCGCCAGAGCACGCCGTGTTCGTCTCTACGATGAGCAGGATTCGCCACTTGCTCGCGGCCCCCGAATCGACCGAGATTTACCACTCCTCGTTTTCCGAGTTCATCCGTGCGAAGACGTCGGCCCTGGACCGATCGATCCATGAGAGGATTGGACGGTACTGCTCGCAAAACATGGGAACGAGATATTGCGCGTTGAACGTGGTTTTTCACCTGCTTCGTTCCGCAGAAAGCTTGAAGTCGGAAGCTGTCGCGCTTTGTTCCCAGGGTTGGATCGACAACTGTGTCGAAATTGGCGTTGATCCTGATACCCTGATGCTCGACCTGAAAGACTGCCTGACAGCGGCGATCACCCTTTCCGACGCATCGAACGTTTTCAGGTTGCTCCTGCTTCAGCAGCGAGTGGGATTCCGTTACAACACGCTTTTTGCGAAGAGCGCCTTTCTCGTTGCGGACGCGATGATCGCGCTCGAGCGACCACAGGATGCGATTAGGCACGCAATCAGATTCAACAAGCCGATAGTATCCCTTGAAGCAGGCTTGCATCTCTCTTACCGCCTCATTGAAAGCGGGTGTCAGGACGAGGTATTCGAACTGTTAGGGACGTTGAACCAAGCGTTCAACGAGTATCGATACGCGAGCACCGAAGGTCAGACGCTTGATGAATTCACTACCCAAACCCGCCTCGAACTCTTGATGCAAATTCACGCGAACTGGTCTGACCGAGTGTGCAGAGGGAAACAGTTCGCAGCGATCCTTCGTTACGCCGCAGGCGAAATAGAAGCGGTTCTTGCCGAGAACGAGGAAATGAAGGACTTTTATATTTCCACGCTCAGGTCGGTTCCAGTCGGCGCATACCTGTACCACGCTGGCGTGTACACATCGGTTGGTGCATTGAGGTCGCTTGATCCCGCGCTCGTTGCCTCGCCAAGGGAACACCTTACGCTTCTCGCGCTTGCGCTTCTCGATTACCGGGAGTACGTCGAAAAATTCGGAATGCGTGAACGCAAGACGCCGTTAAGTGACCTATTCAAGGATTTCTCTAAACTGCTCGACGAAATCGAGCCGGAGGTCGGATATCACGAAGAAACGCTTGGCGTCCTGATCGAACTCGGCGCACCGTCCGACGTCGTGCTGAGCTTGTCGGAACGGGTTTCCATCGAACAGGTAACCGAATCCCCGTTCGTAAAGGGCAATGGCGTTGACGTGGACTTCAACGCCATCCATCAAACGCTCAACCTATGGGCGATAAAAGGCTATTTGGACACCGACACAGACGTTCCTCTGGTCCGCGCTTTCGGCGATGGAGGCTGGATCGATTGCCTATCCCAGTTAGTCTGTACGGTGGCCATATGCGAGGGGAAAGCTCGAAGAGCGTTTGCAGACGCAGATGAATCGCTTTCCGGGGAAATCTTGGCAGTCCTGAAGTCGCACGTGATCAAACAACTGGACTTCACACTCGGGGAACGTATCACTTGGCAAAACAGTTACGCCATCCCAGAAAGCGTGTTCCCCATCATCTATCAGCGGGTAACCGTGATCCTGCGCGATTGCTTTCCGGAAGAGCTGCCGCCGTTCCTCTTGAACCTGAAGCCAAGAACGCCAAAGCAATTTGGCCTTTACTCAGAAGGATTTCGGGAAGCGACGGCCGAGGTCTTGCGCAGCTCGAACACGACGAGCGCGGACTCTGCCTTGAATGACGCCCGGTACGAAGTGATGCTTGGCTTGAGGGACTTTGTGATTGCGGGGGTTGAGAATCGCCACGAGCTCGTGCCGGAACTGCTGAAGTTGATCCCGATGTTCGCCGCCGTCGGCGCTCAAGAAGAAGCTGAGCAGATCTACCGTCACGTCCTCTCGGTTTCCATGGGCCCAACGTGGTACAAGGAGGATCAATTTGGCTTGCTCACCACCGGATTGCGCCACCTTCCGTTGACGGACGCCGCCACGTTGTCGCTGCCCAAAGTGGCAGGATTCCTGGAGCGCGCCTCGGGAGAGCTTACCTTCCAGCGGTTTGCCCGGTATGCCAAGTCCGAACTCATCGGCGAGCTTTGTCGCCGCGATCTGCACGGTCTGGCGCGTCGATACTTTCAGCGGCAATCATGCGGCAGTCCAGACGAACTCTTGCAAGACGTGGGCCTGGGCGTGGCGGACAGGATCAGCCCGAGGATAGGCTCAAGGCATCCCGGTGGTGCCATTGAAGAGCAGCACTCCATCCTTTCCGTCGTGAATAATTCGCTTACTGCCGATTGGCGGCTGCGATTCGCGTTGCTCCAGGTTTTCCTTTGCGGCGACAAGAGGCACCTGACGGACTACGCCGCCGCGTTCGCTAACGCGATCAAGCGGGAAGCCGACGGGGTGGTAAGTACCGCAATGCGTGAACGTCTTAACCTCATTTCCGCCACGGATGTCTCCCAAAGCGAGCGTCCCGAATTCCAAGCAGAGATAGATTCGATTCTGGGAGAAACAACGCGAAGCGAACCGCAAAGCAAGGAAGATCAAGGCCAGGAGCGGGTACCGGAAATCAGCAGCGAAGATCGTGAGGCATTCGTCGTGCCAGGGCTTTTCGGGCGACAGTCAGCGACCCAGTCAGCCGAAGCCAAATTAGCAGCAGCCGAAGGGCGTCTCAAGAGAAGGAATTTCGTCGCCGCGCGCGAAGAAGCGGTGGCTGTACTTGCAGAATTGCAGCACGGCGATTGGTCAATTTGGGGAAATCTGTCGGCATCCGCTACGCGCGCCGAAGAGATTCTGCATGCGGGAAACGCGAGCGAAGCCGATCTCGTTAAGTGCTACGGCGTGCTAATCGAAAACGAACGCCATGCTGACAGATGGCAGATCGCAGACCACTTGCTCCAAAAAATCGGGAGAATCTTGTCATCCGCGAATGCCGCGTCTTTCTGGAATCATGCGTTACAGCACGTCGGCCTAATGGTCGGCGGCTCCGAACACGAAACCAAGCTGTTTGAATTCCTGTCCGACGCAAATGAACAGGATGCAGACACCGCCCTATTCGAATTGCTCTTGTGGACGCTAGACCACCCCCAATGGCTTCGACGGGAACGCGCCGCCGCCGCGACACTGTGGATCATTGAGGAAAAGGACGATTTCTTCGCTCTGGCCGCAAAAGAGGCGTTTTCCATGACGCCTGGATACCGAGGGGATGTGATCGCAGGGGCAATCGATACGATGTCCAAACGAAACCCCAAAGAGATCTGGACGCGCCTGTCAAACGCCATCGACGTAATGGACGCAGCCTCCAATTGCAAACACGTTGGACGCCTTTCTATCTTGTCCAGGCTTGCCATGCGTGCTGCAGGAAGCGACGAAAGCGCAAGGCGGGTTGCGGAGTCAATCAAGGGGGCGCTTAGGCCGGGCGCCGTGGATCTGGGTGGGACGGGGCAGCCTCTCCACATTCCCGATTGGGCTGAGTGCGTTCGGACCGAATTGGGCGAACTCGACAGCCTCGGCGTACTGACGAGCGAATCGCTCGCAAGGACCGAAGAACTCCTAGGCCAATTGTGCGCGCCGCAATCAATCTACGATATATGGGAATTGGAAAACGACGTATCTAAGTCATTCCGCGAACCGAGCCGAAGGGCGCTCAGCCGGTGGTCAAGACTTGTACGCCACGCGCTTGCCTGCGCTCTACTGCCGTATGCTTCCCAGCGCGACCTTGAGCACATTGGGGCCGCATTGAGGATCTATAATCCGGGTGCTCCTGAACGGAAAATGGATGCCGGATTTGCTTCTCTTGGAGAGCGGATTCTGGCTGCAATCAATGGTGGAGGGAATCGAAGCGACCTAATTGGCAATGCTGATTACTACTTCCTGAGCTACTGTGAGTTCGTCGCAGACGCGACTGGCGACAATTCCGCACTGGTCGAAGTATTCGCCACGATTATCGTGCATCCATCCGAAAGGAGGCGCGCTTATTCGGCAAGCGCCAACGCGACCTTCCACGCAACGGACTATCCCGACTTCGGCAAGCTTGGCGATGTCGTAGGCCCGACCTGTTTGAGGCCGATCCCGATGCAAGCCTTATTCGGCACCTATTCTCCCGGCTTCCCTTCGCCGTCCTTCATGAGCATCATCGGCGCGACTGGCAGCGATATCATTCAGAAGGTTTGGCGGCAAGGGCGTTCGTTTGAGGTCCACAATACAGGCAAGCCTGAAAACGAAGGATGCATGCTTGGGGTCCGTAAAGCCGCTGTCAAACTTCCGGCAGGAAGCGCCCTAGTTTGGACTGTGAAGGTAAATGACCAGCCCGCCTTAGTGATCGACAACAATTTGAACAAGCTAAACTAGCGCAATGATAAAGCCAATGAAAACCCCGCAAACGCGTGCTGAATTCGAGCGGCGGCTGCATCTGTTACGAGAGCAGCTTCGCCAAGGGAAGATGTTTTATTCATCGAGCGTCGTTCGTAGCATCGACGGTCTTCAGCGCGTTCGGATGCTACCGAACGGACGGATTGACTTCCTTTCCGTTGATGAATCGACCCGTTTGCAAGCGAACATGATGGTTCAGTTCCAAGAACAATTCTCTGATCTGGCGAATGATGCCGATACATCGCAAACCGAAGAATAGTGTGGCAGTCACTTTGTAATGCCAAATGGTTTCTCTCCGTGGCACTTTCTTCAACATCCGTTTTCGATTTGGAGAGCCGTCAACGATCCCGCCTGAAGCATTTGCTCGACGAGAGGTTTGACGGACTCCAGTCAATAAGTTAAGAGGGTGACAGCCCTTATACGCTGGTACCCCTCAGCCTCTCAGTAAGGCGATAAGAGAGTAGTTGTCCAAAAAGCGAACTTCAGCTTAGGGGCATTTCCTGCCCGACAGAAGATCGTTTGATCTGGTCGCTTTCGCTACACAACTGCTGAGCAAACAGAAATATTTACTTCGCATTTTGAATAGCTGCTTTCGTTTTTCCACGCTTGCTGTGATTGGCAGCCTTCATTTTTTCAACGGTCGGCTCAGGGTCGATTGCGGCGGTTCAGGAACCATTGGTTGAGCGGCAGCTCCGGCCGAGGCCCTGACCCCTGACCTCTGTTCGCGGTCGGCTGCTCCACCCCTGTTTCTGCCCGTGGCGCCCGCGAGACTCCCCCGGCAACCTGGGGTCGAATCGTTTCAACGGCGACAGTTGGCATTCGGCAAGGGAATCTTCAGTATCGGCTTCCCGGCTGCGCGAGCCTCGTCGAGGGCAAACTCCAGCGTCTGCGGCCGCCGGCGGCTGCGGCATACTACTGTTGGAACCAGGCGCGCCGAACCCGATCGAGCGCAGGCCGTCGCTGCCCGATGGCCGTCGAGTGGCGAGGCGCACAAGGTTCCGCAACGGGAGGAAAGTCCGATGATCGTCCTGCACCAGTTCGCACCCGCCTTCGGCCTGCCCAATGCCAGCCCATTCTGTATGAAGGTCGAGACCTGGCTGCGCATCGCCGGGCTGCCGTTCACGCTGGACAACCGGGCGTCGCCGTTGAAGGCGCCGAAGGGGAAGCTGCCCTATATCGACGACGACGGCGAGGCGGTTGCCGATTCCGGGCTGATCATCGCTCATCTGGTGCGCCGGCACAGGGTCGATCCCGATGCCGCTCTCGACGCCGCCGAGCGGGCAGTGGCGACCGCGTTCACGCGTCTGCTCGAGGAGCATCTGTACTGGGCGGCGATCTACACCCGCTGGATCGACGACGCCGGCTGGCAACTGACGCGCGAGGCCTTTTTCGGCCGCATGCCGGCGCCGATGCGCCAGTTGGTGCCGGCGCTGGTGCGGCGGAACATGCGCCGCCAGTTGTGGGACCACGGCCTGGGGCGGCACAGTCGAGACGAGATCATGACGCTCGGCATCGCCGATCTCGACGCGGTGGCCGATTTTCTCGGCGACAAGCCGTTCCTGATGGGCGACCAGGCAACGACCGTCGATGCCACCGCCTACGCCTTCCTCGCGAACCTGCTGTGGGTGCCGCTCGATTCACCGCTGCGCGCGCACGGCCGCCGGCGGACGAACCTCGAGGCCTATTGTCAGCGCATGCGCGCGGCCTGGTTCGAGGCGGCCGATCCGGCGGCGGAAGACGTCGCGCGGCCGTAGCGCGTCGCCGCTTCAGGCGGTTTCGGCCTGCGCCAGTTCGTCGAGCTGGCGCTGCAATTCGGCACACTCCAGCTCGAAGCCCCGGCGCGCTTCATCGAAGTAATCGCCCCATCCGCCGCGGTCGAGGGCGCGGCGATAGTCGGGCTCGATCTGCCGGGTCTGGATCGCCAGGATCAGGTCGGCGGCACGGGCCCGCAGGGCCGACAGCACGGCTTCGAGCGTGGCGCGGTCGTTGGTCGCGGCAGCGTCGGGCGCCTCGCCGGGCATGGCATCGATTTCCCGCAGCAACAGCCGCAGCGCGGCGACGTCGCGATCGCGGAAGGCCTTCTGCACGCGGACGAACCGTTCCTGTGCGGCCGCCTTGTCGGCCTCACCGACCCGATCCGGGTGGCAGCGCATCGCGGCGCTGCGATAGAGGCGCTTGAGCTCGTCGGCGGTCGATTCGTCGAGCTCGGGCGGCGCTTCGCCGCCGTCGACGGTGTCGCGATAGGATCGCTCGTCGTCGGCGGCGCTGCGGGCCGCGGCGATGTCATCGTCGTCCCGGCTGATCTCGGCGCGGCGGCGGGCGAGTTCGTGGCGCAGGCGCAGGCAGTCGGCGAAAGACTGGCCGAGGGCGCGGAACTGGGCGAGTTGGAAGGCCTCCAGGGTGCGTTGCATCTCGGCCTCGCGCTCGGCGAGCTCGACGATGCGGATCTCGACGCCCGCGATCTTGTGGCGCAGTTCGTCGCAGGCCGGATCGGCCATCGTGGCCGGCGCTTGCGTCGACCCGGCCAGCGGTGGCAGCGGAATCCCCGGTGCGACCTCCGCGACAGCGATCTCGGCTTCGGCTTCGGCTTCGGCTTCGGCTTCGGCTTCGGCTTCGGCTTCGGCTTCGGCTTCGGCTTCGGCTTCGGCTTCGGCTTCGGCTTCGGCTTCGGCTTCGGCTTCGGCTTCGGCTTCGGCTTCGGCTTCGGCTTCGGCTTCGGCTTCGGCAACAGGCTCGATCGGCCGAGCGAGGGTCGCGTCCGCCAGCGTCGATGCCAGCGCGCATGTCGTCACGATGGGGTCCGCGGCATCAGTGGGCGGCATCTCGTGCACGGGCGCATCGGCGTCGGGCGGGGCCGCTTCGGGCACCGCCGTCTGTAGGCGGCGATCGCGCCCTCGTCCACGGCGCCGACCGAACAGTGCGGACAGCCGGGCGGCGCAGCGACCGATCCAGCCCCGGGGTTTGGCATCGAATTGCAGGTGCTCGTTCACGGTTTCGCGGACAACTTCGGGGTTTTCGACAACACCGATTCTGCCTGATATGCTGCAGCGCAGCAATCCCTCATCGATGAACCGACTCCGATTCCGGCAGTCGCCCTTGCAGGACGGGTCTTGACGAGGCCGGCATCAGCGGGCGCTCCGAGGGCGTCCTCCGATATCATGGAACGACGATGGATTCATTGAGCCAATTGGTCCTCGGGGCGGCAGTCGGCGGCGCCGTGGCCGGGCGCCGCTTCGGCCGCAAGGCGCTGGTGTGGGGCGCGCTGTGCGGCACCCTGCCCGACCTCGACGTGCTGGTGCCGCTCGGCGATCCGGTCAGCGACTTCACCTACCATCGCAGCGCCAGCCATTCGCTGTTGATGCAGTTGCTGGCAACACCGTTGCTGACCTGGTCGATCACCCGCGTCCACCCGGACACCGCGCCCGGCTGGCCGCGCTGGGCGGCCCTGGTCTATCTGGCGCTGGCAACGCACGCGCTGCTCGATGCATTCACGGTCTACGGCACCCAGTTGTTGTGGCCGCTGGATCCGACGCCTTTCGGCCTCGGCTCGATCTTCATCATCGATCCGCTCTACACCGTGCCGCTCACCGGCGCAGTGGTCGTCGCCGCCGTCGCGCGCGACGGCGAGCGGATCCGGCGGGCGAGCCTGGTCGGCATCGTGCTGTCGTCCGCCTACCTGGCGTGGACAGTCGCCGCCCAGGTCCATGTCGGCCGGCTCGCACGGGAGTCGCTGGCCGACGCGGCGATCGACGTCGAGCGGCTGCTGGTGACGCCGACTCCGTTCAACAGCGTGCTGTGGCGGGTGCTGGCAATCGGCCCGGAGAGCTATCACGAAGGCTTTCGCTCGCTGCTCGACGACGACGGCCCGATCGATTTCGACCGCCACCCGCGCCATCCCGAACTGCTGGCACCGATCGCCGATGCGTGGCCGGTGGCACGGCTGATGTGGTTCACCCGCGGCTTCCATGCGGCGGCCGTCCGCAACCAGGACGTCGTCCTGACCGACCTGCGGATGGGACTGGAGCCGGACTACGTCTTCGCCTTCCGCGTCGGCGTGCTCGGCAACCCCCACGTCCATGCGGCCGAAGCCGTGCGACTGCCGGCGCGGCGCGACTTTGGCCGGGTGACACGGGTCTGGCGCCGCATCTTCGACGCGCGGGTGCGACCGTAGCCCGGCTGCCGGCGGCGACTTCAGCCGCCCGCGCAGGGATCGGCCGACGCCGGATCGCGCAGATAACGGCGACGCTCGTCGTCGGTAAATCCACGCGCGAGGCGCGCGCAGGCCGTGGCCAGCAGTTCGTCGCGCCGCCAGCGGATCTGCAACAGGCCCTCGGCGTCGATCGCCAGCATCGCGTCGTCGTCGCCCCCGAGCCACACGTCAAGCCACGCACCATCCGGATTTGGGGTGTCGAACAAGAGCTGGCCGTCCGCCACCGACCACACCGCGACGCGGGTGCGATCCGAGGTCAGCAGACGGGCGCCATCGGCCGAGACTTCGATGCGCGGCCAGTCGCGGCCATGGCGCAGGTGGCGGCGCGTACCGTCCGCGAGCGACCACAGCCAGACGCCACCTTCCGCCTCGGTCGCCACCGCATCGTTGCCGGCGAACACCACTTCGCCGGCGGCGACCCGTTTGCCGTCGATCGGGAAGCTGTGCTCACGCTGCCAATCGGCGGTGGCATAGATATCGACCCGCGCCGCGCTGCGGGCCGCCAGACGACTGCCGTCGGGGCTGAAGGCGACCGCATCGACCGGTTCGTCCCACGGCAGGGTGCGCAGCAATTCACCATTGCGGGCATTCCACAGCCGCAGTTGCTGGCGCCCGACCGCCACTCGGCGGTCTGCGGCATCGTCCCACCATTCCGCGCCCTCGGCGGTGGCCAGCCAGTGGCCGTCGCCACTGAGCGCGAGCTGGTTGATCGGATTGCCGTCGCCGATCTCGCGGGCCGGGCCGTCGATCCAGTGCCACAGCCACAGCCGCGCGCGCTGGCCGGCGGTGCCGAAGTCGCGGTTGTCGAAGGCCGCCAGCCCGTCGCCGGCGCCGACGAAGCGCAGGCCGCGCACCGCCCGCGCGTGGGGGCCGGTGCCGACACCGGCACCCTCGAGGCGGACCTCCGGCCACTCCGCGATCGGTCTCCCGTCGTGCGCGTCCTGGATCGCGATGCCCTCGTCGCTGACCACGGCCAGCCGGTCGCCGGCCGGGTCGGTGGTCCACGCGTTGAGGTGCTCGCCATTGACGGTCGGCACGGTCGTCACCCGCTCTCGGATCGGCTGCGGCAGGCCGGCCGCCTGCTCCGGCGGCACGCGCGCGAGCATCCGACCTGCGGCCGGCGCGCGCAGCAGCGTGGCCGGCGCGGCCGTCAGCAGGCGCCGGTCGGCGCCGACCGAGTCGGTGTTCCAGGCCTGCCACGCCCCGTCCCGGTCGGAGATGCCGACCTGGTGTGTCCCAGGCAGCGGCAGCAGCGCGCCGGTCAGGTCGATGCGCGCGGTCTCGTGCCACGGCGCGAGCCGGAACACGCGAAGGCCGCGCTGTCGCTCGCGCTGTTCGGTTACCATCAGCTCGCTGCCGTCGGTACCGAAAACCGCGTCTGTAATACGCCCGGCCGGCAGCGCCTCGACCTCGGCCACGGGTCTCAAGTCGCTGCCGTCGAGCACCCGCAGCCGATCACGGCCGGTCCGTACCGACAGCCAGCGCCCGCCGGGTGCGAAGTGCGGCGACTGGCCCTGCTCGAGCGGCAATTCGGCCGGCGGCGCGTCGCCGGCCACGCGCCACAGCCGCAACTGCCGACCGTCGTCGCCGCCGAGCCAGGCCACCTGCGCGCCGTCGGGCGAAATCGCCAGCGCCCGCAGTTCGTCGGGCGTCCGATACGCCTCGAGCAGTCGCGCCTGGTCGAGATCCCAGACCTGCAGCAGACCGGGCAGCCAGCTCACGGCCTGCGACGCCTCGGCGGCCAGTGTGTAGCGTTCGGCGACCTGGCCATGGGCAAATCGGGCCTGCCGTCGCCCCGCCGGCAAGGACCAGACGTCGAGCTGCCGGGCCACGGTGTGGACCGCCAGCCGCCCCCCGGCGAGCGCATGGATCGCCGTGACCGGCCCGTCGAGCGCCAGCGACGCCAGCGGCTCGCCATCGGCCAGCCGCCAGCTGCGGACGCGGCTGCGACCATCGACCGAAACCGCCGCGATCAACCGCTCGCCGTCGACGCTGGCGGCGAGCGCAGCGACCGATCCGCCGGCCTCGATCACCCGCTCGACGCCGCCGCCGAACACCGTCCGCAATTCGATCAGGTCCGCCGCGCCGTCGGCCGGCCGGCGCGCCAGTGCCAGCATGTTGGCCGCATCGATCGCGAGTCCGGCGATCACCGCGCCGCTGTCGCCGAGATCGATCTCGAGCTCGCCCTCGTCGGTCAGCAGGCGGCCCCCCTGCCCGACCGCCATTGCCAGCAGTTTCGGGCCCATCGGTCGGGGAAGCGCGTAGGTGTAGCCCTGCGGCAGCGGGGCGCGCCAAAGCGGGCGGCCGTCGCGACTGTCCACCAGTTCGAGATAGGGTTCGGGATCGTCCCGCCGGCCGCGGCCGGCGGTGATCGCGAGCAACGACGAGCGCGGCAGGAAAGTCACGTCGAACAGGCTGTGATCGACCCGCCGGCTGCCCAACTGCTCGCGGGTCTCGAGATCCCAGATCCGCAGCTCGCCGGGCGCGTCACCGCTGCGCCGGGCGAGCCACACCAGCCGGCGCCCGTCCGGCGACAGCAGGTGCTGGCCCGGGCCGGACACCGGTATCGCGAACAGGGTATGACCATCGACGGTGGCGCCGATCTCGATGCGGCTACCGTCGGCCGGCCTGTCGGCGAACCACAGGCCGTCTTCGCTGATCTCGACCGAGCTGCTGTCGGGGCGATCCTCGCGGGACGACCACAGCGCGCGCCCGAGCTCACCGTCCCAGGCGCGGAAGCGGCCATCGACGCCGAAGCTCACCAGCGTGCGCCGGTCGGCCATCAGCGCCACTTCGCCGACCCCGCCCGGCGCACCGAGCGCGCCGACATCGCTGCCATCCTCGGCGTTCAGCGCCAGCAACCGCCGCCCCTTCGCGGCAACCACCAGGCGGCGGCTGTCGCCGGAGAAGCCCAGCGAGCGCGCGCCGATCTCGCGATCGGCCAGCAGCTTGCCGTCGGCCACGTCCCACAGCAGCAGGCGGCCGGCCTGTCGGTCGATGCCGGCCAGCCGGCGGCCGTCCGGGGCCAGGGCGACTGCGCCGAGGGGGTGCGGGTTGTCGATCGTGTGATCCTTAACCTCGCCCGCGTCCCGCACCCGCAGCACGATCCCGGTGGCTTCGTCGGAGCCGCCGCCGAGGCCGCGGAGGAAGGCGGTCACCCGACCGTCACCGGAGTGGCGCATCGCAGCAAAGGGCCACGGCGCATCGATTGGCTGGCCGGGCGCCGGCAGATGGTCGAGCACCCGGCGCATCACCGTGAGTCCCTCGACGTTGGCGTCGAGCCGCAACGATTCGGCGGCCAGCAGACCGGCGAGGGTGTTCTCGCCGGCCGACTCGTCGAGCAGGCCCGCCGCCGCCATCGCCAGTCGTCGCGCATCGGCCATCCCGGCCTGCCGCAGTGCATCCTGTCGCTGCTGCTCGGCCACTTCGCGGGCCTCGACCGCCTGCTGTTCGGATTGCTTGGCCAGCGCGGCCGAATACTCGGCACGGTCGCGCAGGTCGAGCGAATACAGCGCAAAGCCAGCGACGATGGCGAAGGCCAGCACGACCAGCGCGTAGATCGCACGCCGCTGCCACTGCAGCCGCCGCTCGGCGGCCTCGGCGGCGGCGCCGGCGGCCGCTGCGGCCTGCTCGCTCTCGCCGATGAACAGGCGCTCGCCATCGGACAGTTCGGTCGGCCGCTGTTCGCGCCAGCGTACCGCCACCTCGAGCGCCAGACCGGTCAGCAGGGTGCGGCTGCGCACGGCATCGCCGGCCTCCTCCCAACTTCGGTAGTCGGATTCGAAACGGCTCTTCCAGACCAGGAATTCACGGGCTTCGTCGAGCCAGCGGACGACCCGCGGCCAATGCCGCAACAAGGCCTCGTGGGCCACCTCGGCGGTCGCCTCGGCGGCCTCCTCGCCCATCGTCACCAGCCGCCAGCGCGCGCCCGCCATGGCTTCGACCAGTCGCCATTCATCGACGCCGCATTCGGCACGTCGCGCCCGCCGGCGCATGATCTCGCCCTCGCGCGGCAGCAGCGCGAGCTTGAGCGTGAACAGCCGGCGCAACGCCTCGAGGCGGTCGGGTTCGCTGGCGACGAAGCGCTCGGCCTTGTCGGCCAGCGGTCGCGCGATGTCCACGAAACCGGGCGGCAGGCGCAGCACGCCGTCGGCCCGCGGGTCGGCCTGCATCGCGCGCCAGGCATCCGCCAGCAGGTCGGAGAGCATCGGCAGCGCGCCGGGCTGGCGGACCGCCGCGGCAACGATCTCTTCGATCACCTCCTCGCTTTCGAAGCGCGCGCCGAGCCGCTCGGCGGGCAGGCGCACGACGCGCTCGATGCCGGCCCGGTCGAGCGGCGGCACGTCGGTCATGCGCACCACCGGGTAGAGCGCGGCGTCCTCCTGCAGCCGTCCGTAGTAGTCCGAGCGCAGGCTCATCATCGCCAGCACGCCGGGCGCCTCGGCGGCTTCGGCCAGCAGTTCCGACAGGCGCTGCGCCTGGTTCGGCTCGGACCGGCTGTACAGTTCCTCGGCCTGGTCCACGTACAGCACGACCCGCGACGGCGGCTCGGCGTCCATGCGGAATGCAACCCGGCTCGATGCCGCTTCGAGCAGCGTGGCCAGCGTGGTGCCGTCCGCCAGCAGGCGCTGCCACTTGATCGCCTCCTCCTCGATCTCGGCCGGGCTCTCGCGCCACAACGCGACGAAGGCCCGGGCCAGCGACAGCAGCGGGCGGTTGCCGGGCGCCAGCCGGATCACCGGCCAGGCCCGGCTGTCGGCCAGCGCCTCGGGCCAGGGTTGGGCATGTTCGGACGGCCACAACTGGCTGCGCAGCGAGCCGATGACGCCGGCCAGGGCCACCGAGGACTTGCCGACACCGGAGTTGCCGACCAGTACGTGCAGGCGGTTCGGCGCCATCGCCATCGCGCCGAGGATGCGGGTGGTGAGCAGTTCGCGGCCGAAGAAGTAGGCGGCGTCCTGGGTTTCCATCGCCAGCAGGCCGCGATACGGCGTGAGCTGGCGCCATGGCGCGATCTCTTCCGGCGCGGGCGTCTGGTCGAGCGCCGCGACGATGCGCGGCACCAGTTGTTCGAGGCCGAGGCCGCGGCCGTCGAGACAGTGCAGCTGATGCACGAAGGGCAGTCCCGGCACGGTCTCGCCGAGCAGCACCGGTGCCACCAGCGGCCGGCCACATTCCCGGTTGCGTCGCAGGGCATCGAAATATTCGAGCTCCTGCCACGGACCGACCCGCTCGCCGAGCAGCACGACAACGGCATCGGCGGCCGCCAGCTCCCGCTCCAGGCGGGCCAGCCAGTAGGCGCCGACCTCGTTGCGGTGGGGCGCGAAATACACGTCCAGATCCGGGCGCTGGCCGGCCAGCGCCCGGCGCAGCGCCTCGGCGTCGACCTGATCGTGGGTGCTGTAGCTCAAAAAGACCCGCATCTCGCCCCTTGTCTGCAGGAGGTCCCCAGCCGCCGCGAACGCCGGCCAGGATCCGAGTGTGCCACGGTCGGGCGGGCTTGGATGTGCACCACGTCGTGACCGGGGCATCGCCGGCGTGCGCCGGGCTATGCCGGCAGGCTCATGCCGAACGCCATTTCGAGTCCGCGCTCGCCATGCCCGAGGACCGCGGCGCGCCGGCGGCGCCAGGCCACCGACGGGTGTCGAGTTAGGGTTCGCCCCGGTTGGCGAACAAAGTCGGGCCATGCACCATGGGCGTCCCCGGCACCGAGGGCGCTCGCCGAGCGCCTGCGGTGCCGGCCATTTCGTCAAGCACGGTAGACCTGAGAAGGAGTATTCGATGACGCTGAACAAGACCCGGACGACCACCGCGCGACTGGCCGCCACCGCGATCGCGATCGCCGGCACAGCGCTGGCAACCCTGCCGCAGTCGGCATTTGCCGACAATTTGCGCTGGAAGATGCCGGTAGCCTTTTCGACCAATCTGCCGGGTCTCGGCACGCCGGCAGCGTGGGTTGCCGAGCAGCTGACCACGGCCAGTGACGGCTCGATCCAGGTCAAGGTCTTCGAGCCGGGCAAGCTGGTGCCGCCGTTCGAAATCCTGCAGTCGGTCTCCGACGGCAAGGTCAGCGCCGGCTACACCTGGATCGGCTACGACCAGGGCAAGGTGCCGGCCGTGCCCCTGTTCGCCGCCGTGCCGTTCGGCCTCAAGCCGTGGTCCTACGCCGGCTGGTACATGTATGGCGGTGGCCATGACATGCTGCAGGAGGTCTACAAGAACAAGGGCTTCAACGTCCATGCGCAGTTCTGCGGCATCATCGGACCGGAGACGGCCGGCTGGTACAAGGAGCCGATCAAGAGCCTGAAGGACTACGACGGCATGAAGATCCGCTTCGCCGGCCTCGGCGGCAAGGTGCTGCAGAAGCTCGGCGCCTCGGTGACGATGATGCCGGGCGGCGAACTGTTCCAGGCGCTGGAAAAGGGCACCATCGACGCGACCGAGTTCTCGATGCCGGCGATCGACCAGATCCTGGGCTTCAACAAGCTGATCAAGAACAACCTCTTTCCTGGCTGGCATCAGCCCTTCACCGCCCAGTACATGCTGATCAACGGAGACGAGTGGAAGAAGGCGACCAAGGCCCAGAAGGCGCTGGTCGAGGCAACCTGCACCGCCGCCGTGATCCGCGGCCTGGCCGAGGGCGAGTACAAGAACGGCGCGGTTCTGGCCAGTCTCGAGAAGGAAGGCATCAACATCGGCCAGATTCCGATGGACATCCTGAAGGAACTGCGCAAGGTCACCAACGAGGTGCTGGCCGAGGAAGCCGCCAACGACGCCGACTTCAAGCGTGTGCTCGAGTCACAGCAGGCCTTCCAGAAGGATTACAACATCTGGGATTCGCGCGCCTATCTGCCGGCCGAGCTGATGCAGTAAGCCGACCGGGACGCAGAGGAACAACCGTGCGCAGCCGCATTCACCGGAGGGAAGCCCCATGAACGCAGATCACACCGCAGGGCAGGACGACAAGCCTGACCTGGGCGAACTCGAACATGAGCTGCACCGCCACACGACGCTGCCGCGCACGGCATTTTCCGACGCCATCGAAGGGGCCATCGACGCCATCGGCAAACTCAGTTCCTGGCTGTGGATCGTGACCGTGGCGGTGATCATGTGGTCGGTGATCGCCCGCTACGGCTTCAACACCGGTTCGGTGATGCTCGAGGAGATCCAATGGCACCTGGCTGGCGCGGCCTGGCTGATCGGCCTGTCCTACACGCTGGTGCATGACGACCATGTCCGTGTGGACATCCTCTACGAACGCTTTTCCAACCGCACGCGGGCGTGGATCGAATTCTTCGGCATCGTCTTCCTGCTGATTCCCTTCCTCGTCATCGCGACGATCGAACTGCTGCCGTACGCGATGAGTTCGTTCGAGCAGAACGAGCACTCGCAGGCACCGAACGGCCTGCCCGCCCGCTGGGTGATGAAGTTCATCCTGTGCGGCGCGGTCGGCCTGATCGCAGTGGCGGCACTGGCACGCCTGGCACGGACCTGCTCGCAATTGTTCGGCTGGCCCAGGGGCCGGTCCGAGCAGGCCTGATCCAGTGATGCGCTGAGGCAGATATGGAGATTTCCACGATTTTCGTCATCGGCATGTTCGCCACCTTCGGCGTCCTGCTGTTTTCGGGCTTTCCGGTCGCCTGGGTGCTGGCCGGCACCGCAATGTTGTGGACCACCATCGGCATCGTCGCGGTCGAGCAGTTCGGCGCCGACCTTTGGTTCGACTGGGGCAGTTCGATCGGTCTGGTACCGGAGCGCCTGTGGGCGCTGGTGCAGAGCGAAACCCTGGTCGCGCTGCCGATGTTCATCTTCATGGGCATCATGCTCGACCAGTCGGGCGTGGCCGAACGCCTGATGCAGAACATGGTCAAGCTGTTCGGCGGCGTGCGCGGCGGCTATGCCGTGACGGTGGTGGTGATCGGCGTGATCCTGGCCGCCACCACCGGCATCATCGGCGCCTCGGTGGTGCTGCTCGGCATGCTGTCGCTGCCGATCATGATGAAGAGCGGCTACTCGAAGGAACTGGCCGTCGGTACCGCCTGCGCCTCGGGTACGCTCGGCATCCTGATTCCGCCGTCGATCATGCTGGTGCTGATGGCCGACCGGCTGGCCAATCCGGACGCTTCGGTCGGCGACCTGTTCATGGGTGCCTTCTTCCCGGGCATGATTCTGGGCTCGCTGTACGTTGCCTACGTGCTGCTGCTGTCCTACTTCCGCCCGCACGTGGCGCCGGTCGATCCCAACCGCGAAGCGGTGAGCTGGACCGTGGTGTGGGGCGTGCTGAAGGCGGTGATGCCGACCGCCGGCCTGATTCTGGCGGTGCTGGGCTCGATCTTCGCCGGCATCGCCACGCCGACCGAGGCCTCGGGCGTCGGCGCTGCCGGCGCGATGGGGCTGGCGGCCGCCAATCGCAGGCTGACCCTGCAGGTACTGAAGGACTCGATCCGCTCGACCACCACCACCGCCTCCTTCATCTTCGCGATCTTCTTCGGCGCCACCGCATTCTCGGTGGTACTGCGCGGCCTCGGCGGCGACGAGGTGATCGAGAGCATGCTGACCGGCCTGCCGCTGGGCCCGGACGGCATCCTGATCTTCATCCTGTTCGTGGTCTTCCTGCTCGGCTTCTTCCTCGACTGGATCGAGATCACGCTGATCATCCTGCCGCTGGTGGCGCCGGTGGTCGAGTCGATGGGATTCGATCTGGTGTGGTTCACGATCCTGTTCGCGGTCTGCCTGCAGACCTCGTTCCTGACCCCGCCGGTCGGCTTCGCGCTGTTCTACATCAAGGGGGTTTGCCCTCCGGACGTCAAGATCGGCCATATCTACCGCGGCGTGGTGCCATTCATCGCGCTGCAGCTGTTCGGCCTGGCGATGTTCTACGTCTTCCCGCAGATCATCACCTGGCTGCCCTCGGTCGCCTACAGCAACTGAGGCCGGGCGCTGCGCAGCCCGATCGACGCGGGCGGCATGGGCTACAACGAGGGCATGGGCCCGGTCGATGACACCGGGCTGACGCAGGGAGACCCGCCATGCCCGACGCCACCAGCCGCCTGTTCTCGCCGATCACTATCGGCACCCTCGAACTGCCGGCGCGGCTGTTCAAGACCGCGACCGCCGAGACCCGCGCCGCGGCGGACGGCAGCGTCACCGACGACGTCGTCGAGTTCTACCGGCTGCTGGCCAAGGGCGAGACGCCGCTGATCGTCACCGGCAACATCTACGTCACCCGTCAGGGCAAGTCGGCGCCGCGCCAGCTCGGCGCCGACCACGACGACCGCATCGCCGGTCTCGCCCGCATCCCCGAGGTGGTACACGCCCACGGCGGGCGCATCTTCGCCCAGCTCAACCATTGCGGCCGCCAGGTCGTGCCCGATTTCGCCGGCAACCGGGACGTGGTTTCGGCCTCCGGCGTCACCGACCTGCTCACCGGCACCCGACCGCGGGCCCTCGGCGCGGACGAGATCGCGACGATCGTCGGCGAATTCGCGGCGGCCGCGACGCGCTGCCGCGAGGCCGGATTCGACGGCGTGCAGATGCATTCGGCCAACGGCTACCTGCTGAGCCAGTTCCTGACCCCCCATACCAACCGGCGCACCGACGAATACGGCGGTTCGCTGGAAGGCTGCACCCGTCTCGCCCGCGAGATCCTCGCCGCGATCCGCCAGCGCTGCGGCGACGACTTTCCGGTGATCATCAAGATGAATGGCGCCGACAAGCTGCCGCTACGCGACGGCCTGACGGCGCCAGAGCTCGGGCAGGCCGCGCACCGCATGGAGGAAGCGGGCATCGATGCGGTCGAGATCTCGGTCGGACACTACGAGTCCGGATTCCCGATGGTATGCGGCAGTTTCGACCTGTGCCTGCGCCACATGGTCCGCGGCAGCATGGCCCAGTTGCCGACCGTGCGCCGCATCCTGATGCGCAGCTTGAGGCCGCTGGTGGCGTTCGCCAGCAACCGCCTGTGGCCCGCCCGCGAGGGCTTCAATCTCGACTTCGCGCCGGCCTTCTCGCGCCGGCTCGGCATCCCGCTGATCTGCGTGGGTGGCTTTCGCAGCCGCGATACGATGGAAGCGGCGCTCGCCGCCGGCCACTGCGATGCGGTCTCGGCCGGGCGCCCGTTCATTGCCGATCCGTTCTTCTTCCGCCACCTGCGCGACCGCCAGGCCGGTCCACACTGTGTGGACTGCAACGGCTGCGTCGGCCATCTCGGCGCCCAGCCGGCGGACTGCTACCACCCGGAAGTGCGCAGCCAGAAGGATGCAATGCTTGCCAGGGAGGACATATGACACGCTTGCACACGCCGTCCCGCGCACGATCGTTGCCGCGGACGCCATCGCGCGGTAGGCTGCGTCATCGAACCCGTGCCCGAGCGCCGTCCATGAATCCGTCGTACCGCATCGTCGTCTCCGTGCTGCTGGCGTGCCTGCTGGCGGCCTGCGCCGGCCGCCCGAGCGGCCCGCCGCAGCAGAACATCGCCTTCATTGATTCGCGGATCTTCGACGACGAGTTGTCGCGATCGCTGCAGGCCGGATTCGACGAGGTCACGGTCGAGACCGACGCCAGCGTGACGCTCGCACAGATCCCGGAACGCATGGACAAGTGGCTGTATACCGTGCGCGAGGCCGACCATCCGGTGGTCGCCCGACCGACCGGACAGCCGCTGACGCGCTCGATCGGACTGGTCGCGCTGCTCCAGGCGATCGCCACCGGCACCTACGACTGGCTGCGCGAGAGCCTGACCTACTCGCCCGCGCGCAATTACGATGCCACGCTGATCTACGACAAGGACAGCGGACGCGTCGAGAAGGTCGTGTTCCGCGCGGTTCCGAAGTCCGCACGGGTCAGCACCAATCCATAGCGCCCGGCCCGGTCGCCCGCACGGCCGGCCACCTGACCGCTCATGTGTGCCGACTACAATCCAGCCCGCAAGCCCTATCTCGAACGCCTGTCGACCGGCCGCCACGTCGTTCGACCGCCAGCCTTCGGCTACGGCGAGACCTTTCCGGGCGGCGTCGCGCCGTTCCTGTCGAATGCCCTGCCGGACGAATGGCTGCCGGGCATGTTCGGACTGGTACCCCACTGGGCCGATCCGCGCAGGCTCGCCCGCATGACCTACAACGCGCGCAGCGAAACGGTCGCGGACAAACCCAGTTTCCGCGCCGCCTGGCGCCAGCGGCAGTTCGCCCTGATACCGGTCGAATCGTTCTACGAGCCCTGCTACGACAGCGGCCGGGCGGTGCGCTGGCGGATCGAGCGGGCCGACGGCGAACCGTTCGCGCTGGCCGGCTTGTGGGAGCGCCGGATGGGCGACGACGGTCCGGCGCGCTGGTCGTTCACGATGCTCACGATCAACGCCGACGAACACCCGTTGATGCAGCGATTTCACAAGCCCGGCGACGAGAAGCGCAGCGTCGTCGTGCTCGACCCCGACGATCACGCAGCCTGGCTCGGCGCGCGTAGCGAAGCCGAGGCGCGCGCCCTGCTGCAGCCCTTCGACCCCGACCAGATGGTCACTCGTGAAGACCCCCGACCTGCCCGCCAGCGACGCTGACAACGCGACGCCGACCGGGCCGTCCCGGCCCCCGATCGAGATCCGCTGGCATCTGGTCGACAGCGCGGCCGAGCTCGACGGCGCGCTGATCCTGGACGCCCGCCAGCGGGTGCTCGACGAGGTCGCATCGCTCGCCGGCCTGCTGCCGGTGTCCGGATTGGCGCGCATTGATAACATCATGAATATGCGGCATAAAAACAACAAGACCGGGCACCCGGCTTTGCTGCATCGCAACATTTTTGCTAGACTGACGCGAACTTCGAGCCATCAAGCGTGATCTCGTGACCATCCACCGACAACCCACGATGCTCGTCGTCCGCCACCGCGCGGACGGCACCGACACGCCGGCGGCCCGCCTCGGGACCGCGGCGCTGTCGGCGCTCGAGGCGTCGCTCGAACGCAAGTCGCGCTTCTATCTCGAGGCCACCGCCGCGCTGACCGGCATCGGCACGCGCTGCCACGCCGCCTGCTCGGCCACCAGCTGCCGCACGCAGCGCTGCGAATCCGATCTCGCCCAGCTCGGCGCCCGTGTGCTGGCCTTCGTCCTGGCCCAGCGCGCCAAGGAAGAAACCTGCCTGCGACAGTGCCGGGTCGAGCTCGACGCCAGGGCCTGGGAAGCCCATCGCCAGGACCATGCCAACCTGGTGCGATCGGTCACGCGCGCACTCGACCTCGATTGCGAGCGCTCGCCGGTGGCTCGCGCCCACGACCTGGCGACGCTGCTGGACCGGCACTGGGCTTCCCACCATGTCGATCACGACCAGCCCATGCTCGACGCGGTCCGCGCCCGACTCGACTACGACGGATCCCACGCCTTCGGCTGAACCCGAGCTGCGGCGCCGCCGAAAATACCGGCGCGCAGCAACCTGCTGCGGACCGTCTCACCCCACCTGCAACAGTTCGAAACGCGCACCGCCGTGGTACACCAGCAACAAGGTGCCGGCACGGGCAAATTCGCGGAACAGGTAGGCCACGACATCGCGTTCGGCTGGCCACGGATAGACGTAGACCAGGTCGAAATCCAGCATCGAGAAGCCCAGGTCGGCCGCCAGCAGCGACCGATCGACGCGGCGCTGGTGGCTGCCCGGCGGCAGATACGAGCCCTCGTGAAAGCACACGTCGAGACGATGATCCGCCGCCAGCCGTCGTGACGCCTCGACCAGTTGCGGCGCCTGTTCGATGCCGCAGGCATCGAATCCGGCCATCCGCGCGAGGCAGGCGACGATGCCGAATCCACTGCCCCATTCGCAGAACCGCCGCTCGCCGGGCAGCCAGCGCTCGGCGACGGTTGCAAGGGCGGCATGGGCCAGCACCGGGTTCGTCGAAACCAGCGACGGAATGCGGCCCCCGCGGGGAACAAAGGTCTGTGCCCGACGACGTCCGTCGTCAATCAGCGCCTCGATCGCCTCACTCCGGAGACGTGGCGTGGCGTCGAACGCCGACAGCCGTTCGAGCCCGGGAAAGTGCTCGCTCTGCATGCCTTGCCATTGGCATCGAATGGGTCGCCGGATGATACCCCGGCGGCCGAGCGGGCGACACGCTTGACGCGGGTCAAGGCGTGCCCACCGCGCGCAAAAGCATCATCGCCGCCAAGTCGCGCTGTTGGGGCGCGGGCAATCCGGAGGAACTGCGATGAGCGGCACATTCACCAAGAGCATGGCCCGGAACGTCTTTTACGGCGGAACGGTGTTCTTCATCCTACTGTTTCTGGCGCTGACCTTCGACTCGATGCAGACGCTGCCGAAACGGGACAACCGCCAGGCCCTGACCGAGCAGGTCGCCCACGGCAAGAAGCTGTGGGAGACCAACAACTGCATCGGTTGCCACACGCTGCTCGGCGAGGGCGCCTACTTCGCGCCGGAACTGGGCAACGTCTACGTACGCCGGGGCCCTGATTTCATCAAGGCCTGGATCAAGTCGCAACCGACCGGCACGCCGGGGCGCCGCCAGATGCCGCAGTTCAATTTCAGCGACGAGGAGCTCGACGCGCTGGTTGCATTCCTCAAGTACAGCTCTGAAATCGACACCAACAACTGGCCGCCCAACGTCGAGGGCTGAACGCGCGCACCGGTCCGCACAACCGGGCCGCCCTTCACCGAATCAAAGGAGCGACAAGCATGCAGTACAAATCCCAGGCCGTCGCGAAGCCCTACTTCATCGCGGCAATCGCCCTGTTCGCCGGACAGATCCTGTTCGGCCTGATCATGGGCCTGCAGTACGTGGTCGGCGACTTCCTGTTCCCGGCCATCCCCTTCAACGTGGCCCGCATGGTGCACACCAACCTGCTGATCGTATGGTTGCTGTTCGGCTTCATGGGCGGCGCCTACTACCTGATCCCCGAAGAGACCGAGACCGAGCTGTATTCGCCGAAGCTGGCGCTGGCGCTGTTCTGGATCTTCCTCGTGGCCGGCGCGCTGACCATCGTCGGCTACCTCGCAGTGCCGTACGCGACACTGGCGCAGATCACCGGCAACGACATCCTCGAGACCATGGGGCGCGAATTCCTCGAGCAGCCGCTGATCACCAAGATCGGCATCGTCGTGGTCGCCCTGGCCTTCCTCTTCAACATCAGCATGACGGTGCTGAAGGGGCGCAAGACCGCGATCTCGCTGGTGCTGCTGATGGGCTTGTGGGGCCTCGCCGTGATGTTCCTGTTCTCCTTCTACAACCCGGATAACCTGGTGCTCGACAAGTTCTATTGGTGGTGGGTCGTGCATCTGTGGGTCGAAGGCGTGTGGGAACTGATCCTCGGCGCCCTGCTGGCCTTCGTGCTGATCAAGGTCACCGGCGTCGATCGCGAGGTGATCGAGAAATGGTTGTACGTGATCATCACGCTGACCTTGGTCACCGGCATCATCGGCACCGGCCACCACTACTTCTGGATCGGTACGCCGGGCTACTGGCAGTGGTGGGGTTCGATCTTCTCCGCGCTCGAGCCGATCCCGTTCTTCGCGATGACGGTGTTCGCCTTCAACATGGTCAACCGCCGCCGCCGCGAGCATCCCAACAAGGCGGCCACGCTGTGGGCGCTCGGCACCGGCGTGATGGCCTTCCTCGGTGCCGGCGTGTGGGGCTTCCTTCACACCCTCGCCCCGGTGAACTACTACACCCACGGCACCCAGATCACCGCGGCGCACGGCCACATGGCCTTCTACGGTGCCTATGCGATGGTCGTGCTGTGCATCATCAGCTATGCCATGCCGGTGCTGCGGGGCCGCGCTGCCAACCCGAACAAGTCCCAGGTACTGGAAATGTGGAGCTTCTGGCTGATGACCGTGTCGATGGTGTTCATCACGCTGTTCCTGACCGCGGCGGGCATTCTGCAGGTCTGGTTGCAGCGTTTCAGCGACGCACCCCAGGCGTTCATGCAGGTCCAGGACCAGGTCAGCCTGTTCTACTGGATGCGCGAGTGGGCCGGCGTGGTGTTCCTGATCGGGCTGATCGCCTACATCGCCAGCTTCTTCGTCAAGGGGGAGCAGGAAACAGTCGCCGCCTGACGCCGAGCCGCGCCGATTTCGCGCTCGGAGCCGGGGCCCGCAGCAACGCGGGCCCCGTTTTCGTCGGGCGGACGCCACCATCCGTCCAGTCCGCCCCCGCGGCCAGGCTGGCAGCACCGGCCCGGCCGCCGCACAATGTCGGACTGTGCGATTCGGGAGTTCGGGTGCCAGTCCGGCTCCCGGCGCCGCAATCCACTGCGACGACAGGAACGCGCGACACGATCATGGCTACCGACGCCGCCCCGCCCGAGATCCAGCGCAAGATCCAGGCGGAGCGAACCGAACTGCTGTACCGCAACGGCCTGCTGGCGAACCTGATGGTCATCGTCGCCGCGTTGACGATGGCGGTCGTGCTCGCCGAATCCGGGCTGATGCCGCTGCTGGTCGCCTGGTGCACGGCGTTGGTCGCCGCTGCCGTGGCACGGCTCGGGCTGATCGTCTGGCGTCGGCGACGCCCGCTGTCTGCGACGCCGGAGATCTGGGCGCGACGCTACACCGTCGGCACCGCCGCGATGGGACTGTGCTGGACGCTGATGGTGTTCGTCGGCCACGGCGACGATATCTTCCGCGCGATGGCGGTGATCGTCGTCGTCGTCGGCCTGACGGCGATGGCAATTCCGGTGCTGATGCCGCACCGCCCGGCCATGTACTGGTATTTCCTGCCGCCGAACGTGGCGGTGGTGCTCGAGTTGCTGCGCGAGTTCGATCTTGCCCACGGCCTGTTCGCGGCGGGCATGGCGGTCTACGTCGCTTTGATCATCAAGACTGCCCGCAACTTCCATCAGGTGCTGCAGGACAGCCTGCGCTTCCGATTCGAGAACGAGGCGCTGGCGGCACGCCTCTCCCGCCAGATCGAGCGCGGCGAGGCGCTGAACCGTCAGCTCGAATCCGAGGTATCCGAGCGGCGCAACGCACAACGGGCGCTCGAGCTTCAGCAGCAGGACCTCGAGCGCCAGGTCGAGCTCAGAACCGCGGAACTGCTCCAGGCGAAGGAGGCAGCCGAGGCCGGCAACCGCGCCAAGAGCCAGTTTCTGGCGACCATCAGCCACGAGATCCGCACGCCGATGAACGGTGTGCTCGGCATGACCAAGCTGCTCGAGGCCAGCACCGATCACGCCGAGCGCATGCGCTACGCGCGCTTGGCCCACGATTCGGCCAAGTCACTGCTCGGACTGATCGACGACGTGCTCGACTTCTCGCGCATCGAAGCCGGCAAGCTGACGGTCTCGGAAAGCGACTTCACGCTCGCAGAGGTCGTCGCCGCGGCCTGTAGCGTGGTCGAGCCTGCAGCCGGCGAGAAGCAGCTGTACCTGGGCTGCGATATCGAGCCGGGCATTCCCGAGCGCTTCGTCGGCGATGCCCAGCGGTTGCGGCAGGTGCTGGTCAATCTGATCGGCAACGCCGTCAAGTTCACCGAACGGGGCGGAGTTCGCCTCGAGATCGGGTCGCTCCGCGCTGACGCCCGCCAGCAGTGGCTGCGTTTCGAAGTGCGCGACACCGGCATCGGCATCGAACCGGCCTATCTCGACCGGATCTTCGAGGTGTTCACCCAGGAGGACGGCTCGATCACCCGGCGCTTCGGCGGCAGCGGCATGGGGCTCGCGATCTCGCGCGGCCTGGTCGAGGCGATGGGCGGCGAGATTTCGGTGACATCGGTCAAGGGACAGGGCTCGTGCTTTCGCTTCACGCTGCCGTTCGGTCGGGCTGCGAAGCAGGTGCCCGTCCATCCGCCGTCGCCCGCGCCGAGCGCGACCGCCGAGCCGGGTGTCGAGCACTCCGGGCGCGTGCTGCTGGCCGAGGACCACCCGGTCAACCAGATCGTCGCGGCCGAATCCCTGAAGGCCCTCGGCTACGAGGTGGACACCGTCGGCAACGGTCGCCTCGCCTGCAATGCGCGCTTCGACCAGGACTACCGCTACATCTTCATGGACTGCCACATGCCCGACATGGACGGTTTCGAGGCGGCCGCCGAGATCCGACGGCGCGAGGCACAGCGGCAGTTGCCGCCGGTGCCGATCATCGCGGTCACGGCCGACGCCCAACAGGAGACCGCCGGCCAGTGCTCGGCGGCCGGCATGAATGGCTTCGTCACCAAACCCTTTTCGCTGGACCAGTTGAGCGCCGCGATCGCGGCCTGCGCGCAGGCCGGCGCCTGAGGGCATCCGCCGGGCAGGCGCGTCAACGAGCCCTCTGCTTCGCGACCGGCAAGCCCGCGGGCTCTGGCAGGTAGACCATCGAACCGTCGCCGAGCCGCCACGCGGAGCCGACTCGAACGCCGCCGCCAACGCCACTGCGACCACTGGCACTGAAGCGCTCGACGCTCGCACCACGCATCACCACGACCTCCATCTGGGGCGTGCCGGCATCGCGGATCACCGTGACCTCACCACCGGCCAGCGGCGACAGCGGACTGGCGGCGAATGCCAGCAGCAACGCCGCCACCAGCACCAGCAGCAGGTCCACCAGATTGACCACCGATGCCATCGGATCGTCTTCGGCATCGTCGTCGAACAGGCCGCCGCGCATCAGCCCGGTGCCCGCAGCATGTCGATGGCCTCGAGTTCGGCGGCGTACCAGCGTCGCCTCAGACTCAGCATGAGGGTGCTCAGCGTCGCCGAGATCAGCGCCACGATGACCGCCGAGAAGGCCAGCGCAAGCGCCGACGCCAATTCACCGACGCGGCCGTCGCCGAGCGCGCGCAAGGCCGGCCCGAGCGGGATCATCGTCGCCACCAGACCGAGCATCGGGGCGATCCGGGCGGCCAGGCGCACGCCCTCCAGGCGCGACAGCGCGAGCCGTTCGAGGGCCACCCGGCCGAGTTCGGGGGAACCGCGCCAGCGCGACACCAGTTCGAAGCCGGACGCGCTGTTGCGGAATCTCTGCCAGGCCTGCCACGCCACCGCGCCGACCGAGACCACGGCGGTGCCGAACAACACGCCGATCGCGATCAGCACTGGCGCCAGGAAGGCCTGCCCGAGCGCATACATCGACCCATCGAGCAGGCTCAGCATGACGCACCCGACGGACGCCACGGCCGCGAGTGCAGCATGCGCAACCCGACGCCGCCGAGCAACAGCGCCGCCAGCAGCGCGGACAGGTGCCACGAAAACGCCGGGACCGGCGGCGGCGGACGCCTGGCCAGCAGCACGCCGTCGCCGCCCTGCGCGGCCCGTTGCGCAGCGACCGAGCGCCCCTGTCGATCGCGATCGGCGGTATGGGTGCCCTCGGCGAGAAACCGCTGTGCGTCCGCGTCGCCGTCGGCGGCGGCACGACGGAACCATGTCATCGCCTCGTCGGCGTCACGCGGCACGCCCCGGCCGAGATAGAGCGCCGTCGCGTAGTGCAGCTTGCCGAGCTTGGCGTATTCCGGGTCGCCGCTCTCGGCCGCACGGCGCATCAGCGCCACGGCGCGGGCACTGTCCTGTTCGACGCCGCTGCCATCCTCCAGCAACAGCGCCTTCCAGATCATCGCTCCGGCGTAGCCGGCCTCGATGCAACGGTCGAAGATCGCGTGCGCGGTGGCATGGTCACCACACTTCTCGGCCCAGTAGCCATGCGCACACATCGTCATGCTGGGTGGCTGTCGGGCCCAGTGGGCCACCGACAGGTCGCTGCCGACATCCGCCGCATCGGCCGCCGGGCCGCCGCAGGAGGTGGGCGGAATCAACGCCTCGGCCGGCGGTGCCAGACACAGCCAGCCGCACAGCAACGAGGCGGCACGGAAATGCAAGATGGATCGCATCGGCGGATCGGGGTTGGTTGAAGACGACGCCATGCTGGCGGACCACGGTGCGTGCGGGAAAGCCCCGGACCCCGGTACGGGCGGAATACCCGCCGCCGCTCGGGCGAATCGCCCGCGCGACGACCGTCCGCCGGCTACCCGAGGTCGAGCCCGTGACGCGCGGCGATGCGGGCAAGATCGATGTCGTTCCTGGCGCCGAGCTTGGCCTTGAGCTGGTAGTGGCAGTTCTGCGCCGTCTTCGGGCTGATGTGCAGCCGCTCGGCGATCGCGCCGTGGTCGTGCCCCGACAGCAGCAGGCGCAGCACCTCGAACTCGCGGCTGCTGAGCTCGCGCAACGGATCGGGACCGCCGTCGATCAATGCCAGCGCGATCCGCGGGGCGATATCCGGGCTCAGCACACGCTCGCCGGCGGCGACCCGATAGATCGCCTGTACCAGCACCGACGGTTCGCTGCCCTTGGTGACGTAGCCGAGGGCGCCGGCCTTCAGCGCCTGCGCGGCGAACAACACGTCGTCGTGCATCGTGAATACCAGGATCGCGGCGTCGCCGTCGCGCTGACGCAACCGACCGATCAGCTCGATGCCCCCCATGCCGGGCAGGCCCAGGTCGAGCACGATCACGCCCGGCCGCTGCCGGCGGAAGGCGTCGAGCGCAGCGGCTGCGTCGGCCGCCTCGGCGACGATCTCCAGGTCCGGCCGGCGTTCGAGCAGGCGTCGATAGCCTTCGCGGACCACGGCATGATCGTCCACCAGCATCAGCCGGATCACGCGCCCTCCTCGTCGCCGGCCCCCGGCGCCATCCCAGCTTCGGGGAAGTCTGCCTGAAGCACGGTTCCGGCCGGTCGCCCCGGTCGCAGCACAAAGCGCCCGCCGAACGCTTCGACACGCTCGGCCATGCCGAGCAGGCCGAATCCGCCTTCGCCGGCCGCGACCGCCGTATCGGCACCACCCACGCCGTCGTCTTCGATCAGGACGCGCAGCCCCGAGCGGTCGCGATGCAGCGCCGCCCGGACGCTGCGCGGCCGACCGTGGCGGATCGCGTTGGTCAGGCCCTCCTGCACGATGCGGTAGACGCTCACCGCGAGTTCGTCCGGCAGCGCCGACACGTCGCCCGAGATCCGAAGGCGGATGTCGCAATCCGGCAGCGCCCGACGGGCGTGGTCGGCCAGCCGCTCGAGGCTGGCGGCGAGGCCGAACTCCTCGAGGCCGGCCGGCCGCAGCTCGCGCACGATACGCCGAACGCTGCCGATCATCGCATCGGTGGTGCGCGAGATCGCCGCGAGGGCGTCACCGACGCCGCCCGCCGCGCCCACGACACCCTCGCCGACGAAAGCGACCTCGGCGCGGATCGAGGCCAGGCACTGGCCGAACTCGTCGTGCAGTTCCCGCGCCAGGCGCCGCCGTTCTTGCTCGCGCGCTGTCACCAGGTGCTTGGCCAGCCGGCGCTGGGCGCGGTCCGTGTGCTGCAGCCGCTCGGCGAGATGATCGAAGCCTTCGCAGATGCGCCGCAGCTCAACCAGCCGCGGCCGCGGCATGCGCGCCGAGAGCTCGCCGGACTCCATCCGTGAGATCGCCGCGAGGATGCGCTCGGTCGGACGCAGGGCGGTTCGCACCGGCAGGTAGATCAGCAGATTGAGCAGCAACACGCTGGCGCTGACCGCCAGCACCAGACGCAGATCCCGCCACAGCTCGGCGGCCTCGGCGTCCAGGTCCGGCGTCACCACGAATTCGCCGACCTTGACCCCCGGACGCTGCCCGATCATGCCGCGATAACTGACGTCGTCGTCGAGCCAGTGCGCCAACAGCAGGCGCACCGGCGCCGGCGAAGCCAGCGGCGGCGAGAAGCATTGCCGGCCGCCAGGTCCGAGAATCAGGTCCTGGACCTCGATGCACAGCCCGAGCAATTGCGCCAGTTGATCGAGCCGCGTCAGGCGCAGGCCGGCGGTGCCGCGATCGAACGCTCCCGTCTGTCGATCGAGTTCGCGGGCGATCAGTTGCTCGATCGCGGCGCCACTGCGGTGGATGTCGTCGCGGATTCCCAGACTGGCCTGCTGCAACACCAGGGCAGAGCCGAGCAGGGCCACCACTGCCGCGAACAGGGTCACCCTCAGCAGCAGGTGGCGCTTGAGATCTACGCCGGCCCTGTCGCCACCATGCTTCCGACTAGCTGCCATCTCGACCGATCCGTCCGTGATCCGACCACACGGCCACGATTTTGCCCGTCTGCCGCCATCCGATCGACGGGCATTTTGCCCGACCTCGGGTCGCGCAACGGCCACGGCACCGGGCTGCGGGCGAATTGTCCTGGGTCAAGGCCGCAAGCGGCCCTCGACCCCTAAAATCGCCGGCATGCTCTGCGAGACCGCGAACCGACTCCATCCCACCAGCCCTGCGGCCGTGCCACGCCTGCCCGGCGACCTCGCGGTGTGGTTTTTCATCCTCGCCGAATTGCTGGTGTTCGCAGTCTTCTTCGTCGCCTATGCGGTGGCCCGCAGCCGCGACACGGCGCTGTTCGACGCCATGCAGACGGGCCTCGACCGCAACGCCGGCGCGATCAACACGGTCTTTCTGGTCACCGCCAGCTGGTGCGTGGCGCGTGCGGTCGCAGCCGCCGAAGCCCGGCGCCAGCCGGCGACCACGACGCACTGGCTGGTCGGCGCGATCGCTTGCGGCGCCGGCTTCACACTGGTCAAGTCGGCCGAATATGCCGACAAGTTCGCCGCCGGCGTGACGCTGTCATCGGACACCTTCCACATGTTCTACCTGTCGCTGACCTTCTTCCATTTCATGCACGTGATCCTCGGCATGGTGGTGCTGGTGGTGCTCGCCTTCGGCGCTTCGCGTGGCCGTTACGGCCCGGGGCGGATGAACGGCCTCGAGAGCGGCGCCGCGTACTGGCACATGGTCGACCTGGTGTGGCTGGTGCTGTTTCCCCTGGTCTATGTCCTGCACTGAACAATGAACCCGAGCCGACTCGACCTGATCTGGCTGCTGCTGCTCGCCGCCACCACCATCGCCTGGTGGGCCGCCGACTGGCGCGGGGGTGGCGGCGTCACCATGCTGGTGCTCGGCCTCGCTCTGCTCAAGGGGGCGCTGGTGATTCTCGACTACATGGGTCTACGCGGCGCCGGCCCGCGCTGGCGGGCGCTGGTGGTGGGCTGGCTGGTTGTGGTGCTGCTGGCGATCGGAACGATCTTCCTGTTCGGCGCCGACTGATGACGGAGACTTGCTCGATGAACGCAATCCGCGAACCCGCCGCCATCGCAACGCCCTACTACGAGGCTGCCGGCGACGAAGTGGCCCTGTTCGAACATGCCTGGAAGATGCGCCTGCCGCTGCTGATCAAGGGCCCCACCGGGGTCGGCAAGACGCGATTCGTCGCCCACATGGCGGCGCGCCTGGGTCTGCCGCTGTTCACGGTGGCCTGCCACGACGACCTGACCGCAGCCGACCTGGTCGGCCGCCATCTGATCGGCGACGGCGAGACCCGCTGGTGCGACGGCCCGCTGACCCGGGCGGTGCGCGCGGGCGGCATCTGCTACCTGGACGAGGTGGTCGAGGCGCGACGCGACACCACCGTGGTGATCCACCCGCTGGCCGACGACCGCCGGCTGCTGCCGATCGACCGCACCGGCGAGCTGCTCGAGGCGCCGCCCGGCTTCATGCTGGTGATGAGCTACAACCCGGGCTACCAGAACTTCCTGAAGGGGCTGAAGCCCTCTACCCGTCAACGCTTCGTCAGCCTGCGCTTCGATTTCCCGTCGGCCGCTCGCGAAGAGGCCATCCTGTGTGGCGAGACCGGCTGCGAACCGATGCTCGCGCGGCGGCTGGTCTCGATCGCCGGCAGCCTGCGGCGACTGCGGGACGTGGACCTCGAGGAGGTGGCATCGACCCGGCTGCTGGTCTATGCCGCCCGCCTGGTGGCCAGCGGCATGGCCCCGGTCGCGGCCTGCGAGAGCGCCATCGTCGAGAGCCTGACCGACGACCCCGAGGTCGCCGCAGCACTGGCCGAAGTGGTGCGCGCGACCTTCGGCCAGTAGCGCGATGACGACGCCAGCACCGACCCGCGCCGAGCCGGCGGACACGCCCGGCTTCGGGCTGGCCGTGGCCGCCGAGGCGATCTACCTCGTCAACCTGATGCTGCTGCCCGGCCTCGCCTTCCTGGTGCTGATCGGCCTGTGGCTGCGCCACCGCCACGATGCGCCGCCGCTGGCTCGCTGCCATCTCGCCCAGACCGTGGCCGCCAGCCTCTGGGCCGGGGTCCTGCTGGTCGTCGCCAATGGCTTGATCGTGCTGATCGGCGGCTACCAGTCACCCCACACCTGGGTCGTCGTGGTGCTCTATTTCACCACCTGCCACACCACCCTGATCTGCTTCGGTGCCCTCGGTCTGGCGCGTGCACTGGCCGGGCGCAGCTACGTCTATCCGCTGATCGGACGCCCCTGCGATGCCCGCTGAGACGCAGCCGCGTGCGGGGAAACCGATCGCCGTCGCTCCGCGCCCGGAGCGGCGCCAGCAGTCACGGCGGTGGTTCCAGGCCGGCTTCTTCGTGCTATTCGTGCTGGCGCCGCCGTTCGACCTGCTGCGTTACGACCTTGTGGCCGGCCACGCCTGGTTCCTGGGCATGGAGTGGCACGTCGGCTTCGACGACTATGCGGCCGGACGCATCGGCCTTGCCGGCATCCTCGGCGCCGTGCTGCTGAAGGTCTTTCTGCCGATTCTCGGCACCGGTGCAGCGCTGATCTGGACGGCCTGGAAGTGGGGACGACTCTACTGCGGCTGGCTGTGTCCGCACTTCTCGGTGGTCGAGACCATCAACCGCCTGATGCAGCGCGCCACCGGCAAGCCCAGCGTGTGGGAGCCGCGCACGTTGCCACCGCGCGAACCGGACGGCAGGGCGATCCGCTACGACCGCCGCTGGTGGCTCTTGACGGTGCCGCTGGCGATCGCCTTCGCATTCACCTGGGCGGTCGTGCTGCTGACCTATCTGCTGCCGCCGGCCGAGGTCTACGGCAATCTGGTCGCCGGCGAGCCTACCCGCAACCAACTGATCTTCATCACCGCCGGCACGGTCGTGCTGTCGCTCGAATTCCTTTTCGCGAGGCATCTGTTCTGCCGCTTCGCGTGTGCGGTAGGCCTGTTCCAGAGCCTGGCCTGGATGGGCAACCGGGGCGCCATGGTGGTGGGCTTCGAGCGCGCCCGCGCGGCCGACTGCGCGAACTGCTATTCGGCCTGTGACCACGCCTGCCCGATGCGGCTGAAGCCACGGAACGTCAAGCAGGCGATGTTCACCTGCACCCAGTGCGCCCAATGCGTGTCGGCCTGCGAAACCACCCAGCGCGACAATCCGCGCGGTCCGCTGCTTGGCTGGGTGGCCGGCGATGCCGCCCGTCGCAACGAGGCGATACTCGCCGGGCAGCGACCCGGCGCTGCCGGGGAGCGGCGATGAGCGGCTGGAACGACCTCGCGATTGCCCGTGCGATCCATGTCGTGGCCGTGGTGCTGTGGATCGGCGGCGTCGCCTTCGTCACGACGACGCTGCTGCCGGCCTGCCGGGCGACGGCCTCGCCGGCGCAGCGCATCGCCCTGTTCGAAACGCTCGAGCACCGTTTTGCCACCCAGGCCCGCCTGAGCACGCTGGCCGCCGGCCTGTCGGGCTTCTGGCTGGCCCACCGGCTCGGCGCCTGGGCACGATTCGCCGCCCCCGGCGATTGGTGGTGGATGCACCTGATGGTGGCGATCTGGGCCCTGTTCACGCTGATGCTGTTCGTCCTCGAGCCACTCGTGCTGCACCGCTGGTTCGCCGCGCAGGCGCGGCGCGACCCGACGCGCACCTTCACGCGGATCGAACGCCTGCACCGCATGCTGCTTGCGCTGTTGCTGGTTGCCGTGGCGGGCGCCGTCGCCGGCAGCCACGGCGGCTGGCAATTCTGAGGAGAGAGGGCCATGGAAGAAGTCGTCGGCGGCCTCTGGCACCGCTTCATCACTGCCCGGGCAGATCGCCGCCACCCCGAGGCGGCGGTCAGGCTGGACGACATCGAGCGTACCGCCGGCACCCTGTTCCGAGCACTCGGCGGCGACGGCGGATTGCGCATCGCCGCCGCGGCGGAGTCCGAGCACGGTGCGCGCAGAGGCTGGTTGTCGCGTCTCGCCGGCACCGACGAGCGGGTGGCCCATGCCTGCCGCGACGACGAGACCTTGCGCCTGCCGCCGACGCTGGCGCTGTTCGCCGAACGCTCGCTGAACCGCGACCTCTACCTGTGGCTGATCGCCCTGGCGGCCGGCGCGCCGCCACAAGTCGACGACTGGCTGCAGGCCAACCAGCAGGCCACGCTGGCCACGCTGGCGCGCTACCCCGGCTTCGCAGCACGCTACCGGCGGCTGGTCGATGCCTGCGTCGGGCTGCGCATTGCGCCGACGGAACTCAGCGGCGGCGAGGCCGCGGCCGAGCAGGCCATCCGGCGGGCGCTGAGCGAGCCCGGTTCGGTGGCCGCGCTGCCGCCGGCGCGTCGACCGCCACAGCCGGTACCGCTGTGGCTGTACCCGAGCCGCACGGTGTTCGACCATCGCTCGCAGCGCGAGCGGGCGGCGGCGCCGGCGAATACCGGCAGGGACACGATCGACGCCCGCGGCAAGCGCCGCAGCGCCCGGCGCGAAGACGGCAACGACGGCCGCGACGGTTTCATCCTGCCGTTCCGTGCCGAGAGCCTGCTGTCCTGGGCCGAATATGTGCGGGTCAACCGCGCGCTCGACGATGACGACAATCCCGACGCCGCAAGGGCGGCCGACGACATGGACGAACTGGCGATCGCCGACGGCGGTGGCGAGACCGCATCGACGATCCGCTTCGACCTCGACCTGCCGTCGGCCGCGGTGGACGACATTCCGCTCACCGACGGCATCCTGCTGCCCGAATGGGACTGGAAGCGGCGCACCCTGCGCAAGGACCAGTGCCGCCTGACCGAGTACGAGCCACGCGATGCCGCGCCGTGCCCGCTGCCGGCCGGCCTTGCCCGGGCCGCCCGCCGCCTGCGCCACCAGTTCGAATTGCTGACGCCGTCGCGACGCTGGTTGAAGGCCCAGCCGGACGGCAGCGAAGCCGATCTCGACGCCTGCGTACGTCAATGGACCGACCGCGCCGTCGGCCACGCCGACGGCGACGGCGGGCGCTACCTGAAATGCGAACGGCGCGAACGCGACCTCGCCTGCCTGCTACTGGCCGATTTGTCGCTGTCCACCGATGCCCACATCAGCGACGAGCTCAAGGTGATCGACGTCATCCGCGACAGCCTGATGCTGCTGGCCGAGGCCCTCGGCGCCACCGGCGATCGCTTCGCGCTCTACGGTTTCTCGTCGCTGAAGCGCAGCCACGTCCGCATCCAGCGCGTCAAGCGCTTCGACGAGCGCCACGGCGCTGCTGCGCGCGGTCGCATCAACGCCCTCAAGCCCGGCTACTACACCCGCATGGGCGCGGCGATCCGCCATGCCGCCAACCTGCTCGCGGCGCAACCGACGGCCCTCAGGCTGCTGCTGATCCTGTCCGACGGCAAGCCCAACGACATGGACCACTACGAGGGCCGCTTCGGCATCGAGGACACCCGCAGCGCCGTGATCGAGGCGCGCCGCCAGGGCGTGCGGCCGTTCTGCGTGACGATCGACCGCGAGGGCGCGGACTATCTGCCGCACGTCTTCGGTGTCGACGGATTCACGGTGATCCGCAAGCCCGAGGAGCTGCCGTTGCGACTGCCAATGCTATATGCCGGGCTGGTGGCCTGAAGTGCCTGCTGCCGGACTCGATGCAGGTCGAAGCGCCGACATCGCGTTAGCGTCCGGCTGCATTCGTCGCCACAGACCGGCGACGTGATGACACCGCCGCGCCCACGACCGCTGCCGATTGCCGGGATCGCCGCTGCGCTGGCGGACGGGCGTCGCACCTTTGCCGCCAGCCGCGGCTTCAGCCTCGCCTTCGGCGCGCTGTTCGCGGCGATCGGCAGTCTGATGATCTGGGGCGCCCAGTGGTTCGCGCTGGCACCGATGACGCCGGCCCTGATCGGCGGCTTCCTGTTGGTCGGGCCGATCGTGATGGCGGCCCTGATCGGCGCCGCCGAGGACGTCGCGGCGGGCCGTCGGCCGTCCCTGACGCGCGTGATCGGCTCGATGCGCCGCGCGCCCGCCGGATTGTGGGCGCTGGCGCTGTTCTGCCTGCTGATCTACCTGATCTGGATCACCGATGCCGGCACCCTCTACAGCTTCATGATCGGCGAGCCACGCAGCGGCTTCGTGCAGGCGCTGCCAACGGCGGCGGGCAACGAGCACTTCCATCTGTTCTCGGGACTGATGGGCTTCGCGCTGGCCAATGTCGTCTATGCCGTGACGGTGCATGCGGTACCGCTGATGGTACGGCGGCGCACACCGCTGGCGACGGCGGTGGTGGCTAGCGTACGCGCCTGCTTCGCCAGTCCGCTGGTGCACGGCGCGTGGGCGCTGACGCTGGCGGCAGGCATCTTCGTGTCGATGAGCCTGCCGCCGCTGTTGTGCGTGAGCCTGCCGATACTGGCCTACGCCGGCGACTCGCTGAACCGCCGCTGCTTCGATTCGCCCCCCTGAGCGTCCGCCGGCGACGATCACGCCCAGGTGAATCGGAGGGCGCCGGGCGGACAAGGATCGCAGCCGCCGGCCGCGCCCGGCCGCACGATCAGAATGCACACCGTCCTGCCCTGACGGTTCACCACCCGCAGGCGGGGAATGTCCGGGCACGGCGGGCAAGGGCTGACACAGATGAAATCGCCGATGGCGATGCCCGCGCAGGCCTTGCCGACGAATCCGGCGACGAAGTAGATGCAGGTCGGCGTCGACTGCGCGCAGTCGTCGGCCACCGGGTCGCCGTCGTCGAGTGGCCGCACCGGCAACTCGACCAGTCCACCACTTCCGCCGCCACCGCTGCCGTCGCCACCCGAGCCGCCGCGACCGCCGCAGCCACAGGGCTTGCCGGCGCCCTCGAGCACCTCGACACGTTTCACCAGTTCGCCGATTTCCCGGCCGATTCGATAGGCCTTCATGATCTTTCTCCCGTTCGTGAGTTGCGTGGATCGAGCGTCGGCTGCCGACGGCACGCCGTACTCATCAAACGCTACGAACGGGGAGGACCGGCGGATGCAGCTCGATGCGACATGCATCACGCCCGGCGCCCGGTGCGGTGCGCGCCCGGCATCGCGGCCGGACTCAGGGATTGTTCTGCACGAACAGTCCGATGAAGCGCAGCACACGCTGCTGGCCGGGGGCGAAGCCCCTGAGGCCGAGCTTCTGATCGAGCAGGGCATGGTAGCCATGGCGCTCGGGCAGGTCGGAGAGGTTCTTGTAGGCCATCGACCAATTGGGGAACAGGCGCTGCGGGGCGTTGCCGGACAGCACCCGGGTAATCTGATGGTGGCGCGGATCCGTCGCGATTTTCTCGTAAAGCATCTCGACCACCTCCTGCCGACCTTCGAGCAACTGCAGGAAATTGCCCGACTGGTAGAGCAGGATCCCGGTAATGCCGAGCGGTCCGTTGCGCTCGACACATTGGTGCAGCAACTGCTGGACGCTCGACCGCGACATCAGTCCCCGGCACGAACTCACATAAACCAGATAGAACAAGGGCGACACCTCCCGGCGGTGGCCGATCCCGCGATCCGGCTGACCGCAACCTCGCGACCGATCCGCTCGCTCGCGCAGACGGCGGAACGGCATGGCCGTGCATCGAACCGATCCAAGGCGGATCGGACCGGGCGGTCTACGATGATACGAAGCCCCCGCCGGCAACAGCGGTGCGCGACGACCGGCTCGGCCCCCGGTCGAGCGGCGGCCGCCCGGTGACCGCAGTCGCCCGTTCGCCGCACAGGCCGCGGCGGGTAGACGCGGATCTGCGCGCGACCACCCGAGGTGGCATTTTCGCTCACGCAGATTGATGGATTTCAGCCTAGAAGCGGGTGGATCCTTCTCCTAAAGTTCCGGCACGCGACGACTCAGCGCAGCCGGCCGGAGAGGACGGCAGGCGACCGCGAGTCGGCATCCGAAGCTCGCTCGGCAAGAGCGCTGCCGAATCAATCGATCGACGGCGACACCGGCCGGGCCGCAACCGAGATCAGAGAGAGAACCATGGCAAAAGACCCGATCGTCATCGCTTCCGTCGCCCGCACGCCCATCGGCGGCTTCCAGGGCGTCTTTTCCGGATTGACCGCCCCCCAGCTCGGCGGCGCCGCGATCCGGGCTGCCGTCGAGCGTGCCGGTATCGGCGCCGACCGGATACAGGAGCTCATCTTCGGCTGCGTGCTGCCGGCGGGCGTCGGACAGGCGCCGGCCCGTCAGGCCGCGCTCAACGGTGGACTCCCGCTCGGGGCAGGCTGCACCACCGTGAACAAGGTCTGCGGCTCGGGCATGAAGGCGACGATGCTCGCCCACGACCTGCTCCTGGCCGGCAGCGCCGAGGTGATGGTCGCCGGTGGCATGGAGTCGATGACCAACGCCCCCTACATGCTCCCAAAGGGTCGTGCCGGCTATCGCCTCGGTCACGGCCAGGTGCTCGACCACATGTTCTTCGACGGGCTCGAGGATGCCTACAGCGCCGAGTACCGCGGCCGCCTGATGGGCACTTTCGCCGAGGATTGCGCGTCCGACTACGGATTCACGCGCCAGCAGCAGGACCAATTCGCGATCCAGTCGCTGACCCGCGCCCAGGCGGCGATCGAGGACGGCAGCTTCGGCTGGGAAGTCGCACCGGTCAGCGTCGCCGCCCGTGGCGGCGAGATCCGCGTCCAGCACGACGAGCAGCCCGGCAATGCGCGGCTCGACAAGATCCCGACGCTGAAGCCGGCCTTTCGCAAGGACGGTACCGTGACCCCGGCCAATTCGAGCTCGATTTCCGACGGCGCCGCCGCGCTGGTGCTGATGCGGCGATCGACCGCCGAGCGCCTCGGCGCCGCGCCGCTGGCGACGATCGTCGGCCACACCACCAACGCCGATGCACCGCACCTGTTCCCGACAGCACCGGTCGGCGCGATGCGCGCGATGCTGGACAAGGCCGGCTGGTCGGTCGGCGACGTCGATCTGTGGGAGATCAACGAGGCTTTCGCGGTGGTCACGATGGCCGCGATGCACGACCTCGGGCTGGCCCACGAACAGGTTAACATCCACGGTGGCGCCTGCGCCCTGGGCCACCCGATCGGCGCTTCCGGCGCCCGCATCCTGGTGTCCCTGATCGGCGCGCTGAAGAAGACCGGCGGCCACCGTGGCATCGCCAGCCTGTGCATCGGCGGCGGCGAAGCCACGGCGATCGCTGTCGAGATGCTCTGACCGCGCCGCGCCGGCGGGCAACGGCTGCCGCCTTTCCCGGACGAGGTCGACGACATCGTCCGGGATCATCGATCACCGACAACGGGAGGAAGAGATGGCATACGAGAACATTCGGGTCGAGGTCCACGGCAAGGTGGGCCTCGTGACCCTCGACCGTCCGCAGCAGCTCAACGCGCTCAGCGATGCGCTGGTCGACGAATTGTCGAGCGCACTCGACGCCTTCGAGGCCGACCCATCGATCGGCTGCATCGTCATCACCGGTTCGGACAAGGCGTTCGCCGCTGGTGCCGACATTGCCGGCATGGCCTCGTTCGACTACATGGATGCCTACAAGGGCGACTACATCACCCGCAACTGGGAACGCGTCAAGACCTGCCGCAAGCCGGTGATTGCCGCCGTGGCCGGCTTCGCACTGGGCGGCGGCTGCGAACTGGCGATGATGTGCGACATGATCTTCGCTGCCGACACCGCCAAGTTCGGCCAACCCGAGATCAAGCTCGGCGTGTTGCCGGGCGCCGGCGGCACCCAGCGCCTGCCGCGCGCGATCGGCAAGGCCAAGGCGATGGACATGTGCCTGAGTGCCCGCATGATGGGCGCCACCGAAGCCGAACAGGCCGGTCTCGTGGCACGGATCTTCCCGGCCGATCGCCTGCTCGCCGAAACCCTGGAAGTGGCGGCGACGATCGCCGGTTTCTCGCTGCCGGTGGTAATGATGATCAAGGAGTCGGTCAACCGGGCCTTCGAGAGCAGCCTCCAGGAGGGCCTGCTGTTCGAGCGCCGCGCCTTCCACGCCGCCTTCGCTCTGGCCGACCAGAAGGAAGGCATGGCCGCCTTCCTCGCCAAGCGCCCACCACAATTCACCGACCGCTGAATCGATCGCCCGGCCCCGGGAAGGAGACCGCATGTCCCACCAGTCCGCCTATCAGAGCAAACGCATGAGCGCCGCCGACGCGGTACGCCAGGTCCATGACGGCGACATGATCGTGGTGCCGACGGGCGTCGGCGAGCCGCCGACGCTGCTGGCCGCGCTGTCCGAGCAACGGCGCGATTTCGAAGGCGTGCAGATCGCGCAGATCCTGCCCCTTCGCAAATACGGCTATTTCGATCCCGAGACCGCCGAACACGTGCGTCACTGCGCCTATTTCTTCGGCGGCCCGTCGCGCCCGGGCGGCCAGGGTGGCTGGATCGACTACGTGCCCGCCTATTTCTCGGAGCTGCCGACGTTGATCGAACGGCACCAACTGCCGGCCGACGTGGTGTTCACGATGGCCTCGCCGATGGACGAACACGGCTATTTCTCGATCAGCCTGGCGGCCGACTACACGATGGCTGCGATCAGCCGCGCGCGGGCGGTGGTGCTCGAGGTGAATCCCAACGTGCCGTTCGCCAATGGCAACTGCCACGTCCACATCTCGCAGGTCAGTGCCCTGGTCGAAAGCGAAGAACCGGTACTCGAAGTCGGCCTGCCGGCGATTGGTCCGGTCCAGGAAGCGATCGGCCAGTACGTCGCCGACATGATCCCGGACGGAGCGACCCTGCAGATCGGCTATGGCGGCATCCCGGACGCGGTCGTGATGCAACTCACCCACAAGCGCGACCTCGGCGTCCATACCGAGATGATCGGCGACGGCATCATGACGCTGGTCGAATCCGGCGCCGTCACCAACCGCCGCAAGAATGTGAACCGGGGCAAGATGCTCGCGACCTTCGCCCTCGGGTCGAGCAAGCTGTATCGCTTCATGGACCGCAACCCGGCGCTGGAGATGCACCCGGTCGACATCACCAACGATCCCTACCTCGCGGGACGCAACGACCAGCTGGTGTCGATCAACGCCAGCATGCAGGTGGACCTGATCGGCCAGTGCGGCTCGGAGAGCCTGGGCCATACGCCCTACTCCGGCACCGGCGGGCAGGCCGACTTCGTCCGCGCCGCCAACCGCTCCCGCGACGGCAAGTCGTTCATCGTGCTGCCATCGACCGCGAAGGAGAACTCGATCACGCGCATCGTACCGACGCTGGCACCCGGCACCCATGTCACCACCAGCAAGAACGACGTCAACTACGTCGTCACCGAACACGGCGTCGCCCAGTTGCGCGGCAAGACCGCAAAGCAACGGGCCGAGGCCCTGATCGCGATCGCCCATCCGGATTTCCGTCCGGAACTGCGGCAGGCCGCGCGGACGATGAAGCTGTTGTAGGGTCGCGCCCGCAGGGCCTTCGGCGACTTTCCGCACTTGACGGCGTGGCCGTTCAGTGCAGCAGCCGGAACAGTGACAGCCGTGCCGGCTGGTCGCTGGCGAGCAGCACCAGGTCACCATGCAGGGCGATGTGCAGGGCTTCGCCCCGGTCCGGCAGCTGGTCGAGCAGCAGGGGCGGCCGATCCCGGTCCAGCCGATAGACTTGGACCGGCGCCCCAGCGCGGCTCAGCAGCAGTCGGTCGGCTGCAACCGCGAAGGCGGTGATCGGTGCCCCGCCGAGTAGGCCCACCGGCTGGAACGGGCCGCGTGGGGACGACACGTCGATACGGAACAGGCGTCCGCCGCCGTCGAGCTGATAGAGGAACTGGCCGGCCAGTGCGGCGTCGCCGAAGCTGCCGGCGACCGCAGCGGTTCCGCTGGTGGCGAGTGGCAGGGGCTGGGCGGGCCGGGTCACGTCGAGCCGATCGAACCCGGACGCACTGCCACTGGCATCGGAGAAAGCGTTGAACAGTGTTGTGCCACTGTCGACCACCAGCCTGCCGGCGGTGGACAGGTCGGCACGGGCCGCCTCGCGCGGACTCGACGGCAAGCGAAGATCGAATACCCTGAGCGCGCCCATGGCGCCGGCGGTTCGGTCCGACGGCATCGACGTGAATAGCCAGCCCGCATCGGCCGCGACGGCGACGGTGGTTTCGGCCGCGAGGGTCGCGACGACCCGGGGGTCGCCGCTGCCGGCCCAGGCTTGAACGCGCAACTCCTGGTCCGGCGGCGGCAGCACGCAAAAGCCGGCGCAGGCCGGATCGACCACGGACACGAAGTGGCCCGAGTCCAACCAGACCGCGTCGAGGATGCGGTCGAAGGCGACCAGGCCGTCGCGCTGCTGAAACGGCCGGTATCGCGCCGCGACCGTGGGTGTCCGCGGGTCTTCGGCGTCGACCACGGTGAGGCCGCCCTCGCCTTGTGACAGCAGGACGTAACGGCCGTCGAAGTCGATCGACCGGGCGGCCGGGGCATCCAGTGCCAGTTCCCCGAGCGACTCGAACTGCGGCTCGTCAACCGGTGGCGAGAATTCGACCGAGCCGCCGCAGGCGACGACGACCGATACGGCAACAGACAGCGGCAACGCACGGTATGACATGGTCCGATCCACCCGGCAACGGCCGGCGCGCGATCATCTCATGCAAATGAAATATTGGGCGCAATCGATCCGCTCGCGCTGGAACGGCCGGCCATCGCATCCGCCGCTGCCGATGCGATGGCCGGCCGTTCGGCGACTGCCTCGCCCGTGCAGCGACGCGAAATTAGTCCTCGACCGCGCCCCGTACCGCCCAGGCCCTGGCAGACAGCTCGATGGAACCGTCCGCGCGAATCGGCAGTCGTGTCCGCAGGGCTTCCCGGAGGCTGTGACGTGCCGCGTCGTCGAGCGACATGACGTAGGCTGGTGCCGGTCCCTGGCCACCGAGGAAGGGCTGCCAGTAGTCGTCGAAGTCCGCGAAGACGGTCGGGATCTCGATGGCGGCGACATTGACCGCATGCAGTCCGGCACCGACGAAAACCTGCTCGAGCGCGTCCGGCCGGCACAGCGGAAATCGCGCGCCCTCGTCCAGCTTCGCCGCATCCGGGTCGAGTTGGGCTGCGGCGTCCCAGAAGTGCCGCATCAGTTCCATTCCGTCGGCGTAGTCCCAGACATAGGCGGCAACCATGCCGCCGTTGCAGGTCACGCGCGACATCTCGCGCAACGCGGCAAGGTGATCCGGCACGAAGTTCAGGACCAGTCCCGAGACCACGACATCGACCGACGCGTCGCCGAGCGGAATTCGGGCGGCATCGCCCTGTTGCAGCGTCGCCTTGGCGCCGACACGCTCGCGTGCGTTGCCGAGGAATCCTGCCGACGGATCGACACCGTCCACCGAGGCCGGGGCGCACCGATCCAGAATGGCCGCGGACAATGCGCCGGTGCCGCAGCCCACGTCGAGCCATCGCCGGCCGTCGCCGATGCCGAGCCAGGCCAGGAACGGCGGAGCGACGCGGCGGCTCCAGCGCCCGACGTAGTACTCGTACGGATTCCCTCGCTCCCACGTGTCGGAAACTTGCTTGTCATCCATCGTCGGATCCCCCTGGCAGCCGTCGACCGGCGCCGGCTCGACCGGCAGTCGACCTTCAAGCTTGGACAATCTCCCGCGCCAATCATTGCCGATTCCGGGCGCCGTCGACCAGCCCGGCCCGTGGTCACCGCGAGATCGATGCCCGTCGGAAGGCGTTGCGCCACCCTTCCGCGCAAGCGACTGCGTTGCATCGGACAGCGCTTCACGGTCGCCGGACCCCGGACACTGCCTCTGCAGGCAACGAAGTCGCCATGCGCCGTCCTTCGCGCCATTCGGGCCAGGCGCCCTATACTGCCGGCGGCAGCGGCGCGGCAGTGGATGCGGCGCGCGCCGCCGCCAGTCTTGCCAATCGGGACAAATGATGCACATCTGGGTCGATGCCGACGCCTGCCCTGCCGCGATACGCGACATCCTGTGTCGCGCCGCCGAGCGCACCGGTCGGATGCTGACGCTGGTCGCCAACCACCATCTGCGGGTGCCGCCGTCGCCGTTCGTCCGCATGCTCCAGGTGCCGGGCGGCTTCGACGAGGCCGACAAGACCATCGCCGCCCGCCTTCGGCCCGGCGACCTGGTGGTTACGGCGGATATTCCCCTCGCCGCCGAAGCAGTCGCCAAGGGCGCGCACGCGCTCTCGCCCCGCGGCGAGCGGTTCGGCCCGGAGAACATTCGCGAACTGCTCGACATGCGGAACTTCATGGATTCGCTTCGCAGTGCCGGTGTCGAAACCGGTGGCCCGGCGGCGATCGGGCCGGCCGATCTGCGGACATTCGCCAGTCGGTTGGACAGCCTGCTGCGGGTATCTGGCGAGAATTGAAGACCGAGTCGCGGCCAGCAAGGAAACGGCACGACGAGTGACAGCGTCTGTGGCTGAGCGCGCCAAGCACCGGATCACCACGAAAGACACGATGATAGACCTGACCCCCCTACAACAACGGACGGGCAGTGCCCGATCGGCAGTCGTCGCGCTGGCGGCCATGGCCGTCGTCGGCAGCGCGACAGCTGCGGCGGACGTGCGATTCACGGGCATGTGCGACGCCTCGGGGGCGATCCCGTTGTCCACCGACCGTTTTGCGGTTGCCGACGACGAGGACAATCTGCTGCGGATCTACGACGCCGAGACCGGTGGTGCGCCGCTCGGCGAGATCGACATTTCGCGCCAGCTCGGCGTCGAATCCACCCTTTCGCGCAAGGGCAGGCGCCAGCCGCCTGCCGAGACCGACATCGAGGCCGCGACGACGTTGAACGGTCGCGCCTACTGGATCACCTCCCACGGGCGGGACAGCCGTGGCGAGGAGCGGCGCGAACGCCTGCGCTTCTTCACCACGACGATACCCGACGACTCCAGGGCGCTGGCGGTCACGGCCGTCGCGCCCGAGTCCTTCTTCGAGCAGTTGCTGGCGGCGCCTCAACTGCGCCCCTTCGATCTGCCCGCGGCGGCCATGCGTGCACCCAAGACGGCGGGCGGACTCAACATCGAGGGCCTGGCGGCGACGCCGGACGGTGGCCTGCTGATCGGATTCCGCAGCCCGATTCCGGATGGTCTGGCCCTGCTGGTGGTGCTCGAGAACCCGGAGCAGACGATGGCCGGCGAAGCAGCCCGCTTCAGCGAACCGATCCGGCTCGACCTCGGCGGACTGGGCGTGCGCGCGCTGTCGCTGCGCCACGGCCGCTACCTGATCGCGGCCGGCCACCATGACAGTGGGGGCGAATCACGGCTGTACGCCTGGAACGGCGTCGGCGTGCCCGAGCAGATGGCGGTGGATCTGCGCGACTTCAATCCGGAAGGCTACTTCCAGCATACGGCTCGTCGCGACGTCATGCTACTCAGCGACGACGGTGGGCGCATGGTCGGGAAACGCCCCTGCAAGCGCCTGAAGAAACGCGAGCAGAAGTATTTTCGTGGCCGCTGGGTGAGCCTGGAAAACTGAGCGCGGAAGTCGAGGCAGGCAGCCCCGAGGCGCGACGCGAGCCGGCACGAGGCCATCTCCCGCCAGAGCGGTCGGGGCTCTCGGCTGCAGCCACCGCCCGCATCCGCTGCCGGGCCGGCCATCGGCTCGCGCAGTGGCGGCCGTCGGCGCTTGGCCCGCCCCATCGGCACCGATGCCGGGCCAGCCGGAAGTTCCGTCGGGCGCGCCGATCGACCCGTGCTGCACCGCAATCATTTTCTGCACCAGAATCGTCAATCTTGATCTGTGCCAATGCGCCATCGGTAACAACTTCCGAAAATAGAAGCTGAAGAACATCTTCGGAAGCCTCTGTTAATGCGCAATAAACACCGATCACACGCGATCGCTGTCGGTGCCGTGCCGGCGAAGCAGAAAGCACGGCGGCAGCCTATGATGCAATGCAAGAGCATCGCCGCCAAGAGTCGTCACGATGGGGCATTTCCGATCCCGATGGCCGCGATTCCGGAACGTCATGGCGAGCGCACGGTCGCACTGCGCGCGGACGTGCCGGCTAGCTGTGACCCGGCCTCGCCGGGTGGAGGGGCGGCCTCATGAATGCCAGCAAGTACCGCATCCTGATCGCAGACGATCATCCCCTGTTCCGCCGGGGACTGGTCGACTGGTTCGATCGACAGCACGACATCGACATCGTGGCGGAAGCGCAGAGTGCGGATGAATGCATCGCGTTCGCCCTTCGCCTGCGTCCCGACCTGATCATCGTCGACCCGCAACTCGGAGGCTTCGACGACCATGCCACGTTGGCTCGGTTGCGAGGCCAGCTCGGCGCGGCGCCGATCGTCGTGCTGACGAGTTCGACGAGCGCGAGCGATGTCGCCCGCGCGCTCGAGGCCGGTGCCGTCGAGTATCTGACCAAGGACATGCACGCCGGCGACCTGCTCGCCGCCGTACGTCACGTGCTGTCCGCGGCCGACAGCGCCGCCAATGCCCGCCGGATTCTGGCGCGCGAATCGCAGCAGGCAGCCGGAGCCCAGGCGAGCTGCGCCGAACTGACCGACCGCGAACGACAGGTCCTGGCTCTGGTCGGCGCCGGCATGCCGAACAAGCTGATTGCCCGCACGCTGGACATCAGCGAGGGCACGGTGAAGGTTCACCTGCGCAACATGAAGCGCAAGATCGGCTATCGCTCGCGGGTGGAAATTGCACTCTGGGCGCGCCGCGCCGGCAAGTTACCGATCGTGCAGTCGTGAGCCGGTCAGCGGCAGGTCCGACTCGCGGAGCGTGCTTCGGCGAGAACTCGGCGACGCGATTCGGCGATCGTCGACGCGTGCTTGTCGACATCGGGTGACAAGGTGATGCGCGGCCCGGTGACGGAGATCAGACCCACTTCGGAAAGATCGCGAAAGACCCGGGATAGGGTCTCCGGGCTGAGACCGAGTTGCGCCGCGAGAAGATGCTTTCGCACCGGCAGAACGACGCTCGGCGAGACCCCCTCGTCGGTCGCAGTCGCCGAATCCGCGAGATGGCGCAGATAGTCGAGCACACGGCGACAGGCCGAATGGAAGTGCGAAGCGGCAATGTCTCGGACCAGGCCGGTGTTGCGATTGGCGATCGCCGAGATGATTCGGCGCGGCAGCCGGGGGTCGAGATCCATTGCGTGTTCGATCGCGGCGTGGCTGATCTCGACCACGGTTGACGGCTCGAGCGCCTCCGCGCGGCAGGTGAAGCCGCTCGAGGAAAACACTTCGCACAAGCCGATGGTATCGCCCGGCAGCGCGAGATCGATGACTCTTTCCGACCCCTCGGCAGAGCAGACGACCCGCTTGATCTTGCCGGCTGCCAGGAAGTGAAAGGCGTGGGCAGGGTCGCCCTCGCGGTACAGTGCTGCGCCGCGGTCGATGTCCCGCCGCTGCGCGTGCGCCGCGACCGCCCGACGGGCGGGGTGGGACAGGCCTGCGAGCAAGGGAATGCGCGCGAGCAATGGATCGATGCTGAAAGCGTCTTCTGTCGACATGCGCCCGGCCAACGGGCGGCAACCGCAGCTGCCGCGGCTCAATAGATGACGGACAGTCGCATACGGTACCCGCGCGGACCATACCCCTTTGGGGGTAGTCGGCGTCGACAAGGCGCTGGACAGGTTTGCGCAGCGCGCGCAAGTCACTGATCGTCATGCAAGGATTGGGAGGCCTGGCGCTGGCAACACCGATCGCCGCGAACCCTGCTAACCTTGCGCCAGCATCTCGTCATCGCATCGTCGCGCCCGTCCGGCGCGACCGATGGTCGATGCGCACAACCCACCTGGAGAATCGAATTCCGTGAACAAGCGCTGGCAGTGGATCGCGCTGGTGGTGCTTCTGGCCTTCGCCGCAGACTGGTTCATCCAGCGCCCCGATGCGCAATCGCGTGCGCTCAATTCGGTGATCGAGCAGACCGCCAGCGCGATGCTGAAGGACTATCCGTATCGCTTCCACGTGCTGCGCGTCGAGGGCGACGTCGCGGTCATGGGCACGCCTCGCAATTTCGATGTGCCGGCGATGCACTTCATCGCGGCGATCGAGCCGGGGATCGACGTCCGGGATCCGCAGAACCCGGCTTTCATCGAGGCCCAGGCACGGCTCGCGGCCGCCCAGTCCGAGGCGCGAAGCATCGTCGAGGCCCAGCCCGGCATCGCATCGGTACGCTGGGAACTCGACAGGAACTGGCTGACCGCCCACGGCATCGACGTTCCGCCGCAGTAGGCCGGGTTGCCCCGACGGCCGGCCTCAGTGGCTGGTCCCCTCCGACTTGTGGATCTTGTTGTAGAGATTGTATTTGCCGACCGGTTTTGACGCCGGCAGCCGCTTGATCTCCTTCAGCGTATCGGCATCGAAGAAGATCAATGCGCCGTCCTGTTCCCACAAACTGGCGATCAGATAGCGGCCGTCGCGGTCGAACTCGACATGGGCGAGCGTCTTGCCCGGATCGGGCCGCAGCTGCGCGACCACTTCCAGGCTCTGCTTGTCGATCACCTGCAGGGTGTCGCGTCCGGTCGGGCTCATCATCGAATCGACGAAGGCGTAGCGAACGTTCTCGTGGCTGCGCATGAAGAAACCTGGACCGAGGGTCGGGATGCGCTTGATCGTGCGCCAGTCGCTCATGTCGATGATGCTGACGACCCCTTCCTTCAGGTTCGGGCTGCCCATCACACGGTGACCCTGATAGTCCCAGGTGATGCCGGAGCCCAGGTGCGGCATGCCCGCGATGTCGAGTTCGGCGATCGACCGACGCACATCGAGATTCACGACCCGGCCGTGGCCGTCGCGCGACGCGCCCATCACGTTGGCATAGTTCTGACTGAAGTAGAAGTCGTCGAGCGGTGTGTCGAGCCGCGTACGCCGCACGTTGAGAAAGCCCGGCGTCGCGATGCTCTCGCCCATCTTGTAGTCGTGGACATAGCCCTCATGGATCGGCTCGGCATTCTCGTCGTACGAGATTTCCCAGATTTCCGGCAGGTCCTTCAGCGCTGCGACGAAGGACTTGCGCGGCGACGCGTCATACACCGCCGATACCCGCGAGCCGTGTGTTCCGGCAAGGTCGGCGACGTCGAAGAGCTTGACCAGCCGGAGCTCGGCGTCGAGCAGCACCAGCGTCTGCGGCAGGTAGTTGGCGACCGCGACGAAGCGCCCGTCGGCCGACACCGCGGCGTTGCGGGTATTGATGCCGGCGCGTACCTCGGCCACCGTCTCGAGGTTCCAGAGATCGTACTTGGTGATCCAGCCGTCGCGCGACGCGAAATAGACGAAGCGGCCGTCCGGCGAGAACTTCGGTCCGCCGTGCAGCGCGAAGCGCGACGGGAAGCGGTGGATGCGCGCCATGCGGTCGCCATCGAGGATGCTGACGTGGTGGTCGCCGCTCTCGACCACGATGAACAGGTTCATCGGATCGGCGTCGAACACCGGCTTCGCCGGCAGGCTGTCCGGCGCACGGTATTCGATCCGCGATGCGCGGATGTCCAATTCGCGCCAGCGCGGCGACGGACTCACCGGCGTGTAGATCCAGTTCGCCAGCGCGTCGATGTCGGCCGCGGACAGCACCTCGCCGAACGCCGGCATCCGGGTCGCCGCACGCCCGGCGCGGATGGTCGTGGCGGCATCGACGCGCTTCAGCCGCGCCAGGTTCTCGGGCAGCAGTGCCGGTCCGCTGCCGCCGACGCGATCGCTGCCGTGGCAGGCGGCACAGTGGGACTGGTAGATGACTCCGACGTCGGCCGCGGCTGCCGGCAACACAGCGAGCGCCAACGCGCCTGCGAGCAACAGCGCCCTCACGGCTGCACCGCCCTGACCGGCACCACGCGACGCCACGGGGTGACCTCGACCCGCTCGCGGCCCTCGGCGATGCCGATTTCCGCGTCGTCGAGGTAACAGCCAGGATCCTCCTGCCAGGGGTCACCGGTAACCTGCTCGGCCCGCACCCGCGAGCTGCCGTTGCAGATCGCGAGATGCGCACATTCGCCGCAGCGCCCGGTGACCGGGCGGGGCCGCTGGGCGAGCCCGGCCATCAGCCCGTCGCCGCGGTCCTGCCAGATCTCGGAGAACGGCCGATGACGGACGTTGCCGAGGGTGTGGTGCCACCACATGGTGTCGGGATGGACATTGCCGAGGTTGTCGATGTTGGCGACGCCGACCCCGCTGGCATTGCCGCCCCAGCGCGTGAGCATGCGTCGCGCCTGCTCGAGCCGTTCTGGCATCCGACGCGCCACCCAATGCAGGAAGAACACGCCGTCGGCATCGTTGTTGCCAGTGGTGAAGTCCTTGCGCACGCCCTGCGACTCCATCGCCAGCACCTGATCGAACAACAAGTTCATGGCCTCGCGGCTCATCCGGTGGTGGGCGTCCTCGGCGCGGTTCTTGTTGCCGCGGCCGGCGTAGTTCAGGTGCGACAGATAGAAGCGATCGACCTGTTCATCCTCGACCAGCTTCAGCAGTGCCGGCAGATCGGCCGCATTCTCACGGGTCAGCGTGAAGCGCAGGCCCACCTTCAGACCGAGCTTGCGCGCCAGCCGCAAGCCGGCCAGCGACTTGTCGAAGGCACCGTCCATGCGGCGGAACCGGTCATGGGTGGCGCGCAGGCCGTCGAGGCTGATGCCGACGTAGTCGAGATCGAGTGTGCCGATCCGTTCCGCCATCGGCGCGTCGATCAGGGTGCCGTTGGAGGACAGGCCGACGTAGAAGCCCATCCGCTTGGCCCGACCCGCGATCTCGAAGATATCGGGCCGCAGCAGGGGCTCGCCGCCGGACAGAATCAGCACCGGCACGCCGAATGCCGCCAGATCGTCCATCACCCGGGCGACCTCGGCGGTGTCCAACTCGCCGGCGAAATCCTTGTCGGCGCTGATCGAATAGCAGTGCCTGCAGGTCAGGTTGCAGCGCCGGATCAGGTTCCAGATGACCACCGGGCCACGGCCCGACGGCGCAGCCGGCCGCCGCTCCGCCGTCGGCGTGGGGCCCAGCAGCATCCTGACGTAACGTGAAATCCGGAACACTTCGACCTCCTGGCGGCAACGTCCGAGCCATTGTCGGCACCGTTCACGAACGGCTCCTTGACGGCCGTCAAGCGATGGCAAACGACTGCCGTTGCGAGACAGCGGAGACAATGGCGGCTAGATTTGGAATGAATGCGAACCCTGGAATGCCGATGATGCCGCTGAGCCTGTTCTACAGCTATGCCCACGAAGACGAGCCACTGCGCGACGAACTGCAGGGCCACCTCGGCATCCTGCAGCGCCGGGGTGTGATCGATGCCTGGCACGACCGCGACATCCCGCCGGCGAGCGATTGGGCACAGGAGATCGACCGGCACCTGCAGTCGGCCGATATCGTGCTGCTGCTGGTCAGCGCGGACTTCATCGCGTCCGACTACATCTGGGGCCGCGAACTTAAATTCGCACTCGAGCGGCAGGCCAGCGGCGATGCCCAGGTCATTCCGATCCTGATCCGCGCAGTGGACATCGAGGACGCGCCCTTTTCCCACCTGCAGGGCCTGCCCACCGATCTGCGTCCGGTCACCTCCTGGCCGAACCGGGACGAAGCCTGGACCGACGTCGCCAAGGGCGTGCGACGGGCGGTCAAGCGCATCCAGGCGCAGCGGGCCGGCGACGGGCAGCCACCGGCGACGGCCCCATCGCCGCCACCACCTGCGCCGACGGTGCGCGATGCATTCGACCGACCGGGCTTCGGTGTGGTGCCGCGGACGGCAGCGAATCGGGGAGGCGGCGCCGGCAGCGACCTGGACGGCGACGCCGATTTCGTGCAATCGCCGCCTCCCGTCGACGGCGATGCCCTGCTGCAACGCGTGGTCAGCGGCTTTCGCGGCCAGGTCCGGGAAGCAGCCCGGGCCCGCGGTACGGAGATCGACGATCCACATGCGCTCGACCAGCAGGCGGCGACGCTGATCGACGTCCACCAACAGCGGCGGGTGCTGTGGGTGGACGACGTACCTGCCAACAACCGCTTCGAAGCTGCCGCGCTGTCCCATCTGCAGATCGACGTGGTCCAGGTGCTGGATACCGAATCGGCGCTGGCCCGGCTGCGCGCGGCCCGCGACGATGCGTCGGACGACGCCTTCGACCTGGTGATCTCCGACTGGTCGCGGGTGCCGAGCGCAGCGTCCGGCGAGGCCGAGGGCCCGCGACTGCTGCGCCGGATGCGTGATGAAGGCTTCACCACGCCGCTGGTCTTCTATCACGGCGAATTCCAGCCGACACGGCGCGCCCGCCGGCGCGAGGAAGCCGCCCGCGGCGGCGCGCTGGGCGAAGCGGTACAGCCGGACGAACTGGTGCAGCTGGTGGTGCGCGCGCTGGCATCCGGTTGAAGGGCGGTACCGAGCCGTTCAGGCCCCGATGCGCAGGCCGGTCTTCTTCAGGATGCGGCTCGAGAACAGCACGTCGTAGCGACGACAATCACGATGGAGCTGAGCCCGGATCTCGGCGACCCGGGCCAGCACCTCGTCGCGGCAAGCGCCGTGGACCATCGCGAACAGGTTGAACGGCCAGTCGGGCAGCGCTCGCGGCCGGCGATAGCAGTGGGTCACGAAGGGCAGCGCGCCAACTGCCTGCCCGAGTCGGTCGACGGCGTCGTCGGGCACGTCCCAGACGCTCATGCCGTTGGCGACATAGCCGATCGCGTAGTGATTCGGGACCGCGCCGATGCGGCGGATCGCACCGCTCTCGAGCATCGCGGCGAGGCAGCCGATGACCGTGTCCTCGTCGCAGCCGAGCCGATCGGCGATCAGGCGATAGGGATGCCGCACCAGCGGCAGGCCGGCCTGGGTGGCGACGACGAGGCTGCGCGTCAGCGACGGATCGGCGCTGACGCGGACGGCCGCCACCGGCCTCGGTGCCGTCGCCGGCGCCGCGACGGTGTCGGCAGCGGACGCATCCGCGTCGGCCGCCTGGCGCACAGTGAGGCGCATGTCGACGAAATATTCCCGCTCCTTCGGGAAGGCATATACCGGCAGCCCGGTCTCGGTCTCGATACGGCGGATCGCCGCGTCGATGCCGTCGGCGCTTTCGGTGGCCAGCACGAACCACATGTTGAGCCGGTGCTCGCGTCGGTAGTTGTGGGCGACCTCGGGCAGGCGATTGACGATCTCGGCGACCTCGTCGAAGCGCGCCTCCGGTGCGGCCAGCGCCGCCAGCACGAAGCGGCCGCCCATGCGCTCGACCTGGAACATCGGTCCGAAGCGGGTCAGCACGCGGGCACCGAGCAACCGATCGAGCCGGCCCAGCAACTCGTCCTCGTCGATGCCGAACCGCGCGGCAGCCTGGCGATAGGGTTCCGCGACCAGCGGGAAGTCACCCTGCAGGCCGTCGACGATCCGGCGATCGGTCCCATCGAGTCGCGCCTGCGCGCGCTCAGCCATGACTGCGGCCTGCGTACGATGCGCCGCGCTGCTTGAAGCGCTGGGTCGAGAACAGCACCTCGTGCGGGAAGCGGTCCAGCCCGCAGTGCCCGGCGATGACCCGCAGGCGCTCGCGAACCTCGACGCGGTCGCGACCGTGCAGCATGCAGTACAGGTTGAAACGCCAGCGACTGCCGGCACGGCGGCGGCGATAGCACAGGTTGACGCCGTCGCAGGTCGCGAGCCGCGTGCCGAGGCGATCGGCGGCCTCGTCCGGCACATCCCAGACGCACATCGCGTTGGCGCGCCAGCCCAGTTCATGGTGGCGCACGACCACGCCGAAACGCTTCAGCGTGCCGTCGGCGAGCCAGTCTCGCAAGCGACCGATCACCGCTGCCTCTTCGAGGCAGGCGCGGCGGCCGATATCGCGAAAGGGTCGATCGGTGAGCGGAATGCCGCACTCGATCGCCGCCATCAGTGCCCGCTCAGCCGCGCTCGGCGCCGGCATCCCGGCCGGCACGGCGCGCGCCTGGCTGCGCACGCGGGCCCCGGTGGCGAGATCGAAGCCCAGGTCGATGTGGTACTCGGTGAGCAAGGGCAATTCGATCATCGGGCAGGCCGTCGCCCGCCGGATCTCGCGCAGGCTGCGCGCCAGCGCCAGGCGGTCGGCGGCGGTCGCGACGAACCACAGGTTCCACGCGTGTTCGCGCGCGTAATTGTGATTGACTGCGGCCGAGGCGCTGACCACGGCGGCGACCTCGGGCAAATGCCGAGGCGGTACGCGCAACGCCGCCAGCGTGCTGGCGCCGACGCGGCGCGGCGCAAATACCGGCCCGACACGGCTGACCGCACCGCTCGACTGCAGGTGTTCGAGCCGCTCGCGCACCCTCGCCTGCTCGCAGCCGAGGACACGGGCGATGCGCGCGAAGGGACGGGACTGCAGCGGGAAGTCGCGCTGGAAATCGTTCAGCAGGTGCCAGTCGAGGCCATCGTCGTGGCGAGCGACGACAAGGCCGGTCGCTGCCATGCCGGCGATCGGATCGGCCACGATGCCCATTTCAGAATCCGATCCGCGCGGCGCGCGCGGTGAAGAAGATCCCCGACGGCGCCCGCGCCGGCAGGACCGACAGGGCTTTGCGGGTGGCGGTGTCGTACACCGTGACCCGGTCGTCGTCGCGGGCGGACACCCAAACCGCCTCGCCTCGCGGCGTGAATTCCATGTGCAGCACCGCCCGCCCGGGCGACAAGGTGTCGATCACCGTGCCTTCGAGGGTGTCGATGACCTGCACCAGCGCGTTGTCCGGGAAGGCGAAATTGACCCACACCTGGCGACCGTCGGGGCGGGCCATGACGAACACCGGCTGGCCGGCCACCGGAATGCGCCCCACTTCCCGCCAGTCGGTGACGTCAACCACCAATACCTCGTGGCGGCCGACCGCGGGCAGGTAGGCCTTGCCGTCGGCCACCGCCCAGCCGCGCAGATGCGGCATCTTGAACACCGGCAGCTTTTCCTCGCCGCGACCATAGCCGTCGAGGATGCGGCGCACGCCCTTTTCCGGCTGCCACAGGTCGAGCAGCGCGATGCCGTCCTCGCCGAACAGGCCGGCCATGAAGTAGCGTCCGCCCGGGGTCACCAGGCCGTCGTACGGCTGCTGGCCGGCCGCGAAGCGACGGGTGCGGGGCGCGCCCGGATCGGTGAAGTCGCTGACCCAGATCTCGCCGGCATCGAACAGCGCATAGGCGAAGCCCTGGCCCGGTATGTCGGCCAGCCCGACCACCTTCGAGAATTTTCCCGGCGCGTATTCGGCCGGCACCTCGGCCACAGCGGCCAGGGTCTCGGCGTCGAAGGCCTTGATGCCGCCGGGCTGGTAGTTCTGCGCAACCACCAGGCGTCCGTCCTGAGAGATCGAGCCGCCGATCGAATTACCGGCCTGGACGATGCGCCGGTCGATGCGGCGTGCCAGTAGATCGATCTTGGTCAGGCCGCCGTCGCGACCGAAGACGTAGGCGTAGCGCCCGTCGCGCGAGAAGGTGGCATGGGCATGGGAAAGATCGCCGAGACCCTCGATCCGCCCGAGGCTGCGGCGCCGGCTGTGATCGACGATTTGCACGCTGCCGCTGGCCCGCTCGATGACGATGCCGAGGTCTCCGGTGCCCCGCAGATCCGTCACCGGCTGGCCGGCGCAAGCCGCGACCACGACGGTCGCGAGGCCGGCCAGCACCCTGGATATGGCACAACGCCAGTTCATCGCCGGCCTCCGGCATCCAGGGACGGGAAACCGCGCCGCAGTTGATCGATGATCCAGGCGGCTTCGGCCTCGCTGACGAAGCGCGACCAGCCGGGCATTGCGGTACCGGGCCGGCCGGACAACACGGTGGCAATCAGCGACGCCGTCGGCTTGCCGGCCAGGGCTTCGGGCAGCAGGGCCGGGCCGAGCCCGCCTTTCAGGGTGAGTCCATGGCACGAGCCGCAGTCCTGGCGCACCATCGCCACCAGCGCCTGGCGCCGCGATCCGTCGGGCTCGGCGGCACCGGCAGTGCCGACACCGATCAGTGTCAGCACCAGCAGTACGACCGCGTGGATGATTGCCAGACGCAAGCGCGAGCCCTCCATTAGGTAGTGATGTCGATTTTCGAAGCGGGCGCGTTGCGCTGCCTTGATCGCCGTCAAGGGTGGCGCCCCACCGCCCGATCGAAAGAAACGCGGGCCCCGCAGGGCCCGCCTTGTCCGGCCGGATCGGCGCACGGCATTCCCGTGAAGACGCCGGTCCGCCCCCGTGTGTACGATCAGTACACGTCGTGCTGGGTGTTATGGACGTTGAAGTGGCCCGTCGGCGTAATCAGCTTCGGATCCTTGATCACCGCCTTCAACTCGAGGGTGTTGTCGTCGACCACGACCACGGCCGACTCCTTGTCCTTCGCGCTCCACACCGAGAACCACACCTCGTCGCCGGCCTTGTTGTACTCCGGTTGCACGACCCGCTTGGCGCCGTCGTCGGTCAGGCCTGCCCAATCGGCGATCGGCAGCACCTTGTAGCCGCCACCGAGATTGGTGGTGTCATACACCGCGACACTCTGCGAGATCTTCGGGTCGGGGTTCAGCGGGTTGTCGACATACAGGTGCTTGGACTTCGGATGGGTCTTGATGAACAGCGACCCACCGCCCTGGCTCTTCAGCGTCTCGACCATCTTCCAGGCCTGGTCCGGATGCCCCGTCGGATCGGTGCCGATCAGCGCGATCGAGTCGTCGCCGAGGTGGCCGGTGGCCCACACCGGACCGAACTTCGGATGCATGAAGTTGGCACCGCGACCGGGGTGCGGAATCGCCCCGACCTCGACCAGGCCGGCCAGCTTGCCTTCCTTGGCGTCGATCGCCGCGATCTTGTTGGACTTGTTCGCCGCCACCAGGAAGTAGCGCTTGGAACTGTCCCAGCCACCGTCGTGGAGGAAACGGGCCGATCCGATCTCGGTCACCTTGAGGTTGTCGATGTCGGAGTAGTCGACCATCAGCGTCTTGCCGGTCTCCTTCACGTTGACGACGAATTCCGGCTTGAAGTGCGAGGCCACGATCGACGCGACCCGAGGCTCCGGATGGTACTCCTGGGTGTCCACTGTCATACCGCGGGTAGACACGATCTTCAGCGGCTCCAGCGTGTCGCCCTTCATGACGACGTACTGAGGCGGCCAGTAGGAGCCTGCGATCGCGAACTTGTCCTCGAAGCCCTTGTACTTGGAGGTATCGACCGAGCGCGCCTCGAGACCGATGCGGATCTCGGCGACGTTGTCGGGCTTCTCCATCCACAGGTCGATCATGTTCACCTTGGCGTCGCGACCGATCACGTACAGGTAGCGCCCCGAAGCCGACAGCCGCGAAATGTGCACCGCATAGCCGGTCTTGACGATGTTGATGATCTTCTTGGTGTCGCCGTCGATCAGCGCGACCTCGCCGGTGTCGCGTAGCGTCGTCGCGAAGATGTTGCTGATGTTGAAATCGTTCATCTTCTTGGTCGGACGCTGCTCGGGCGGCACGATCACCTTCCATGTCGCCTTCATCTCGGGCATGCCGTACTCGGGCGGTTGCGGCGGCGTCTGCTGGATGTAGCGGGCCATCAGGTCCACTTCGTCGTCGCTCAGTTCACCCGAGGTGCCCCAGTTCGGCATACCGGCCGCCGAACCGTACTTGATGAAGGTCTTCAGATATTCGGTGCCGTTGGTGATGGTCTTGTCCGGCGTCAGCGGCTTGCCGGTCGCGCCCTTGCGCAGCACGCCGTGGCAGCCGGCACAGCGCTGGAAGTAGATCTTGCGCGCCGTGTCGAATTCCGCCTTGGTCATCTGCGGCGCTTTCGGATTGATGTCCTGGTACATCTCCACGTTCGCCAGCGGCGAACTCGCCGCCTCGTAATTCACCTCTGCCGGCGAGACCTTGTTGCCGGCCTGCGCGTAACCTGCCGCGATCAGCGTCGGCATCGCTGCCAGCGCGAACACGCGCATCCGTTGCATACCACCCCGTTTCATAGCCTTTCTCCCTAGAAGAATTCAGGACAGCGGCCATTTCCGCTGGTCCGCAGAATGCCGACCCGGCTTTTCCGCTTCCTTGACGAGAGTCAATCCGCAATCACGGGCGAGTTCGATAGAGTCTGCCGCAAGCTTGAATTCACTTTTGCCGGGAGCGAGCACATGAGCAGATTGGCGATATCGGCACAGCCTGGAACGGCCACGTCGGGCAGCGGACTGCTGGCCCGTGGCCGCGCCGGCAGCTTCGGCGGCCCCGACGAACTCGACGGCCGGGGCGCGCTGCAGCGCCCGGCCGGCGGTCGCGGCCGCGTGATCCTCGTCGGCGCCGGGCCCGGCGACCCCGACCTGCTGACGCTGCGGGCGATCCAACGCATTCGCGACGCCGACGTGGTGGTGTTCGACCACCTCGTCGGCAGCGACATTCTCGATCTGATCCCGGTCGACACCCAGCGCATCTACGTCGGCAAGCGCGCCGGCCACCACACCCTGCCACAGGATCGAATCAACCAGTTGCTGGTCGAGCTGGCCGGTGCCGGCGCCTGCGTGGTCCGGCTCAAGGGCGGCGATCCGTTCGTGTTCGGCCGCGGCGGCGAGGAGCTCGAGGAACTCGCAGCGGCCGGCATCGACTTCGAGGTGGTGCCCGGCATAACGGCGGCCAGCGGCATTTCCGCCTATGCCGGTATTCCGCTGACCCATCGCGAACATGCCCAGTCCTGCGTGCTGGTCACCGGTCACCTGAAGGACGGCAGTCTCGATCTGGACTGGCCGATGCTTGCCCGTCCGCGCCAGACCGTGGTGTTCTACATGGGCGTCGGCGCCCTCGAACAGATCTGCAACCGCTTGCGGGCCCACGGCCTGCCAGACGAACATCCCGCCGCGCTGGTCGAGAACGGCACCTTGCCGAATCAGCGTACCATCACCGGCAACTTGCGCACGTTGCCGGCACTGGCCCGCGGCGCCGGCATCAAGCCGCCGGCGTTGCTGATCGTCGGCAGCGTGGTTTCGCTGCGCGACACGATCGCCTGGTTCGAGCGCCGGACGGCCGACTGCGAGGCCGCGTGAACCACTGCAGCCGTGGGTCGGGCCGCAGCACCGGAGAACCGTCATGAGCCACGCCGCCGCCCCACATATCGACATCGCGCAGGCGTTGCGCCGGTTGCCGCTGTTTTCCGAGATCACCGACGAACAGCTTCGCATGCTGGTCGGCGCCACCCACGAACGCGACCTCGCCCGCGGCGAGATCCTGTTCCAGCAAGGCGACCCGCCGAAGGGCTTCTACTATGTCATCCGCGGCCAGATCAAGCTCGCGTTCGCGTCGCGCCAGGGCAACGAGAAGGTGGTCGAGGTACTGGGCCCTAGCCAGAGCTTCGGCGAGGCCGTCCTGTTCATGGATCGCAATTATCCGGTGTTCGCCGAGGCACTCGCCGACAGCCAGTTGCTGTTGATCGACCGCGGCGTGGTATTCACGCTGATCGAGGAAGACCCCCACTTCGCCCGATCCCTGCTCGCCGGCATGGCGATCCGGCTGCACGGCATGGTGCGGGATGTCGAAGCCTATTCGCTCAACAGCGGCGCCCAACGGGTGGTCTCGTACCTGATGTCGCTTGGCGACACGCTCAGCCCGGGCGCCTCCCTGCCCTGCACCCGACCGCCGCAGGACCCGATCACGGTGACACTGCCGGTCAGCAAGCATGTGCTGGCCTCGCGCCTCAATCTGGTTCCCGAGACCCTGTCGCGGATCTTTCACGACCTTGCCGATCGCGGGCTGATCCATGTGCACGGCAGCGAGATCACGCTGACGGACGTCGCCGGGCTGCGCGAACTGGGCGACTGAGAGGCCGCCGGCAAGGATCCCGCACGTGCTCGTCCCTGCCTGCATGCAGTCGCGCATAGGGACCTGCCCGAGCCGCTGGCAGGCATCGTCGATTTGACAACCGGCATTAATTCCATAATATTCGAAATATGGAAGAAGATGCCGTCATCAAGGCCATGTCCGCCCTCGCCCACGCCAACCGCCTGCGAATCTTCCGGCTGCTGGTGGTCGCCGGCGGCGCCGGCGCCACGCCCGGCACGATCGCCGACTCGCTGGCGCTGCCGGCGGCAACGCTTTCCTTCCACCTCAAGGAGTTGCTCAACGCCGGCCTGATCGGCCAGCAACGCCAGGGGCGCAACCTGATCTACCGGGCCGACTACGCGCAGATGGGCGCACTGCTGGCCTATCTCACCGACAACTGCTGCCAGGGCGAGGCCTGCGACCAACCGGCCGCGCTCTCCTGCCAGTGCTGAAGGAGTTCCGATGAAGCGTTTCCACGTACACCTCAAGGTCGCCGACCTCGATTCGAGCATCGCCTTCTATTCGCAGTTGCTCGGCGCCGCACCGACGCGGGTCGAGGGCGACTACGCCAAATGGATGCTCGACGACCCACGGATCAATTTCGCGATCTCGTGCCGTGGCGGCACGCCCGGCGTCGACCATCTCGGTTTCCAGGTCGAATCCGAGCATGAACTCGCCGCGATGAAGACCGCGGCGCGCGAGGCCGGCACCCTCGGCCTCGACGAGGGCGAGACCACCTGCTGCTATGCGCGCAGCGAGAAGCACTGGATCGTCGACCCCGACGGCCTCGCCTGGGAACAGTTCCACACGCTGGCCGACATTCCGGTGTTCTCGAGTGCGCCGGCCGACGCCGACACCGCCTGCTGTACCCCCGCGGCAGCGGTCGCGGTTGCGGCGCCGAAGTCGGCCTGCTGTGCACCGGCGCCGGTCAACGCCGGCGACGGCCGGCCGGGTGGCAAGTCGTCGTGCTGCTGAGCGTGCCGATGGCCACATCGCCTCGCCGGAGCGGATCTTGACGACCACCGGCATCCTGATCCTGTGCACCCACAACTCGGCCCGCAGCGTGCTGGCCGAGGGCATGCTCGCCCACTGGGCGCGCCGACTCGAAAGCAACGTCCGCGCCTACAGCGCCGGCAGCACGCCCTCCGGCCGCGTCCATCCGCTGGCGCTCGAGGTGCTCGCCGCCGCCGGCGTCGACTGCGCGGGCCTGCGCAGCAAATCCTGGGACGCGTTCGCCGGCCCCGACGCGCCGCCGCTCGCCGCCGTGATCACGGTCTGCGACAACGCGGCGGCCGAAACCTGCCCGGTGTTCCACGGCGTCGCCGGTCGGCCCGTGCGCGTGCACTGGGGCTACCCCGATCCATCGGCGGCTGGCGGCGACGAGCAAGAACGCCGCCGCGCCTTCGAACTCACCCGGCAGGCCATCGGCTACCGCATGCTGCAACTGCTCGCACTGCCGCTCGAAGACCTGACGCCACCCGAACTGCAGTCCATCCTGCAGTACGTCGGCACCACCTGAGAATCCTGCGATGACCGCCAGTACGCCAGCCGCGGGGAGCGCCCCGGCACCGATGAGTCTGTTCGAGCGCTACCTGACTGTCTGGGTGGCGCTGTGCATCGTCGCCGGCATCGCCCTCGGCCAGTGGCTGCCGGCGCCCGTGCAGTTCATCGGACGCCTCGAGGTCGCCCGCGTCAATCTGCCGGTCGGGGCACTGATCTGGGTGATGATCATCCCGATGCTGGCCAAGGTCGATTTCGGCGCCCTCGGCGAGATCCGCCAGCACGTGCGCGGCATCGGCGTCACGCTGTTCGTGAACTGGCTGGTCAAGCCCTTCTCGATGGCCCTGCTCGGCTGGCTGTTCATCCGCCACCTGTTCGCGCCGTGGCTGCCGGCCGGCGAGCTCGACAGCTACATCGCCGGCCTGATCCTGCTGGCGGCGGCACCGTGCACGGCGATGGTCTTCGTCTGGAGCCGGCTGTCCAACGGCGATCCGCTGTTCACGCTGTCGCAAGTGGCGGTCAACGACACCATCATGGTGTTTGCCTTCGCCCCGCTGGTCGGCCTGCTGCTCGGCATCTCGGCGATCACCGTGCCGTGGGAGACCCTGTTGACCTCGGTGGTGCTCTACATCGTGATTCCGGTGGTCCTCGCCCAACTGTGGCGGCGCGCCCTGCTGGCCAACGGCGAGGCCGCCTTCGACGCCGCGATGGCCAGCGCCGGCCACTGGTCGATCGTCGCCCTGCTCGCCACCCTGGTGCTGCTGTTCGCATTTCAGGGCGAGGCGATCCTCGCCCAGCCGCTGGTGATCGCCCTGCTCGCGGTGCCGATCCTGATCCAGGTACTGTTCAACTCGTCGCTGGCTTATTACCTCAACCGCCTGGTCGGCGAAAAGCACTCGGTGGCCTGCCCGTCGGCCCTGATCGGCGCATCGAACTTCTTCGAACTGGCCGTCGCCGCCGCGATCAGCCTGTTCGGCTTCGAATCCGGCGCCGCGCTGGCCACCGTCGTCGGCGTGCTGATCGAGGTCCCGGTGATGCTGCTGGTGGTACGCGCGGTCAATCGCAGCAAGGCGTGGTACGAGCGGGGGGTGGGTCGAACGGTGGGTGCCTGAAACCGTCGCCACCGCCAGTTCCGGTGTTGCACAAGCTCAGCGGGCAAGGCACGCACGATCAATCACTCAAGGGTTCGACCTGAAGGCGCCCTTGTGCCGCAAACTGTGCCGGCCACAGCGATCGCTTGATTCCCGTACGGAATACGTTGTCATAGACATGGTCGCCCACCTGGACGCCGAAATGTCGACCGTTCGTAGCAATCGCCGCTCCGGCGAGATGATCGAAGGGCAATTTCATGCCCTCGTCCGCCATGATGATGTATCCATGCTTGGCAGGATTCACGCCAACGGCCACCAGTTCAAGACGTACTGCCGTTATTCCGTGTCGTTCGAATTCTCGCTTCAGTGCGATCGAACATTCCATGCACTCGAACACGCCGAACCGCTTCGCAACGGATTCTGCGATTGCAGCAACCTGCCCGTAAGGAATTTTGCTCATTGCCGGCCCCGCTCCAAGGCTTGCCAAGTCTCACTCGTAGCATAATGGCATGATCCGGCAGCGCTGAGCGTGCTCCCTGAAGAGTCATGGGCTTGGCGATCCGGACCTGCCCGTTCCTTTTGTGCAGGGAACGAGGACACAGGCCGAGTTGCGCAGATCACGCCGATTCAATGTCCCGGGCGAACTCCCGCCGTAAACGGCGCCTGCCGCCATCGGCATGGATGCACTTCACCTATTTCATCATCAAGCGCAGCGCGATCGCCATCGTCGTCACGACGATCACCGGCCGCACCAGGGCAGTGCCGCGATTGATGACCAGGCCGGAGCCGAGGCGAGCGCCGATGATCTGGGCGACGGCCATTGCCGCCACCAGCGACCAGACCACGTGGCCGCCGAGGACGAACACGGTCATCGACGCGAAATTGGTGATCAGCACCACCGGTTTGGTACTGGCCGTGGCTCGGCGCATGTTGAAGCCGCGCAGCCCGGCGAAGGCGGCGGCCGCGATCGAGCCCATGCCCGGGCCGAAGAAGCCACCGTAGACGCCGAGCCCGCCGCCGACCAGCGGCGCGAACAGCCGGGTCGACAGTCGCGGCGGACTGTCGACATCGGCAATGCGCGGCGAGAACGCGAAGTAGGCGGCCAGCAGGATCAGCATCGGCGGCAGCAGCGCTTCGAGCACCACCGCGTCGAGTTGCTGCACCAGCCAGGTGCCGGCCAGCGCGCCGGCGAGTGCCCACGCCAGGGTCGCCCGCAACGGCGCGAGTTGGAGCTGGCCGCTGCGGAAGTAGTTGACCGCCGACGACAGCGTGCCGAACACGCTCTGGCACTTGTTGGTGGCCAGCGCCTGTACCGGCGGCAGGCCGGCCCACAACAGGCATGGCAGCACGATCATGCCGCCGGCGCCGGCGATCGAGCTGACGAAGCCACCGCTGAAGGCCGCCACCATCAGCCCCGCGATTGCGAGTGGCGAAACCTCAGCCACCGGCCGGCCGATGGGCGACGAAACGCAGGCGCACGTAGTCAGCGTGCCAGCGGCCGGCTTCGTCGCACAAGGCACCGCGCAAGGTGTCGACGAGCTCGGCGACGCAGGCGTTGCGGCGCCCGGCCGGCAGGCGCGACAGGTAGGGCTTGCCGAAGGTCTGCAGCCAACCGCCGACATCACCCGGCAGCGGCGTCGGCCGCGCGAACGACTCGATCGCGTCGACCACCAGGCCAGCGGCCTCGAGGCGGGCGCGATAGTCCGCCGGCGTCGGGAAGTACCACGGGCAGTCGGTCGCCGCACCGCGGCATTCAAGCGCGTGTTCCAGCGCCGCGACGATGCGACCGACGTTGCCGTGACCGCCGAATTCGCCGACGAAGCGACCGCCGGGCACGAGGGCACGATGGACGCCGGCGAGCACGGCATCGGGCTCGGTCATCCAGTGCAGCGCAGCGTTCGAGAACACCGCGTCGAAAGGCGCGTCGAAGTGCAACGCATGGCCGTCCATCACGTGCGCATCGATGCCGCGCGCCCGCGCGGCCGCGATCATCCCGGCGCTGGCGTCGACCCCGACCACCGCGCAGCCGGCGTCGATAAGATGCCGGGTCAAGGCGCCGTCGCCGCAGCCGAGATCGAGGATGCGTTCACCGGCTCGTGGCGCCAGCAGGCGCAGCAGCGGCTCGCCGAGCTGGGGCACGAAACCCGCGTTGCGCTGGTATTGCGCAGGGTCCCAATCACAGGCGCTGCCTTTCGGCATCAGCACCGCTCCTTTGTCAATCGCTCGCAAAGCGCTTGAGTTTGCCATGTGCAGGCCCGTCCTGCTGTCGACGTCGTGACAGCTACCAGGCTTCACAGGCAAATCGCGCCACCAGGAAGTCCAGCAGCGCGCGCACTGCCGGGCTCAAGCGTCGGCGCGACGGATAAAGCGCCTGGATGGTCAGCTCCGGCGGCTGCCAATCGGGGAGCACCACCACCAGCGAGCCGTCCGCGATCAACGGTTCAGCCAAGTAGCGCGGCTGCAGGCCGATGCCGGCGCCGGCCCGGGCCGCGCTGGTCATCATCATCGTCTCGTTGGTGCCGAAGCGCACCGGCACCTGCACTTCGCGCACGTCGCCGTCACGCGCCAGCCGCCACAGGCCGCGCCCGAAGCGGGCATGTCCAAGGCAGCGGTGGCCGGCGAGCTCTTCCGGCCGGCACGGCACGCCGTTGCGGGCGAGATAGCCCGGCGCCGCCACCAGCAGCGAGCGGCAGCGGGCGAGCGGCCGCGCGACCAGGCCGGGATCGGCCTCGGCGGTGATTCGGATCGCCAGGTCGATGCGCTCGCGCACCAGATCGACCGCCGCGTCACCAACCTCGAGGGTCACCGCCAGGCGTGGATGCGAGGCCAGGAAATCGGCGATGGCCGGCGCCAGATGCGCCTGCCCGAACGAGGCCGCACAGGTAACTCGCAAATCGCCGCGCAGATCGTCGGCCTGCTGCGCGACGTCGGCCTCGAGCTCGTCGGTCAGCTCGATCACCTGGCGGCAGCGACGCAGACACTGTTCGCCGGCGTCGGTCAGCGACAGACGCCGGGTCGTGCGGTGCATCAGGCGTACGTCGAGCCACTGCTCCAGCGTGGCGACATGGCGGGTGACCATGGCCCGCGACAGGTCGAGGCGTTCGGCCGCGGCGCTGAAGCTGCCCCGCTCGGCGACCTCGGCAAACACCCGCATGGCCATCAGTCGATCCATCAATTAGTCCGTTTTGTGCAACAAACAAGGCACATTTTAGCCGTATATCCGACATTCATTCGCACATAAAGTGATCCCGCACGCACCAAGCTCCCAGACCAATCCGACATGAGGATTCCGACCATGAAACGCATCATCGCCGGCGCAGCGCTCGCCGCCACGATTGCCACCGCCCACGCCGGGCAAGCCCTGGAACTCGCCGTCATCAATGGCGACGCCGCCAGCTTCCACGTCAATGCCGTCCTCGTCAGCGGTCCGACCGAAGCGATCCTGGTCGATACCGGTTTCACCCGTGCCGACGCCCTGCGCATCGCCGCGCGGGTGCTCGACAGCGGCAAGCGACTGAAGGCGATCTACGTCAGCCAGGCCGATCCCGACTACTATTTCGGCGCCGCCACCCTGGCCGCGCTCTTTCCGGACGTGCCGATCGTGGCGGCACCCGCCGTGCTCGACCGGATGCGGGCCAAGGCCGAGGCCAAGCGCGACTTCTGGTGGCCGAAGATGGGCGACAATGCGCCGCGCCGCATGGCGCTGCCGCAGCCGCTCTCGGGCAGCACGCTCGCCATCGACGGCGAGGTCCTAGAGATCCGCGGCCTGCAGGGCCCGCTGGCCCATCGCCCCTACGTCTGGATTCCGTCGTCCAAGGCCGTGGTCGGCAACATCGCGGTGTTCTCCGGGCTGCACGTGTGGACCGCCGACACCCCGGGTGCGGCGCTTCGCCAGGCCTGGCTGGCCCAACTCGACGAGATCGCCGCGTTGCATCCAACCACCGTGGTGCCGGGACACATGGCGGCGGGCGCCGCCACCGACCTGTCGGCCGTCGGCTTCACCCGCGACTACCTGCTGCTGTTCGACGCCGAGGCCGGCCAGGCGAAGGACAGTGGCACGCTGATCGCGGCGATGCAACGCGCCTACCCCGAGGCCGGGCTCGGCATCGCGCTCGACATCGGCGCCAAGGTCGCCACCGGCGAGATGGCCTGGTAGCGACCACTTGCGACGACCCACCCGTCGCTGCGCGACACCCTCCCCCGGGGAGGGGAGCGCCCCCTTCGGGCGGCCGGGCGGGGGCGCTCAGCCCGTCGTCCGCACGAACAGCAGCGCGCCGTCGCGGCTGGCCAGTTCGCTGTGGCCGCTGTCGCCGGCGGCGCAGCGCTGGTAGTCGCCGGGCTGCATCGACCAGTCGTCGACGGCGAGATCACCCTGCACCAGCAGGCATTCGTCACCGAGCGCCGGCAGGCTGCCGGAGAAGCGCGTCCCGGGCGCAATGCGAAGCATCGCCGAGCGGCCGTCGGCGCCGCGGTACAAGGTGCGGGCATCGACGCCGTCGCCGCGCGGCTGCCAGCCGCCGTCACCGGCACGGATCGTCCGCGGCGACCCACCCCCTCCCGGCACCAGCGCGGTGACGAGGTCGCGCAGGGCTTCGGCGGGGTGGCCGATCGGCGTGCCCCGCAGGTAGAACAGCGCGCCGCCGTGGCTGGTCACCCGACCATGCCGGCTGTCGGCCGGCGCCAGGTGATAGTCGCCCGGCTGCACGACGATGTCGCCCAGGCGGACATCGCCACGCAGGACCACGCATTCCTCGTTCTCGTGATGGCGGTGGAACGGCAACGAAGCGCCGGGGGCGAGCTCGATCATCACCGCCCGCTGCTCTGGGTCGAGCCGATGGACCCGCACGCCGGGCAGCATGCGCTGCCAGTCCGCCTGTGACAGCGGCACCCGGATGAAGCCCTCGCCCGCCGCGCGAGCCCTGGTCGCACGGGCCAGCAGGCGCCCGCGCAAAGGCTCGCTGCGCGAGGGTTCCAGGGGGATCGGTGTCAGCGCTTCGGACAAGGCCCGCTCCACGGTTTCGTCCCGATCATCGGGATCCAGGTGATTCGATTTGCTCATGACGCCCGTGCACTCCCCTGCGCCCCGGCCAGCAACGCAGTCCTCAAGCTGGACAGCGCGCGCCGGATGTGTGACTTGACGGTCCCCAGCGGCAGGCTCGACTGCCGGGCGATCTCCTCGTGCGACAACCCGCGGAAGAAGGCCAGCGCCACCAGTTGCCGCGGCAGCGCCCCGAGTTGGAGCAGCGCCTCGTGCAGGCGCTGGTGGTCCTGCGCGACCGCCAGCAGCTCCGGCACGTCGGCTGCGTTCACCAGCGCGTCGCCGGCGATTTCCGCCGGTTCGGGATGGCAGATGGCATCGTCCCGGCGGCGCAGCGCGTCGAGGGCCCGGCTGCGGGCCATCACCAGCAGCCAGCCGAGGGGCCGACCACGCGCCGGGTCGAAGCGTGAGGCCTGCTGCCAGGCCGCGAAGAACACGTCCTCGACCACCTCTTCCGCCAGCATCGCCTCACCGACGATGCGCAGCACCAGCCCATGCACCCGCGCCAGCGTCAGGTCGTAGAACTCGCCCAGCGCCTGCTCGTCGCCGGCGGCCATGCGCTCGATCAGTCGATCGAGCTCGTTCTGGTCCGATGTCCGCGTTGCCGGTTCGCTCATGTCGGTCTCTTTCGCCACTCCTCATGCCGGTCTACGCAGCGATCGACGATCCGGATGCAGTCGGGCATCGATTGCCCGGATTCTGCCGTGCAGTGCATCCAGTCTGCCCGTTGCACGCGTATCGAGCACAAGCAGTGCCATCCGGTACTGCCGCGACGCGGGTTCCGCAGCCGCGGGCCCTCGCGAAACCGACCCAAGCAAGGGAGCGATCATGACACCGAGCCTTACCCCCACCCGCTGGCGCCACCGCGCGCTGCTGGCGCTGGCCACCGCGCTGGCCGCGACCGCGGTCCAGGCATCGAGCCACCGCGAGGCGCCCTTCATCACCACCGCACCCAAGGTGGACGGCACCGATTTCTACATGTTCCGCAGCTACGAGTCCGGCCGCGGCGATTTCGTGACGCTGATCGCCAATTACCAGCCGCTGCAGGACGCCTACGGCGGCCCCAACTACTTCTCGATGGACCCGGACGCGCTCTACGAGATCCATGTCGATCAGGACGGCGACGCCCGCGCGGACATCAGCTTCCAGTTCCGCTTCGCCAACGAACTGCAGGGCATCGCGCTCGACGTCGGCGGCAAGGAAGTCATGATTCCGCTGGTGCAGGCCGGTCCTTTGTCCGGCGTCAATCCGCCGGCATCCAATCTGCGCGAGACCTATACGGTCGACGTCGTCTACGGCGATCGCCGCTCGGGCCGGCGCGAGCGGCTGACCAGCCTCGACGGCGCGACCCGCTTCGACAAGCCGGTGGACAACATCGGCGACAAGACCTTCGGCGGTGCCGGGCAATACGCCAATTATGCAATGCAGCACCAGTACGACGTCTCGGTACCCGGATGCGCGATGCCGGCGCGGCTGTTCGTCGGCCAGCGCAAGGATCCGTTCGCAGTCAACCTCGGCAAGATCTTCGACCTCGTCAACCTCGATCCGCTGGGACCCGCCGATGCGGCGCCCAACACCATCGACGACAAGAACGTGACGACACTGGCGCTGGAGATCGCGATCGATTGCCTGCGCGGGGCCGACCCGGTGATCGGCGCCTGGACCACCGCCAGCCTGCGCCAGGGCCGACTGCTGGCACCGCGCCCCGGCCGCGGCCACAAACGCAACGAGCGCAACGGCGGCGCCTGGGTGCAGGTCTCGCGACTCGGCATGCCGCTGGTCAACGAAGTGGTGATCGGACTGGGCGACAAGGACGCCTTCAACGGGTCGCAACCGGCCGACGACGGCCAGTTCGCCGACTACGTCACCAACCCGACCCTGCCGGCCCTGCTCGAGCTGCTGTTCTCGGTGCCGGCACCGACCAACTTTCCGCGCAACGATCTGGTCGCCGCCTTCCTCACCGGCGTCCAGGGCGTGAACCAGCCGGCCGCCGTCACGCCCGCCGAGATGCTGCGCCTGAACACCGACATCGCGCCGACGCCGGCCAGCGCCCAACACAACCTCGGCGTGCTCGGCGGCGACCTGGCAGGTTTCCCGAACGGACGCCGACCCGGCGACGACGTGGTCGATGCGGCGCTGCGCGTGGCGATGGGTGCCTTGTGCGTGGCCACCGGTGACAGCGACAGCCTGCAGGTCGGCTGCCGGCCGGGCGACGCGCCCGTGGGCGGCGCGCCGCTCACCGACGGCGTGATCCAGCATGTCGGCCAGTTCTCGACCGGCTTCCCGTATCTGCAGAGCCCGATCGCGGGTTCCGACTGAGGAGGGCGACGGCATGCGAAGCACGCAGACCACCTTCGTTGCCGTCGTCGCCGCACTCGCCTTGGGCGCTTGCGGCGGCGGCAGCAGCAGCGACGACGACAATCCGGCAGCCCCCGGGGCCGGCCAGCCGCCGGCCGCGGCGGCAGCGTCGGTCGATGGCTTCATCGGCTACCTGCAGCAGATCACCGCCGACCAGAGCGAGACCGCGGCGGCGGTGGACGTCGGTGCCTTCGCTGCACCGACCAGCGACACCGACGAGCCGACCCCGCTATGACGCCGATCGCAAGGCTGATCGCGTCCGCGCTGCTGTGGGCGGGCGTCAGCGCCCTGGCCCATGCGGCGCCGAGCGTGCCCACCGACGACGATACCGTGGTGGCACGGCTGCCCGCCCGCATCGCTCCGGCGCGGCACGGCGGCCGTGCCGCCTCCGACCCGCAGGCGGCATTGCAGGCCGCGCAGGACTACCTGCAGGCGGCCCGCGAACAGGGCGACGCCCGCTTCGCCGGCCTCGCGATCGGCGCGCTGCAGGCCTGGCGGCAACCACGGCGGGACCCGCTCGACATCGTCGTGATGCAGGCGACGCTGGCCCAGCACGTACACGACTTCGAGCGGGCGGCCGAACTGCTGCAGGTGGCCGTATCCCGCGCGCCGGACGACGCCCAGGCCTGGCTGACGCTGGCCACCGTACGGCGCGTGCAGGGCCGGCTGCCCGCTTCGGACGCGGCCTGCGTGCGGCTGGCCGGTGCCGGGCAGCCGGTCTATGCCGCCGCCTGCCTGGCCGAGAACCGGGCGCTGCGAGGCGACACCGGCGCCGCCCGTGCCGCCTTCCGGCGCCTGCTTGCCGGCAATCACGAAGCTGCCCTCGCCGCCTGGCTGCAGGTTGGCATGGCACAGGCCTGCGAACTCGCCGGCGAGCCGTCCGCAGCCGAAATCCACTACCGGTCCGCGCTGGCGGTGGCGCCAATGCCGTTTGCCCACCTCGCACTGGCCGACCTGCTGCTCGATACCGGTCGACCGGGCGCGGCGGAGGCCGTGCTCAGCGACATGCCGGAGAGCGACGCCGTGCTGCTGCGCCGAGCAATCGCGGCGCGTGCACTCGGCCGTGACGATGCCGCCGAACAGGCGCGGCGACTGGCCGAGCGCTTCGCTGCTGCAAGCGCCCGGGGCGACGACGGCAGCCACCTGCGGGAGCGCGCGCGCTTCGCACTGGCGCTCGCCGGGGATCTCCGCGAGGCCCGGCGGCTTGCTCGCCGCAACCTCGAGCGACAACGGGAACCGGCAGACTGGCTGATCCTCGCCCGGGCCGACGCCGCCCTCGGCGACCAGGACAGTCTGCGCCTGACGCGGGCGAAGATGACCGACTCGGGGGTGCGTGATGCCCGCATCGAAGCGTTGCGTTGAACGGCTGGCGGCAGCCGTCGTGATTCTCGTCATGGTGCTGCTGCCGGCCGCCGCCTTCGCCCACAAGGCCAGCGACAGTTACCTGACGATCGGGCCGGTGCGTGACGGCGCCGCCGACCTGCGCTGGGACATCGCCCTGCGCGACCTCGACCTGGCATTGGATCTCGACGCCGATCGCGATCGCCGGCTGCGCTGGGGCGAGGTGCGCAGCCGCCTGCCCGAGATTGCTGCCTATGCCGAGGCGGCCCTGGTGTTCGAGCGGGGCGATTGCCGCTTCGCGCTGCACCCCCTGGGCGTCGAAACCCGCAGCGACGGCAATTACCTGGCGATGGCCGCCCGGCTGCAGTGCCCGACCGGCGGCATGACGCGAATCGCCTACCGCCTGCTCGGCGAGCTCGATCCGACCCACCGCGGCCTGTTGCGCGTCGATCACGGCGACGGCACCAGTGCGGCACTGTCGCTCGACCCCAATGACGGCGAGCAGGCGCTGCCGGCGGCGGGCAGCTCGGGCTTCGCAGCCTTCTTCGCCGACGGCGTGCATCACATCCTGGTCGGCTACGACCACCTGCTGTTCCTGCTCTGCCTGATGATACCGGCCGTTCTGCGCCGGGACCGCGACGGCTGGTGCCTGGTGAGGGCGCCGCGCGACGCGCTACTGCCATTGCTGAAGACGGTGACGCTGTTCACCCTCGCCCACTCGGTGACGCTGGCGCTGGCCAGCCTCGACATCGTGCGACTGCAGCCGCGCTGGGTCGAGGCGGCGATCGCCGTCAGCATCGTGCTGGCCGCCCTGCACAACCTGCGGCCGCGATGGCCCGGTGCCGAACCGGTGCTGGCCTTCGGTTTCGGCCTGGTGCACGGCTTCGGCTTCGCCAACGCGCTGGCCGGACTGTCGCTGCCGCCCGGCGGATTCGCGCTCGCCTTGCTGGGGTTCAACCTCGGCGTCGAGGCCGGTCAGTTGCTGGTGGTCGCGACGGCCACGCTGGTGCTGCTGGCGCTCGGCGGCCAACGACGAGTCGCCCGGTTGCTGCTGCCGGCCGCGTCGTACGCCGCGATCGCGGTCGGCGCCATCTGGGCGGTCGAGCGCGTGTTCGAGTTGGCGATCATCTCCTAGGGCACCCGCCCGGTGCCAGGCCCCGCGGCGATCGGCGCTATGACGCAACGCGGTTGAACGATACCGCGCGATGATCGTGGCGGCTGCAGTCGTAGCCCCGTACCAGAGCCGCCACGGCATCAGTCCAGGAGCCGGCACGGTGCATCTTGTAGAGGCCGAGGTTGGGTTCCAGCAACCAGTAGTCGGCGTCTGCCTTGCGGCAGCACACCATTGCATGACGGATACCGGGCGTGGCAAGCGCGACCAGCCAGGCGGTGCCGGTGGGAAAATCCCGTGCGCCGAGATCCTGCGCGAACTGATCGCCGGATGCATAGCTGCCGCTCACCGATGCGACGGCCTTGAGATTGCCGAACCGGGGATGTTGCGCGGCCATCTGCGCCAACACCGGCTTGTAGCCCTTGCGCGCCTTCTGCGCGCTGGACAGGTCGTTGAACTTGGCGACCGGCTCGTCGACCTTGTCGATCTGATCCTGCAGCTGAACGGTCAAGTTCTGGATCATCGCGTCGTACCGGGCGCGCAACCGGTCGCCCTCGACCACGCCGTCGATCCGCGCCTGGGAGCCGCCCTGGAAACAGTGGCTGATGGTCTCGAATATGCCGCTCCTGACTCGCTGCGTCTCGACCTCGAACTTGCTGTAGTGTGCCTCGAGCGCGCACAGCGCCCGGGCCGCCACCTGTACCATCCTGCTTCGATCGTCGGCGAGCGCGCGCCCTCTCGCCGCAGCCTTCTGATTTGCCCGCTCCCCGGCCCGCGACGGCTTGTTCTCGAGGTCCTTCTGGAACTGGTCGAGCGCGACCTGGGTCAATTCCGACGGCGCTTCGTGGCGCCCCAGCAACGGCAGCGCCTTGCTCAGCCAGTCCAGGCACAAGGCCTCGCAAATGCCGGCCTGGTTGCGCTGCGTCGGATGCAGCCAGTCCTCCATCAGGTCGCCATGCCGCTTCACCGCTTCCTGCATCTCGATCAAGCCCATTCTCGCGTGCTCCACGACGCCGGAGTCGATTCCCCCGAAGATCCACTATGGCGCCCACCGACAGCCTGCGCAAGCATTCCTGGGCACGCCGGGCGACTGCCTCCCACCACCGGCAATGACGCCCGGGTGACGGCCCTTACAGATACCTGACGACGCGTACCGGATCGACGCTGCGGGATGCGAAGCCGAGCGATTCGTACAGACGGATCGCCCGCGGGTTGTCGTCCATCACGTGGAGGAAGGAGGTCAGTCCGCGCCCATGCTGGCGCGCGAGCAGATGGGCCAGCAGCCGCCGGGCAAGGCCACGGCCGCGTGCATCGGGGTGGGTGCACACGGCACTGATCTCGCGGAACCGGCCGGCCGCCATGCGCTCGCCGGCCATCGCCACCAGCCTGTCGCCGTCGAACGCGCCGAAGTACTCGCCGAGTTCGATCGTGCGCGGTCCGAAGGGACCTGGCCGCGTCAGTTGCGCCAGCGCCGTCGCCTGCGCCACGTCGGCGGCGACGAGAGGCCGCAGGCCGATCGGGTCGATGGTGTCCGGCAGCGCCGGCGCGCGCACCATCTGACGAACCGCGGCCTGCTGCTCGAGGCACCACCCGGGCGGCACCGGGCCGATCCAGTGCAGGCAGTAGAACGACTCGCCGGCCTCGCAGAATCCCTGCAATGCCGCAAAATCCGGAGACCCTCGATCTTCGAAGCCGAGAATCGGCGAGTATCCCGGTGCAAAGCGGCGGGCGCCGCCGCGCCCGGCGGCGAAGCCGGACTGCAAGCCGGTCAGTGCATGCCAGGCGATGTTGTCGAGCGGCGTCGAAGGACTCACGGCATTGTTCTGGACGTTGAAGATGGCGGCAGGATAAACCGCCGAGCGCCAACGGATGTCGCGCAGCCGATGCCCGCTATCCGGCCTCGAGTACCTGGTCGAGCTCCGCGAGCAAGGCTTCCAGGGCCTGGATCAGCGCCAGCGCGGCATCCTGCGTGTCGCCGCCGGCGCCGGCGCCGCACGTGAATTCGGCGAGGTGATGCACCTCGACCGCACCGATGTTGCCGGCAGCGCCCTTCAGGGCGTGGGCGATTTCGCCCACCAGCGGCCAGTCTTCGGACACGATCGCGTCGCGCAGGCGGCGCGCGTCGGCACCATGGCTGTCCACGAATATGCCGAGCAGGCGACGGTAGAACGCGACACGTCCGCCCACGCGGGCCAACGCGGCCCCCGCGTCGAGGCCGTCGATCGCTTCGAGCCGCTCGACTTCGGCATCGCGCCCCCGCGCGGCGACCGGATTCGGCGCCGGCCGCTGGCACCCGGCAGCGGGCGCGCGCGCGCCGGCCGGCAGCCACTTCTTCAGGATCGCGACGAGGTGTGCCGGATCGATCGGCTTGGCGACATGGTCGTTCATCCCGGCCGAGAGACAGGCTTCCCGATCCTCGGTGAATGCGTTGGCCGTCATCGCAATGATCGGCGGCTGAGGGCGGTCGGTCAGGCGGCGGATCGCCTCGGCCGCGGCCAGGCCGTCCATGACCGGCATCTGGATGTCCATCAAGACGCAATCGTAGTCGCGCGTCCTGGCCATCTCCAGCGCCTCGGCGCCGTCGGCAGCGACGTCCGCGCTGACGCCGATGCCGCGAAGCAGCTCCACCGCCACTTCCTGGTTGACCGGATTGTCCTCGGCGAGCAGCACGCGGCGTCCGCGCAGCTCGACCTCGCCGCCGGGCGCCGGCACGTCGTCGCCCGCATCCACCTCGTCGTCGCCGATGGCATGCGAAAAACAGGCCTCGAACCAGAACGTGCTGCCGACGCCGGCCTCGCTGGACACGCCGACCTCGCCGCCCATCAGGCTCGCGAGCCGCCGGCTGATGACCAGTCCGAGCCCGGTCCCGCCGAACCTGCGCGTGGTGGTCACATCGGCCTGGGTGAATGCCTCGAAGACACGACTCTGTTGCTCGGCAGTCATGCCGATGCCGGTATCGGCGACCTCGAAGCGCACGACGACGCCCTCGGGCTGCTGCCCGCGCCCGCGCGCCCGCAAGTCGATGCGGCCCTGATTGGTGAACTTGACCGCATTGCCGAGAAAGTTCAGCAGGATCTGCCGGACGCGGAGATGATCGCCGCGCAAGGCATCCGGCAGCGCCGGATCGATTTCGACGTCGAGCGCAATCCCCTTTTCCGCCGCCCGCGGCGCAATCAGGTCGCTGACGTTGGCGAGGACGCGCCCGAGCGCGAAGTCGTGCTCGTCCACCGCCAGCTTTCCGGCCTCGATCTTGGACAGGTCGAGGACATCGTTGATGATCGACAGCAGGTGCTCGGTCGCTGCCAGCAGCTTGTCCATGCGCACCATCTGCTCCGCATCGAGGCCCTGGCGGCGCACGATGTGGGCCATGCCGACGATGGCATTGAGTGGCGTGCGGATCTCGTGGGACATGTTGGCGAGAAAGGCGCTCTTGGCGACGTTGGCCGCCTCGGTACGGGCCAGCGCTTCGCGCAGCTGGGTCGTGCGCTGCGCCACCTGCGCCTCGAGGTTGCGCCGATGCGCATCGAGCTCGCGCTCCCGCTCGCTCACTGCGGTGGCCAGCCGGTTGATGGTCTCGGCCACCTCCTCGAACTCGTCGTGACTGGCCAGCGGCGGCGATTGCGAATAGTCCTGGCGATGGATCTTGCCGAGCTGGAGCTGCAGCGCGTCGAGCGGGCGCTCGACCGAGCGACGTATGAACAGGCGCGCGAGAATCAGCGCCACCGTCACCACCGCACACAGCAGGAACGCCAGCTGCAGGCGGCTTTGCCTGAGCACCGCGCGGTAGCTGGCGGTGTCGAGGCTGACCGAAAAGAACACCTCGCCACCATCCACCGGCCTTTCGAGGATGCCCGAGATCCCGGCCGGGCCTTCCCGGACGGATACGTCGGGTATCGAAAGATCGGTCAGCAACCGGCCCGCGTCGGCGAGTTCCGCCGCTGCGAAATGCGTGCGGATGCTCAGATTGAGATCGGCGGACATGGCTGCGAAATAGGCCTCGTCGAGAAAGCGCAGAATCTCGATATGGCCGACGACCGGCCCGCCCGCTTCGCCACGCAGATCCAGGTGCGACATCAGCGCGAGCGCCGGTCCGGCCCGCAGGTAGCTGATCTCCGGCGAGTTCGATTCCGGCTGGCGCCCGCCACGCGGTTCGTGGCGGAATTCGACCCTGTCCGTCGGCAGGTCGATTGGTGCGAAATCGGATTCGCCCTCGAAGCGGGCGAGGATGCGCCGCCGGCCATCGGCGTAGGAGGCATAGACCAGCCGGAAGCGCCCGCCGATGCGTTCGGCGTAGGCCACCAGTTCGCCGGCGCGATCGTACAGCACCGCCAGGTCGTTGAACCCCAGCTTGACCCGGTCCGCCAGATGCCGCGCCAGCCCGACCTTTTCCTCGTCGATCAGGAAGACGTTGTAGTTGTCCTTGTCCTGGTAATTGTTGATCAGTTCGATCGACGCAATGAATCGATCGTCGGTCTGGACGAAGGCGATGCCCTCGCGCAACTGCTCCTCGATGGCGGCAAGGTTGAAGGCCAGTCGTCGAAATCCGTGTTCGATCTTCTGCCGCGCCTGGTCGTGGAAATGGGCGCGCAGCACGCCGTTGAAATACAGACCCAGCGCCAGCGCGACCAGCACCACGGCGCCGGCCAGCAGCGCCGTGAGCTTTGCCGTCAGCCCCGGCCGCCAGCGCCGCGGATCGAAACCCCTCGCCCGGGTCGTCACGCCGCGTCTGCCATCAGAACACCGGAAGTATCTTGTCGACGTTGTCCCGGGTCACCAGCTCGACCGGAATCACGATGTGCTTTTCCACCGACTTCCCCGCCAGGATATCGACTGCCGCCTGCACCGATTCGCGGCCGCCGAGCGGGAACTTGACCGACGCCGTCTGCGTGCCGGCGCGAATCGCGTCGCGCGCCTCGCTGATGAAGTCGCAGCCCACCGTGACGATGCCGGCCGGGTCGATGCCGTGCCTGGCCAGCACGGCGCGCACGCCGCTCAGCATGCTGTCGCTCTCGGCGAAGATCGCATCCACGCGCACGCCCTCGGCCACCACCTTCTCCATCTCGACCACCGCATCCCGCCGCAGGTAGTTGCCGACCCGCCGGATCACCCGAAGGCCTTCGTGCTTTCCGATTTCGTCGAGAAATCCTCGGGTGCGCAGCTGGGTCACGTCCGCCGAGGGCAGGCCCTCGAACAACAGCACGGTGCCGTTGCCGCCGAGGCGCTCGGCGATGAATTGGGCGCCGATCCGCCCGATCAGCGCGTTGTCGGAATTGATGAAGGTCGTGTATTGATCGCTCTGGATGCCGCGATCCAGGACGATCACCGGAATCCCGGCCCGGTGCGCCCGCGTGACCACCGGCACCACTGCCCGGTCGTCGTTGGTGCCGACGATCAGCAGATCGACCGGACGGGCGACGAACTGGCCGATCTGACGGATCAGCAGGGACGTGCGGCCCTGGGCATCGGCATGGACGAAGGCCAGATCCCGATGCATCGCGAGCGCGTCGCGCACGGCAAGCACCTGGGCCCGCCGGAAGTCGTTGGCCATGTCGTCCTGGGCGAAGGCCACCAGCTTGCGCTCGTCGGCGGCCCACGCCGACACAGCCAGCACGAAGGCGAACAGCCCGATACCGATTCTTTGCCACATGTGTCTTGCTCCCAACCCGGGTCGCCGCGCCACTGCGGCGTCTTCTCTGCCGGCCGCCGGCGCCTCCCCGGCCCGGCTCGGCCACACGATACGGCTACGGCGGATAAGCCACAAAGTTGAGTGTTCCGGGTCAGCCGTCTTCGACCTGCCCGGATCGGGTGATCCGCGCCCGCCCGGTCGCCTGCGGCTGCGCGCACGGCGTCACGCGCAGCGATGGCCGCACGACCGCCGCGCGGGCCGCGACCCGCATCGGTGGCGCGCGCTCGCGCGCCCACCCGGCGACCGCTCACCGCGCGCCGGTGATCGAATAGAGTTCGGTGTAGGGCTGGGATTCGTTCATCCGGTAGCCCACCTGGCGGGCGTGCAGGTCGAGTTGGAGGTCGACGCCGCGGCCTTCGTCGAACAGATACACCGACCAGTCGTCCCGCCCGACCTCGCTGAACACGAAACTGCGCTGGTTGCCGGCGTCGAACTCGGCCCACTCGCCCGGCGCGATCTGGGTGAAATAGCCGCTCGGTTCGCCCGCCAGGCCGACGTAGTCGACCTGACGAACGTTCGAGCCATCGACCCCGGCATGGCTGTCGGCAGCGCCCGGTGCCGTCGCAGCCGGTTCATCGCCCGGCGGCGGCGACGCCTCGTCGCCAGCGAGCATCGTCAGCGCACCGACACCCACGGCAAGCACGGCCAGGCCTGCCAGCGCCCACTTGACGCCGCCGCCACGGGAGGCGGGCTTCGGCACGGCGGATTCGGCATCTGCAGCGTCCGGCGCGACCAGGCGCGCGAGCGCCTTGGCGAGCACGCCGAGATCCGATTCCCAGCGGGCATGGGTCAGCTCGACCGCATTGCGGAATGCGAGATCGGCCAGATCGGCCGGCAACTGGTCGGCCGATGGCATGCGTGCACCCTGCACCAGCACCGGGATCACCGGAATGCCGCGCTTCAGCGCCGCGGCGATCTCGAGCCGGACGAAATCCTGGGCGTCGTCGATCCGCCGCACGCCATTGCCGTCGCCGGCCGACAGCCACTGGCGCCCGATCAGTGCGAGCAGGACGTCGCACTTGGCAATCTTGGCGTCGATCACCTGCCGGAAGTCGACGCCGGGCTCGATCGCGACGACGTCCATGAACACCGAGTCGTCGCCGAAGCGCGCCCGCAACCCCTCGAACAGACGCCCGGCATGCCCCTCGGTGTCCTCGCGCCGGTAACTGATGAAAATCGCACTCATCGACCGCCCTCCGCCAGAGCTTGCAGCGAGTCGTCACCTTAGCGGTATTTGACGCGCCTGGGGAGCAAAGTGCTCAGGGGCGGACGGGGCCGGATCGCATCCAGGTCAACTTCGGTCGACGATGGCATTGCGTGTTGCGGCCGCCGCGACTAAACACAGAGCGGGTACCGCGCGGCATGCTTGCGCGGCCACTCGCGGGACGATCGATGGCGCAGGAGCTTGGCATGGAGTTGACGTTCTTCGGCGCAGCCGGCGAGGTCACCGGGTCGTGCACCCGGGTGCACGCCGACGGCGTCACCTTCCTGGTCGATTGCGGCATGTTCCAGGGCGGCCGCGGCGCCGGCCGCAGGAACCTCGAGGCGCTCGACTTCGACCTCGGCGGGATCGACTTCGTGCTGCTCACCCATGCCCACATCGACCATTCCGGCCTGGTGCCGCGACTCGCCGCGCTCGGCTATCGGGGGCCGATCCACGCCACCGAGGCGACCATCCGCCTGCTCGAGGTGATGCTGCTGGACTCGGCGCACATCCAGGAGAAGGAGGCCGAACGGGCCGCGCGGGACAGCCATCGCAAGCGGCGCAAGCGGCTGCGGGCGGCGCCGATGCTCTACACCGTCGCCCAGGCCCAGCAGAGCCTGGCCCTGCTGCGACCGGTGCGCTACGACGAAGACCTGTCGCCCCACCCCAAGGTGCGCTGCCACTTCCGCGAGGCGGGACACATCCTGGGCTCCGCCATCATCGAGGTCATGGTCGACGACGGGCCGGCGGGCCGTTCGCGGCACCTGGTGTTCAGCGGCGATCTCGGCCAGCCGGATCGACCGGTGCTGCGCGACCCGGCCACGGTGACGCGTGCCGATGTGCTCTGCGTCGAATCCACCTATGGCAACCGGAGCCACCGCCCCCTCGCCGACACCGAGGCCGAACTGGCCGCGGCCCTGCACGAAACCCTCGAGCGACGCGGCGGCAACGTCGTCATTCCGGCCTTTGCGGTCGGCCGCACCCAGGAGTTGATCTTCTTCCTGGCGGCCCTGGTGCGCGCCGGCCGGGCGCCACCGCTCCAAGTCGTGGTGGACTCGCCGATGGCCACCGAGGTGACCGGGGTGACGATGAATTTCGACGCGCTCTGGGACCAGCCGACCCGCGACCTGCTGGCATGGATGCATAGCCACCGGGACCGCTTCAGACTGCGCTTCGTGGCCGATGTCGAGGCATCGATGGCCCTCAATTCGCACCGCGCGGGCCTGGTGATCATCTCGGCCAGCGGCATGTGCGATGCCGGCCGGATTCGCTATCACCTCAAGTACAACATCGGCCGCAGCGAGTGCAGCGTCGTCATCTGCGGCTTCCAGGCGGCAGGCACGCTCGGGCGACGGCTGGTCGACGGCGCGCGCCAGGTCACGCTGTTCGGCGAGCGGATCGCGGTACGGGCGCGGATCCACACCATCGGCGGACTCTCCGCCCACGCCGACCGCGAGGCGCTGTTGGCCTGGCTGGCGTCGTTCGAGGCGCCGCCACGGCGCACCTTCGTCGTGCATGGCGAGGCGGGCGCGTCCGCCGCGCTGCGCGAAGCGATGTCGCAACGGCTGGGATGGACCGCGATCGACATTCCGCAGCGTGGCGAGCGTTATCGCCTCGACTGATTCCGGAGCCCCCGTCGGCGCCGCACCTTGCCGCGGATGGGCAGCCGTTCCGGCGCCCGCCGGCGGCCCGGGCCAACCGCGACGCTAGCGCCTGTCGCGATCGCCCCAGCCGCGATGATGGCCGTCGGAGTGATGGCGATCGCCCCAGCCGTCGTGGTGCCGATGGCCGTGACCACCCCGGTGCCCGTAATCCAGCGGCAGCACGATGCAGCCGCCCAACAGCGTTGCAATCGACAGCGCGACAAGGATGCGAGTCATGATCGGTCTCCTTCGACAGTAACAAACCGTCAACGCTCGGCGGCGCCGATCCGTGCACCACGGCCCGGCCCGGATTTGTAAGTCCATGTGGGGCGGAGGCCGGGCGGGCCGCGCGGAGGGCGGCCGAACGCTCGCCACACCGGGAACGCCGCGGGCGCGCCCGATCCCGCGGAAGACGGGAATCGATCCAGGCCAGCGGCGCGGCACGGTCGCGGTGGCGCCCAACGCCCCGCGGTCGGCAAACTTCGGTGTCTTGTCGCGCACATCGGCCCGCAGCGGAAGGTGGCGCCGCACTTCTCTCGCATCGGCGGGGTCCAATCGCGGATGAAGACATCGACGTCCCCGCCGGCACGGCTTCCATCGGGCATCTGGGTCCTCGGGCTGGTCAGCATGTCGATGGACATCTCCTCCGAGATGATCCACAGCCTGTTGCCGCTGTTCATGGTGACGACCCTCGGTGCGAGCGCGCTGGCGGTCGGCCTGGTCGAGGGTCTGGCCGAGTGCACGGCCCTGGTCGTCAAGGTATTCTCGGGCGCCCTCAGCGACTACTGGGGAAGGCGCAAGGGCCTGGCGGTGGCCGGCTATGCGCTGGGCGCCCTGACCAAGCCCCTGTTCGCACTGGCGCCGACGATGGGCGTGGTGCTCACCGCCCGCATGCTCGACCGCGTCGGCAAGGGCATCCGCGGTGCACCGCGCGACGCCCTGGTGGCCGACATCGCGCCGCCGGCCCTGCGCGGCGCCGCCTTCGGCCTGCGCCAGTCGCTCGATACGGTGGGTGCCTTCGTCGGGCCGCTGTTGGCTGTCGGCCTGATGCTGCTGTGGGCGGACGAGTTTCGCGCGGTGTTCTGGGTGGCGGTGGTGCCGGGCCTGCTGGCCGTCGCGCTGCTGATCTTCGCCGTACGCGAGCCGCCGCCCGCGGCCGGCCACCGGCGCAGCAATCCGGTTTCGCGGGCGAACCTGGCGCGTCTCGGTATGCCCTACTGGTGGGTGGTGGGCGTCGGCGCGGTATTCACGCTGGCACGCTTCAGCGAAGCCTTCCTGGTGCTGCGGGCCCAGCAGGCCGGCATTCCGCTGGCGCTGGTGCCGCTGGTAATGGTGGCGATGAACGCCGTCTACGCCGTGTCGGCCTACCCCTTCGGCGCGCTGTCGGACCGCATGTCCCACCCTACCCTGCTGGCCCTCGGCCTGGTCGTGCTGATCGCTGCCGACCTGGTCCTGGCGACCGGCACGCAGTGGGGCGTGCTGCTCGCCGGGGTGGTGCTGTGGGGCGTCCACATGGGCATGACCCAGGGCCTGCTGGCCAGCATGATCGCCCATGCCGCGCCCCCCGACCTGCGCGGCACGGCCTATGGCTTCTTCAACCTGGTCAGCGGCCTCGCGATGTTGGCCGCCAGCCTGATCGCGGGCCTGCTGTGGGACTCGTTCGGCGCGACCGCCACCTTCCATGCCGGCGCGATATTCTGTGGCCTTGCACTGGCCGGGCTGATCGCGCAAGCCCGGACAATCGGAGGAAACCCGTGACCCTGCGCCCCGCACGCACATTGTCGCGCCGGCTCGGCACGATCCTGCTCGCCGCGACCACCACCGCCTGCGGGCCCCGCATCCCGATCGAGACGCTGCCACCACTGCGCTTCGACACGCAGCCGCATTCGCAGCCGCTCGAGACGCGACGGGACCTCAAGGTCGCCTTCATCGGCGACCAGGGTGTGGGCGGCGACAGCGAGGCCGTATTGCGGCTGATCAAGGCCGAAGGCGCGGACCTCGTGATCTCCGGCGGCGACCTCGGTTATCGCGGCAGTCCCGAGACCTTCGAGCGCATGGTCAGCGCGATCCTCGGGCCGGATTTTCCGTTCTTCGCGTCGCTCGGCAATCACGACGCCGACGACTGGCGCCGCTACCAGCAACTGCTCTCCGCACGCGCTCGGCGCTCGGGCCGGGCGCGCTGCGAAGGGGTGATCGGCGTCAAGTCCGCCTGCGTCTTCGAAGGCCTGCTGTTCATCAACTCGGCGGTCGGCGTGCTCTACGGTGAGCGCGGCCCGGATCATGCCGACTTCATTCGCTCCGCGCTCGCCCGCTCGCCGTCACGGTGGCGGGTCTGCTCGTGGCACTTCAACCAGGCCGTGATGCAGCTCGGCGAAAAGGACGACGAGGCCGGCTGGGAGGTGTACGAGGCCTGCCGCGAGGGCGGCGCGATCATCGCCACCGCCCACGAGCACTCCTATGCGCGCACCCACGTGATCACCCGGTTCGCCGATCCGCCGGCGTTCGTCGCGGCCGACGGCGAACTGCAGATCGGCCCGGGGCGCACGATCGCCTTCGTCACCGGACTCGGCGGTCACAGCGTGCGCCCGCAACTGCGCGGCGGCGACTGGTGGGCGGCGACCTACACTGCCGATCAGGGCGCGCGGGCAGGCGCACTGTTCTGCACCTTCCACGCACACGGCCGGCCCGACCGAGCCGAGTGCCGCTTCAAGGCGATCGACGGCACCGTGGCCGACCGCTTCGACCTGCTGGCGCCAACGCCCGAGGCAGACGACGACCGGCACCAGAATCGCGGCGTGGCCAGGTGAACCAATCGCCAGCGGAGCCCGTGGTGCAAACATTCTGCATCGGGCCAATCGCCGGCATGGCTGTTTCGCCGTCGATTATCTCCTCTTTCGGGACAGTTCCTGTCAGATCACCCTGTTTATCTCGAAACCACTGATCGGTAGAGTCGGATTGCAGACAGCAAGCCATCTGGTCGCCGGGTCGACGTCAGCATGGCGAACCGGAAACGCCCCACGAGGTACGGTCAAATGAGCAATCCATCGTCCGCAGCAACCGCCGATTCAACGTACGGGCTCGCCTTCCAAGCGCGCCCGCCGGCGTCCGGCCGGCCGTCCGCCCTGCTGCTCCTGCTGCACGGCGTAGGCGGCAACGAATCCAACCTGTCGGCGCTGGCGGCAGGCGTCGCGCCCGATACCCTGGTGGTCCTGCCGCGCGGGCCGTTGGCGCTGGGACCCGGGCAATACGCATGGTTCAATGTCGCGTTCACGCCGAATGGGCCGAAGATCCAGGCCGACGAGGCGGAGGCCAGCCGCGTCAAGCTGATTCGCTTCGTCGAGGCCGTGCAGGCCGCACACGGCATCGCCCCGGCGCGCACGGTCATCGCCGGCTTCAGCCAGGGGGGCATCCTCAGCGCCAGCGTCGCCTTGAGCGCGCCCGAGCGCGTGAGCGGCTTCGCGGTGCTGTCCGGGCGCATCCTGCCCGAGCTGGAACCGATGCTGGCACCGCCCGATCGCCTGGCGCGGCTGCAGGCACTGATCGCCCACGGCCGCGACGACGGCACGCTCCCGGTCGATTGGGCACAGCGCGCCGACGCCTGGCTCGACCGGCTCGGGGTCGCTCATCAGCTTCGCCTGTATGCGGGCGGGCACGCCGTCTCCCCGCAGATGGCCGACGACTTTCTGGCGTGGCAGCGGTCGCTGCTCGCCCCGCGCCCGCCGGCGCAACTGATCACCGACGGCGAAGACACCATACTGGTCGGCGGCGCGGCCGGCGACGCCCCGCTGTCGATCGCCCCCGGCAGCGATCGCCTGATCCGCGGGCATCGGACGGCGCGCCTGCCACTGGACGTCGCGATCGAGAACGCGATCATGGCCATCGAGGACGAACTCGCCCGCGTGCCGAAACACGTCCACGGCAGCGACATCGCCGGCGACGGCCCCTGGTTGCGCGCCATTGCCCGCGCGGCAGGCATCGGGGATGACGGCACGACCATCGGCCGCGACGCGGTCGAACAGATATTCTCGCGCCAGGCCGCGGTGGCCATGGGCCGGCCCGCCGCAGCGGAAGGTCTGCCCGACGATCCCCGCTTCGTCGCCACCTTGCTCGTGGTACGCGAAATCATGCACCACCTCGACATCCCGTTCATCCGGTTGGGCGATGGCGGCGCCGACGCGCCTGATCGGTGATACCGCTTCCCGAGGCATCACGGACCCCGCCCGACGCGTCACGAGCCGGGCCGGCGCTGCCGGCCGGAGAGGGGCTTGGCCGGTGAGTCGGCAGGCGACGCTGCCGTATACTGCCGGGGTTCCCATCCATCCATTGCGCAACCGCCATGTTCCACAGACTGACGATTCTGCTCTCCGCCGTCGTGCTGGCAGCCGGCTGCACCTCGGTCAAGTACTCCGCACTCGAGAAGGTCGGCGTCTACAAGCGCGACATCCTGGTGGACCGCGTCGAGGACGCGCAGGACGCGCAGCTCGAGGCCAAGGAGGAAATTGCCTCGGCCTACGAGCAATTCACCGGTCTGGTCCAGTTCGACGGCGGCGACCTGGAGGCGACCTACAAGCGCCTCAACGCCAAGGTCGAGGACACCCGCGACAGCGTCGACGAAGTCGACCGGCGCATCGCCGCGATCGAGCGTGTCGCCGGTGATCTGTTCGACGAATGGCGACAAGAGCTGGGCCAGTACTCGAACCCCAACCTGCGCCGCGCCAGCGAGCAGAAGCTCGAGGACACCAAACGCCGCTACGGCAGCATGATTGCCACGATGAAGCACGCCCGCAGCCGCATCGACCCGGTGCTGAGCGTGTTCGAGGACCAGGTGCTGTTCCTCAAGCACAACCTCAACGCCCGTGCCGTGGCAGCGCTCAAGGGCGAGGTGGGCAACATCGGCGGCAAGGTCGATCGGCTGATCCAGGACATGAACAAGGCGATCGCCGAAGCGGACAGCTTCATCCAGACGATGAAGTAGGGCCTCGACGCCTCGACCGGATCGCAGTCAGGCCCGACCTGCCCCTCGGACCGCGCCTCAGCACGCGCTCGCGCCCGTCGCGCCGTCGTCGTCCGCAGCGAAAAGGCGGGCACGGTCGCGCAGGCGCGCGCGAAACGCCCGCGGATCCGACGCGATCAACGACAGCAGTTCGATCGCCCGGTCTTCCGCCATCGCCGCGGCGCGCAGCCCGGCAGGCAGCGCTTCCACCGGGCAGGCGTCGTCGACAACGACGATGATGCGCCCCCGCGAATGGCTGGCCGCCAGCAGCGCCAGCTCGCTGCGAACCGCGGGGACGTTCGCGGCCTTGACGACGATGACCGCGGACGCGACGGCGAAATCCCGCACCACATCCATCCAGGCCTCATTGCCCTCCCAGCGCAGCGACCACGGATTGCTGTACAACTGGTTGGCCAGCATGTCCAGCCGCTCCTCGATCGAGTCTCCCACTTCCGACTTCGGTTCGAGCGGGTCCTTCAACAAGGACGCCCAGGTGATGCCGGAGGCGTAGCGTACGCGCCAGAACAGCTTGATCGCCGCCACCGTCGACGGGCCCAGATAGAGTGCAATCGGCGCGCGGCCGCTGACGATGGCATGGGCAACGATGGCGATCACCAGCACCACGATGGCGATGCCGATGACCGGAAAGACGGCCAACGCGATGGTGATCAGGAATGCCAGCGCGAACGGTCGCCACGACAGGCGCCGACGGTCTTCCTCCCCGCCCGCAAACAGGAAACGGGAGATGGCATAGGTCGCGCGCATGCGGTTGATCTGGTGCTGCAGCGTCCCGCCGAATCGATGCTTGCCGGTCATGCCACGCGCCACCGCACAGCCCGCCGCCCCGCCCGGATGGATCGACGCCGTCGTCGCCACGGCGCGAACCGCAAGCCCACTGTAGATCAGGGCAATCGACAGCAGCACGCCAGCGACGAGGCCCGGAAAATCGAGCCACCAGGTCAAGAGGACGGGCAACAGCACCACGGCCGCGACGACCATACCGCCGGACGGGCCGATGATCGCGCGCAGGCTGATCTCGCCACGGATTTCGTCGATGCCTTCGACCAACTCGAGGATGTCCTCGAGATTGTCTTCACCGATCTGGCTGATTTTTCCGGGGAACAGCTTCTTCAGGCGAGCGAGCGTGCGTTCGCGGTCGTCTCGATCGGCCATGACGGGTCTGCAGCGGCTGGGCAGGCCATTATTGCGGATTTCGGCGAAAGGTCCGCTGTCGATGACCGGCGGATCCCGATGGCGGGGTTGGCGTAGCGGATGGAGCGAGCCGCCTGGCGAAGTGGATTCCGAGGCCGACTTGTGGCCAGATGAGGCTTCCGGGTGACGAAGGCCAAGCAGCGCCGGTGATCCACCAGCGGCCGGGCACGAAACCAGTTGTCAGATCGACCGGCCCGCGCGGATGCACCGTTTCAGGATCGGACGCTGACGTCCCCAGCGTTCACACTGGCCCATCGCACAGACGCAAAGATGCCACACTACCGGATATTGCCGACGTCCGGCACAACGGCCGAGCCCCCGTATTCGGCCACGCAATCCAGCCACAGGCAGCCGTCATGACAGACCAGGATTCCGAGGTCGTACGTACCGAGATTGCCCAAATCATTGAGGCGCTCGAGAGTGGGCGCTACAAGCGCGTACGGAAGAAGCTGCGTCACATGCATCCCGCCAAGATCGCCAGCCTCATCGAGGCGATTCATCCCGAGCAGCGTGTGGCGCTCTGGCAGCAGGTCGATTCCATTCACGAATCCCGCATTCTGATTCACCTCGAACCCGAACTCGCACGCATCCTGAAGCGAGACTCAAAAGAAGCCGTCACGGCACTGGACGAGTCTGGCGATGACCGCAGGCACGGGAAATCGACCCAGACCGGTGATGTGATCGACGCCCTGAATCGCGGCAAGCTCAAGCGCGTCAGCAGAACGTTGCGGGACATGCATCCAGCAAAGGTCGCCGGATTGCTCGAGTCCCTGCCACCCAAGGAGCGCAGTGCTGCCTGGAGCATGGTGGAGACCGATCGCGCGTCCAAGGTACTTCCGTATCTGCACGGCGAGACCTGCGCCTCGCTGGCACTGGACATGGATCACGAAGACCTGGTCGCCGCGGCCCAGCGGCTCGATCTGGATGATCTCGTCGACCTCATCCAGGCCCTGCCCGACGAACAGGGCCGCGGGTTGCTCCGGGCAGCAGGCGGGCGGCATCGGGAAAAGATCGAATCGATGCTGTCGTATCCCGAGGATTCGGCAGGCGGCCTGATGAACACCGACCATATTGCGGTGCGCCCGGACGTTCGCCTGGAGGCGGTGCTCCGCTACCTGCGCGTGGTCGAATCCTTGCCGGTGCAAACCGACAAGCTGATGGTGGTCGATCGAAAGGGCCTCTATCGGGGCGTTCTCGACCTGGGCACCCTGGTCACCGCGCCTTCCGGCCGGCGCGTGCAGGATGTCATGAATACGGCACTGAGCGCGATTCCGGTCTCGCTGCCCGCGGACGACGTCGCCCATCTGTTCCAGGATCACGATCTGATTTCGGCACCAGTCGTCGATGACCAGCAACGCCTCCTGGGCCGAATCACGGTCGATGACGTGGTGGACCTGATTCGGGACAGCTCGGACAAGGCGATCATGCAGTTGGCAGGCCTGGACCAGGAAGCCGACATGTTTGCGCCGGTCCTGACCAGCTCACGCCGGCGCGCGCTATGGCTGGCCATCAACCTGGTCACGGCTTTCGCCGCCGCCTGGGTCATCGGCCTGTTTCAGTCCACGCTGGAACGTGTCGTGGCGCTCGCAGTACTCATGCCCATAGTCGCCAGCATGGGCGGAATCGCAGGCAGCCAGACGCTGACCCTGGTCGTTCGAGGCATGGCACTGGGCATGGTGCAGGACAAGAACGCCCGCGCGCTGCTCGCCAAGGAAGGTGGAATCGCCTTGATAAACGGCATGCTTTGGGCCGTCGTCGTGGCGTCGCTCGCATTCGCGTGGTTCGGCGACTGGCAGATCGGCGCGGTGATCGGCGCGGCAATCCTGATCAATCTCCTGGTCGCCGCCTGTGCCGGCCTGGCCGTGCCATTGCTGCTGGAGCGCGTCGGCGTCGACCCGGCACTGGCTGGCGGTGTAATCCTGACCACGGTAACGGACATGGTCGGCTTCTTCGCATTCCTGGGGCTCGCAAGCATCGTGCTGTGAAATTCACGCGTGATCAGATATCGCTGAAATTGCGGCGGCATGGCATATGCCGCATGGGTTTATCGGCCACCTGCGCGCGGACAGCAGGTCAGCCGGAGCTGCCGCTCAATCAATGGCTCCTGAACTGCCGCAATCGACCCCAAGCGGCCCGTCGGCCTCTTGGAAAGCTGACGGTCAACTTTCGAGTCTAGCGGCCGCCGAAGGCGGTCCGCTGGAACGATTGGTCGGGCATCAGTTCGCAACTCCCAGAGAAGCACGAATTTGGATCAGAAAGAATTCTGCTCATCGTCGGCTTACAGCCTAGAAAAGTGAGGGCTGCGGTTTCTGACCGTTGCCTGGGCTCCTGGACGTGACCATCTCGATTGGTTTGCCCATCAGCAGGAAGTCTGGAATGCCGAGCGGGGGCACCGTCTTCAGGGCGCCATCCGCATCGTCCATGAGCTTCTCCCGCAACTCCATCAGGAGTCTGCCTAAAACGTTCTGCCCGATCAATGTGTCGCCGGTTTCATCCGCCAGCTTGGCGCCCCAATAGTCGTCCTTGCGCGACTGCTCGACGATCGGCCGATCGCGCGTGGCGAGCAGCAGCCGACCGAACTCCTCATAGTTCTGAGCGAGCTTCACGCGGAGGCACCAGCGCATAACCTTGTATCTGACCGCGTCCCAATCCGACCTTGAGTCCTTGCGATGCGGCTTGCTCTTCATCTTGGCGGTCATCGGGCTATGCTGCCCGATGATTTCCCGCTGGACTTCCGGCATGTGGGGAAAACGGCATGCCTGATACAGAGCCTCCGTCGTCAGGATGCGGACTCCGTTGATCTGCAAGGGGAAGCCCGAGGCCATGTTGGACAGGCCGCCGAAGTCCTCCTTCGTCTTGTAGACGACGACGACCTCGCCGCGAACATAGGTCCGCAATAGGCAGTTCTCGGCGTGATCGCGACTAGAGCGCTGTGAGGTCGTCGAAGACATTGAATATGTTCTCTGGTGCCGCGTAGGTTTTGCGCGACAACAATGGATACCAATGGAGCGCCCCCGAAGCAGCCTCCGGGTCACCCCACCATAGAGCAAGCGGGCAGTTGTTCGGGCAGTTCCGGTAAGTCACCAACAACGATCCTAAACCAACCCCAAAATTGCCGCAGCCAAGAGGGCGGATGAAGTCCTTGGGCGACTGGGTCAGCGACCTTATCTTTACCCCTGCAATCAGGAACTCGCTCTCAAGCAACTGGCGTCCTGCCTCTGAAGAAAAGACGCCCAAGGCCCCGCCCGCGTTTCGCATAGCCAATGGGTACTTCTTCTCCGCATCGATGTAGGCCTGTACCGCTGCATCTGCCGGAACCACTGCGGGCCACAGCACGTCGGACACGTCCTTTTGATTCTTCTGGTTTTTCAGTTCGACCAGGCGCCAGAAATGAATGCTAATCTTCTTGCCCGATGCCGCGGTCGCCTTTTTCAGCCGATTGCTTGTGATGTAGTAATGGCCGCTTGTATGAAGGGCCATCAAGATCACATGAACGACGGCACTCGCCGGAGCTTTCCCGGCGATCCAAGCCTGAAGGTCAGTCGCCACACGGCCACCGGTGAACAGCACATCGTCAAGGTAGATGTAATCACCGCCATCAGCGCCACATTTCGACAGATCCAACCCGCATTTTTGTTGTAGCGCGTCGGCAAACAAACCGACCATGGCCTTTTGGCTCTGTCCTGCCTTTTGGATGGTCAAGAAGTTTGCGCGCTCCCAGTACGCCTTCGGGTCCTTGCCTGCGAGCTCTTCGTTGGTGACCAAGTTGCTCAAAAAGCCGCTCACCGTTTCCTTGGTCAGGAAGGTTTGCTTCATGACATGGTCAAACTCACGTAGAAATAGCAGTTGATTTGCCGGAGTGAACTGACCGACCCATCGCTCAACGTGGGCTGACGTTGGTTGGGCAAGCTCGCCCTCGCGGTAAGTCTTGATCGTGTCCGCGACGGACGCAAGCAGGTCATCACGTTCGCTCATCTAATAGTCTCCCAAAGAGGATGCCGGTCGCCCACATAAGGCCGACATAGTCGCTCACGTCCGGCGATTTGTAGTTCTGCGCACTCTCAAACCAGAGCGCTGTATAGCGCCATTCTGATGCCCAACTTGTTATCGGGGGTGAAATCGCTTGCCAACAAAGGCATGCGGAACAACATGCCGCGCGGGGCCTTGTTTACATACGGAAATTCCTTGCTGTGCAAAGTAAACCGACAGAAAAGCCCTACTCAACCTCCGTCGGCCCACCCCGCATGATTCCCAGCCGCATCTAGGCAGAAAGCATAACGCGTCTCCCGGGCGACAGCTATCTGGCGTTTCCTCCGACTGACGGCTTGTGGCCGGACTGAGCCGCTCATGGACCGCGGCCTGATTGACCGCTCAGGCCAAGGACCTGACGACCACCCCGCGCATCGCACATTCTCGCGCGTCAATTGAATACGCCCGGCAAAGCCGGGCATATTCACCAGGAAATCATTGCTCATTGCGGGTCTCCAGAACGGCGACCCGCAACGGAATCCGCCCCTACTCCACCGTCACGCTCTTCGCCAGATTCCTCGGCTTGTCCACGTCCGTCCCCTTCACCAGCGCGGCGTGGTACGACAGCAGTTGCAGCGGGATCACGTGCAGCACCGGCGACAGCAGGCCGTAGTGCTCGGGCATGTGCATGATGTGCACGCCTTCGGACTCGGGGATCTCGGAGCCGGCGTCGGCGAAGACGTAGAGTTCGCCGCCGCGGGCGCGGACTTCCTGCAGGTTGGACTTGAGCTTTTCGAGCAGTTCGTCGGCAGGGGCGACGGCGATCACCGGCATGTCCTTGTCCACCAGCGCCAGCGGGCCGTGCTTGAGTTCGCCGGCGGCGTAGCTCTCGGCATGGATGTAGGAGATCTCCTTGAGCTTCAGCGCGCCTTCCATCGCGATCGGCCAGTGGCGGCCGCGGCCGAGGAACAGGGCGTGCTGCTTGCCGGCAAAGCGCTGGGCCCAGGCTTCGATCTCCGGCTCCAGCTCCAGCACCTTGGTGACGGCCACCGGCAGGTGGCGCAGCGCGTTGAGGTAGCCGGTCTCGTCCTGGTGGGCGAGGCGACCCTGTTGCTTGGCCAGCGCCAGGGTCAATAGGGCCAGGGCGGCAAGCTGGGTGGTGAAGGCCTTGGTCGAGGCGACACCGATCTCGGGGCCGGCGCGGGTGATGAAGCGCAGCTTCGCTTCGCGCACGATGGCCGATTCGGGCACATTGCAGATCGCCAGCGTGCGCGCCATGCCGAGGCGCTTGGCGTGCTTCAGCGCGGCCAGGGTATCGGCGGTCTCGCCGGACTGGGAGATCACGACGACCAGGGTGTCGGCCTCGGGCACCGAGTCGCGGTAGCGGTACTCGGAGGCGATCTCGACGGTGCAGGTCACCTTGGCGACCGATTCGAGCCAGTAGCGGGCGACGAGGCCGGCATGGTAGCTGGTGCCGCAGGCGATGATCAGCACGCGGCCGACGCCGCCGAGCACGTCGCCGGCCTCGGCGCCGAACAGTTGCGGGCTGATCGAGCCGCCGCCGGCGATCATCTCCAGCGTGTTGGCCAGGGCCTGGGGCTGCTCGAAGATCTCCTTCTGCATGTAGTGGCGGTACTGGCCCAGTTCGACGGCGTCGGCCGACAGCGACGACAGGTGTTCCTCGCGTTCGACCGGGCTGCCGTCGGAGCGCGTCACGCGGAAGCCGTCGCGGCGCAGCTCGGCGAGGTCGCCGTCCTCGAGATAGACCACGCGGCGGGTCACCTGCAGCAGCGCGGCGGTGTCGGAGGCGGCATACATGCCGTCCTCGCCGACGCCGAGCAGCAGCGGTGAGCCGCGGCGGGCGACGATGACGCGCTCCGGCTCGGCTTCGCTGACCACGCCGATGGCATAGGCCCCTTCGAGTTCGAGCGTCGCCAGCCGCACCGCCTCGAACAGCTCGGCGCCGGCCGCCAGCTTGTCCTGGACCAGATGGGCGATGGCCTCGGTGTCGGTCTCGGAGGTGAATTCGTAGCCGCGGCTGCCAAGGGTTTCGCGGATTGCCTCGAAGTTCTCGATGATGCCGTTATGCACCACCGCGAGGCCGCCGGAGATGTGCGGGTGGGCATTGCGCTCGGAGGGCACGCCGTGCGTCGCCCAGCGGGTGTGGGCGATGCCGGAGTGGGCCGTGAGCTTGTGTTCGTCGGTCAGTGCGGTCAGGTCGGCGACGCGGCCGGCGGAGCGCAGGCGCTCGAGCCCCTGTTCGCCGAGCACCGCGACGCCGGCCGAATCGTAGCCGCGGTATTCGAGCTTGCGCAGGCCTTCGAGCAGGACCGGCACAATATTGCGGGGGGCGATGGCAGTGACGATGCCGCACATGACTGGACTCCGGAGCGTCGGGGAGGGGCGGCCTTGATCGCCCCCGGGTTTGGGCTACTTGGGATTCTTCACCGGCCGCTTCCAGCCGGGGATCGTCGTCTGACGGGCGCGCGACACCGTGAGCTGGCCGGCCGGTGCGTCGCGCGACAGCGTCGTGCCGGCGCCCAGCGTGGCGCCCTTGCCGACCGTGACCGGCGCCACCAGCTGGGTGTCGGAGCCGATGAAGGCGTCGTCTTCGATCACCGTGCGGTACTTGTTGGCGCCGTCGTAGTTGCAGGTGATGGTGCCGGCGCCGATGTTCACGCGCTCGCCGACGTCGGCGTCGCCGACATAGGCCAGGTGGTTGGCCTTCGAGTGGGAGGCCACCTTGCTGTTCTTGACCTCGACGAAGTTGCCCAGATGGACGTCGTCGGCCAGTTCGGTGCCCGGCCGCGTGCGGGCGTAGGGGCCGATCACGCAGGCTTTACCGGTGACCGTATCCTCGACGTGGGAGAAGGGTGCGAGCCGCGTGCCGGCACCGAGTCGCGCGTTTCGGACCACGCAGTGGGCGCCGATGCGCACGCCGTCGGCGAGCGTGACCTCGCCCTCGAACACGCAGTTGACGTCGATCTCGACGTCGCGGCCGCAGTTGAGCGTGCCGCGCACGTCGATGCGGGCCGGGTCGAGCAGGGTCACGCCACCGGCCATCAGGCGCTCGGCGATGTCGCGCTGGTGGATGCGTTCCAGTTCGGCGAGCTGCGCCTTGTTGTTGACGCCGAGAGTCTCGCTGACGTGGTCGGGCCGTTCGGCGACGACCTCGACGTCGTCGGCGACCGCCATGCCGATGATGTCGGTCAGGTAGTACTCGCCCTGGGCGTTGTCGTTGGAGAGCTGCGACAGCCAGCCGCGCAGGCGCGCGATCGGCGCCACCAGGATGCCGGTATTGACCTCGCGCACCTGCAGTTCCTCGGGGCTGGCGTCCTTCTGCTCGACGATGCGCTGCACCCGGCCCTGGCCGTCGCGGATGATGCGGCCGTAGCCGGTGGGGTCAATCAGCTCGACGGTGAGCAGCGCCAGGCGCCGATCGCCGGCGGCGGCCACCAGCCGGCCGAGCGTCGCTTGGCCGATCAGCGGCACGTCGCCGTACAGCACCAGGGCGATGCCGTCGTCGGCCAGTTGCGGCAGCGCCTGCTGCGCGGCGTGGCCGGTGCCGAGCTGGGGCTCCTGCAGGGCCCAGGCCAGATCGGGCGCGTCGAGGCGTTCGCGCACGACCTCGCCGCCGTGGCCATAGACCACGCAGATCCGGGTCGAGCCGAGCTGGCGGGCGGTGTCCAGCACGTGGGCCAGCATCGGCCGGCCGGCCAGGGGCTGGAGGACCTTGGGCAGCGCCGAATTCATGCGCGTGCCCTTGCCGGCGGCGAGAACAATGACTTCCATAGGAGTTCGGAGAGCGGCTGCGGACCGGCGGATTCTAGCATCGCGGCATGGGCGCTCCCTGAGGAAGATGTCGCACTCGGACGCCCCTGGTGTATTGTTGCAATGCAAAACCGATTCGCATTGCCTCAAGACGTCACTCTGAAGGACGATAATTCTCGTCTGTTGCAATGCAAGATGCGAGGCCCCATGTTTGCCCACCTGGAAAAGCAGTTCATCGAGAACAAGACCTTCGACGAGATCAGGGTCGATCAACATGCGCGCCTGGTCCGAACCTTGAAGCCGGACGACATCCACCTGTTCGCGGTGATGTCGGGCGACGTCAATCCGACCCACGTCGATCCCGAGTTCGCCCGCTCCGGCCAGTTTCGCGAGGTGGTCGGCCACAGCATGTGGGGCAGCACACTGATCTCGTCGGTGCTGGGCACCGAGTTTCCGGGCCCCGGCACCGTATATGTCTCGCAGAGTCTCAATTTCTGGCGGCCGGTGGGCATCGGCGACACGCTGACGATCACCGTCACCTGCCGCGAAAAGTACGAGCACAACCACCACATCGTGTTCGAGTGCCTGGCGGTGAACCAGGACGGCCTGAAGGTCATCGACGGCACCGCCGAGGTGCAGGCACCGACCGAGAAGATCAAGCGCCAGCGGGTGGCCCTGCCCGAAGTGACGATCTCCGACCGCGAGCTGCGCTACCACCACCTGGTGTCGATCACCCAGGGGCTGGACCCGATTCCGATCTCGGTCGCCCACCCGTGCGACGCCGAATCCCTCGGCGGGCCGCTGCAGGCGCGCGATGCCGGCCTGGTGGATCCGGTGCTGGTGGGCCCGGAGGCGCGGATCCGCGCGGTGGCCGAGGAGGAAGGGCTGGATCTGAAGGGTGTGCGCATCGTCAATACCGTCCACAGCCACGAATCGGCGGCGGTCGCGGTGGCGCTGGCCCGCAACGGCGAGACCGAGGCCCTGATGAAGGGCTCGCTACATACCGACGAACTGATGAGCGAGGTGGTGTCGAAGGCCAACGGTCTGCGCACCGAGCGCCGGCTGTCTCACGTGTTCCTGGCCGACGTGCCGACCTACCCCCACCCGCTGATGATCACCGATGCCGCGATCAACATCGAGCCGAGCCTCGAGGACAAGGTCGACATCGTGCAGAACGCGATCGATCTGGCGCTGATCCTCGGGCTGGCGGAGCCCAAGGTGGCGATCCTGTCGGCGGTCGAGACCGTGACGCCGAAGATCCGTTCGACGATCGAGGCTGCCGCCCTGTGCAAGATGGCCGACCGCGGCCAGATCAAGGGAGGCCTGCTCGACGGCCCGCTGGCCTTCGACAACGCGGTGTCGCTGGTCGCGGCCAAGACCAAGGGCATCCGCTCGGCGGTGGCCGGCAATGCCGACATCTTGGTGGTGCCGGATCTGGAGTCGGGCAACATGGTCGCCAAGCAGCTCGAATACCTGGCCGAGGCCTTGATGGCCGGCGTGGTGCTCGGCGCCCGCGTGCCGATCGTGCTGACCAGCCGCGCCGACACCGCCGAGACCCGCGCCGCCTCCTGCGCGATCGCCCAGCTGATGGCCCACAAGCGACGCGAGGCGCTGCGCTGATGCAAGGCGTCCTGGTCCTCAACGCGGGCTCGTCGAGCCTCAAGTTCGCGCTCTTTCCGCTGGACGGCACGCTCGCCGACAAGCCGGTGCTGGCCGGCCAGGTCGAGGGCATCGGCACCGAGCCGGTGCTGCATGCCCGCGATGCCGGCGGCGCCCGCTACCACGAAGACGTGTCGCTCGCCGACGGCAGCGACCAGAGCGCCCAGCACCGCGCCTCGCTGGCCCATCTGTTCGACTGGCTGGCCCGCCACAATCCGCAGCTCGACATCGTCGCCGCCGGCCATCGCGTGGTCCACGGCGGCGAGGTCTTCAGCGCGCCGACCCGGATCGACGCCGAGGTGCTCGACCGGCTGACGGCTTTCGTGCCGCTGGCGCCGCTGCATCAGCCCCACAACCTGCGCGCGATCCGCTCGCTGGCCGAGCTGATGCCGTCGGTGCCGCAGGTGGCCTGCTTCGACACCGCCTTCCACCGCAGCCAGCCGCGACTGGCCCAGATGTTCGCGCTGCCGCGCGAACTGACCGACGAGGGCATCAAGCGTTACGGCTTCCACGGCCAGTCCTACGAATATGTCAGCCGGCAGTTGCCGGCGCTGATCGGCGAGCACGCAAACGGGGCGGTGGTGATCGCCCATCTCGGCAACGGCTCGTCGATGTGCGCGCTGCGCGAAGGGCGCAGCGTGGCCTCGTCTATGGGATTCACGGCAGTGGACGGGCTGATGATGGGCACCCGCACCGGCAGCCTCGACCCGGGCGTCCTGCTCTACCTGATGGAGCAGAAGGGCATGGACCTGAATTCCCTGACTGCGCTGCTGTACAAGCAGTCGGGCCTGCTCGGCGTCTCGGGCATCTCGCAGGACATGCGCGAACTGCTCGAGTCGGATGCACCGGCCGCGCGCGAGGCGGTGGATCTCTACTGCTACCGCGCGGCCCGCGAGATCGGTTCGCTGGCGGCTGCAGCCGGCGGCCTCGACGCGCTGGTGTTCACCGGCGGCATTGGCGAACACGCCGCACCGGTACGCGAGCGGATCTGCCGATTGTCGGCGTGGCTGGGCATCGAACTGGATGCCACCGCCAATGCCAGCAGCGACTTGCGGCTGTCCGCCGCCGGCAGCCGGGTCGCGGTGCTGGCGGTGCCGACCAACGAGGAATGGATGATCGCCCACCACACGGTGGCACTGCTCGCCCGGTGAGTGCAGGCGCCACCTGACGTTCGATCAATCACTGCCTGCAACGACGGGACTCCGGTGATCGCCGTCCCCGATCCCGACCGGCACGCGACCGGGCGTGCACGAAAAAGCCCGCCAGCGGCGGGCTTCGATGCACCGGGGGCGGGATTCAGTCGTCAGTCGCCGCGGCCAGTGCGAGCTTCTGTTCGCGCAGATCAGCGTACTCGTCCTCGAAGAAGAACTTGTCCTCGCCGAAGGCCGGCCGCAGATCGTCCAGCCAGGTGGCCTCGGGGTCGTAGCTGGCATAGAACGGGCGCTGGACCCAGTCCGGGTTGCGGCCCTGGATGAAGCGCAGCGCGAACACCTTCTCGCCGGCGATCTCGGTCACGCCCTGGATCTCGACCTTGCCGGGGCTGGCCGACATGCTCGGGCCGCGGGCGGTACGGGCGAGGCCCGAAACCCGTTGCATGGCCTCGCGATAGATCTGCCAGGCGCGCTCCAGCGGCACCTCGAAGTAGTTGCGGGCACCGGTGTCGCGCTCGACGAACATGTAGTAGGGCACGATGCCGAGCTTGACCTGCATCTGCCACATCTTCGCCCACACCGCCGGATCGTCGTTGATGTGGCGGATCAGCGGGCCCTGGGCACGGATCACGGCACCGGTGGCGCGGATACGGCGGATCGCCGAGCGTGCGGCCTCGGTGTCGAGTTCCTTCCAGTGATTGTAATGGGCCATGATGGCGACGTGCTTGCCACCCTTGACCATGCGCTCGAGCAGCCGGATCAGTTCGTCCGAATCGGCCGCGGCGTGGAAGCGGTAGGGCCAGAAGGTCAGCGCCTTGGTGCCGATGCGGATGGTCTGGATGTGATCGAAATCCGGGTGCAGCAGCGGCTCGAGATAGGCCTGCAGATGCTTGGTCTTCATCACCATCGGGTCGCCGCCGGTAAACAGCAGGTCGGTGACCTCGGTGTGGTGGCGCAGGTAGTCGTGCAGTTCCGAGGCTTCGGAGGCCGCGATGCGCAGCTCCTTGTCGCCGATGAACTGGGCCCAGCGGAAGCAGAAGGTGCAGTAGCTGTGGCAGGTCTGCCCCTGGCTCGGGAAGAACAGCACCGTTTCACGGTACTTGTGCTGCATGCCTTCGAGGCGACGCCCATCGGCGTCGCGCGGCATGTTCATTTCCATCTGGTCGGCCGGATGGGGATTGAGTTCGTGGCGGATCTGGTGGGCCACACGTTCGATCTCGGCCTTGTCGGCGCCGCTGCGCATCATCGCCGCCATGCGCTCGAAGTGCTCCGGCGCGAGCATCCCGCGCTGCGGGAAGGTGAGCTGGAAGATCGGATCGGCCGGGATGTTGCGCCAGTCGATCAGTTCGTCGATGACGTACTGGTTGACGCGGAACGGCAACACCGTCGATACGACTCGCATCTCGAAGCGCATGGCCGCGGGCAGCCTTGCGATCTGGTCGATCTTTTCCAGGTCGCGCTGGGTGAACACCTTGAAGGGAACGACCCAGTCGGTCTCCTCTACGGACTTCAGCGCCCATTGGCGCTGGACCCCACTCGAACGTGGATTCATAAGTACACCTCCTGACATGACGCAGGGCTCTTGTCCCTGCATTGCAGATGCCGGCGCGGGAACTTGTCTGCGGGGCGCAGGCCGGAATCTGCCGGGGCGGGAATTGCAGCCGCATGGGGAAACGCGCGGGAAACGCTTGCGGGGCTGCCTTCCGTGTAACGGCCGCCGGGGAGGCGATCCGGTTCGGACCATGATGGTCAGCCGGATAATTATATTCGCACGAATGCTTTTACGCAAAGCCACATTTTGTGCGGCACAAAAAAAAGGGGCCCACGAATGCGGGCCCCACTCCCTCGACAGGCACCTGTTGCACCGCGGGGCGCGTCAGGTCTCCCTCCCTATCGAACGAAACAGGCGTCGGACCGGGCGGGACGAGTGCCCGGCCGACAAGACGACGACGCCTCTCGGCGTCGTCGTCTTATTCGAACTCGAGAATCATCTCATCCACCGCCAGGCTGGCGCCCGCGTTGGCGAGAATGTTCTTGACCTTTCCGTCCTGCTCGGCTTTCAGTACGTTTTCCATCTTCATCGCCTCGATCACCGCCAGCGTCTCGCCGGCCTTGACCTCCTGACCGATGTGGACCGCGACTTCGCGCAGCAGGCCCGGCATCGGCGACAGCAGGAACTTGGACATGTCGGGCGGCAACTTCTCCGGCATCAGCGCCAGCAGGCGGGCCGCCCGCGGCGTCATCACGGTGGCCTGGACGTGCAGGCCGAAATGCACGATGCGGTAGCCGAGGCCCCGCCGCTCGACCTGCATGCACACCGGCTCACCGTTGATGGTGCCGGTGAACAGCGGATTGCCGAAGGCCCAGCCCGACAGGATCTCGTAGCTCTGCTCGCCGCAGGTGATCAGCTTGCCGCCCGGAATCGGCTGGCTATGCACCGGGTACTGCTTGCCGCCGAGCAGCACGACCCAGTCCTGCGAGATCTTGCGGCCGTAGCCCGGCATCTGGCCGGTGGTCTTGACCGCCCGGTGGATGTAGCGAAGGCGGCAGAAGGTGGCCACCGCAGCCAGCACCGCCGGGTCGTCGTGCGGCACCATCGAGGCGTCGAAGCCGTCCGGATAGTGCTTCGCCATGAAACCGGTGTTGAAGTCGCCCGAGCACACGTTCGGATGCTGCAGCAGCGCGGCCTGGAACGGGATGTTGGAGCTGATGCCGCGAATCACGAACGCATTGAGTGCGTCGCGCATGCGGCGGATGGCATCGTCGCGATCGCTGCCGTGGACGATCAGCTTGGCGATCATCGAATCGTAGAACATCGAGATCTCGCCGCCCTCGTACACCCCGGTGTCGACGCGCACGCCATCGCCTTCGACCGGCGGCAGGAAGCGCACCAGGCGCCCGGTGGACGGCAGGAAGCCGCGGAACGGGTCTTCGGCGTTGATCCGGCACTCCATCGACCAGCCGATGAGCGGAATGTCGTCCTGCGTTATCGTCAGCTTCTCGCCGGCGGCGACGCGGATCATCTGCTCGACCAGATCGATGCCGGTGATGTTCTCGGTGACCGGGTGCTCGACCTGCAGGCGGGTGTTCATCTCGAGGAAGTAGAAGTCCTTGTCGGCGCCGACGACGAACTCGACGGTACCGGCCGACTGGTACTCCACCGCCTTGGCCAGCGCGACCGCCTGTTCGCCCATCGCCTTGCGCGTCTCGGGGTCGAGGAAGGGGCTCGGCGCCTCTTCGATGACCTTCTGGTGACGCCGCTGGATCGAACACTCCCGCTCGTTCAGATAGAGCGTGTTGCCGAACGAGTCGGCCAGGATCTGGATCTCGATGTGCCGCGGCTGGACGACGAACTTCTCGATGAACACCCGGTCGTCGCCGAACGCGTTCTTGGCCTCGTTGCGGCAGGCCGTGAAGCCCTCGAAGGCCTCCTTGTCGTCATGGGCGACGCGCAGGCCCTTGCCGCCGCCGCCGGCGGATGCCTTGATCATCACCGGGTAGCCGATGTCGCGGGCGATTTCGACAGCACGCTCGGCGGTATCGATCGGGTCGTTGTAGCCCGGGATGGTGTTGACTTTGGCTTCGTCGGCGAGCTTCTTCGAGGCGATCTTGTCGCCCATCGCCGCCACCGCCTTCGGCTTCGGGCCGATGAAGGCGATGCCCGCGGCCTCCAGCCGGCGCGAGAACTTCCTCATTCTCCGACAGGAAGCCGTAGCCCGGATGCACCGCTTCGGCGCCGGTCTGCTTGCAGGCGTCGATGATCTTGTCCATCACCAGGTAGGACTGGGCGGAAGGCGCCGGTCCGATGCACACCGCCTCGTCGGCCATGTCGACGTGCAGCGCGCCCTTGTCGGCCTCGGAATAGACGGCGACCGACTGGATACCCATCTTGCGCGCGGTCTTGATCACGCGGCACGCGATTTCGCCACGGTTGGCAATCAGAATCTTCTTGAACATGTCGAGTGTCCTCCCGGGCTCAGAGCGGAATGTTGCCGTGCTTGCGCCACGGGTTGTCGAGCTTCTTGTCCTTCAGCATCGCCAGCGAGCGGCAGATGCGCTTGCGCGTCTCGTGCGGCATCACGACGTCGTCGATGAAGCCACGGGCGCCGGCGACGAACGGATTGGCGAACTTGGCCTTGTACTCGGCCTCGCGCCCGGCGATCTTCGCCGGGTCGTTCTTCTCGTCGCGGAAGATGATCTCGACCGCACCCTTCGGCCCCATCACCGCGATTTCGGCGCTCGGCCAGGCGAAGTTCACGTCGCCGCGCAGGTGCTTGGAGCTCATCACGTCGTAGGCGCCGCCGTAGGCCTTGCGAGTGATGACGGTGACCTTCGGCACGGTGCATTCGGCGTAGGCGTAGAGCAGCTTGGCGCCATGCTTGATGATGCCGCCGTATTCCTGGCTGGTGCCCGGCATGAAGCCCGGCACGTCCACCAGCGTCACCACCGGAATGTTGAAGGCGTCGCAGAAGCGTACGAAACGGGCCGCCTTGATCGAACTCTTGATGTCGAGGCAGCCGGCCAGCACCAGCGGCTGGTTGGCGACGATGCCGACGGTCGAGCCTTCCATCCGGGCGAGACCGATGATGATGTTCTTGGCATAGTCGGGCTGCAGTTCGAAGAAGTCGTGATCATCGACCATCTTGATGATCAATTCCTTCATGTCGTACGACGCGTTGGGGTTGTCCGGCACCAGCGTGTCGAGTGACATGTCGATGCGGTCGGCGGGGTCTACGCACGGCACCGACGGCGGCTTTTCGCGGTTGCTGCCGGGCAGGAAGCTGATCAGCCGGCGCGTCATCATCAGCGCCTCGACGTCGTTCTCGAAGGCCAGATCGGCAACGCCGGACTTGGTGTTGTGGGTTACCGCGCCGCCGAGCTGCTCGGCCGTGACTTCCTCGTGGGTGACCGTCTTCACCACTTCCGGGCCGGTCACGAACATGTAGGACGAATCCTTGACCATGAAGATGAAATCGGTCATCGCCGGGCTATACACGGCACCGCCGGCGCATGGCCCCATGATCAGCGAGATCTGCGGCACGACGCCGGAGGCCATGACATTGCGCTGAAAGACGTCGGCGTAGCCGCCGAGCGAAGCCACGCCTTCCTGAATACGGGCGCCGCCGGAGTCGTTGAGGCCGATCACCGGTGCACCGACCTTCATGGCATGGTCCATGACCTTGCAGATCTTCTCGGCGTGGGTCTCCGACAGCGAGCCGCCGAACACCGTGAAGTCCTGCGAGAAGACGAAGATCAGACGACCGTTGACAGTGCCGTAGCCGATCACGACGCCGTCGCCCGGCACATGCTCTTCCTGCATGCCGAAGTCGGTGCAGCGGTGTTCCTTGAACATGTCCCACTCTTCGAAGCTGCCGTCGTCGAGCAGCAGTTCGATACGCTCGCGGGCGGTGAGCTTGCCTTTCGCGTGTTGCGAATCGATGCGCTTCTTGCCGCCACCGAGTCGCGCCATCTCGCGCTTCTCCTCGAGGCGGCGAATGATGTCTTGCATGGATCGTCCCTTTTCTGTCGCTCTGGATCGTCGCCGGCAGCGTCGCTGCCGACCTCAATTCAGCATGCCGAGCAGCCGCCAGGCTGCCGCCGAAGGCGTCGTTGCGCCCTCCTCGACCGCCTCGCGCAGCCCGGGAAGCTGCCGTTTCACTTCTGGATGACTGCGGAAACGCGCCCGCAGTCCACTGTCGATCATCTCCCACATCCAGGCCAGCGCCTGATGCCGGCGCTTGGCCTCGAACTCGCCGCTGGCCTGCATCGCCTTGCGGTAGGCCTCCACCTGCTGCCAGAACTCGACGACGCCGTCCTTGTGCAGCGCCGACAGGGTCAGCACCGGCACCGTCCAGTTGGCGCTGGCCGGACGCAGCAGATGCAGCGCGCTCTTCATCTGTGCCCTGGCCAGTTGCGCCGCGCGCGCGTCGATGTCGGCCTTGTTCACGACGATCATGTCGGCGATCTCCATGATCCCCTTCTTGATCGCCTGCAGGTCGTCGCCGGCATTCGGCAACTGCAACAGGCAGAACATGTCGGTCATGCCGGCGACTGCAGTCTCCGACTGGCCGACGCCGACGGTCTCGACGATGATCACGTCGAAGCCGTAGGCCTCGCACACCAGCATCGCCTCGCGGGTCTTCTCGGCGACACCGCCGAGGCTGCCCGCCGACGGACTCGGCCGGATGAACGCCGAGGTCGATTGCGACAGCAGTTCCATGCGGGTCTTGTCGCCGAGAATCGAGCCACCGGTGAGGCTCGAACTGGGATCGACCGCCAGCACCGCGACCTTCATGCCCTGCGCGATCAGATGCAGGCCGAGCGCCTCGATGAAGGTCGACTTGCCGACGCCCGGCACGCCGGAGATGCCCAGTCGCATGGCGCCGCCGGAGTGAGGCAGCAGCGCCTCGAGCACGGCCTTGGCGCGTCGCTTGTGATCGTCGCGCTGCGACTCGATCAGCGTGATGGTCTTGGCCAGCGCGCGCAGGCGACCGGACAGCACGCCCTCGACGAGGGCCTGATCTTCGGCTGCAAGCGGGGTCTGCAATGCGTTCATCGAGAAATAGGCCGGCGCGGGCACGCACCGTGCGCGCCCGTCGGAATCGTGGGGGTCAAGCGGCGCGGGCCAGCCGGATCTGCTTGAGCACCTCCCGCGCCGAGGTCTGGATCGGCGTGCCGGGGCCGAAGATGCCCTTGGCGCCCGCTGCGTAGAGGGCGTCGTAGTCCTGCGCCGGAATCACGCCGCCGACGAAGACGATGATGTCGTCGGCACCCATCGCCTTCAGGTGCTTGACGATTTCCGGCACCAGGGTCTTGTGGCCGGCGGCCAGGCTCGAGCAACCGACGGCATGCACATCGTTCTCGACCGCATGGCGGGCTGCCTCTTCCGGCGTCTGGAAGAGCGGCCCGACGTCGATGTCGAAGCCGAGGTCGGCGAAGGCCGAGGCCACCACCTTGGCGCCCCGGTCGTGACCGTCCTGGCCGAGCTTGGCGATCATCACGCGCGGCCGGCGACCCTCGTCGGCGACGAAGGTATCGATCTCGCCCTTCAGGGCTTTCCAGTCGTCCTGTTCCTGAACCACGGCGGCATACACTCCGGAGACGGCTTGCGGGTTGGCACGGAAACGGCCCCAGATCTTCTCGAGCGCATCGGAGATCTCGCCGACGGTGGCCCGCAGGCGGATCGCCTTGACCGCCAGGTCGAGCAGGTTGCCGCCCTTGCCTTCGGCGCAGGCGGTGAGCGCATCGAGGGCCTGGCCGACGGCCGCCGCGTCGCGCGTCTGGCGGATCTTGTCGAGCCGGGCGATCTGCGCCTCGCGCACCTTGTGGTTGTCGATGTCGAGGATCTCGATCGGATCCTCCTTGGCAAGCTTGTACTTGTTGACGCCGACGATGACGTCCTTGCCCGAGTCGATGCGGGCCTGCTTCTCCGCGGCGCACTCCTCGACCTTCATCTTGGCCCAGCCCGATTCGACGGCCTTGGTCATGCCGCCCATGGCCTCGATCTCCTCGATGATGGCCCAGGCCTTGTCGGCCATGTCCTGGGTCAGCTTCTCCATCATGTAGGAACCGGCCCAGGGATCGACCACGTTGCAGATGTGGGTCTCTTCCTGGATCACGATCTGGGTGTTGCGGGCGATCCGCGCGGAGAATTCGGTCGGCAGGGCGATCGCCTCGTCGAGGGCATTGGTGTGCAGCGACTGGGTGCCGCCGAAGACCGCTGCCATGGCCTCGATCGTCGTGCGGATCACGTTGTTGTACGGATCCTGCTCGGTCAGCGACCAGCCCGAGGTCTGCGAGTGGGTGCGCAGCATCATCGACTTGGTGTTCTTCGGATCGAACTGCTTCATGATCCGCCACCACAGCAGGCGGCCGGCCCGCATCTTGGCGATCTCGAGGTAGAAGTTCATCCCCACCGCCCAGAAGAACGACAGGCGTCCGGCGAAGGTGTCGACGTCCATGCCGGCCTTGATGCCGGTGCGCACGTACTCGAGGCCGTCGGCCAGCGTGAAGGCCAGTTCGATCGCCTGGTTCGCCCCGGCCTCCTGGATGTGGTAGCCGGAGATCGAGATCGAGTTGAAACGCGGCATGTGCGACGAGGTGTACTGGAAGATGTCCGCGATGATCTTCATCGACGGCGTCGGCGGGTAGATGTAGGTGTTGCGGACCATGAACTCCTTCAGGATGTCGTTCTGGATGGTCCCGGAGAGTTGTTCCTGGGCAACGCCCTGCTCCTCGGCGGCGACGATGTAGCCGGCCAGGATCGGCAACACCGCGCCGTTCATCGTCATCGACACCGAGATCTTGTCGAGCGGGATGCCGTCGAACAGGATCTTCATGTCCTCGACCGAGTCGATCGCCACGCCGGCCTTGCCGACGTCGCCGACGACGCGCGGGTTGTCGGAGTCGTAGCCGCGGTGGGTGGCCAGATCGAATGCCACCGACACGCCCTGGCCGCCGGCCGCGAGCGCCTTGCGATAGAAGGCGTTGGACTCTTCCGCGGTCGAGAAGCCGGCGTACTGGCGGATCGTCCACGGCCGGCCGGCGTACATCGTCGCCTGCGGACCGCGCACGAAGGGCTCGAAGCCGGGCAGGGTGTCGGCATGGGGCAGGCCGGCCGTGTCGGCTGCGGTGTACAGCGGCTTGACGGCGATGCCCTCGGGCGTCACCCAGGTCAGCGAATCGAGTCCGCGACCCTTGGTGGACTTCTCTGCAGCGGCCTTCCACGCGTCCAGATCCACCTGCGGCAGGTCCGGCGCCTCGTTGCTCGACATAATGATCACCTCGGCTTACGGGTGGCTTGCCGCCACCTCGAAAAATATCGTTCTACAGCGTAGCAGCCGGGCGAAGAAATCGCCCGGCTGCCAATGAAACACTGCCCGAAACGGGAACTGACCCCTCCCTTTATATCCGCAGTCGCTCGACCGCCCGGACAGTGGTAAAATAATACTTTATCCATAATTATGAATGCAAGACCTGCTTTTGGCCTTACAATAGCGAGCATGAACGCAAACCGAATCGCCCCTCTTGCGCTGTACCAGGAGGTCGCCGAACGCCTGCGCGAGCGCATTTTCGCCCACGAGCTGCGCCCGGGCACGTGGATCGACGAACAGGCCGTCGCCGACCAGTACGGCATCTCCCGAACGCCGTTGCGCGAGGCGCTCAAGGTGCTGGCCGCGGAGGGCCTGGTGACGCTGAAGCCGCGCCGCGGCTGCTACGTCACCGAGATCTCCGAGCAGGATCTGGACGAGATCTTCTCGGTACTGGCCCTGCTCGAGGGTCAGTGCGCGGCGACCACCGCCGAAACTGCCAGCGATCGCGAGATCAACGAACTGGTCGAGATGCACCGGGCGCTCGAGCGGGCCGCCGCCAGCGGTGACATCGACCACTTTTTCGAAGGCAACCAGGCCTTCCACGCACGCTTGCAACAAATCACCGGCAACCACTGGCTGCAGCACTGCATCGAGGACCTGCGCAAGGTGGTCAAGCTCTCGCGCCATCATTCGTTATTCAGCGAAGGCCGTCTGGAACAGTCGCTCGGCGAACACCAACGCATTCTCGAAGCCTTCGTCGCGCGTGACCCGGCGCAGGCCGAAGCCCGCATGCGCGAACACATCCTCGGCGGGCGCAGCGCGCTGGCCCGCATTGCCCGGGCACGCGAGCAGGCGGCCTGAGGACCTGACCTCGGCCGAGACTCAGATCGGCTCGCCCTGCAGCAGGTCGTAGCCCGCAGCGCCCACGTATCGCGGACCGAGTCGGTGTCGGCAAACCGAGTTCGCGTGTTCGTCATTTTCCCCGCGCATCGAGGCAAAGTTGGACAACGGCCCCCAAGGCGCGGGTCGGACACCAGTATTCCGTTGGCGGCGCCCGAAAGGGCGAATGGACCTCCGACCCGGGAACGGGCCGAAGCGGGCAGCGCCTTGTCCGGGCTGTCGTCGCGCGGCAGGGCGTTCGACAAAAAACGGGCCCCAGCGGGCGGACCGAAACCGGCTCGAGTTCCGCCAGCGTGGCGCCGGAAGCGAAGCTGGCGCCGACCACGCAGTCGGCCGAAATGGCAGATCGTCGAGCACCTTGAAATGACCGACATGCGTGATGCCAAACGCGCCGCCGCCGGCGGTGACAGGCGGCACGCCGGCCAGACACAGCAGGTATCGCCGCGACATACGCACGACGACGGTTCCCCAATATCATTCCGCTCCGGCCAGGGGATTCGTCCGGCGATAGCGGGCGCCCCATATGCCGCTGCCCCTGCTGGGGCCGAACCGATGAATTCGTTACACTCGGCGGCATGCCAATCCCTTGGAGTCGCCATGCCGGGACAGGTCGAGCTGCAACGAATCGGTGATGTCGCCACCCTCGTCCTCGCCAACGAAGGCAAGCTCAACGCCATCGATTCGGCGATGTGGCAGGCGCTGCGCGCCCACATGGCGGCGCTCAATGCCGACCCTTCGCTGCGCTGCCTGATCCTGCGCGGCGCGGGCGACAAGGCGTTCGCGGCCGGCGGCGACATCGAGGAGTTTCCCGCGGTCCGCGGCACCGTCGAGCAGGCGCTGACCTATCACGACGAATGGGTGGCGGCCGCGCTCGACGGCATCCGTGCATGCCCGGTGCCGACCATCGCGGCGATCGAGGGCGCGTGCATCGGCGGCGGCCTCGAGATTGCCGGCTGCTGCGACCTGCGCATCGCCGGACGTTCGGCCCGCTTCGGCGCGCCGATCAACCGTCTCGGCTTCTCGATGTATCCCGGCGAGATGGCCGGCCTGCTCGAGTTGGTGGGGCCGGCCGTGCTGCTCGAGATCCTGCTCGAAGGGCGCATCCTCGGGGCTGACGAAGCTCAGGCCAAGGGGTTGCTGACGCGGGTCGTCGACGACGGCCATGCAATTGCCGAGGCCGATGCCAGCGCCCGGCGCATCGTCGCCGGCGCGCCCCTGGTGGCGCGCTGGCACAAGCACTGGGTCCATCGCCTGAGCCGCGGCGCAGCGCTGACCGAAGACGAGAAACGCGCGGCCTTCGCGTTCCTCGACACCGACGACTACCGCGAAGGCATGGCCGCCTTCCTCGCCAAGCGCACGCCGCAATTCAGAGGTCGATGAAGGCACTCTGGCACATCGTCGACAACAACAACATCGGTTCATTCCTGCTGGCGATCACGGTCGCGGTTGCCGGCTTCCTCGCACTCTCGCTGCTGCACCGGGTGGTGCGCTCACGCCTCGGCACACTGGCCGCCGGAACGGCGGTCAAATGGGACGATCTGGTGGTCGACGTGCTCGGCAGCACCCGCAACTGGACGCTGGCGGGCGTCTCGCTGCTGCTGGCACTCAGCGTCTCGACCTGCCCGAGGGATTCGCACGCCGCACGACACAGGCGGTGATGGGCCGGGTGTGCCTACAGGCAGGCCTGTGGGCAAGCCAGGCGGTGCGATTCTGGCTCGCGCGGCGGGCCGCCGCGCGCGAGCCAGACGGCGCCGGCGCCACCGCGCTGGCGGTATGGAACATCCTCGGCGATCTGTTCGCGTCGCTGTCGATCGCCCTCGACAAGCCCTTCGTGATCGGCGACTTCATCGTCGTCGGCGACATTGCCGGCACGGTCGAGCATGTCGGCGTGAAGACCACACGCATCCGCAGCCTGTCTGGCGAGCAGGTGGTGATGGCCAATGGTGATCTGCTGGCGAGCCGCATCCGCAACTTCAAGCGGCTGCAGGAGCGCCGCATCGCGTTTCGCTTCGGCGTCCGCTACGACACCGCACCGGACCTGCTCGAGACAATTCCGGCGCTTGTGCGCGAGGTCGTGGCGGGCATCGACAACCCCCGCTTCGACCAAGCCCACCTGAAGGCCTTTGCTGCGTCGTCGCTGGACTTCGAGGTCGTCCATTTCGTCACTACGGCCGACTACGCCCGCTTCATGGACGTTCAGCAGGCCATCGATCTGGCACTGCTGCGAGGCTTTGCCGCGCGCGGCCTCTGTCCGACGGCGATGCCCGGCATCAGCCGAACACGCTGTGCAGCATCTTCGCGCACAACAGCACCAGCAGGCCGGCGAAGATCTTCTTCAGGGTGGCGACCGGGAGGCGGTGCGCGAGCCGGGCGCCGAGCGGCGCGGTCAGCATGCTCACCCCGGCCACCAGTACCAGGGCGGGCAGGTGTACGTAGCCGAGGGTCAGCGCCGGCATGCCCTGTTCGCCCCAACCGTTCACCAGATAGCCGAAGGTGCCGGACAGGGCGATCGGCAGCCCGATCGCGGCCGAGGTGCCGATCGCGTTCTGGACCTTGACGTTGCACCAGGTCATGAACGGGACCGACAGCGAACCGCCGCCGATCGCCACCAGTGCCGAGATGCCGCCGATGCCCAGACCGACGGTCGACAGACCGAGCATGCCCGGCAGCTCGCGCGACGGCTTGGGCTTGATGTTGAGCAGCATCTGCACCGCGACGTAGAACGTAAAGCAGGCGAAGAAGATCGCCAACGGCTCGGAATCGACCCGCGACGCGATGAAGGTCGCGCCGAAGGTGCCGAGCAGGATGCCCGGCGTGATGCCGCGCACGATGTCCCAGCGCACTGCGCCGTGGCGATGGTGGGCACGCAGGCTCGACAGCGAGGTCAGCACGATCGCCGCCATCGAGGTGCCGAGCGCGAGGTGCACCAGCTTGTCGTCCGGAAAGCCCTGGGCGACGAACAGGGTGGTCAGCATCGGCACCATGATCGCGCCGCCGCCGACGCCGAGCAGGCCGGCGAAGAATCCGACGAACGCGCCCAGCGGAAGATAGGCCAGCCACCATTCATTGAAAGTCATCGGGATCGGTATCCAGCAGTTCGGAAAGGATGAAGCGCCACTCGTCGTCGGTCACCGGCGTGATCGACAATCGGTTGCCACGGGCCAGCACGCGCATGCCGGCAAGCTCGGATCGGGCCCGCAGCGCTGCCAGGCCGACCAGCGGGGTCTTGGCGACGAAGGCGACATCGACGTTGTACCAGCGCGGCTTCTGACGGCTGGCCTTGGGGTCGAAATAGGGACTTTGCGGATCGAACTGGGTCTCGTCCGGGTGGGCCGCGCTCGCGACGCGGGCCAGCCCGGCGATGCCCGGCTGCGGACAGCTCGAATGGTAGAACAGCACGCCGTCGCCGATCGCCATGTCGCGGGTCATGAAGTTTCGGGCCTGGTAGTTGCGCACGCCGAACCACGGTACGCGCCGCTCCGGCATCTTCGCGAGGTCGTCGATCGAGCACTCCTCGGGCTCGGACTTCATCAACCAGTAGCGCATGCTAGGCTCTCTCGTACGGGCTTCGATCGGAGGTTGTCGGTGGGGGTGATTGTCGCGCAGTCGAGCAGTGCAGCGAAATCGCGTTCGCCGGAGGGGGTCTCGTGAGTGCCTTGTGCCTCGCCAGTGGCGGGCTGCTGTCGTCGCTGGCCGCGACCCTGTTCACGCTGCAGTGGACGCATTCGGTCGAACGGATCGCGTGGCAGGAGGACTGGCGGATCGACGGCGACGCGCTGGTGCTGGTCGAGGCCAGAATTCGCGGCAGCGGCGCCGGCATGGACCCACCGGACGGCGCGGTGCTGCGCGACGGCGTCTGGCACTACCGGGTAGCACGACGCGTGCAACGGCTCTTGCTGTCCTCAGGCGGCAGTCAGCCCGAATACCGGCTGTGCGCGGCCGGAGAATGCCGCCCACTTACCGATTGGATCGGCGGCACCGCGGCCGACGGACGGATCGCGCTGTACCCGTGCGCGTCGCCGGGCGCGATCGACACACCGATGCGCTGAGCGCCATACGTTGGCGACAAAGACAGAAGGGCGCGGCAATCTGCCACGCCCTTCCTGTATGGCCCCCCGCGTGTGCCGCCCTGGCCGGGCATCCTGAACCTGGGATTCAGGGAGGTCGCTTTCCGATCGCCTCAGGCATTCCCGACAGTGGGGACGGCACACTGGCGAATCATCAGTCAGCAACCAAGTCTCGAAGACATTGGTTCAAGGAATCTACGGCCAACACAAACACTGCAGGGGATTGACCCCGACGCCCGCAGCGCGCTTCAGAAGAGCTTCTCCTGCTTGCCGAGCGCATGCTCCAAGCGTTCATTCATGGAACCGATTCTACGCTTCAAGGCGGGCATGTCAAACCCGCCGGAGCGCTGGAACTGGAGGTATTCGTGGGTGATGTTGAGCGCCGTCATCATCACCAGTTTTTCGCCGGCGGTGTTGGTCTTTGCCGCCAGATCATTGAGCTTTTCATCGAGGAAACGGACTGCCGCGAGCAGGCCTTCACGTTCCTCCTCGGGACATGACACCCGGTATTCCCGGCCGAGCAGAGTGATTTCAAGGGTTTCCATATCAGGCCTGCGGCAGTTGCTCGAGGACCGCCTCGACGCGCGCCGCGGCGAGTTCGACCTTGTCTCTCAGGCGCCGGTTGTCGGCCTCGACGATGTTCAGGCGATCCCGCAATTCGCGGTTCTCGTTCTTGAGCTGCTGAAAGCGCTCAGCGAGCTGGTCGATCTGCTGCTCGAGCAGGGAAAGTTCTGCGTCCATGGCGCGATGTTAGAGAGGGGTCAACACCCGGTCAAGCCGCCCTCGCAGGCGCCCGTGGCCGGTTTCGCAGCAAGCCACGGGAACATCAGTTCGAGACGCAGCGAAGCCTCGACGACGTCGGCCAGCCGGTCGATGTCGGCCTCCCGACGGGCGGCGGCATCGACCGGCTCGAAGGACGCGCCGTCGGACGCCCAGCACAGCAGCGAGGCCTGCGCCGCCGGCCCCTCGAACAGCCCGTGCAGGTAGGTGCCGGCGACCCGGCCATCGTCCGAGACGGCGCCATCGGCCCGGCCGTCGTCGAGCCCGACGAGCGGTCGGGCAAGCCCGGGGCCACAGCTCACGCCCATGTGGATCTCGTAGCCGCGCACCGCACCACCGGCGCCCAATTGCAGTTCGCCGGAGACGATGTCCAGTCGCTTGCGCGGCGCCAGTCGGGTGGATAGCGCGAGCAGGCCGAGCCCGTCACTGCTGCCGGCCGGCCCCTCCAGCCCGTCCGGGTCGTCGATGCGCTCGCCGAGCATCTGGTAGCCACCGCAGATGCCGAGCACCCGTCCGCCGTAGCGCAAGTGCCTCAGCAGTGCCTTCTCCCAGCCCTGGGCGCGCAACCAGGCAAGGTCGGCGCGAACACTCTTGGAACCGGGCAACACCACCAGATCTGCCGGTGGCATCGGTCGCCCGGGTCCGATCCATTCGAAGTCGACCTCGGGATGCAGCCGCAGCGGATCGAGGTCGGTATGGTTGGCGATCCGCGGCAGCGCCGGCGCGATCACCCGCAGGCGGGCGCCGCGTTTGCCGCCGGCGCTGTCGGAGAGGGCGTCCTCGGCGTCGAGGAACAGCCCCTGCAGGTAGGGCAACACGCCGATCACCGGCTTGCCGGTATGCCGTTCGAGCCAGTCGAGGCCCGGCTCAAGCAGCGCGATGTCGCCGCGGAAGCGGTTGATGACGAAGCCGACGACACGGTCCCGCTCGGACTCCGACAGCAGTTCGAGGGTGCCGACGAGGTGGGCAAACACGCCGCCCCGGTCGATATCGGCGATCAGCACCACCGGGCAGTCGACGGCCTCGGCGAATCCCATGTTGGCGATGTCGCGTTCGCGCAGATTGATTTCGGCCGGGCTGCCGGCACCCTCGACCACGACGCAATGGTGCTGCGCCGACAGCCTGCGCCAGCTCGCCAGAACCGCGCTCATGGCGCGCGGCTTGTAGGCATCGTAATCGGCGGCCGACAAGTCGCTGGCGACGCGGCCGTGGATGATCACCTGGGCGGCGGTGTCGCTGGTCGGCTTCAGCAGCACCGGGTTCATGTCACTGTGGGGTGCCAGCCGCGCGGCCTGGGCCTGCAATGCCTGCGCGCGCCCGATCTCGCCGCCGTCGATCGTGACCGCCGAGTTCAGGGCCATGTTCTGCGGCTTGAACGGGGCCACTGCCACACCGCGACGTGCCAGCAGGCGACACAAGCCGGCCACCAGCGTGCTCTTGCCGGCGTCCGAGGTGGTGCCCTGCACCATCAGCGCGCGATTTCGGGTCATGACATCCGCAGACGGCTCGATCGGTTGCTCGGTCGATGATCCGGGCTAGAATGCCCGGCAATCCGCCGATGGCGGCGGATTATCCCGGAAACCGCGCGCCCGTGCCTGCAGGCGAGTGGCGGGCCTGCGGGCCAGCGGCGCCCCTTGCCGCCATGGCGGTGCGATGGGTTTGCCCTAGGCGTCGGCAGGGCGATTCCCGTGCGCTCATGGCGTCCGGAATGGCTGCACCCGGGAACCTTCCGCGACACGACCCTCGAGGCCAAACGATGCGCAATTGCCTGGCTTGGCTGCTGATGGCGCTGATCCTGCCGGCGCCGGCCCGGGCCGTCACGCTGGAGGACGCCAACGGTCAGGTGCTGACGCTGGCGGCGCCCGCACGGCGCATCGTCAGCCTGGCGCCGCACATCACCGAGCTGGTCTACGCCGCCGGCGCCGGCGGCCAGCTGGTCGGTGTCGTCAACTTCAGCGACTACCCGCCGGCGGCCGCCGCCCTGACGCAGATCGGCAGCTACAACGCACTGGATCTCGAAGCGATCGCGTCGCTGCGCCCCGATCTGGCCCTTGGCTGGCGCAGCGGCAACCGCGAGGCCCACCTGGCCCGCTTGCGCGCGCTGGGCATTCCGGTGTTCGTCAGCGAGGCACGCAGCCTCGAGGAAGTCGCCGCAAGCATCGAGCAGATCGGCACGCTGGCCGGCACCGGCGAGGTTGCTACGGCCGCTGCCGACGCGTTTCGCGAACGCCATGCCTTGCTGCGCTCGCGCTACCAGGCCGAACCGCCGGTGCGGATGTTCTATCAGGTGTGGAACGATCCGCTGATGACGATCAACGGCGAACACCTGATCAGCGCCGTGATCCGGCTGTGTGGTGGCGTCAATGTATTCGCCGGCCTCGATCAACTGGCGCCCAAGATCAACCAGGAGGCCGTGCTCGCGGCCGATCCCGAGGCGATCGTCGCCAGCGGCATGGACCAGGCCCGGCCCGAGTGGCTCGACGACTGGCGCCGCTGGCGCGGGCTGACCGCGGTCGGGCGCGACAACCTGTTCTTCATTCCGCCTGATCTGCTGCAACGTCACACGCCCCGCGTCCTCGACGGCGCCGAGCAGCTGTGCGGCCAGCTCGACACTGCCCGCGAACGGCGGCCGCCGCGAAGCGATTGATGCCGGCCGATCACTCCGCTAGGGTGTCGCCATGGCACCCTGCCCCCGATTGTCGATGCTGATACCGTTCGTGATCGCGGCCGCGCTGGCCGGGCCTGCCTTCGCGGCACCGACGATCGACGTCTATGCCCTGCCCTACCCGCTGGTCGACGAAGCCGGCCGGCAGCGACGGCTCGCCGACTGGCGCGGCCGTCCGACCATCGTCGCGATGGACCACAGCACCTGGAGCGCCGTGTGTTCGAGCACGGCACGCAGACTGCGGGCACTGCAGGTGGCCGCCGAGCGGCTCGACAAGAAGGTCGAATTCGTCGTGATCGGATTGGAGCCCGACAAGGACACACCGGCGTCGTGGGCACGCTACCGTCAGGAGCGGGGCATCGACGGCGACAACTGGCATTTCCTCAGGGCCAGTCCGGCCGACACCCCCAACGTCGCCGCAAGCCTGGGCGTCAATTACCGCTACGAATACGGAGACCTGGTCCTCGATCTGCGCATCCTCCGGGTCGCGCCGAACGGGCGAATCGAGCGCGCGCTCGAAGGCTACGCCACCGACACCGAAGCCTTCCTGCGCTAACCGGCGTCATTCGGCGAGCAGCCGGCGCACATCCGAGGCAATCTCTGCGGTACCGAGCGAGCCCGGTATGCGAAGGCGCAGGCGCCCCTGCTTGTCGATGGCGTGAATGTAGGCGGAGTGCTCCAGCATGTATCGATCCGCTGCGCTGCCTTCGATCCGGCGATAGAACACCCGGAAATCCTCGGCGAGCGCTGCGGTTTCGGCCTCGCTGCCGCGCAGGGCCATGAAATCGGGCGAAAACGCAGCGACGTAGCCGCGCAGCAGCTCGGGCGTATCACGCACCGGATCGAGCGTGACGAAGATCACCTGCACCTGACGGGCCAGTTCGGGCGTCAGTCGGTCAAGCACGTCGGCCAGCCGCGCGAGTTCGGTCGGACAGACGTCCGGGCAATGAGTGAAGCCGAAAAATATCAGCACCACCCGTCCCTTGAAGTCGCCGGATGAGCGCAGCGTGCCGTCCTGGTCGGGCAACTGGAACGGGTGCTCGCTGGCATGCACGAGCTTCTTTGCGTGGAACTCGCCGTCGGCCGCAGCGACCCCGCCGGCAATCGTAACGGCGAGTGCCAGCGCGAGCACGCAGTGCGTCCAGCAGCGCCGCGTACCCCGCCGCGGCGTCATTGCCGATGCCCGCCGACACGCGTGTTGAGGGGCTTCACCGACGCCGTCACCGGCACCCGGCGAGGCTCACCGCCTGCGCCCTCGAATACCAGCACGAGCGGCACTTCGGTGCCGGCTTCGAGCGCTCGGTGCAGATCCATCAGCATCACATGGTAGCCCCCGGGACGCAGTTCGACGGTTGCGCCGGGCACGATGTCGACCCCCGCCACGGGTCCCATGCGGGCAATGTCGTTCTCGATCCGCATTTCGTGGATCTCGGCGACGCCGGCGACCGCTGACTCGGCACCGACGAGTCGCAGGCGCTCACCATTGGAATGGATCTTCATGAAGGCGCCGGTGGCCCGCTGCTGAGGAAGGCTGGCCCTCACCCAGGCATCGCTGACGGTCACCTCGGCGCGGGCGATGCCGCAGACGACGAGTCCGATCGCGATGGCATTGACATATCTGTTCATACGGTTGCTCCATAGGTCCGAATCTGGCTGGATCCGCAAGTGGCGGCCAGCACGGGTGTCAGGCAGAAAGCTGTCGATTCAGACCAGGACGGGCGGCGCGCGGGCTCGCCGGTCGGGTCCGCGCAAGATCGTCGGACGCAGCGGGGGTGGCGATTCCGGAACCGACGTCGCGATTGCCGCGGACGGTACATGCACGGTGCCGACGCAGCCGCCATGCAGGGCGGCGATGCAAAGCGAGCACAGCTTCTGCGAGGAGGTGGCCGGGGCGCCCTTCGGCAGCCCGAGCGGGCCGGCGGCCGCCGGCGTGGCGACACAGACATCGGCCAAGCGCGATCCAGCCGGCGCCGAATGGGCCAGCAACTGCAGGGTGGATGCCAGCACCAGCAGCGCCGCGAGCAGCGGCGGCAGCCAGCGCCGACCTGTCTGAAGACTGCGCATCAGCCGGATTCTACGCTGCGGGATACGTCGATTGAATCGCGATGCCGCCGTCCGACGGCGGGCGGGCGGTGCCTGGCTACCTGCAGCAGGGGGCGAGGGCCATGCACCAGGCACGGTCCAGGCGGCAGGCAAGCTCGCCGGCAGTCTCGCCGAGGTAACGATCGGCGGCCGAGGGGCCGACGGCGACGGTCGAATGCGGCGCCACACGAATCGCAGCCAGCCGGTCGTTCAGGCACGGATGCAGTTCCAGCCCCGGCGCGGCCTGCAGCAACTCGCCCATGCGCCCCGCCTGCTCGCTTCGCCGGAAGCCGAGCGCGACACCGACGCCCATCTCGCGGAACGGCAGGATCGGACCGTCCTGCACGGGGTACTCGAACTGGCTCATGACCGCATCCCAGTACTCCTCGCGCAGATAGCGCTCCTTCATCGCCACTTCGATCAAGGCCTCGCCAAGGCATTCAGCGCCGACGATCTCGGCCGCAGCGCCGTCGGCCTCGTACTCCTCGAGATGGGCCAGCTCGACGCTGTCGAGCAGGTAATCGTAGGCGTGCCATGCGAGCATCCGGGTGGCCAGCCAGCCGACCACGGTCTCATCCTCTTCCATCGCCATCAGGACCCGGTGCCACCATGCCCGGAGCTGTGCGGCCCAGGCCGCCAGCGGCCGCCTCTGCAACGCCAGATGCGACAGTTCGTGGGCGAGAATCGCGCGAAGTTGCTCGGGGCTGAGGCTATGCAGCAGTGGCAGACCGACCACCAGGGTGGTCTGCAAACGCCCCCACAGACCGAGTTCGGGGAGTTGGACCACCGTCGCATTGATGTCAGAACCGATCATCACGCGGTCTACGGCAGACAGCCGGTAGTGTCGGCATAGCCGATCGAGCTCGTCGAAGAGGCCGGGAGATTCCTCGCGCGACAGCGTGACGCCGGCGATTTCGGACGGCGGCTGCCACAGCCACGACAGCAGCTGACCGGCGACGAACACCAGCGCCAGCGCGGCGACGATGCGCAACGCGAACTGCTCGCCGTTGCCGGCGAAGGCGAACCACAGGCCAAACGCGAGCACTGCGAAGATCAGACCGGCGAGGACGGTCTGGCCGAAGGCAGCCCGCAGGGTCAACCACACGGCCAGTCGACGCTGTCGTCGCTGCCGTTTGCCGGCATCGTCAACCAGTGCACGCTCGATGTTCATGGCGACACTGTAACCGCTTAATCGAAAAGGGGAAATCGTTCGAAAGTGATAAGCATTTACGAATACTTCAAATGGCTATACGTACAGCATCGGCCCCCTCTCATTGCACCGCACAATCAAACACTTGCGAAAACTTCTCGGTTGTGCTTGCATTCGGACAGCACGATGCTCCGGGCGACGACGAGTTGGTACATGCCACCGAAAAACAGCGTCCGCCGCCATTCGAAGTCCGACCTTTGGCCGGCCAGCGTCGTCAGATCCTGACCCAGCAGGGACGCCGCAAAGGGCTCGAACCGGTTGAAGACCCACTGCATCGGCCATCGCAGCGGGTGCCCCGCATGCGGGCGGTGGTAATCGACGAAGACCACGCTGCCGCCGGGTTCGACCGCGGCCAGCAGATTGTCGACGATGCACCGCCGCATCTCTGCCGGCACCTCGTGCAACAGGAAGAAGCAGCAGACGCCGTCATAGCGCCGGGTGAGCGGGCGTCGCAGGTCGTGCACCCGTGCACGGACGTTGCCATGCCCGCGCAGCTTGCGGCGCAGGTTGGCGACCTGCAGCGGGGCCGCGTCGAGCACCTCGAGCCGACCGTGCTGGCCGAGCCTGCGTGCCAGCCGAAGTGAGAAGTCACCGTACACCGCTGCCGCCTGCAACACGTGCTGCCCGCCATCGAAGCAGGATGCAGCAGCGTCCATCAGCCGACCGGCGTTACCCCACAGGATGGCCGAGACCACGGCCGGACGGTCCAGCCAGTAGAGCATGCGTCGGTCGAGATAGGCCCAACGGTAGGTCCGCTGGAGGTAGTCCGGCAGCCCGTGGGCGGGGAAAGCATCGCCCACGGGCTCCGACCGGTCGCCCGTCGCCGACGCGAGCGCGGCGGCGGATCTTTCGGAGTCAGGCACTGTGCTGGGCGCGGGTACCGCAATCCAGGCCATTCGGGCGGCGCCGGGCGACCCGATTGACGGCCGACAGAATCGCCCGGATCGACGCGGTGACGATGTTTCCGTCCATGCCGACGCCAAAGCAGCTGCCGTTCAGCCCAGGCGCCGCGAGTTCGACGAAGGCCACCGCGCGCGCATCGGAGCCATGGCCGATCGCCCGCTCCTCGTAGTCGAGTACGTCAACGTCGGCGCCGAGCGCATGCACCGCTGCGTCGATCGGACCGTTGCCGATGCCGCGCAAGGTCCTGCGGGCGCCGTCGATGTCGACCGTCAGCGCGATGCCCTGCTGAGCGCCCTGCTCGAACAGGTGGTGTTCGAGATAGTCGATCGGGGCGGCGAGTTCCAGATAGTCGGCACTGAACAGCCGCCAAATGTCGCTTGCGCGCACTTCCGTCCCGGTGCTGTCCGCGAGTCGTTGCACCGCCGACGAGAACTCCACCTGCAGGCGACGCGGCAGCACCATGCCGTACTCGTGTTCGAGCAGGTAGGCGATGCCCCCTTTGCCGGACTGGCTGTTGACGCGGATGATCGAGTCGTAGGTGCGGCCGATGTCCGCCGGATCCACCGGCAGGTACGGCACCTCCCAGGCCTCGCCCTGGCGCTGGGCGGTGAAGCCCTTCTTGATCGCGTCCTGGTGCGAGCCGGAGAACGCGGTGAATACCAGATCGCCGACATACGGGTGTCGCGGATGGATCGGCAACTGAGTGCAATGCTCGACCGTGCGCGCGACTTCGTTGATCCGTGAAAAATCCAGACCGGGGTGTACGCCCTGGCTGTAGAGGTTGAGCGCGAGCGTGACCAGATCGACGTTGCCGGTGCGCTCGCCATGGCCGAACAGGCAGCCTTCGACACGGTCGGCACCGGCCATCAGCGCGAGCTCGGCTGCCGCCACGGCCGTGCCGCGGTCGTTGTGGGGATGTACCGAGAGGATGATGCCGTCGCGACGGGCAAGGTTGCGATGCATCCATTCGATCTGGTCGGCATAGACGTTGGGCGTGCTCATTTCGACCGTCGCCGGCAGATTGATGATGCAGCGCCGATCGGCGGACGGCTGCCAGACCGCGGTCACCGCATCGACGACGTCACGCACGAAGCCGAGTTCGGCGCCGGAGAACACCTCCGGGCTGTACTGGAACACGAAATCGGTGTCGGTTTGGCGCGCAGCGCGATCGCGGATCATCCGAGCCCCGTCTACGGCGATCCGCCGCACGCCCGCCTCGTCCTCGTTGAAGACGATGCGGCGAAAGTTCTCGGCGCAGGCGTTGTAGAAATGGACGATGACGCGACGAGCGCCCCGCACCGCTTCGAACGTCCGGTCGATCAGGTGTTCACGTGCCTGGGTCAGCACCTCGATCGTGACGTCGTCCGGAATGTATTCACCGTCGATCAGCAGACGCACGAAATCGAAGTCGGTCTGGGATGCCGACGGGAAGCCGATCTCGATCTCCTTGAAGCCGATGTCGACGAGCATGCGGAACATGCGCAGCTTGCGTTCGGTGTCCATCGGCTCGAACAGTGCCTGGTTGCCGTCGCGCAAGTCGGTACTCATCCAGACCGGCGGCTGTTCGATGCGCCGGTCGGGCCATTGGCGGTCGGTCAATCGGACATCGCCGGCAAAGGGGGCGAAGGGGCGGTACTTGGTGGCGGGTTGCTTCAACATTGTCGTCTCTCCATGTCTGCGGACGGGTAGCGGGCGGGCGGCATCGGACTCCCGGACGGCCGCCGTGTCACGGGGCCCGGAAGTCGGTCTGCAGTCGCAGGTTCTGGCAGTGGATCGTCATGGCATTCGGATTGACGTCATTGTCATTGCAAGGGAATCGGCGTGGACGCACCGCGGGCGTCTCGGCTCGGCTGAAACTCGACAGGAAGGGGTAAGTGGTCAGCTGCGCGGAACGCGCAGCAGCAGGCCCGGTCCGCCAGGGGCGGCGCGCTTGGTCACGGCCGGGGAGGCCGCCATCATGGCCTTGAGGGTAGTCATGGCTCCGACGATAGCTGCGACCGCCGGGATCGTCAAGCGGCGATCGGCGCGGCGGCCGCGGGTGTCTCCTGCAGGCTCGCCCGCAGCGCATCGAAGCAACGCGCGTCGATCGCGGTGCCGACGTTCTCGGCCATGATCTCGAGCGATCTCGGCACCGGAATGGCGCCCCGGTACGGGCGCTCGGCCGTGATCGCGTCGAAGATGTCCGCGGTGGTGATGATGCGCGTCTCGAGCGGAATGCGGTCGGCAAGGAGTCCACGCGGATAACCCTTGCCGTCCAGTCGCTCGTGATGGGCCGCGGCGACCCTGGCCAGTTCGCCGAACGCCGGAATTCGCGACAGGATGGCTTCGGACAGTTCGGCATGCTGCCTGACGGCCGTCCATTCCTCGTCGTCGAGCTTGCCGGGCTTGTCGAGGATGGCATTGGATACCCCGAGCTTGCCGACGTCGTGCAGCAGCGCCCCGCGACGCAACCAGCGGCGCCTGGCCGCGTCCAGCCCCAATTCCGCAGCGAGCATGTCCGTATAGAGCGCGACGCGCGTGCTGTGTCCAGCGGTATACGGGCTCTTGGCGTCGACCACGTAACCAAACGCGGCCGCAATCTCGTCCATGTACTCTTCGTCGAGCGCAACCTCACGGCGGCCCGGCGCAAGCGCGAATACCGCGCGATCGACCTCATCGGAGGCCAGCATGTTCCAGAACGGCCGGTCGTCGGCCAGGGTATCCAGGACCGCAACCAGTTTCGGATCGAACCAGCTGCCGGCTCGCCGGCGCGCCTCGTCGAGCGCGGCGCGCGCATCGCCGGCGGTGTGAAAGACGTCGACCACCTGCGACAGCAGTGCGATCCGCGCGTATAGCGGAATCGCCTCGCCGGCCAGGCGGTCGGGCCGGCCACCGCCGTCCCAATGCTCGTCGAGGGCGTGGATGCCTTCGGCGACGGCTTCGCTGAAGCGCAGCCGGCGTGCGATCTCGGCACCACGCTGGCAGCGGGTCTCGATCAGTTCCTGGGCGAATGCGTCGCCGTGCCGGAGTATCCGCCCGACCGCACGGACCCGTTCGACGAGCCCCAGGCCCGGGCCGGTGTGACCGACGACGAATTCCAGCACCCGGCGAAGGCTGCCGTCGACCCGCTTGAAGTCGTGCTTGAAGCCGAGGTCATCGGTCAGGTAGAGCTCGCAGATCCTGGCGGCATTGCTGCTGCAGCCCAGATCCTTCAGCAACAGCGTGTAGTAGAGCTCCCACAGCGCCGTATCGTCCAGGCCCAGGCGTCGCCCGATGTGGGTGCCGATCCAGCAGCTGCGCACGCAATGCCCCGCCGGCTGCCCCTCGGTGAGGTCGAGCGCGAAGCTGAGCGAGCCGATCAGCTCGGAAAACTTGATCGAAGAGAACGGAATCGCGGCACCCCGGGTCGATCGTGCGATGCAGGCACGGAAACAAGCTCAACGACACGCCCCGGGCCGTCTTGATGTGCAACGCGCGGCGGCCGTGTCAGGCGTCACGGGGCCGCTGAGCGCGACTGCCGACGTCGAAGCCGTTCAGGCGGCGGCGCCGGCCAGCCGCGGATGCGGCTCGCGGATCGGCAGGTTGCACAACGCAGCCGCCGCCGCGAGCGCCATGTCCGCGTACCACATCCACAGATAGTCGCCGCTGGCGCTGATCGCGATGCCGCCGAGCCAGGCGCCGAGAAAACCGCCGATCTGGTGGGTCAGCAGGGTCAGGCCGAACAGGGTCGCCAGGTAACGTGTGCCGAACAGCCTGCCGACCACGCCGGCAGTCGGCGGCACCGTCGCCAGCCAGGTGAAGCCGAGGCCGGCGGCAAAGATGTAGAAGCTCGTCGCGGTCTTCGGTGCCATCAGGTATACGGCGACCAGCAAGGCCCGCGAGGCATACATCCAGAACAGCACGTACTTGCTGCGATAGCGCTGCACCGCCCAGCCGGCGCTGAGGCTGCCGACGATGTTGGCGAGCCCGATGATGGCCAGCGACCAGCTCGCGACCTCGGCCGACAGTCCGCACAGGGCCACCTCTCCCGGCAGGTGGGTGACGAGAAATGCGATGTGGAAGCCGCAGGTAAAGAAGCCGGCATGCAGCAGCAGATAGCTGCGGTCCGCCATCGCCTCGCGCAGCGCATGGCGCATGCCCCTGTCTTCTCGTCCGGGATGCTCGGCGCGGGCATGGGCGGCCGCCAACTCCGCGTGTTCGCGCCGGCCGCGCAGGATGCCGGCGAGCGGCAGCGCGGCCAGCGTGATCAGCGCCAGCGAATACATCGCCCCCATCCAGCCGAAGACCGCGATCAGTTTCTGCAGCAGCGGCGCGAACACGAACTGCCCGAACGAACCGCCGGCGTTGATCACGCCGGACGCGATGCCGCGGCGGCTCGCCGGCAGCCGCTGCGCGGCCGCGCCGATCAGCACCGAGAAGCTGCCAGCCCCCGAGCCCGCGGCAATCAGCAGGCCGATGCTGAACACCAGTCCGCTGCCACTGGTGAACAGCAGGGGCGTCAGTGCGGCGCCGGCGGCCATCAGCACGACGCCGACCGCCAGCACGCGGCCGGGTCCGTAGCGATCGGCCACCGCGCCGGCCACCGGCTGGGCCGCGCCCCAGACGAACTGGGCCACGGCCATCGCGAAGCTGATGGTCGTGATGCCGAGGCCGCTGCTGGTGTTGATCGGCGAGACGAACAGGCCGAGCGACTGGCGGCCGCCCATCGTCACCATCATCAGTGCCGCCGCGGTCAGGATCAACGGCCAGTGGCTCACCTTGGCGATCGGGCGATCCATCTAGTTCTCCTCGGGCAAGGACGGCTTGATACGGGCCAGCGCCTCTTCCAGGCGCTGGTTCAACTCGCACGTGAATGCCCGGCCGAGCACGGCTTCGAGCGAGCGCTGGGCACGCACCCACTGCCCCCGCGCGCGCTCCCGCAGAGCCAAGCCGTCAGGGGTCAGGCTGAGCAGCCGCAGCCTGGCATCGCTGCCCCGCGATGCCACGACCCAGCCACGTTCGATCATCGGCCGCAGGCTGCGGGTCAGCGTGGTGCGGTCCATCTCGAGACGGTCCGCCAGTTCCAGCAGGGCCTGTGGCGCGCTGCCGAGATGGACCAGTACGGAGTACTGGGTTAGCCGCAGGCCGAGCGGGCGCAGGTACTGCTCGTAGAACACCGTGGTACGGCGGTTCAGGCGTCGCAGGCGGGCGCCGGTGCAGGGCAAGGGCTCGAGACCCGGATGGCCGAGGCCGGCGTCGATGTCATTTACGTGCATACGCACTTTATAGCATGATCGGCACGCCCGTCGTGGCGATTCGCCCGTCGGCGACGAAATTTCTTTACCTGGCCGGACTTTTTTGTACAATCCGCCCCGTACCGTGCGCTCTACCAATCAGCGCACCGGCCGCTGTCCTTAACTTCCGCCGCGCCAAGTGCCGGCCGCATCCCGCCCGCCTCGATTGGTGTCGTTCGGCTCGAACGGCAGGCTGCCGCTGGAGCAAGAGACTTGCAGACAGAAGTAAGCTTTGCCAGCCTGGGGCTGGCCGAACCGCTATTGCGCGCGATTGCCGATACCGGTTACACCGAGCCGACGCCGATCCAGGTGCAGGCCATTCCGATGGTGATCGAGGGCACCGACCTGCTCGCCGCCGCCCAGACCGGCACCGGCAAGACCGCCGGCTTTGCGCTGCCGATGCTGCATCGCCTCGCTGCGACGCCTCCGGCCGAGCCGGCCGGCGGCAGACCACGCTGCCTGATCCTGGCGCCCACGCGCGAACTGGCCGCCCAGGTCGAACAGGCCGTGCGTGTCTATGGCCAACATCTGCCGCTGACGTCGATGGTGATGTTCGGCGGCGTCTCGATCAACCCGCAGATCGAACGCCTGTCGCAGCCGGTCGACGTGCTGGTGGCGACGCCGGGCCGCCTGCTCGATCACGTCGGACAGCAGACCATCGATCTGTCCGGCGTCGAGATCCTGGTCCTCGACGAAGCCGACCGGATGCTCGACATGGGCTTCATTCGCGACATCCGCAAGATCCTCGCGCTGCTGCCGAAGCAACGCCAGAACCTGTTGTTTTCGGCGACCTTTTCCGACGAGATCCGCGAGTTGGCAGATGGCCTGCTGCACAACCCGGGACGCGTCGAAGTGGCCCGCCGCAACACGGCGTCGGAACTGGTGAGCCAGGCCATCTACATGATCGGGCAAAAGCAGAAGCGCGAACTGCTGGCCCATTTGATCCGGACGCACCAGTGGTTTCAGGTGCTGGTGTTCACCCGAACCAAGCACGGTGCCAACAAGCTCGCCGAATACCTCGCCAAGCACGAGGTCACGGCACTTGCGATCCACGGCAACAAGAGCCAGACCGCGCGCACGCGGGCGCTCGAGCAGTTCAAGAACAGCGAACTTCAGGTGCTGGTGGCCACCGACATCGCAGCGCGGGGCCTGGACATCGACCAATTGCCCCACGTCGTCAATTTCGACCTGCCCAACGTCCCCGAGGACTACGTGCACCGCATCGGACGGACCGGCCGAGCGGGCAGCGAAGGCGAAGCCATCACGCTGGTCGACGGCGAGGAGTTGAAGCTCTTGGCGGCAATCGAACGGCTGATCAACCGCAGCATCGAGCGACGCGCCCTGCCCGAGGATTTCGTACCGAGTGCGGAAGGCGAAGACCCGGCATCCGAGCCGCGGCCGCCGCGGCAACCGCGCCGCCAGCGCAGCGGTCGCGACGCCACCGATCAGCCCGCCAGCGGCGGCGCGGACCGGTCCGAAGGCGGAGGCAACGGTCGCGCCCAGCGCAAGCGGGGCGGCCGGCGTTCCGAAGGCGGTCAGCCGATCGACCCGCGGGCGACCTACGAGACCCGGGGCAACATGCTGCCGCCGGGAATGCTCGACGATGACCGCGAGGACGAGGTCGACGAGGTCAATTTCAATCGCTGGGACATCGACCCCACCGGGCGCCGGGTCAAGCAGCGGCCGGAGGTGGACGGCAACCGCATGCCGGCGCCGCGCGACAATCGCGGCAACGCCAACAGCAACGGCAGCGCCAATGGCGGCGACAAGCGCCGCGGTCGCGGTCGCGGCAGCAATGGCCGCAATGCGGATGGCAACCGGCCCGCGCCGCAAGGGCAGGCAGGCGCACAAGGACAGGGGCGTCCGTCGGGTGGCAGCGGCCGTCGTCGCCGCTCGCGTGGCGGGCCGCGCCAGGGCGGCGAGCCCAACGGCAACCGCGGCTGATCAGCAGGGCGCCGATTCGAGGCGGTCGATCCAGTCGAGTGCTTCCGCGAGGCGCCGCAACCGGGCCATCCAGCCCAGCGGCACCTCGTCGATGATCGCCATCGCGGCACCGAGCACGATGCTGCGACCGCAGCTGTCACCGCCGGCCATGATGTTGGCGATCACCGCCTCACGATAGCTGCCGGCATGGGCGACGATGTGACAGATCAGCGGCAGCCCCTGCTCGACATGGCAGGCCGAACCGAAGCGGGCTGCGGCCGACACCACGTCCATGCGCGACCCCTGTGCGGCTTCGCGCATTCTCGAAGCCAGATCCTCGCCGGCTCGTGAGGCGGCGGAGTCGATCGCGGCCAGCGGCTTGCGGCCACGCAGCAGTTCGACCAGCAGCATGCCGGCCGCGCGGCCGGCGTCCACCGCGTATTCATTGTTGTTGGTCACGCGCACGACGTGCTCGATCTCGTCCCACAGGCTGGCATCGTCCCGCCCGCAGCGATAGGCGGCGACCACCACCGGCGGCAGGCAGGCGAGCGCCGGCAACTGATCGTCGTCGACCCCCGAAGGCTGCGGATAGGTGGAAGGGTCCTCGTGCGGGATCAACCGGATCAGCGTGCCGCGGGTCGGCTTGTCGATATAGCCGACATAGGCCCCGCCAGGACCGAAGTGCCGGCGATAGAGGCTCTGGTAGGTCACCCGCTGGAACCGCCCGGAGGCCTCGGCGAGCTGGCGCAGCATCAGCGTGCAGCACTCGCCGTAGGCGGACATGTCGCCGGCCTGGCGCATGCAATGGACGAAACTGCCCTTGGCACCCTCGTAATTCACCCGGTCCGGCGCGACGAAGACCGGTTCGCCGCGCAGCGCGATATCGGCCAGGCGGTCGGTATCGTAGAGCCAGTGCAGTCCCAGCGAAGCGGCATCGGCGACCAGCGCGCCTACGATGGCACGTGCGTTGTTGTCCAGGTTCATGCGTTTCCCGTGAGCAGCCGCAGGGCGGCGCAAGGGAGTCATATTGGGGGCATTGCGAGGTCCGCGCAAGCCGGACACATTCCGTTAGACTCTCGCCATGATCGAAACCGACCGCCTCTCGCCCGAGCCGCAGGCCCGGCTGGTCTCTGCCGGCAGCAGCAACCGCCAGGAAGAGGCCATCGAGCGCGCGCTTCGACCGAAGCGCCTGGCGGAATACGTCGGTCAGGCCAAGATTCGCGAGCAGCTGGAGATCTTCATTTCGGCGGCGCGCAAGCGCGGCGAAGCCCTCGACCACCTGCTGCTGTTCGGTCCGCCGGGGCTCGGCAAGACCACCCTAGCCCACATCGTCGCCGCCGAGATGGGTGTCAATCTGCGCCAGACCTCGGGTCCGGTGCTAGAGCGTCCCGGTGACCTCGCCGCCCTGTTGACCAACCTCGAGCCGCACGACGTGTTGTTCATCGACGAGATCCACCGGCTCAGCCCGGTGGTCGAGGAAATCCTCTATCCCGCGCTCGAGGACTATCAGATCGACATCATGATCGGCGAGGGTCCGGCGGCGCGCTCGGTCAAACTCGACCTGCCGCCATTCACGTTGGTCGGCGCCACCACCCGCGCGGGCATGTTGACCAATCCGCTGCGAGACCGCTTCGGCATCGTCTCCCGGCTCGAGTTCTACACAGCCGAGGAACTGGCCTGGATCGTCGATCGGTCGGCCGACTTGCTGAAGGTCACGATCGACAGCGACGGCGCCCTCGAGATCGCCCGGCGCGCCCGAGGCACGCCGCGCATCGCCAATCGGCTGCTGCGGCGGGTCCGCGACTTCGCCGAGGTGCGGGCCGGCGGACACGTGGATGCGACAGTCGCCGACGCGGCGCTGTCGATGCTCGACGTCGATGCCCTCGGCCTCGACCTGATGGACCGCAAGCTGCTGGGCGCAGTGCTCGAGAAGTTCGGCGGAGGCCCGGTCGGCCTCGACAACCTGGCTGCCGCCATCGGCGAATCGACCGACACCATCGAGGACGTGCTCGAACCCTACCTGATCCAGCAAGGCTACCTGCAGCGCACCCCGCGCGGCCGTATCGCCACCCACGCGATCTGGTCGCACTTCGGGCTCGAGCGACCGCGGGATTCCGGCCTGTTCGGCGACGTCTGAACGGTGGACCCGACGACTGCATTCGGCATTTTCGGCGCCCTCGTCGCGGCGATGCTGCTGACGATCGCATGGAAGATCGTCAGCCACCTGCGGCGGCGGCGCTTCGTCCGCGATTTCGACTTCTCGCGGCTGCTCGACGAGCGCCTGGCCAAGCGCCGGCCGGAGCTCGACGCGGGCGCCCGGAGGCGGGTCTTCGACGGACTGCGCGAGTGGTTCGAAGTCTGCCAGGAAGCCGGCCGGCGCCATGTCGCGATGCCGTCCCAGGTGGTCGACGATGCCTGGCACGAGTTCATTCTGTTCACACGAAACTACCAGGTCTTCTGCCGGCGGTCGCTGGGCCGCTTCCTGCATCACGTCCCGGCCGAGGCCATGCAGACACCGACCCAGGCCGGCACCGGCTTGCGTCGCACCTGGCGCATCTGCTGCCACCGCGCGAAGATCAATCCGCGAGCCCCTGCCGCGCTGCCGCTGCTGTTCGCATTGGACGAGGAACTCGGCATCGCCGACGGCTTCCGCTACCAACTCGACTGCCTCGCCGCCGGCGGCAGCGGTCGCGGCGGTCAATGCGCGAGTCACATCGGATGCGGCGGCGGTTGCTCGAGCGGTGGTTCGGACGGCGGCTGCGGCGGCGACAGCGGCTGCGGGGGCGGTTGCGGCGGCGATTGAGGAGAGGACACGATGAAGCAGATCCTGGTCTACGGTGATTCCCTGTCCTGGGGGATCGTGCCCGGCAGCCGCGGGCGACATCCGTTCGGCGTGCGTTGGCCCGGGCGGCTGGAACTGAAGCTTCACGAAGGCGGACACGACGTGCGCGTGATCGAGGACTGCCTGAACGGGCGTCGGACGGTCTGGGAAGACCCGTTCAAGGCAGGCCGCAGCGGCCTCGATGGCCTGGCGCAGCGCATCGAGGTGAACAGCCCGCTGACGCTGGTGATCCTGATGCTCGGCAACAACGACTTCCAGTCGATGCATCCGCACAACAGCTGGCATGCGGCGCAGGGCGTCGCTGCCCTGGTGGCGGCGATCCGCGAGGCGCCGATCGAGCCGGGCATGCCGGTGCCGCCGGTATTGATCGTCGCCCCGCCGCCGATCGGCACGCCGGCCGGCACCATGGTCGACAAGTTCGGTGGCGGCGACCAAAAATGCATCGGACTGGCCAGCCGCCTGGGGGCGCTCGCGGCCGAACTCGCATGCCCATTCTTCGACGCCGGTACGGTGATCCACGCCAGCGCCACCGACGGCGTCCATCTGGATGCCGACCAGCATCTGGCGCTCGGTGACGCGCTGGTTCCGGTGGTGGCCGATCTGCTCGGCGAGGACTGAGCGGGCCGCCGTTGCGTTCGCTGCAGGTCTTCATCATCACGCTGTGTCTGGTGGTCGGACTCTACCTGACCACCGGTCGCGGCTTCTTCATGCCAGGCCGCTGGGATCCGTCGGTCGGCATCCATGTCACCGGGTGGTCGGCTCGCATGCTCGGGGCCGGCTTGCTGGTCATCGTCGGCCTCGGCGTCGTCGCCTTGAAGAATTTCGGCGGCGGCATCCGCGAACACAAGCCACTCGCCTGGCATCGGCGCTACTTTGCCGCGCTGATACTCGCGATCGCACTGATCGGCGGTGCCTTCGTGGCCGGCGATCCGGGTCCGACGCCGGGCTGGCGCGTTCGAGGTGAACATGGCGGACACTAGGGTCCGGGCGAGGCGCCGTGACATGGCCGGCGGCGCCGATCGTACGACGCCGGCACCGGTGGCGCCGCTGCCGACAGCATCGTGTGTCGCGACGAGCACCGCGGCCGCAATGCGCGGGCACGGCTTCGCGCGGGAAGGCCAACGGCGAAGCCGTTTCGCCTGTGCTTTCCGCTCGCCGCCCGCCGGGCCTCGACCGTTGGCGCCCGTCGCACACGGCACCGGCGTGATCCGGCGCTTCTTCGGCCGAATCTGAGCAAGGCCCGGCAATGGACTGGTCCTCACCGATCGACCTCTACTGCGAGCGGCTGGCCCCCGACTTGCTCGCAGAGCCGGTCAATGCAATCAGCAACCTCGCCTTTCTGGCCGCCGCCTGGTCGCTGCGCAGCCGGCTCGACGCGCGGCACGGAGGCGACCTGCTGTGGCTGCAATGCTTGCTGGCGCTGGTTGGTTGCGGCAGCCTGATCTTCCATACCGTCGCAACGCGCTGGGCCAGCGTACTCGACGTCGCATTCATTGCGATCTTCGTGCTGCTCTACGTGCACCGCGCGCTGGTTCGCCTGTTCGGCTGGCCGGCGCGGCGGGCCGCCGGGGCCGTTGTCGGCGTACTGCTGACGACCGCGGCGCTGGCGGCCGCCCTGCGCCTGCCCGCATTGAACGGCTCGGAGCTCTACCTCGGCCCATGGCTGGCCTTGATCATCCTTGCCATCGGCTGTCCCCACGCCGCGGCCGCTCGTTGGCTGCGGCTCGCAGCAGGCCTGTTCGCGCTGTCGATGGCATTTCGCAGCCTCGACCTGAGGCTGTGCGCCCTGTGGCCGATCGGCACCCACTTTGCATGGCATCTCAACAACGCCCTGGTGCTCTGGTGCGCCATGCGGGCCTTGCTCGAACCGTCGACGAGTGCGCCACCGTCGCGCCACGCCAGCTGAACCGGCGCCACCACGGTGATCGACGTCACCCGGTCGGCGCGCCCACGATCATCCCACCCGGCAGACCAGGCCCTTCAGATATTCGCCTTCCGGCACCGCCAGCCCGACCGGGTGATCAGGCGCAGCGGCCAGGCGGTGAAGCATGTACGCTTCGGCGCCGGCATCGACCGCCGCCGCGGCGACGATCTTCTGGAACAACTCGATGCCGATGCCGCCGGAGCACGAATAGGTCATCAGCAGCCCGCCCGGTTCCAGCAGCTTGAATGCCTGCAGATTGATGTCCTTGTAAGCGCGTGCCGCGCGTTCGGCGTGGGCAGCCGACGGCGCAAACTTGGGGGGGTCGAGGATGATCATGTCGAATCGCCGACCGTCGCTGCGCAATCGGCGCAATGCCTGAAACACGTCCTCGTCGAGCCACTCGGCGCGCGCGGCGTCGAGTTGCGGGTTGAGTGCGAGGTTGCGCCGTGCGATATCGAGTGCCGGCGCGGACGAGTCGATCGACAGGACGGCGGCCGCACCGCCGGCGAGTGCCTGCAGCGAGAAACCACCCGTATAACAGAAGCAGTTGAGCACGCGACGCCCGCTCGCCAGGCTGCGGGCCAGCGCCCGGTTCTCCCGTTGATCGAGATAGAAGCCGGTCTTGTGGCCGCCCGCCACATCCACCGCCAGGCGCACGCCATACTCGTCGATGGCGAGGTCCGCAGGCAGATCGCCTGCGAGCACGCCGGACAACGCCTGCAAGCCTTCCAGCGCCCTCAGATCGGAGTCGGAACGTTCGAAGACATTGCCGCAGCCGGTGGCCTGCACCACCGCATCGACGATCGCGCCACGCCACTTGTCGGCCCCGGCACTGGTGAGCTGGACCACGACGACATCACCGTAGCGGTCGATGATCACCCCCGGCAGCCCATCGGACTCGCCATGGACCAGGCGCACGCCCCGCTGCTCTCGCAGCCATGGATGCTCGGTCCGGCGACGCACGGCCGCCGCGATCGCACGCTTGAAGAAGGCATGATCGATCGTCTGCGACGGATCGAAACTCCATACCCGCGCCCGGATCTGGGAATGGGGCGACCAGGCGGCGCGGGCAAGCGGTCGATGGTCGCGATCGAAGACGGTGACGGTGTCGCCGGGCCGAAGCCGGCCATCGGTACGGGCCACCGAACCCGCGAAGATCCACGGGTGGCGACGCAGCAGCGAACGGTCCTTGCCGGGCTTCAGGATCAGGTCGGCCATCCGACGGACTCCGGGGCTCTTCGGGGTCGAGCAGGATAGGGCATTTCGTCGCGGTGGACCAGATCCGGCGGATGACCTGGCGAGCCCTTGCGGCGCCGGTTGCGTGCAGCCTCAGTCGCGCTTGCGCGCTCGCGGGTGGGCCGCATCATAGACCCGAGCCAGGTGCTGGAAATCGAGGTGGGTATAAACCTGCGTGCTGCGGATGCTGGCGTGTCCGAGCAGTTCCTGCACGGCACGCAGATCGCCACTGGACTGCAGCAGGTGGCTGGCAAAGCTATGGCGCAGCATGTGGGGATGGACGCCAATGCCGACGCCACAGCGGCGGGCCCAGCGCGCCAGCCGGGCCTCGATGCTGCGCACGGACAGCCGGTGTCCGCGCTGCCCGACGAACAGTGCGGGTTCGCCCGTGGCAGCCAGCGCATCGCGGTGCGCACGCCAGGCCGCGAGTGCGGCCATCGCCTTGTCGCCGACCGGCACGCAGCGGGTCTTGCCTCGCTTGCCGGTGACCGTCACCTCGCGCGCAGCCGGATCCACGCCCACGTCGATGTCGAGCGCGGCGAGTTCGGACAATCTCAAGCCGCTCGAATAGAACAGTTCGAACATCGCCCGGTCGCGAATCTCGAGCGCATCATCGGGTTCGGCATCGAGCAGCGCAGCCGCCTGATCCGGGGTCAGTGCAGCCGGCAGGCGCGATGGCGAACGCGGCGGCCGGATACTTTCGGCCGGATTCGATGCTAGCCCGCGGTGGCGCACCAGCCAGCGGAAGAAACCACGCCAGGCAGACAGCCGGCGCCCGATCGAACGCCCGCCGAGGCCGGCGCCGTGTAGTTGCGCCACCAGCCGTCGGATGTCGTGCGGTGCGAGTCCGGCCGGATCCGCCGGCGCAGCCAGCCGCGACAGTTCGGCCAGATCACGACGGTAGGCGACCAGCGTATGTCGGCTGGCGCGACGCTCGACCTCGAGCTGTCGCAGATAGGCTTCCATCGGTTCGCCGAGTTGCCCGCCGGCCACGCCGCACCCCGCTCGCGATCAGCCGAGCTCGGCGAGCACCGCGGCGCCGACCAGGTCGCCGATGCGGCGGACGTACAGCGTCCCCATCTCGGGGTAGAAACGCTCCGGCTCCTCGGAACCCATCGCCAACAGCCCGAACGGGGCATTCTCACGCGACAGCGGCACCAGGCAGATCGATCGGATCGCATCGGCCGACTCGCCGAACCAACCCATGACCTCGTCATTGCAGGGCGTACCGCAATACGGTCGCTGCAGATCGCCGGCAAGAAAACTGACCGCCTCTGACACCGGCGCAAACTCATCGCCTTCCTTGGTCAGCACGCTGTTCCAGATCCTGAGCGCGACGTGGGGAACCGAGAAGTCGTCGAGCAGGTGCGTCATCGTCAATTGCAGGATGTCGTCGAAGTTCTCCGCACTCATCAGCGCGAGACACATGCGATGGACCTTCTCGCCAATTTCGTCGTTTTCCTCGCCGAAGCGGATCAGTTCGGCGAACTTGTGCTCGAGCTGGGCGATCTTCGCTCGCAGCGCGTGCATCTGCCGCTCGCTGAGCGAGATTGCCCGGCCGGTGTCCGGATGCGGCACCGTCATGTGGGCGAGCAGATCGACGTTGCGGTCGAAGAAATCGGGGAATTGCTGGAGATAGGCTGCGACGTCTTCCGGTTTCATGAAGCTTCCTGTCGGGGTAGTTCGATTTCTGCGTCGAAGACGCTGACGGCCGGCCCGGTCATCATCACCGGTTCGCCGGGGCCCGCCCACGCGATCGACAGCATCCCGCCGCGGGTGTGGACGTCCACCGGTGAATCCAGCAGGCCGCGGCGGATACCTGCAACCACGGCGGCACAGGCGCCGGTACCGCAGGCCAGGGTCTCGCCCGCACCGCGCTCATAGACCCGTAGCCGGATGCGACCACGATCGACGACCTGCATGAAGCCCGCATTGACCCGGGCCGGGAAGCGTGGATGGGCCTCGATCCGGGGCCCGAGGGTGGCAACCGGTGCCCGATTCACGTCGGCGACGACCTGGACCGCGTGCGGGTTGCCCATGCTCAGCACGCTGACGTCGACGCATTGATCGCCGAACGCCAATGGCTCCGACACCTGCTCGCCCTCGCTCAGGAAGGGCACCGCTTCCGGCGCAAAGCGCGGCACGCCCATGTCGACGGTGACCTGACCGTCGTCCTCGAGCCGCGGCGCAATGACGCCGGAGCGGGTCTCGACACGGATCTCGCGCTTGGCGGTCAGCCCCTTGTCGTGCACGAAACGCACGAAACAGCGCGCGCCATTGCCGCACTGCTCGACCTCGCCGCCGTCGCTGTTGAAGATGCGATAGCGGAAATCGACGCCGGCGTGAGTCGACGGCTCGACCACCAGCACCTGATCGCAGCCGACGCCGAAATGGCGGTCTGCCAGGAAGCGCACTTGGGACACGCCGAGTTCAACCGCCTGGCCGACGGCATCGATGACGACGAAGTCGTTTCCCAGTCCGTGCATCTTGGTGAAGCGAATACGCATTGCCCCGCAGCCCCCGCCCGGCAACCGATGACATCGGCACGCCCGGGCAAGAGCGCCGCCGTGCGTCGATTCTCGCCGAGGCCAGCCGTTGCCGTCTACCCGGACGGGGGGTAATCGTGGTTTGATGACCGCCCCGCAGCGAGATCCGAGCCATGGCAGTCGATCACGAAGGGAACCCGGCGAGGTCCGTCCATCGTCCCGCGGTACCGGTCGCCGGCCGCATCCTGTTGACCCTGGGCATCACCACGCTGGTCGCCGGCGTCGCCGTCATGGCCGGACCGGGGCGGCAATGGCATCCGCTGCTCGCCGCGTCGCGCGCCGGGCTCGCGCTGATCGTGTCGGCGGTAGCATTGATCGGATCGGCCGCCTTCCCCATCGTGCTCGCCCGACTCGCCGCCGAGGATCGGCCGGACATCCGTCAGTAGACCGGGGGCTCGCCTTCCGGCCGTGTCTTGAAGCGCCGGTGGACCCAGTAGTACTGCTCGGGCATCACGCCGACCATCTCCTCGATGGCGGCGTTCTGGCGCCTGACGTCGGCCTCGACGTCGTCGGTCGGGAAATCGCGCCACGGTTCACCGAAATCGACGTGGTAGCCCTCTCCGCCGGGCAGCATGCGCACCGACACCGGCACCACCACCGCTCGCGCCATCTTGGCGAAGCGTGGCAGCCCGGTGATGGTTGCGGCCGGCACGCCGAAGAACGGCACGAAGATCGATTCCTTGCGGCCGTGATCCATGTCGGGCAGGTAGAAGAACGGACGACCGGCACGCATCGCCTTGATCGTGCCGCGAATGCTTTCGTGGCGTGGCTGCAGCAACTGGTCGCCAAACCGGCTGCGTCCGTGGCGGAGCCAGTGGTCGATCACCGCATTGCGCTGGCGCGCATAGATGCTGACGACGTCGAATCCGAGCGCGGTCCGGGTGCCTGCGACATCGAGCGCGACGAAATGCGGCACCAGCATGATCACCGGCGTGCCGGCATCGACCAGTTCGCGCAGACGCGACTCGCCGCTGGCCTTGATGATGCGCTCGAGCCGTTCGCGCGGCGCCCACCACAGCAGGCCGCGCTCGAGCAGGCTTCGCCCGAGGCAGGCAAAATGATCTCGCGCGACTTGCCGCCGGCGCGCATCGTCCCAATGTGGAAAGCACAGGGCGAGATTGGTCAGCACCACCTTCCGGCGACCACCGACCAGCACGTAGAGCAGGCGACCGAGCCCGCGGCCGAGGGCGGCGAGCAATGGCAGGGGCAGCCAGTGCAGCAACCACAGCAGTGCCACTAGCAGGTGCGCCCCGATTTCCGGCAAGCCGAGTTTCATCGTCGTTCGAACTCCGCGGCGGGTGCCCCCGCCGGCCTCTTGTATCGGTTGTAGCCCCACAGGTACTGGCCGGGGCAGCAGCGGATCAGCGCTTCCAGTTCGCGGTTGATGGCCGCCGCCCGATCTTCGGCGTCACCCCCCAGCGGATGCTGCGGCAGACTCAGGTGAAGATGGTACCCGCGGCCGCGCTCGAGACGCTCGGCCCAGGCGAGGATGGTCTGACAGTCGGCCACCGACGACAACCGCGCCGCCAGGGTCATGGTGTATGCCGGGCGACCGAAGAAAGGCAGCCACGACCCCTCCCCGCGTGCGGGCACCTGATCGGGCAGGATGCCGGCCGCATGGCCGCCACGCAGCGCCCGGATCAGCCGGCGCACGCCACCGGTGTCCGCCGGCGCCAGTTCGATCGCGCCGCCGGCGGCGCGTGCGCGCTCGACCAGGGCCTGCAGCGCAGCGCGCTTGGGCGGCCGGTAGAGCACAGTGATCGGTCGACGTGCCGCGTAGTACTGGGCCGCGATTTCGAAGCAACCGAGGTGCGGCGTCAGAAACAGGATCGCCCGCTTCTCCCGCCATGCGTCCTCGACGTGCTGCCAACCGCTGACCGCCACGACGCGCGACAGCACCTGCTCGCGAGGCCGGAGCCAGACCCACGGCAGTTCGAAGGCCTGGCGCCCGGCCCCGGCAACGGCGGCCGCAAGGACGCCGGCCGGCAGTGGATCGCCGAAGGCCTGGACCAGATTCGCCCGCAGACGACGGCGGTAGGTCGGGGATGCAGCATAGGTGAACCATCCCGCCAGCCAACCGACGCGGTGCAGCGTCGCCAGCGGCAGCATGGACAGGAATGAGAAGAGGCGGGCAATCAAGAGTCCGCAGCCGAAGATGAATCTCGCATCGGTTGACAGCCAGCCTGATGCGGCCGGAGTGTCGCTATAATAACGGCTTCCGCCGAGTTAACCCGACAACTTGCAGGGCGGATCCGTCAGCGAAAACAAATACTGCTAAAGCGTCGTCCGCTCGACAAGGTCCCCGGAGCTGGCAGCGCGCAAGCCACCGGGGATTATGTTTTGGAGCACTGCCGATGAGCCACGAATATCTGTTCACGTCCGAATCCGTGTCCGAAGGTCACCCCGACAAGGTCGCCGATCAGATCTCGGATGCGATTCTCGACGCGATTCTCGCCGAAGATCCCCACGCCCGGGTGGCCTGCGAGACCATGGTGTCGACCGGCCTGGTGGTGATCTCAGGCGAGATCACCACCAAGGCCCACGTCAATTACCGGGAGCTGGCGCAGGATACGGTACGGCGCATCGGTTACAACGACTCCGACATCGGCTTCGACTACAAGTCCTGCGCGGTGCTGACCGCCATCAATCGCCAGTCGCCGGACATCGCCCAGGGTGTCAATGAAGGCGAAGGTCTGGACCTCGACCAGGGTGCCGGCGACCAGGGCCTGATGTTCGGCTACGCCTGCGACGAGACGCCGCAGTTGATGCCGCTTCCGATCTACTACGCACACCGCATCATGCAGCGCCAGGGCGAAGTGCGGAAGGACGGTCGCCTGCCGTGGCTGCGGCCGGACGCGAAGAGTCAGCTGACCGTGCGCTACGTCGATGGTCGGCCGGTCGAGGTCGACACCGTCGTGGTGTCGACCCAGCACGATCCGGAGGTCTCTCACGCCCAGTTGTCCGAGGCGGTGATCGAGGAGATCATCAAGCCGGTGCTGCCGCCCGAATTGCTGACCGACCGCACCCGCTTCCTGATCAACCCGACCGGCCGCTTCGTCATCGGCGGCCCCCACGGCGACTGCGGTCTGACCGGGCGCAAGATCATCGTCGACACCTACGGCGGCGCCGCCCACCACGGCGGCGGGGCGTTTTCGGGCAAGGATCCCTCCAAGGTGGACCGCTCGGCCGCCTATGCCGGCCGCCACGTCGCGAAGAACATCGTCGCTGCCGGCCTCGCCGGGCGCTGCGAAGTGCAGGTGGCCTATGCCATCGGCGTCGCCAACCCGGTGTCGCTGATGGTCGATACCTTCGGCACGGCGAGGATTCCGGAGCAACGCATCGTCGAACTGATCCGGGAACACTTCGATCTGCGGCCGAAAGGCATCATCGTCGGCCTCGACCTGTTGCGCCCGATCTACGGCAAGACGGCCGCCTACGGCCACTTCGGACGCGACGAACCCGAATTCACCTGGGAGGTCACCGACAGGGCCGACGCGCTACGGGCGGCAGCAGGAATCTGAGCCGCGCCAGCACCGCTGGGCAAACGGTCGGATCCGCCGCGCCAGCGGACGCTCGGCGCGCGCGCGCTTCCTGCTAACATTGAACGATATGCGTGGACCCACGAAAACCAGATCAGCTCGTTCCGGGACGCTGCGCGGCCTCGTCGGATGCTGGCTGCTCGCGGTGGCCCTGGTCGGCAGCGCGGAGCCGCCGGCACCGTTGCCGAGCGAGTTGATCTCGCTCGACTGGTGCAAGACCATCGGCGACCGCCTGTTCAGCGTCTCGGCCGGCTTCTGCGAACGCTCGGGTCTGCAGCCGTCGCCCGTGACCTCGATCGAAGGCCGCGCGCTGATGCGTCTCGAACAGCCGCCCCGCCCGCCGCGCACCTCGGCATCGGTCGACTACGGAACCCGGGTGCCTCGCATCATGATGATCGGGGGCATCCACGGCGACGAGCTGACCTCGGTCTCGATCGTGTTCAAGTGGATGGAGCGGCTCGAGCGCACCGACGCATCGCAGCTGCACTGGCTGATCATCCCGCTGGCCAATCCCGACGGCTTGCTGAAGTCACCGGCCCAGCGCATGAACGCCCGCGGCGTCGATCTCAATCGCAATTTCGACACGCCGGACTGGAGTGAGAAGGCGATGAATTACTGGGTCGGCCGCACCAGCAAGGACCCACGCCGATTCCCCGGCGACTCCCCGGTGTCGGAACCGGAGACGCAATGGCTGCAGACGGAGATCAACCGCTTTCGGCCCGACGTGATCGTCTCGATCCACGCGCCCTACGGCGTGCTCGATTTCGACGGACCGGCGGAGGAGCCGAAGCGCTTCGGCCGCCTCAGATTGAACCGTCTCGGCGTCTATCCCGGCTCGCTCGGGAACTACGGTGGCGTCTACAAGGGCGTGCCGGTGATCACGATCGAATTGCCGCACGCGACGCGCATGCCGTCGGCCAGGGAGCAGGAAGCGATCTGGCAGGACATGATCGAGTGGATCCGGCAGAATTTCGTGCCTGCCAACCTAAGTTGATCCCAACCTTGCCCGGCATTGGTGACCGACGCCGCCGCGCGTGATGCTCGGTCGCTCGCGCGATCCCCTGACGCCCGGGCCGTGACGGGCATCCTCAACCCGCATCGATGCCCGAATATGCCGTCCGACCCGGGCTGCACCCAGCCGTCGTCGGATCGCGGCGTCGAACTCGCCGACGCGTTTGCGCTCTCAGTCTCGCGCCGACCCTGTACATTTCCCGCTTCCGGCGGCCGTGGTCGGATGCCGCCGGCCCTACTTGCCCACTCGACCGAAACTCGATGAACTCAGACCTTTTCCTGTTCGCCGGCGGACTCTGCCTGCTGGCGGTCGGCGCCGAAGCCCTGGTGCGCGGCGCCTCCCGCCTGGCCCTTTCGCTCGGCATCTCGCCACTGGTGGTCGGGCTCACAGTGGTGGCTTTCGGCACCAGCGCGCCGGAGATCGCCGTGGCCGTCGACGCCTCGCTGGCGGGCAATCCGTCGCTGGCGATCGGCAACGTGATCGGCAGCAACATCGCCAACATCCTGCTGATCCTCGGCCTGTCCGCAGTCATCGCGCCACTACTGGTGGCCGAGCAGATCGTCAAGCAGGAAGTGCCGGTGATGATCGCGGCCAGTTTCCTGCTGGTCGGCATTGCGCTCGACGGCGACATCTCGCGGGTCGAGGCCGGGATGCTGCTGCTGCTGTCGATCGCCTACACCGCGTTTCTCACGATTCAGGCACGCAAGGCGTCGGCGCGGCTGCGCGCCGACATGGAAGCGGACCTGTCCCCGGATTCCGGCTGGGACCGCCACTGGAGCGTGCAGCTGCTGCTGGTCGCCGGCGGCCTCGCGCTGCTGGTGCTCGGCGCCGACTGGCTGGTCGAGTCCGCGGTCAGCTTCGCGCGGGCGCTGGGCGTCAGCGATCTGGTGATCGGCCTCACCGTCGTCGCGGTCGGAACCTCGATGCCCGAGATCGCAACTTCGCTGATGGCGGCGCTGCGCGGCCAACGGGACATCGCGGTGGGCAACGTCGTCGGCAGCAATCTGTTCAACATCCTCGCCTGCCTCGGTGCGGCCGGACTGGTGTCCCCGGTCGGCCTGCTGGTGCCGGAAGCGGCGCGCAGCTTCGACCTCTGGGTGATGCTCGCGGTGGCCTTCGTCTGCCTGCCGGTATTCCTGACCGCTCGCGAGATCCGACGCTGGGAAGGTGCCCTGCTGCTCGGCTACTACGCGGCCTATACCGCCTACCTGATCCTGTCCGCCCAGCATCACGAGATGCTGCCGATGTTCTCGGGCGTGATGCTGCTGTTCGTGCTGCCGCTGACCGCGCTGACGCTGATCGCGAGCTTCGTACGCCACTCGGTGCGAGGAAAGAACGCGGACCGGTGACGGGTCGCCGCAGGATTCTGCAACACTTCGGCGGCCAAGGCGGGGGCCCACGCCCTGTATGATCATACATGCACTCATGTCATTGGCATGAACTCATGTCTTTTTCAACGGAGCGGGAATCGATATGCAAGCTGGCGTCAACCATGCACCGTGGCGGGGTCGGGCGCTGATCCCCCTGGCAATCTCCGCGGTATTGGGACTCGCCGGCTGCGGCGGCGGCGGCTCGAGCGGAGGCACCGGACCCGAGACGACAGGCGACGAGCAGGCGCAGTCCGATGCGTCGAGCCTTGTCGGCACCTACGTTTCAGATTGCTTCGAGAGCAGCGAAGTCAGGACCGCCGCTGCCGGCAACGTGCGACAGATCAACCACCTGATCGTCGTCGAAGATGCGCCCGACCGGCTCGTCTTCAGCACGGTCGAGACCTACTTCGCGCCTGCGGACATTGCCTGCACCGGTGTACAGATCGGCGAAGCGGTGAGTGAAGGCAGCGACAACGTCTGGCAGTTGGACGGCATGAAGGAGGCGAACTTCGATTCGACCGTGGTGTCGGCCAGGCGCCTGTCCGGCACGATGGGGCGCGTGGACAGGATCAGCGTCGGCAGCATCACGCTCGAGGGCACCACGCTGTCGGGCGGTGGCACGCTGACGCTGAATGACATCGAGTTTCCGGCGAATTATTTCAGCGACGACCCCGAGGTCCGGGCAATCGTCTATCTGGACAATGGCGGCGCGCTCTACTTCGGTGACGGCGCGGTCGGGCGTGACGGCTACCCGGACACGCTGTCTGCGACATTCCCGCTGCGTCGCCAGTAGGGGACGAACGGCCGGCCGTGCCGGCGAAGCGGGCATTCTCAAATGCCAACCGTGGGCTATACTGGCGCAGTTCCGAGGAGCGCTGCGAGGATGCAAGCTTCGGCTGCCCCCAGGCTCGGAGCAGGTCCGGCGTGCCGGCCAACCATCAACGGCGCTCACCTTTAAACCCGTGCCGGGCACGGGGTGCGAGGTGGGCATGCTGCCGCTACACCCCAACCCGGCCACAACGTTCAAGGAGTTCGCATGAACACTGTGGCTGACAATTTCACCGATTTCGTCGTCGCCGACCTTTCGCTGGCCGATTGGGGCCGCCGCGAGATCGCCATCGCCGAGACCGAGATGCCGGGCCTGATGGCGATCCGCGAGGAATACGCATCGGCGCAACCGCTCAAGGGCGCACGCATCACCGGCTCGTTGCACATGACGATCCAGACCGCGGTGCTGATCGAGACCCTGACTGCACTCGGTGCCGAGGTGCGCTGGGCCTCGTGCAACATCTTCTCGACCCAGGACCACGCCGCAGCCGCGATCGCCGCCGCGGGGGTACCAGTATTCGCGGTCAAGGGCGAGTCGCTCGCCGACTACTGGGACTACACCCACCGCATCTTCGAATGGTCGGACGGTGGCTACTCGAACATGATCCTCGACGACGGCGGCGATGCCACCTTGCTGCTGCACCTCGGCGCCCGCGCCGAGCAGGACGCTTCGGTGCTTTCCGATCCCACCAGTGAAGAGGAAACCGTGCTGTTCGCGGCAATCGAGGCCCGCCTCGCCAGCGAACCCGGCTGGTATTCGACGCGCCTCGAGCAGATCAAGGGCGTGACCGAGGAGACCACCACCGGCGTCCATCGCCTCTACCAGATGCACGAGCGTGGAGACCTTCGCTTCCCGGCGATCAACGTCAACGACTCGGTCACCAAGTCGAAGTTCGACAACCTATACGGCTGCCGCGAATCGCTGGTGGACGGCATCAAGCGCGCGACCGACGTGATGGTCGCCGGCAAGGTCGCCGTGGTCTGCGGCTATGGCGACGTCGGCAAGGGATCGGCACAGGCGCTGCGGGCCCTGTCGGCCCAGGTCTGGGTCACCGAGATCGATCCGATCTGCGCACTGCAGGCGGCGATGGAAGGCTACCGCGTGGTGACGATGGAAGAGGCGGCGTCCCAGGCCGACATCTTCGTCACCTGCACCGGCAACTACCACGTCATCACCCACGATCACATGGCGGCAATGAAGGACCAGGCGATCGTGTGCAACATCGGCCATTTCGACAACGAGATCGATGTCGCCTCGCTCGAAGGCTACCGGTGGGAGGAAATCAAGCCCCAGGTCGATCACGTGATCTTCCCCTCCGGCCGCCGCATCATCCTGCTGGCCAAGGGGCGGCTGGTAAACCTCGGCTGCGCCACCGGGCACCCGAGCTACGTCATGAGTTCCTCCTTCGCCAACCAGACCATCGCCCAGATCGAGCTGTTCACGCGCACCGACGACTACCCGGTCGGGGTGTACACGTTGCCCAAGCATCTGGATGAAAAGGTCGCGCGGCTGCAGTTGAAGAAGCTGAACGTGTCGCTGACCCGGCTGACCGAGAAGCAGGCCAACTACATCGGCGTGCCGGTGGACGGACCGTTCAAGTCCGATCACTACCGATACTGAGCGGCAAAGGCGGCACCGACGTGAGCATGAACTCGTTTCACGCGCGTGGCCGCCGCCCGCGCCCGGCCGTCGACTCGCGACCCGCCGCGCCGCGCGGCGGCGTTCGTGCGGATGCGCTGCTCAGCGAGCGCGGCCTCGCCGACTCGCGCAGTGCGGCGCGACGACTGATCGAGGCGGGCCGGGTTTTCGCCGACGGCGAAGCGATTCGCAAGGCGTCGCAGGAATTGCCCGCCAGCGTGCGTCTGGACGTCGTCGTCGACCCGCAGGACCGATTCGTGTCGCGCGGCGGCATCAAGCTCGACGGCGCGCTGGCGCGCACCGGCATCGACGTCGCCGGCATCCGCTGCCTGGACATCGGGCAGTCCACCGGCGGCTTCACCGACTGCCTGCTGCAGGCCGGCGCCGAACGGGTGGTCGGCGTCGAGGTCGGTCACGGCCAGTTGCACCCGCGGCTCGCCGGCAATCCCCGCGTCGCCACCTTGGAGCGGAACAACGCGCGCGAGTTGTCGGCGCAGGCACTCGGTGATGTGATGCCGCCGGGCGGCTTCGGTCTCGTCGTCTGCGACGCCAGTTTCATCTCCCTCGGCCTGCTGCTGCCACGCTGGCCGGCACTGCTGCACACCGGCGGCCTGGTGCTGGCGCTGGTCAAGCCGCAGTTCGAGGTCGGCCCGACCGGTCTCGGCAAGGGTGGCATCGTGCGTGATCCGGCGCGTTACGCCGAGGTCGAAGCCCGCATCCGGGCGACGGCAGCCGACGCCGGGCTCGAGGTCCTCGACTACTTCGACAGCCCCATCACCGGCAGCGACGGCAACCGGGAATTCTTCATCCATGCATGCCGGCCGGCGACGCCGGACGTCACAGGAAACCAGCAATGACAGGCAAGACCCCGTTCAGCATCGAGTTCTTCCCGCCGCAGACGTCGGCCGGCATGGACAAGCTGCGCGCCGCACGCGCGCGCCTCGCCGGCTTGCGGCCGGAGTTCTTCTCGGTCACCTATGGTGCAGGCGGGTCCACCCGCGAGCGCACCTTCGAGACGGTATTCGAGATCCAGAGGGAAGGCCTCGAGGTGGCGCCGCATCTGTCCTGCGTCGGATCGACCCGGGAGGGCATCCGCGAGATCCTCGACCGCTACCGCGAAGCGGGCATCGGCCGCATCGTTGCCCTGCGCGGAGACCTGCCTTCCGGCGTCGTCGATCCGGGCGAGTTCCGCTATGCCAATGAACTGGTCGACTTCATCCGGCGCGAAACCGGCGACCGCTTTCGCATCGAGGTAGCGGCCTATCCCGAGTACCACCCGCAGGCGCGCTCGCCGCAGGACGACCTGGTCGCCTTCAAGCGCAAGATAGACGCCGGCGCCGATGCGGCGATCACGCAGTACTTCTACAACCTCGACGCCTATCTGCACTTCGTCGACGCATGCCGTGCGATGGCGATCGACGCCCCGATCGTGCCGGGCATCATGCCGATCGTCAGCTTCGTCAAGCTGGCCCGATTCTCGGATGCCTGCGGCGCCGAGATTCCGCGCTGGATGCGACGCAAGCTGGAATCCTTCGGCGACGACAGCGATTCGATCAAGGCCTTCGGCCTCGACGTGGTCACCGACTTGTGCGGCAAGCTGATCGCAGCCGGCGCCCCCGGCCTGCATTTCTATTGCATGAACCAGTCGGCGGCGACCAGCGCCATCGTCGATCGCCTCGGCCTCGGCGCCTGAGCAATGGGTCGGTCGCCGCGACCGGAGGTCGTCGACCATGCGCTCGAACTCTTCGCCCCCTTGGGCAGCATCCGGACGAAGCGGATGTTCGGCGGCCACGGCTTCTATTGCGATGGCCTGTTCTTCGCGCTGGTCGCCTGGGACACCGTCTACCTGAAGGCGGACGCGCAATCGCGAGGTGATTTTGAACGGGCCGGCAGCCGCATCTTCAGCTCCACCCGGGCCGACGGCCGAACGTTCTCGATGGGCTACTGGAGCGCCCCGGAAGCAGCGCTGGACAGCCCGCAAGCGATGATGCCGTGGGCGCGCGCAGCGATCGCATGCGCATTGCGCCAGCGCGGCACGTCCGCTAAGGGCGGCCGAAGCCGCGGTCGCTCATCCACGCCCTGAGATCGAAGCCCTGGCCGGCGGCACGCAGGCGCTGAAGCTGGATCAGGAAGTTGGCTTCCATCGTGTGGGCGGCGATTGCCGTCATCACCGCCAGTCGTCCTTCGGCATCGAGGCCTTCGGCGGCCAGATCACTGTCGAGCTGGCAGAAATGCAATGCCATCAGGCCGCGGGCCTCATCCTCGCCGATACCGAGATCCGAAAAATCCAGCGGATCTCCGGTCTCGATGTCACACATCAGGACTGCCAGCGCTTCGGGGGTCATGGGCTGCTCCTCGTTTGGCCTGCGGATTGGAGCCGCAGGCGCCGCCAAAGATTCCCATGCCGCGCACCCCGCCTGCGCGGACGCCTCAGAGCGGGCGCTGCACCGAGACCGCGCCGCGGATCTGGCCCGGCGCGTAACCGGTCGCCGAATCGTGCGGGTAGTCGCGGGCCAGCGCCTGTACCAGTTCCGGCGCCATGCGCTCCCGCTCGCCATGGCACTGCACGCATACCGGCGCCACCGGCAAGGCCTTCATGTAGCGGAACATCCGGCGGCCGGCGGCGTCGGTCACGATCTCTGCAGACTCGATGCTCGCCGGCGGCTCACCGGCCGCGGCGCGTGCATCGAAGGCCTCGAGGCGTTCCGCTTCCCAGGCATCCGGCGTCGCGCGCTCGGGATTGCGGGTCCTAAGGCTGACGCGACGGATATTCCAGCCGAGGGCTTCGGCCTTGTCGGCCATCAGTTGCGGCGCCTTGTCCTTGCACACCGGAATGGCTGCCGCGACGCCTTGCTCGTCCACGGCCGCTTTCATCATGCCCGCCACTTTCGGCAGGATCTGCTTGACCTCGGCTCGGGTCTCGTCGGTCAGGGATTCGAGCTCTCCGGCCCAGACGACGCCGGCCGTGGCCAGCAGGGATACGATCAGCAGGGTGCGCATGACGGCTCCTTTAAATTAGATTTTTCTAATATATCGCATTCTGCCGCTGCGCGCACCCCCACGCGGGGCGCGAAGTCTCGCATTGTTACGACCGCCGGGCCGGCGAGCGCATACAATCGGCGCTTGCGGGCCGACAGGCCGCCAATCCTGGCGCGCATCGGCTCGATCGCAATGCACACGGAGGCGAGTCGATGAAGGGGCGTTTTCGGTCGCTGCTGGTGGCCGTCGCAGCAGCCGGCACAGGCAACCCAGCGGTCGCGGCGGAATCGTCGAAGGGCGAGCTGACGATGATGGTCGGAATGGACTATTCGACCGGCGAATACGGCAGCGCCAACGAGACCCGGACCTGGGTGATACCGTTCATCGCCAAGTACGAGCGCGGCCCGATGACCTGGAAGGCGAGCATCCCCTGGATCCGCACCACCGGCCCCGGCGACGTCATCGGCGTCGGCCCGGACCGGATTCCGGCCGAAGGCTCGGAAAACGAGACCAGGACCGAGTCCGGCATCGGCGACCTGGTTCTCAGTGCCGGCTACGCCGCCGTGCAGAACCGCTATCTGCTGCTGGACGTCATCGCCAAGATCAAGGTTCCGACGGCCGACGAGGATCGGGCCCTGGGCACCGGCAAGACCGACGTCTCGCTGCAACTGGATGCCGCGACCCTGGTCAACGGGCTGACCGTGTTCGGCACCGTCGGCAAGAAGAAATACGGCGACCCCGACGGGCGTGACTACCGCGACCCGTATTACGGCTCGATCGGTGTCGGCAAGCGGGTGATTCCCACCACCTTCGTCGGGGCCAGCTACGACTGGCGCGACAACGTCACCCGCACCGGCGACGAGATCCGCGAACTGACGCTGTTCGCGAGCCATCGACTGGGCGACGACAACAAGCTGCAGGCCTACCTGATCCGGGGCTTCTCGGACAACAGCCCGGATATCGGCGGCGGCCTGATCCTGTCACACCGCTACTGACACGCCGGACTGCCGCTCAGCGACGTCGCGAGCCACCGAGCAGGGAACCGAGCAGTCCGCGCACGATCTGCCGGCCGAGCGACGACGCGATGCTACGGGCGGCACTTTTCGCGGCCGCCTGCACGACACCGTCCCGACGCCCGCCGCGCGGCCCGGTGGTACCGAACAGAATGCCGCCGATGGCACCGTCGAGCAGTCCACCGCTGCCCTCGGTGGCGGGGCTCCTGGCGGGCGGAGCATCCACTGCGTCCTGCGCCGCCTCGGTACTGGCCTTCAGCATCTCGTAGGCCGATTCGCGATCGAGCACCTTTTCGTAGTGACCGAACAGCAGCGAATCCTTGATCGCGCGCCCACGCTCGTCGTCGCTCATCGGCCCCAGCCGCGAACACGGCGCGATCACCGACACGCGCTCGACCACCGACGGCCGACCCTTGTCGTCGAGGAACGAGATCAGGGCTTCACCGACACCCAGTTCGGTGATCACCTGGGCAGCGTCGAACGCCGGATTCGGGCGCATCGTCTCGGCCGCGGTCCGGACTGCCTTCTGGTCTCGCGGCGTGAACGCCCGCAGTGCATGCTGCACCCGATTGCCGAGCTGACCGAGCACCGAATCCGGGACGTCGAGCGGATTCTGCGTCACGAAATAGACGCCGACCCCCTTGGAGCGGATCAGCCGCACGACTTGTTCGATCTTCTCGAGCAGGGCCTGCGGCGCATCGTCGAACAGCAGGTGCGCCTCGTCGAAGAAGAACACCATCCTGGGCTTTTCCGGGTCACCGACCTCGGGCAACTGTTCGAACAGTTCGGCCAGCAACCACAACAGGAAGGTCGAATAGAGTTTCGGGCTCGAATAGAGGCGGTCGGCCGCCAGCACGTTGATCACGCCGCGGCCATCGGTATCGGTCTGCATCAGATCCGCGATGTCGAGCATTGGCTCGCCGAAGAAGCGGTCGCCGCCCTGATCGTCGAGTCCGAGCAAGCCGCGCTGGATCGCGCCGACCGAGGCCGCCGAGATGTTGCCGTATTCGGTCTTGAACGACTTGGCGTTGTCGCCGACGTACTGCACCATCGCCCGCAGATCCTTCAAGTCGAGTAACAGCAGGCCGTTGTCGTCGGCCACCCGGAACACGATCTGCAGCACCCCCGTTTGGGTGTCGTTGAGGTTCAGCAGCCGGGACAGCAGCAGCGGCCCCATGTCGGATACCGTCGCCCGCACCGGATGCCCGGCTTCGCCGAAGACGTCCCAGAAGACCGTGGTGTTGGCGCGCGGCTCGAATTCGTCGATACCGATCGCCGCGAGCCGTTTCATCAGCTTTTCCGACGCCACGCCCGGCGCGCCGATACCCGACAGATCGCCCTTGACGTCGGCCATGAACACCGGAACGCCGATCGCCGCGAAGGATTCGGCCAGTTTCTGCAGGGTCACCGTCTTGCCGGTGCCGGTGGCGCCGGTGATCAGGCCGTGCCGGTTGGCCAGTTGGGGCAGCAGAGCGACGTCACGCTCGGAATTGCGTGCGATCAGCATCGGTTCAGCCATGGGCTTTCTCCATCATCGAATCCGGATTTGCGCAGCATCGTGCCTTCGACGCTAGCGACCGCAGGCGGCCTCGCAGGCGTCGAAGGTGCTCATGCACGCACCGGCCTCGCTGAGGGCACCCTTCTGGCAGCGGAACAGCCGATCGCCGCAAGCGTGCAGGCAGGCATTGACGGCACGCCGGTTGCCATCGGGTCGGGCAGCCGACGGCAGGCGGATCGCCTCGCCCCGGCACGACACCAGGTCGAACGTGCGCACCGGTCCCGGCAGCCGGGACCACTCGTCCTCGTCCAGGTCGAGGTCTGCCTGGACAGCGGCGACGCCCGCCGGGTCGACGATCAGTTGCGAGCGGCGCAGGGTCTCGACGCCCCAGCAATCCGCCCGCCGGGCGTCCGCGACACCGATGCCATGGGAGGGCATGCCGAGATTGACCCGGGCACAGGCCTGGGCGAACAGGAAACTGCGAGTCGAATCGCGCCTGCGCGGCAGCGCATCGGGATTGTAGAGCAGCACCGGACGCCCCCCCTCGTCCGCGATGCGGACGAACTGGCGCTGGCTGGCATCGACCACGGCCCGGACCGGCTGACCCGCCGAATCGACACAACCGTCGAAGATCAGGGAGGGCTGCTGGCCGAAGGCCGGCGCGGTCAATGCGACCAACAGGATCAGGGCGTAGCGCATGCTTACTCCGTGGCGGGACGGTTGCGGCAAGCCCCGAATCTATCAGAGCCGCGACCCGCCGACACGTCGCGCCGACGCAGCACGCAAAAAAGCCGCGGCGCACCGCGGCTCCACTCCGGCCCGTGCCGGCTGCGGCTTCAGGCCCTGCGACTGCGGCGAAGCCCCGCGACACCGGCCAGGCCGAGCCCGACCAGGGCCAGCGAGATCGGCTCGGGCACGCCGGGATCGGGCGTCTCCGGATCGGTGAAGCTGACGCCGAAGGCGTCGAGCTGCAGATCCCAGCCGGCGGCGCCACTGATCACCAGCTCGAGGATGCCACCCGAATCCAGCGCATCGTCGGCGAGACCGAAGGTCACGTCCTGATTGAGCGTATTGCCGGGAATCGCCGACGAGAACAACGGGTTGCCGTCCAGCGAGAAGGCTACGTTGGTCGGGTTGCCGTCGGACTCGACGACCGTGAACAGGAACTCGAGGCCGCTCGAACCCGCCGGAATCAGGCCTGCGCCGAGATCCCAGCTCACGGTGACCTGCGATCTTTCGCCGGAACCGTTGGTCACGGTCAGGAAGCCGAAGCTGACCTCGACCGTGCTCTGGATCGGCGGGGCAGACGCCAACAGCTGGTTTGTCAGGGTCCGGATCGAATTGGTGTCGGTGCCGTTGAGGCTGATGAACTGGTCGCCGGAGTCGAAATTGTCGATCTCGACAAAGCCCGCATGGGCGCCGGCAGAAATCAGTGCTGCCAACACCGCGACCGTCATTTTCTTGTGCATGAGCATCCTCGCGAATCTGTGAGTTCTTTACTCGAACGTATTTATCACTTAAGCATTAGCTGCACAGCAAAATTCAGTCCATGGACATATAAGCACATGAAATCATTCCATTCACATGAAGTGACAATTGTCACATGTAAAATCCGTCGACATCCCGAGGGCATCTGCCAACGGCCCGCAATGCCCCTGCTGAAGCCCCATTGGGCGAGCCACCCGCTTTCCGACGGGCGGGCTTCGACGGCGACGAGACATCGACGCGATGCCGGCTTCCGTCTCGTCGCTGAAAGCGGCCCGATGGCGCATTGCAGCATGACGTACCCCTCGAAACGATGCGACTCGTCCCGCGCCATGGGGTGCTGCGGCAGGGCCGGGAAGTCCATGCGGCAACAGGTATAATCCGGCCGCCGACATCGGCTCGATCGAGCATCGCAGAGGATTCTTATGGCAGGTCATTCCAAGTGGGCCAACATCCAGCACCGCAAGGGGCGCCAGGACGAAAAGCGGGGGGCCGCCTTCTCGAAGCTGGCCAAGGAAATCACCGTCGCTGCCAAGATGGGCGGCGGTGACATCAACTTCAATCCGCGGCTGCGCCTGGCGGTTGACAAGGCCAAGGGCGCCAACATGCCCAAGGACAAGATCGAGAACGCGGTCAAGAAGGGCACCGGCGAACTCGAAGGCGTCAGCTACGAGGAAATCCGTTACGAAGGCTACGGCGTCGGCGGTGCCGCAGTGATGGTCGACTGCCTCACCGACAACAAGACGCGCACCGTGGCCGACGTTCGCCACGCCTTTTCCAAGCACGGCGGCAACATGGGCTCGGACGGCTGCGTCGCCTACCAGTTCAAGCACTGCGGTCAGTTGATGTTCGCACCGGGTACCGACGAGGACGCCTTGATGGAAGCGGCGCTGGAGTCCGGCGCGGAAGATGTCGTCGCCGATGACGATGGCTCGATCGAAGTACTGACGTCACCCAACGATTTCAGCGATGTCCGAGATGCCCTCGAGGCCGCGGGCTTTCGCGCGGAATTCGGCGAGGTCACGATGAAGCCGGACAACGAGACCGAACTCACCGGGGACGATGCAGCCCGGATGCAGCGCCTGCTCGACGCCCTCGAGTCGCTCGACGACGTCCAGGAAGTCTATACCAGCGCAGTTTTCGGCGACTGAGGTGGCGAGCAGCGACGCGACCGCAGGATCGTCTCGCCCCGAGCGGCGCAAGGATCCCGCGCGCAGGGCACGGATCGAGCAGGCGCTCGGCATCGTCCGGCCGTTTTTCGAGGCGGAGAGCCAGTGGGCGGGGCACAGTCTCGACCACATGGCCTACCGTCGGCTGCGGGAACTGATGCCCGATCTCGCCCAGGCCGAGGTGCACCTGCTGGTGGTGGTCGCCTCGCGCATCTTCGCGCCGGACCCGCGCTGACCCCGCGATCGCGGCGAAACCGCCATGCGCCGCCTCTATCCGCTGCTGTTCGTGTTGCTCTGGAGTACCGGCTTCATCGGCGCCAAATACGGTCTGCCCTTTGCCGAGCCGCTGACTTTCCTTTCGCTGCGCTACGCCCTGGTGATCGTGCTGATGACCGCCCTGGCATTGGCCACCCGCGCCCGCTGGCCGGCGGAGCTGCGCATGGTGTTCCATATCGGCGTCACCGGCATCCTGATCCACGGCGTCTATCTCGGTGGCGTGTTTACGTCGATCCATCACGGCCTGCCCGCAGGCATCGCCAGTCTGGTAGTGGGCATGCAGCCGCTGCTGACCGCCCTGGGCGCCGGCTGGCTGCTCGGCGAGCGCGTCACCCGCCGTCAGTGGCTTGGTCTGTTGCTGGGCTTCGCCGGCGTCGCCATGGTGGTGTCCGGCAAGTTCGGACATGCCGCCCTCACACAACTCGGCGCGATGCTGCTGCCGGCCCTGGCTGCCTTGTTCGGCATCACCCTCGGTACGCTCTACCAGAAGCGCTTCTGCCCGAGCTTCGACCTGCGCACCGGCTCCGTACTGCAGTTCATTCCGACGCTTGCGCTGACGGCGATCCTGGCGGCATCGACCGAATCGATGGCGATCGACTGGAATCCCCACTTCGCGTTTGCGCTCGGCTGGCTCGTCCTGGTGTTGTCGCTCGGCGCGGTCAGTCTGCTGAACGTGTTGATCCGCAGTGGCAATGCGGTCAACGTCGCCAGCCTGTTTTACCTGACGCCGCCATGCACGGCGCTGATGGCCTGGGCGCTCTTCGACGAAACACTCGGCGCGGTCGCCCTGGTCGGCATGGCGCTCGCCGTGTCGGGTGTGGCGATGGCGCGCCGTGGCTGACGATCGGCGGTAGGATCTCGACCATGCCCAGCCTCGCCGACGCCACCGCCACCCCGACCGGGAAGACGCCATGAGCGCCTTCGCCCGACCGCCCGAAGTTGGCGCACACCCGCCCATGGAAGTGAGGCGGGGGATCCGCGAAGCACGGCTTCACAACCGCCGAACGGGTCGGCCCGGCACAGCCAACCCACCGGTGTCGCGTAGCGTCAGGAGCATACGCCAGTGACCGCCACCGCCTCCCAGCGAGTCGCGACCCGAATTCTCGGGCTCGATCCCGGCCTCCGCGTCACCGGCTTCGGCATCGTCGATCAGCTCGGCAGTCGCCTGCGCTACGTCGCCAGCGGCTGCATCCGCACCCCAGACGGAGAACTGCCCGGCAGGCTGCGCTGCCTGCTCGACGGCGTCGCCGAAGTCGTCGATACCTATTCACCGACCGTCGCCGCGGTCGAGATCGTCTTCGTGAACGTCAATCCGAAATCGACGCTGCTGCTCGGCCAGGCCCGCGGCGCGGTGATCTGCGGTGCGGTGTCGCGGGACCTGCCGGTGGCCGAATACACGGCGCTGCAAATCAAGCAGGCGGTGGTCGGCTACGGCAAGGCCCACAAGGGACAGGTCCAGCAGATGGTCCAGCGCCTGCTCGAGCTGCCGCGACCGGCCGGACCGGATGCCTCGGATGCGCTCGCCTGCGCCATCTGCCATGCGCACGCCGGCGCGGCCGCGAGCCGGCTCGGGCTCAGTGGCACTCGCCGCCGCGGCGGTCGGCTGCTGCAGCTGCCGGACACAGCGAGGTCCGCCGTGCGTGACCGAATGCCATGAAGCGACCGGCCGATGGCGCTAGCATGAATCGACGTTTTCGCGCCCAAGACCGCAACATGCGACGAATCTTCGCTGCCCTCCTCTGGACGGTGCCCGTCGTCTCCGCCACTGCCGGCGAGAGCGAGGTCGCGCTCGGCAGCGGCCTCTACTACCGGCAGCTCGAGGAGATCGGGAGGGACGGCGACCGGCTGCTGACCGAATCCGGAGCGGCCCCCGGGATCGGCCTCGAACTATCGGTGGCGGCCGGTCCCGGCGCGCTGATCGGCGGATTCGGCGTCTCCGGCTATCGTCTCGACTATGACGGCCGCAGCCAGCAGGGTCGCGCCGTCGACAGCCACAGCGACTATCGCGAGCGGCACTTGTGGGCAGGCTATCGCTTCGATCTTGGCAACCGCTGGTCGCTCGGGCTGCGCTGGCAACGCAACCAAGTCGAGCGCGACATTCGTGGCACCGAGACAATTGCCGGATTGCGCGAGCAGACCCTGGGCAATCGGGCGGCAGTCGGCCTTCGTCATCGCCTCGCCGATGGCCCCGTGGAATGGATCGAGGCGCGCTGGCACCGGACCCTGGGCGGCACGCTACGGGTCGATTCACCCGGCCTGGTGGACCGCGTATGGATTCCGCTCGGCGCCAGCCGGGGATTCAGCGTCTCCGCCCGGATCCCGCTCGGCACCATGGGGGGCTTCCGTCGCATCGATCTGGAGCCGGGGTTCTCGAGAACCCATACCGACGCCTCCGAGACCCGGGCATGGACCCGCGACGGCGTCGTCCAGGGTCGAATCGGGCAACCCGAACGGGTCGAATGGCAGCTCGGCGCCGGCCTGCGCCTGAGCTGGTGACGGAGGTCGTGGCGCGCTTTCCCTGCCGCCATCGACCGCGTAGCATGGAGCGACGCGCCACAGCATGAAGGTGTTCCGATGGCCAGTCGCATCACTCTTGCAGCCCTGATGCTTTGCACGGCCGTCGCCGGCTGCGGTGGCGGTGGCGGCGAATTGAGCGTCGTCAGCGGCGGCGATGAAGCGAGCACCGAAGTGCGGATCACCACCGACAACATGGCGCCGGTGGCTGGCATCAGCATATCGCTGGCCCGGGCCGACCTCGCCAGCGCCAGCGAGGCGGGTGATGCCGTCACCGGCACGCTACTGGACGGCGGCTCGCGGCTGGCGGTCGCCGAAGCCGGTGCGATGGCGATCCGACGCGCACGCGATCTGCTCTCTGGCGCCGCTCAAGCCGACGCGGTCAGCGGCATCACGCTCGAACGAACCGAAGATTGCGAAGGTGGCGGCGAAGTCCGGATCACCATCGACAGCGACGACGACAGCCTGCTGACCCTCGACCCCGGCGATCGCGTCGAACTGACCTTCGCCGCCTGCGATCAGGATGGCGAAACCATCGACGGGCGCCTCGAACTGACCGTGACGCGCCTCAGCGGACGACTCGACGACAGCGGCAGCGCGACCCTCGCGGCGACCTTCACCGATCTGCGCTTCTCCGACGGCGTGGACAGCCTGACCGCCGACGGCACCATGACCATCGACATCGCGGTCGCTGGCGGCCAGATCACCGCCACCGCCGATTCGCGGGATATCCGCTACCGTCTCGCTGCAGACGACGACGTGGTGGTGATCACCGTGCGCGAAGGCAGCGTCAGCTTCACTGAAAATGCGCTGACCGGCACCACAGTGACCGTCACCGAGGACACCGTCGTGGTGTCGACCGACGTCAGCGGTGTGCTGCGCATCGTCACCGAGAGTGCGCTGGAAATAGGCAGCGGGCAGCAGATCCTGTCCGGCCGTCTGCGCGTCGATGGTCTGTCCAGTGTCCTGTGGCTGACCTTCCTGGCCGCCGGCCAGGTGCTGCTCGAACTCGACGACGACAATGACGGCCTGATCGACGTCTCGCGGGTCACCGAGTTGCCGCTGCTGCCCTTCGCCCTGCCCTGACGATCGCCCGGCGAATCTGCTTCATCCCCCTGCTGAACAGACTTCGCTTGAGGATCGCGCCGCCTCGCCCTAGCATGATCCTGAACCAAGCAGCGCGCCCGGCGGGTGCGCGACGACGGAGGAGAGGATGTCGCACAGCAACCGCGCCGAGCCGCGCGTCGGCCTGATGGCCACCTGCCTGATGAACGTGTTCAGGCCCAACATCGGTTTCTCGGCGGCGGATCTCCTGCGCGCCGCCGGTTGCCGGGTCGAGGTTCCGAACGACCAAACCTGCTGCGGCCAACCCGCGTATTCCGCGGGCGATGACGATGCCGCACGGGCGATGGCGCGACAACTGATCGAACAGTTCGAAGCGTTCGACTATCTGGTCAGCCCATCGGGCTCGTGCATCGGCACGGTCCGCAAGTACCCGCAGCTGTTCGCCGACGACGATGCCTGGCGGGCGCGTGCCGAGGCGCTCGCGGCGAAGGCCTACGAGCTGTTGTCCTTCCTGGTCGATGTCCGCCGAATCGCCATCGATGCCCGTTACCAGGGCAAGGCCACCTATCACGACTCCTGCAGTGGCCTGCGCCAACTGGGCGTCAAGCGCCAGCCGCGGGAACTGCTGTCACAGGTCGAGGGACTGGAGATTGCCGAGATGGACGACGCCGAGGTCTGCTGCGGCTTCGGCGGCAGCTTCTGTGTCAAGTACCCGAAGATCTCCGAGAAGATGGTCGACGACAAGCTCAAGTCGATCGCCGCGTCCGGCGCCGACACGCTGCTCGGCGGTGATCTCGGCTGCCTGATGAACATCGCGGGCCGCCTGCGACGGTCGGGCGCCAAGGTACGGGTCTGGCACACGGCGGAAGTCCTGGCCGGCCGCACCGACGGCGCGGCGATCGGCGAGGAGGAAGCGCGATGAAACCACTGCGTGGAACCTTCGACAGCCGCTCCGCCAAGGCGCTGGGCGACCCCTCGTTGCAGAAGGCACTCAGGAACTTCAAGCCGCTGTTCGTCGCGAAGCGTGCCGCTGCGGTCGCCGAGCTGCCGGACTTCGAGCGCCTGCGCGACACCGCGGCCGCGATCAAGGATGCCGTGCTGTCCGAACTCGACGTCTGGCTCGAGCGCTACGCGGACAAGGTCGAATCGCTCGGCGGCAAGGTCCACTTCGCGCGCGACGCCGCCGAAGCGCGCGAGATCATCCGCGAGATCTGCCGCAAGGCCGGCGCCCGCACGGTATGCAAGGGCAAGTCGATGGTCTCCGAAGAGATCGGGCTGAACGAGGTGCTCGAAGAGGACGGCTACCGCGTCGTCGAGACCGACCTCGGCGAATACATCATCCAGCTCGCCAAGGAACCGCCGTCGCACATCATCGCGCCGGCGATCCACAAGACCCGCGAGCAGGTGGCCGACCTGTTCGAGAAGAACCATCCGGGCCGCCCGCGCGAAGAGAGCGTCGCGGGACTGGTGAACGAGGCCCGCCACGTACTGCGCGAGCGCTTCTTCGAGTCCGATGTCGGCATCACCGGCGGCAATTTCCTGATTGCCGAGACCGGGACCAGCGTCATCGTCACCAACGAGGGCAATGGCGACCTGACCCAGACCCTGTCGCGCGTACACGTGGTCACCTCGGGGATCGAGCGGGTGCTCCCCACCCTCGACGACCTTTCGGTCTTCCTGCGGCTGCTCGCGCGCAGCGCCACCGGCCAGGACACCGAGTGCTATACCACGCTGTCGAGCGGCCCGAAGCGGCCGGGCGACCCCGACGGCCCCGAGGAGTACCACGTCGTGCTGGTGGACAACGGCCGCTCGAAGATGCTGAGCGGGCGCTTTCGCGACATGCTGCGCTGCATCCGCTGCGGCGCCTGCATGAACCACTGCCCGGTCTATGGTGCCGTCGGCGGCCACGCCTACGGCTGGGTCTATCCGGGACCGATGGGCTCGATCCTGACCCCACTGTTCAACGGTCTCGCCGAGAACTACGACCTGCCCAATGCCTGTACCCTCAACGGCCGCTGCCAGGCGGTCTGCCCGGTACGGATTCCGCTGACCGAGCTGATCCGCACGATGCGCAACGAGCAGGTCAAGGCCGGGCTGATGCCGGCCAGCCAGCGCCGGATGATGGCGGCCTGGGGATGGGTGGCGCGCCAGCCGGGCCTGTACCGGGCACTCGAGCGGCTCGGCAGCCGCATGCTGCGGCTGCGGGCCGGACGCAGCGGCGCACTGTCGTCGCTGCCGGGCGCCGGCGCCTGGACCGAAGCCCGCGACCTGCCGGCACCACAGGGTCCGACCTTCATCGACCAATGGAACGCGCGCGGAGGCGATCAATGAATCGTGAATTGTTCCTGCACGGGATTCGGCAGGCAATCGCCAGTTCACCGGGGCTTCGCGCTCGCAGCGCGTTGCCGGAGCGCCCGCAGCCGCCGGTCTACGGCGACGGCCGGATCGGGCAGTTTACCGATCGCCTGGAGGCCCATGCCTGCAGCTGGGAAGAAATCGAGACGCTCGAAGCATTGCCCGGGCGCGTGCTGGCCTGGCTCGACGAGCGCCGCATCGAGCGGCGGATGGCGGTTGCCCCGCCACTGGGCGGCCTGCCTTGGCCCGACGGTGTGTACCACCACAGCGCGCCGGCGGGCATTGACGAGTCGGTGGCGGTCTCGCTGGCATTCGCCGGCATCGCCGAGAGCGGAAGCCTGGCGATGTATTCGGGCCCGGACTCTCCGATCACCCATAACTATGTACCGGAGTTCCACCTGATCGCGATTCGCGCCGAGGATGTCTGCGACAGCCAGGAAGGGGTGTGGGCCAAGCTGCGGGCGCGCGGCGACATGCCGAGGGCGCTGAACCTGATCGCGGGCCCCTCGCGCACCGGCGACGTCGAACAGACGATCCAGCTCGGCGCCCATGGCCCGCGCCAGGTGCATGTTCTGCTGGTTCGTGCAAAGGGCGGGAAAAGTTAGGTAAAGACCCGGCGCCCGAATGTAAGCGCGTCGGGCATTCAGCGGCGCCGAACGATGCCGCCGAATGCCGCCGATCGGTCGTATCCGATTGATTTTACAAAAGTAGCGCGCGCTAGAGCGCCCCTTCGGCCGGCCGCAATCCACTTACAAGGGCAGTGCCACCGCCCTTGCTTCCGAACGTATCGTGCAGTCGTGCGGCAGGCCCGGGAGCCGCCGCCGAACGAACCACAGGAGGCAAGGACATGAACAGTCCCACCCGCAATTTGCTCGGTGCCGTGCTCGCCGCGTCGATGATGTTCGCCGCCAGCGCCGCCAGCGCCGACCGTGGCTACGACGATCGCGACCACGGCCGCCGCGAATGGCGCGATCGCGGATACGATCGTCACGACGAAGCTGGCCACCGCCATTGGCGCCATCGCAAGCACGGACACGAGTACCGCCCTCATCGGCAACGCCACGATCGTGACCGTCATCGCACCGTCGTCCGGGAACGGGTGATCATCAAGGAGCGCCCGATCTACCGGCACTACGAATCCCGCCCGCCGATCTATGTCGAACCCGGATTGGTGATCGGCGTCAACCTTCCCCCGATCGTGATCCCGTTCCGCTGACATCGATCGCGCCCCGCCCACGAAAAGTGCCCGGCTCCGGCTGGGCACTTTTCGTTGACAGATTGACGCATTGACCTCTTCCAATAATTCATAATTATGAATACAATTGCACCATCTGATGAATTGGCCACCCTGCATCCCATGTTGATAGACGATGACAAACAACCCACCGTAGGGCTCGAAGCCTTTCTCCGCGGCGCCTTCGGAAACACCCGCAGCCGATCGCCCGAGCGCAGCGGCAAGGCCGACTGGCATGCGCGCTCCTTCGTCGTGCTGTCCCTGATCCAGCGTTTCCGAGTGCGCGATCACGCGCTATGCGGGGGCGATCCGGTGATGTCGCTGGTCGCGAGCGAGATCTGGCTCTACAACATCGGTCGGTACGCCGAACGGACCGGCTGCCTGCGACTCAGCGAGCGTCTCGACGACGCCGAACGCAGCGCCGTCGTCCCCCGCTGCAATGCCTATTCGATCGCGCAGGCGCTCGGACTTCCGCACGAGACGGTGCGGCGCAAGATAGCAAAGCTGCAGTCGCGCGGCTGGGTCGAACGTTCCGAACGGGGCCAGTTGCACGTCACGCGACGCTGGGAGGAGGAGGTCCTGTCACAGCTGGTCGCAGGCACCTCGTCGGACATCTGCGCGGCCCACGCGTACCTCGAACCGGCGCCGCCCTTCTGAACCGGGGCAATGGTGCGCTGCGCCGGCAGTGGCCTCAAGCGGCGGCAAGCGCTTCGCCGAGCCAGCCGGCAAAATGCTCGACCGCGGCTCGCCGCTCGCCGCTGGCCTCGCTCACCAGGTAGTAGGTCATCGGCGACGCCGCGCAAACGGCGAGCGGGCTGAGCAGTCGTCCGGTCTCCAGCCAGGCCGCGGCGATTCTCCGGGTGCACAGCGCTACGCCGAGTCCGCAGGCGGCGACTTCGAGCAGCATGCCGAGGTCATTCAGCACGGAACCGCGCTGTGGTTCGCGCCAGTCCAGTCCGGCGGCGGCGAACCACGGTCGCCATGGCAACAGCTCGGAGCGCAGCAGTTCGGCCCGGGCCAGATCGCCGGGCTTGCGCAAGGCCAGCCGACGCGCGTATCCCGGCGATACCAGCACCACCAATTCATCGTCAAACAGCTTCTCGACCATCGCCGCGATCGGCGGCCGATCGAGCCAGCGCACCTCGACGTCTGCAGCCTCCCCGGTCGTTCCGTCCATCGGCAGCGCGACATTGACGGTAATTTCGACCTCGGGGTGACGTGCGAGAAACTCGGGCAGGCGGGCCATCAGCATCTGCCGGGCAAAGGTCGGCGGCACCGACAGCCGCAGCCGCTCGCGCTCGGCCGCCATCGCGCCGCCCCCCTGTGCGAGCTTGTCGAAGGCTTCCCGCACGCTGTCCAGGTAACGACGACCGGCCGAGGTCAGCCGCACACCGGTCGGCGCGCGCTCGAACAGCGCCAGACCGAGTTGCGATTCGAGTTGGCGAATGCGATGACTGACCGCGCTCGGCGTCACGCAGAGTTCTTCGGCGGCGGCCGCGAATCCGCCCAGGCGTGCGGCCGACTCGAAGGCCGAAAGGGCATGCATCGGCGGAATCCTGCGCAACGGCAGATTCACGCGAATCGCGACTCCGGCAGTGGAATACGCTCGTCGTCGCCCGGGACCGCGGCAAAGCGCTCGGCCTCCCAGTCGGCGGCCGCCTGCTGGATGCGTTCGCGCCGGGTGGATACGAGGTTCCACCACATGTAGCGCGGTTCCGGCAAGGGCTCGCCCCCGATCACGACGATGCGCGCACCATCGACACTGGCGAGCTGGGGCGTCGCCCCCTCCTTCAACACCACGAGTCGATGGGGCGGCAACGGCAGTCCATCGAGCGTGATCTCGCCACCGACGCAGTACAGGGCCCGTTCGGCGACCAGCGCGGGCACGTGCCATGCCGCGCCCGGCGCCAGACTGACGTCGAGGTAGAGCGTGTCCAACATCGTCTCCACCGGCGAGCGACGACCATGCAGTTCGCCGATCAGGACGCGAAGGGAAACGCCGCCCTCGACGACCTCGGGCATGCCAGATGCCGCGTAATGCACGAACCGGGGATCGCATTCCTCCTGCGCGGCCGGCAGCGCGGTCCATAGCTGGAGACCGTGCATGCGCCGCGGGCGCCCCAGCAGATCCTCCGGCGTGCGCTCCGAATGCACGATGCCGCGCCCCGCCGTCATCCAGTTGATGGCGCCGGGCTCGATGCGCTGCACGTGACCGAGGCTGTCGCGATGCATGATCGCGCCCTCGAACAGGTAGGTGACGGTGGCGAGGCCGATGTGCGGATGCGGCCTGACGTCGTGCCGTGCGTCCGCCTCGACATCGAGGGGGCCGAGGTGATCGAAGAAGATGAACGGGCCGACCGATCGACAGGCCGACGCCGGCAACATCCGCCGGACCGTGAAGCCGTCTCCAAGATCCCGTTCGCGACCCTCCAGGGCGTGCACGATGATCATCGCGACTCCGGTGCCAGGCGGCCGGCTGCGTGCACCAGGGCGCCCAGCGCCGCGTCGAGCATGCCCTGCTGGCGCTCGTTGGCGAGCCGACCATCGTCTGCAAACGCGCTGCCGGCGTTACCGACACCGAGTTGTTGCGGAATCACGTGCATGCCCAGATAGCCGAGAATGTCGCGCACGTGGAAGAGCACCCTCATGCCGCCCATCGGACCGGGCGAGGTCGCCAGTACCGCCGCCGCACGGCCGGCGAACACCGCCCCGCCGGAGCGCGGTTCGTCCTTCGGATTGGGGCGCGAGCACCAGTCGAGGGTGTTCTTGAGCAGCGGCGTGATCGAGCCGTTGTACTCCGGGTTGACGACCAGCACGCCGTCACTCGAATAAAGCCTCTGCTGCAGCGCCACGGCCGCATCCGGCAAGCCCGAATCGCGTTCCAGATCGCCGTTGTAGAGCGGCATCGGGTAGTCGCCGAGTTCGATCAGCTGTACGTCGGCGCCGATCTGCGAAAGGGGCTCCAGGCAGGCGTGGGCGAGCCTTCTCGCAAACGAATCACGACGGCTGCTGCCGGCCATGACGACAATACTGGGGCGGGTCATTCGTCGGTCTCCAGGTGTGCGCCGCACATGCATGAAGCCGCAGCATAAGCCTTCATCGCGCGCTTGGGCACCCTTTGATCGCTCGAGAGACGCCGCTGCGATCGGTGACATTGTCCCTTGCCTGGACGCCGGCACACTCGCAACATGGCGCCGTCGGTTAGCTCCTACTCGCCATGGTCCAGTCCTCTGCTGCGCGCCGCTACTGGCCGCTACTCGCCAAATTCGTCCTCGGCGCCACCGTGCTGCTGTGGTTCTTCGCGTCGATGTTCAACGGCCTCAACGGGCAGATGATCCTGGCCGCGCTGTCGGCGCTGACCTTCAATGCTGTCTCGAGCGGGCTCACCGCGCGCGAATCGCCGCAGCTCGCGCTGCTCGGGGCGACGGTATTCGCCAGTCCGGCACTGCTGCTGGCGGCACTCGGGCTCGGTGACCTGATGTTCCACGGCCAGCCCGGCCCGATGCTGTTCTGGCTCGGCACCGGCATCGTCACCACCGCCGCCGGACTCGGTGGCGCCTGGTTCGTCGAACGTCGTCACGGTCAGCGCCAGCGCGGATGACGAATCCGGTCCGCACCGGCGCATGTCGCGCGGCTCAGTTCTTCGGCACGCGCCCCATCAGGTAGAACGGCTCGTTCGGCGGCGTCCCGGTCAGGTGCACCAGGCGGTTGCTCATTGCGAAGAAGGCCGTGATCGCGCCGATATCCCAGATCGCGGCGTCGTCGAAGCCATGTTCGCGCAGACGCGCGAGATCGTGCTCCTCGATGTCTTCCCCGTGCTGCGACAGCCTGATCGCGAAATCGAGCATCGCCCGTTGCCTCGGCGTCACTTCGGCCTTCCGGTGATTGGTGGCCAGTTGATCGGCAAGGCGCGGGTTGCGGGCACGGATACGCAGTACGGCACCGTGGGCTATGACGCAGTAGAGACAGTGGTTCAACGCGGAAGTCGCCACCACGATCATTTCCCGCTCGGCCTTGCTGAGACCGACGTCGCTTTCCATCAAGGCGTCGTGATAGTCGAAGAACGCACGGAATTCGGCCGGCCGGTGCGCCAGCATCAGGAACACGTTCGGAACGAAACCCGCCTTCTCCTGCACCGCGAGGATTCGTGCCCGCACGTCGTCCGGCAAATCCGCAAGCTCGGCGACCGGAAATCGGCTGATGGCATTTTCCATGGTCGGCTCCTCAGCGATTGACATCGACGACGACACGGCCGCGGATCTGGCCCTGGATCAACTGGGCGGCGGTTTCGATCACCGCGCCGAGTCCGATCTCGCGGGTGATCAGGTCCAGCTTGCCGATGTCCAGGTCGGCCGCCAGGCGCTCCCAGGCGACGAGACGCTCGGGCCGCGGGCACATCACGCTGTCGACACCAGCGAGCGTCACGCCACGCAGGATGAACGGCGCCACCGAGGCCGGCAAATCCATGCCCTGGGCGAGGCCGCAGGCGGTGACTACGCCGCGGTAGCGTGCCGTCGCACAGACATTGGCCAGGGTATGGCTGCCGACCGTGTCCACTGCACCGGCCCAGCGTTCCTTGCCGAGGGGACGGCCCGGCTCGGAGAACTGCGCCCGGTCGATGATCTCGGCGGCGCCGAGAGACTTCAGGTAGTCGGCCTCGGCGGGCCGTCCGGTCGATGCCACCACGGTATAGCCGAGCTTCGCCAGCACCGCCACCGCAACGCTGCCGACGCCGCCGTTGGCACCGGTGACCAGGATCTCGCCATGATCGGGCGTCACGCCGAACCGCTCGAGGGCGAGCACGCACAGCATCGCCGTGTAGCCGGCGGTGCCAATCGCCATTGCCTGACGCGCCGTGAAGGCCTTCGGCAGCGGCACCAGCCAGTCGCCCTTGAGGCGGATACGCTGCGCCAGCCCGCCCGGGTGGACCTCGCCGACCCCCCAGCCGTTGAGCACGACGGCGTCGCCGGGACGGTAGTCAGGGTGGGTGCTGTGCGCCACCGTGCCCGCCATGTCGATGCCGGGGATCATCGGAAACCGGCGCACCACCGGACCCTTGCCGGTGATCGCAAGCCCGTCCTTGTAGTTCAGGGTCGAGTACGCCACCTGTACCGTGACGTCGCCGTCGCCGAGTGCGCCGTCGTCGAGGTCTTCGAGCGTGGCGCGATAGCCCGCTTCGTCCTTCCGAATCAAGATGCCGTTGAACATCACCCCTCCTTTGTGAAACCGAATTCTTCCAGCGCCGTCGCGCCGAGCAGGGCGAGATACCCCCGCGAAAAACAGTCGAGCGGTGCTGCGCGCCGCTCGAGCTTGGCCCGCAGCACCGCGCCCTCCCAGCCGATCCAGAAGAAACCGGCGAGTTGCGCACAATCGTGGCCGGCAGCCAGTTCGCCGGCGACCTGCGCCTCTTCGAGACAGACCCGGAGCCGCTGTTGCCAGCCGAGCAGCACTTCGATCAGGCGTGCGCGGAAAGACTCCGGCAAGGCCGCCATCTCCTGGCCGAGATTGCCGACCAGGCAGCCGCGACGGTAGTCGTGTCGCTCCATGCCGCGACGCGCATCGGCCATAAAATCGTGCAACCGCCCCAACGGGGGTCGTCGCCGATCGCCCAAGCAGCGATCGAGCTTGTAGTCGAAATAGGCTGCATAGCTGTCGATCAGTTCGGCGCCGAAGGCTTCCTTGCTGGCAAAGTAGTGGTAGAAGGAGCCCTTCGGAACGCCGACCTGAGCCAGCACATCGTCAATGCCGGTGGCGGCGAATCCTTTCTCGGTCAGCGCGATCACGCCGGCTCGCACCAAGGCTTGCCGGGTTTCGAGGCCGCCGTCGATCCGCTTGGGCGGCCGCCCCCGCTTGCGCTGTGCCGAAATATCCATCGAGGAATACTAGACTGGCCGGCTAGAAAATCAACGGTAATTTGCAGAGTCGATTCGCACAAACATAAAAATCCATTTACATCATAGTGTTGCGCAAATCACACAGATCAACATTGCTTACGTTCGACAACCGGAAAAGAAGCGCAGAATGCGTTCGCCGCAATCGACGCGGCTTACATCGAACGGAGAGATTTCCATGAGCGCCCTTCACCGCCAACTGCCCGGTTTCGCGTTTGCCGGTGTGAACAAGCACCCGGCCAGTCACACCAAGCCGACGCGTCAGCCATCCACGGCCGCCCAGGCGCAGCAGCAACAACAGCACTCGGCCCAGCCGCCGCAGATCGACGCCGAACAGGATGCCGTTCCCGGCTACAACTGATATGGCGCCGCCGTCGGACGACCTGCCGGCCGCTCAGCCGGCATCGTCCTGCAGCCCGCGCAGCACGCTGTAGCACATCAGTACCAGCACGATCGCGAACGGGAAGCCGGTTGCGATCGCGGCGGCCTGCAGCGAGGCGAGCCCGCCTCCGAGCATCAGCGCGATCGCGACGAGCCCCTCGAAGCTGGCCCAGAAGACCCGCTGGGGCACCGGTGCGTCGAGCTTGCCGCCGGCAGTGATGGTGTCGATCACCAACGAGCCCGAATCGGACGAGGTGACGAAGAACACCAGCACCAGGACGATGCCGATGGCCGACAGCAGTTGCGACAGCGGCAACTGCTCGAGCATCTTGAACAGCGACAGCTCGGGCGTCCAGTTGGTCACCGTGTCGACGACGCCGGTATAGCCGGTGGCGACATACTGGTGCACCGCGGTGCCACCGAACGCGCTCATCCACAACACGCACACCAGGGTCGGTATCAGCAGTACGCAGACCAGGAACTCCCGGACCGTGCGTCCGCGTGACACCCGCGCGATGAACATGCCGACGAACGGCGACCATGAGATCCACCAGGCCCAATAGAAGGTGGTCCAGCCGTGGAGGAAGTCGGTGTCCGCGCGGCCGATCCAGTTGGACAGCGGCACGATGTCGGCAAGGTAGTTGCCGAGTCCGCTGAAGAATCCGCCCAGGATCGCGAGCGTCGGACCCACCACGATCACGAACAGTAGCAGCAGCAGTGCCAGCACCATGTTGATTTCGGACAGTCGCTTGACCCCCGCGTCCATGCCGGCGACCACGGATGCCAGCGCAGCGCCGGTGATCACCAGGATCAGCACGACCTTCGAAACCTCCGTCGCTGGCACCCCGAACAGGTAGTTCAATCCGGCGATTGCCTGTTCGGCGCCGAAGCCGAGCGAAGTGGCGAGGCCGAACAGGGTCGCGAACACCGCGAGTGTGTCGATCACGTGGCCGGGCCAGCGCCAGACCCGGTTGCCGATCAGCGGGAAGAATGCCGAGCGGATGGTCAGCGGCATGCCGTGATTGAAGCTGAAGAAGGCCAACGCCAGCGCCACCACCGCGTAGATCGCCCACGGGTGCAGGCCCCAGTGGAAGATGGTCGCAGCCATGCCGATCGCGATCGCGGCCTGCTGGTCATCACCGGAAACGCCGAGCGGCGGATTCTGGAAATGATAGACCGGCTCGAGCACGCCGAAGAACATCAGCCCGATGCCCATGCCGGCCGCGAACAGCATCGCGAACCAGCCGCCATAGGAGTAGTCGGGGCGCGCGTCGGGACCACCCAGCCTGACCCGGCCCAGCGGCGAGACGATCAAGTACAGGCAGAACAGCACGAAGATGTTGGCAACGCCCATGAATAACCAGTCGAAGGTCGAGGTCAGCCACGGTCGAAGTTCGCCGAAGAAGCTCTTCGCACCCTCCGGGAACATCAGGGTGAACGCGACGAAACCCACGATCAGGGCCGACGAGACGGCGAACACCGGGTTGTGGATGTCCAAGCCCAGGACCTGCACGTTGTCCTGCCCGACTTCGTAGTCGATAGTGTGGGGTTTGTGCATCGGCCTCCTCCGTGGTGTTCCGCGGTCCCGACGCCTGGGCGTGGCCGCGCGAATCGTCGCCGCCACCACGAACTGGCCGCGTTGTAGGTCCGCGCCAGTCTATTCTTACAAAGATAATTTGTACAAATGCACTTTCCGGCATCGTGCCACCGTCCGTTGCCCCTCGGACCGCCATGCAGACCGCCCATCGGAACAGCCCCGCCGCCTCGTGATCGAATTGGCAACGTCCAGGCCGGTTCGATTGCGTTCCTCGCCACAGGCCAATTATGTTTGGCCTCGAAAGGACTCATCAGGGCTTTGGACGCGTATCCCGTGTGCTCACCGCACGGAACGGACGACCTTCGAAATCATGGACATCAAGCTCAAGGACTGGCACATCGTGCGCGTCGAGGCACGCAGCGGCCCGCAGTTGCGACTCGTCGGGCGCGGCAACGACGGCAATTACCGCGTCAGCTCGATGGTGATCAGCTACGACGCCTGCTCGCGCGTGGCGGAGACCGCCTCCGGCAAGTCCTACACCCTCGAGGGCCCCCCGTGCGAGGCCATTCGCATCGACCGGGTCGTCGAAGCCTATCGCAAGCGCCACGGCATGATCGAAATCGCCTACGTCGATGAGCAGGAGATCGACGACCTGTTCCAGCTCCAGGCGACACTGCTGTCCGATTACCCGCCGATGGATTGCCTCTACACCCGGGCCTGAAACGCCCGCCCGCAAGCCGACGGGTACGGCCGGGGGCACCACGCCTCGCCGCCGGGCCCAGGCATCGCCGGTACCGCAACGTGCCCGTCGGGCCAGGATGCGCGATCATGGACGCAATCGCGGCAGATCCCTGGAGGACACCATGACGGAAGAATGCATCGCGCGGCCGACATCGGCAGCGGGTCTCGAATGTGGCGATGCGCGCATCGCCACCGCCGACGGCGAAATGCCCGCCTACCACGCGCGCCCGCAAGGCGGCGAACGCCTGCCGACGATTCTCGTCGTGCAGGAGATCTTCGGCGTCCACGAACACATTCGCGACGTCTGCCGGCGGCTCGCCCACCTGGGCTATCTCGCGATCGCGCCCGAGCTCTATTTCCGCCAGGGCGATCCGGCGGGCCACACCGAAATCCCGCGCATCGTCGCCGAAATCGTCGCACGTGTCCCCGCAGCCGGCGTCATGGCCGATCTCGACGCCACGGCGGCGTGGGCGGCGGCCAACGGCGGCGACCCGGCGCGCCTCGGCACCACCGGCTTCTGCTGGGGCGGGCGCATGTGCTGGTTATATGCGGCGCACAACCCCGCGCTCAAGGCCGCGGTCGCCTGGTACGGTCGCCTGCGGGACGGATTCGGCAAGCTCGATGCGCATTCGCCGATCAGTCTCGCCGCGTCGCTGCAGGCCCCTGTGCTCGGCCTCTACGGCGGACAGGACGCGAGCATACCCGCGGCCGACGTCGAGGCGATGCGCGCAGCCCTCGCCGCTTCCGCGCGCGGCAGCGAGATCGTGGTCTATCCTGAGGCGGGCCACGCCTTCTTCGCCGACTACCGTCCGAGCTACCGGGCGACCGATGCCGCCGACGGCTGGCAACGCATGCGGCGCTGGTTCGTCGCCCACGGCCTCTGATCCACCGATGGATCGGCTGGCCCCGATCGCCGACGTCCGTAGCCAATCAGCACCGACCAGCCTGTATGCGCTGATCGGCGACTTCGTCCGGCGCCAAGTGCGCGCCTACACCAGCGCCGCTGCGATGCTGCTCGGGATCTCGCTGCTGGTGGTGTGGATCCCGCGCCAGGTCGGCGCCATCGTCGACGGTCTGATTACGCATCGGATCTCGCCGGCGCAGCTCGCCGGCGAACTGGTGATGCTCCTGGGCGCGGGAGCGGCGATCTATTTCATGCGGGTCGGCTGGCGGCTCAAGCTCTTTGCCGCCGCCTACCGCCTCGGCGTCGAGCTGCGCGACCGCCTGTACCGGCGATTGACCCTGCACGACCCGTTCTTCTTCCAGCACCATCGCACCGGCGACCTGATGGCGATGGCCACCAACGACATCGATGCCATCGAGATGGCATCGGGCGAGGCACTGCTCGCCGGCTTCGACGGCAGCCTGACCCTGGTGCTGGTGGTGGCGATGATGACGCTCGGCGTGGATTGGCGCCTCGCCTTGGTCGCGCTGCTGCCCTTTCCGCTGATGGCTGCCTCGTTCTGGTGGATCGCACGCCGCATCCACGTGCACTCGCGGGACGCACTGGACCGATTCGCGGACATGAACGACCACGTCCAGGAAAGTCTTTCCGGGGTCCGTACCCTGCGCGCCCTCGGGCTCGAGGAACGCAGCGGCGAGCGCTTGTCCCGCCTGGCCGGGCGCGCAAGCGATGCCAGCCTGGCCGCCCAGCGCTGGGAAGCGGCCTACGAACCGGCAGTGGGTGTCTGCCTCGCGACCGCCACCGCCCTGACCCTGGCCATGGGCGGCTTGCTGGTCTGGCGGGGAGAGCTGTCGGTAGGAACGCTGACCGCCTTTTCGATGTATCTCGGCCAGATGATCTGGCCGATGTTCGCGGCCGGCTGGGTCCTGTCCCTGATCGAGCGGGGCAAGGCGGCGTGGCTGCGCCTCGCCCCAGTGCTCGAGGAAGCGCCCCGGATTGCCGACGACGGCCCCCGCGCAGAATTCAGCCCCGGCGCACTGGCGATCCACGGCCTGCGCTTTCGCTATCCCGGCCAGGCCCGCGACGCCCTCGCCGACATCGATCTCCACCTGCCCGACGGCCGGACCCTCGGCGTGGCCGGCGCCACCGGGGCCGGCAAAAGCACCCTGCTGCGCCTGCTGCTGCGTCAGCTCCAGCCGTCGGCGGGCACCTTGCATTGGGGCGACGCCTGCGTGGACGAACTCCGGCTGGCCACGCTGCGCGGCGCGATCGGCTGGGTACCCCAGGAGCCCTTTCTGTTTTCCGCTTCGGTCGCCGACAACATCGCCCTGGCCCGCCCCGACGCCAGCCGGCAGGCGATCGAGGCCGCCGCGGGACTTGCGGCGATCCACGACGACATCACCCGCTTTCCGCGCGGCTACGCCACCGCGGTGGGCGAGCGTGGCGTGACGCTTTCCGGCGGCCAGCGCCAGCGCATCGCCATCGCCCGTGCGCTGCTCGCGGACGCCCCGCTGCTGCTGCTCGACGACGCCCTGTCTGCGGTCGACACCGAGACTGAAACCCGCATCCTCGCCCACCTGCGCGACACCCGCCGAAATCGCACGGTGATCGTCGTCAGCCACCGCCTGTCGGCGCTGATGGACGCGGACCACATCGTCGTGCTCGACCAGGGTCGCATCGCCGAACAGGGCCGACACGAAGCCCTGGTGACCGCCGGTGGCTGGTACGCGCGACAGTGGCGCTACCAGCAGCTCCAGGCGAGCCTGGAGGCGGCATGACGGGTGACGCGGCCCAGGCCGAAGCGAGCGGCAGCGACCTGCGCGGCGGCTGGGGGCGCGCCGACTCGCCGCAGCGACGGGCGATGCGGCTGCTGGCCGGGGCCGCCGCGCCGGAACGCGGGGTGATGGGCGGCGCGCTGGTCGGCCTTGCCGCAGCCGCCCTGCTCGAGGCCTTCGGGCCCGTGCTCGCCAAAGTCTTCATCGATCGCCACCTGCTGCCGCGCAGCGGCGAACTGGCCACGATGGCGACGCTGCTGGTCGGCGTGCTGCTGGCCGGGAGCATCGCCAGCACCCTGCGCTTCTGGCAACTGACCCGAATGGCCGGCTTGGCGATGCGCTCGGTGCAGCGCCTGCGCGAACGGGTGTTCGGCCATGTCCTGGCACTGCCGATGGCCTTCTTCGACCGCAGCATCACCGGCCAGCTGGTGAGCCGGGTCACCAACGACACCGAGGCGGTCAAGGCGCTCTACGTCCAGGTCCTGTTCGTCATGCTCGACAGCCTGATCGTGCTGGCCGGCTCTCTGGTGGCGATGGCCTGGCTCGACTGGCACCTGATGGGCATCGTCGCGCTGCTGGTGCCGGCCGTATTCCTGATCGTCTGGACATACCAGCGCTGGAGCGCGCCGGCGGTGGCGCGCAGCCGGGCCCTGCGCAGCGACCTCAATGCCGGCCTGTCGGAATCGATCGCGGGCATGGCGGTGCTCCAGGCCACCAACGCAGCGGAAGCCTTCAGCGCGCGCTTCGCCCGCACCAACGATGCCTACTACCGGGCACGGCAGGCGGAACTGCGGGCCAACGCCTGGCTGCTACGCCCCGCCCTCGACCTGGTCAACCTGCTGTTGCTCGCCGTGGTGATCTGGGTCTTCGGGCTGCGAGAGTTCGGCGGCGGGCTGTCGGCCGTCGAGGTCGGCGTGCTCTACGCCTTCATCAACTACATGGGACGCGTCGGCGAACCGTTGATCCAGTTCACGATGCAGTTCTCGATGCTGCAGCAGTCGGTGATCTCCGCTGCCCGCGTGGCACGTCTTCTCGACGAGCCGACGGGCCAGCCGCCACAGGACGGCCCCCACGTCGCACTCGGTGGCGTCACCATGCGGCAGCTTGCCTTTGCCTACCATCACGACGCCCCGGTACTGCACGGCATCGACCTGCAGGTTCCGCCCGGGGGCTTCTTCGGCATCGTCGGCCACACCGGCTCGGGCAAGAGTACGTTGCTGGCGCTGCTGCTGCGCTTCTACGCGCCGACGGCGGGACAGATCCTGATCGACGACGCCCGGCTCGAGACCTTCGACGAGCGGACCCTGCGACGAAGCGTGGGCCTGGTGCCACAGGAACCCTTCCTGGTCGCCGACAGCGTGCGCGAGAACATCGACATGGGCCGCGGCCTCGATGACGCGACTCTGCAAGAGGCCGCGCGCGCGGCCCACGCCGACGACTTCATCCGCACCCTCGAGTCCGGCTACGACACCAGGCTCGGCGAAGGCGGTGCCCGCCTGTCGGTCGGGCAGAAACAGCTCATTGCGATCGCCCGCGCGCTTGCCGGCCAACCCCGGATCCTGTTGCTGGACGAAGCCACGGCCCACGTCGACTCCGAAACCGAGCAGATCGTCCAGGTTGCGCTGGAATCGCTGCGCGGCCGGGTCACCGTGATCGCCATTGCCCATCGCCTGTCCACGATCCGCCACGCCGACCGGATCGTCGTCATGAACCACGGCCGGATCGACGAGCAGGGCGACCACGCCACGCTGATGCGCATCGACGGCGGCCTTTACCGACGGCTGTACGCGCTGCAGCAGCTCGAGTCACGGCAGGCCGGCGACGGTGCGACGCGCTAGACATCATGACCGCCCGCGTCGGGCATGGAGCCAGGATGTCTACGCACTTTCCCCGAGCCAGCGATCCATCTTGCGAATCACGGCAATGTCGGTGGACTCCGCGACGATCTTCGGCAACAGGAACTCTGGATAGGCGGGCTCGTCCCGTTCCGGGATGCCCTCGACGCGCTCGCCGCGGATCACCCGGGCCTGAAATTCGTCGGCATGGGTCGGCAGATAGTTCGATCCGGTGTCGGCATTGAACTGGCGGAGCAGCGCCACCGCGTCGTCGAACAGGCCCTCGTAACCCTGTCCGAGGATATGGCCGATGGCGTTGTCGAGCCTTCCCAGTAACTGGTCGGCGCTCGCCAGATCGTAATGGATGAACTCGAACTGGCGCAGATCAACCGGCGCGGACTCCGGCGCCTGCTGGGTCATGAAGATGACCGGCTTGCCCAGGGCATGGGCAATGCCCAGTTCGTAGAAGACGTTGGGATTGGCGTCGGTGATGTCGCCGACGATGAGGTCGGCGGCGCGGATTTCGTCCTCCACCTTGTCCATCAGCGCCTTGGTCAGCACGCTGGTGTCACCACGCCGCACGACCAGACCGTGTCTGTCTTCGAGGTAGCGCTGCAGGTAGAGAAAGACGAAGTTGAGCTCCGGCCGGAACGGCATCACGAAAAAGCACGTGCGCTTGGCCGTCACCGCGCTGCCCTTCGCCGGCTGTCCAGATGGCGTGCGGAGCGCTGCAGGCGATCGACCAGACCGCGCAGGTTGTCGGGCGAGTACGTCAGGTATTGGAATCCGGCCAGATCGCTGGGCAGCTCGGCGTCAATGTCGTCGCGCACCAACAGGATCAGCGGCTTGCCCTGCCCGTGTGCCACTCCGAGCTCGAACATCACATTGCCGGCCTGGCGCGTGACGTCGGCGACGACGGCGTCGCTGCCGCGTATCAGGGCGACGACATGGTCGACCCAGGCCGCCCCGATCACCGTTTCGTCGATGAACACCGCTTCGGCACCCGCCTCGCGCAGGGCGCGGCCCACGGCGTCGCGCAAGCGACGCATCGAAGCGTCGAGCGGCAGCAGCGACAGGAACCGCAGCGGGGCGCCGGCCGCCACCGGCTCGTCCTCGATGATCGCAGGCGGCTGCTCGGCGCCGTCGTCACGCTTGTCCCGCAGTGCGTAAAGCGGCTGCCCGCCGCTGCCGGCACGCGATCCGCGCACGACCTCGTGCGCGCCGTCAAGGATGCGCGCGACCTTGTCCTCGGCAAGGCCGGTATCCCGCGCAAGACCGGCGGGCGTGCGCCATCGGCGTGCGGATCGGGCCAATGCGTCGAGCACGGCCCTGCGTGCGTCGGTCTTGCTCAAATGCTCTCCCCCGGTGACCCCTCGGCGCCAACGAGTATGCCAGAGTGCCGTGCCTGTGGCGCCGGGGCAACGGGGCGGGAACGATGGCGGCCGCGGTGGGCTATGGTGAAGTGAGAATCGGTCCACCGAGCGGGCGCAGTCCCCGCAGGAGGTGTCATCATGAGTTCGAAACACCGCAATCTCTTGCGCCAGATCTACCAGGATCCGGCACCCGGCAATATCCAGTGGCGAGAGGTCGAGTCCCTGCTTTCCCACCTCGGCGCGGATATCGAGCCGGGACACGGCGCCCGCTTCCACGTCCGGCTCAACCGGCGCGAATTCGTGCTCCACCACCCTCACCACGGCAACACCTTCGGGCGGCAGGATGTTCGCCACCTTCGCGACTTCCTCGCCTCGGCCGGGGTGACGCCGTCGCGCTACGAGCACACGGGCGAGGCCACCGAGGACGCCTGAGCGGGCGACGCCGGGCGACCGGGCTTGCAATCGCCGCCGTTGCCCCAAGCTTGTAGATTCCGGCCGCCTTGCCCGGCGGCCCCATCGTGCGCTCCGGCGCCGTACAGAGGAGTCCCATGCCCAACCCGGATCCGCGCTTCGACCACCTGCTCCGGGGCCTGTCGGCCCGTCCCCAGGGCGGCAACTGGCTGCAGAAGGCCGGCGCCGTGGTGGTCACGCTGGTGGTCTTCGCCCTGGCGATGACCTTCTCGGTGGTGCTGTTCGCGGTGGTGGCCAGCATCGGCCTGCTGGTCTGGGGCTACCTGTGGTGGAAGACACGCGACCTGCGCAAGGCGATGCGCGAGCACGTGCGTACCCAGCAGGCCGCCGCCGGGCGAGCCGACGGCGCCCCCGGCCCGGCCGCGGGTCGCGGCGAAGTCCTCGAAGGCGAGGTGATCCGAGAAGTGCCGGACGACGAAGCGCGCCGCGACGGTCGCTGACCGCCGATCGCTCAGTCGTCCGTCACGACGCCGCTGGCGACCAGTTCGGACCATTCCGCGTCGGTGAACAGCCGCGAGCCGGAATGGAAGTGCTTGCCTTCCGGCGCCTCGAGCGAGAACGTGCCACCGCCGGCGCCGTCGAGGGCGTCGAGAATGATCTGGGTGCGCTTCCAGGTTTCGTACTGCAGCTTGCCGATGTAGAACGGGCAGCCGCCGACCTCGCCGAGCAGCACGTCGGCCGGACCGATCATCACCTCCCCGGGCAGATAGCAGTTGGCGGCGCTGTTGTCGCAGCAGCCACCCGACTGATGGAACATCAGTTCGCCATGCTTTTCCTTCAGCAACGCGATCAGTTCGAGCGCGGCCGGCGTCGCAACGACACGATCGACCATGGTTCTTCCTCCGCGAGACAGGGCCGGGCGGCCCTGGGGCCGCCCGGCGATCGCCGCCGCAGCACCCGCCCGCAGGCGGGGCGACGGCATCGAGGTGCTCAGAAGAAACCGAGCGCGTTCGGGCTGTAGCTCACCAGCAGGTTCTTGGTCTGCTGATAGTGGTCGAGCATCATCTTGTGGGTCTCGCGACCGATGCCCGACTGCTTGTAGCCACCGAAGGCCGCGTGCGCCGGATAGGCGTGATAGCAGTTGGTCCACACCCGGCCGGCCTTGATGCCGCGGCCCATGCGATAGGCACGGCTGCCGTCGCGGCTCCACACGCCGGAACCGAGGCCGTAGAGCGTGTCATTGGCGATTTCCAGTGCCTCGGCCTCGTCCTTGAAGGTGGTGACGGCCAGCACCGGTCCGAAGATCTCCTCCTGGAAGATCCGCATCTTGTTGTGGCCCTTGAAGGCCGTCGGCTGGATGTAATAACCCTCGGCCAGTTCGCCGGACAGGCGTGCAACTTCGCCGCCGACCAGGCACTGGGCCTCCTGCTTGCCGAGATCGAGGTAGGACTGGATCTTGGTCATCTGCTCCTCGGAGGCCTGGGCGCCCATCATGGTCTCGGTATCGAGCGGGTTGCCCTGCTTGATGGCGCGGATGCGCGCGACGGCGCGATCCATGAAGCGGTCGTAGATCGACTCCTGGATCAGCGCGCGGCTCGGGCAGGTGCAGACCTCGCCCTGGTTGAAGGCGAACAGCACCAGGCCCTCGATTGCCTTGTCGAGGAACTCGTCGTCGGCGGCGCAGACATCTTCGAAGAACACGTTCGGCGACTTGCCGCCCAGTTCCAGCGTCGCCGGGATCAGGTTGTTGGCGGCGGCCTGGCCGATCAGGCGACCGGTCGAGGTCGAGCCGGTGAACGCGATCTTGGCGATGCGGTCGGAGGTCGCCAGCGGCACGCCCGCCTCGCGACCATAGCCGTTCACGATGTTGAGCACGCCCGGCGGCAGCAGGTCGGCGATCAGCTCGGCCAGCACCAGGATGCTGATCGGGGTCGATTCCGCCGGCTTCAGCACCACGCAGTTGCCCGCACCGATCGCCGGCGCCAGCTTCCAGGCGGCCATCAGCAGCGGGAAGTTCCACGGAATGATCTGACCGACGACGCCCAGCGGCTCATGAAAGTGGTAAGCGACGGTGTTTTCGTCGATCTCGCTGATGCCGCCTTCCTGCGCACGCAGGCAGCCGGCGAAGTAGCGGAAGTGGTCGGCCGACAGCGGCACGTCGGCATTCAGCGTCTCGCGAATCGCCTTGCCGTTGTCCACCGTCTCGGCGTAGGCCAGCAGTTCGATATTCTGGTCGATGCGGTCGGCGATCTTCAGCAGCAGGTTGGCGCGTTCGGCCGGCGCCGTGCGGCCCCACTTGTCGGCTGCAGCGTGGGCGGCGTCGAGCGCCAGGTTGATGTCCTCGGCCGTCGAGCGGGCAGCCTTGGTGTAGGGACGGCCGGTGATCGGCGTGATGACATCGAAATACTGGCCTTTGACCGGGGCAACCCACTTGCCGCCGATGAAATTGTCGTAATGGGATTTGTACTGGACCTTGGCACCGTCCTGTCCGGGGAAAGCGTATTGCATGAACCACCTCCTTAGCGAATCGGGTATCGCGCTCCATCGCGCCGATTTGCTCGATTGCAGAGGCTGTGCCATCCGGCAGGTTTACACCCCGGAACCGCACGAAATCCCGCCCGGGTCAAGGGATTCCAGGATATACCCTTAATTTTTAAAGGGTTTTCTGCTGGTTGCGCACTGCACAAGAACGCAACACCTGCTCCATCCAGTTTGGAGCAATCCTGCCGCCGTATTGGAATCGAACTACCGATTCAGGCTTCAGCCGACGGGACGAAGCAGCGCCTCCGACTGCGGCAGCGCATACCCGGGCTGTGCTTCGAGGGCCGATTGCATGACGCCCACCAGCGCGTCGCAGCGATCGTCGCCGAAGACGTCTCGCGGCGCACACAGGTAGTAGGTCTCGAACCCCAGCGAGACGAAATCCAGCCCCAAAGCGATGGCGGTGGCCTTGAGGGCGAAGGCGGCGTCGGCGGCACCCGCCGCCACCGCGGCGACCACCGCGAAATGCGTGAACTCCTCGACCGGGTAGCCGCGGATGCTGCTCGGGCTGATCCCGTGCTCACGCAGCAGGTAGTCGAACCAGACCCGCGTACCGGAACCACGCTGGCGGTTGATGAAGCGCACCGACGGGCGTGCGAGGTCCGCGATGCTGCGGATGCCCAGCGGGTTGCCACGCGCGACCACCAGCCCCTGCTCCCGCCGCAGCAGCGGGCGCAGGTAGAGCGGCGGATCGCCGTCGAGGCTGCGCTTGACGAAGAGATCCATCGGCAGACCGTCGGGCACATGGAAGCCGGCAATCTCGGCACGCCCCTCGCGCAGCGCGGTCACTGCCTTCGGTGATCCCATGAAGCGCGCGTCGAGATGGGGCAGGCGTCCCTCGCCGATGGATTGCTGGAGTACCAGGTCATGGCTGCAGGCAAGCCGCAGCCGCGGCTCGCCGAGTTGCAGGCAGTCGCGCAGTTCGCGGCCGAGCCCGGCCAGTTCGCGCTGGACCAGGCTGTGCACTCGCGCCTCGATCTTGCCGACCAACATCGCGATGCCATGGCCGGCCGGCGTCAGCTGGCTGCCATGGCCCTTGGTCTTGTCCACCAGTTGGCAACCGAGCAGTTCCTCGGCTTCCTTGATCCGTCCCCAGGCGCCACGGTAGGAACGACCGGTCCGCTCCGCCCCGCCCTGCAGCGAACCGGTCTCGGCAACCGCATCGAGCAGCGCCGCCAGCGCGGCGAGATCGAGCTCGCCGCCGGCCAGTTCGAGGCTGGTATGCGCCCTGATGTGCAGGCGCGCATCGGCACCACTGTGCATATTTGACCGCCGGCCATCCCGGCGTAGGCTTTATCGGCGTGCAATATATACGACACTTCCTATCCAATAGGCAAGTTAAAGCGCATTCATCGAAAGCCAAGGAGATCTCCATGACGCTCACCCGCCGCAGCCTACTGACTGCCCTGCTGGCTGGCGCAGCGCTGCTGCTGCAGCCGTTCGCGACCGCACAGGCGGCCGACTTCATCACCGTCGCATCGACCACATCGACCCAGAATTCCGGCCTGTTCGACCACCTGCTGCCCCGGTTCACGGCCGACACCGGCATCGAGGTCCGTGTCGTCGCCGTCGGCACCGGCCAGGCGCTGGACATGGGCAAGCGCGGCGATGCCGACGCACTGCTGGTGCACGACAAGGTCAAGGAAGCGAAATTCGTCGAGGACGGCTACGGCGTCGGCCGCCGCGACGTCATGTACAACGATTTCGTGCTGATCGGCCCGGCCAGCGATCCGGCCGGCGTCAAGGGCGGCAACGACATCAAGCTCGCATTGCAGAAGATCGCCGAAATCAAGCCGCCCTTCGTCTCCCGCGGCGACAAGTCCGGCACCCACAGTGCGGAGCTGCGCTATTGGAAGGCCGCAGGCGTCGACCTCGATACCGCCAAGGGGCCCTGGTACCGCGATACCGGCAGCGGCATGGGGGCCGCGCTGAACACCGCCGCCTCGCTCGACGCCTACGTGCTGTCCGACCGCGGGACCTGGCTCAACTTCAAGAATCGCCAGAATCTGGCCATTCTGGTGCAAGGCGACGAGGCACTCTTCAACCAGTACGGCGTGATGATGGTGAATCCCCAACGCCACCCGCACGTCAAGCAGGCCCTGGTGCAGCAATTCATCGACTGGCTGGTCTCGGACAAGGGGCAGGCCGCGATCGCGGAATACAAGATCGGCGGCGAGCAGTTGTTCTTTCCGAACGCGAGCTAGGGCGCCCCATTCAACCCTCGACGGCGCCTCCACCGGCGCCGTCGAAACGCGCCGCATCCCGCGCGAAGCACGCCACCAGCCAATCGGCGACCACCCGGACGCGGGCGACGTCGCGCAGTTCGCGCGGCGTCGCCAGCCATATCTCGCGAACCGGTAGCGTCGCCGGCAGGCGCACCAGGCCATCATGCCGGGCGGCAATGACCACCGGCAGCACCGCGTGGCCGACACCGCTTTCGGCAGCCCGGGCCAGTGCGTCCACCGAATTGCTGCGAAACACGATGCGTGCCGGATCGACATGCACCTGCAACCAGCGCATCTCCGGCAGGTCCATCATCTCGCGATCGTAGGCGAGCCAGTTGCTCGCGGCAGCCATGCCGCGCTCGGCTTGACCGGGCACGGCATAGACGCCGAAGGCGATGGTGCCGAGGCGCCGGATCACCAGGTCGCCGCGGGTCGGCCGCGCCAGCCGGATCGCGATGTCGGCCTCCCGTCGCAACAGGTCGAGATTGCGGTTGCCGGCCACCAGTTCCAGCACCAGGCTCGGAAAGCGCGACCGGGCATCGGGGATCAGGCCGGCCAGGTAGTTGGCGATCAGTGAATCGACCGAGGTGATGCGGGTGATGCCGCGCACACGGGCATCCGAGTCGCTGGCGACATGGGCGAGGGCCGCGACCTCGCGCTCGAACAGGCGCGTGCCCAGACGCGCTTCCAGCGCCTTCAGGCGCCGCGACACGGTCGTCTGGTCCACAGCGAGTTCGGCGCTGGCGGCGGCCAGCGTGCCATTGCGTGCAATCGCCAGCACGAATCGCACCTCGTTCCAGTCGAAGTTCCCTGCATTGGTGCCGATCGCGGCTGCATCCGTGTGCATTGCGCCTGTGCCTCCTGCGGCTATCGTGACGACTCCCGTATCCCAGGAGCCGATCATGTCCAAGCCCCATACCTTGCGCAACGTCGCCGGCCTTTCCGACTCGCTGACCGCCATCGGCGACTGCGCACTCGTCCTGGTCGATTGCCAGAACACCTACCGACGCGGCCTGATGGCACTCGACGGTGTCGAGGCCGCACTGGCCGAGGCCGCCACCCTGCTCGAGCGGGCGCGCACGGCCGGTTGCCCGGTGTTCCACATCCAGCACGACAGCGGCCCGGGCAGCCCCTTCGACATCCGCGCCGACATCGGCGCGATCGCTGATCCGGTGTCGCCCGTCGCCGATGAAGCGGTCATCGTCAAGCGCCTGCCGAATTCGTTCGCCGGCACCGACCTCGCCGCGCACATCGCCAAGACCGGCCGCACGCAGATCGTAATCGCCGGCTTCATGACCCATATGTGCATCAACTCGACCGCCCGCGGTGCCTTCAATCTCGGGCTGCAGCCGATCGTCGTCGCCGCGGCGACCGCGACCCGGCCGCTGCCCGCCGCGGATGGCAGCGTGCTGCCGGCCACCGTGGTGCAGGCGGCGAGCCTCGCCGCCCTCGGCGACCTGTTCGCCCGCATCGCGCCGGACACCGCTTCGCTGCCGGGCTGAACGACGCGATCGTCCGACCGCCACCCGAGCGCGAACGGGCGCCTATACTGCGATCTCGTTGCGGCCAGACTCGGGGAGGGACGACGGTGGCGGAAGCAAGCGAGGGGGACGCGCGCAGGCTGGGGCACTTCAGGCAGATTCTGCTGTGGCCGCTGCAATTGATGCCGTTGCGTGCCACCAGCCAGATCCATCGCCACTGGGAGTGGCTCGAGGAGGCCCGGCCGGACAACCCGTGGCGCGAGGTCGACGACGAATTCACCGAAGACCCGGCCGGCTTCCAGCAGCGCCACTACAGCGAGTTCGTCACCTTCCTGCCCCACGTCCAGCGCTTTCTCTACGGTGAAGGACGCAGTCGTGGCGCCACGCCGGGCGAATCGCCGATCCGCGTCTTTCGCCGCCACGACATCGCCCGCGTGCGCTGCACCTATCCCGACCCGGCCTTCGCGCCGACCGAGTTCGAGATCGCCCACATCGATCTCTATTTCTTCTTCGACCTCGACATCGCGGTGCTCAATGTCGAACTCCACGCGTCCGACATCGCCCTCGAATACGCCCAGGAAACCCTGTTCCGGCTGGGCCGGGCCTACCCGACCTACTGGGAGGCGAACGGCGACCCCGGCCATTGCCTGAAGAAGACCGAGTGGCTCGACGCCGGCGGGCAGGTGCTGGCGTCGTCGGACTTCGAGCTGCAGGACGATTTCCGCGGCCACGTCAACCGCTACCGCGCGCCTCGCGTCGCCGCCCATTGGGACTTCCTGCTGCGCCCGCTGGTCGCCCACCACTCGAACGAAACCGGCCCCTTGCGCTACCGCCAGCTCGAATACCACCGCATGCCGGTGATGGCCTACGTTGCCGTCGACGGTGACCCGCGCGACCTGGATCCATCCGATTTCGTCCGCCTCGGACTGGTCACGGCCTCCGGCCCGGCCGGACGAATGCCGCTGACCGTGCCGGATTTCGAGCAACGCTACTGCTACGACCGCTTCTGGAAAGCCGCGCGCGGCGGTCCGCCGGGCTCCCGCTACCTGTGCTGCGGCGAAGCCTTCGTGCTGGTCGGCAGCGCCCGCCAGCGATACTTCTTCGAGGCCGGCGGCAGCCTGCTCGAGGAGTTTCGCCACCAGTACTTCCTGCTGTTCCTGATCCCCCACGTGCACAAGGCGGCGCTGTTGATGATGGCCGACCGCCTGCTGCATTCGTTGAAGCGCCTCGACATCCAGCAGCCCGACACGGTCAAGCGCTTCAAGCGGGAAATCCGCCAGATGCGCGAGATCTTCCTGCGCTTCACCCACCGCTACTGGTTCCACCGGGTCTCGGACCAGATCCAGGCCCGCGACCTGTACCGGATGGCCGCCGAGTTCCTGGACACCGAAGAGCTCTACCGGGAAGTCCGCGAGCGCATCCAGGACATGTCCGAATACCTCGAGTCGGACTCGGTGCGACGGCAGGCGAACACCGTCGTGCGCCTGACCGTGGTCACCGCCTTCGGCCTGATCGGCTCGACCGTGACCGGCTTTTTCGGCATGAACCTGCTGTCGATCGAAGAACTCGCGACGCCGCTGAAGCTCGCCTATTTCGGCAGCGTGTTCGCCGCCGTCACCTGGCTCGCCTTCTACACGGTGATGAAATCGAAGGGACTGTCCGACTTCCTCGACGCCCTGTCGGACGAGCGTGTCACGATCCGCGAAAAGGTATCCGCGCTGCTGTCGGTGTGGCAGCGCCCCCGCGGCGACTAGGGCGCAGCTTGGCGGGGTGGCGCCGGACCTGCGCCGGCGCCACCCGTGCTCAGAACTTGTGGCGCAGGCCGAAACCGACCGACGTGGTGCTCTCGCCGTCTTCGGTGTCCGCGAACGCGGCGCCGCGACCGGCACCGTCGTCGTTGTCCATGCGGTTCACCAGCGCGTACAGGGTGGTGCGCTTCGACAAGTCGTGGGTGTAGCCGACGGTGACCGAAGTGGTGTCGTTGTCGTCGTTCTCGTCGTCGCTGAGCTGGCCGACATCGGCATGCAGGGCGCCGGCGCCGAGCGGAACCGATACGCCGAGGTAGGCGACAGCCGCATCCACCACGTTATCCTCCTTGGCGGTCTGGTAGCTGGCGTAAAGCTTGGCGGCGCCGAAATCGAACGAACCGCCGACGTAGACCTCCTTGAGGTCGTCGTCGGCCCGCTTGGAATGGTGGTAGACGACGCCGACGCCGAAGGGCCCCGACGCGTAGCCGACACCGATGCCGGCGCGGTCGTCCTCGTCGCGGTCGTCGCCGCTCTGGTCGTTCTGGAACGAATAGATCGCCTCCGCCATCACGCCGCCGGCCTTGCCGAGGACATAGGAGATCGAATTGTTCCAGCGCGCGTCGGTGCCGGGATGGATCGACGCGCCGGGAATCGAGTTGACCAGCAGCGCCTGCGAATTGAAGACGGTGCCGGGCACGCCCGCCGAGAACTTGCCGGGGTACTTGTATCCCGGCGCGTACTGGCGTCCGAGAGCGATGGTGCCAAAGCCGCCCCGCAGCCCGGCCCAGGCCTGGCGGTGGAACTGCCGGCTGGTGCTGGCCGGCGCGCCCGTGCCGATATCGTAGCCCTGTTCGAGCACGAACACTGCCTTGAGGCCGTTGCCCAGGTCCTCGCTGCCCTTGAAGCCGATCCTCGATCCGGACAGCACGCCGCCGATGATGCCGGTGAAGGTGGTGTCGCCGGCCTTGGCGTAGCCGACACCGACATCGGCGATGCCGTAGATCGTGACGTTGGATTGGGCAAACGCGGGGGCGCTGGCGACGGCTGCCGCGAGCAGCGCGATCGGTCGGTAATGCATCGGGTCAATCTCCGGTGGTTGTCTTTCCTGGCAGGGGTCAGGCCCTGCCGCGCACCGCAAGCTAGCATCGCTTTCACGTGAGCCAAATATGCAACGCCGAACCTATTGCCACCCCGCCGATGTTGCGCTTGACGACCGTTGCGGTCGTCCGCAGCCGCCGCGAAGTCGACGCTCAGGCCTCCAGCGGCAGCACACGACCGAGGGGCGCAAGATCGTAGCCGCCGAGCAGGCGCGCCCGCTCGACCAGTTCCGGGGCGCTCAGCGCGTCGATCAGCTGTCGGAAGATGCGCCGGAAGAAGACCCCCTTGGGCAGCGCCAGATCGAGCGATTCGACACCGAGCGCGAGGAAACCGAGACCGTGCTCCGCGGCCAGCGCGCGACAGCCCGCGGCACAATCGACGAGCCCCATCGCCACCGCCGCCGCTGCACGCCGCGCGGTCGGCAGTTCGATCGCCTGGCCGCAATCCTCGACGCGGAAGCCGCCGGCTGCCAGCGCCAGTTGCAGACCATAGCGGCATCCCGCGCCGCCCGGCTGCAGGCCCCAGCGATAGTCGTAGGCGACCAACGTATTGAGATCCGCGATCTCGAGTTCGGGGCGCAACAGGATGCCGTACTCGCGCCAGGCCACGCGCACGAGGGTCCATTCGGCATGATCGCGCTGGCGCCTCAACAGCGCCGCGTGCGCGGCATCGGCGTCGTCGGCGCCGCCCCAGTGCAGCAGGGTCGCGTCGAGCCGCCGGGCCGTGAGCTGCTGCAGGCCACCGGCGGTGGTGGACGGCACGTGGGCGACCAGGCCGTCGTCGCCGAGCGCGGCGGACAGCGCCAGCGCAGCGGACTCGATCAGCGGGTCGGTCGCGCCGCCGATCAGCAGGCGATCGGCAAACAGTCCGCCGTAGGCCCGCTCGGTCAGCCATTGATCGAGCAGCGCCCTCGGGAACAACCATTTGCCACCGACCCTGGCCGCAGGCAATTCGCGCCCGTTGGCCAGTTCGTAGAGCTTCTTCTCGTTGATCTGGAGATAGGCCGAAGCCTGCCGCGCAGTCAGGTAGGGACTGTCGGTGCCGGCGCTCAATGGACCACCCGCCTGTCGCCCCGCGACATCGGAGGGACGGCCTTGCACAGCCGGCCTGTTCGGCGGGTGCCAAGCAGTGGTTCGCGCAACCCCCGCCTCACCGCCGATGGAGGCGGAGCGCACCCTTCGGGCGGCCGGGCGGGAGCGCTCATGCCACGGCCCTCCTGTCGCTTCGCGACGTCCTCCCCGAGGGAGGCAGATCGCACCCTTCGGGCGGCCGGGCGGGAGCGCTCATCGCCGCGTGTGTCGCGCCAGTTCCTCTGGCGTGTTGATGTTGCTGAAGGCCTCGGCCTCGTCGTCGAAGCCGACCTCGACGGTGTCGAGCCCGGCATACCAGCTGTCGATCTTGCGCCCGCCGCCCTCGAGAAAGGCCGCGAGGTCGTCGATCACCTCGCGCCGCACCAGGCTGAACACCGGGTGCGACTGGTCGAAGGTGCGCGCCACCGCCAACTGGGCACCCGCCCGCTCGAGCCCGTCGCGCAGGCGCGCGACCAGATCCGACGGCAGAAACGGCGAGTCACACGGCGCCGTCACCACCAGCGGATGGTCGGCGACCGACAAGCCGGCGTGCAGTCCGGCCAGCGGGCCCGCGAAGCCCGGCACCCGATCACCGACCACGGCGTGGCCGAAGACGCCGTAGGCCTGCTGATTCTGGTTGGCATTGACGATCAATTGGTCCACCTGCGGCCCGAGGCGCTCGATCACCCAGGCCACCATCGGCCGCCCGTCGAGGTCCTGCAAGCCCTTGTCGACACCCCCCATGCGGCGGCCGAGCCCGCCCGCGAGCACGACCCCGGTGACACCCCGCGTCGCTGGATTCATCGGTCGAAACGCTCCTCTCCGGTAAACAGCAGATAGTGCTTGCCCTGGGCGCGGCCGATCATCGTGATGCCGACCTGGCACGCCAGTTCGAACCCCATCTGGGTCAATCCGGAACGCGACACCAGGAACGGGATGCCCATCTGCGCGGCCTTGATCACCATCTCCGAGGTCAGTCGACCGGTGGTGTAGAACAGCTTGTCGTCGCCGTCGAGATCGTCGAGCCACATCTGGCCGGCGATCGCATCCACCGCATTGTGGCGTCCGACGTCCTCGACGAACATCAGGATCTCGCCGGCCCGCGCCAGCGCGCAACCATGCACCGCACCGGCCTGCTTGTAGATCGACTCGTGCAGCCGCACCGAATCGAGCGTCGCGTACAGCGTGGCCTGGTCGAGCCGGCGGTCGGTCGTGAGCCGCACCCGGTCGAGCTCGTCCATCAGGTCGCCGAACACCGTCCCCTGACCACAGCCGGTCGTCACCGTGCGCTTCTCGACGCGTTCCGGTGCGATCCCCTGCCCGCTGCGGGTACGCACCGCCACCGCGTTGACCTCCCAGTCGACCTGCACCGCCGCGATTTCGTCGATCGAGCCCACCAGGCGCTGGTTGCGCAGGTAGCCGATGGTCAGCGCCTCGGGCGCGCCACCGAGCGTCATCAGCGTGACCAGTTCGCGATTGTCTACATAGATCGTCAACGGATGCTCGCCGGCGATGCGCGTCGGCACCAACTCGCCGAGTTCGTTCATGGCGTCGATGCTGAAGGTCAGCGGGCGGCGCGCATCGGTCAGTAGAGGTCTCGTCACGAGGGTGGCTCGGAGATTCGGCACAACGATTGTTGCACGACGTCGGCCGGTGTCAATCGGCAGGCCGGCGAGCCACGCATGGCGTCGGCACGACGCGGGTCACTGACCGGAAGGCCAAGGACGAGGCCAAGGATCAAATCGACCCACGTGAGCCAACATCGACCACTAAAGCCTGAGCCTGACAGAATTACAAGGATATTTTGTCTGTTTCGGTAACTTTTGTTCCCATATGCAGGGTACGACCGATGCTTAAATGAAACCAAATACAATCGATGCGGTCCTCACGGCAAGGTCTGCACGCGCATTCGAGGATGGAGACGATTCTGCATTTCGACGCGAAATGTCCGGTCGCGGCGCGAGCCGGCGACCATGGCGAGGTCCGGCACGATGCGTGAAGCCGCGGTGCCCGCCCCTTCGACCAAGGCCGAGCCCGACAGTTGGCCGCTGATGCTCCATCTGCAACGGCGCCGGGTCGGCGACCCGATGTGGGCATGCGACAGCTGGTCACTGGCCGCGGTCGACAGCGACCGTGAGCCCGACGCCCCGCCGGCACCGCGCCTCGCCGATCGCCGCGCCGACAACGGCGCCGAGACACTGACATGGCGCGGCTTGCGGCTGACCCTGCACCGAGACGAACGCGCCGCCTATCGCTTCAACCTGTCCTCCCGCTCGCCACGCCTGTTCGTCCACTGCGACAGCACCGACGAGGGCACGATGGTGCCCGCGCTGGTGACCGCGAGCCAGGACGTGGCATCCGCGTACATGGACGGCGGCGAGGAGGACGTCTTTTCGTGTCCGATGCCGGACGCACTGCAGTGCTGGATCGAAGCCTTCATCGCGCGCCACGGCGAACCCGAGATCGCGCTCGGCAAGAGTCGCCGGCGCCAACGGGGCAAGAAGCAGAAGGATGCCGACGACCATGGTTGACCGCACGCCCCCCCAGACCTTTGTCGGCCGCTGGTCGCGGCTGAAGGCCGGCGAGGCGGTCGCGCCGCCGGAAGCGGTCCCGCCGGCGGCGGTGCCGGATGTCCCGGTCGCGGACGCAATCGAGGCGCCATTGCTCACGGACGCCGACATGCCCGACGTCGACGCCCTCGACGAAGCGTCCGACTTCTCCGGTTTCCTGTCCAAAGGGGTGTCGGATGGCCTGCGCCGGCGTGCCCTCGACAAGCTCTTCCGGCTGCCGATGTGCGGCGTGCGCGACGGTCTCAACGACTACGACGACGACTACACCCAGCTCGAAGAACTCGGCGACACGGTGACCTACCAGATGCGGCAATGGGCCGAGCAGAAGGCCCGTGAGGAATTGGCGCGGCAGCCCGCGCCCGACGAACTGCGGACGACGCAGGAGAACGAGGACGCTGCGACCGTAGCCGGCCTCGAGGCCGGCGAGGCATCGATGGACGAGGAGGCCTGAGCGATGCCGACGATGCCAGCGGTCGACACCGACCGTGCCAACCGCCAAGCACGAGCCACGGCACTGGCCGCAATCGGCCCGGCGCCCGGCGCCGGCGGCCCGGCGATCAGCTACGAATCGGCCGGTCGCGTCGTGATCCTCGGGCCGGAAGATCGCATCCGCCGGCTGGCGGCAGCCCTGCCGGCCGACATCCCGGCCTGCGGCATCGTCACCCAGGCCTTGCCGGAACGGATCACCCCGGAGATCGAAGCAGCGGCCGGGCTGGCGCCGGAACTCACCTTGCTGCAGACGCCGACACCGACGATCGAAGGCCATCTCGGCCACTTCCGGCTTTCGGTCGAAAGCGGCGACGACACGGTCGACATCGCCCAACTCGCATTTGCCAGGGCCTTCTGCGACATCGTCGTCGACCTCAATGACCAGCCGCTGATCCAGCGCGAGCTGCTGCCGCCGGGCTACCTCCATGCCGACGCCGGATTCGAGTCGGCAGGGCTGTCGGACGCCGTTCACGCGCTGGTCGGCACCTTCGACAAGCCCCGCTACGTGCAGCTGGAGGCAACGCGCTGCGCCCACTCGGCGAACGGCAAGATCGGTTGCACCCGTTGCCTCGATGCCTGCCCGGCCGATGCGATCCGAAGCATCGACGGCGTGATCGAACTGGACAGCCACCTGTGCCATGGCGCCGGCGGCTGTGCCAGCGTGTGCCCGACCGGTGCGATCCGTTACGACCACCCGGAACCGGCGATGCTGCAGGCACGGCTCGAACAGATGCTGGCGCACTACTTCGCGGCCGGCGGATCGGCGCCGCGGCTGTTGCTGTTCGACGCCGAGGCGGGCGCCCGCTGGTTCGACGCCCATGGCGAGGACCTCGCGGGCCACTGGTTGCCGCTGCAGCTCGAGGAGATCGGCGCCGCCGGTCTCGAAACCTGGCTGCAGGCGCTCGCCCGTGGTGCCATCGAGGTGGTGCTGCTGGCACCGGTGCTGACCGACGCGATCCGCGCCGACCTCGCCCGCGAACTGGCCGTGGCCGAGAGCATCCTGCAGGCCATCGGTGGCGACCGCCGGGTCGCGCTGGTCGAGGACCCGGACCAGCTCGCGGCACGCCCGGCACCGACCATACGCGCGATCAGCCCACTCGCGTCGCATGCGAGCAGCCGCGACAAGCGCGCGCTGATCTCCGCCGCCACTGCCCATCTGTATCGCAACTCGGGGCTGCCGGTCGGCGATCTCGCGGTACCGCTGCCCGCGGGTGCGGCGTTCGGAACGGTCGACATCGATGCCGCCGGCTGCACCTTGTGCAATGCCTGCGTTTCGGCCTGCCCGGTCAAGGCGCTGGGCGCCGGCCGCGAGCGGCCGCTGCTTTCGTTCATCGAGGATCGCTGCGTGCAGTGCGGCCTGTGCGTGCAGTCCTGTCCCGAGCGGGTGCTGTCGCTGACCAGCCGCTACCAGCTCGACCCGGATCTCCGCCAGCGGCCGCAGACGCTGAAGGAAGAACCGCCCTTCGAGTGCATCCGCTGCGGCAAGCCATTCGCAACGCGCAGCATGATCCGCACGATGCAGGCGCGACTGGCCGGGCATCACATGTTCGCCGGCGAAGCCGCCCGTCGGCTCGAAATGTGCGCCGACTGCCGCGTCATCGACATCGCGATGAGCGAGCAGGACGCAGGCCTGGTCGGCCTCGGCGAGGCGGTCGCACCGCCGCGCCCGCCCGGGAGCCGCCATTGATGACCCCCACCCTGGAGACCGGTCCGAATCCGATGCCCACCCGTAACGCGGTAGAAGACGCCCTGCGGGCCGACACCTATGCCCTGCTGGGCGCGCTGCTGGCCAGCCCGCCCCGGCAGGACCTGCTCGACTGGCTCGCCGATCTCGACGTCGATGCCGACCACGGCACGCGACTGGCGGATGGCTGGCGGGCGCTGTCGGGCGCCGCGACCGTGGCCGTCGCCGGCGAGGTGCTGGACGAATACCAGCAACTGTTCGTCGGCCTCGGAAAGGGCGAGATCGTGCCGTACGGCTCCTGGTACAAGACCGGCTACCTGATGGAGCAGCCACTGGTCGAGCTGCGCGCCGATCTGCGCCGCCTCGGACTCGAGGCCGACCCCGAAAGCCACGAGCCCGAAGACCACGTCGCGGCCCTGTGCGAAGTCATGTCCCTGCTGCTGCGCCCGGGCGAGAACTACGCCCGCGAGCAAGGCCAGGATTTTTTCGAGCGACACCTGAAGGGCTGGTGCGTTCGCTTTTTCGAGGATCTCCGGACCTGCCCGTCGGCGCGCTTCTATCGCGCCGTCGGCGGCTTCGGGGCGGTTTTCATCGGCGCCGAGTCGCTCCGGCTGCAGGCCTGAGCCACGACGCGCCCCAAGGAGGAGAGCGGAATGGACAAGAATCCCGAGCAGCAAACGGTCGATACCGCGCGACGCGGCTTCTTGCGCAAGGCCGGGCTCGCCGGCGGTGCTGCCGCCGCGGCGGTGGCGACGGGCGTATCCGCAGCACCGGAAGCGCCCGCCGATGCCGCCACGCCCAAGCGCAGCCAGGGCTACCACGAGACCGAGCACGTGCGCGCCTACTACAGGACCGCACGCATCTGATCGCGCGCCGCGCACCAGAAGCAGGAGCAGGAGACCATGAAACTGACACCGAGATCGACCCCGTCGACGAACGGGGCACAAGACAGCCGGCAGCCGGACGGCGTGACGCGCCGCGGCTTCCTGACCCGCTCCGGCGCCATTGCCGGCGGCGTCGCCGCCAGCACCATGCTGGCGCCGCAGATGATCCGCAAGGCATCGGCCAAGAGCGCATCGGCCGACGCCAAGCCCGAGATCAAGCGCACCATCTGCACCCACTGCTCGGTCGGCTGCGGCATCTACGCCGAAGTGCAGGACGGCGTATGGACCGGCCAGGAGCCGGCCTTCGACCACCCCTTCAACCGAGGCGCCCACTGCGCCAAGGGTGCGTCGGTACGTGAGCACGGCCACGGCGAGCGTCGCCTGAAGTATCCGATGAAGCTCTCCGGCGGCAAGTGGCAGAAGATCAGCTGGGACCAGGCGATCGACGAGGTCGGCGACCGCATCCTGAAGATTCGCGAGGAGTCGGGCCCCGATGCGGTGTATTGGCTCGGCTCGGCCAAGCACAACAACGAACAGGCCTACCTGTTCCGCAAGTTCGCCGCGCTGTGGGGCACCAACAACGTGGACCACCAGGCCCGCATCTGCCACTCGACGACGGTGGCCGGTGTCGCCAACACCTGGGGCTACGGTGCGATGACGAACAGCTACAACGACATGCACAACTCGAAGGCGATGATCCTGATCGGATCGAACCCGACCGAGGCGCACCCGGTGGCGATGCAGCACATCCTCTACGCCAAGGAACGCAACAAGTCCAAGCTGATCGTCGCCGATCCGCGCTTCACCCGCACTGCCGCCAAGGCCGACCAGTACCTGCGCCTGCGCCCGGGGTCGGACGTGGCCTTCGTCTGGGGCCTGCTGTGGCACATCTTCGACAACGGCTGGGAAGACAAGGAATACATCTCCCAGCGCGTGTTCGGCATGGACGAGATTCGCCAGGAGGTAGGTCGCTGGAACCCGGACGAGGTCGAGCGCGTGACCGGCATCGGCCGCGACCAAATGTATCTGGCGGCCAAGACGCTGGCCACCAACAAGCCCGGCACCGTGGTCTGGTGCATGGGCGGCACCCAGCACACCACCGGCAACAACAATACGCGCTCGTACTGCGTGCTGATGCTGGCGCTGGGCAACATCGGCACCAGCGGCGGCGGCGCCAACATCTTCCGGGGCCACGACAACGTGCAGGGTGCGACCGATCTTGGCGTGCTGTCGCACACGCTGCCGGGCTATTACGGACTCGCCGAAGGCTCGTGGAAGCACTGGGCCAAGGTCTGGGATGTGGACTTCGACTGGCTGAAGGCCCGCTTCGACCGCGAGGAAAAGCCGGGTGATTTCTTCGGCGAGGAAGGCGCCGGCGACAAGCTCGTCGATGGCATGACCTCGAGCGGCATCACGGTGTCCCGCTGGGTCGATGGCGTACTCGAGGACAAGAACAACATCGCCCAGCGCGACAACCTGCGCGCGATGGTGTTCTGGGGCCACGCACCGAACAGCCAGACCCGCGGCCCCGACCAGAAGAAGGCGATGGAGAAGCTCGACACCATCGTCGTCATCGACCCCTACCCGACGGTCACCGCGGTGCTCCCCGACCGCCAGGACGGCATGTACCTGCTGCCCGCGTGCACCCAATTCGAGACCTACGGCTCGGTCACCGCATCGAACCGCTCGCTGCAGTGGCGCGACAAGGTCATCGAACCGCTGTTCGAATCGTTGCCGGACCACACCATCGCCTACAAGTTGGCGAAGAAGCTGGGCTTTGCCGGTGAGCTGTGCAAGCACATCGCGGTCAACAACGACGAGCCGCTGATCGAGGACATCACCCGCGAGTTCAACAAGGGCATGTGGACCATCGGCTACACCGGCCAGAGCCCCGAACGGCTGAAGGAACACCAGCAGAACTGGCACACCTTCGACTACACCACGCTCGAGGCCCGCGGTGGCCCGGCCAACGGCGAAACCTACGGCCTGCCGTGGCCGTGCTGGGGCACGCCGGAATTCAAGCATCCGGGCACCCATGTCCTCTACGACACGAGCAAGCCGGTGGCGAAGGGCGGGCTCAACTTCCGCGCCCGCTTCGGCGTCGAGTTCGAAGGCAAGAACCTGCTGGCCGAGGGCTCCTACCCGGTCGGCTGCGAACTGAAGGGTGGCCACCCCGAGTTCACCGCCGACCTGCTGAAGAAGCTCGGCTGGTGGGACGACCTCAGCGCCGAGGAAAAGCAGGCGGCCGAAGGCAAGAACTGGAAGACCGATCTCTCCGGCGGCATTCAGCGCGTTGCGATCCAGCATGGCTGCGCGCCGTTCGGCAACGCCAAGGCGAGGGCCATCGTGTGGACCTTCCCGGATCGCGTGCCGATCCACCGCGAACCGCTGTACACGACGCGTCGCGACCTGGTGCCGGACTACCCGACCTACAAGGACGTCAAGAGCCATTACCGGCTGCCGGTGATGTACCAGTCGATCCAGGAGACCGACTACGCCAAGGACTATCCGATCATCCTCACCAGCGGCCGCCTGGTCGAATACGAGGGTGGCGGCGACGAGAGCCGCTCGAACCCGTGGCTGGCCGAGCTGCAGCAGGAGATGTTCGTCGAGCTGAACCCGGTGGATGCCAACAACAACGGCATTCGCGGCGACGAGATGGTGTGGGTCGAGACGCCGGCCGGCAAGATCAAGGTCAAGGCCCTGATCACCGAACGGGTCGAGCCCGGCGTCGCCTTCATCCCGTTCCACTTCGGCGGCGTGTTCGAAGGGAAGGACCTGCGCAGCAAGTATCCGCAGGGCGCCGACCCGTACGTGCTCGGCGAGTCCGCCAACACCGCGATGACCTACGGTTACGACTCGGTCACCCAGATGCAGGAGTCCAAGGTCTCCTGCTGCCGCATCGCCGCAGCCTGAGAAGGAGTCGATCATGGCAAGGATGAAGTTTCTGTGTGACGCCGAGCGCTGCATCGAATGCAATGCCTGCGTCACCGCCTGCAAGAACGAGCACGAGGTGCAATGGGGTGTGAACCGGCGCCGCGTGGTCACCATCAACGACGGCGAGCCCACCGAGAAATCGCTCTCGGTGGCCTGCATGCACTGCACCGATGCGCCGTGCTCGGCGGTGTGCCCGGTGGATTGCTTCTACACCACCGAGGACGGCGTCGTGCTGCACAACAAGGATGCCTGCATCGGCTGCGGCTACTGCCTGTTCGCCTGTCCCTTCGGCGCCCCCCAGTTCCCGCAGGACGGCGCCTTCGGCGAGCGCGGCAAGATGGACAAGTGCACCTTCTGCGCCGGCGGTCCGGAGGAAGACAACTCGCCGGCCGAACGCGCCAAGTACGGTCGCAATCGTCTTGCCGAGGGCAAGCTGCCGCTGTGCGCGGAGATGTGCTCGACCAAGGCGCTGCTCGCCGGCGACGCCAACGAGGTCTCCGACATCTTCCGCGAACGTGTCGTCGCCCGCGGCTCCAATCGCGGCGCCTGGGGCCAGAACCTGCAGTTCAATCCGCTGGGCGGCGGCAAGGGCTGAGCCGCCGTGCGACCAGGCCGGCCCGCGCCCCGCGCGGACCGGCATGTCATCCAGCGCAACCAGAACACGGGAGAGAACACGATGCCACGGAATGCGCTTGCTGTAACGGCGATGCGATGGTGGTTGGGGTTGATCGTGAGCTGCTGCGCGCTGTTCGCCGCGGCCCCGGCCACGGCCGCCGATGCGCCGAAGGCCCCGCCCGGCGACGCCGTGGCCGACTACTGGCGCGAAGTCCGGCAGGGCGTGCCGGGCCTGAGCCAGGTACCGGGCGCCGAGCGCGGCGTGATGATCAACGCCCGCGGCGAGACCTGGCGCCAGCAGCGCAACGGCCCGTTGAAGCGCTACGGCGGCATGGTCCTGCTGGCAATGCTCGGCATCATCGTGCTGTTCTACTTGGTGAAGGGCCCGATGAAGCTCTCCGAGCCACCGACCGGACGCAAGATCCAGCGCTTCACGCCCTTCGAACGCTTCGTGCACTGGGGCACCGCCATCACCTTCATCCTGATGGGGCTCACCGGCCTGGCAATCCTGTTCGGCCGCACCGTGCTCGGGCCGCTGATCGGCACCGATGGCCTCGGCGGTCTGCTCGCCCTCGGCAAGCTGGTGCACAACTACCTCGGCCCGCTGTTCCTGGCCTTCACGATCCTGCTGATCTTCGCCTTCGTGCGCGACAATGTCTGGCAGAAGTGCGACGGCGAATGGATCGCCAAGGCCGGCGGCATGTTCTCGTCGGGCGCCCACGTGCCCTCGGGCCGCTTCAACTTCGGCGAGAAGACCTGGTTCTGGCTCGGCGTCACCTTCCTCGGCCTGTTCGTCGCCGGCACCGGTCTGCTGCTGAACTTCCCGGCCCTGATCGACCGCACCCGCGACCTGATGCAGAACCTGGTGCTGCTGCACGCGATCGGCGCGGTCCTGCTGCTGGCCTTGTCGTTCGGCCACATCTACATGGGCACGGTCGGCGTCGAAGGCGCACTCGATTCGATGAAGACCGGCGAAGTGGACGAGACCTGGGCCAGGGAACACCACGCGCTGTGGTACGAGGACGTCAAGGCCGGCCGCTCCGGCCGACCGTGAGCGACGACGAATCCAGCCCGAGCCCGCCGCACGCGGGCTTTTTCTCGCGCGCCCGACGGGGTACTAGGGTATCGCCCCGAGCCGCCGGCCAGCGGTCGAAGCAACGGTCTACGTCCGCGATCGACTCGATCCGATCGCGCAGATCGGCAACAATCGATACCCGGACGCCGCGGGATCGCCCGTGAACGGTGCAACCGTGCCGTCGAAAGATGAGCGATCGCGCAACCGCCGCACGAGGCCGAGCGCATGTCGGGCGCAGCGAAACCTGCATCGAAATCATTGCCAGGCAGGATCACGCCAGTCTGGCTGACCGCATTGGCGCTGAGTCCGGGGGCCGGGGCCGCCGGGCCGGCCGAGGGCTCGCCGTCCGCGGCCTACACCACGCCGGCGGAACGCCGTGAAGCCGGCACCAGCCACCGATTGACCGATTGGCTGACGGCGTCGGCCCTGCTCGAGAGCGAGCGCCAGCGGCAATGGACCCGGGGCGGATCGGACGAAGAGCGCTCGACCGAGGAGGGGCAGACGACCACGGCGCAGTGGGCTCTGCTCGCGTTCGCGGACGGCCCGGTCCAGGCCGAATGGGTGCTGGAGTACGAGACCGGCACCGACAAGCCGACGCTCGACGAGGCCGTCGTCAGCCTTGCCGACGACGACTGGGAGATCGCCGTCGGCCGCCAGTACACGCCGCTCGGTCAGTATTTAAGTCACTTTCCGACTGGCCCGATGCTGGAATTCGGCGAGACGCGGGTCGAGGGCGTGGCACTCGGTCTGGCCTTGTCCGACCGCTTGGAACTGACCCTGATGCGCCATGCCGGCCGAGCGCGCCCGGCCGGCGACAGCCGCTGGTCGCTGGACTGGGCCGCCGGACTGGAAGCCGAAGTCGGCCGCGGCTGGTCGGTCGGTACAAGCTACCAGAGCGATCTGGCCGATGCCCTCGACGGCCTGCCCGACGAGGTACGTCATCGCTACCGGCGACGGGTTTCGGCGGCTGCCGCCTTCGTCCGCTGGCGCAGCCAGCGCGTCGACGCGAGCGCGGAGTGGCTCGGCGCACTGCGCCCGTTCGCGGAACTGGCACCGGCCCTCGACCGCCCGTCGGCCTGGAATCTCGAGTTCGCCCATTTCGTCGATCCGCGCTTTTTCTGGGCCGCCCGCCTCGAGGGCAGCCACGACCTCGCCGATGTACCGCGCCGGCGCTGGGGCGTGTCGGCCAGCTGGCTGCCCACCCGTTGGCTCGGCATCTCGGTCGAATTCCTGCAAGGCAGGATCCGCGGCGAAGCACCCGACGACGGCGAAACGGCGCCCGAGGCGCGGGTCCGGCAGTTCGGCATCCGGCTGTCGCTGACCCCTTGACCCGGCGCGGTGCCCGACGACGCGCTCGGCAGCCCTCGCCGAGCGTGCCACGGAACGTCGATCTGTTCCGCACAAGGCGTTGAAATAATTGCATTTGCTGCGCGTACAACAAAGCCCCGATGCAGACATCGACACATCCATCCACGCTGGATGGCAGCTGCCCGGGTCGGCCACGGCCGATGCCGGCGCAGTGACCGACGATTCGTCAATGACTGCCATGGAGGGCATGACATGAACGACCACAGTTTTGCGCGCCCCGGACTGCGGGCCATCCTGCTCGCTGCGCTTGCGCCGGGCCTGGTGGGCACCGCCGCGGCCCAGCTCGAACTGACCGAGGCCGAGCTGTTCTTCGAACTCAACGACACCGACGGCGACCTCGGCCTGCATGCCGCGATCGACGGCGGGCCCTACACCCGGCTCGAGATCGAGGGGCCCAACGGGCGCCGGCTGCTGCGTCTCAGTGCATCCGGCGCCCTCGCCAAGCAGGGCATGACCCAGTTCGCACTGGAGAGCGCCGAACCGGATTTCGAAGAACTCCTGCCCGAGGACTTCTTCTGGCGCTTCCCCGAAGGTCCGTACGAGATCGAGATCAAGCACCGGCGCGAAGAAGCCGAAGCGACCGTATTCCTGAGCCATGTGCTGGCGGCGCCGCCGTCCGGAATCATGATCAACGACGAACCCGCCGCCCACGACTGCGACTCGCCCGATTTGCCGATCGTCGTCAATCCGGTGACGGTACGCTGGGCGCCGGTCACCACCTCGCATCCGACCCTCGGCGCCTTCGGCCCGGTTGAGATCGCGCGCTACCAGTTCTTCGTCGAGCAGGACGATGCCAAGCTGTCGATGGACCTGCCGCCGACGGTGACCGAATTCGCCATTCCGCCGGACATGACCGCCGAAGGCGGCACCTTCAAGTTCGAGATCATTGCCCGCGCGGACAACCTCAACAACACGGCGATCGAGAGCTGCTTCATCGTCGACCCGATGTAGCGGCCGCGGACCTGCAGGCGGCCGCCCGACGATCGGGCGCTCAGCGGCGCACCGATTCGAGCTGCATCGCCGATGCGCTCGCTTCGCGATCGGCGCCGCCGTTGCCGGCGCTCGTCCGATCCTGGATCGGGCGGGCCGTCCGGCCGCCCTCTTGCCCGGGCAGCAGGTCTTCGAGGAAGTACGCGCAAAACGCGCTGCGGCCCGGCATGCCCGACTTGCGATAGACCGCGCGCGCCTGATGGCGGATGGTGGCTTCGGTGGTGCCGCGCAGGCTGGCGATTTCGCCGTGCGAGAAGCCCTTGAGCATCAGCAGCGCCACTTCCCGCTCCGCCGCCGTCAATTGCCACGCGTCGAACTGGGCCGCGATCTCCTCGCCCAGACCCAGCAGGTGCACCTGCGCGCGCTGCCGCCAGGCCTCGCCTTCCGCCCGCGCGATGCGCAGATCCTCGGCCAGCATGCGCCGCTCTTCCCGCACCTGGCGAACGCTGCCCGACAGCAGCGCCACGCCGGTCGCCGAAGCGACGACCAGTGCGAGCTCGAAGGCATCGCCGAGCACTTCGCCGAGCGAGCGGGTGTCGGTTTCGGTCAGGAAATCGATCGCCAGCAGCAGACCGTACGCGCCGAATCCGACGACGCCGGACCAGATCCGATAAGAACCCAGATGTCGATCCTTCATGGGCATCTCCATGCAAGCCGGTGGCGGCACCCGCGACACGCCCACCGCCGCGCGTCCGCCGACCCAGCTCACAGCATAGGCAAGTTGGCCCAGTCGGCCAACGTCACGGGCCGTCCAGCGCAGCCTGTCGCGCTGCCGGCATGCGGGTTAGTATCGGGTGGACGCTGCACCCGTCGTCGTTCGATCCCCCCGGCCGGTGCCGGACGCGACGACGCCAGCGGAGCCCGGACAGCGATGACGCGCAAACAGACAGCTTTCATGAGCCCTCGCAGAATTGCCGTGACCGGCGCGATTCCGTGGGACGGCTCCGACCTGGCGCAGCACTTCTGCGGCGCGATCGGCGAAGCCATCGTCGAGCACCGTGCCATCGTCGTGACCCGCGGCGGCATGGCGAGTTCGCGCCCCAGAGCCAGGAAGAATCTGCTGCGCCCGATCGACGAATTCGTCGTTCGCGGCGCCAAGGCAATGACCACCACGCTGGGCATCGCGACGGAAGATGCCATCGAGACCCTCGTCGGCGAAGGGCGGGACGGCAGAGAGCTGTTTCAGGTCGGCAAGCTTCGGTCGATCCGGGGCCGCAGCTATGAGGCCGAGCGCTTCCGCTTCGTCGACCTGGTCGACGGCGTCATCGGCATCTGTGGCCGCGGCGGCACGCGCCAGTCGCTGATCCTCGGCCTCGCCACCGACCGCCCGATCCTGCCGGTGCCGGCATTCGGCGGCGGCAGCCTCGAAGTCTGCAACGATCACCAGCACGATGTCGCCACGCGGCTCGGCATCGACGTGGCCGACGCCAAGCGCTGGCAACAGACGCCGAAGGACGAGCCGGCCGCAACCGCCCTCGCCCGCCACATGGTCGGCCGCCTCCTCGGCGCGATGGTCAGGCGCTGCTTCATCGTCATGCCCTTCCACCATGCCCACAGCGCCCTCTACGACTTCGTCATCGCACCGGCCGTCGAGGGCCTCGGCGACGAACCGATCCGGCTCGACCGCATGGCAGTGCCCGGCGACGTCGGCCAGCAGATCGCCACCGGCATTCAACTGGCCGACTACGTCATCGTCGTGCTCGACGGCATGCGTCCGAACGTGCTGTACGAACTCGGCCTGGCCCACGGCCAGGGAAAGCCGACGATCCTGCTGAACCAGAGCGGCAGCCTCGGCAGCGACGCCGACGCCATGCCGTTCGACCTCGCGCTGCAGCAGCGCCTGGAGTATGCGGCGGTGGATGCGACGCTACCGACGAGGCTGCAGGAGGCGATTCAGAAGGTCTTTCGACGACGACGGGCGTCGGACTGATCGAATCGATGGTGGCGTCTGGCAGTACGACAGCCCGGACCGTGGACAGCTCCTCGGCCGTTGTGGTCGTTTGGCTTCGACGCGGCAAATGGCCGGAATGTGATCCAATGCAGCAAATCGCTGGATTGCGGTGTGCAACCATGCTAGACCTGTCCCGGCGTGTTCAGGTCGATCGGCCGCTCGACCCGACCCGCGACGCAACCCTCTCGACCCAACACCGTCCCGCCACTCCGATCGGGCGCAAGGTGCAAATTGAATTGGTGTGATGTGGCTGATCAGACTACTGTACCCACGCAACGCGGCAATCCACCCAGGTGAAATTCTGATGGTCAATCCAACAAGCGAACTGGGCACTCGCCTAACGACTTGGTTCCAACGAAAGACATCCATCAACTCGGTGCGTCGGATCTCTGCGTTTTCTGCCGCGCTCTCAAGTGATATCGGCCTCAAGCGCGATGAAAACCAAGACCGAGTAGCGATTGCACGTGGGCGTGACGGCGCGGGTCGCCCCTACATCCTTGCTGCTCTCAGCGATGGCATCGGTGGCATGAAGGACGGCGCCGGAGCCGCAGCCGAAACTTTGGGTCAGCTCATCACGAGCTTTTTCGATGCGACCCGCGTCAACGATTCTCCAGACGCCTGGTTAAGACACGCGGTACAGTCCGCCAATACTGCAATCTTCAACAGACTGGGTGGCCGGGGAGGAGCAACCCTCTCCGTACTTTTGATGACAGCCGGCGGAAAGATTAGCTTGCTCAACGTCGGCGATAGCAGAATCTATCGTTTCGCAGGAGGCAAGCTGTCTCAGCTGACTGTCGATGACACCATTGCTGGTCAACTAGGGCACAAGATTGAAGCCGATATGGGCTCAAACCTCCTGCAGTTCATTGGCATCGGCAAGGACCTCGAAGCTACCGTTGTACCCGTAGACGGCATTGAGCAGGACGACACGCTTCTACTGACGTCGGACGGAATTCACTTCATGGATCAGGCGTGGCTTGCGGAACTCATCTACAACGCTAACGACCCCGGTGTTGCGTTGCGAAGGCTGACGGAGACGGCCAAGTGGTGTGGGGGCCACGACAACGCGACCGCCGCGATGCTGAGCCCTATCCAGGCTATCCGCGAGCCGTTCGCCCAAGACAATGTGGATGCACTTGATATCTGGGACCCGTTTGGAGAACTGCAACTGATACTTCCACGAGCCCGTGCACCGAGCGTTGGCCCTGTTGCCTCACGTGGAGACACAGACAGCGCCGCACTGGCCGCTGTGGTTGAACCACTGATGGCTCCGCCGCCCCCAGAGCCGACAGGCGCTAAGAGGGCACAGACGAAGAAGAAGCGCGAGCGCAAGCCAAAGAGCCAAATACGTCGAAGCGACGAAAATCGAGGCCAAAGCGGCGGGGAGAAGCCTGAAACCCCTCAGCTGAAGATCGAGTATCCTCACAAGGCCAATTGAAATGCGAACGCTTCCGGCTCGCTATCAGCCATCCGGACCGACCGTGCATGGAGGCATGAGTTCGGTCGCGTTTTGTATGGATAAGGTTCTGGAACGCCCCGTTGCCGTGAAGTTTCTTCAGGCAACCACGCATCGCCGACGCATGGACGACGAGTTGGCCGCGCTACTTAAGATGCGATCGAAGCACGTAGTTCAGATTTACGACCTCTGCAAGTTTTCGGACAATTACATCGGCATTATCCAAGAGTTCATCGACGGCAAAGACCTGTTCGAAAGTTTTGCGCCACCGAACGGCATTGACGGTTACTACAGGCAACTCTGGCAGATCGCGTCGGGAATCAGCGACATCCACGCCGTCGATGTAATACACCGGGACATCAAGCCGAACAATGTGAAGATCGATCCCGAAGGCGTGATCAAGATCTTCGACTTCGGGCTTGCGCGCGATGCTGGGCCGGCAGCTGCAACCGTCGGCTTCGTAGGTACGCCTGGCTTCGCAGCGCCTGAGCTCTACGCGACTGCGGCAAAGTTTACGAGCGCCATAGACGTGTATGCCTTCGGGGCGACATCCCTGTTCATGGCGACGGGAGACCTGACGCCGGAGTTGAAGGCAATACCTCCCGCACCCTTGCCGACCGGCTACTTTGGCGCCATCCGTATTCCCACCGGGAAGAATGGTACGGCGCTCTCGGCGGAGGTCGTTCGCCTGCTTGATGCCTGCCTTGCTAAGAACCCGAATGACCGGCCAGCCATTACCGAGGTTCGCGATGCACTCGCGCGCCATCTGCTGTTCGATCGGCACCAAGCATTGGTGGTGTTCCGCGGCAGCCCGTCCTACCTAAACGCAGCCAATCGAGCCATTGCGTTGCGATTCGGAACGGTTGGATCGGTGGACATTGCCTACGATGGTCTCAAGTTCGCCGTCACCGCGGCGAGCGGCGAGGTCTATATTAACAATCGCCCTGTTGCTACGGGCTACCAACTGCCTGGTTGTTGCGTCGTCGCGTTGGGTTCGCCGGCCCGGCGAAACAACGAACGAGTGTTCATTACCTTCGATGTATCGCATCCGGAGATCGTTGTATGAGTGGTCCGCACGGGGCAGGCGACGTGATCGACGGTCGCTACGAAATCCGCTCCGACGTCGGCGAAGGCGGCATGCAGTTTGTCTACGCCGCGCACGACAAGCTGATTGGACGCATGGTCGCCCTCAAGACGCCCAAGAACAAGTCGGCCACGAAACGATTTAAGCGAAGCGCCATCGTGGCCGCGAAGGTCAACCACCCTAACGTCGCCAAGACGCTTGACTATGTGCGCGACGGAACGAATCGCTATTTGATTGAAGAACTCATCGAGGGTAGCGACTTACAAGATGCGTTGCTCCATCGATCTGGCTGTCTCGATCCATATTCAGCCGCGAAGGTGTTCCACCACTTGGCGAAAGGCGTTGCGGCAGCTCATCATGCCGGAGTTGTTCATCGCGACCTGAAGCCGACCAACGTGATGGTCGTCGGCGGCTACTCGTTGAACGAGATCAAGATCACCGACTTCGGCATCGCGAAGATGGCGAACGAAGAGCTGATCGAGGCCGCGGAGGGCGGTACGTCAACGATGACAACGTCGCAAACAGCTGTGGGGGCATTGCCTTACATGGCGCCCGAGGCGATCGAGACGCCGCGCGCTGTCGGGTCGGCGGCTGATGTTTGGTCCGTTGGTGCGATGATGTTTCATTTGCTGTCTGGGGCGCCGCCCTTTGGTACGGGATTGGCCGCCGTCAGAAGAATCTTGGATGGGACGCCTCCTCCGACACCAGCTTTTTTGACCGCAAATCCGCAGTTCGCCTCCCTTGCAAAGGAGCTGATGGATGTCGCGCTTCAGTGTCTGCAGAAGAATCCGGATGACCGCCCCATGGCGGACGAAATCGTTACGCTCTGTGGGATGCTCTGCTATTCAATTGAACCGCGGGCGGAAGGTGTCATTAGGCGCATCGACTACGGCGCGTATGGCTTCATCGAGACCGAAGGGCCGGATGTGTTCTTTCACACTTCGAGCGTCTACGGGCCAAGATTGGTGCAGGTTGGCGCGAATGTGATCTTTGCCTCCTATGACGGCGGCGGCGCGAGACGAGCGCATCCTGTCGTGGTTGTCGACGCACCACAGGCGTGATTCGGCTGCGGCGGTACTGGCTCTCTGGGGCGGTTGGTTGTAGCCCTAGCTACCGCTGAGGTCTGGCGGGTCAAACCATGCCGCAGCAGGGATCGTCATGGATGGCGTTGGCCCGTGACTCGAAGTGCGCCACCGCTCGAAACGATGTCAAGTTCGGCTTCGGCTGATCAGTTAGGGAACTTGCCAATCCGCGCACGGTTCGCAACTGGACATAGGGGTCGATACCACTAGTGTTCTGTTCCATTAACAAACGCATAGGGTCAGGCCTCTTCTCAAACGCATATGGTCAGGCCTCTTCCGGTAGCCTATCAGCAATGATGCTGCCGCTTTGCTACTCGCGGGATGCATGATTCGCAAGCCGATCGCCTGTGCCGTACAGCAGGTTTCGGCAGGTTTGCCGGCATTCAAATTCGTCGGGCTGACCGCCAGCTCCGGCCGAGCTGCAGCCCGACGAGCTGCGTTGAATCGTGGCTGTTCGACACTATTTGGAGTTCCTGATTCGACGCAGTGTGGTCACGTTACGACAATGTGATTGATGCGAAGAAGCGCCTTATTCAGTAGCATTCTTTGCGTCCCCGCCGCCGCTTTCGCGTTGCCACACCGAGCACGCCCGCCAAGCCCGCCAGAAACATCGACGCTGCCCCCGGTTCGGGTACCGCGGTTACGTATCGAGCGAGCGCACTCGCATCCCGGCCAGAGGCAATGTCAAAAAGATCCCGAAATGCGATCTGGTCGTTGTAGGCGTCGATCTGACCGTAAACGAATGCATCAAAAGACAGTCTGTTGCTGTTCACGAAAGACGAGTCTGAATGGAAGTCGACGTCAAAGAATTCGTTGAGATGGGGATAGATTTCAATGACCCCGCTGTCCACCTTCAACGGGCCGCTTGTGCTGACCAGCGCATCATTGAGCACGGAGCTTGCTCCATCGTGCTCCATGCGAACGGTAATCCCACCATTGTGCCAGTAGGTGGATTCATTGAGGCTGGCAATGCTGATGGTCGGCAAGAATTTCGTGGTCAACGTTACCGTGAAAGTGATGTCCAGGTTTTTATCTGCCGGTGCGAGGCGGTCCGCCCCCGGATTGGCCAGAAACGCGAAGGTGTAAGTTTGACCAAAGGACGGTCCGGAAAGGAGGGCCAGCGCAATTAGTGCGGGCTTCAAGAGACGCGGCATGGATGCACTCCATCGGTTTGGAATCGGATCAGGGTCAGAGATCTTACATGCGGCCTTGATATACTGCACGGAATCATTAGGTTGGGCCTCAATGCTTTTTGGTTACATCCAAAATCTTGGTCGTCGGCTCGAAGTTGGTAGCAACGCAATCGAAGAGGGGCTCTCCTGGCGCCTCGTCAGCGGTGGATTCTGCCTTGCTCCCTACATGGTGGATGATTCACCGGCCGCCCGCATTCATCGTGAGGCCAGTGTCGGCCACATTCCCGGCATTCAATTTCGTCAGGCCGACCGTCAGCTCAGGCACCGACAACCTGACTGACATCGCTCACCCCTCAACCGAATCGATCTTCACGCCATCGAACGCCACCCCCGCCGCGGCGGATACCGCCACCACAACCCAACCACCAGCGCCGCGAACGCAGTGTAGGCCGCCGCAAACCACCACAGCGGCGCGTCGAAGTACAGCATCCGCTGCAGCCAATGGGCGACGAAGCCTCGCGCCCGCAGGTCGGCGCCGGCTTCGGCGCGCAGTTCGGCCTCGATCAAGGTCAGCGGGCAAAGCTGGCCGAACCAGGCCTGGGCGGTGACGAACAGGATCGCGGCGAGGTGGCTCCAGCGGTACAGCGGCGCGCGCACCCAGCGCCAGCCGCGACGCACACCGACGAGGATCAGCGGCGGGCCGCTGGCGACGAACAGCACGACCAGGGCATGAGCGACCAGCACCAGGTCTGCGAGCGTCGAAGGGTCGGCGTGGTTCATGGCATGGATGGTTGTGCGCGTTCAGCCGGTGCGGCGCGGAACCTTGGCGCGCGGCGCCACTCCGACAGGCGTTCCGATCATTGTGGAGAGCGTGAGCGAATCATGGAAGAGCAGGAAATCCGCGCCACCCTGGCGCTGTGTCTGATGGCCGCCTTTGCCGACGGCGACAAGAACGATGCCGAGCGGCAGCACATCCGCGAAGTGGCGGACGGGCTCGGCCAGCAGGCCGGCGCGCTGGCCGGGCTGTACCAGGACGTGCTGCTGGGCCGGGTGAGCCTCGACGGCGCGGCGGCGGTGCTGACGCAGCAGCCCCACCGCCAGCTCGCCTACGAGATGGCCGTGGGCGTGTGCGACGCCGACGGCGTGCATACGGCGGCCGAGGGTGACTTCCTGAAGCGGCTGGAGACGGCGCTGGGGCTGGGCGGCGGCGACGCCGAGGCCGTGCTGGCGCAGGCCGACGAACTGGCGGCGGCACCGGTCGGCGGACCGACGGTGGCAATGCCCGAAGCCGCCGAGGCACCACCAGCAGCGCCGCCCGGGGCGACGGCTCCGGCAGCAGCGGACGAGGCGCAGCTCGATCGGATGATCCTCAATGCCGCCCTGCTCAATGGCGCGCTGGAGTTGCTGCCCCAGTCGTTGGCGTCGATGGCGATCATTCCGCTGCAGACGCGGCTGGTCTATCGCATCGGCGAGCGCCACGGCTACACGCTGGATCGCGGCCACATCACCGATTTCCTGGCCACCGTCGGCGTCGGCCTCGGCTCCCAGTACCTCGAGCAATACGGCCGCAAGCTGGTCGGCGGCCTGCTCGGCAAGATCGCCGGCAAGGCCGGCAAGGCGATCGGTCGCCAGCTCACCGGCTCGGCCTTTTCGTTCGCCAGCACCTGGGCGCTCGGACAGGTGGCGCGACGCTACTACGGCGGCGGCCGCACGCTGTCGGCCGCCGATCTCAAGGCGGCCTTCAGCGGCCTGCTCGGCGAGGCCCGCCAGTTGCAGCAGCGCTACATGCCGCAGATCGAGGAGAAGGCCCGCACGCTCGACGTGCAGCAGGTGCTGGCCGAGGTTCGGGCCGGGCGCCGGGCCTGATGCTGCCGGGGGCTTGCGGCGGTGCGATCTCGCGAGCGCGCCGGCGCAGCGAAAGCGCCGCGCCCTCAGTGACCGGTGGCGAGGTGGTGCATGACCAGTTTGGCGAGCAGGTCCGGCGCCGACGCTGCCGGCCGCCCGGCGCCGTTGGCGACGGTGCGACCGCCGTCGCTGACGGCCAGTGTCGGGCGGCGCCCGAGCAACGCCTCGGCCAATGACACCAGGCTCGGCGCGACGGTGGCCTGGTTGATGTTCACGGCCACCGCAGTGGCGAACTCGGCGGCCGCGACGGGCCTGGCCGGTGCCAGCAGCAGCGCGCACAGCAGGGTCGGCAACACGTAGGGGATCGAACGCATGACGAGGGTCTCCGGTCAGCCGGCGTCGCCACGCGGGCGCGGCACCGGTCGGGTTGCCGCGGCGCTGCGCACGCCGTGAACAGGAGATATGGGGTCGATTGCAGCGAGTTCAAGCGGTGCCGCGCCGGCGAGCGGCTGCGATCGTTCGCCGCTCAGGGCTTGAACGGAATCGTCGCGGTCGGGCCGAAGCCACCTTCCTGATAGATAACGTCGCCATCACGCGCCAGCAGATAGTGCGGCTGGCCGGCGGGGGCGACGTATACGGCACCGGCCGGCACCGCCACCAGTTGCGCGTCGTCGGCCTGTTCGCCGAAGCCCACATACAAGGTACCGCTCAACACGGTCGAGTAGCGGGTGTCGGGGTGGGTATGGACCGGCAGCCGGGCACCGGCCTTCAGTTCGACGCGAAACGCATACAGGCCTTCGCGATTCTCGGCGCCGAGCACCCAGGCGCCGCGCACCAGCGGCATGCCGGGCGGCTGGCGCCAGTCGAGCCCCTGCGGCAACAGCGCCTCGGGCGCCGGCGGCGCCGCGACGGCGGTTGCGACCAGGCAGGCGGCCATCAGCGCGACAAGCTTCGGTGACATCGGCGTTCTCCTTCTCGACGGGGCCCGCCCGCGGCGGCATGCCTGCTTCGATCTTCGCACGATAGCAGGACGGCCGCCGAGACGGCTGCACCGAGACGGCAGCATCGTGGTGGCGGGGCCGCTGTCGATCGCGGCCGTCGTCGATCGACAAGGCTGTGTGGGCTGCATGCACGGGCCGCCCCGCAGCGGGCGGGCGCGCCGGCATGGCCCATCCCTAACCAGGAGGAATCGAGCAATGAAATGCCAAGCCTATCTGTTCTTCGGTGGCCGCTGCGAGCAGGCCCTGCAGTTCTACGAACGCACCCTCGGCGCCCGGATCACCGAGCTGATGCGCTTTTCCGATGCGCCGCCGATGGCCGGCGACGGCTGCGGTCCGGGCCAGATGCCGCCCGAGCAGATCATGCACGCGACCATCCGCATCGGCGACGACGTGATCATGGCGGCCGACGGCATGCCGGGCGACAGCGCACGCCCCGCCGGATTCGCGCTGGCGCTGACCGTGGACGACGCGGCCGGCGCGCAGCGCGTGTTCGACGCCCTCGGCGACGGCGGCGAGGTGCGCATGCCGCTGGGGCCGACCTTCTTCGCGCAGCAGTTCGGCATCGTCGCCGACCGCTTCGGCGTGAGCTGGATGGTGGTGCTGCCGGCCTAGTGGTCTGCTTCGCAAATACCGCAACGCAAAAGCGCGCCTCGCGCCCCGTGGCGGCGTTGCTCATCCTCGCGATAGGCCCCGCTATCACTGCGGTTCGCGCCTTGCCACGGCGCACGATGCATCACTTTTGCCATGTTCCTTGATTTACCAAGCAGACCACTAGCGTGCCGACTCGCGCCGTGCGCAATCGCACGGCGCGGGCGCGGCGGTCGAAACCGCCGGCTGTCGCGGTTGCGACCCATCAGGTAAGGCGCCCCGGTGTTCCACCGTCCAACAGACAGGACCACGGACACGACGAATCGAGGGCGCAGCGAAAAGGAGACAGCCATGCACAGCGAGCACGCCCGACAACGACTGATTCGCGAAAACCTGCAATTCGCCGGCAGCGGCGGCGTCAGCCAGGAGAACGCCAACCAGGGCTTCCGCCCGGCCTTCCGCGACTGCGAAACCCTGGCGATCTATCCGTCGCGCTTCGCCGACGGCCGCGCAGCCCCGTTCCACCTGGTCGACGGCCTGCCGGCCGAAGCGATCGAAGCCCGCGACGCCCGCGGCCGCGTGCTGCGCATCAAGGATTCGGTGGTCTCCGGCTTCGTCCGCAACGGCCGCTTCTACACCCGTGAGGAAGCCAGCCGCGCCCTCGCCACGCTGCACTGAAACCCTGCCGGCCGCTGTCGCCCGGCAGCGGCGGGGGCGGCGAACTGCGCGCGAGCCGATGCTCGCCTATCATGCGCACTGTTTGCGCACGCAGGTCGACGCCCACCGATGCCGGATCTCACCGCCACTTCCCGTTCCGCAGTCGCCGTCCGCCCGGTGGCACACGGCCTGCTCTTCGTCACCGCCGGCCTCACCGGCGGCCTGGTGATGGTGATCGAGATCCTCGGCGCGCGGGTCATCGGCCCGTTCTTCGGCGTCAGCCTGTTCGTGTGGACCGCGCTGATCAGCGTGACCCTGCTGTCGCTGGCCGGCGGCTATGCCTTCGGTGGCTGGCTCGCCGACCGCCGGCCATCGGCCGACTGGCTCTACGGCCTGATTGCGGCGGCCGGCGCCTACGTGCTGCTGGTGCCGATGTTCAAGGTCGGCGCGATGGAGTTCGGCCTCGGCTTCGGCCTGCGCGGCGGCACCTTCGTCGCCGCGATGCTGCTGTTCGGCCCTAGCCTGTTCCTGCTCGGCTGCGTCTCGCCCTATCTGCTGCGCCTGGCGGCGGCAGACCTGGCCCGCCTCGGCCGCACTGCCGGCGTGCTCTATGCGGTATCCACCGCCGGCAGCTTCGCCGGCTCGGCGCTGACCGGCTTCTACCTGCTCGGCTACGTCGGCGTCAGCAACGGCCTGCGTCTGGCCGGCGGCCTGCTGGTGGCGCTGGCGATCATCCACTTCCTGCTGGCGCGGCGCTGGCGGGGGCTGGTGGCCGGCGTCGCGCTGTTGCCGGCGGCGGTCGGCCAGCCGCCGCTGCCGAGCGTCACGCTCGACAACGGTACCCGCGCAAGCGTGATCGCCGCCCGCGACGGCTTCTACGGCGCGGTCAAGGTAGTCGAGTACCGGGGCGGCAGCCTCGCCACCCGCGAGATGATCATCGACGGTCTGGTGCAGGGCGGCATGGACGCCGCCGACGGCCGGCCAATCTACGAATATGCCTACCTTTTGTCACGGCTGCCGCTGGCGGTGCGGCCCGAGGGTCGCTCGGCGCTGGTGGTCGGGCTCGGCATGGGCGCGGCGCCGAGCTGGCTGGCGCGCGCCGGCATCGACACCGAGGTGGTCGAGATCGATCCGCTGGTGCGCGACATGGCGCGCCGCCACTTCGGCTTCCGCGAGGACATTCCGGTGCACATCGAGGATGCCCGCACCTTTCTCGCCCGCGACGGTCGGCTCTACGATTACATCCTGCTCGACGTCTTCAACGGCGACACCACCCCCGGCTATCTGCTCTCGCTCGAAGCGCTGCGGGCGGTCAAGCAGCGGCTCGCCGGCGACGGCGTGCTGGCCTTGAACCTGATCGGCGGCGTCGACGGCGACGAGGCGATGCTGCCGGCGATCGTGCGCACGCTCCAGGAAGTGTTTGCCGGCGTGTCGCTGCACCCGGCCTTCGTGCCGTCCGCCGACCAGCCGCTGGCCGGCAACTTCGTGCTGCTGGCCAGCGACGGCCCGCTCGCCTTCGCACGGCCGCCGGCGCTCGACGACGTGCACCCGCTGGCGGCGTCGGTGCGCCGGCTCGCGACCCAGCCGCCGATCCCGGTGAATACCGCCGGCGCGGTCGTGCTGACCGACGAGTTCAACCCCCTCGACCTGCTCGACACCGCCTACAAGGAAAGCGTGCGGCGCCACATCATCGAGACCACGCCGCACCAGATCCTGCTGGCCGGCTGAGGGCCGCGGCCAGCACGGCATCGAGTCGGGCGGCGAAGCCGGACGGATCGGCGAGCCCGCCGGCAGCCCGCATGCGATCGCGGAGGCTGCCGCGCAGCGCCGCGATGCGCGTCGGCGCGGCGGCCAGCCGCTGGCAGATGGCGGCGAACGCGGCCGGCGAATCGGCCACCAGCTCGCCCAGCCCGAGTGCGGCGAGCAGGCTGGCGCCGATCCGCCCGGCATGGCGATCGCCGGCCAGGGTCACCAGCGGCACGCCCATCCACAGCGCGTCGCAACTTTGGGTGGCGAGGTTGAACGGCACCGTGTCGAGTGCGATGTCCACCTGCCGCCAGGTCTTCAGATAACGATCGAGCGGCAAGGGGCCGTCGAGCCGCAGCCGCGAGCGATCGATGCCGGCGGCGACGATGCGCTCGGTGACGTCGGCTCGGACTTGCGGATCGCCGAGCGCCATCGAGCGCAGCAACAGCCGGTAGCGCGGCACGCCGGCAAGCGCCTCGGCCCACAGCGCCAGCGTCTGTTCGGTGAGCTTGCCGAGCTGGGTCGCGCAGCCGAAGGTGACGAAGCGGTTCTTGGCGACCGGCGGAGCCGGTGCCAGCGGCACGTCGGCCGGCGGGGTGTAGCAGAAATAGCTGCCGGGCAGTCGCAGCACGGGCTCGCTGCTCCAGTCGGCGGCGCCTTCCGGTTCGGTCACGGCATCGGCGATGCGCCCATCGAAACAGTCGAGCCCGGTGCTGCCGGCGTAGCCGAGAAAGCCGAGCTGGCGCGGCGCCGGCCGCCGCGCGAACACGCCGAGCCGGTTGTCGGCGGTGTGGCCGGCGAGGTCGATCAGCAGGTCGATGCGATCGTCGCGGATGCGCGCGGCCAGGGCCTCGTCGTCGAGATCGGCGCAGGCCACCCAGTCGTCGCATCCGGCGCGCACGCGCGCACTGATGGCATCGTCGATCGCGCTGCCGTGATAGACGGTGACATGGGCGGCAGCGCGGACGCGGTGTTCGAACCAGCCGAGCATGAACCAGCCCACCGGGTGGGCGCGCAGGTCGGCCGAGACGATGCCGATGCGCGGCCTCGCCTCGCCGCTGCCCACCGCCGGCGGCCCGGCCGGCAAGGTCAGCGCGGCACCGTGCTCGCGTTGCAGGGCGGCCAGTGTGGCCACGTCGGGCGCCGCCGACAGCGCCGTGAACAGCAGGTTGCTGCGGGTATCGCGATCGGCCGGGTCGAGTTCGACGGCACGCGCATAGTCCGCCATGGCGCGCCCGGGATGGCCGGCATCGCGCCACGCGTTGGCACGATTGTTGTAGAGGCGCGCATCGTCGGGGCACAGCGCCAGCGCGCGCTCGAAGGCCGCCATCGCGGCGAGCGGACGGCCCGCCAGCGTCGTGCTGCTGGCCAGCGCGCGCCAGCCGTCGGCATCGGCCGGCGCGATCTCGCAGGCCTGGGCGAACAAGGCCGCCGCCGGCGCCGGCTGGCCCTGCGCGAGCAAGCGGTGGCCGTGGCGGCGGCAGGCTGCGGCAAAATCGTCGTCGCCCGGATAGGGGCCGTCGCACAGCGCGCGGGCGCGGGAGAAGCACTCGATGGCCGCGGCATCGTCGCCACGGGCCTCGTACAGGGCCGCCAGGTTGTGCCACGCCTGGAACATCTTCGGCGCCCGCTTGACCGCGCCGCGATAGGCGGTCTCGGCGGCGTCGAGCTGCCCGAGTCGGCGCCGGGCCTGGCCGAGATTGCACAGGAAGGCCGGCTCACGCGGGCGCAGTGCCAGCGCCTGTTCGATCCACGCCGCCGCCAGCTCGGGCCGTTCGCGCTGCAGTTCGACCAGGCCGAGGTAGTGCATTGCGTGGGCCTCGCGTGGGTCGGCCGCCAGCACCGCCCGATAGGCCGCCTCGGCAGCGTCGAGCTGGCCGGCCTGATGCAGCGCGACCGCGCGAGCGAGCGCGTCCGCGCTCACCGGGCCAGCTTGCCGCCCGGCATCACAGCGTGCGACCGTCGGCGGTCACCGGATCGGCCCGCAGCAGGTGGTTGTGGCCGGAGACGTCGATGTGCTTGTCGCTCTCGCCGCCGACGAAGCCGCCGATCAGCATGCCGGCGACGCTGGCGAAGAAGCCGGCGAACTGCGGCGGCAGCACCGCCTCCGGCGCGACGATCTCGAGCCCGATCCACACCGCGGCGCCGAACAGGATCGACAGCGCGGCGCCGAGCTCGTTGGCACGGCGCCAGTAGAGGCCGGCGAACAGCGGCACGAAGGCGCAGGCCAGGGTCACCTTGTAGGCATTCTCGACCATGCCGTGGATGCTCTCCTCGGTGGACAGCGAATACAGGCAGACGCCGACGGCGAATACCGTCACGACGATGCGCGTCATCCACAGGAAGGCCTTGTCGCTCATCTCCGGCATGAAGCCGCGCAGCACGTTCTCGGAGAAGGTCACCGACGGCGCCAGCAGCGTGCCCGACGCGGTGCTCATGATCACCGACAGCAGCGCGCCGAAGAACACCACCTGGGCGAAGAAGGGCATGTGGCCGACGATCAGGTTGGGCAGGATCAGCTGCGAATCCTCCTCCATGAAGCGGGCCACCATCTCCGGGTCGATCTGCACCGCCGAATAGGCCAGGAACAGAGGCACCGCGGCGAACAGGAAATAGAAGCTGCCACCCAGCACCGTGCCCCACACCGCCACGGTCTCGTTCTTCGACGAGTTGGCGCGCTGGAACACGTCCTGCTGCGGGATCGAACCGAAGCCCATGGTCAGCAACGCCGCCAGCCAGGCGATGATGTCCGGCACGCTGAGCTTCGGCAGCCATTCCAGCTTGCCGGCCGCCGCCGCGTGCTCGACCACCGTGCCGACCCCGCCGGCCATGTCGGAGACCAGCCAGGCGATGTAGAACAGGCCCAGCACGATGACGATCATCTGCACGAAGGTGGTCATCGCCACCGACCACATGCCGCCGAACAGCGTGTACGCCCACACCACCGCGGCGCCGATCAGCATGCCCTGGTTGGCACTCAGCGCACCTTCGGTCAGCACGTTGAAGACCAGCCCGAGCGCAGTCACCTGGGCCGACACCCAGCCCAGGTAGCTCATCACGATGGCGAGCGACATGACGAGCTCGGTGGGGCGGTTGTAGCGTTCGCGGAAGAAGTCGCCGAGGGTCAGCAGGTTCATCCGGTACAGCGGCCGCGCGAACAGCAGGCCGAACAGCACCAGACACAGCGAGGCGCCGAGCGGGTCCGAGATCAGCCCGCTCATGCCCTCCTCGAGGAAGGTGGCCGAGATGCCGAGCACAGTCTCGGCGCCGAACCAGGTGGCGAACACCATCGCCACCACCACCATCATCGGCAGGTGACGGCCGGCAGTGATGTAGTCGCGGGCGTTATGGACCTTGGTGGCGGCGAACAGGCCGATCGAGATGGAAATCGCGAGATACGCGACGACGAGCCAGAGCAACATGATGGCGGAAGCCCCCTTCCGGCGTGCCGGTGACGAGATGGCACGGCGTGGCGTCACTGGCCGCGGGCGCGGCGCCGACGGTTCGCCGGGCGAATGCAGGGAAAAACGCGCGGATTGTAGCAACGATCCCGGCCGCCGGGGGGCTGCCGGGGGGCTGCCGAAACCGTGCTTTTGATGCGGCGCGACAGACGGTTCGGCACGCAATGCATGCCATGGCGGCAGAGTTTACGAATTTGACAAAGGCGTCAAAGAGGACACAAATCGGTGCATCCGATCTTCGCGGGAGGCCAGCAATGGCCCACCATCTGGCGCGCATCGGCCTCCATCTGCCGGCCGTTTCCGCCGACGAAGCCGGTGAGTTGCTCGAATCGGCCCGACAGCAGGATGTCGAGGCTTTTGCCCGGGAACTGGACGAAATGTTCGCGCGCAAGCTCGAGGAGATGAGCACCGCGGCATTGGGGCGAATCGAAGTGCGCGTCAACGACCCTGGGCCTCGAGCCGGTCGGCGTCGCGACGAAGACCCGGCAGTCACGATCCACGCCGAACCGACCTCTGCCGCCGGCCGTGCCAACGCATCGGCGTCCGCTCTCGAGGCCGGTGAGCCCTGGGTGCCGACGCGCACCCAACGGCAATGTGGACGCGCAGCCCTGCTGAAGATCCTGCAAAGCGATGACCGACTCTCGGTGCAGGACTTTGCCCGCCTCGCCGGCAAGTCCCGTCAGCAAGCGTACAAGGATATCCAGGCACGCCGTCTGCTGGCACTTCGCCTCGGCGACCGGCTGCAGCGCCTGCCGGATTGGCAACTCGACCCACTCGCGCTTGCACTGACCCGGGAACTGCTGGCGCCAACCCCGGCGGTTGACCCCTGGACCCTCTACCTCGCCCTGACCCACCCGCACGAGGCCCTCGGCGCACGCACCCCGCTCGCCGCATTGCGCCCCGGCCAGCTCGCGCAAGTTGCCGAAGCGGTGAGCGCTTCGCTCGGCCTGGCCTGAGCACCGCCGTTGCCGCCCCCGCAGTTGCCCCCAATCGCCGTCGACGAGATCCCGCCACGCGTTTTGACGTCGGGCAGCCTGCCGCAGCACGTCAGCCGCCTCGAACACCAACATTCGCCACTGCATTTCGGGCGACATGCATACCACCGGTTCGATGCCTCCGATGGCGGATTCGGCGTCCTCTACCTGGCCGCCGACCTGGCGACCGCGCTGATCGAGTCCGTGTTCCATGCGCACGGCTGGCAGCACACTTGACGCTCGCCGGTCTGTGCGCGCCGGGCGCAATGGCCAGCGCCCTCGGCCTGACCCTGGAAGATCTGGTCGCGCGTCCGCTGCGCGCCACGCAGGAATGTCCGCCGCGATCCACGCGGCCGGCGACGACACCACGCCTCGCTTCGACGGCATCGTCTATCCGTCGCGAATGAACTTTCCCGGGCAGTGCATCGCCCTGTTCGACCGCAGCGCCCGTCATCTCGACCATTCGGCCGATCTGCCGCTGCGCAGACACGGCGACTGGCCGGCCTTCGTACGCACCTATCGGATCATCGTCGGTCGCGGCTAGCGCAACCAACGATTGCGGACAGGCTGCCGGCCGCGGACCGCAGATTTGCGCGAGGTACTGACGCACGGCTGGCGGCCGATCGACAGCCACGACCGTACCTACCTCAGCCGGCTGCCAGATCTCCCGCGTCGATCACCTCGATCCGCCAATCGCCCGCCGCCCGCGCCAGCGCAACCATCTGCGCGGTGCCGCCGGGGCCGTCGCCGATGTCCAAACCGTCCCACAGCGCCACCAGCACGACCTCGTCGGCGCCCCAGCTCTGCGCCAGCTTGACGACCCAGCGGTTGCCCCGTTCCCAGGGGTCGACGTCGCGGCCGGCCAGCCAGTGGGGCAGGCCGGCGCGGTCGGAGAGTTGCATCACGTCGGCGTCGCGCATCAGGTCGAGGAAGCGCGCGCGCCAGGGCTCGCAGTCGGCGAAGGCGGTGCGGGCGAAGTCGGCGGGGGGCATCGGCAGGCAGACGACGCTTCTGATGCCGAGCTCGCGGCAGGTCTCGTGGGCGAGGATGTCGGCGCCCGGCGCTGCCGAGGCCAGCAGCACGCAGTCGAAATCCGGACCTTGCCGTGCGGCGATGGCCGTGCGGATGCGCTCGCGGGCGGCGGTCTCGGCGGCGGCGGGAAAGCGCGACGACTGGCGGTCGGGCCCGTCGATGCGGTGGCCGGCGAAGACGATCAGCCGGGTCTGTCGCTGCGGCTCGGCGCGCGGCAAGGCGGCGAAGCGGGCGTCCAGCGTGTCGATTACCCGCCGCGCGAGCTTGCCGCGCAGGCCGAGGGATTCGAACAGTTCGAGCTGGCCGCGGGCGGCGTCCCAGGCGAAGGGCTGGTCGAGGGGAATGGCGTCGCGATAGCTGGCGAGCACGCGGCCGTCGCGCTGGCCCGGCTCGAGGAACTGCAGGTCGGCGCGGCTGATCATCGCCCACACCCGCTCGTCGTCATCGTCGGCGAGGTTGGCGAGCGCGGCGTCGACCGAACCGGCCACCAGCACCAGCAGCTCGGTCAGCTCGCGGCGCAGCCGCTCGCGCGCGGCGTCGGCCTCGGCGTCGCTGTCGAAGATGTCGAACCAGGCCTCGTCGGCGGCCAGCCCGAGCAGGATTCGCCCGAGCTGGCAGGCATTGACGCCGGAATAGAAGTGGTTGAGGTCGGCCCGGTAGGCGGTCCGGTATTCCTCGTAGCAGGTGAACAGTTGCCGGCTGATCGCGGCCCGCCGACGCTCGGCGGCATCGGCGATGCCGGCGAAGGCCAGTCGCCAGCGGGTCTTGCCGTTGCGGCTCTTCAGCGCCATCACCTCGGCGCGCTGGCGGCGGTCGAGGCGATCGCTCGCGAGCAGGCGCTCGATCGCCTGGTCCGAACGGCTGAGCCGTCCGATGTCGCCCGAGCTGCGGTAGAGGCGTTCGCAGACGTTGGCCAGCGCGAGATTGGCGTCGATGTCGTGCACGGCGCGGTCGCGCACCGCCAGCCAGCTCGTTTCGGCGCCGGCGTAGTCTTTCAGTTGCCACTGGGCGCGGGCGATCAGGCGCAGCCCCTCGCGCTCGAAGCGCAGGCCGCGCAATTCGTCGGCGAGCAGCCGCAGCCAGCCCAGGGCGCCGGCCTTGCGGGCGCGCGCGACCTCCTCGGCAAAGTCGAGCGGCACGACGACGATGTCGGCGGGATCGGCCTCGCGCAGGCTCGGCAACATGCGGAACACCGGGCTGTCGGCGTCGCGGGTCGACACCAGCGTGGCACGGATGGTCTCGCGCAGATCGGCCAGCGCCGTTGCCGGCGTGTCCAGCGGGTAGGCGAGATAGCGGTCGGTGAGCAGGTCGAACGGCGGCGTCTCGGCGCTGGGCCGGCCCTTGACCAGGATCGTGCCCTTGCGCCGCAGGCCGTGGCGGATGCCCAGCTCGTAGAACACGTTGGCGTTGTGCAGCGTGACGTCGCAGATCACCAGGTCGGCCTCGACGATCAGCGCGAACATGTCCTCGCGGATGTTGCCGGCGTCGATGATCTCGCCGGTGGTGCTGCCGTCGAGGCCGTTGGCGGCCAGCGCCGGCGCGAACAGTTCGTCGTGGATGCGCTCGAAGTCGATGCGACGATCCTCGCGGTCGCGCTTCTCGCCGAACGGTCGGATGACGAATGCCCGGGCCATCGCCTACCTCGTGCGCCGACCGGCCGCGGCGTCAGTCGACCGGTTCGTACATCGCATCGAACTTGTCGCGGCTGATGCAGTAGGCGTCACCGCCGTCCTCGTCGTTCGACACCAGATAGTCGCCGGCCCGGTAGTGGGATTCCCCTTCCTTGGTGGCGACGCTGCCGTCGGCGTCGGCCTGCTCGGCCCAGATCGGGGTGGTCTTGACGTAGTGGCCGGGCCGCACCTGACGGTAGGTGCGCTCGAACACCGCGGCATCGATCGAATAGACGTCACCACCGTTGTCCACCAGCCAGTCGCCGGCCTTGCAGCGCTGCTCGGCGCCCCACTTGCGATAACTGAAGCCGGCGCCTTCGAGATCGAGCCGGACGGCGACGATGAACTGATCGGCCCGCTTGCGGTAGCGCCTGCGCGTGCTCATCGGCAATGCTCCTGGTGGTGATTCGCTCAGGGCTTGAGATCGAATCCGGGCGGAAAATGTTCCGGATCGAGGTCGCGTTTGCCGAGCGCGACGCCGATGGCATGGAGCAGGTCCATGTTGTCCGGCGCATCCATCGCGCTCAGCGAGGCCAGCGCCCGCGCCGACGGCATCTGCGGCAGCAGCCCGTCGAGGCCTTCGGCATTGAGCGTGACGTTGTAGCGCAGGTAGCTCAGCAAGGGTTCGGGGCCGGCCAGATTGCCGGACAGATCGCCGATCTCGCGGTCGAACACGCGGGCGGTCGGGCTTGCCGACAGCCATTGCAGCAGCGTCTCCTGCTGCACCGCGCAGTCGTTCATCAGCGAGGCCAGCGCAGCGACGGCGTGCTTGGCAGCGACTGCCGAGCGCTCGACCGCCGGATCGGCCGCACCGGTGCCGAGCGACACCAGCAGCACGCGATCGGCGCCGAGCGGCCAGCCCACCCGGTAGCCATCGACCGTCGCGTACATCAGGGCCTGCAGCGACGGGTTGTTGAACGGGCTGACGCCGCCATCGACGAACTGGCCGCTGGCCGGCTTCTGCCCCGCCTTGCGGGCGATCGTGATCTCTTCCGGATCGAAGAACGACGGCGCGGCGGTGGAGGCGCGCACCACCTGCCACAGCGGATAGTCGCCGTTGCCGACGGTGCCGCCGTCCCGACCCGCGAAGTACATGCCCATCGGATTGTTGCCGATCGGCCACGGGCTGCCGGAATCGAGCCGCTTGGTGACCACCAGCAGCCCGGTCTGCAGCTCGCCGCCACCGAGCGTGGTCTTGGCGCCGTAGAGGCGCTTCAGTGCCTTGGCCAGCGCCTCGTGGTCGTACTTGGCACGCAGCAGGCCGCGGCGCAGCAGGCTTTTCTCGAACACCTTCTGGCCAAGGCTGAAGTACTGCTGCCGCACTTGCTCGACGGTCCAGCCCAGTGCCAGCGCGGCGGCGATGATGGCACCGGTCGAGGTGCCGGCGATGAGGTCGAAGTAGTGGCTCAGGCGGAAGTCGGGATCGCCGCCGTGGCGATCCCGCAGCAGCGCCTCGAGCCGGGCCAGCGCGCCGACCGTGAGAATGCCGCGCAGGCCACCGCCGTCCAGCGCCAGGATGCGCTTGGGGTCGCCATCGACGGCGAAATGATCACGCAGCGACTTCCGCTTGTATGCCATCCGGGCCTCCCCCGCCACTTCCGTGGATCATGGCTCATGCCAATCGCTTCAGTGTATCGGCTATCGTCTCGGCGGCCCAGTCCAGTTCCTTGTGCTCGACCACCAGCGGCGGCGCGAAGCGCAGCACGGTGTGGTGGGTGTCCTTGGTCATGATGCCGCGGGCCAGCAGGGCCTCGGCGGCGCGCGCCGCATCGAGCCGCTCCGGGTCGAGATCGACGCCGATGAACAGGCCGCGGCCGCGCACGTCGCGCACGGCGCCGCCGCGCAGGCCTTCGAGCTGCCTGCGGAAATGCTCGCCGGCGCTGGCCGAGTGCTCGCACAGATTGTCGTCGACGATGACGTCGAGCGCCTCCAGCGCGACCGCGGCGGCGAGCGGATTGCCGCCGAAGGTCGAACCGTGATCGCCGGGCGCGAACACCCCCATCAGCGAGCGGTCGGCGAGGAAGGCGGAGACCGGCAGCAGGCCGCCGCCCAGCGCCTTGCCGAGAATCACGCCGTCCGGGCGCACGCCCTCGTGGGCGCAGGCCAGCAGCTTGCCGGTGCGGCCGAGCCCGGTCTGCACCTCGTCGGCGATCAGCAGCACGTGGTGGCGACGGCAGATCTCGGCGCAGCGGGCGAGATAGCCGTCCGGCGGCAGCCGGATGCCGCCCTCGCCCTGGATCGGCTCCACCAGGAAGGCGGCGGTGTCGGGAGTGATGGCCGCCTCCAGCGCGTCGGCGTCGCCATACGGAATGCGCTTGAGCCCGGGCGGAAACGGGCCGAAGCCGTCGCGGTACTGGTCTTCGGACGAGAGGCCGACGATGGCGATCGAACGACCGTGGAAATTGCCGTCGCAGGCAATGATCTCGGCCTGATCGGCGGCCACCCGCTTGACCTTGTAGGCCCACTTGCGCGCCGCCTTGAGCGCGGTCTCGACCGCCTCGAGCCCGGTATTGACCGGCAGCGCCGCTTCGTAGCCGAACAGCTCGCACAGGCGCTCGAGCAACAGCGGCAGGCGGTCGGTGCTGTAGGCGCGCGAAGTCAGGGCCAGGCGCTGGGCCTGGGTCGCCAGCACCTGCAGCAGCCGCGGATGGCCGTGACCGAGGCTGACCGCCGAATAGGCGCTCATCATGTCAAGATAGCGCCGCCCGGCGACGTCCCACAGCCACACGCCGGCGCCGCGGGCAAACACCACCGGCAATGGATCGTAATTGTGCGCGCCGTAGTGGTGCTCGCGCTCACGCAAGGCGCTGGCGGTCGGTCCGAGCCCGGCCACCGCGAATTCCCGCGCCCAGGCCGGTGCATCCTGCGCCCGGGCGAGTCCGAAGGCGAGCAGGTCCGGGCATTCGCGCAGCGAGTACAGGGCGGCGGCCAACGGTCCCGGCGCCAGCGCGCGGCCGGCGAGCGCCGACAGGTCGAGGCTGACGACAAAGCCGCCGAGCGCGCTGCGCGCCACCGTCAGCGCGTCGCAGAACACCGCCGCCAGCCCGCGGCGGCGGATCTCGTCGAGCTTGAACAGGCGAATGCCGAGTCGGGACACCCGCTCGATCTCGGCCTCGCTCCAGTCGTGGGCAGCGACCACGCAGACGCTGGCCGGGTCGAGGAACGGGAAGGGCTGGCCGTCCTCCGGCGCCACCTCGCCGAGCAATTGCGGGATCAGGCTGTGTTCGGCGGGGATCTCGTCGCCGGCCGGCAGCGATGCCTCGAGCCGGGCATCGATCAGGATCAGCCCGATCCGGCCGCGGGCCTGCCGCGCCCGCGCGACCCCCTGCCAGGCGCTCGCGGTGGCGGTCTGGTCCGGTGACAGCAACAGCGGCGTCTCGCCGTTGTCGACCGCGGCGGCGCAGACACCGGCCAAGTGCTGCAGTCGTTCGCCGAGCTTGCGCTCGTCGCTGCCCGGGCCTTCGAGGCTGCCATGCCAGCGCACCGCGATGCCGGCCCGCCGCAGTTCGCGCAGCAGCGACGCGTGCAGCCGGGCGCTCTCGCCGGCCATCTCCACCAGCAGCAGGTTGCGCGCCCGGTCCGGCCCGGTGTCGTGTTCACCCGTCATCGACCTTCTCCCTCGGCTCGTCGCCATCGATCGGGGCTGCGCCACGGCGGGCCCGCACCCCGCAGTTAGACGAAGCGGCAGCGCGAATCGTTCGCAGGTGCCGCCGGCGTCATCCGCCGAACAGCCGCCAGCCCTCGACGCCGACCAGTATCGCCAGCAGCAGGCCGACCAATGCGACCGCACGCGATTGACGGCGCTGGGCTGCGGCCAGACGGGCGAGATCCTGGCGGGTGGCGGCGAGGATGTCGGGTGTGGCCAGCGCACGATGCACCAGCCGCGGCATCTGCGGCAGGGTGGCGGCCCAGCCCGGCGCCTCTTCGCGTGCGTGGCGCACCAGCGCCCGCCAGCCCACCTGCTCGTTCATCCAGCGCTCGAGGAAAGGCTTGGCGGTCTTCCACAGATCGAGATCGGGATCGAGCTGGCGCCCCAGCCCCTCGATGTTGAGCAGGGTCTTCTGTAGCAGCACGAGCTGGGGCTGCACCTCCATCTCGAAGCGGCGCGCGGTCTGGAACAAGCGCAACAGGGTCTTGCCAAATGAGATGTCCTTCAGCGGCTTGTCGAAGATCGGTTCGCACACCGCCCGGATCGACCCCTCGAACTCGTCGACGCGGGTGCCGGCCGGCACCCATCCGGCCTCGATGTGGGCCTGGGCGACACGCTTGTAGTCGCGCTTGAAGAAGGCCAGGAAGTTCTGCGCGAGGTAGTTCTTGTCCACCTCGTTGAGGGTCCCCATGATGCCGAAGTCGAGCGCGATGTAGCGGCCGTCGCGATGCACGAAGATGTTTCCCGGGTGCATGTCGGCGTGGAAGAATCCGTCGCGAAAGACCTGGGTGAAGAAGATCTCGACGCCGGCCCGCGACAGCGCCGACAGGTCGGTTCCCTGGGCCCGCAGCGCCGGGATCTGCGAAATCGGCACGCCGCGCATGCGCTGCATCACCATCACCGACCGGCTGCAGTAGTCCCAGTACACTTCCGGCACCAGCAGCAGCGGCGAATCCTTGAAATTGCGACGCAGTTGCGAGCAATTGGCCGCCTCGCGGCCGAGGTCGAGTTCGTCGTGCAGGTACTTGGCGAATTCGGCGACGACTTCGCGCGGCTTCAGCCGGCGCCCCTCGGGCCACAGCTTCTCGAGCAGGACCGCGGCCGCCTCGAGCAGCGACAGGTCGTGCGCGATCACCCGCTCGATGCCCGGCCGCAGCACCTTGACCGCAACCTCGGTGCCGTCCGGCAGCGCCGCGAAATGCACCTGGGCGACCGAGGCCGAGGCCACCGGCGTGCGCTCGAAGCCGACCAGCGCCTCGTCCACCGGGCGCCCGAAGGCCGCCTCGATGACCGCGATCGCCTGTTCGGAAGGAAACGGCGGCACCCGGTCCTGCAGGGCGGCGAGCTCGTCGGCGAGATCCGGCGGCAACAGGTCGCGCCGGGTGGACAGCATCTGACCGAACTTGACGAAGATCGGCCCCAGCGACTCGAGCGCGCGGCGCAGCCGGACCGCCCGCGGATCGCGAAACTGCCGCCAGAAGAAGAAGAAGCGCCAAATCGCCGGCAATCGCCCGCTCGGATCGGCGTCGAGCACCAGCTGGTCGAGTCCGAAACGCAGGCCGACGGTGACGATCTTGGCGAGACGCAGCAGGCGCACGGCGGGGGCTTTTGCAGGGAAAGGCGAAATTGTGCCCGCAAAGGACCTGAGGGGGAAATCACACCACCCGGCGGGCACCGCGAAATATGACACGGAGGTGCGCTCGGGGCGTCTTGCACTTCAAGGCGCGGCTGCTTGAATACAGACACCGCGGCATCGCCCGCCCGAACCGGAGACGACCATGAGCAAGCGCGCCCTGTGCATCGGCATCAACGACTATCCCGGCACCGACGCCGACCTCGCCGGCTGCGCCAATGACGCCGCCGACTGGCGCTCGGCGCTCGCCGCCCGCGGCTTCGAGGTCGTCAGCCTGATCGACGGCGCCGCCGACAAGGCGGCGATGGTCTCGGCGATCGGCGACCTGATCGACGGCGCGACGCGGGGCGATTCGCTGGTGATCACCTATTCCGGCCATGGCACCTGGGTGCCGGACACCTCCGGCGACGAGGTCGACGGACGCGACGAGGCGCTGTGTCCCCACGACATCACCGACGGCCAGGTACTGCTCGACGACGAATTGCACGAACTCTTCCGGCTGCGGCCGGCCGGCGCGCGGATCGTGCTGATCTCCGACAGTTGCCATTCGGGCTCGGTCAGCCGCGGACGCGAAGAAGATCTCGACCCGGGCCTGCCACGGGCCCGCTTCCTGCCGCCGGGCGCCTGGATGAAGCACCCGCCAACGGCGTCGACGCGACGGCCGCCGGTACTCGCGGGCGGCCTCGCCCGGGTCGGCGGCGACGTGCTGATGGCCGGCTGCATGGATACCGAATACAGCTGGGACACCCGTTTCCATGGCCGCGCCAACGGCGCCTTCACCTACTACGCCCTGAAGACGCTCGCCCAGTTGCCCGCGGATGCCAGCTACCGCGACTGGCACGCCGCGATCGGCAACTACCTGCCGTCGACACAACTGCCGCAGCATCCGCAGATCCTCGGCAACCGCACGACCCGCAACTTCCGCGTGTTCTCCTGACCGCCGCGCGCCGCCCGACCGGACGTGAACGGATGTCCCCCGAACGCGAGCCGCGGCGCATTCCGAGCCGTGAACAATGTGCTGTACAATAATGGGTTTTCCGAAGCTCCCGCCCGATGAGTTCCGACCCGAAAATCCTGCTGGCCGATCTGCTGCGCCACGCGCTCGCCAGCGTGGCGCCTGCACTCGCCGACACGCCGATCGTGCTCGAGCGTCCGAAGCAGGCCAGCCATGGCGATTTCGCAGCGAATCTCGCGTTCCATCTCGCCAAGCCGCTGCGCCGCAGCCCGCGCGACCTGGCCGCGATGCTGATCGCCGAGCTGCCGGCCTCGCCACTGATCGAGGCCTGCGAAGTGGCCGGCGCGGGATTCATCAACTTTCGTCTGGCGAGCACCGCCAAGACCGGCGTGGTGTCGTCGGTGCTGGCCGCCGGCGACACCTTCGGCCGCGGCGCGCGCCGTGACTGCCGCGTACAGATCGAGTTCGTCTCGGCCAACCCCACCGGCCCGCTGCACGTCGGACATGGCCGCGGCGCAGCCTACGGCGCATCACTGGCGGCGGTGCTGGATTTCGCCGGCTTCGACGTTTCGTGCGAGTACTACGTCAATGACGCCGGCCGGCAGATGGACATCCTCGCACTGTCGACCTGGCTGCGCTATCTGGCGGAGTTCGGCGTGCTGGTGCCGTTTCCGTCGAACGGCTATCGCGGCGACTACGTGCTGGCGATGGCACGCGAGATCAAGTCCGGCCACGGCGATCGCTTCGCCGGCGTCAGCGCCGCCCAGGTGCTGGCCGATGCACCGGACGCGGCCCAGGACAGCGAGGCCCACCTCGACGCGCTGATCGGCAACGCCAAGCGCCTGCTGGGCGAGGACTGGCACTGGATCCACGGCTTCGCGCTGACCGAGCAGCTCGGCGACGGGCGCGAGGACCTCGAGGAATTCGGCGTGCGCTTCGACTGCTGGTTTTCGGAGAAGAGCCTGTTCGACACCGGCCTCGTCGAACGCGCCGTCGCCGAGCTCGAGCGTCGCGGCCACATCTACGTCCAGGATGGCGCCCGGTGGTTCCGATCGACCGATTTCGGCGACGAGAAGGATCGCGTGGTGCAGCGCGAGAACGGCCTGTTCACCTACTTCGCCTCGGACATCGCCTACCACCTCAACAAGTACGAGCGCGGCTTCGACCGCATGATCGACATCTGGGGCGCCGACCACCACGGCTACATCCCGCGCGTGCGCGGCGCGATCCAGGCGCTCGATCTGCCGACCGAAAAGCTGGAGTTTGCGCTGGTGCAGTTCGCGGTGCTCTACCGCGGTGGCCAAAAGACTTCGATGTCCACCCGATCCGGCGAGTTCGTGACGCTGCGCGAACTGCGGCGCGAGGTCGGCAACGATGCCTGCCGCTTCTTCTACGTGCTGCGCAAGAGCGACCAGCACCTCGACTTCGATCTCGACCTGGCGAAGAGCCAGAGCAACGAGAATCCGGTGTATTACGTGCAGTATGCCCACGCACGCGTGGCCAGCGTGCTGAAGCAGTGGGGCGGCGCCGAAGACGGGCTGGTCGACGCGCCGCTGTCGGCGCTCGCCAGCGATCGCGAGCTTGCGCTGTGCACCCGCCTCGCCGCCTTCCCCGAGGTCGTCGCGTCGGCGGCCGACGACTACGCGCCGCACCAGATCGCCTTCTACCTGCGTGAGCTCGCCGGCGAGTTCCACAGCTGGTACAACGCCGAGCGCATGCTGGTCGATGACGACACCGTCAGGCTGGCACGACTGGCGCTGGCCGCCGCGGTTCGCCAGGTGCTGGCCAACGGGCTCGACCTGCTCGGCGTCTCGGCGCCGCAGACGATGTAATCGACGGAAACCGTCATGAGCGAGAAACGCAAGTCCCGCGCCAAGGCGCAGCCCAAATCGAGTACGGCCGGCGGCATGTTGGTCGGCATCTTCATCGGCCTGATGCTCGGCGCCGTAGTCGCAGTGATCGGTGCCTGGTACTTCACTGAGAACGCACCCTTCAAGACCGACGGCCGGGTCCAGGACGAGGCGCCGGTGCCGGGCACCGAAGGCGCGCCGGTGGCGCTGCCGGGCCGGCCGGGCGGCAAGCCGGTGGAAAAGCCGCAGTTCGATTTCTACAAGATCCTGCCGGAAGGTGAGCGCGCGGTCGCGTCAAGACCGACGGAAGCGCCGGACAGCCGCGCGGCGGAGGCCGAGCGGGCGCGACTCTACCTGCAGGCGGGCGCCTTCGAGAATCCGTCGGAAGCCGACAACGTCAAGGCCCGGCTGGCGCTGATGGGTGTCGAGGCGACGGTCTCGCGTGCCGAGATCAGCGGCAAGGGTACGGTGCATCGCGTCCGGATCGGTCCCTTTGCCAATGAACGCCTGCTCGACGAATCGCGCCGCGAACTCGCCGATGCCGGCATCTCGACCGTGCCGATCCGCGGCCAGTGACGGGCCCCCAGGTAATGCTGCGTTAGGATCGGTAAAGCTGCGGAACCCGGTACCGGTTCGGCCACTCACACCCACCGCATTCGTCAAGCATTGGAGGAAATTCGCATGGATCGTCGTCAAGCGCTCAAGAACGTGGCCGTATTGGCCACCCTCGCCGTCACCGGCGGTCGGGCATTCGCCCAGGAGCGTTCCTACAACACGCTTGACCCGGCCCAGCCGACCGAGGATGCGTCACGGATCGAGATCATCGAATTCTTCCACTACGCATGCCCCCACTGCCGCGACTTCGACCCGTTGCTCGAAGCCTGGCTGGTCAACCTGCCGCAGGACGTCAGTTTCAAGCGGGTGCCGGCGATCTGGGGCAATCCCAAGCTGAAGCAGCTCGCCCGCCTGTACTACACGGCCGAGGCCACCGGCGACCTGCACACGCTGCACGGTGGCGTGTTCGCGGCCTTCCAGTCGTCCAAGATCCCGCTCGACACCGAGCCCGGCGTGCGCGACTGGGTCGCCAGCAAGGGTATCAATGCCGACAAGTTCATGGCGGCATACAAGTCCTTCGGCATCCAGTCGAAGCTCTCCCGCGCCGAACAGGTGGCACGCAACTACCGCATCCAGGGCGTGCCGACGATGGCGGTCGACGGCAAGTACACGACCTCGGCCTCGCTCACCGGCAGCCACGAGAACACCCTGGTAGTGATCGACGAACTGATCACCAAGGTGCGCAGCGAACGCGGCTGACCCCGCGCCAGGCCCCTGCATGGCTGCGTCCGACCGGCGCACGGTCGTCATCACCGGTGCTTCGAGCGGCATCGGCGCGGCGCTTGCGCGCGCCTGCGGCGCCCGCGGCGACCGGCTGGCCCTGCTGGGGCGAGATCGGCAACGCCTCGATGCGGTCCAGGCCGCGCTGCCGTCCGACAGCATCGGTTTGACTGCCGATGTCGGCGATCTGGTGGCGTTGCGCGCCGCCGCCGACGAGATCCTGAACCGATTCGGTACGCCCGACGTGGTGATCGCCAGCGCCGGCGTCTCGGTCGGCACGTTGGTGGACGAAGCCGACGACCTGGCCGCGCTCGATCGCGTGCTGCGCACCAACGTGCTCGGCATGGCCGCCAGCTTCCAGCCCTTCGTCGCCGGCATGCGCGCGCGCGGCAGCGGCACGCTGGCCGGTATTGCGTCGGTCGCCGGGCTGCGTGGCCTGCCCGGCGCCGGCGCCTACAGCGCATCGAAGGCGGCAACGATTGCGCTACTCGAATCGATGCGGGTCGAGCTGCATGGCAGCGGCGTTCGCGTGGTGACGCTGGCGCCCGGCTACATCGACACGCCGATGACCCGCGTCAACCGCTATCCGATGCCGTTCCTGATGGACGCCGACAAGGCCGCCGCACAGCTGCTGGCGCTGATCGACCGGCAGCGCCGCTTCGCCGTCGTGCCGTGGCAGATGGGCATCGCGGCGCGCCTGATGCGCTGGATGCCGGACGCCCTCTACGACCGCCTGTCGGCGCGCGCCGGGCGAAAGCCGCGCGGTCTGCCGCTGTAGCCGAGCTGCCGCCCCCGGCGGGCGCGAGGCGCGCTCCCATGTGGTACTTGCTAGGCAGACCATTAGACCAGCGACGGACGATCCGCCCGGCCGGCCGCCTCGCGCAGATCGTCGATGCTGTGCTCGAGCGCGCGCAGCGCGTGGCTCGCCCCGACCGTGTCCTGCCGCCGCAGCGCCTCGTCGAGCCAGGCGCAATCCGCGGCGGCGACCTCGGCGCCGACCACGGCCAGGCTCGACTTGAGGCGGTGCGAGGCTTCGCGCGCCTGGGTGAATTCACCCGAGCCGAGGCCGGCCCGGATCAGGGGCAGATCGCACTCGAGTTGCTCCAGCAACATCTGCAGCAGATCGGCCCAGAGCTGGCTTTCGCCACCCAGGTCGGCAACCGCGCGCTCGCGGGCCAGCACCTCCGGCGCCGGCTCCGGGTCGCGCCCGCCGGCGCCCGTCGCGAGCTCACCGCCGCCCGGTTCGAGACGGGCCAGCAGCGCGAGCAGATCGGATGCACGCACCGGCTTGGACAGGTATTCGGTCATGCCATGGGACAGGCATTCGTCGCGGATGCCGTCCATGGCGTGGGCAGTAAGCCCGACCACCGGCACCTGGAGACCGGCGGCACGGATCCGTTCGGTCGCCTCGAAGCCGCCCATGCCGGGCATCTGCAGGTCCATCAGTACGATGTCGAAGGATGACGACAGCGCCTTCGCCACCGCCGCCTCGCCGTCGCCGACCACCCACACGCGATGGCCGGCGGATTCCAGCGTGTGGCGCAGATAGATCTGGTTGACCTTGGTGTCTTCGGCCAGCAGCACCAAGAGTCGGCGGCCGGTGTACTCGCCGTCGGCCGCCCGCAGTTGCGCCACGGCCTCTTCGCTGGCGACGCCGAACGGCACACGGAAACTGAAGGTGCTGCCATGCCCTTCCTCGCTGTCGACCCGGATCGTGCCGTGCATCAACTCGCACAGGCGGGCGCAGATCGTCAGCCCGAGGCCGGTGCCGCCGAACTTGCGCCCGATCTCGACATCGCTCTGGGTGAATGCTTCGAAGATCGATCGCTGTCGGTCGGGCGCGATGCCGATGCCGGTGTCGCTGACCGAGATCTCGAGGTCGATGCCGCCGTCCCGTTCGCCGGCCACCCGGACACCGACCGTGACACCGCCCTCGCTGGTGAACTTGAGGGCGTTGCCGACCAGGTTGACCAGGATCTGCCGGATCCGCGTCGGATCCCCCAGCAGCCACCGCGGCAACCCGGGGCCGCGCGCGAGATCCAGCGACAGCGCACGCTGACCGGCCTGCCAGCGCAGCGGCTGCAGGGTCTCGTCGAGCAGTCGGGCGAGATCGAACGGGATCGTCTCGATCAGGAACTTGCCGGCCTCGATCTTCGAGAAATCGAGCAGGTCGTTGATGATCACCAGCAGGCTTTCCGCCGAAGCATGGGCCATTTCTATGAAGCGGCGCTGCTCGGCGTCCTCGGCACGCTGAAGCGCGATCTCGGTCATGCCGAGAATGCCGGCCATCGGCGTTCGGATTTCGTGGCTCATCATTGCCAGGAAGGAAGCCTTGGCCCGTTCGGACGCGGCGGCGGCATCCCGCGCGGCGGCCAGTTCGCGCTCGTGCAGGATGCGCTCGGTGATGTCGCTGCAGGTCAGCACCCGGCCCCGGACCTGGTCCTGCATCAGCAACGGCCGCGCTCGCACGCGGAAGCTGCGGCCGTCGGCGAGTTCCACTTCCCGTTCCACCTCGTCGGCGTCGATCGACAGCAAGGCGCGCCATGGCGAAGGCGTCCCCGACAGCCGGCACATCCGCACCATGTGTCGCAGCACGGCGCGATCGTTGCGCATCGCCGACCCGTCCAGCGTCCACAGCTCGGCAAAGCGGTGGTTGAAGTTCATGATCGCGCCGTCGAGTTCGAGCACCAGCAGGCCCTCGGCGGTGGACTCGAAGATCGCCCGCAGCAGCGAGGTCGAGGCCTCCAATTCGTCGGCGGCAGCGCTCGCGGCACGGGCATCGCCGGCGCGCAGCGCCAGCAGCGTTTCACCTTGCTCCTCGAGTACCGAAATCGACTTGATCACCGGCAGCGTGTCGCCGCTGGCGCAGGCCATCAGCCCTTCGACTTCGGTCAGCGGCATCGCACTGCCGCTGGCCACGTCGTCCCAGTAGAAAGCGTCCTGCAGCGCGCATTCGACTTCGGTAATCGGCTTGCCCAGCAACTCGCCTCGCGCGTAGCCCAGCGTACGCAAGGCAAAATCGTTGGCATCGACGATACAGCCGTCGGATGCCCGCACCAGCAGCAGGATTTCGCCGCTGGCTGCCAGCAGCAGTCCGCTCGCACCGGTGTCGTTCACGATCCGCCACCCGCCTTGCCGGTGGCCGGATCGAAGTAGTAGGTGATCCGCTTTCGCGGGCTCAGATAGTCGAACACCTGCCTCGGCAACTGGTTCGGGCGGATCGCCTTGACGATGTTCACGCTGGATTCGTCTTCGAGGTCGACGATGATCGCTTCTTCCTTCGGCACCTCGGCGTCATGCACCATGACGACCGGGCGCAGCGGCCGCGCCGAATTGATCGACAGCACCATGGCGAAGGCATCGTTGGACAGCCGCACCACGGTGCCCGGCGGGAACACGCCGAGAATGTGGATCAGCGCCTTAAGGATCTGTTCGTCGTAACGGCGCCGGTGCTTGGCATACATCAGCGACAGCGCCTCGTGCGGCGTGATTGCGTTCGCCAGATTGGTCGGATTGCACAGCATGTCGTAGTCGTTGACCAGACCCACGAGCCGCGCCAGCCGGGGGATCGCCTCGCCCTTCAGCCCCTTCGGATAGCCAGTGCCGTCCATCCGCTCGTGATGCATGCCGATTACCTGGAGCACCGGCTCGGACAATCCCGCAGCCCGTCCGTGCTCGACGCCGTAGGCGCAGTGCTGACGATAGAACGCTTCCTCCGCGTGGGTCAGCGGATCCTTCTTCAGCAGGATCTTGTCGGGGACGTCGACCTTGCCGATGTCGTGGAACAGGGCCGCGACGCCGATCAGCTTGAGCACGCCGGCTTCGAGCTCCAGCGCCTTGCCGAGCAAGAGCGAGAGCATCGCGACGTTCAGCGAATGGTAGTAGACCTCTTCACCGGCCACCTTGTCGTTCATCAGATGGACCATGACATCGCGATCCATCAGCAGCGAGTCCGTGAGCTGCCCGATCAGCCGGTCGGCGCTGTCGAGCGCAGTGGCGGGATCGGCGAACAGCGTGCGCGAGAGTTCGCGGCAGACCGTCGCCGCCTCTAGAAACTCCCGCTCGCAGGCGTTGATGCGGCTGCGGATCTGGCGATTGCGCAAGATCCGGGCACGCTTCTCTTCGAGCACTGCGTCACGAACGGCCTGGGCCTCGGCGGCCGCCGCTGCGGCGGCACCGTCGACCGCGTCGACGCCATCGACGGCGTCGCCAGCGTCGTCCTGGTCGTCGGCTTCGACCCGACTGCGCGCCGGATCGATGCGGATCCGTTCCAGCCCGAGTGATCGCACCTCACGCAACTGCTCGGCATTGCGAATGAGGAAGTTGTTGAACGAAAAAGGGTGTTCGAGCCAGGACAGCTCGAGATGGATGTAATGCCCTACCCTGAGCTGATCGTTCGAGACGTAGTCGGTCCGCGTGCCGGCCATCGCGTCGCTTGCCATTCATCCATTGGTAATAGTTCGAATTATCGGCGCCACGGGACGCGCCTTGAGGAAAGCGCTCAGCCGGCCTTGAGTTCCAGTTCGAGGCCGGCGACCACCAGCGTGACTCGATCCGCCATCGCGGCGACGCGCTGGTTCAAGCGGCCCGCCTCGTCGCGGAACAGGCGGCCGAGCGGTGTATCCGGCACGACGCCGAAGCCGACCTCGTTGGCGACCAGCAGGATTCGTCCCGGCAGGTCCGGCAGGCAGGCCAGCAGCGCTTCCCGTTCGTCGACCAGCCGCGGCAATTGCCGCAGGTTGCGCAGGCGGCTGGCGTCTTCCGACCGCGCCATGCAGTTGGACAACCACAGCGTCAGACAATCCACCACCAGCACGCGCCCGGGCGCCGCCTGCTGGCGCAGGGTCCCGGCCAGGCGCCGTGGCGCCTCGACGGTCCGCCAATGCACCGGACGATCGCGCCGGTGCTGTTCGATTCGCTCGGCCATTTCGGGGTCGAGCGCTTCGGCCGTCGCCACCACCACGACCTCTCGGCCGTCGTGCTTGGCACGTTGTTCCGCGACCCGGCTCTTGCCGGAGCGCGCCCCACCGATGATTAGTTCACAAGCCATCTGCACTTCCTTGCTCTGGCGCCGCCGGCCGCATCGCCGACGCGCTCCAGTTTGAGCAATCGAGCGCTTTGCCGCAATGCAAAAATCGGCCTCGCCTCTGGTATCATCCGCGTCGCACCCGGAACCCGGGTGCTGGTGCTTGCCAGGTGCCCCGCGACCTTTCCGGTGCGGGGTTAAACGGGAAGCAGGTGCGCGCCCCAGGGCCGCAATGCCTGCGCTGCCCCCGCAACGGTAGGTGGATCACGGGTCCATCCAACCGCCACTGGACCGATCGGTCTGGGAAGGCGATGGACCCGGGGCGTCGCCCGACGCCTCGTCCACGAGCCCGGATACCGGCCTGCGGCACTGATGGCGGACGTGACGCCGATGCGTCGCATCCGCCAGCAGCCTTGGAGCCGCGGGGTGGCGGCGCCGGCGTGCGCGACGCCCGTGCTCCGGCCCCCGATCCTGCGGTCCTCGTCACATTTGCACGGGCCGTGCGCGGGTGCGCCAGCGGCCCAGGGGGAACCTCAGTGTTGCATCTTCGCCTCGACAGCGCGGCGCTCGCCGCAATCCTCGTCATGCCGACGGCCCACGCCGCGGAACCACAGCGCGCGGAATCGGTGATCGTCACCGCATCGCGCTTCGCCGACGACCAGCACGCCGCACCGACCCACGTCTCGGTGATCGATCGTCGCGAGATCGCGCTCAGTCCGGCGGTATCGATTCCGGATCTGCTCAAGGGCCGGGCCGGCATCGACAGCCGTCCGCTGTACGGCCCGCTCGGGCTCGACGCGACCGTCGACATGCGCGGCTTCGGCGACTCGGCGACCAGCAACACGCTGGTGCTGATCGACGGCGTGCGGCTCAATCCCGTCGACGCCAGCGGCATCGACTGGTCGGCGATTCCGCGCGAGTCGATCGAACGCATCGAGATCATCCGCGGCAGCGGCGCGGTCCTTTACGGCGATCGCGCGGTCGGCGGTGTCATCAACATCGTCACCGACAAGTCGGCCAGCCCCTATGCCCACGCCCAGGTCAGCGCCGGCAGCTACGACTACCGCGACATCTCGCTGGCGGCTCGGGGTGGCAGCGGCGCGTTCGGTTACCAGGCCGCGGCCTCCTGGGCCGAGACCGAAGGCTGGCGCGACAACAACGACGCCGACCGCCGTTCCGCCAACGCCCGCCTGGGCTGGTTTTTCGACGACGACAGCGAACTGTTCGTCAATCTCGCAGCCTTCGGCGACAGCACCGGCCAGCCGGGTTCGATCGCCGAAGCGGACTTTCGCACGCGCCCGACCTTTGCGCGCACGCCGGACGACAGCGGCCGCAGCGAGGGCTATCGTGTGCGGCCCGGCCTCAGCCATCGCCTCAGCGAGTCTCTCGAACTGGCCGTCGAAAGCGGCATCGAGCACCGGCAGACGACCTACGAATCGCCGTCGTTCGGCTCCGATCGCGACAGCGACACGATGTTTCTGACGCCGCGGCTGCGCTGGCAGCACGGACTGGTGGCGCGGCCGAGCGAGACCGTGATCGGCCTCGACTGGTACCACGCCGAAGTGGAAGCGGACACCGACAGCAGCTTCACCGGCATCAACCGACAGACCGGCCGGCAGATCAGTCGCGCGATCTACGTCCAGAACACGACCCGGCTGACGACGTCGCTCCAGCTCAGCCTGGGCTTTCGGCGGCAGGAGGTGGACCAGCGCGCGACCGACCGCCAGGCGGCGCTGACGGGACAGGCCACGCGCGCGCGCAATGCACACGAGCTGGGCCTGGCGTGGCAGGCAAGCGAGGCGCTCAGGCTGCACTTGCGCACCGGTCGCGTCTTCCGCTTCGCCAACACCGACGAGCTGTTCGGCTTCGATCCGGAGACCTTCGCCTCGGTGTTCGCGGGCGACCTCAAGCCGCAGCAGGGCAACAGCCACGAAATCGGTGCGAGCGTGCGACGCGGGCCGCTCGATCTGCACGTCGCCCTGTTCCGCCTTGATCTCGACGACGAGATCGGTTTCAACAGCGAGACTTTCGCCAACGAGAATTTCGCCGACACGCGTCGCCAGGGGGTCGAAGTCGAGGCCGGCTGGCAACTCGATGACGCGCTGTTCCTTCGCCTCGCCCTGACCCGGCAGAGCGCCGAGTTTCGCGACGGCCCCTGGTCCGGCAACCGGATCCCGCTGGTACCGATGCACCAGGCCTCCCTGTCCGCGGTCTGGGATGGTGGCCGCCTCGGCCAGTGGTCGGCGATCGTCCGCGACGTCGGCGAACGCCGCTACTCCGGCGACTTCAGCAACAGCCGCAAGCGCCTGTCGGGCTACACCACGGCCGATCTCAAGGCCGAATGGCAGATCGACGCCTGGTCGCTGAGGGCGCAGGTGCTGAACCTGTTCGACCAGCGCTACGCCCCGTTCGCGCTTTACTCGAGCTTCCAGAACGACTTCTTCTACTTCCCGGCCGATCCGCGCAGTGTCTTCCTGAGCGCGCGCTACCGCTTCCGCTGAGTCGCCGATGCCCGCCCGCCCGCCCGTCGTCGTGGTCCTGCCCGTGCTGCTCGTCGCCGGGCTGACGGCGCTGGCCTGGGCGCTGGTGTCGGGCGAGGCCCGGGCCGACTGGTCGAGCCTGCTCGCCGCGCTCGGCGGCAGCGCGAGCTTCGACGCGACGGTGATCCGCGAGTTGCGGCTGCCCCGGGCGGTGGCCGCCTATGCCGGCGGCGGCCTGCTCGCGGTGGCCGGCGCGCTGATGCAGGTGCTGCTGCGCAACCCACTCGCCGACCCCTACGTACTGGGCGTCTCCGGCGGTGCCGCGGTCGGTGCGCTGGGTGCCCTCAGCATCGGTCTGTCGACAGTCGCGGCCGACGCTTCGGCCTTCGCCGGCGCACTGGCGGCGATGCTGCTGGTGTTCGGTCTGGCCCGCGGCGACGGTTCCTGGACCCAGACCCGCCTGCTGCTGACCGGCGTCATCGTCGCCGCCGGATGCGGTGCCGTAGTGACGCTGATGCTGTCGATGGCCCACGACGCCCGTGTCCATTCGATGCTGTTCTGGCTGATGGGGGACGCCTCCGCCGCCGGCAGGCCGTGGCCTGCGCTGGGCCTGCTGGCGTTCGCGGTGCTGGCGTGCCTCCCGCTCGCCCGCGACCTGAACGTGCTCGCCCGCGGCGACCTCGGCGCACGAGCCCTCGGCGTCGCCGTCGATCGCCTGCGCGTGGCGATCTACGTGCTGGCGTCGCTGCTGACCGCGACCGCGGTGACGATGATCGGTACCGTCGGCTTCGTCGGCCTGATCGTGCCCCACCTCGTGCGGCTGGCGATCGGCAATGACCAGCGCGTGCTGCTGCCGGCCTCCGCGCTGGCCGGCGGAGCGCTGCTGGTGCTGGCCGATACCGCGGCCCGGCTGGTGCTGTCGCCGCTGCAATTGCCGGTGGGCGTGCTGACCGCACTGATCGGCGTGCCGGTGTTCCTGTTCCTGCTGGCGAGGCACTACCGATGACGCCGGGCGAGGCAAAGCCGGCGCCGCTGCTCGAAGCCGAAGCGCTGGCGCTGTTCGCCGGCGGGCGCTGGCTGTGCGCCGATCTGGCCCTGCGCCTGCACGCGGGAGAGTGTCTGGCGGTGCTCGGGCCCAATGGTTCGGGCAAGACCACGCTGCTGCACACCCTGGCCGGGTTGCGGGATCCGGGCGCCGGGCTGATTCGGCTGCAGGGTCGCGGCTACCGCGAACGCAGTCCGCGCGCAACCGCCCGCCTGCGTGCCCTTTTGCCACAGATCCAGCCGGAGCAGTTCTCCTGCAGCGTGATCGAATCGGTCCTGGTCGGGCGTCACCCCCATGTCGGCCGCTGGGCCTGGGAGAGTCGGGCAGACATCGAAATCGCCCAGGCGGCCCTCGCCCGCGTCGGCATCGACCACCTGGCGCATCGCGACGTGCTGAGCCTGTCGGGTGGCGAGCGACAGCGCGCCGCGATCGCGGCGCTGCTCGCCCAGCAGCCCGCGCTCTATCTGCTCGACGAGCCCCTCAACCACCTCGATCTTCGCTTTCAGATCCAGACCCTCGAATTGTTTCGTGCACTCGCCCGGGACGGTGCAGGCGTCGTCATGGTGCTGCACGACATCAACCTGACGGCGCGTTTCGCCGACCAGGCGATCCTGCTCGACGGCCACGGCGGCGTACTCGCCGGCCTCGCGCGCGAAGTCCTGCAGCCGGGGCGTCTGGCGGATGCCTTCGGCCATCCATTGATCCGTGCGGAGGTCGATGGCCACGCGGTCTTCGTGCCACGCTGAGCGGGTCGTCCGCCAGGCCGCTTGTGCTATTCTGCCGCTTCCGGTCGCCATCCCCGTGACCGTACCGGCATCGAGCCGCCATGTCGTTCCGGCGCGCCGACTGCGCCAGCGATCCTGACATGAACGATTACCTCAAGGCCGTACCGGTGGAGCCCGAAGAACCACCAACCCCAGCGGAATCCACGTGCGCCGAACCACAAGGCTGGCTCGCCGCAGAAGCGCTCGAACCACCCCCGCCGCTGGCGCCGCCAGCGACCGCACCGGCCAGCGAAATCTGTCCTTCCGTGGCCAGCGGCGGCACGACGCCGGCGTTGCTCGGGGGGCCCGCCGACGTGCAGTGCGAGCCCGAGGCTGCCATCGACGACGACGTCGATCCGCCGATCGCGAGTGCACCGATCGACGCCACGATCGAAGTATTCGGCGCGTCGGACGACCAGGCCTGGCCCCGGGTGGAGGCCGATCTGCTGCTCTGTGCCGACGCCCTGTCGCCGCCTGCGGACATCGACTGCGCGGTCGAGGCGCTGCCCGCGACGCTGTCCGACCTGGACGACAGGCTCGGCGGCGCCGGTCGTATCCGGATTGCGATCGCCGTCGCTGGAGACCCCCTGGTGGCCGGCCCCGGGCGCAGCCTGCTGGCAGCCCTGGGCCCCGACCAGGTCCGCATTCATGCCGCGATCGGCCCGCTGCAGGCCGCCCTCGCACGCATCGGATTCAGCCTGACCGACCTCGAAGTGCTCGACCTCGAACGACTCGGACCGCCCGGCGTACTGGCACGCCTGCGCCGCGGACGCCTGTACGCATTCCGCCCGGACGGCGACGGCACCGCGGCCATCGGACGGTTGCTGGAACGGGCAGGCTTTCACCAGGCGCGGGTCTGGCGCGTGGCCGCCGACCCGGCCGCGCCCATCGAAGCGCTGCTGGCCTTCGAACTGAGCGATCGACCGACGCCGGCGCGCGACGACGGCTACGTCGTCGCCTATACGGTCGGCGCCGACGGCAGCAGCCGGGACTGGCCAGGCATTCCATCGACCGAGTTCGACGCCGTCCTGCCTGAGGCCGCGCGACTGCTGGCGCTGGCATGGCTGCAACCCGGCGCCGACGAATGCGGCTGGTCGATCGAAGGTGACGAACCGGCGCTGGCGCTCGACTGGTCCCGCGAGCGCCCGGAGGCACGCATCCATTGCATCGGCACCACGGACGAGCGCCTGGCACGGTTCGGCCTGCGCCATCAGGCAGGCGAGGGTCTGGTGGCGGAAGTTGACGGCAGCTTTCGCGGACTGGCGACACTGCCGGACCCGAACGTCGCCTTCCTGCGCGCGGGACCTGAGTTCGCCCAGCAGGTCCGTACCGCCTGGGATCGCCTGCGTCCCGCCGGGCGCATGGTGGTGGCGGCCGAGCACGAACAGTCGCGGCTCGAACTGATGCAGTTCGCCCATCGCCATCGCCCGGTGCATTGGCAGGATCTGACCGTCAGCCTGGGCGACGGCGAGGCCCGCTTCGAGTTGGCGGCAGCAAGCAGCGTGCGCCTGATGGGGTGGCGCAAGCCCGCGCGCGGCTGACACCGACGGGAGGATAGCGATGGCGGACGACGCGAAGATCCGGATCCCGTCCTGCTATTTTCGATCGCCCGCCCGGCGCGGCACGGTCTATCTGGTCGGCGCCGGTCCGGGTGCGGTCGAACTGCTGACGCTTCGTGCCGCACGTCTGCTCGGCGAGGCCGACGCGGTGGTCCACGACAATCTCGTCGGCGACGAGGTGATGGAACTGGTCGCGCCGGACGCGGAACGTTTCTATGTCGGCAAGAAGTCCGCGGATCATGCGTTGCCGCAGGCCGCGATCAACGCCCTGCTGGTGAGGCTCGCCGGCGCCGGGAAGCGCGTGGTGCGACTCAAGGGCGGCGACCCGTATGTCTTCGGCCGTGGCGGCGAGGAGGTCGAGGATCTGGTTCGTGCCGCGGTCCCGTTCGAGGTGGTGCCGGGGGTCACCGCCGCCTCGGGCATCGCCGCCTATGCCGGCATCCCGCTGACCCACCGCGACCATGCCCAGGCCGTGGTGTTTGCCACCGGCTACCTGAAGGACGGATCCGTCGCGCTGGACTGGCCGATGCTGGCACGCCCACGACAGACCGTGGTGATTTACATGGGCATCACACGACTGGACGAGATCTGCGAGCGGCTTGTCGCCCATGGACTGGCGGCCGACACGCCGGCGGCCGTGGTCCGCCACGGCACCCGCGCCGACCAGCGGGTGCTGACCAGCACCTTGTCGCGCCTGGCCGCCGCCGCCCGCGCCGAAGCGATCAAGCCGCCGGCGCTGCTGATCGTCGGCCAGGTGGTGTCGATGCAGGGCCGACTCAACTGGTTCGCGCCGGCGGGGACGACCTCCGAGGGAGATGCCGATGCTTGACGCGATCCGCGACTTTTTCCGCCATTCGCTGGCCACGCGCGAGGCCGATCCGAGCGAGGACGCGCATCGGCTGCAACTGGCCACCGCGGCATTGATGCTCGAGATGAGCCGGGTCGACGGCGAGGTCGCCGAGGCCGAGGAGCAGGCCATGCGGACGGCACTCGAGGAGCGTTTCGGCCTGGATCGCGCGGCGGTCGAGGCGCTGCTTGCGCTAGCCGAGTCCGAGGCCCGCGAATCGGCTGGGGACTACGCCTTCACATCGCTGATCAACAAGGGATTCTCGGCCGAGGAGAAGGTCCGCGTGATCGAGTACATGTGGCAGATCGCCTATGCCGACGGCCACGTCGACGCGCATGAAAACCACTTCATGCGCAAGCTGGCCGACCTGCTCTACATATCGCGGGCCGACTACGCGGCGGCCAAGAAGCGGGCAAGAGGCGGCTGAAGCCGCGCAAGCTGGCGGCCACGCACCCAAGCGCGCTCAGTCGATCATCGCAACGACCGTCGAGGGCCGCCAGAATTCGACGGTGCAGTCGGGCTTGCCGTAGCACATCGAGAAGCTCGCGAGCTGTTCCATCAGGCCCGGATCCTCCGGGTGACTGAACATCGGAATCGCGACCTCGGCACCGACGATCGATTGCTCGGCGCGGATGATCTCGCGCACGTTGCCCGGCAACGGCTCGGCGCCGGGCGCCGGCTGTGCGATGCGCACCGAACGCTCGGCGGCGTCGGCATCGCTGGACGGCACGCGGAGCACGCAACGCACGGTGGTGTCGTTGTTGTACCAGCACAGCCAGCGGGTCTGCCCTGGCGCCTCGGCGAACGCGGGCGAACAGGCGATCACCGCGGCGATGAAGATCATGACCAGAGAGAGTTCGCGCGCCAGATTCTGCATGGATTCCGTCCTCGACGAGGCGGGACGGGATCCGGACTGCAAGATGCGGAGGCGAACGCGGACGCGTTCGTGTGCTGACCCCGGCAATCCCGCTGTCGTAGAACCGAAGTCCCTTAGACCGGTGACTTTGCGCCCCCGCCTTTCGGTCGGGTTTGCCCTTTTCGGGTGACCGCCCATCGCCCTTGCCGAGTTCGGCGGCGGGCGGGAGCAGGCTTCCCTGCCAACTTTCGACAGCCGCCGGGTCCTGCCCGTGTGGCTGCCTTGAACCTGCTTTCGGCCCGGCGCCGGTCCTCTTTAGGCGGGATTGGGGCCGGCCGTGAAGTCGATCACGACGACATATCGTCGAGCACGATGGTGACGCGCTTGTTGCGCCGTCCTTCGCTGCGAATGCGACTGACGCGCGGCGTTCCGATCTCGCCGGTGCGCCGCACGTGAGTGCCGCCACAAGGCTGATAATCGACGTCGGCGATGCGGATTGTCCTGACGTCGCCCTGGCCGCGCGGCGGCTGCACCGACATCGTGCGAACCAGTTCCGGCCGGGCGTCGAGCTCGGCCTCGGCGATGGCGCCGACGTCGACCGCCAGGTCGGCCGCGACAAGCTCGGCGAGGCGGCGCTCGATGGTCGCCGCATCCAGTTCCGACATGTCGATGTCGAAGTCGAGATGGGCCTTGTCCTCGGCCATGCGGCCACCGGTCACTGGCGCCGGAACCACCGCGCACAGCAGGTGCAGCGCCGTGTGGTAGCGCATCAGCCGGTGTCGGCGCGGCCAGTCGATGACCGCCTCGACGCGAGTGCCGACCGCGGGCGCAGGCGTCGCGGCATCGATCAGGTGCAGGATCTCGCCGGCCTCGCCCCATACCGTGCCGATGATCGCCAGGCGGCCACTGTCCTGGCAGAGCAGCGCGCCGACGTCGCCTGGCTGGCCGCCACCGGTAGCATAGAACACTGTGCGATCGAGTACGACATGGCCATCGCCGGTGCGTACGATCCGAGCGTCGCATCGGTCGGCATAGGCATCGTCACGGAACAATGCAGTGGTCATCGTGGCCCTCCGGTCGCATGCGACATCTCCGGCAGCACGACAGCCAGCGCGACCGAGAGGAACAGCAGCGACGCAATGTTTCCGATCAGCACCACCGAAGCAACCTTCTCGGGCTCCTGGCGGTAGCGCTCGGCGAAGATGTAGTTGAGCACCGCCGGCGGCAGCGCCCCGAACACCAGCAGCAGGGCGCGCTGGCGGTCCGGCAGGTCGATCAGCAGCAACAGCAGCGACGCCAGCAGCATTCCGCTCAGCGGGCGCAGGGCCGCGCCGATCAGGCCGATCCGGAACTCGGAGATGCGCGAATCGGTCAGCCGCACGCCCAGTCCGAACAACATCAACGGGATCGCGATGTCGCCCAACATGCGGATCGAGAGCATCAGCGGCGACCAGATCTCGATCTCCAGCACGCTGATCGCCAGGCCGAGCAAGGTGGCCCACACCGACGGAATCTGCCAGATGTTGCGCAGGCGGATGTTGCGGTCGAGCAGCCAGGCACCGAACGAAAAATGCAGCAGGTTCGACACCATCATCATGACCACCGCCGGCGCCAGTGCGTCCTCGCCGAAGGCCAGCACCGCCAGCGGCAGCCCGAGGTTTCCGCAGTTGTTGAACATCATCGGCGGCACCAGCGTGCGGGCATCGGTCTTCATGATCCGCGCTGCGATCCATCCGGCGGCACCCGAACCGACCACCAGCAGCAGCGTCGCCAATGCCAGCGGCAGGTAGGTCGTGACCTGGAAGGACTTGCTGGCGAGCGCGCCGAACAACAGCGCCGGCACGAACACGTCCATGTTCAGCTTGTTGGCATGGGTCAGGTCCGGCTTCATGTGCCGGCCGACGAAGAAGCCCAGCGTCGCGATCGCGAACAGCGGGAACAGGATCGAGACGATGCGGATCAGCATGGTGGCTTTCGTCCGGGGATCGGAGTCGAGCGGCGGACCTCCGCCCGCCGCCGGGCCGCGGCTGATTCAGAGTACGTAGCGGGCGAGATCCTCCCGCTGGGCCAGTGTCTCGAGTCTCGCATCGACGTAGGCCGCATCGACCGAAACCTGCTCGACGCCGGCCTTGCCCGCCTCGAACGACAGTTCTTCGAGCAGGCGCTCCATGACCGTGTACAGACGGCGGGCACCGATGTTCTCGGTCTTTTCGTTGACCTGGAAAGCGATCTCGGCAAGTCGGCGGATGCCCTCGTCGGTGAATCCGAGTTCGACACCGTCGGTCGCCAGCAGCGCCTGGTACTGCCGTGTCAGGCACGCATCGGTTGCAGTCAGGATGCGCTCGAAGTCGTGCACCGACAGCGAGTCGAGCTCGACGCGGATCGGGAAGCGACCCTGCAGCTCGGGGATCAGGTCGCTGGGCTTGGACAGGTGGAAGGCACCGCTGGCGATGAACAGGATGTGGTCGGTGCGCACCATGCCGTACTTGGTCGACACCGTCGTGCCCTCGACCAGCGGCAGCAGGTCGCGCTGCACGCCCTGGCGGGAGACGTCGGCGCCATGGCTGTCGCTGCGGGCAGCGACCTTGTCGAGTTCGTCCAGGAACACGATGCCGTTCTGCTCGACCGCGCGCAAGGCCTCACCCTTGATCTCCTCGTCGTTGACCAGGCGGGCGGCCTCCTCGTCGGCAAGCGCCTTGAGGGCGTCTGAGATCTTCATCTTGCGCAGCTTCTTGCGCCCACCGCCCATGTTCTGGAACATCCCCTGGATCTGCTGCGTAAGCTCCTCCATGCCCGGAGGCGCAAAGATCTCCGCTGCCATTGCCGGACTGGCCAGTTCGAGTTCGATCTCCTTTTCGTCGAGCTCGCCTTCGCGCAGCTTCTTGCGGAATTTCTGCCGCGTCGCGGAATCCGCCGACGTCGCCGGTTCTTCGCCGAACCCGACCGGCCGCGCCGGCGGCAGCAGCACGTCGAGCACGCGATCCTCGGCAGCGTCCATCGCGCGGTCACGCACCCGCTGCATCGCCCGTTCGCGGTGCTCCTTGATGGCGATCTCGGCGAGATCCCGGACGATCGTATCCACATCGCGGCCGACATATCCGACCTCGGTGAACTTGGTCGCCTCGATCTTGATGAACGGGGCCTGTGCCAGACGCGCCAGGCGGCGCGCGATCTCGGTCTTGCCGACGCCGGTGGGGCCGATCATCAGGATGTTCTTCGGCGTGATCTCTGAGCGCAGCGGCTCGTCGACCTGGGCACGCCGCCAGCGGTTGCGCAAGGCAATGGCGACAGCCTTCTTGGCGCGATCCTGGCCGACGATGTGCTTGTCGAGTTCGGAGACGATCTCCGGGGGGGTCATCTGGGTCATGGTCGTGCTCGGATGCTTGGCAGCAAGGCCGGGGGTCGGCCACTGCCGAATCGGGATGCCGGACGTTCGCCGGCGCTCAGCCCTCGATCAGTTCGATGACGTGGCTCTGGTTGGTGTAGATGCAAAGGTCGCCGGCAATGCCGAGCGCCTTGGAGACGATCTCCTCGGGCGGCAGATCGGTGTTCTCCAGCAGGGCCCGGGCTGCCGACTGCGCATAGGCGCCGCCGCTGCCGATCGCGACGATGCCCTGCTCCGGCTCGAGCACGTCGCCGTTGCCGGTGATGATCAGCGAGTTGTCGCGATCGGCCACCGCCAGCATGGCCTCGAGGCGGCGCAACATGCGATCGGTGCGCCAGTCCTTGGCGAGTTCGACCGAGGCGCGCAGCAGATTGCCCTGGTGCTTGTCGAGCTTGGCCTCGAAGCGCTCGATCAGCGTGAAGGCGTCGGCCGTGCCGCCGGCAAAGCCGGCCAGGATGCGGTCCTGGTAGATGCGCCGAACCTTGCGCGCCGTGCCTTTGACGACGATGTTGCCGAGCGTGACCTGACCGTCGCCACCGAGGGCGACACGCCGGCCACGGCGCACCGAAAGGATGGTCGTGCCGTGATACTGTTCCATGAAACCGTCCGCCTGACGGCCGGGCCCACTAGCGTCGGGGAACCAGTTCCGACACCTGGTGCACCCCCATGACGCGCAGCAAGGCCGCGACCATGTTGTTCACTTTCTTGAAGGTCACCAGTTTACCCTGCGCCTGCAGGTTCGCGAGGACGTTGAACAAGGTGCCGGCAGTGGCGAAATCGATGCGGCGCAGGCGGGAACAATCGACGTCGACCATCGTGCGCTTCGACGCGAAGGCCGCGAGGTCCTTGATCTGCTCCTGCCCACCCGACGAGATTTCGCCCTCGAGGCTGAAATCGTCCTTCCTGCCCGACGAGATCGACTGCGGTGGCGCCTTGGCAACCGGTTCGGACGCATCGGGCGCCCGCGCCGGATCCCACGAAGGCGGCGACTCCTCGAACGTGATCGCGTAATCGATCGCGTACTGCTCAAAGCTATCGAATTCTCCGCTGCGTTGCAACAATTCGAACAGCAGCAGCCAGGATTCCTGACGCTCACGGCGGCCGCAGGCGACCTGCTTGAGCAGCATCGCGGCCAGTGTCGGGCAATTGAGCAGATTCACCGGAACGCGATCTTCGGCGAGGCGGCGCAAGACGTTCCGCAACAGCTTGCAACCCTTGTCGTCTACGCTGCGAAGACGACCGAGATCGATCTTGATGCTGCCGTTCTCGCGGGCGAATTCGACCAGCTTGCCGAACTGCACCTCGACCTGGCCCGACAGGCTGCCGTTGAGGGCCACCGTCGGCGTCGCATCGACCGGCGCCTCGTCGCGCGGGCTGGATAGATCCTCCCACTGGGGAGGCGACTTCTCGAAACGGGCAGAGAAGGTGGCGCCGCGCTGATCGAAGCGTTGGCGGTCGCCGGCCAGCCGGTGCAAATCGAGCAGCATCAGCCACAGGCCCTCGCCGGCCTCGTCGCCGACGGCACCGTCGAGCGTGGCCTCGAGCACTTGCGCCGCCTCTTCGTCCTGGCCGGCGGCAAACAGCATCGCGGCTTCCTCAGCTACCGCCAGCAGGGCGTCGCCGCCTTCCAGGACCTGCACCTTTTCGGCACACTGGGCGAGCGCCCAGGCGTCTCCCGCACCGCTGAAATCGAGCGCAGACAGCTCGGACGGCGGCCCCGCCGGAGTGCGGTTGCCGTCGGCCTTAGCAGATGTGTCTGGCTTCTTTCCGCCGAACAGGGTCATTGCCACGCCTCGAGGTCCGTCGCCTTGGCAAACGGGTTTCGGTTGGAAAAGCTTAGCATTCCTGGAGGATCGGACGCGGAACTAATCCGCGGTGCCATCGCACCTTACCCGTCGCGGATCTTACTCCCGCCGCACCGGAAAAACCGTTGCAGCACGTATCGAACAGCCATTACCTCCGGTGACAAATACGGCACTCTCGGCGAAAGATGAAGTACCTTTATCGGTTAGAATCCGCGCCATGTCAGACTCCCGGACAGATGCCGCCGCTGGCGCCGACGACACGTTCCGGATGATTGTCCGGGTCTATTTCGAGGACACCGATGCCGGAGGCGTGGTCTATTACGCCAACTACCTCAAGTTCTGCGAGCGGGCACGCACCGAATGGCTCCGCGCCAGGGGCTTCGGCCAGCAGGCGCTGATCGACGAGTCCGGAATCGCTTTCGTCGTGCGCCGCCTGTCTGCAGAATACCTGGGCTCCGCCCGGCTCGATGACGAACTCGAGATACGGACCTCGATCGACCGCGTCGGCGGTGCCAGCATCGTCTTCGTGCAGCACGTCCTGCGAGGACAGTCCCGATTGTTCGAAGCCCGAGTGACGGTGGCGTGCGTCGATCTCGCCAGACATGCGGCCACGGCGATTCCCGGCCCGATCAGACGCCTGCTGTCTTCCCCCAACTGAAAGAAGAACAACGCGCATGGAAGTCACCACCGATCTGTCGATCATTTCGCTGATCAGCAACGCCAGTGTGCTGGTCAAGCTGGTGATGGCGCTGTTGCTGGGCGTCTCGCTGGTGTCCTGGTACTGGATCTTTCGCAAGTGGTTCGCAATCCGCAATGCACGGGGCAAGACGCTCAAGTTCGAGCGGGATTTCTGGAGTGGGGGCGATCTCAATGCCCTTTTCCAGAGCGCTGCCAACGACCGCCACCATTCCGGGCCGATGGAGCGCATCTTCGAGTCCGGCTATCGTGAGTTTGCCAAGCTGCGCAGCAAGAATGCCGACAGCAACACCACGATCGGCGGTGCTCAGCGGGCCATGCGGGCAACCTACCAGCGTGAGATCGACGACCTGGAGGCCCATCTCGCTTTCCTCGCTTCGGTGGGATCGGTGTCGCCCTATGTCGGGCTGTTCGGCACCGTGTGGGGAATCATGAACGCCTTCCGCGGTCTCGCCAACGTGACCTCGGCGACGCTGGCGCACGTCGCGCCGGGCATTGCCGAGGCACTGGTCGCCACTGCCATCGGCCTGTTCGCAGCGATTCCGGCGGTGGTTGCCTACAACCGCTTCGCCCACGACATCGACCGGCTCTCGGTTCGACTCGAAAGCTTCATGGAAGAGTTCTCCAACATACTGCAGAGACAGCTCCGCTGATGCGCAAGCGCCGCCTGATGAACCAGATCAACGTCGTGCCCTACATCGACGTGATGCTGGTGCTGCTGGTGATCTTCATGGTCACCGCGCCGATGATCCAGGTCGGCGCGGTCGACCTGCCGAGCGTGGGCAAGGCGTCGTTGGTATCCAGCGAACCGATCGAGGTAATCGTCGCCGCCGACGGCTCGCTGTCCTTGCGCGAACGCGGCCAGGAACCCCGCAAGGTGTCACCCGACGACCTGATCGCCGAGTTGCAGCGTGTTCAGGGCGGCGATGCGGAACAGCCGGTACTGATCGCCGGCGACAAGTCGGTGCGCTACGAAGCCGTCCTCGGTGTGATGGATCGGCTGCAGCGCGGCGGAATCCACAAGATTGGCCTGCTGGTGCAGCCGGGCGATACCTGACGCGCGGCAGGTGATCGATGATGCGTTATCCGGCCGCACGGGAATCGGGCAAATGGCCCTCGGTGTTGCTGACCGTGCTGGTGCATGGTCTGCTCGCGGCATTCCTTTTCTACGGCATCCACTGGCAGGCACGGCCGCCGGCCGTGATCGAGGTCGGCCTGGTGCCGGCGATCCCGGCCCCACAACCGCCCGAGCCGGTGGCGGCCAAGCCCGAGCCTGCGCCCCAGCCCGAGCCGCAACCGGAGCCCAAGCCGGAGCCGGTGCCGGAACCACCCCCGCCGCCACCGCCGCCGCGCGTCAAGCCGCCACCGCCGCCTCCACCGCCGGTGAAGCCGGAGATCGCGCAGAAGGCGCCTGAGCCGGAGCCGAAACCGGAGCCGAAACCGGAGCCGAAACCGGAGCCGAAACCGGAGCCGAAGCCGGAGCCGAAGCCGAAGCCGGAGCCGAAGCCGAAACCGGAGCCGAAACCGGAGCCGAAGCCGAAGCCGGAGCCGAAGCCGAAGCCGGCGCCGAAGCCGAAGGGGCCGACCCCGGAAGAGCGGGCCGCTCGGGCCGAGCAGAAGCGAATGCAGGAGTTGCTCGCGCGCGAGGCCGAAATGGCGCGCCAGCAGGCGTTGCTGCGGCAGGAAGCGCTTCGGGCAGCCGATGCCCAGCAGGCGGCCTTGCGCAGCCGCGCGGCCGCCGACTATGCAGCCCGCATCCAGGCGAAGGTCAAGGGCAACATCGTGCTGCCGCCGGGCACCCAGGGCGATCCGTCGGCACTGTTCCAGGTCGATCAGTTGCCGGACGGCACCGTGATCGCGGTTCGCCTCGAGCGCTCGTCGGGCAGCCCGGCACTCGACAGCGCCATCGAGCGCGCAATCCACCGTTCGAGTCCGCTGCCGAAACCCACCGACTCGTCGCTGTTCCGGCGCACCCTCGACCTGACCTTCTGGCCGCTGCGCAATTGACCAGCAAAGCGAAACAACGCAGCGCGAATCACTCGGCTATAATCGCGCGAACCGGAAAACCTTTATGAAACATAAACTTTTCGCGAAAACCTTCTTGCTCGTCGGGTGCCTGCTGGCGAGCCTCGCAGCCCACGCCCAACTGGCCATCGAGATCACCGGAGCCGGTGCCAATCGGATTCCGGTGGCGATTGCCCGCTTCGACGGCGAAAACGCCCTGCCCGCCGCCGTCAGTGACGTGGTTCGCGGTGATCTCCAGCGCAGCGGCCTGTTCAGTCTGATCGAAACCGGCCCCCAGGCCCTCGGTGCCGACAGCATCCCGGACCTCGGCAACTTCCGCGTGCGCGGTGCCGACGCCATGCTGGTGGGATCGGTCACCGCGCTCGACGCCAAGCGCTACGAAGTGCGCTTCCGCCTGTTCGACACCCAGCGCCAGGCCGAACTGGGCGCACTGGCGCTGCGCATGAGCGCCAGTCAGCACCGCGCAACCGGCCACCGCGTCGCCGATTTCGTCTATGAGAAGCTGACCGGACTGCCCGGCGTGTTCTCGACCCGCATCGCCTACGTCGTCAAGTCCGGCAAGCGCTACCAGCTTCAGATCGCCGACGCCGACGGAGAAAATCCCCAGACTGCGCTGGCATCGCGCGAGCCGATCATCTCGCCGGCCTGGTCGCCGGACGGCAGCAAGCTCGCATATGTGTCGTTCGAAGCCAAGAAACCCGTCGTCTACATCCACTCGCTGGCCACCGGCCTGCGCAGCGTGGTCGCCAACTTCAAGGGCTCGAACTCGGCCCCGGCCTGGTCGCCGGACGGCGAACGCCTCGCCGTCGTGCTGACCAAGGACGGTCAATCCCAACTCTATACCGTCAACGCCGACGGTTCGGGTGTGCGACGCATCGCCTCGTCCTCGGGCATCGACACCGAGCCGGCCTGGTCAAGCGACGGCAGTTGGATCTATTTCACGTCGGACCGTGGCGGCAGTCCCCAGCTCTATCGCGTGGCACCCGATGGCTCGAACCTGCAGCGGATCAGCTTTTCCGGCAGCTACAACGTCACGCCACGGCCTTCGCCGGACAACCGCAGCCTGACCTTCGTCACACGCAATGGCGGCCGCTTCCAGGTCGCGGTGATGGATCTGGCCTCGCGCCAGGTCACGATCCTGACCGATACCGAACGCGACGAGTCGCCGAGTTTCGCTCCCAATGGCCGCATGATCCTCTACGCCACCGAGGTTGGCGGGCGGGGCGTGCTGGCAGCGGTATCGTCGGACGGGCGCGTCAAACAGAAACTGTCGGTGCAGGCGGCCGATGTCCGCGAACCGGCCTGGGGCCCATTGCCCCGGTAGACCCATCGAAAGAGAACCACAGGAGTCATTGATGCGCAAACTGCTAGTCGTACCCGCCCTGATATCCGCCCTGCTCGCGGGCTGCGGATCCACCCCGATGAGCAGCGATCAGGCCGGCGCCTCGGTCGAGGACCGCAACGCCACCACGACGGTGCAGACGCCGCCGGTGCAGACCGTCACCCCCGGCGACGGTGGCAACGCGTCGCGACTGGCCGAATTGACGAACCCCGCCAGCCCGCTGTCCAAGCGCTCGGTGTATTTCGACTTCGACAGCTTCGTGCTGCGGCCGGAATTCCAGCCGCTGGTCGAGGTCCACGCCCGCTTCCTGCTTGCCAATCCGGACGTTCGCATGCTGATCCAGGGCAATGCGGACGAGCGCGGCAGCCGCGAATACAACCTTGCGCTCGGACAGAAGCGCTCCGATGCATTGCGGCGCGGCCTGACCCTGCTCGGCGTGCCCGAAGATCAGATCGAATCGGTCAGTCTGGGCGAGGAGAAGCCCCGGTGCGTCGATTCCAGCGAGGAATGCTGGGCCGAGAACCGCCGCGCCGACATGCTCTACTCGGGTGAGTTCTGATGGCGGCGACGCCGGCGCGGGCCGCCCTGACCATCGTCATGTCCGTCGCCCTGGCCGCGCCGGCCACGGCCGGCATGTTCGATGACGAGGAAGCCCGCAAGGAAATCATCCGCTTGCGTGACAACTACGGCGCACGGCTCGATCAGCTCGAAACGACGTCGCGCGCCCAGTTCGAACTGGCCAACGAACTGGAGGCCCTGAAGGCCGAGATCGCCAAGCTGCGCGGCCAGATCGAGGTGCTGGGCTATCAGGTGGATTCCTCCGACAAGCGTCAGAAGGATTTCTACGTCGACCTCGACAACCGGCTGCGCAAGCTCGAGAACTCGGCCCTGACGACGTCGGCGGCTGCCCGGCCGATCGACCCGGTGGCCGAGGCCCGTGACTACGAGGGTGCGCTCGGGCTGCTCAAGGCCGGCAAGAATCGCGAGGCCGGTGCCGCTTTCGAGGCTTTCATCGCCAACTATGCCGGCAGCAGCTTCCTGCCGAGCGCTTATTTCTGGGCCGGCAACGCCTGGTTCCAGGAGCGCGAGGCTGCGCGGGCCAGCGATCACTACCGCAAGGTTGCGGAACTGTGGCCCGACGATCCGCGTGCGCCCGACGCACTGCTCGGTCTGGCCCAGAGCCAGCAGGCGATGGGCGACAACAAGGGGGCAAAGGAGACCCTGGCGCGGATTCTCGAAACCTATCCCGACAGCTCCGCCGCCCAGATGGCGAAGCAGCGGCTCGGGCGCCGCTAGCGACCGAGCCCATGATCGTCGGAATCGACCGCGGGAAGCGCACGAGCGTGGCTTTCGCGCCGACCGGACAGCGCGCGCCGATCAGCGATCGGCTGCGGCTCGTGGCGGACGCCGCGTGACCGGCGTGCACACCATCGATCGCGCACTGTCGCTGCGAATCACCGAACTGTTCGTCTCACTGCAGGGCGAGTCCACCCGTATCGGCCTGCCGACGGTGTTCGTGCGCCTGACCGGCTGCCCGTTGCGTTGCACCTGGTGCGACACCAGTTATGCCTTCGAAGGCGGCGAGCCACGGTCGATCGGGGATATCGTCGACGAGGTTGTCGCGACGGGTGTCGACACGGTCTGCGTCACCGGCGGCGAACCGCTCGCCCAGGCGGGCTGCCCGACCCTGCTGGCGGCGTTGTGCGATGCCGGCCTTTCGGTTTCGCTCGAGACCAGCGGCGCGCTCGACATCTCGGACGTCGACCCGCGGGTGTCCCGCATCATTGACGTCAAGCCTCCCGGCTCCGGGGAGGTCGCACGGAATCGCTGGCAGAATCTCGACCTGTTGCGCACCAGCGATGAGCTCAAGTTCGTTCTCGCCGACGAGAACGACTACATCTGGGCACGCACACGGATCGACGCCGACCATCTGGAGCGGCGCTGTACCATTCTGATGTCGCCGGTGCATGGCCGGCTCGATCCCGCGCGACTGGCCGAATGGATCCTGCGCGACCGCCTGCCGGTACGCATGCAGCTGCAGTTGCACAAGCTGATCTGGGGTGAGCAGCCAGGCCGCTGACGCGCCCCGACCGAAAAGGAATTGCTCTTGCCTTCCGCGAATTCCCGCAACAACCGGCCCGCCGTGATACTGCTTTCGGGCGGCCTCGATTCGACCACCTGCCTCGCGATCGCGCGCGACCAGGGCTATCGCTGTCACGCGCTGTCGGTCGAGTACGGCCAGCGCCATGCCGCCGAACTGACCGCGTCGCGTCGCGTCGCGCAGGCCTTCGACGTACAGGAGCACCGGCTCGCACGCGTCGATCTCGGCCAGTTCGGCGGCTCGGCGCTGACCGACAACGGCATCGCCATTCCGATGGAGGGTCCGCAACCCGGTGTCATCCCGGTGACTTACGTTCCGGCCCGCAACACCGTCATGCTGTCGCTGGCGCTGGGCTGGGCGGAGGTCCTCGGCGCTGCCGACATCTTCATCGGCGTCAATGCAATCGACTATTCGGGCTACCCGGATTGCCGGCCCGAGTACATCAAGGCCTTCGAGGCGATGGCCAACCTCGGCACGCGCGCCGGCGTCGAGGGCAAGCGCATTCATGTCCACACGCCGCTGATCGACCTGTCGAAGGCCGAGATCATCGCCCTCGGCACCCGGCTGGGCGTCGACTACGGCCTCACGGTTTCGTGCTACCAGGCCGACGTGTCCGGCCGCGCCTGCGGCGCCTGCGACGCCTGCCGCCTGCGCCATGCCGGCTTTGCCGACGCCGGCGTGAACGACCCGACACCTTACGCCCACCCGCCGGTGTGAAGCGATCCGACACCGCGTTGACCGGTGGCACCCCCCCAACTATAATTCTCGCCTCTTTACCGGGTCGTTAGCTCAGCTGGTAGAGCAGCGGACTTTTAATCCGTTGGTCGCAGGTTCGAACCCTGCACGACCCACCAAAAAACAAGCACCTAGGGCTATATGATCAATTGCCCTCGGTGCTTTTGCGCTCTATGTAGCCCCTGTGTAGCCGATTGAGCGTATCGGTTGGGCCAAGTTCGATGAAATTCTCGAAGTTGCGTGAGTTCGACGGGATTCCTGGGAAGATCTTGTCGTGGGTAGAGTCACCATGGATCGCTCTCGGCGTCAGTCTGTTGCTCTATGCTCCGATTTCGTTTGCGGTCCTCTACTACTCAGTTGACTCGATCAAGGCCGCCACGAACAAGTACCTTGAGCCAGAAATCAAAGTGTGGCTGGCCAACCACACTTTGGAGATCTGTCTGTCAGCCTTAGTTCTGGCTTTTCTGATTACCCATCTTTCCGCCTTCCTGAGGCGAGTTGCAGAACCAGATGGCCGGAGCACGGCGGCGCTGGCGACCATTTCCGAAGGCTTCGAGAACATTGTCAAGGCCAAGGCAGCGCGCTTCGATGTCGCGCTGAATAAGCTGCACAAGAAGGAACTCTCGCACCGCCGGATCTTCGAAGAGATAACGCGCCCCGAACAACAGATCGTTCTGATGGTGCACATTCTTCACGAGGTCTTCAGTGAAATTTCGACCAGAACCCACTTCAAGGTGCGCCTCTACACGGTCGTTGACTGGCAGGTGAGCACTTTGATGCACTTTGCGCCGGACAACTGCCCCCCAGAGACAGATGTAGCGATCCTTAAGAACCCGAACAGTGCGATAAGTCACGCGCTGAGGAAGCGGCGTTTGTTCATCATCCAAGACATCCGGGCCGAGGCAAAGAAGCGCAGCGGGCGGCGCTATGTGCCTTCACATGTCGACAGCGCAGACGAAGGCGGGTCTCTGATTTGCTACCCGGTTTACCATGTTGCATCCAAGACCGTGCCCTACATCCTCACCATATCCGCTGACAATGATTACTTCCACTTGTCCAACAAAGAGTTCTATGATTGGGTCCTAGGGCAATTCGCACTCAGATTGAACCTAGAACACACGCTGTTGCTTCTCAGGGAGGGGAAGTCGCAGGCATGAAGAAAAATTCTCAGCCGTCGCCAAGCGCCACGCAATCCGAAGCGGGCGGAGCCCCGCGGAGTAGCGTACCAATGGACCCCATTACACGAGAAGTAGTCATCGAAATGCGGGCTACGCTGCGGCAAGCAGTGAGACGGGACATCGCTGTACTTGAGCGGACGTTCCGGGGAAAGGCCGAAGCTAAGGCCTGATTTGAAAGTTCGAAAGGCTCGACGAGTGTGGGTGCTCTCGCAATCCGGCGACGCTCCCGACCGTATCTGTTGCCTGATCTCCTGCGGCGGAACGTTCCCACTTTTCCGTTCGCACCCCAGCCGGGGCCCCAAGCGCGACGATTCTGCAACGCCCTGCGTCAGCGCGTTCCTCGGAGCAATGGGCCGAGGCATCGTTGAAAAACCGGAACCCCCTTCGGAGTCCACAGAACTAGAAAATCGGTGCGGTTCGCATTACCCGTGTCGCGGAAGTTCAGGGAGGACCCGCAAGGGTAACGGTTGCCGCCGTTGCACCGGGATGGATACCGGCACCGGCAGGCGGCTCGCGGTGCGTCTTCGCGCCGTGGCCCGGCATGGGTGAATGAGCGCCCCGAAAGGCGTCCTGCGGTGGCTATGCCGGTCCTCGCTCGCCGTCCGCAGGGGAACGTTACATGCGGCCGACGCCAGGCTTGCGGGCCGGTTTCATGGGGTCGTCCGGGTCGGCGCGGGTCCAGATCACGCCAGGAAGGCGCAGCCGGCGGCGCGTCTGCATGTCGGCCGGCTCGATCTTGCCGTTGGAAGCCAGCTCGACGATCAAGAATGGATCGTCGAGTTCGACCTTACGGCCGGCTTTGACGACCTCGCCGGCGAGCCGGAAGGGGCGGACGACCTTGAACACGCCGGGAATGGATTCGTCGCTCATGTCACGGTCTCCGCGATGGTGAAGGCGCCGGGGTGTTGCACGGCGACATCTGCCCACACGACGCAGCGCAGGGCGTAGATGCCTTCCTTGAAGCCAGTGTAGGGATCGAGGCCCATCTCGATGCCCGGCCCCCACAGCCCGACAACGATCTCGGACCAGGGACCACAGGCGAGGCCGGTAGCCGGGGCGGCAGTGGTGCCAAACGCCGGCGTGCCGCCGATCCGGTTGTCATCCCAGATGAAGCCGGAGCCGGCAGCCCGCTCGCGGCCCTTCAGGATCTCTCGGGTTGCCGGCGAGGCGATCCAGGCAGACGGCTCGCCGTTGGCGGTTGCGCTGGCTTCCTCCATCGCGAGAACGCCACTCCAGGCCAACGAGGTGCCCGGCTGGGTGCCGACGCCGCTGGTATTGAAAAGCCCGGTCGGCTGGCCGCTGGCCCCGGTGCCGGTGAGCACGGCACCGTCCAGCAGCGCGCCAACACTTCGGCGCACGTCCCGGCGAATCAGATCCTCCACTTGGCTCTGCAGCGTCAGGAGTCGCGAGTACTGGACGAAGGCGCCGCCGATCTTCGGTGCCATCTGGATCACCGTCCCGATGGTCGGCTGCGATTCGGTAATCGGCGCCGTGTCATCCGTCAGCCAGAAGGTCGAGGTCGGCGCAGTGACTTTCGGCAACGCCTGGTTGAATGCCAAGCCGGGCAGGAACGTGACGCCCGCACGAGCGGTCACCGATACCGGTCGAAGGATGTCGACTGCGGTCGTGACATCGCTGTCCACCAGGATCTCCGAGCCCGAGACGCCCGCAACGGTCATGTCGCGTCGGCCCAGCAGACTCCAAGGAATGATTGGCCGACTCGCGTCGAACGAGCGGCCGGCCTCCGTGGCCACGTCCTGCAACAGCTCGGCTTCGAACGATCCGCCCAGGCCAGCGGCGGTCAGTTGGCGCACGACGCTGGCAAGGCTGAAGGCCTCGCGCTCGCGCCTTGAGAGTTTCATGTCTGGTCTCCGGTAGAGGGTACGAGACCATCTTCGCAGGGAGACCGTGAAATTTTCCGGGGAATCATTTCAGACGCAGGTTGTGGAACTGGCGGTCGCAATCAGGGAACTTGGCCCACTTCCGTGCCTTCCAGAGCAACCGCTGCAGGGGAGACGCGCGGGACGGAGCGCGATCGAAGTCGGCCCAGGACTCCCAGGTCCTAAGCTCGAAGGCGCAGGCGGCTTCGTAAAGCGCGACCGATCGTGCCCATCCTGAAGCCTCCGGTTCAAGCTGCAGCAGAGCGGCGGCCTCGCGCAAGTAGAAATCCCGCAGCTCGCGGCGCACGCTGCACGGCGAAGGCGGCAGGCCCAATACCCGGTGCAATGCCAGGTCGTCCTGCCGCGCCCACCGCAGCAGATCCGCGCGCAACTCGACCAAGTTGTCCTCGGAGGTGTCGCCGAGGATGAACGCCAGAGCGGCACGGCACGGGAGTTCTTGCGGGTCGAAATCCGACGGCTCTGAAAATAGTTCTGAACTATCGATATTGCTCATGTCGATAGCACTTACTTACCTCGCCTGCGGCGAGAGAACTGGAGTTTCGGTGCGGTTCGCATTACCCGTATGCAGACCTTCCCGGAAGGACCCGCGTCGAACCGGCGCGCCGACGTCCCCGGCCGCGGGCAGGCCACAGACGTTTCAGACGTTTTATGAGGGGGGTGGTGGTTTCCGCGTGTACGCGCGTGTACGCGCGCTCGTGCACGTAGGTAAGCCCCCACCCCCCCCTGAAAAACGTCTGAAACGTCTGTGCGCGGCTGGCTGTCATGTGGACTTCTGCAGACTCAGTCCGCTGACGACCTTCAGCCCGCTGAAGTCCTCGGAGATCGCAACACCGTGCCGGCCGGCATCGAGCAGGGCGTCATAGAAAGCATTGCGGCCCATGACCTTGATTCCCGCTGCCGTGCCCCACCGCTTGTAGGCGTTGTACACCTCCTGCGCCGGTACCGAGTGGGTTGCGCTAGCGGGCTCCACGTACTCGCGATCGAGCACGAACTGCAATGCACTGTTATTGGCTTCCCGCCAATATTCGGTCAGTCGCCGATGGTTCGCGGTTTCCGGCAGATGGCCGTCCCTTGCCAAGCGGGCGGCCCCCTCGAGCAGCCAGCCGAGGACAGCCGCTTGCTCCTGCTGCACGATCCGTTCGGCCAACCCGATGATCTCCTTGCCGGGGGCGATCGAGTTGGTGAACTCCAGGATGCGCCAGCGCCTGAAGTAGGCGGCGGACTTGTCTCGCGTCGGCGGCAGCCGGTTGCAGTTGAAAATGTGCGCCGCCATGCAGACGAAGGAGAACGGCCGATGCGTCGGGTGCCGCGCGCCGACCGGATCGCAGCCCGTCACGCTCTTGAAGATTCCGCCGGGAATGGGGGTTGTTGGGTCTAGCTCACCGACCAGGTTGAGCGAAAGGCCCGCGAGCGCTGCGGCGTGATACTCGTTGCCCCAGGACTGCGGATTGACTGAGCCCACGCGATCGCGCGGAAAGAAAGACTTCAGAATCTCAAGCAGCGTGCTCTTGCCGGTGGACGTTGGGCCAAACAGCATCAGCACCGTTCGCAGCCGCCACAGGAAGCCGCACAGCGCGGCGCCCATGCCCATCTGCAGAAGTTCCCGCTGGGCGTCGCCTCCATCCCCGTGCCCGAAGGCGTTATCGAGCAGCAACTCGAACAGCGGCGCCCGCACCTCGAACTCGGGGGCAACCGGAATCATCGTGCGTTGGCGATGGTCGGCGACCAATTGGTCGGCGCAGATCTCTCCATCTTCGGCTACCTGGTAGAACTTGCCGTCCGCTGCGATACCGGCCGGCGCCGTCGAAAAGAAGTCATCGGTGCCGGTCGTGGTCGCGATCAACTGGGCGATTTGGCGATAGTCCGAATGCTTCCGGCAAAGCTTCTGCCCGGTGTAGCTGGACCCAACGGCGGCGGCGAGTTGATCAAGTTCCTGCGCCCGCCAGATACCCGCGTCGCGGTCATAGGCATACAGTGCGCCCAGGTCATAGACCGGCCGCTCGCCGCTTGCCGCAGTGACACGCTGCGCGTAGTGGTCAGCGATCTCTGAATGGGTGGCATCCGGCGCAAGCGGGTTCGGGTCGCCCATCTCGACAGCGATGCCCGAAACGTAGCGGACGGCCTCACCGTAGCCCGGAGACTGGCCGACGGTCAAAGGCTCACCTCCAGCCCGCGCGCTACCGACTTCACCCAGTACGATCGGTGGTTGTCCAGATCGAACACCAGCAAGCGACGAGGATCGGCTGCCAGCAGGCAGCGCAGCAGCGAGCGCAGTCGTTCCCGAGACGTCAACCGGCGGCGCAGCATGACAAGCACGTCGAGGCCCGCAAGGAATCGCCAGTCGAAGGCCTCTGGCTTGCCTTCGGGCGGAAGTACGACCGGCGGGTAACTGGTGCGCTCCAGCCGTTGCGCCGGCCAGTGGTCGGCCAGCACGCGCACGGCCCCGGCAGGGCGGTAGCCCCTTCGGATCACGTCGGCGACCGCCCTACCGAACGGCGGCAGCTTTCCTGGGCTGGCGGCGCTCACCTTGGCCCCCTCGTGCGAAACCAGAGTTGAGCCAGGTCGGGATCGCGCCACATGGCGAAGGCGGCGAACTCGGCGAGGCCAGCGACTATGCCGGCCAACTCAGCACCTGCCGACGACGGGATTTTGCCGGAGGCGAGGAGAGTGGAGACCCCTTGGTCATCGTTTGATGACTCGCGAAGGTCCTCAAGGATCACTTCGGCGATCATGCGTCCGCGGTCGAAAGCGGGCCGAGAGAGTAAGCGACGGCCGACAAGCACCTTACCCGGCGGGAAGGGCACGCTCCCCCCGAGTGGATTGCGCGGAGGGGTGGCCATCACTTGCGCCCGTTGGCGAGTGTGTCGATTCTTTCGGCCGGCCAATCGAGCAGCCGGTTCGCCATCTTCCGTGGCTGAACCCCGAGGTAGTGACCGTCACGGCATAGCGCCGCGCGCAACGTCTGCGGCTTCACATGAAGTCGGCGGGCGGCTTCCTCAGTCGAGTAGCCAGGGCGGGGATTGGTTTGCATACTCGCTCCAACTGAATGCCGGCAAACTCGCCGGCGTTGAAGCGAATGGTCAGCCCATTACCGAACACGGATTAGCAAAGAAAGTGGACTATTTTCGCGACTGCGGCGCTGTCCGACAGAGGCGGTAGGCGTAGCTGCGGCTAATCCCATACTTCTTCATCAGATCAGCCGGCAGCATGCGGCGGGCATCCATTAGCTTCGGATCAGCCGGCCTCTTGTTCATCCAGACCCTGCCTCGATCGCGATACCTCGAGCACACCAAGGCATAGATGACGGCAGCGTGCTCCGTTCGCAATCGCTCGTAACTTCTGAGCAGATCAAAGTAGCTCTTCAGCGCGAACCCGCCGAGATCACTACCAGGATAGGATTGAGCGATCAGTACACGCCGCAACTCTTTCAGCCATTGATCTGCCCAAATTTCGCAGTTCAGGACCAATTTCGTTGGGTTCTTGCGGCGCCCAGCCGCAGCAAGATATCGAGCCACCTGTCTTTCCATCCAGCAGCGCTCATGCGCCCTGTCTCGAAGCAAATGGCGCGCGGCAGAAAGAAGATCCGCGACCAACAGATCGGGATCGAACCCAAGATCCTTCTTGGTCATCGCGCCTCCTCCGAGCGCCCTTCGATGGGGTGCCGCCCCAGGCCGGCGAAGGTGTCCGGCTTTTCCCCCCGTCGGGGTAGGGGCGGCTGACTCGGTCAGCGCAGCGGCTGAGGCTCTGGTTGATCCGTATACTCCACGCCGTCAAAGCCCCAATCCGACGTTTCACGCACGCGAGTCTCGTTGTTACGCCCGGACTCGATGTCTGCCAGAAGGCCGATCTTTTGCGCCAGTGCTTCAATCGCGGCGACTTCGGGCGAGCATTCCATTGAGACCTTCTCGTAAAGTCTGGATGCAAGACTCTCGATCGCCTCGGCCGCGAAAGCCACCTTGGTTGAGAACGCATCGCGCACGGGCACCTCGGTTTCGTTGATACTCGTTTGAGCCATGATTCGATCTCCTATGTAGATCGGGTGGTGGTCAGGGCCGCCGGTGCGTCACCACCGGCCGGCCCGCTTGCCTGAGAACCGCCCAGGCACGGTCTAAAGATTTCTGCTGCGGTGCCGCAATAAGGCTTGTCTCCTCCTCACCCCTGGTGTGGATTCCGGCCGGTGCCCCTCAAGGCAGTCGGCCATTTTTTCGTCTATCGGCCGACCGTGGCCTTGCCCTTGCGCAGCGGTCGCACGTTCGACGGCACCGGCCCGCCCTTCTCGATTGAGGCGATTCGCGCCTCCCAGGCTTCCAGGGCCGCCCGCTTTTCAGCGACGTAGCCATGCCGGTCATAGTGCCGGTCCTGCACGCCACCGATGCCGTGGGAGAGCAACTGCGCACGGGTATCACGGCTGATACCTAGCTCGGCCAGCATCGTTTCGCAGGTGCGACGGATGTCCTTCAGGTCGAAGCGCTCGCCACCCATCGTCGTACAGACCTCTCGCGCTCGCTTCGACAGCGTTTCGCCACTCATGGGCCGCGTGCCGTAGCTTGAGAAGATCAGGGGCGCCTGCAACTCGACTGCCCGCCTTGCCAGTTCTCCGACCATGGCAGCAGCCCTCGGCGCCAGTGGCAACAGATGCTCGCGCGGCATAGCTCGCTTGCCTTTGGGGTCGAACAACCGCAGCGTGCCGGACGTCGGATCGAAGTCCGCCGGCTTCGCCCGCAGCAATTGCTGTATCCGCTGGCCACCGGCCAGAAGCGACACCAACAGGACGCGGTCGGCGATGGAATTGCCCAAGTGGCCGATGTAGGCTTTCAGTTCGTCACTGCTTAGTACACGATTTCCAGCCTTCACCGGAATCGCCGCGACCGGCTCCACAGGATTTGCCTCGATCTCGAAAGGGATCAATGCAGCCGGCAGGCGAGCATCGAACGGCGCACGCACCGCGGCCCGGTATGCGGCGAACAGATACGACCGCAGCTTGCCGGCGGTGCGCTCCTTGCCTGCCTCCCGAACCGTGCGCACAAGTTCGGCAACCAGCCGCGCTGTAACGCCCCGAGCCGGCAGGTCGGCTACATCGGAAGGCAAGTGACATCGGAAAAGGCTCGCGGCATCCTTGCTGCTCTTGAGCTTGCCTGCGGCCTCCAGATGGCCGATGTAGGCATCGCACAGCGCACGCAGTGTGTAACGCTCCTGCTGCTCTCGCGCTTTGCGAGCGGCTTCCTCTGTCGCCCGACGGGCCTCTCGGGCTGCCTGCCTCTCCCGCTTCTCGTCGCGCGGATCTTTCCCCTGGTCGATCAGCGTCTGCAGGCGCCTTGCCTCGGCCCGCGCATCGGCCAAGGTCCAGACGTTGGCCGCCCCGATCGTCACGCGGATGGTGCTTCGATCGAGCTTCGACTCGAACACGAAGGACTTGCTCGCCCGCGTGGCCCGAACTGCAAGTCGCGGCATCTCGGAGTCCCATCGGAACACCTGGTGCTTGCCTTCGGGACAGTTGAAGTCGGCGATCCTGGTCGGCGTCAAGCGTTCTCGGCTCATGGTTTGGCTACACGGTTGGCTACACGGAGCGACCGATCCGCTGGAATCTGAGTCGCGCTCAGTTGGCGCCGCCTTCAGTCCGTTGGCTGAGGTGTAGGCGCTGTGTAGCCAGATTGTAGCCATGCCAATGAAAGTCGATCAATATCGATTTTGTTCTACTTCATTATTTTTTCGCGGAAAATTCCTTGAGAGCGATCCCGATAGAACCCGATGAACGCCGAAAAATTCTGACTTTTAATCCGTTGGTCGCAGGTTCGAACCCTGCACGACCCACCAGGTATCGACAGAGGCCAGCCGACGCGCTGGCCTCTGTGCGTTTACGGCGTGCAACGGCAATCGTCACGCTGCGGATCAGGTGCAGAACCGGCGCTCGACGCGCCCATCGTCGGCTCAGCGAGAAATGCGCCACGCGGGCAGTCGACTTCCACCCCACCACGCGAAATCTCGCACGGCAGCATCCTCGACGTTGGGGCACAGTGCGAACCGCACAACCGCTTTGAAGGTCACGAGCCAACGAAGAGAGACCACTATGACGACGGCCGATATCACCTCCACCGACACGCGCGCGCTCTACCAGCGCTTTCCGCACCTGATTCGCATCGAATTGATGTGGGGCAGCGTCGAGTGCCGCCAGTTTCTGTCCAGCCTGCTGACTGACGATCGCGGCGAACATCGCACCGGATTCCCGGCAGAACATGCCAAGACCATCTTCTCTCTGCTGATGGAGCACGACAGCGCGTTTCCGGAATGCGAGCTCGCCTCGATCAAGCCGGCCAGCCACGACTTCTATCAAGGCCGCAACCTGCGCTGAAGGTCGGATGCCCGGCGTGACCGGGATGCCCTCGCCGCACCGGTTCTAGGCTATAGTCGGCGCGCCATGGGCTGGAAACTGCTGCTGCGCCGCAGCACCCTGATCGAGGCGCAACACTGCGCCAACCTGCTGGAAGCGGCAGGAATCCGCGCGCAGGTGCGCAACCGCTTCCTCGCCGGCGCCATCGGTGAGATCCCGCCGACCGAAGCCTGGCCCCAGGTTTGGATCCCGGAAGCCCAGGACCGCGACGCCGCGCTCGCCCGCCTGCACGAACTCAGCGACGAAGTCGACCGCTCTGCCCCGGACTGGCAGTGCCCGGCCTGCGGCGAGCGCATCGAGCCGCAATTCGGAGCGTGCTGGCAATGCGGGCACGCCCGCCCGGTCGACTGATCCACCATCGCGCGGCGAACTGACTAATCGCGCGGCGTGCGCAGCAGCACGAACTCCTCTGCAGTGGTCGGATGAACCGCCAGCGTGCGGTCGAGGTCGGCCTTGCGGGCACCCATTGTCACCGCGATTGCCAGCGTCTGCATGATCTCGGCAGCGTCCGGGCCGATCATGTGGGCGCCGAGCACCCGGTCGTCGGCGCGATCGACGATGACCTTCATGTAGGCCCGTTCCTGCCGGCCCGAGATCGTGTTCTTCATCGGCCGGAACCCGGCTTCGAAGACCTGGCAGGCATGGCCACGCGCAAGTGCGCCGGCTTCCGACAGGCCGATCGTCGCGATCTGCGGCTGGGAGAATACTGCGGTCGCGATCAGGGAATGATCGACTGCCTGCGCCCGGCCGCCGAACTCGGTGTCGGCGAAGGCACGACCCTCGGCGATCGCGACCGGCGTCAGGTTCGCCCGGTCGGTGACGTCGCCGACCGCAAATATGCTCGCCACCGACGTGCGCGAATAGTGATCGACCTCGATTGCGCCGCCCCGCTCCCGCGTCCTGACGCCGACTGCGTCGAGGCCCAGACCCGACGTGTTGGGGTGGCGCCCCAGGGCGCCGAGGATCGTGTCCGCGACGATCTCGCGGCCGTCGCCGTCGATCGCGGCGAAGCCGCTGCCGCGGCGCTCGATCCGAACCGGCTCGAAGCCGGGTCGCAGGCCGATGCCGCGGCCGTCCATCGCTTCCGCCAGCCGCCGCCGAATGTCGTCGTCGAAGCCGCGCAAAGGCAGGTCGGCGCGATAGGCGAGGCTGACCTCGCTGCCAAAACCGCGGAAGATGCCGGCAAATTCCACCGCGATGTATCCCGCGCCGAGCACCAGCAGATGCGCCGGCTGGCGCTCGAGATCGAGTAGTTGATCCGAATCGAGGGCGAGTTCGATGCCATCGATCGGCGGCTGGCTGATAGCGCCCCCGGACGCGATCAGGATGCGTTCGGCGGTGATCCGACGGCCATCGACCTCGACCGTATGGACGTCGACGAGCCGGCCGAAGCCTTCGACCAGCGTCACGCCGCCGTCTGCCAGCATCTTCCGGTAGATGCCCTCGAGCCGCCCGGTTTCGGCGTTCTTGGCCGCAATCAGGGCTGCCAGTTCGAATCGGGGTTCACCAAAGCGCCAGCCGTAGGCGGCGGCATCCTCCAGCGCTTCTCCGAACTGGGCGGCATACATCAGGATCTTCTTCGGCACGCAACCTCGGATCACGCAGGTGCCACCGACCCGGCTGGCCTCGCAGATCGCGACGCGGGCACCATGCAGGGCCGCGCGGCGACTGGCAGCGACGCCGCCGGAACCGGCACCGATCGTGAACAGGTCGTAGTCGAATCGGGACATCGGTCATCCTCCGTGGTGGCGGCCGCCGTCTGCCGACGCAGACCGGTGCCGTCATCGGTTGCAGAACACGTCGTACGGGAATCGCATGTAATTGCACGCTAAACTGGAACCAATATACGTGCGGACGAGGCATCCGCGCGAATCCTTACCGGCCAGGAGGAGATTCGATGCGTCCGGCACACCCTGCAGCCCCGTTCGCCGTCGCCTGCGCGATGATGCTGGCATCGACGGCAGGTCCCGCCGCCGCCGAGGAGCGCAGCGTGCGCGAACTGGTCGAGGCGCGCTGCCAGAATTGTCATGGCATGGAGGGGCAGAGCAGCAGCCCGAACTACCCGAAACTGGCGAGCCAGAATGCCGAGTACCTGCAGCGCCAGATGTTCAACTTCAAACTCGGCAAGCGGCGCAGCACCGAAATGAAGGCGCAGGTGGCCGACCTCAGCGCGGCCGAGGTCCAGGCACTGGCCGAGTACTTCAGCAGCAAGGCGGTGATCGCCGACGTCGCCTTCGATCCTGCCCTCGCCGACAAGGGGCGAGAGATCTACCTGAACGGCAATCGGGACACCGGCGTCACCGCCTGCGCCACCTGCCACGGTCCACGCGCCCACGGCGCACTGTTCCTGCCGCGGCTCGCCGGACAGCACGCGAGCTACATCGAGCGCCAGATCCACGCCTTCATCGATCGCACGCGACAGGCGCCCGACATGGTCATGCACTCGGTCGTGACCGCACTCACCGAGGACGAGATCGTCGCCCTCGGTCAGTACCTGAGCGGGATCGACTGAGCCCGGCTTGGGGCGCCGCTACATCACTTCGGAAAGGCCTTCGCGCAGCAGCAGGTCTTCCTCGAAGTGCAAAACGTCGAGGCCCAGCGCATCGCGCGCCGATACCAGGCCGATCGGCTCGCCGGCGTCGTTGACCACCGGTACGTGGCGGAAACCACCCTCGAACATCATGTGCAGGGCATGGGCAAAGGGCTTGTCCGCGGTGATCGTCACTGGTTCCGCAGTCATGATCTCCGCCACCTGGGTGGCTGCCGGATCGCAGCCTGTCGCGACCACCTTGAAGACGATGTCGCGCTCGGTGCAGATGCCGACGAGAATGCCCTTTTCGACCACCAGCACCGCGCCTTCGTCACGTTGCTCCTTGAGTCGGCATGCAGCGTCGCACACCGATAGATCGGACGGCACCATGACAAACGGCTTTTTTTCGATGACTTTCTCGACGGGACGATCGGGCATGACGTGTCTCCTGTTCAGGCTTCCGGCACCGGACCGGCCGGTTGACAGAACCCGCTCGGGGCCGCTGGCGAAGGTGCTACCATGCGCCGCCCGATCCGGTCCGGCATAGGAATATGCGATTCTCGATCTCAGCGCTCGACGGAGCGCTCGCCCTGCAAGTCAAGCAAAAAATCCGCCAAAAGACCATGCCGCCCGGCGCGCTGGGGGCGCTGGAATCGCTGGCGCTGCAGGTGGCGCTGGTCCAGGGAACCGACTCACCGCGCCTCGACGATCCCCAAATGCTTGTATTCGCTGCAGATCATGGCGCGGCACGGGACGGCATTTCGGCCTATCCACAGGAAGTGACCTGGCAGATGGTGGCCAATTTCCTGCGTGGCGGCGCGGCAATCAACGTATTCACGCGTCGATTCGGAATCGGACTTCAGATCGTCGATGCCGGCGTCGCGCACGACTTTGGTGCCGTTCCTGGATTGACCGGTGCCAAACTTGCGCATGGCACCGCCAGTTTCATCGAAGGCCCGGCGATGAGTCGCGCCCAGTGCGAAGCAGCGATTGCCGCTGGACGTTCGATCGCCCATCGGCTGGCCGAAGGCGGATGTCGTGTCGTCGGCCTCGGCGAAATGGGCATCGGCAATACCGGCTCGGCTTCGCTGCTGACCCATTGCCTGATCGACGCACCGCTGTCGGCGGTGACCGGTCGCGGCACCGGCCTCGACGACGCCGGTCTGGCACGCAAGCAGGCGCTGCTCGAGCGGGCGCTGGCCCGGGGCGGCCGCCCGCGCGAGCCGCTCGTCGCGCTCGCCGAATACGGCGGTTTCGAGATCGCGATGCTGGCCGGCGCGATGCTCGGCGCGGCCGAGCGCCGCGTGCTGATCCTGGTCGACGGATTCATCGTCACCGCCGCAGCGCTGGTGGCCCACGCGCTGGCGCCGGTGGTGCTGGAATATTGCGTGTTCGCTCACTGTTCGGAAGAACCCGGACACGCCCGCCAGCTGGCGCATCTGGGTGCCCGCCCGCTGCTGGACCTCGGCCTGCGCCTGGGCGAAGGCACCGGCGCCGCGCTTGCCTTTCCGTTGCTCCAGGCCGCCGTCGATTTCCTCAACGAGATGGCGAGCTTCGAGCAGGCCGGCGTCAGCGAGCGCCGTTGAAGCGCAATGCGCTACCAATACGAACTCCTGCTGACCGCGATCGCATTCTTCACGCGCATTCCTATCCCGGCCGCAACGCCCTGGTCGCAGCACAGGTTGAACCAGTCGGCACGATATTTCCCATGGGTGGGCTGGCTGGTTGGCGGCGCGGGCGCGACCGTGCTCGCACTGTCGCTGCTGGTGCTGCCGGCCAGCCTGGCGGTGCTGCTGTCGATGGCCGCGACGGTGCGACTGACCGGCGCTTTCCACGAAGACGGCCTGGCCGACGCCTGCGACGGGCTCGGTGGTGGCTGGCAGCGCGAGGACGTACTTCGAATCATGAAGGATTCCCGGATCGGCAGCTACGGCGCCGCCGGTCTGGTACTGATGCTGCTGGCAAAGGCCGCGGCACTGACCGAACTGGTGATGGTCGGGTCGTCGCTGGCGATCATCGCCCTCGTCGTCGCGCACGCGCTGTCGCGGCTGGCGTCGACGGCGCTGATCCACCGCCTCGAGTACGTGCGCGACGACGACAGTGCCCGAGCCAAGCCGCTCGCACACCGCCTGCAGCGTGGCGAGTTGCTGATCGCTTCTGCCGGGGGGCTGCTGCCGCTGCTGGCACTGCCGCCCGTCGCCGCACTGTCGGCGGCGCTGTCGGCCACCCTGGTGGCCGCCTGGTTCGCCCGGATGCTCGTTCGCCGCCTCGGTGGCTACACCGGCGATTGCCTCGGCGCCGCTCAGCAGATCACCGAGCTTGCGACCTACCTGGCGATCCTCGCCACATGCAGCTCTTCCTGATCCGCCACCCGCGGACCGAGGTCCCGGGCGGCATCTGCTACGGCCGCAGCGACGTCGGCCTGGCGCAACCGGTCGCGACCGACGCGAGTCGACTGGCAACGCTGCTGCCGACCGGCTGCGAGATCGTCAGCAGCCCGTTGCAGCGCGCCCGCCTGCTGGCCGAGGCGCTCGGCCCGACCCGTATCGAGCCACGTCTTGCAGAGATGGATTTCGGCGAGTGGGAGCTGCGCCCGTTCGACACCCTGCGCGACGAACTCGACGCCTGGGCTGCCGATCCGCTCGGTTTCCGCCCACCTGGTGGCGAAAGCGCGGCCGAGATGGCGGACCGTGCGCAGGCGGCGGCTGCCGAACTGATGCGCCGCGCGACGCCGCTGGCGATCGTCGGCCACGGCGGACCACTGCGGGCAATCGCGGGCGATCTGCTGGGCCTGCCAGCGGCGAGATGGCTTGCACTCGACTTCGACTTCGCCGCCCTGACCGAGCTCCGGGTCGAGCCCTGGGGTACCACGCTGCGCGGCTTCAATCGCTGATGCGCCAGCGCCGGGCACGTCCAGCGCCACCAGACGTGTCATCGCCGCAACAATTCCACCGTTCAATCCGCAGCCCCGTGGCCGGATCCCGACCGGGCACGGTAAGCTCCTGTATACTCCGGCATTTCGGGCGAGAGGGAGCGGTCGATCGGGGTCCAACGGCATCAGCCGGGCAGCCCGTTCATGACACCGGGATCCCGACACCCCGCCACGGTTCGCGTCGCGGCCCCGCCTGCAGATCCGTCCGTCGTTAGCGCGACCCGCAACCCATGCCAAAAAGCCCCAAGACCCTCGACACCAGCACCCGCCGCCTTCTCGCCTGGCTCGACATGCACCTGGTGGACCATGGTTGCGTGCGGGCGGTGTACAACAACTTCCACGTGCTCGGCGGCGGCATGTACCGGTCGAGCCAGCCCAGTCCGCGTCAGATCCGGCGCTACAAGGACCGCTACGGCCTGAAGAGCATCATCAACCTGCGCGGGGTGCACGACTACGGTTCCTTCCTCTACGAGGAGGAAATCTGCGCCGAGCTGTCGATCGCACTGCACAACGTCAAGCTCTACTCGCGCACGCCGCCCTCGGTCGAAGAGGTGCACACGATGGACGAGTTGTTCCGCTCGATCGAGCATCCGGCGCTGATGCACTGCAAATCCGGCGCCGACCGGGCCGGCCTGGGGGCCGCGCTGTACCGCATCCTGCGCCTCGGCCATCCGGTCGGGCAGGCGGTGAGCGAACTCGACTGGCGCTACGGCCACTTCAAGCAGGCCAAGACCGGCGTCCTGGACTTCTTCTTTGCGCAGTATCTGGTGGACAATGCACGACAGCCGACCCCGTTTCTGCAATGGGTTGACACGGTCTATGACGAAGAGGCATTGAAGTCTCAGTTTCACGAGGAAGGCTGGGCCAGTCTGGTGGTGGACAAGGTGCTGCATCGGGAATGAAGACCTCTCTGGCGCTCTACAGGCGGCTGCTGGGTTCGGTTCGCCCGTATCGGCGGGTCGTGGTGCTTTCGGTGCTGGCGATGGTGATCGCCGCGGCGCTGGAACCGGTGCTGCCTGCCCTGTTGAAGCCCCTGGTCGACGAGAGCCTGATCAACAAGAACGAAACCGCCCGGTGGCAGGTCCCGCTGTTCCTGCTGCTGGCCTTCCTGGCCAAGGGGCTGGCCGAGTACGGTGCCAGCGTGTCGAGCCAGTGGATCGCGCACAAGGCGATCACCGATCTGCGCCAGCAGGTGTTCCGCCACCAGATGCACCTGCCACTGGCGACCCACCTCGGCGAGTCGGGCGGACGCATGCTGTCGCGCATCCTGTACGACATCCCGCAGGTCGGTTCGGCATTGTCCAATGCCTGGATCATCGTCATCCGCGACACCATGGTGATCATCGGCCTGACCGGTTACCTGATCTATACCGCCTGGGAACTGACGCTGATGATCGTCGCCATCGCGCCGGTGGTGGCCTGGCTGATCCGGGTCGCCAGCCGCAAGCTGCGCGGCTCGAACCGGCAGATGCAGGAGACCACCGGCGAACTCACCGGCGCGGTCGAGGAGTCGCTCGCCGGCATCCGCGAGATCAAGCTGTTCGGCACCCACGCGCACGAGGATCGTCACTTCGCCGGCATTGCCGAACGCCTGCGCCAGCAGACCATGCGCGCCGTACGGGTCTCGGCAGCCAACGTGCCGATGGTCCAGGTGCTGGCCGCAGCGGCGGTGTCGGCGGTGATCTGGACGGCGACCGCGCTGTCCGCCCAGGACAAGCTGACGCCGGGCGAGTTCGTCGCATTCGTCACCGCGATGTCGATGCTGTTCGAGCCAATCCGCCGCCTGACCAATATCAACGCCGTCATCCAGCGCGGGCTGGCCGGTGCACAGAGCATCTTCGAACTGCTCGATACTGCGCCGGAGCCCGACACCGAAGGCGGCGAGCGCGCACCGGTCAGCGGCGCGATCCGTTTCGACCGTGTGTGCTTCCGCTATCCCGGCCAGGAAGAATGGGCGATCGAGGACCTCAGCCTGGAAATCGCGCCGGGGCGCACGGTGGCGCTGGTCGGCGCCTCGGGCAGCGGCAAGACCACGCTGGTCAACCTGATCGCCCGCTTCTTCGAACCCGACCGCGGCCGCATTCTGCTCGACGACGCCACACTGTGCTCGCTGCCGCTGGGCTGGCTGCGCGGTCAACTCGGCTGGGTCGGCCAGCAGGTGGTGCTGTTCGACGATTCGATCGCCGCCAACATCGCCTACGGCCTGCCCGATACGCCCCGCGAGGCGATCGTCCGGGCGGCCCGGGACGCCCATGCCTGGGAGTTCATCGAAAAGCTGCCCGAGGGCCTGGACACCCGCGTCGGCACCAACGGCAGCCAACTTTCCGGCGGCCAGCGCCAGCGTATTGCGATCGCCCGCGCGTTTCTGAAGGATGCGCCGATCCTGCTGCTCGACGAGGCCACCTCGGCGCTGGACAACGAATCCGAACGGGCGGTCAAGGACGCGCTCGCCCGGCTTCGCCGCAATCGCACCGTGCTGGTGGTGGCCCACCGCCTGTCGACGATTCGCGATGCCGACGAGATCGTCGTGCTCGAGCGCGGCCGCGTCGTCGAGCGCGGCAGCCACGAGGCACTGCTGGTGGCGGAAGGCGCCTACGCCCGGCTGCTCAGGAGCGGCGACGACGTGCTCGCCGACGTGCCGGCGCCGCCCGCCACCGTGGTGGAGCCCGGCGGCGCATGAACGACACCGCGGGTCAGGCACCGGCCGGGCACGCTCGCCGTGTGGCGCTGTATTTCGTTGCCTCGCCACTGCAGTACCTGGCCGTGCGACGCATCGCCGAGGATTTCGAGGCCGGCGCCCGGCAGGTGCTGGTCTGGTACAAGCGCGGCGTGACGCCGGTGGTCCGCGAGCAGGACTGGGATGCCGCGGCCTACATGGCATGGCCCCGCTGGGAGCCGCTACCCGGCGCATTCGGCCGACACCGCCGGTTGCGCGCGAACATCCGCCAGGTGGCCGCCCTGGTCGGCGACTGCGACGAGTTGACGATCCACAGCGCGGTGTTCGACACCGAAGCGATCAACTACTTCCTGCGGGCCCTGCCGAAAACCTGCGGCGCGACGACGATGCGGGCACGCATCCTGCCCGACGGCATCATCAGCATCCGCCGCTACCCGCTCGGCCCGACCAAGCGCGTCGCACAGTACCTGCGCAAGCTGCGCCGGCTGGCGGCGCCCGAACTCGACTACTGGTGCTTCGACGGCGACCGCATCGGCTCGGATGCACCGTTCTGCGACCGCATCTACGTCCTGCCCGGCCTGCCCCACGAGTACCCGGACGCAAAGACCGTACGGCTGCCCCCGCTGGTTTCCGGCGGCGCGCAGAAGAGCGGCGGCGACGCGCGACGCGCCCTGATCATCGGCCAGCCGCTGGCCGGTACCGGACTGCTGAGCAGCACCGACCGCGACGCGGTGGCCGCCGAGATGCGCGACTGGCTGGCGTGCCACGACATCGCCGCGGTCGACTACAAGGGCCATCCCAAGGACCCGGCACGCGAGTTGTCGATGCCGGGCGACCACATCCTCGAACTGGACGAACCGCTCGAAGTCTGGATGAGTCACACGCCCTACGCCGCCGTGCTCGGCGTGCGCTCTTCGGCACTGCTGTTCGCACGCCAGCTCTACGACAGCGGCACGCCGGTGCTGGCCTTCGGCTGGCAACGGGTGCGCTTCAAGTCTGAGGCGGAACGGCGGGACATGGAACGTACCTTCAGCGCCTGCGGAGTCGAGTTCGAATGAGGATGTCGGCCTGCGATCGCGACCATCCGGTGGCATGGGGGCCGTTGTCGCTGCCGCTGCCGGGGCTGATCGCCTGCCTCGCGGTGGCACTGATGATGCTCTCGCCGGCCGGTGCCGGCGCACTGCTGGTGGTGCTGGCACTGTGGGGCATCGTCGCGCTCCTGCAGGGCGCACCGGTGACGGCGGACGAACGCGAATGGGCATGGCTCAGCCTGCTGATCCCGGCCGCCTACATCCTCAACATGGCGCTCGACGGCTGGTCGATGCACCTGCTCGACCGGCCGATGCATCTGGCCTATGGCGTACTGCTCGCGCTGCTGCTGTCGCGCGCCGGCCTGTCGATGCGCGGGTTCGCCTTGGCAGCGGCGTTCGCGGCGCTGGCCGCCGGCGCGATCGCTCTGTACGAAGGGCTGCTGCTCGGCCAACCACGCGTATTCGGCCTCGGCGGACGCTGGAACGCCGTGCCGTTCGGCAATTTTTCGCTGCTGGTCGGCAGCGTCGCGCTGGCAGGCGCCCTCGCCTGCCGCCACGGTTCCCGACACCCCGGTCGCTGGCTGGTGGTCGGCATGCTGGCGTTCGCGGCCGGTACCTATGCATCGATGATGTCCGGCTCGCGCGGCGGATGGCTGGCCCTGCCGGTCCTGGTGGTGATCGCGAGCTATGCCAGCCGCAGCATCCACCGGCGCCATCGTGTGATGATCATCGGCGGCCTGCTGGTGGCGGCACTGGCCGCGTTCTCGGCATCGGATTCGGTGCGCCAGCGGGTGGCCAGTGCGGTCGGCAACGTCGCCGCCTTCGTCGACGCGCCGGGAGAGCTCGACAACATGGACAACGCCAGCGGCATCCGGCTGGCGATGTGGCGCTGGGGCATCCGTCTCTTCGTCGAGCGTCCGTGGCGCGGCATCGGCTATGCCAACTTCCCGGCCTATCGGTCCGATGCCGTTTCCCGTGGCGAGATGCCTGCCCATTTCGACGATCTTGCCAATCTGCACAACGAGATCGTGTCGAGTCTCGCCTTCGGCGGTGTGCCGAGCGCACTCGCGGTGCTGGCGTTCTGGCTGCTCGGCCTGCGCTTCTTCCTGCGGCGACTGCGCGCGAGCGAGGCGGCGGCACCTCGCTTTTTCGCCACCGCCGGGCTGCTGGCGCTGGTCGGCACCGCGCTGTTCTCGATGACCGAGGGCCTGTTCGGTACCCGTCCGGGCACCTATGGTCTGACCCTGATGCTGGCATTGCCCGCCGGTGCCCTGTGCCATCTGGCTCGCGACAACCGGCCGGAGAGACGCCCGTGAGCGGCGACACCCATGCGCCTCGCACGGTGGTCGTTCATCATCGCAGCGGCATCGGTGACCTGATCTGGCACATCCCGTACTTCCGTGCAGTCGCCGCCACCAGCCGCGACGGCAAGGTGACGGTGATCGCCCGGCCATCTTGCTGCGCGAGCGACATCCTGAGCGCCGAACCGAGCATCGAGGCGGTCATCGAGTTCGATCGCCGGCCGCGCCCTGCCGAGCGCCGCCGCGGCCGGCACGACGACTGGCGCGCCCAGTGGCAATTCGCCCGCGAACTGCGCCGGCAGGGGTTCGAACGGGCGGTGATCTTTTCCGGCCGCATGCGCTACGGCCTGATCGCCTGGCTCGCCGGCATCGGCCAGCGCGCCGGCTTCGGCTTCACCGCCGGCGAACGTCTGTTCCTCAACAAGCCGCCGTTCATCCGTCCGCACCGTGGGTCGGGCAATTGGGTCTACCCGGAGGCGACGGCATTCGCCATCGCCCAGGGTTTCGTCGCCGAACCTCAGCTGCCCCGTCTGCACGTGCCCAATGCCCTGCGCGAGTCGGCGAGGGAGCGATTGCGGGCGCTGCCACGACCGCTCTACGCGCTCGCGATCGGCGCTTCCGAACCACGCAAGCGCTGGCCGATCGCCCACTTTGCCGAACTCGCCCGCGGACTCGCCGAGCGGGGGTGCGGCATCGTGCTGCTCGGCGGCACCGCCGAAGCGGACGATGCCGAGGCCATTCTGCGGGCGGTGCCGGCCGATTTGCGCGGCGCGGTGCTGGCGGTGGCCGAACGTTCGGTGCTGAGCAGCGCGGCCGCACTGGCGGTCAGCGACTTTTGCGTCGGCAACGACACCGGCATGCTCAACGTCGGCGCCGCCGTCGAATGCAGCTGCCTCGGCCTGTTCGGTGCGACCCGGCCGCTGACCCACGATCCGCAGCTCTTCGCGATCGAGGGCGAATCGATGGAACTGATCGAGTCCGGCCATGTGCTCTCCCGGCTCGCGCTGCTGGGTGCACCCGGCTTCGCCGAGCCGAGCATGCCGACGCCACATGGCGAGGGCCTGACGTGAGCCCGCGCTACAGCGTCGTGATCCCGCTCTTCAACAAGCGCGCCCACATCGGGCGGTCGGTGGCGTCGGTACTCGGTCAGGACGTCCGCGACCTCGAACTGGTCGTCGTGGACGACGGTTCGACCGATGGCGGCGGCGACGTCGTGGCCGGCATCGACGATGCGCGCCTGCGGCTGCTGCGCCAACCCAATCAGGGCGTCTCTGCCGCCCGCAATCGGGGCATTGCCGAGACCACCGGCCCGCGCATCGCGCTGCTCGACGCCGACGACGAGTGGGCGCCCGGCTTCCTCACGGAGATCGACGCACTGGTCGCCGAATTTCCGCAGGCGAGCATCCACGCCACCGCCTATCGCCTGGCCGCTGGCGGCCGCAGCCGCCCGATGTCGAACTGGAAGGCGATGAGAAGCGGCCCCGAGCGGCGGCTGATCGACTACCTCGACTGCCTGGGACGCGACGTCTTCCCGTTCTCGGCCAGTTCGGTCTGCGTCGCCCGGGCGGCGTTCGAACGCGCCGGCGGCTTCGATACGGGACTTGCAGTCGGCGATGACGTGCTGATGTGGATCCAACTGGCGCGACAGGGCATGGTGGCCTGGAGCAGCGCCGAACGCTCTTTCTACCATCGCGACGCCGAGAACCGCGCCCTCGAGCACCCGCAGCGGCTCGAGCGCGAGCTCGACTTCCTCGACCACCTCGTCGCGCATTGCCGCGGCGACTGGCACGACGGCGCCGCCGCGCCGGCGCTGCGCCGATTCGTATCGGGCAAGATCGCCGGCACCGCCGCGCGCCTGCTTCGCGCCGACGATGCGTCCCGCGCACGACAGTTCCTCGACTGCAATCGGGACCTCCTGCTCTACCGCCATGCGCTGCGCATCGAGGCCCGCCTCATCCGCCACGGCATCGCCCGCCGGCTGGCCGGCCGGGCGCGCGAGCAGGCGAAGCACGGGGGTCGCGGCTGATGCAAAGGCACGTCTTCGCGACCTGCACCGGAATCCATCCGATGTCGCCGGCAAGGCAGCGTCCGGCGACGGCGGCCATCGGCGCCGGCCCGGTGGCCCGGGTCACCGCGAAGAACCTGCACGATCGCAGCCTGCCGCTGCCGGGCTTCGGGAATTCGCGGTAGGCAGCGGCGATGCGCATCCTGCAGATCCTTCACAATCACAAGGCCGGCGGCGCCGAGAACCATCTCGCCGCGCTGAGTGAAGGGCTGCGCGCCCGCGGCCACGAGATCGAGTTCGCCGGCGCCGCGAGTTCTCGGGTCGCGGCGATGATGGGGACCGCCGGGTTCCCGGTGCACGACCTCGACTTCCGCGGCCATTACGACCTGCCGTCGCTGTTCAGGCTGGTGGTGCTGGCCCGCCGCGGCCGCTTCGACCTGATCCACACCCATCTGGTCCGCGCCGCCCGCTATGGCCGACTGGCCGCCGCCGCCAGCCGCACACCGTTGACCTGCACCGTGCATGACCTGTTGAGCTGGCGCCACTATCCACGCCGCAGCCGGATCATCGCGGTCTCCGACGCGGTGCGGCGGAATCTGGTCGACAAGGGCTTCGACGCCGGCCGCATCCACGTGATCCACCCGGGCGCGCGCGACTGCAGCCTCGGCGACGGTACCGCAGCGGCACGGGTCGAGGCCCGAGCCGAACTCGGCCTCGACGACGACACCACCGCCATCGGCATCATCGGTCGGGTCGCGGAGGTCAAGGCCCACGATGTCGCGCTCGAAGCCATCGGACAGCTGGCCACACTCACGGCCCGCCCGTTCCGCCTCGTCATCGTCGGCCCGCTGACCGGCTGGGGCCGTGAGCTTCAGGCGCGCTGCACACGACCCGAGGTAAGCTGGCTCGGTGCGCGCCAGGACATTCCGCGTCTGCTCGCGGCGATCGACATCTGCATCCAGCCCTCCCTCAGCGAAGGCATGCCGCTGGCCCTGATGGAAGCCGCTTCGGCCGCCAAGCCGGTGGTCGCAAGCAAGGTCGGCGGCGTGCCGGAGATCATCGAGGACGAGCACAGCGGGCTGCTGATACCCCCGCGCTCGGCCGGCGAACTGGCCGCTGCCCTCGCCCGACTGATCGAGCGGCCCAGCGAGGCACGACGATTCGGCGAGTGCCTGCACGGCCGCTTCGCCAGCGATTTCTCGCTGTCGGTCATGGTCCAGCGAACCGAGCAGCACTATCGCGCCATGCTCCAGGGTGACCGATGAAGCGGGTACTGGTGGTGCGCAGCTCTGCGATCGGAGACGTGGTCTTCGCCTCACCGTTTGCAGCGGCACTGAAACGCCGCCATCCCGATGCCCATCTGGCATGGCTGGTCGAGCCCGGCATCCACGAACTGATCGAGGCGGACCCGGCCATCGACGAACTGATCCTGTGGCCGAAGAGCGAATGGCGCCGGCTGATGCGCGAACGCCGGCTGGTCGAGCTCGCCCGCACCGTGCGGCGCTTCGCGCGCACGCTGCGCGAGCGCCGGTTCGATACCGCGATCGACATGCAGAGCCTGCTCAAGAGCGGAATGCTGACCTGGATGTCGGGGGCGCCACGGCGCATCGGCCTGGGCTCGCGTGAAGGCAGCCAGTGGCTGATGACCGAGGTCGTCGCGAAGGGCGGCGACGACCGTCGCATCAGTTCGGAGTATCGCTACCTCGCCGAACAGCTGGGCTTCGACACCACCGATTTCCTGCCGCGGTTGCACGTCGCCGGGCCGGTCGCCGACCGCGTCCACGCTTTGCTTGCCGAGCGCGGGCTGGCGCCGGGCGGCTACGCGGCGCTTGCGCCATTCACGACGCGGCCGCAGAAGCATTGGTTCGAAGACGCCTGGCAGGCGCTGCTGCCGCGGCTCGCGACCGAACTCGGCCTGCGCCCGGTGATCCTCGGCGGCCCCGCCGACCGGGCCGCCGCCGAACGCATCGCCGCGGCCGAACCGCGAACGGTGGTGCTTGCCGGTGACACCCGCCTGCCGGAAGCGGCTGCGCTGGTGCGCGACGCCGCCCTGCTGATCGGCGTCGATACCGGCCTGACCCACATGGGCATCGCCTTCGCCCGACCGACGGTCGCACTGTTCGGTTCCACCCGCCCCTATCTCGACACCGGCCGCGACAACGCCCGCGTCATCTGGCTCGGACTCGAATGCTCGCCCTGTCGGCGCCGGCCGACCTGCAACGGCGCCTTCACCTGCCTGCGGGACATCTCGGCCGAAGCGGTGCTTCGGGAAGCCTCGCAGGTGCTCGGTCGATGAAGGTGCTTCACGTCGAGTCCGGCCGCTACCTGTACGGCGGCGCACGCCAGGTCCTCTACATCCTCGAAGGGCTGAAAGCCCGCGGCGTGGACAACCTGCTGGCGTGCCCGGCCGGCAGTGACATCGCGGCAGCGGCCGCCGACGCCGCGCAGGTGTTCGAACTGCCGATGCATGGCGATGCCGACGCCGCTCTGGCGCTGCGCCTGTATCGCCTGATGCGGCACCAGGCACCGGATCTCGTGCACCTTCACAGCCGCCGCGGCGCCGATCTCTTCGGCGGTGTCGCCGCGCGCATGGCGGGCCTGCCGTGCGTGCTCTCGCGTCGCGTCGACAATCCCGAGCCGCGCTGGCTGGTGGGGCTGAAGTATCGTCTGTTCGACCATGTCGTGACGATCTCGGAGGGCATCCGACAGGTGCTGCTCGACGAAGGCCTGGCGGCCGACCAGGTGAGCTGCGTGCGCAGCGCGATCGATCCGACGCCGTATCTGGCGCCCTGCGACCGCGCCGCGATGCGACAGGGCCTGGGCATTGCCGAGGACGCGCCGGTGGCGGCGATGGTGGCCCAGTTGATCGAACGCAAGGGTCATCGTCACGTGCTGGCGGCCTTGCCCCGCGTGCTCGAACGGCACCCGTCGCTGCACCTGCTGGTCTTCGGTCGCGGCCCGCTCGAGGATTCGCTGCGGCGGTCGATCGCCGACGCGGGGCTGGCCTCTCAGGTGCACCTGATGGGCTTCGTCGATGACCTGCCTGCCCGACTCGGCTGCATCGACCTGTTGCTCCACCCGGCCGACATGGAAGGCCTCGGCGTCTCGCTGCTGCAGGCCGCCGCTGCCGGCGTGGCGATCGTCGCGAGCCGCGCCGGCGGCATGCCCGAGGCGGTCGAGGACGGCGTCACCGGGCTGTTGATCGCGCCCGGTGACGTGGACGCGCTGGCGGCCGCGGCGATCCGCCTGCTCGACGACCCGGCGTTGCGGGCGCGCATGGGCGCGGCCGGCCGCCGCCGGGTACTGGACGAGTTCTCGGTCGACACCATGTGCGACGGTAATCTCGCGGTCTATCGCCGATTGCTCGGAAACGCGGCGCCATGAAATCGCTGCACCTGATCGGCAGCAAGCACATGGGTGGTGCCGAGCGCTGGTTCGCCCGATTCCTGCCCGCGATGCAGCGCCATGGCGAGACGGTCGAGGCCGTGGTGCGGCGCGGTTCCGACATCGCGCTGCAGTTGCCGCCCGGGCTGCCGACGCGGCATCTCGGATTCCGCACGGTGTGGGATCCGCTGTCGCGTTTCGAGGTGTCGCGGCTGCTGGCGACCAGTGACGCACCGATCGTGCAGACCTACATGGGCCGGGCCACCCGACTGACGCGGCTGCCCCCGGGCGGCGGCCGCGTGCACGTGTCGCGCCTCGGCGGCTACTACAAGCTCGACCCCTTTCTCCATGCCCACGCCTGGATCGGCAACACCCGCGGCCTGTGCGACTGGATGATCCGTGGCGGCCTGCCGGCGGCGAAGGTGTACCACATCACCAACTTCGCCGATCCGGCGCGCGATGTCGCGCTGGAAGAGCTCGATGCCCTGCGTACCGCCATCGCGCTGGCGGACGACGAACTGCTGATGGTCACGGCCGGCCGCCTGCTCGACGTCAAGGGCCACCGCTACCTGATCGACGCCCTCGCCCGCCTGCCGGCCGAACTCGACGGCCGCCGCCTACGCCTGGCGATCCTCGGCGACGGCGACCTGATGGACGCCCTCGCCGAGCAGGCCCGCCAGGCCGGCGTCGCCGACCGGGTGCTGCTGGCCGGCTGGCAGCGCGAGCCGGCGCCCTGGTTTCGGCTGGCCGATCTGGTGGTCTTCCCGAGCCGTGATCCCGAGACCCTCGGCAACGTCATTCTCGAAGCCTGGGCCTACGGCCGGCCGCTGGTGTGCACCGCCTTCCGCGGCGCACGGGAAATCACCCGCCAGGGCGCGGACGCGTGGGTGGTGCCGTGCGACGATGCGCCTGCGCTTGCCGACGGCATCCGCACCGTGATCGATGATCGGGCGCTGCAGCAGCGCATGGTCGCGGCCGGACTTCGGCGAATCGCCGAGGATTTCGGCGAAGCCGCGGTGATCGGTCAATATCGTGCGTTGTACGCCGATTTGCTGGACAATCGCTGAATGGACGGCACCGGCATCAACATCCTGATGTATCACCAGGTCGGGCGATTCGAGCCGATGAAGGCCCATCGCTCGACCTACTGCGACCATCGCCGCTTCGCGTCGCAGATGCGCTACCTCAGGCGGTTCGACTACACCGTGCTGTCGTTGCCGGCGGCACTCGCGTGCCTGCGCGGCGAGCGGCCGATCCCGCCGCGGGCGGTCGTGCTGACCTTCGACGACGGCTATGAAAACTTCTACGAATACGCTTGGCCGGTGCTCAAGCAGCACGGCTACCCGGCGATGGTGTACCTGATCTCGAGCATGCTCGGACAGCCGTCGCGCTGGTTCGCGGCCGACGGCCGGGACACGCCGCCGCTGATGAGTGCGGCCCGGGTGCGCCAGCTACGCGCCGAAGGGGTCGATTTCGGTGCCCATTCGGTCAGCCATGTCCGGCTCGCCAAACAGCAAGACACCGCGCAGATCCGACGCGAGGTATTCGACTCGAAGGCGATGCTGGAGGACGTGCTGGGTGAGGCGGTGCCCCATTTCTGCTACCCCTACGGCAGCCACGATCGCCGCGTCGTCGACGCGGTGGCCGACGCCGGATTCGAGTCGGCCACCACCTGCGTGCGATCGCCGGCAACGGACGCCGACGACCCGCTGACCCTGCCGCGCAAGGCAATCTCCTTCGGCGACAATCTGATCGGCTACTTCTGGCGCCTGCACGTCAAGAACACGTCGAAGGTCCCGGTGATCCGGCGCGAGGGCATGAGCTTCGCCGCGCGCGGCGTCGCGGTCGCGACGGCAGGCGCCGGTCCGGTTGGCAGCTAGCGACAGCCCGGCGAAAGCATTCTGCCCGGACGGGCGCCGGCGCCGATATGGCGCACGAACCTGCGCTCGACGACGTTCAACTGCCGCCGATCTTCAGCAGCAACATCAGATTGCCGACCGCGATCGCGGCAATTCCGGTCCAGCGTCGCGTGCGGCCTGGAAAGCCGGCATCGAACCCGGTGGCCAATGCGCGAACCAGTAGCCCGCCCCCGAGGACCACGGCGCCGGCCGAGATCGACAGTCCGAGCAAATAGGCTGTCATCGGTGTCGGTTCCGAACCAACGATGGCCCCGGCCAGCGCCGTGCCGTGGAACAGCGCTGCAGCGCCGACCATCGTGGCCATGGGCCTCGGCCCGACGTCGCGCGACGACAGCGCGGCGGCGCCGACGCCGATCAGGGTCAGCACAGACAAGGGATCGGCCAGCGGCAATGCGAATCCGGCAACTGCGGCCAGCACGCCGACCAGGATTCCGATCGCCAGTGCCGCCACGGACAGCCATTGCTGGCGCAGCGGCCGGAACGCCAGAAGCATTGCAGTGGTCAGCAGGAAGAGGAAGTGATCGGGGCCGATGAACGGATGCGCGATACCGGAGAGGAAGCCTTCCAGCAGGCTCCCGGGCATGGCGCCGTCCATCAGGTGATGGGCACTCGCCGCCGGCGACATGGCGACACCGGCGATCGAACAGACGGCGCCGGCCGTCATGGAAAGACGGCTTGACGGGGGGGCGGCGCAGTCGCGGGCCGCCATCGATTCCGGTCGTCGCATGCTCTTCAGGGTGATGGTCGATTGCACGGACTATGCAGACAATTGCCGCCGGCGCAAAGGCCAACGGCATCATGACAGAAAAATATGTCACGGCGCCGGACGAATTATTCGGCCGACCGTTCAGATGCCCGGCAAGGCATGCCCCGACACCCGACGTCGGCAGGGGACTGCTTCGTTTTGCAATGCCGGCGAGGCGGCCTTCGAGCGCACGAGCGGGCGAACGACCTGACAACGGCCCACTCCCTTGCCGCCATCACCCACCCGTCAGCAGCACCACCCAGACGACGCAGGCATTGGCGATCGCCACCAGGACCGCCGCGCTGCCGATGTCCTTGGCCCGCTTCGACAGGGGATGCGGCGCCATCGACACCCGATCGACGATGGCCTCGATCGCCGAGTTCAGCAACTCCACGATCAGCACCAAGAGCAGGCTGCCGAGCATCAGCGCGCGCTCGGTGCCGGTGTCGCCGAGCCACAGCGCCAGCGGCGCCAGCACGATGCAGGTGAATATCTCCTGGCGGAACGCGGCTTCGTTTGAGAAGGCGGCATACAGCCCTTCGCGCGAGTACCCGAACGCCCGCAGGATGCGGGCGGCGCCGTCGTTGTGCTTGTAGCGACCTTGATCGTCTTGCGTCATCGACCGTGATCCGAATTCGAAGGGGCTCGGCAGCGTGCCGCAACGCTTGTGGCGTGCACCTCGCGCAATCGGCGGGGCAGATCGGCCGTTCCACGAGATGCGCTATTGCGACGCGCCGGCGGAAGTATGCCCGACCCGCACGATGGCCGTCCCGGATCGGACCGGTGCGCCCGGATGACCATGCCGCGAAACCGGGCTAGCATCGCGTTCATGCCCAACCACCTCGCTGACCTCTCCCATGCGATCCAGCTCGCGGTCGCACCGGTCTTCCTGCTGACCGGCATCGCGACGCTGATCAATGCGATGAACACCCGACTCGGCCGCATCGTCGACCGACGCCGGGCAGTCAACAAGCGCGTGCAGGAAGGACTGGCCGAGGCCGGACGCCAGGCGGCCGAGTTCGAACTCGCGTTGCTCAAGCGCCGCGGCCAGTTGATCTACACGGCGATCTTCTTCGAAGTGCTGAGCGCCCTGCTGGTGTGCCTGGTGGTGGCCGGTGCGTTCTTCGGCACACTGGTCCGCTTCGATCTCGCGATCACCGTGGCCGTTACCTTCGTCGCGGCGATGGTTTCGATGATCTGCGGTCTCGGACTGTTCCTGCGCGAAATCTACCTGGCAGTGCGTTCGCATACCCATTGGGAGCCCTGAACCCTACCGGAGCAATGTCGATGTCCTGGCCCGACCTGGCCGAGTTGAGTCATCACGCGCTCGACTGGCTGACCACCCTGTTCGTCTTCGCGATCGGCGTCGGCGTGCTGGCAATCGTCTGGATGTACGTCGCCGATCGCTTCCAGACGCGCAGCACCATCCGCCGCAACTTTCCGGTGATCGGTCGCTTCCGTTTCCTGTTCGAGCACCTCGGCGAGTTTTTCCGGCAGTACTTCTTCGCGATGGACCGGGAAGAGCTGCCGTTCAACCGGGCCCAGCGCAACTGGGCCTACCGTGCCGCCAAGAACGTGGACAACACCGTCGCCTTCGGCTCGACGCGCAACATTCATGCAACCGGTTCGGTGCTGTTCCTGAACTGCCCCTACCCGACCCTCGACGAAGATGCCCGTGCCGCAGCGCCGCTGCAGTTCGGTCCGTATTGCCGCGAGCCCTACAGTACCGCGAGCTTCATCAACATCTCCGGCATGAGTTTCGGCGCACTCTCCGCCCCGGCTGTGCGCGCGCTGTCGCGTGGCGCCAGGCGCGCAGGCTGCTGGATGAATACCGGTGAAGGCGGGCTTTCGCCCTACCATCTCGAAGGCGGCTGCGATCTCGTGTTCCAGATCGGCACCGCCAAGTACGGCGTGCGCGATATGGACGGACAGTTGTCCGACGAGCGCCTGCGGGAGATCGCTGCACACCCGCAGGTCAGAATGTTCGAAATCAAGCTCAGCCAGGGGGCGAAGCCGGGGAAGGGCGGCATCCTGCCGGCGGTCAAGGTCAGCAAGGAAATCGCACGGATTCGCGGCATTCGCGCCGGACATGACTCGATCAGCCCCAATCGGCACCCCGAATTGCACGACGAGGCGGACCTGCTCGACCTCATCGTCCGGATTCGGGACGTGACCGGCAAGCCGGTCGGCCTCAAACTGGTGATCGGCAGCAGCGACTGGCTGGCCCGCTTCACCGCAGAGATCCACCGCCGCGGCATCGAGTCGGCGCCCGATTTCATCACCGTCGACGGCGCCGAAGGCGGCACCGGTGCCGCGCCCCAGCCGCTGATCGACATGGTCGGACTACCGCTGCGCGAAGCCCTGCCGCTGCTGGTCGATGCCCTGCAGGCGAGCGGGTTGCGCGACCGCATCCGGGTGATCGCCTCGGGCAAGCTGATGGTGCCGGGGCAGGCAGCCTGGGCCTTGTGCCTCGGGGCCGACGTGGTGGTCACGGCGCGTGGCTTCATGTTCGCACTGGGCTGCATCCAGGCGCTGCAATGCAACCGCAACACCTGCCCGACCGGCGTCACCACCCATGACCCCCGACTACAGCGGGGCCTGGTGCCGGCCGACAAGGCGGTGAGAGTGGCCAGCTACCACCGCAACCTGAGCCACGAGATCGAGGTCATCGCACACTCCTGCGGCGTTGCGTCGCCGCGGCTGCTGGCCCGACACCACGCCCGCGAGGTTCAGGAGAACGGTCGCTCGGTGCCACTCGACGTGCTGTTCCCGCCGCCCGCCGCCGGCGCATTGCCGCTCGGAAGCGGCGGGCGGCCAGGGCCGTAGCATGAAGCACGGGCGGCGGCCGTGACCGTCGCCCGCGCGCGAAGGTCGACGACCGGCGTTCAGTTGACGCTCAGCGGTCCGCCGACCAGGTCACCTTCGTCCTCGAAGACAAAGCGCATCGGCTCGGTCGAAGCCGTGCCGACGTTGGCCACCGTCCGCGCTGCAAACAACTCGTCATGGACGTCACCTTCGCTCCGGAAGGCGTGGCGCGAATCGCCCACCGACTGCATGCTGGCCATGGCGGTGCCGAGCGATGCGAGCAAATGGTCCTCGATGTCGCCTTCGCTGTCGAAGGCTGCGGCGGAGCCGACCAGTCCGATCGAGAGGGCGATGGCGGTGGCGATCTTGTTGCTGTTCATGGCGGTTCTCCTTGGGTTTTCCGGTTGAGGGCGTCTTCGATCGCCCTTGCCGAATAGACGCCGGCCCACGCCACCCCTTACAGCCATGCCGGCGTCGTGTCGCCCTGCACCTGCCACCCCGGATGTGGTTAGCCTTGCCGTCGCCGGCGAGCACCCGCCAAGCCGCGTGGCGACCTGCCACGAGGGTCCGACACCGCCCGGTGCAGGGCCCGCACCTCGTCGCGCAGCCGCACCAGTTCGCGCCGCATCCCCTCCTCCGCTTCGGGCAGGTGGGCGATCGCCGCGTGCTCCTGCTCGCTGACGCGGTCCATCGCATTGACGATGATCGCGATGAACAGATTCAGCATCGTGAAGGTCGCCACCAGGATGAACGGGATGAAGAATGCCCAGGCATAGGGGAAGGTCTCCATCACCGGGCGTGCGATGCCCATCGACCAGCTCTCAAGCGTCATGATCTGGAACAGCGTGTACAACGAGCGGCCGATCGAGCCGAACCATTCCGGGAAGTCCCCCGCGAACAGGCTGGTGGCGATCACCGCGAACACGTAGTAGAGAATCGACAGCACCAGTGCGATCGACGCCAGTCCAGGGATGGCCGCGAGCAACGCGCCGACGACGCGCCGCATCGACGGCACCATGGTCAACAGGCGAAGCACGCGCAGAACACGCAGCGCGCGCAGCACGGCGAACGGCCCGCTCGCCGGAAACAGTGCAATGGCGACGACGGCGAAGTCGAAAACGCTCCAAGCGTCGCGCCAGAAGGCGCGACCATGGACGGCCAGGCGTGCCGCAATCTCGATAACGAACACGGCGAGAATCAAGCGATCGAGGCCGATGATCAACGGGCCGGCAGCCGCCATCGCCACCGGCGAGGTCTCGAGGCCGAGCAGTATCGCATTGACGACGATCAGCGCGACGATGGTGCGCTGGACGTCGGTGCGCGCGAGCAGCCCACGCAACCGGGCCTTCAGGCTCCAGCCGGCGACCATCGCGTCATCGGCGGCATCGACTGCGGCCTGCATGCCGGTGTGCGCCATCTGTGCTCACTCCTGCGGCAAGGCCGGCAACGGAACGCGGCGCGACACGAAGATGCCTCGCAGCCGATCGAGCTGGCGGCCGAGCGCTCGGCCGGCGCGGCTCGCCGAGCGACTGACCGCGAGGTACAGATCCTCCTCGCGATCCTCGATGACGATGTCCGGCAGACCTCCGACCCGCAGGTGCATCGTGCAGCACTTGTCGACACCGCCGCGGGGACCGTTGTCGTCCCGCAGGCGCACGGTGACGCGGCTGATGCGATCGCGGTAGCGGGTCAGCGCAAAACGGACGCGCCGCTCCACGTGGCGCTGGAGCGCTTCGGACAGCGCAAAGTCACGGGCCTGGATATCGAGTTGCATGCGTGCTCCTGTCACCACAGGGGGGTTATCGACAGAAAGCATCTTAGGGCAGCGCATAGATCAATAAAAACAGAATAAAATTTCTATAATGTTCGAGAATTTCTGACAAATGGAACACTGCCGCGGCAATCGCCGGCCGCAGCCCGCTCAGTCGGGCCGAAGCAGACCGAAGCGCCGCAGCTTGCGATACAAGGTCCGCTCCGAGATCCCCAGCCGATCCGCCAGCGCCCGGCGGCTGCCGGTGTGTGCGGCCAGTGCCGCGACCAGGGCGCGCCGCTCGACCGCCGCCAGGGCTCCGCCCTCCAGCGGGTCGCGGCCGGACGACGCCACCCTGGCGTCTCCGTCGTCGCCGTCGAGCTTCAGGTGGTGGCGCCGGATCTCGTCGCCATCGCACATCAGACCGGCCCGCTCGAGCAGATTGCGCAGTTCGCGAACATTACCTGGAAACCGGTACGACAGCAGCGCCGCCTCGGCGTCCGCGCCGAGGCGCAGATTGCGATCGGGCGCCACGCGCGCGAGCAGCGCACCGGCCAGCAGCGGAACGTCATCGAGACGCTGGCGCAGCGGCGGCACGTCGATCGGGAAAGTGTTGATGCGGTAATAGAGATCCTGCCGGAAATCCGCACGCGCGACCATTGCCCGCAGGTCGCGGTGGGTGGCCGATACCACGCGGATATCCGCCTTGCGCAGTTCGCTCGAGCCGACTCGGCGATAGGTTCCGGTCTCGAGCAGGCGCAACAGCTTGACCTGCATGGCGAGCGGAATGTCGCCGACCTCGTCGAGGAACAGCGTGCCACCGCTGGCCGCCTCGACCAGACCGGTCCTGCGCTGGGTGGCACCGGTGAATGCCCCGCGCTCGTGGCCGAACAATTCGCTCTCGAACAGGGTCTCGGGCACCCCGGAGCAATCGACGACGACGAAGGCCTGGCTGGATCGCCGGCTGGCATCGTGAATCGCGGCGGCAACCAGTTCCTTGCCGGTACCCGACTCCCCCTGCAGCAGCACCGTGGCCTCCGACGGCGCGACCCGGGCAACCAGTCCGAGCATGGCCTGGAACGACGCAGCCCGCCCGACCAGTCCTGCCTGGGCCGACAAGCCACGCGCGACATCGAGCGGCGCCAGCTTCTCGATGAAGTAGCGAGCCTCGCCGGCAGCATCGCGCACCGGCGATAGCTCGATGCTCTCATAGGCCTCGCCGTGGGGGGTATGGTGCAAATGCACCACCCGTTCCCGTTGGCCAGACGCGAGCGAGCTGGCCAACGGGCACGCTTCTCCGGCCTGGTCACAGGGGACCGCATAGTGGTGCGAGACCTCGTAGCAGGTGCGCCCGATGACTTCCTGACGAGCGCCGTGCGCCCTGCGATAGGCAGCATTGGCAGCCAGGATGCGGTAATCCCGGTCGAACAGGATGTAAGGGTCTTCGAAGGATTCGAGGAAGGAGACCAGTTCGGCGAGCGGGCGCTGCAGATCGTTCATGACGGCTGCCAAATCTGGCAGTAAAAGTGCCATTCGTGACTGACAGTTTGGCATAGCCGCCCCAATCCGGTCCACGCATGCGCGATAAGGCATTGATTGTCCTTAGCGTCCAGGCATGCGTCAGGGTGGCACGGCTCTTGATAAGACTTTCCGTACCGCACATCCATGCGCCTGCCATGAACGACCAGAAACTGATCCGCAAGCTCGCCCTCGTCATCGTCGTCAAGCTCGTCCTGCTGACCGCGTTGTGGTGGCACTTCGTCCGTGATCACGATCGCGTCCTCGAGGCCGACTCGGTCGCCGTGCATATCGGTGCGCGCCCCCAACCGACAACAGAAGGAACCTCCCATGGTCAGTGAGCAACTGGTCGATCTCTCGCGGCTGCAGTTCGCCGCCACCGCGATGTACCACTTCCTGTTCGTGCCGCTGACCATCGGCATGGTGTGGATGCTGGTCATCATGGAGTCGGTCTATGTCATGACCGGCAAGCAGGTGTACAAGGACATGACCCGCTTCTGGGGCAAGCTCTTCGGCATCAACTTCGCCCTCGGCGTCACCACTGGCATCACGCTGGAATTCCAGTTCGGCACCAACTGGGCGTACTACTCCCACTATGTCGGCGACATCTTCGGCGCCCCACTGGCGATCGAGGGCCTGATGGCCTTCTTCCTCGAATCGACCTTCATCGGATTGTTCTTCTTCGGCTGGGACCGGCTGTCGCGCAAGCAGCATCTGCTCGTCACCATCCTGATGGCGGTCGGCACCAACCTGTCGGCGCTGTGGATCCTGATCGCCAATGGCTGGATGCAGAGTCCGGTGGGTGCCGAGTTCAGCTACCAGACCATGCGCATGGAAATGACCGACTTCTGGGCCATCGTCTTCAACCCGGACGCCCAGGCCAAGTTCGTGCACACCGTCTCGGCCGGCTATGTCACCGGCGCGATGTTCGTGCTGTCGATCTCCGCCTTCTACCTGCTTCGAGGCCGCGACATCGAGTTCGCCAAGCGCAGTTTCCGAATTGCCGCCGCCTTCGGCCTGGCGTCGGCGCTGTCGGTGATCGTGCTCGGCGACGAGTCCGGCTACACGGTGGGCGAAGCGCAGCAGACCAAGATTGCGGCAATGGAAGCGATGTGGGATACCGAGCCGGCGCCGGCCGGCCTCAAGCTGATCGCCGGCATCAACGAATCGGAGATGAAGAACGACTGGGAGATCGAGATCCCGTGGGTACTCGGCCTGATCGGGACCCGGTCGATCGACAAGCAGCTGCCGGGCATCAAGGACATCCTGGTCGAGAACCGCGCCCGGATCGTCTCTGGCATCGCGGCGGTCAAGGCCCTCGAAGCGGTGCGCACCGACGTCGGCGACGACGAGGCCAAGGCCACTCTCGAACGCCACATGTCCGACCTCGGATTCGGTCTGCTGCTGCGCAAGTACGTCGCCGACATGGACCAGGTCACACCGGAGATCATCGACCGGGCAGCGCGCGACACCATTCCGCGCGTGGCACCGATGTTCTGGGCCTTCCGCGTGATGGTCGCGCTCGGCTTCTGGTTCCTGGCGCTGTTCGGCACGGCGCTGTGGTTCTCGGTCAAAGGCGATTTCGCCGACCGACGCTGGCTGCTGCGCGCCGCGCTGTGGTCACTGCCACTGCCGTGGGTCGCCTGCGAGGTCGGCTGGTTCGTCGCCGAGTACGGTCGCCAGCCGTGGACCATCTACGGGGTGTTGCCGACCCACCTGTCGGTCTCGACCCTCAGCGTGTCATCGCTCTACGGCTCGCTCGCCGGCTTCGTCGGCTTCTACACGCTATTGCTGATCGTCGAGATGTTCCTGATGGTCAAGTTCGCGCGCCTCGGCCCGGGCAGTCTCGGCACCGGCCGCTACACCAACGAACCGGCCCACGCCTGAATCGGGAGAGCCTCATGCCAATCGACTACGAAACCCTGAAAGTGATCTGGTGGCTGCTGGTCGGCGTGCTGCTGGTCGGCTTCGCCATCATGGACGGCCATGACATGGGCGTGGGCACCCTGCTGCCCTTCGTCGGCCGCGACGACGTCGAGCGCCGGGTCGTGATCAACACCGTCGGTCCCCACTGGGACGGCAACCAGGTCTGGTTCATCACCGGCGGCGGCGCCATCTTTGCCGCCTGGCCGCTGGTCTATGCCACCGCCTTCTCCGGCTTCTACTGGGCCATGCTGGCCGTGCTGTGGGCGCTGTTCTTCCGCCCGGTCGGTTTCGACTACCGCAGCAAGCTCGAGAGCCCGCGCTGGCGCTCGGCGTGGGACTGGGGCCTGTTCGTCGGCGGAGCCGTGCCACCGCTGATCTTCGGCGTCGCCTTCGGCAACCTGCTGCAGGGCGTGCCGTTCCACTTCGACAACCAACTCGTCTCGTACTACGAGGGCAGCTTCTGGGGACTGCTCAATCCATTCGCCCTGCTGTGTGGCGTGGTCAGCACGGCGATGATCACGTTTCACGGGTCCATCTACCTGATGCATCGCACCGACGCTGCGGTCCACGCTCGCAGTCGCACGGCGATGCTGGCCTTCGGTTTCCTGCTGCTGGCTGGCTTCAGCGCGGCCGGGATCTGGCTGCAGACCATCCCGGGCTATGTCGTCAGCAGTCCGGTCGTCCCCGGCGCCCTGCCCGATCCGCTGGCCAAGACCGTGGTGCGTGAGGCCGGCGCCTGGATGGCCAACTACCAGCGAGTGCCGGCCACCGTTGCCCTGCCACTGCTCGCCTACCTGGCGACGTTGGCGGCCATGTGGCTGGCAGCCCGGGGGCGCACGCTGCTGGCCTTTGTCGGCTCGTCGCTTGCCATCGTCGGCGTGATCGGCACCGCCGGCGCCAGCATGTTCCCGTTCGTGATGCCGTCTTCCAGCGACCCGCGCTCGAGCCTGACGGTGTGGGACAGCGTCTCGAGCCACCTGACACTCACCATCATGTTCTTCGCGACGTTGATCTTCATGCCGCTGATCGTCGCTTACACCAGCTGGGCCTACAAGGTGATGTCCGGCAAGGTCACGGCGGCCTACGTCCGCGAGAACAGTCATTCGGCCTACTGAAGGGAGATTCGATCATGTGGTATTTCGCCTGGATTCTCGGTATCGGCTTCGCCGTGCTGCTGGCCATCCTGAACGCGATGTGGGGCGAGCTCGAGAGCGACCGCCTGCGCGCGGCCGATACCGGTCACGGAGATCGCGATGAGCTCCGTCAATGACTCTGCGGTCGAGACCCGCATCGCCTGGCTGCCTCTGCTCGCGGCCTTGGCCATCGCGCTGACGGTCACCGCCTATCCGCGGATTCTCGCGGACGGCAGCGGCGGCGCCGACCATCTCGCCGCCGGCTTCCTGTTCTGGGCAATGAGCGCGGGCTTCGTCCGCGGCGTCGGCTTCCTGCCGCGCCGACGCCCGATCCGCCTGCTGCTGTCCGGCCCTGCCTGTCTCGCCGGCGTGCTGCTGGCCGCCTGTCGCCTGCTCTGAGGGATCGCCATGTCGGTCTACTTTCGCCAATTGGTGCACGACCGTAGCGACGCGATGTGCTACCTGCTCGCCGATCTGACAGGGCGCGAAGCCGTGGTGATCGACCCCCGGCCCGATCAGCTCGACCTGCTGATGGCACTGCTGCAGGAACACGACCTGCGCCTGGTGTACGCGCTGTTCACCGACCCGTCCGCGAGCGGACGACGCTGCGGCACATTGTGTGCGTATACCGGTGCACAGGCGATCGCCGGCCGCGCCGGCGCCGACGAAGGCCTGCAACCGGCTGTCCACGGCGCACTGCTGGCCTACGGCGACGAAGTCGTGCGCGTGCTGTCGACGCCGGCACGACATCCTGACGCGGTCAGCTATCTGTGGCGGGACCGGTTGTTCTGCGGCGAAGCGCTGCATCTGCCCGACGGCGGCGGCGACGCGGCCTGCCGCAACCCCGGCGCCTGGTACGACAGCGTGACCCGCCGACTCTTCCTGCTGCCCGACGAGACGCTGGTGTTTCCGGGACGTCGGTGCGACGGACGCACGGTCAGCACGATTGCCGAGGAGCGACGGCGCAATCCGGCCTTCAGCGGCGTCTCCCGCGACGCATTCATCAACGACATGGCACGCCCGGTGACGGCATTTCCGCCATCGCGGCGGCGGTCCGCCGACGCCGACGTCCATCCGCGGGCGGGAACAATCCAACAGTAAACGCTAATATGACGCGCAAACCGCCCACCGGACCGGGGGCGCCGCGCTCATCCGAGCCCTTCGACACGAGGCACGCCATGCCCCACATCGTCATCATCGGTGCCGGCTTCGCCGGTCTCACCGCGATTCGCGAGATCCGCAAGCACGACCGCGACGTCGACATCACGTTGGTCGCGCCGCGCAAGGCGCTCCACTACCTGCCCGGCGTCATCTGGATTCCCTCCGGGCTGCGTCGGCGGGAGGACCTGGTGGTGCCGCTCGACGCCTTCCTGCGACGCATGAACGTCCGCTTCCATCAGGCCCACGTCACCGGCCTCGCCGACGGCGGCCGCCGGGTGCTGACCGACGACGGCGAACTCGCCAACGACGCGGTCCTGATCGCCAGTGGCGGGCGCTTCATCAGGAAACTGCCGGGCATCGAACACGCGATCACGCCGTGCGAGGGCATTGCCGCCGGCGAGCAGATCCGTGATCGCCTGCGGGCGTTGACCGGTGGCACGATCGCGGTCGGCTTCGCCGGCAATCCGCAGGAACCGTCGGCGATGCGCGGCGGACCGATGTTCGAGTTCCTGTTCGGCATCGACCGCCAGCTTCGGCGCGAAGGCCGGCGCGGGCATTTCGAAATGGTGTTCTTCAGCCCGGCCGACAAGCCCGGCAACCGTCTCGGCCCGCGTGCCGTGACCGGTCTGCTCGACGAAATGGCGAAGCGCGACATCGCGACCCATCTCGGCCATAAGATGAAGGGCCTCGAGGCCGACCGGGTGACGACCGAGGGCGGCAGCTTCCACGCCGACCTGATCCTATTCCAGCCCGGCATGACCGGTAACACCTGGTTCGACGCCACCGACCTGCCGCGCTCGCCCGGCGGTCTCGTCAGCGCCGACGGGCACTGCCGCGTGGCCGGCTTCGAGCGGGTCTACGTGGCCGGCGACTCCGGCAGCTTCCCGGGCCCCGACTGGATGCCCAAGCAGGCCCACATGGCCGACCTCCAGGCCGAGGCCGCCGCTCGCAACATCCTGGCCGAACTGAACAGTGAACCTGCCACGGCCACCTTCCGCACCGAGCTGATGTGCATCGTCGACAGCCTCGATTCGGGCATGCTGGTGGCGCGCAGCGAACGGCACAACATCGTGCTGCCATCGTCGCGGATCTTCCACTGGATGAAGCGCGGTTTCGAGCACGCCTACCTGCGCCGCTACCGCTAGCGCGGAAGCTGCGGCAACGTGTCCGGGCTGGCCAGCACCGTGCCAAGCAGGCAGACTGCCGACAGTCACGACACGGAGGCGGTCATGGATCTGCAAGGCAGGCGCGTGCTGATCACCCAGGCGGACGCGTTCATGGGCCCGACCCTGTGCACGGTGTTCGCGGAACAGGGTGCCGAAGTGGTCGCCAGCAGTGAAGATCCGTCGTCGGCGGAGGCGCCGGCGCGGATCGTCGCCGCCGCCGGTGAAATTGACGTGCTGGTCGCCAATCTGGCGCTTCCCGCGCCGAGCACGCCGGCCCTCGAGGTCGGCGAGGCCGAGTGGCGGCAGGTGTTCGCGACCCTGGTCGATCCGCTTCCCCGCTTGGTCCGCGCGGCGGTGCCGGGCATGATCGAACGCGGCGGCGGGCGGATTCTGGTGATCGGCAGCGCATCGGCGCTGCGCGGCATCCGGCGTGCTTCGACCTACAGCGCCGCCCGTGGCGCGCAGCTCGCCTACGTCCAGGCGGCCGGCGTCGAACTGGCGAGCCGCAACATCCGGATCAATGCGATCGCCCAGAACTTCGTCGACAACCCGACCTACTTCCCACCCGAGGTGCAGGCCGATCCGCGCTTCCAGCAGCGGCTGGCCCGCGAGGTACCGCTCGGGCGGCTGGTCTCGGCGCGGGAGGACGCGCGCTTCGCTGCCTACCTGTGCAGCGACGCCGCCGACTGTTTCGTCGGGCAGGTGTTTCCGGTGTGCGGGGGCTGGGTGCAGCGCTAGCGGCGAGCCTCCCGCACACTCGCATTCCCCGGGCCAGCTTGCCGCTGTCAGCGCGCTGCAGGTCGGGCCATTCCTTGGTCCAGATCCGGCAGCCTCCCGGCAATCAAAGAAGCGACGCGGGGCAACCGATGATCAGTCGAATCGCTTGGCCGTATCGAGCGAGGGCGGCGCGAAGCCGCGATTGCCGCGGCTGGCGATGACCAACTCCTCCCGCAGAGAAAAGCTGCGCTTCTTCATCCTGTTGTACGGCGGCTGTAATTCAAGAATCAGTGCGCCTTCGACTTCCTCGATCAGATCTTCGCTGTATTCCAGGCCGCGGAGTGGCTTGACGATGCCGAAGCGATAGGTGATCGCGCCACGCTTCTCGTTGATCCATTCCTTTCGGTGCTCGTTCATCCGCTGGTAGAAAGCCCGGCGCTCGGACTTGACGAGTCCGACATACAACAGTGACTCGCTTCCCGCCCAAGTACGACAAGTCTGGTACACGCCGTTCATCGCACCCTGATTGGAATCCTTCGCCGTATCCCACGGCTTTGGATAGCTCCAGCGAATTTCAACGCCTTTAGACATGCCAGCCCCCGAATTTGGCTCATCCTGCGCGACTTGAGTGCCATGGCGAAGCATGGCCCCAGAGCATTGCGAGCGAATTGTAGGCTGCAGGCATATAAGCTGGGCATGAATTGCACCTCAGATGCGCTGCGAGAACGAAGCATGCCCGTCAGCGCCTGCGAGGAACGCCCGCGCACTGCGGGCGGCATTGCTGCGGCCTTGCGCTCAGATCTGCTCGAATACGTCCTTCAGCAACCAGGTCCCGACTTCGTTGTATTCACCGAGCTCGGCGCCGAGGCCGGCGCCGGCCGAGGCCGTCGCGCCGAGTAGCCGTTCCTGTCCCTGCTCGGGATGGTAGTAGCTGTACCACATACCGACGCCGACGCTGACCGCCGCGCTGACCGAGGTCGTGAAGCCCTGAGCGTAGCCGCTCTCGAACGCACGCTTCCAGGCACCGACGGTGACCGCGGCATCGATGCCGGCCGACAGCCCCTTCGAGATGCCCCCGGATTCGTAGGGCTTGATCCGCCCTTCGGCGAAATCGATGGCGATGCCAAGCTCGCCGCTACCGCCGACGCCCAGTTGCACGTCGCCGCCGAACCCGATCGAGATCGAGCGATTGCCGGCTTCGCGGGCAGCCGACTGGAAGGCCCGGAACGATGGCAGGCCGCGAAGGTATTCGTAGGCTTCGCGCCATCGGCCGGTCTTGAACAGAATTTTGACGTTGCGGGTGCGGCCACGGCGCACGTCGTCCAGCAGCGCGGTCGCAAGCGACTTCATTGCGCCGCTCAGGAACTGGTAGCCGGGCGCGTCACGCCGTGCGGCCGCACGGATGTCGAACGGCGGCGCGCACAGCTTGGCCGAGCGGAAACCCAGCAGGCTGGCGAACAGGTTTTTTTCGGGCGGCTGCTTGGCAAGCCTGAGTCCGCGATCGCAGGGTTCGATCGCACGGCACTTGCCGGTGTCGACACCAGCGGCGTGGATGCGCTCGAAGCCCTTCGGGCAGGCCATGCAACTGCCACCGCCCTTGGCCATGTGAAACTGCCCCGGCGGGCAGCCCCAGGCCCGGTTCTGGTAGCTCGCACGGACCCACGGCCCGGTCAGCGACTTGCGCTTGCGACAGGCCTTCGGGTGGTCCATGCGGCGGGTCGGCGACGCGCGTACGTAGCCGTCGGGGCAGCGCCAGCACGAACCGCCCTGCAGCGACGAGAAATAGGATTGCTTGCCCGGGCAGCCGAGCTTGCGGGCATCGCCCATGCGCCTGGCATCGACCGTCGCGCATGGCTTCTCGCCCTCACCGCCGCAACCACGGTTGCTCGGCTTGGGTGGCGTCGGCCGCGGCGGCGGCAGCACCGCCACCGGCGGTGGCTTCGTCGCGAGCGCCAGTTCGCGCCGATAGCGCGCCGGGTCGTCGAGCTCGACCGGGATCAGCTGGTAGCGCGCGGCGCCCAGCGCCATGCCCACCGAGACGTCGATGCGATCGCCGCTCAGATGACCTTCGAATCGCCCCGCCAATGGCAGATCGTCGGCACCGTAGCGGCCGGGCGCGGTCCGTTCGAGATTGCGATAGACCACCATGCCCGGCTGGATCTCGTAGAGCCCGAGGTGCGCCCAGGGCTCCAGCGCCCAGGCGCGGCCACGTTCGATGCGGATGCGCTTGTTGATCGTCGAGATGGTCCACACGCCGTCGATCGCCGAAGCCTGGCCCGGCGCGACGTCGGCCTGCCGCGGCAGATTGCCCGGCGGCAGTGCACCGGGCTTGTAGGGCGCCGGCGCACAGCCGGCAAGCAGCAGCAGGGCAAGACCGGCGAGCCAGCCGGACAACGATCGGCCCGCAGGGGCCGGGACGAAGCGATCGGACATCGATGCATTCCTGCAAATGAATCACGCAGGTGTAGCACCGCAACCGACCCGACGGCAAATCGTGCGTGCCGGTCGCCGTGACAGGGTTGGTCCAACACGGCCGACAGCGACCGCCGACGTCCGCTCAGTGGGCCTCGTCCCAGTTGGCACCGTCACCGACCTCGGCCAGCAGCGGCACCTCGAGCGCGGCGACGCCGGCCATCAGTTCGGGCAGACGGACCCGCACGAGGTCGAGTTCGTCGTCCGGCACTTCCAGCACCAGCTCGTCGTGCACCTGCAGGATCAGGCGCGAACGCAGGCTGTCTTCGCGCAGCCAGCGCGAGACGGCGATCATCGCGAGCTTGATCAGATCGGCCGCGGTCCCCTGCATCGGCGCGTTGATTGCGGCACGCTCCGCGGCCTGGCGACGACCGACGTTGCTGGCACGGATGTCGGGCAGGTGCAGCCGGCGGCCGAACACCGTCTCGACGTAGCCCCGATCGCGGGCCTCGGCGCGGGTGCGGTCCATGTAGGCGGCGACGCCGGGATAGCGGGCGAAGTAGCGGTCGATGTAGGTGGCCGCCGCCGATCGCTCGATCCCCAGGTTGCGGGCCAGGCCGTGGGCGCTCATGCCGTAGATCAGGCCGAAGTTGATGACCTTGGCGGTGCGCCGCTGCTCGCTGGCGACCTCGTCCGGCGCGACGCCGAAGATCTCGGCGGCGGTCGCCCGATGGACGTCGTCGCCACGACCGAATGCGGCCAGCAGGCCCGGGTCGCCGGACAGGTGGGCCATGATGCGCAGTTCGATCTGCGAATAGTCGGCACTGACGATGCGACTGCCCGCCGGGGCGACAAAGGCGGCGCGGATGCGGCGGCCCTCGTCGGTGCGAATCGGGATGTTCTGCAGATTGGGCTCCGAACTGGCGAGCCGCCCGGTGACCGCCACCGCCTGCGAATAGCTGGTATGGACGCGCCCGGTGTCCGGGTTGACCGATTGCGGCAACTTGTCGGTATAGGTGCTCTTCAACTTCGACAGCATCCGGTACTCGAGCAGCAGCTTGGGCAGCGGATAGTCCTCGGCCAGCTTCTGCAGCACCTCCTCGTCGGTCGAGGGCTGGCCCTTGGCGGTCTTCTTGACCACCGGCAGCTCGAGCTTGCCGAACAGGATCTCGCCGAGCTGTTTCGGCGAACCCAGGTTGAAGGGCTGTCCGGCGAGCCGGTGGGCCTCCTGCTCGAGCTCGTGCAGACGCTTGCCGATCTCGCCGGACTGGCGCTGCAGCAGCTCGCCATCGACCAGCACGCCGTTGCGCTCCATCTCCAGCAGCACCGCCAGCACCGGCATCTCGATGTCCCGGTACAGGGATTCGAGCTTCGGCTCGGCTGCCAGCCGGGGGTAGAGGTGACGGTGCAGCCGCAAGGTGACGTCGGCGTCCTCGGCGGCATACTCGGTGGCACGATCGATCGCCACTTCGGCGAAGCCGATCTGCTTGGCGCCCTTGCCGCAGACCTCGCTGTAGGGGATCGTCGTGATGTCGAGATGGCGGCGAGCGAGCGAATCCATGTCGCGCGTGCGGTCGCTCTCCAGCACGTAGGACTGGAGCAGCGTGTCATGAACGATGCCGCCGAGCCGGATGCCATGGTTGGCGAGCACGTGCGCGTCGTACTTGAGATTCTGGCCGACCTTGGCGTGCCGGTCCGACGCCAGCCACGGCGCGAGCCGCGCCAGCACCCGCTCGAGGGAGAGTTGCGCCGGCCCGTCGGCGAGGACATGGGCCAGCGGCAGGTAGGCCGCCTCGCCCGGTGTCACCGCAAACGACATGCCGACCAGGCGCGCCGCCATCGGGTCGAGACTGGTGGTCTCGGTATCGAAGGCCGTGAGTTCGGCGCCGTCGATCTTTGCCAGCCAGGCGTCGAGCGCCGCCTCGTCGAGAATCGCAACGTAGTCGCGCGCATCGCCGGCGTCGGCGCTGTCGGCGCCAGCCCCGGCTTCGGCCCCATCATCGGCAACGGCCGCGCTCTCGCCACGCTCGAGTTCGGCCAGCCAGCTGCGGAATTCCAGCCGGCGGTAAAGGTCGCCGAGCCGGTCGCGGTCGCGCTCGGCAGGCGACAGCGCCGCCAGTTCCACCGGCAGATCGACCGCGGTGTCGACAGTCACCAGGCGACGGCCGAGCGGCAGGAAATCGAGGTGCTTGCGCAGGTTCTCGCCGACCTTGCCGCCGACCTCGTCGGCCCGCGCCATCAGTGCATCGAGATCGCCGTACTGATGGAGCCACTTGACCGCGGTCTTCGGTCCGCACTTGTCGACACCGGGCACGTTGTCGACGGTGTCGCCGACCAGTGCCAGGTAGTCGACGATGCGTGACGGTGGCACCCCGAACTTGGCCTCGACGCCGGCCGCATCGAGCACTTCCTCGCTCATCGTGTTGACCCAGCGCACGCCGGGACCGACCAGTTGGGTCAGATCCTTGTCGCCGGTCGAGATCACGACCTCCCAACCGGCCTCTGCGGCCTCGCGGGTCAGCGTGCCGATGACGTCGTCGGCCTCGACCCCGTCGACGCACAAGAGCGGCCAGCCCTCGGCCTGGATGGCATCGTGCAGCGGCGCGATCTGCGCCCGCAGGTCGTCGGGCATCGGCGGCCGGTTGGCCTTGTATTCCGGATACCAGTCGTCACGGAAGGTCTTGCCCTTGGCGTCGAACACGCAGGCGCGATATTCCGCCTTGTAGTCGGCGATGAGCCGCCGTAGCATGGACAACACTCCACGCACCGCCCCGGTGGGCTCGCCGGCCGAGTTGCGCAGGTCGGGCAGGGCATGAAAGGCCCGGTAGAGATAGCTGGAACCGTCGACCAGCAACAGCGTGGGCATGGGCAATGTCCGTGGCAGGTACCGACCGCGTCGGCAGAGGTCCGATCTCCCGGGCGATGGCGCCCGGAGCCCCCCACGAACAATACGAGCGAGACATGAGCGCCAAGGAAAAACTCCCCCGGATGGCCCCCAACGGCACCCAGCCGAGATACAACGCCCGCGAGTCGTGGCGAATCTTCGGAATTATGTCAGAGTTCGTCGAGGCCACCGAACGGCTCAACGCGATCCGCCCGGCAGTGTCGATCTTCGGCAGCGCCCGCACGCCGGCCGATCACATGTACTACATCCTCACCGAGAAGATCTCGCGGCTGCTCTCCGATGCCGGCTTCTCGGTCATCTCCGGCGGCGGGCCGGGCATCATGGAAGCCGCCAACAAGGGCGCCTATTTCGGCAAGAGTCCGTCGATCGGGCTCAACATCCAGCTGCCGATGGAACAGGGCGCCAACCCCTACCAGGACATCTCGCAGACCTTCCAGCATTTCTTCGCGCGCAAGTTCATGTTCGTCAAGTTCGCCTCGGCCTACGTCGTCATGCCCGGCGGCTTCGGCACGCTCGACGAACTGCTCGAGGCGATGACCCTGATCCAGACCGGCAAGAGCCGGCGGATACCGATCATCCTGGTGCACCGGCCGTTCTGGCAGGGTCTGCTCGACTGGTTCCGCGAGCGCCTGGTCAGTGAAGCGATGATCAACCCCGAGGATCTCGATCTGATCCAGCTCATCGACGAGCCCGATCAGGTGGTCGAGGCGATCTTCAAGCACTACGAGACCCGCGGCTTCCTGCCGCTGCCCGAGGAGCACGAACTGATGCTGAACCTGTGAGCCGGCATGCCGTCTACCCGCGTTTGCTAGAATCGCGCCCTCGTCTTGTGGAGTTCGCCATGCGCATTGCATCGATCGTGCTCGCCGTCGCCCTGGCCACGCCGGCCTGGGCGCAGGAATCCGGCCCGCCGGCTGCCGCCGAAGTGCCGCCGCCACCGCCGATCATCGAAGGCGACGAGGTCGAGCCGGAGGTCACGATCATCAAGCGTGGCGAGGACAAGGTCGAGGAATACCGGGTCAACGGCCGCCTGTACATGATCAAGGTGACGCCTCCCCACGGCGTGCCGTACTACCTCGTCGACCGCAAGGGCGAGGGCCAGCTCGAACGCATGGACACGCTGGAGCCCGGCACGTCGGTTCCGATGTGGGTGCTCAAGCGCTGGTAGCGCGACAACCGGTCCACGGAAGCAGCCATGTCGGTGTTCACCCCGGTCACGGTCGAGGCGCTCGCCGGCTGGCTCGAAAACTACGCGGTCGGCCGGGTGGTCGAGCTGCAGGGAATCGCGGCCGGCGTCCAGAACAGCAATTTCTTCGTCACCACGACCCTCGGTCGCTACGTGCTGACGCTGTTCGAGACGATGGACCGCTCCGAGTTGCCGTACTACCTGCACCTGATGGCCCACCTGGCCCGTCACGGCCTGCCGGTGCCGGCGCCGATCGCCGACCGCGACAACGAGTATCTCGGCACCCTTGCCGACCGCCCTGCGGTACTGGTGGCACGACTCAGCGGGCAGTCGGTGATGGCGCCGACCCCGGCCCACTGCGCCCGCGTCGGCGCCATGCTGGCCGGGCTGCATCTCGCCGGACAGGGCTACGGCCGGCGCCAGGACAACCCGCGCAGCGCGTCCTGGCGTGCCACCACTGCCGCGGCGGTGCGCGACTTCCTGCCGGCCGACGAGCGCGCGCTGCTCGACCAGCAGATCGCCGCCGAAGCCCGGCGCGAGGACGAACTGCTGCCCCAGGGCGCGATCCATGCCGACCTTTTTCGCGACAATGTATTGTGGGACGGCGATTTCATCGGCGGCGTCATCGATTTCTATTTCGCCGGTCACGATGCCCTGCTGTTCGACGTGGCGGTCACCGCCAACGACTGGTGTACCGCGGCCGACGGCCGCTTCGACACGGCCCGCATCGAAGCCTTCCTCGCCGCCTATGCCGCCGACCGCCCGTTTACCGTTGCCGAACGCGCGCTGTGGCCGTCGATGCTGCGTACCGCGGCATTGCGCTTCTGGCTTTCGCGTGCAGCGGATTACCATCTACCCCGGGACGGCGAAATGGTATTGGTCAAGGACCCCGACGAATACCGCAATCTGCTGCGCGTGCGCTGCGGTGACAACCCGCCGCTGCCGGCCTGAGCGCCGGCCCGCAGCCACTGAAAGACCGACCGAAGATGCAAGCGAACACACTCCCCGCCAGCCACGGCATGTCATGGATCCGGCAGGGCTTCGACCTGTGGAAGAAGAACCCGGCGCTGATGACCTTCCTGAGCTTCGGCTATCTGCTGCTGGTGGCCCTGATCAGCGTCGTGCCGCTGATCGGCCAGCCGGCCGCGACGCTGATGATGCCGGCGCTCTCGCTCGGCGTGCTCAACGGCGGCCGCGCGATCGCCCGTGGCCAACGCGGCGGTCCCGACCTGATCCTGTCCGGCTTCCGCAGCAACCTGCCGACGCTGGTGACGATCGGCGGCATCTATCTCGTCGGCAGCCTGCTGGCCCTGTTCGCGACCGCGCTGGGCGACGGCGGCCTGCTGCTTGAACTGATGACCGGCAAGCGCGAGGTCGATGCCTCGCTGGCCGAACAGCCGGGCTTCCTGGCGGCGGTGATGATCGGCACGGTCGCTTCGACCCCGGTGATGATGGCCTACTGGTTCGCACCGATGCTGGCCGGCTGGCACGGCCTATCGGCACCCAAGGCGATGGTCTTCAGCCTGATCGCCTGCGCCCGCAACTGGAAGCCGTTCCTGACCTACGGCATCGGGCTGATGATGATCGCCGCGGTATTGCCGGCGCTGGTGATCGGTGTCATCGGCGTGTTCTCGCCGACCCTGGCGGCGCTGATCTCGGTACCGCTGCCGCTGATCATGGTGCCGATCGTGTTCGCCACCTTCTATCCCAACGTGCGCGACATCTTCGGCGACGACGCCACACCGACGGCCGATGCGTGAGCGCCGCCCGCTCGGCCTGCTCGGCGGCACCTTCGATCCGGTCCACCACGGTCATCTGCGGCTCGCCGAAGAGGCCGCCGAAGCGCTCGGCCTGACCCGGGTAAGGCTGATCCCGGCCGGACAGCCGCCGCACCGCGAGCAACCGGCGTCCTCGCCCGAGCATCGGCTGGCGATGGTCGCGCTCGCTGCGGCCGGCAATCCGCTGCTCGAGGTCGACGCGGCCGAAGTCGCCAGCCCACGAGCCAGCTATACCGTCGACACCCTCGAACGCCTGCGTGGCGAATTCGGCGAGATGCAACCGCTGGTACTGATCCTCGGCGCCGACGCCTTCGCCGGGCTCGCGAGCTGGCATCGCTGGCGCGAGGTGTTCGGGCTGGCGCACGTGGCGGTCGCCAATCGCCCCGGCCATGCGCCCCATGCCCGTCGCTGGCCGGCGCTGCTGAGCCCGGAGCTGGACGATGCGTGCACCTCCAGACTGACCGCGGATGCCGAGACCCTGAAGACGGCGCCGGCCGGCCGCGTGATGCCCTTCGAAATGACCCCGCTGGCGATCTCCGCCACCCGCATCCGCGAACTGCTCGCGCGCGGGCAAAGCGCCCGCTACCTGTTGCCGGATGGCGTTCTCGACTATATTGGGAACCATTCGCTTTACCGCTGAAACAATGGACATACGGAAACTTCAGAAAGTCGTCGTCGGCGCCCTCGAGGAAATCAAGGGCAAGGACATCGAAGTCATCAACACCACCCGCCTCACGGCCATGTTCGATCGCATCGTGATCTGCACCGGCGATTCGAATCGACAGACGCGCTCGCTGGCGCGCAACGTCCAGGAGAAGGTCCGCGAGGCCGGCGGCCAGGTGGTCAGCGTGGAAGGCGAGGAATCCGGCGAGTGGGTGCTGGTGGACCTGGGCGACATGGTCGTCCATGTGATGCAACCGGCTGTCCGCAGCTACTACAACCTCGAGGAACTGTGGTCGACGACGCCCTCGGCGCGCCGTCGGCTGGTCGGCGCGTCGGCCGACGATCGCTAGCGCCGGCGCATGCGCCTGCTGCTGGTCGCGGTCGGAACCCGAATGCCGTCCTGGGTGAACGCGGGCTTCGGCGAGTACGCCCGCCGCATGCCGCGCGAACTGCCGCTGGCGCTGATCGAGGTCAAGGCCGAGCCACGCAGCACCGGCAAGACCGTGGACGCGATGCTGAAGGCCGAGGCACAGCGCATCCGGGCAGCCCTGCCACCCGGTTGCCGACGGGTGATCCTCGACGAGCACGGCCGCGACACCAGCACCCGCGAGCTGGCGGCGCGGCTGCAGGACTGGCAGGGCCAGGGCTGTGATGTCGCGCTGGTGGTCGGCGGCCCGGACGGACTGGCGCCGGCGTTGAAGGCCGAAGCCGACGAATCCCTGCGGCTGTCGAGCCTGACCCTGCCCCATGCGCTGGTGCGACCGCTGCTGGCCGAAGCGCTCTACCGGGCGTGGAGCGTGCTCAGGAACCACCCCTACCATCGAGAGTGACGGTCGCGAGCGCGGCCGCGCCAGTTGGCGCTATAGTGCGAAATTGTTGCAGAAGGTTTTCGTGCCCGTGCCTGCGAGATGACAACCGACAAATGCTCAGCCGATCGCTCGACGCGATCCATCACGCCATGAATCCCGGCAAGCTGGTGACCTGGTCGACGCCCATCGATCGGCTCAGCTCGCCGCATGTCCGATTTCGTGGACCGTCGGCCCTGCCAGCGGACCCCGACGGACTGCCGCCCGGACCCGCAGTCGAACGCACCGGACCAGGGTTCCCAGCATGATCCCGCCGCGCATCTACCTCGCCTCGCGCAGCCCCCGCCGCCGCGAACTGCTGCACCAGATCGGCGTCCATTTCGACCTGCTCACGTTTCGCAGCGGCGAACGCGGCGAGGACGCCGATGTGGACGAGACGCCGCTCGGCCACGAGGATCCGGAACGCTACGTCACGCGGCTGGCGCTGACCAAGGCGGAATGCGGCGTGCGCAGGCTCGGATGGCGACAACTGACGCGCCGACCGGTGCTGTCGGCCGATACCGCCCTCGAAGTCGATGGACGCATCATCGGCAAGCCTTCGGGTGCGCCCGAGGCGGCGCGCATCCTGGCCGGCCTCGGCGGTCGCCGTCATCGCGTGCTGACCGCGGTGGCGGTATGCGACGGCGAGCACACGCGCTATCGCCTGAACATCAGCGAAGTCCAGTTCCGCAAGCTCGCCGAGGACGAGATCCGCCGATACGTCGCCACCGGGGAACCGCTGGACAAGGCCGGTGCCTATGGAATTCAGGGGCGCGCGGCGATTTTCATCGAAGAGATCCGCGGCAGCTACAGCGGCATCATGGGGTTGCCGCTGTTCGAGACCGCGGAACTGCTCCGGGAGTTCGACTACCCGTTATGATCGTCGTCGTAAGCTCGCCAGGCGGTGTCCGTCACGATGGGCGATCGGCAAGCCGTGCCCCACGGCTTGCCCATCCCTCATTATCGGTCCAGTCATGCCCGAGGAATTTCTCGTCAACTTCACCCCCCAGGAGACCCGTGTCGCCCTGATGCAGAAGGGTGTCGTGCAGGAGTTGCACGTCGAGCGCTCGGCCAGCCGGGGCATCGTCGGCAACATCTATCTCGGCCAGGTGGTCCGCGTGCTGCCCGGCATGCAGTCGGCCTTCGTCGAGATCGGCCTCGAACGCACCGCCTTCCTGCACGTCGCCGACATCTGGAGCGAGCGCAACAACGGCGAGTCGCCGCGACCGATCGAACGCATCCTGTCGGAAGGCCAGAAGATCACCGTCCAGGTGTTGAAGGACCCGCTCGGCACCAAGGGCGCCCGCCTGTCCACCCAGATCAGCATCGCCGGCCGCCTGCTGGTCTATCTGCCGCAGGATCGCCACATCGGCATCTCCCAGCGCATCGAGAACGAAGCCGAACGCGAGGCCTTGCGCAAACGGCTGAGCGCGCTGATTCCCGAAGACGAGGCCGGCGGCTTCATCGTGCGGACGATGGCCGAGAGCGCGTCGGACGACGAACTCGCCACCGACATCGCCTACCTGCGCAAGCTGTGGGGCGAGATCCGCAGCCAGGCGGCCGACGCCAGCCCACCGAAGATCCTCTACGAGGACCTCAACCTCGGCCAGCGGCTGCTGCGCGATCTGGTCAGCGCGGAGACCTCGCGGATCGTCCTCGACTCGCGCGAGAACCACCAGAAGCTGACCGCCTTCGCCGCCGAGTACATGCCGCGCGTGCTGCCGCTGATCAGCCACTACACCGGTGAGCGTCCGCTGTTCGACCTGTACGGCGTCGAGGACGAGATCGAGAAGGCACTGGCACGGCGGGTGGACCTGAAGAGCGGTGGCTACCTGATCATGGATCAGACCGAGGCGATGACGACGATCGACGTCAACACCGGCGGCTTCGTCGGCGCCCGCAACTTCGACGACACCATCTTCAAGACCAACCTCGAAGCGGCCCAGGCGATCGCCCGCCAGCTCCGGCTGCGCAATCTCGGTGGCATCATCATCATCGACTTCATCGACATGGAGAGCCAGGAACACCGCGATTCGGTGCTCGAGGAACTGAAGCGTGCCCTGGCCCGCGACCACACCAAGATGAGCGTTTCCGGCTTCACCCAGCTCGGGCTGGTCGAGATGACGCGAAAACGCACCCGGGAGTCGCTCGCCCACCTGCTGTGCGAGCCCTGCCCGACCTGCGAGGGCCGCGGCGAGGTCAAGACCGGGCGCACGGTGTGCTACGAGATCCTGCGCGAACTGTTGCGCGAGGCGCGCCAGTTCAATGCCCGCGAATTCCGGGTGCTGGCCGCGCCCGACGTGATCGATCTGTTCCTCGACGAGGAGTCACAGGCGCTGGCCTTGCTCTCCGAGTTCATCGATCGCACGGTATCGCTGCATCCGGAGGCAAGCTACACCCAGGAACAGTACGACATCGTGCTGCTATGAGCGACGCCCCCAGTCTGCCGCAGCCGGCGGAACCCCGTCCGCAGGACTTCGCATCGTCGCCGGCGCGGTACTTCGCCGCGACCCGGCCTGCCTTCCTGACGATCACCCTGGTCGGCTGCCTGATCGGACTGGCGACGGCCCACCGCGCCGGCACTGCGCTCGATCCGCTGACCGCCACGCTGACGGTATTGCTGGCCGTCCTGGTGCACGCCGGCGCCAACGTCGTCAACGACGTCTGCGACGCCGACAACGGCAGCGACGCGGCCAACCGCAGCCGGCTCTATCCGTTCACCGGCGGCAGCCGGATGATCCAGAACGTCGTGCTCGCCCGGCGCGAAGCCGCACGGCTGGGCTACGCCCTGCTGCTCGCGGTGGTCCCGGCCGGGCTCTGGCTGGCGTGGCAAACGGGCATCGGCCTGCTGGCGATCGGCGCGGCCGGGCTGCTCGTCGCCTGGGCCTACTCGGCGCCGCCGCTTCGTCTGATGAGCCGGGGGCTTGGCGAATCGGCAATCGTCGCCGGCTGGCTGCTGGTGGTGGTCGGCGCCGACTACGTCCAGCGTGGCCACTTCGCGCTGCTGCCGGTGATCGCGGGCCTGTCGTTCGCGATGCTGGTCGGGGCCTTGCTCTACATCAACCAGTTTCCGGACCACAGCGCCGACGCGGCGGCGGGCAAGCGCACCCTGGTGGTCCGGCTCGGCATCGAGAATGCGCGCTGGGGCTATCTGCTGTTGGTGCTGGCGGCCTACGGCTGGCTGGTCCTCCAGGTCGGGCGCGGCGCCCTGCCCCAGGCTGCCGCCGCCGCGGCGTTCACGATCGTGCTGTCGCTGCCGGCCGGACGTGCCCTGCTGGCTCACGCCGACGAACCGGCCGCGCTGCGCCCGGCGATCCGCCAGACCGTGCTCGCTGCCCACGTCCATGGCCTGGTGCTCGCCGCGGCGATCGCCTTCGGGCGCGCGGGCGAGTGGTTCGCCCGATGATCCGGTTCGAGCCCGGCCGTTGCCGCGCGGTGATCTTCGACATGGACGGCGTGCTGCTCGATTCGGAGCGCATTGCCTACGACATCGGGCGCCGGATTTGCGAGGACATGGGCCTGCCGTGGCGGCACGAGGTGGCCATGCAGATGATCGGTCGCAATTCGCGTGAATTCGAACGCCTGCTGAAGGATGCCTACGGCGAGGATTTCCCGGTGACGGAACACCAGCTGGAATTCGGCCGCCGCTACGAAGCGGTGATCGCCGACGGCGGCATCCCGCTGAAGCCCGGCGTCGATGCACTTTTCGCGCGGCTCGACGAGCTTGGCCTGGCCCGTGTCGTCGCCACGTCGACCCGGCGCAGTCGTGCATTGCCCAAGCTCGAGGCCACCGGCCTGCTCGCCCGCCTCGACGGCGTCGTCGCCGGCGACGAGGTGCAGAACGGCAAGCCCGCCCCGGACATCTTTCTGGCCGCGGCCACGCTGCTCGGGCGGCCGCCCGACCAGTGCACCGTGATCGAAGACTCCAATGCCGGCGTGCGCGGCGCGCTGGCCGCCGGCACCCAGGTCGTGATGGTGCCGGACATGTTGATGCCTGCCGTCGATGTCGCCGCCGCACGGGTTTCGGTGGTGCCCTCGCTCGATGCCGTGGCACGACTGCTCGACGGACTGTGATCGACATTGCCATCCGGGGGACTCGCGATGCGTCGCCCAAGCGGACCCGGCATGTGGCCGACAAGCCTTGAAGCCGGCCCGGCGTGACCCCAGGTCAAGCCGGGCGCAGCGCACGGGCACTGGCCGGCACCATGACGTGGCGATTAAACTGGAGCCGGGGCCACACCCGGGAAAGGAGATGCTGTGCAGTTGATTGGCATGCTGGACTCCCCCTTCGTGCGGCGGTGCTACATCGTCTCGCAGCGGCTGGGCATCGCGCTGGAGCACCGACCGCTCTCGGTGTTCCGCAATTTCGCCGAGTTTCACGCGATCAATCCGCTGGTGCGCGCGCCGACCCTGATCCTCGACGACGGCACCTGCCTGGTGGACAGCAGCCTGATCATCGAGCATCTGATGAGCCTCGACGCCGATCACGCGCTGCTGCCGCCGGGCTCCGCCGCGCAACTCCAGTGCCGACGGCTGACCGGCCTCGGACTTTCCCTGTGCGACAAGGCGGTCCAGCTCTATTACGAGCTGGGCGTTCGACCGCAGACCCTGCGCTGGCCGGAATGGATCACCCGGTGCACCGGCCAGCTCCGCGACAACGCGGCGCTGCTCGAACAGCACGCCGCCTGTCCGTCGGGCTGGCTGCATGGCGACCGCCCCTGCCTGTCGGACATCACCATCGCGGTTGCCTGGCGCTTCACGCACCACGTCCTGCCCCACATCCTCGATCCCGACGAGTACCCCTTGCTCGGCGCACTCGGGGCGCGGGCGGAAGCCCTGCCCGAGTTCGTCGCGGCGGATTTCGAATGAGAGTGGACGGCCCCCACGCTCACTGCGTTCGCTGCCCCCCAGGGGGGCTGGAGACCTTCCTTGGGACGGCCCGGCGGAAGGTCTCGGACGGCCCCCACGATCACTGCGTTCGCGGAGGATCGGCTTTGCACAGCCGATCCGCTGCGCGGGCGCGAAGCAATGCTTCGCGAAACCCCCGCTACGCCCCCCGAGGGGGCCGGAGACAGCATCAGGGGCCGTCATCACAATGACTTCTTGCGCTTCGGGTCGTGAGCATGCGGCATTGAAGGATCGGACGAAGGAATGATCGGACGGATTCGCGGAACCCTGGCGGAAAAGAACCCCCCGGCCATCCTGGTGGATGTGCACGGCATCGGCTATGAAGTCGACGTGCCGATGAGCACCTTCTACGGCTTGCCGGAGTGCGGGCAAGCAGTGACGCTATTCACCCATTTCGCGGTGCGCGAGGACGGGCAGTACCTGTACGGCTTCGCGAGTCGTGAGGAGCAGGCGACCTTCCGTCAGTTGCTGAAGGTCTCCGGCATTGGCGCGCGTACTGCCCTCGCCGTGCTGTCGGGGCTGTCGGTCGGCGAGCTGCGCAGCGCGGTCGCACTGCAGGAGGCCGGGCGGCTGGTGAAAATTCCGGGCATCGGCAAGAAGACCGCCGAGCGCCTGCTGCTGGAGTTGCGCGACCGCCTCGGTCCGGGCCTGCCGCCGGCCGTGCCGGGTGTCGCGCCGACATCCGCCGAGGGCGCCCCTGCTGCGGACGCCCGCAGCGACGTCGTGCATGCGCTGCTGGCACTCGGCTACAGCGAGAAGGAGGCCTTGCGCGCGAGCGACGGGTTGCCGGCCGACGGCGACGTTTCGGACGGCATCCGGGTCGCGCTGAAGAAGCTGTCGAAGGGCTGAGCGCAGCCCGCCCTGCCCCCGTTACTCGACCGCGATGGTCCCCATCATGCCGCCGGCGGCGTGGGACAGAATGTGGCAGTGGAACATCCACTCCCCGAGGTTGTCGGCGACGAAAGCCACATCCACCGATTGCCGCGGCGCCATCAGCACGGTGTCGCGCCAATCCTGATCGACCAGCGGCTGGCCGTCGACGCCGACCACCCGGAAGAAATGCCCGTGCAGGTGCATCGGGTGCGCGAAGTCGGTCTCGTTGATCAGGCGCAGCACCACGTGATCGCCCTTCTTCACGTAGAGCAGCGGCTCATGCAGCAGGGCGTGCTCGTGCTGGGCGCTGAAGTTCATGGTCCAGGCCAGCTTTTCCTTTTCGAGGATTTCCTGGATGTTGGTCGGCTTGCCGTCGATCATGCCGATCACCGGCGAGCCGCGCATGCCACCCTGGAACACGATGTAGTGATCGATCGCCCTGGCGACATCGGGCTCGGGCAAGTCGTTGGCGGCAAGCTCGATCGGCGCACCGAGCGGCTTCTCGCGCACCGGCGCGGCGTCGAGATAGCTGATCCGGGCCAGTTGACCGCGGCTGCGGCGGTCGACGTCCATCAGCTTGTGCTCGCTTCCAGGCGCCGCCATGAAGTCGACGACGAGATCGACCCGCATGCCGGGGCCGAGATCGACCGTCTCGAGCGCCCGCGGCCGGATCGCCTGGCCGTCGAGCGCGATCGCGCGCAAGCGATGTTCCGCCAGCTGCAGGCGGAAGATGCGGGCGGATGCCGCGTTGATCAGTCTCAGCCTGACCCGCTCGCCGCTGCGCACGGCCAGCGTGACGTTGTCGCCGGCCTGCTGGCCATTGACGAGCACGACATTGCCGAGCCGGCCGTCGTTGGCAATGTCCAGCACCCGGCCGAAATCGCCGAGCTGGCGGCCCTTGGCGTCGATGCGCACATCCGACAGCACCCACACCACCTCCCGGTCCACTTCGATCGGTGCGTCCTCCTCGACGATCAGCGGGCCGTAGAGTCCCCGAGGCACCTGTTCGAAGCTGGTCTGGTGCGGGTGATACCAGAAGGTGCCGGAATCCTGGACCTGGAATTCGTAGCTGTACATCTCGCCCGGCTTGATCGGGTATTGGGTGACGTAGGGCACGCCGTCCATCGCGTTCGGCACCCGCAGGCCGTGCCAGTGCACGGTGGTATCGACCCCGACCAGATCGTTGTTGGCGACGATGCGCACGCGGTCACCCTTGCGAAAACGCAATTCCGGCCCCGGCACCGAGCGGTTGAAGCCCCAGAAATCGGTCATCGGACCGCCGCGCGTCAATGCCTGCTCGAAGTGGCCGGCATTGAGCACGAAATCCCGGGTGCCCGCGGCCGCCCGGGCCAGACCCGGCGGCAATGCGGCGAGCCCCGCGGTGGCGGCACCGGTCTTCAGGAAGTCCCTTCTGCTCATCGTCATGTCGGTGGTCCCCTGCGCAGGCCTCTGCCCCGCTCGCGTCATTGGCTGGATTGTTCGTACATCCGCGTCACCCGCTCGCTGGAGACGAGGATCGACTCGGTGGCCTCGGCAACGATCAGCCGGTACGAACTTGCCCCTTCGGCGGCGATCGCGGTCTGCAGCCATTCCCACTGGAGGGCCATCTCGTCGAGCTCCCGGCGGATCTCTTCGGTGTTTTCGCGCTGCGTGCGCAAGCGCTCGAGGCCACCGGAGAATTCGTTGACCGCCGCGTCGAGTTCCTCGCGCACGGTGGCCGATTCGACCCCCCAGCTCACCAGCATGTAGGCCTTTGCGATACGCTGACAGAGCGCGCTCTGCCGGCCGGCCATCGTCACCAGGCGGCTGCCGGGCGAGTCGGCGCGGTCCTGCAGGTGCTGCAGCAGGCGTTTCGCAGCCAGGTCCACTTCATCGGTCTGTCGTGAAAGCTGCAGCGCCTTGTCGCGGGACACCGGCTCCATCGCACCGCTCTTCAGCGGCTGCCAGGCCAGGGCCAGTTCCGACAAGGCCTTCTGCGTATTGGCGTCATCGGCCTTGCGATCGAGCACACCGAGGTTGGCGTCGAATCCGGCCAGTGCGTTGGTCAGCTGGTTCATCGCCGCAGTCGGCAGCACGTTCAGGCCGATCTGGCTGTAGGCCTTGACCACCCGCTGGGCAAGCATGCGTTGCTGACTGGCGAGGCTGACGGGTCCATCCTCGTCAGCCGCGACCGGTGCGGCGAGCAACGCAGCGGCAAGCCCCAGGATCCATGCCCAACGCGGCTTTTGCATCTTCACCGTCATGCCATTCCTCTCGTTCCGATCCGACCCGCCCGTTCGGCGCGATCGCTGGCCCTGTCCGTCAGAAGACCGGGACACCCATCGACTGCAGGGCACGGTTCAACTGCTTGGTGGCCTCTTCCATCAACGCCACCGCTTCCGAATACTTGCCGGCGTCGGCCTGGCTTTCGGCCTCGAGCTTGAGCCGCCGACCCTCGCCGACGAAGCGATCTACCAGCTGTCGCTTGCCGCCCTCGGCACGCCCCTCGCCGATCATCATGTCCACCATGATCTGGTTGCTGCCGAAGCGCTTCTGCTCGTAGGCGTATTCCTCGGCCGGCGTCTCGAAATTGAGCGAAAGCACCACCTCCTGGCCAGCGCGCAGGCGAGACAGCTCCTGTACCGCGATCTTGTAGGCATCGGCCATGTGCTTGTTGGCCTCGCCGAGACGATCGGCGCCGGCAAGCTTGTCAGCCTCGGCGGCAAGGCGATCGATCTCGCCGAGCACGCGGAAAGCTTCCTTTTCGAGCCGTGGATCGCGCGTGAGATCGTCGACGGCGGCGCGATAGGTGCGGACCTGTTCGGTCATGTCGGCGAGTTGCTTGCGCTGCGCGCTGTCGGAAAGCCCGCCTTCGGACGACAGGCGACGCGAAGCCGACGAGGCCGATTTGAGGGCGGCATCGAGCGCACTCGCGGCGTCGTCCAGGCGTCCTTCGTCGATGGCCTTGCGGGCATCGTCGAGCAGACCCTTGCCCTTCTCGACCAGGATCGGGGTCTCGGCGTCGCGCCCGTAGGCGGAACTCTTCGCCGCAGGCGAGTTCACCAGCATTTCCACCAGGCGAAATTTCTGCTCGATCAGACGCCTGCGCTGTTCGTCGTCCGAACCTGCCTGGGCGCATGCGGCACCGGCAAACGCCAGCGCCATCACCAGCGCCAATGATTTCCTGATCATGGGGCCATCCTGATTTTTCTGGGGTCCGGGGCCACCGGAAATCTTACACGCCCGGCATCGATCGCTCCGCACGCGATGTTGACCGAGATCAACCCTTGTGCGGTTCAGGGCGACTGGCACTCGCAATGGGCGTAGACGTGGCCGGGATCGTTCCAATCGGCCAGATCACCGAGTTCGCCCACCATCTGCACGAACACGGCCGTGGCGCCGGCGGCAATGCCGCGATCCGGGCGGTCGACGGCGAAGGCGTGGAGCAGACGCTCGAGAATCCGCTCGCGGGCATCGAGCTCGGGTTCGATCCAGTCCACCTGGTAGCGGTCGAGGCCGGCGCGGCCGGCTGCGGCCCCGATCGCGGCGCCGAGGCCACCGAGCTGGTCGACCAGTCCATGGTCGAGCGCCTGCCGTCCGCTCCAGACCTGACCCTGCGCGACCTTTTCGACCGCAGCCCCATCCATCCCGCGCGCGCTGGCAACCAGTCCGACGAAGCGGCGGTAGCCATGTTCGATGCTGCTCTTCAAGGCCGACGCCATCGGTTCGGAAAGCGGCCTGCGCGGATCGAGCCCACCGGCGATCGGCGAGGTGCCGACGCCGTCGACGGCCAGTCCGCCGCGCGCCAGCAGTCCGGAGAGGTCGGGGAACATGCCGAAGATGCCGATCGAACCGGTCAGGGTCGAACTGCCGGCCCAGATTTCGTCCGCCGCCAGTGCCACCCAGTACCCGCCGGAAGCCGCCACCGAGCTCATCGACGCCACCACCGGCTTGCCGGCCTGGCGGATCAGGTCCACCTCGCGGCGGATCCGTTCGGACGCGAACACGCTGCCGCCCGGGCTGTCGATTCGCAGCACCAGTCCCTTGTAGGCGTCGTCGTCGCGCACCCGGGCGAGCATGGCGGCCACAGTTTCGCCCCCGGCGACGCCGATCGGACTGTCGCCGTCGACGATCGCGCCCTGCACCGTGACCACGGCGATGCGGGCGGGCGCAGGTACCAGCTGCGCGCGCACGCCGGCCAGGTAGGCGCCGAGGGCGGTACGACGCGGCGACTTGCCGTCGTCGAGGCGGCCGAAGCGCGAAATCTGGAGCGCCCGCCATTGATCCGGTGTCAGCAGGCCATCCACCAGGCCCGACTGCAGCGCCAGTTGCGCGGCGTCGCCGTTGGCCGCCGCCAGCCGCGCCGGGTAATCGTCCACCAGCGCGTCGAGTTCGTCGGTGCCGATGCTGCGATGGGTAGTGACCCCTTCGAGCCATTGCGCCCACAGTCCGTCGAGCAGGCGAGCGGTCGCCTCGCGGTGGGGCTCTGACATCGATTCCCGCGTAAACGGCTCAACCGCCGACTTGTGGATGCCGACCCGGAACACGTTGATGCGGACGTCGAGCTTGTCGAACAGTCCCTTGTAATAGGTCGGGTAGCTGGCAAAACCGTGGGCGAGGACGAAGCCATCCGGCGCCAGATAGACTTCATCGGCCTGACTCGCCAGGAAGTACTGGGCCTGCGTAAACCGGCTGCCCCAGGCCAGGATCGGCTTGTCGGGTGCCGCCTCGCGGAAACGGGTGATCGCCGCTGCCAGCTCCTGCAGCTTGGCAAGACCGGCGGCAGCCAGCGGATCGGTCTCGATCACAACCCCGCGGATGCGTGTGTCGCTGGCCGCGGCGTCCAGTGCCTCGAGCACCTCGTGAAGCGGTGTCTGGCTCGGATTGGCACCCCGCTGCAGCAGGCTCAGCGGATCGGCCACCGCCACCTGCTCGACGAGCTGACCGGCCGGCCGCAGCAGCAGCGCCGAACCATCGATCACCGGATTCGGCGCGCGCGCCAGCAACAGGCCCAATGCGAGCGCCAACAGCAGCAGAAAGACCACATTGACGACCAGGCGCCTCAATCCGTTGACCGCCGCCCACGCGCCACCCAGCAAGCGCATCAAAATGCCCTTCTCGCCGTTGCTCATCGCCCGTTCCGCCAGTTCGATCCCCCGATTATGCCCGCACCCGAAAATTTGGAGAGGCGTCGGCCTTGCGATACGCTGCGCCCACCGACCGATTGCCGAAAGAAATGCGTTCGATGGACCTGCGATCCGGACATTCCCTTCTGCTGTGCGCCCTGCTGGCGACCGCTTGTGCGAGCCCGGTCGCGCAACCGCCCGGTGACCTGCGCGTGATCGTGCGCTTCGGCGCGAGCACCGACCCCGTCGATCCGGTCCTGCTGCGCCGCCTGTCGGCTGCCGCTCGGAGCGAGGTCCGGGTTTCGGCCAGGATCACGGATACGGAATCGGCATACTGGCTGAGTTGCACGGAAGGCGATCCGTTCTGCGAGGACATGATGCTTCGCCTGCTGGCGGTGCCTCCTGTCGACGAAGTCATCCCGGACCGCTATCGCTATCCCTCGGAACCCACACGATGAGACTGTTCTTCAGGTTTGCAGCCGCGGCGCTGATGTGTTCGACCTGTGCCGCGGCCCAGGCCGATGCGCGGGTCATCGTGAAACTTCGTGATCAGGCGGTCGGCCTGCGCCAGGCCCAAGCCGTCGAACGCACCCGCTCGCTGGCCCAGCGACTCGGCATCGCGCTCGCCCACCGCAGCCAGCCCGCACCCGGCATGCTGGCACTGCAGGCAAGCGACATCTCGATCGACGATCTGCTGGCGCGCCTCGCGGACGATCCCGCGGTCGAGTTCGCCGTCGAGGATCGGCTGCGGACGGCCCGCGCCCGACCCAACGACACGCTCTACGATTCCCAGTGGTACCTGCAGTCGAGCGAAGTCTCGGCAATCGCCGCGGACCAGGCCTGGGACATCGTCACCGGCGACGGCTCGGTCGTCGTCGCGGTACTCGACACCGGCATCCGTCCCGAGCATCCGGATCTCGCACCGCGGCTGGTGCCGGGCTACGACTTCATCACCGATCCTGCCTTGTCCGGCGACGGCGACGGCCGCGACGCCGACCCGATCGACGTCGGCGACTTCATCGACGCCGCAGCCCAGAGCGACCCCGACCTGCAGGCGATCTGCGGTGCATCGCTGCTGGCCCAGGACAGCAGCTGGCACGGCACCCGGGTCGCCGGCGTGGTCGCCGCCGCCGGCAACAATTCGACCGGCATCAGTGGTGTCGCCTGGAATACCCGGATCCAGCCGGTGCGGGTGCTCGGCAAATGCGGCGGCTTCGATTCGGACATCATCGCGGCGATGCGCTGGGCGGGCGGCCTGGCGGTACCGGGCGTCGACCTCAACCCGACGCCGGCCCGCGTCGTCAATCTCAGTCTCGGCGGCGAAGGCGCCTGCACCGCCGCCTACAACCAGGCGATCCAGGAACTGCTGGCGCGCGACGTGCTCGTCGTGAGCTCCGCCGGCAACGAGACCGGGCCGGTCGAGTCACCCGCCAACTGCGCGTCGACGCTCGCCGTCGGCGGCCTGCGACACATCGGCACCAAGGTCGGTTACAGCAGCCTCGGCGCGGAGGTCGATGTCAGCGCACCGGCCGGCAATTGCGTGACGACCACGCTGCCCTGCCTGTTCCCGATCGACACCACCAGCAATGCCGGCACGACGACGCCCGGCGCCTCGACCTATACCGACGGCAACTCGCCGAACATCGGTACCAGCTTCAGCGCGCCCCAGGCAGCGGGCGTCGCCGCGCTGATGTTGAGCGCCAATCCGTCGCTCGGGCCGAACGACCTGATCGATCGCATCAAGAGCACCGCACGACCGTTTCCCCAGGATCCGACGATCCCGACCTGCCCGCAGACGGCTACCGGGGTCGACAACATCGGCCAGTGCAACTGCACGACCACGACCTGCGGCGCCGGCATGCTCGACGCCGGTGCGGCAGTGGCCGCGGCGGCTGCACCGGTGGCCGCGATCACTGCCCCGGCCACCGCGACCGCCGGCACCACCATCACGCTCGACGCGGCGGCCAGCACGGCAATGGCCGGGCGCACCATCGTCGACTGGCTGTGGACCATCGTCAGCGCGCCGGCCGGTGCCAGCCTGACCTCGGCCGGCGCCGAAAGCACCGGACTGCAACTGCCCGCCGAGGGCAGCTACCTGGTCCGCGTCACGATCACCGATTCATCGGGCGCCAGCGACGAGGCGGTGCATGCCGTCACGGTGTCGGCGGCAGTGGCACCCCCGGTCACCACCCAGCCCGAGGCGAGCGGCGGCGGTGGCGGAGGCGGCGATGCCGGATGGCTGCTGCCGTTGATGCTGCTGCTTGCATGGCCGTGGCTCGGTGAACGTCCGCGCTGCCTGCGCCGGTCCCCTAAAGAGATCGATCGCCCCTCCGTTGACTGCAGGACACGCAACTGAGGAACCGTGATGAAACCGGGCCCCGTGGAGCGCCGCAGTTCGCAGCGCATCGTCACCCGACAACTCGGCCGGAACCGCTTCTGGCTGTCCTGGTATGCCGGTCGCGTGCTGCTCGAGAACCTGTCGGTCGACGGTTTCTCGATCAGCCTGTCGACACCGCCGGCAAGTGATCGTCCGTTCGAGTTCCTGCTCGAACGTGACGGTACGCTGGGCGGCGTCAGCGGCCTCGCCCAGGTCGTGAACTACAGCAGCGACGTCAATGGCGGTATCGCCGGCTGCCGCTTCCTTTCGCTGCACGAAGACGCGAGCGAACGCCTCACCGACTGGCTCGCGGGCCATGTACTCGATGTCGCCGCGGTGCCGGTGACGGACATCGAGGCCGAGGACATCGTGCTCGGCCCGTCCATCGTCTGACGCCCCACCTGCATCGCGACCGCTGCCGCGGTCCCGTTCCGACTCAGCCCTTGACCACCATCACCGAACAGTCGGCCAGTTGCACGACCCTCGACGCGCAGGAGCCGAGCAGCGTCTTTTCCAGACCCTTGGCATGGGACGGAATGACGATCAGGTCTACGCCGAGGCGTCCGGCCTGGCCCGCGATCTGCTCGGCCGGATTGCCCTGGGCGACCAGCGGCACGGTGCGGATCCCGGCCGGGAATGTCTCGGCGACATAGGCGCGCAAGGCCTTGGCGACCTCCTTGGTGGCCTTTTCCATCGCCGAATCGGGAAAGAAGGATGCAACCAGCGGCATGCCGAAGCCGGGCAGCACGGTCAGCACGAACAGCTCCGCGTCATGGCGGACAGCCTCCTCGCTGGCGAAGTCCACCGCCTTCTTGGCGAGGCGGGTCTCCTGCAAATCGATCGGCAACAGGATCTTCTCGATCATCGTCTTTCCCCGTTCGAATGGGTCACGCGTGCAGCGGCAGGGTCGGCGGCGGACGGCCTAGCCAGCACCGGCCTTGCGTCGGCGGAGTTGCAGCATCGCCACCAGGGCCAGCAGCAACGTCGCCGGGATGAACATCAACTGCTTCGGCGGGCGATCCGCCTCGACCCGGATATCGAGAATCTGCCAGTCGAAATCGAGGCCGGCCTGCTGTGCCGGACTGCCGAACATGACGTTGTCGGCGACCACCTTGCCATCGTCCTCGACGCGGGTCTCCAGGCCGGCGTTGGTCAGCCGCTCTTCGCCAGAGCCCGCCGGTCCCATCGGCAACTGGACGGCCTTTTCGACCACATCGCCGTCGATCGTCTCGCCCTTGACCATCATTACCAACTTGCCGTCCGGCGGGAGCTGCTCGGCGAACTGCGTGATTTCGGTGGCCGGCACCACCCGGGTCGGCTCGTACACCATGTCCCACCAGTAGCCCGGGCGGAAGAAGGTGAAGGTCACCAGCAGCAGGGCAGCGGACTCCCACAGCCGGCTGCGGGTCAGCCAGTAGCCCTGGGTCGCGGCCGCGAACAGCAGCATGCCGACCAGGGCGCCGACGATCACGACGATCAGTTCGAACCAGCCGTCGATGCCGATCAGCAGCAGCTGGGTATTGAAGATGAACATGAAGGGCAGGATCGCCGTGCGGATGTCGTACATGAAACCCTGGATACCGGTCTTGATCGGGTCGCTCTTGGCGATCGCCGCCGCGGCAAAGGCGGCCAGCCCGACCGGCGGCGTGTCGTCGGCGAGGATGCCGAAATAGAACACGAACATGTGAACCGCCACCAGCGGGATGATCAGCCCCTCGTTCGATGCCAGTGAGACCACGACCGGGGCCATCAGGCTCGACACGACGATGTAATTGGCCGTGGTGGGCAGGCCCATGCCGAGCACGATGCAGATGATCGCGGTGAAGACAAGTGCCAGCATCAGGTTGCCGCCGGAGATCAGTTCGACGAACTCGATCATCACCTGGCCGATGCCGGTCAGCGTGATCGTGCCGACGACGATGCCGGCGGCCGCGGTGGCGACACCGATACCGATCATGTTGCGCGCCCCGATCACCAGCCCGTCGATGCATTCGTCCAGGCCCTGCCGCATGGTTCCGGTACCAGGCCGACCGCGGAAGGCCGCAAGCAACGGGCGCTGGGTCAGCACGATGCCGATCATCAGCACGGTCGCCCAGAACGCCGCCAGCCCTGGCGAGAAGCGCTCGACGATCAGGCACCACATCAGCACGACGATCGGCAACAGGAAGTACAGGCCTACCTTGACGGTCGGTCCGATTTCGGGCAATTGCAGCACCGGATCGTCGGGATCGTCCATCTCGAGTTCCGGATAGCGCGCCGCAAACTTGAGCAAGCCGACGTATGCAGCCGCAACCAGCAAAGCGACGATGTAGATCGCGCCTCCGCCAGCCAGCGTCTTGATCCAGCCGATGCCGTAATACACCGCCAGGCCGATCACGCTGGTACCGGCAACGATGCCGGCGAAACTCGCCAGTTTCTCGGCCAGCGTGCTCTGGCTGCGGCGCGGCAGGCCCTGCATGTCGGCCTTCAGGGCCTCCAGATGGACGATGTAGACCAGCGCGATGTAGGAGATCACCGCGGGCAGGATTGCGTGCTTGATCACCTCGATGTAGCTGATGCCGACGTACTCGATCATCAGAAATGCGGCTGCCCCCATCACCGGTGGCGTGAGTTGGCCGTTGGTCGACCCTGCCACCTCGACCGCCCCCGCCTTGACGCCGGAAAAGCCGACCCGCTTCATCAGCGGGATCGTGAACGTGCCGGTGGTGGCGACATTGGCGATCGACGAACCGGAGATCAGGCCGGTGGCCGCGGACGCCACCACCGCCGCCTTGGCCGGACCGCCCCGCATGTGGCCGAGCAGCGCGAAGGCCATCTTGATGAAGTAGTTGCCCGCACCGGCCTTCTCCAACATCGCGCCGAACAGCACGAACAGGAACACGAAACTGCTGGAGACACCGAGCGCGACGCCGAACACGCCTTCGGTGGTGAGCCACTGGTGCGACATCACCTTGGCCAGGCTCTGGCCCTTATGGGCGATCACCTCCGGCATGTACGGCCCGAAGAAGGTGTAGATCAGGAACACCGACGCAACAATCATCAGCGGTGGTCCCAGCGACCGGCGCGTGGCCTCCAGCAGCAATACCATGCCGACGATGCCGACCACCAGATCGATCGTGGTCGGCGCGCCTGAGCGGCCCGACAGGTCCTGGTAAAAGGCAAAGATGTAGGCCGCACTGGCAGCGGCGAGCAGCGCGAACACCCAATCCACGATCGGGATGTGATCGCGCGGTGAGGCGGCAAAGGCGGGATAGGCCGTGTATGCCAGGAACAGGGCAAAGGCCAGATGGATCGAGCGGACCTCGGTATCGTTGAACACACCGATACCGGCGATGAACGGTAGCGGCGAGGCCACCCAAAGCTGAAACAGCGACCATGCGAGCGCCGTGTAGAAAAGGATGCGGCCCGGCAGACCTGCGGGCTGGCGTGCCCCGCTGTCGGTCTTGGCGACCATTTCCTGCAGGTCCTGATCCGATTGTCCAGCTTGCCTTGCGGACGAATCCCCCATCTCTGACCTCCCGTTCGACGCCGTTCGGTTCGATTTCGCCGGCCGCTGCCATGGCTGCGTCCGTTTCGTCGGCTCGCGCCGGCGGACGCGGCCGGCGTCCGGCCCGGGGCGACGGGCACCCGGGCCGGTGCGCGGCAATCACATCAGGCCGGCTTCCTTGTAGTACTTCACTGCGCCGTCATGCAGCGGAGCCGACAGACCTTCCTTGACCATTTCCTCCTTGGTGAGGTTCTCGAAGGCCGGGTGCAGCTTGCGGAAGTCGTCGAAGTTGTCGAATACCGCCTTCACCACCGCATGGACCACCTCCGGTGGCGTCTTGGTGGACGAGACGAACGTGGCCGCAACGCCGAAGGTCTTGGTGTCGTCCGGATTGCCCTGGTACATCCCACCGGGGATCGTCGCCTTACGGTAGTAGGCGTTGTCGGCGACCAGCTTGTCGATGGCCGGGCCCTCGACATTGACCAAGACCGTGTCGCAGGTCGTGGTCGCCTCCTTGATCGAGCCGGCCGGGTGACCCACGGTGTAGACCATCGCGTCGATCTTGTTGTCGCACAGCGCCTTCGACTGCTCGGCGGCCTTGAGCTCGGACGCCAGCGCGAAATCGTCCATGGTCCAGCCCAACGCCTGCATGACCACCTCCATGGTGCCGCGTTGACCCGAGCCCGGATTGCCGATATTCACGCGCTTGCCCTTCAGATCCGCGAAGTTCTTGATGCCGGAATCCGCCCTCGCGACGACGGTGAAGGGCTCGGCGTGCACCGAGAACACGGCCCGCAGCTCCTTGTTCGGGCCCTGCTCGGCGAACTGGCTGGTGCCGTGATAGGCGTGGTACTGCCAATCCGACTGGGCAACGCCCATGTCGAGTTCACCGGCCCGGATGGTATTGAGGTTGTAGACCGAGCCACCGGTGGACTCGACCGAGCAACGGATGCCGTGCTCCTTGCGGCCCTTGTTCACCAACCTGCAGATGGCGCCCCCGGTCGGATAGTAGACGCCCGTCACGCCGCCGGTACCGATCGTGATAAAGGTGTCGGCGGCCAGCGCCAAGGTCGAGGTTGCGGTCAGCGCCGCGGCAAGAATGGACGCGAAGACAAACTTTCTGGTCTGCATGAAACTCCTCCTCGTTGGTGAACTGGTGCGGATGTCGGCGCGCGCACGGCGTGAGCCGATGCCGATGACTGGCCACCGGTACGCACGATCGACGGCGCCCGCGACGGGCGACTGGCACCGGTCGGCGGCCTGCTCGACCGGTGGCGGGGGTGCCCATCCATGGTTTAAGGATATACCTCGAATCCGCCGCTCGCCCCGCGGATGGCCGATCTGCAGGAAAAAAACGGTCACCGGGCCCCCTCCTCGACCGCCCGGCCGCGGCCGAAAACCGAAGCAAATGCCCGGGCGGAGCCCGCAGGCGGGCCAGTGAGCGCGAATGGCCGATCCGGCACCGGAGTGCCGCGGTCGACGAGTTGCGCGGCGAGCAGTCCGGCGCTGCCGGCCGCCAGGGTGAATCCGAGCGCGCCGTGTCCGACATTGAGCCACAGCCCGTCGATGCCGCTGGCACCGATGATCGGCGTGCCGCCGGGCGTTGCCGGCCGCAGGCCGGCCCAGGCTTGCAGGTCGGACAGATCGACGGCATCGCCGAACCAGCGTCCGGCCTCGCGTGCGAGGGTCGCAATCCGGTCGGCCCGGGCCGTTTCGTCGTAGCCGACGATGTCGGCCATGCCGGCCACCCGCAGCCGATCGCCGATGCGGGCATAGACGATGCGGCGCCCCTGGTCGGTCACGCTGACCACCGGGGCACCGTCTTCGCGGACGACCTTCGGGCTGATGCTGTAGCCCTTCAGCGGATACAGCGGCAGCGCGATGCCGAGTGGGCGCAGCAGGCTGCCCGCCAGCACGCCGTTGGCGATCACGCAGGCATCGGCCGTGATCGTGCGGCGATCGGTACGCACCGAACGGAATCGGCCGCGGGACAGCTCGATCGACTGCGCGCGTTCCGAGAGCAGAATGCGAGTGGGCGTTGCGGCCATGCGCAGCCCGCGTTCGAAGGCCCGACACAAGGCCAGGCAATCGCCCACCTCCTCGTCCGGCGTGAAGATGCCGCCGACCAGCGCGGGCGCGACCCGCGCCAGCGCCGGCTCAAGCGCGCAGCAGGCGCGAACGTCGAGCACCTGTTGCGGCTCATGGTCGGTCGCCGACGCTGCCAGTCCGCGACAGGCCGCCGCGAACGCGCGGCGCTCGCGATAGACGATCAGCTTGCCATTGCGTCTCCAGTCGAAATCGAATGCCGGGTCGGCCGCCAGGTCGCCGACCAGCTGCCGACTGTAAAGCGACAACGGAGCCAGCGCCGCGATCGACGCGGCGCGGTCGCGGTGGTTGCATGCCCGCAGAAACGCCAGCAGCCACCGCCACTGAGCCGGATCGAGGCGCAGTCGCAGACGGACCGGCGCGTCTCGACCGAGCAGCCATCGCGGATAGCCGGCAAACAGGGCCGGATCCGCCAGCGGGGCGATATAGCGGTACGAGAGCTGGCCACCGTTGGCCTGGCTGGCGCCGAGCCCGACCGATTCGCGCGACTCGACCAGGCTTACAGAATGCCCGTCACGTTGGAGATACCAGGCGGTGGCAAGGCCGATGATGCCGCCGCCGACGACGCAGATTTCCATGCCTTGAAGCTCAATCGATTCGGGCCGCGGATTCGGCTCGGATCATTTCATGATAGGACTTGCAAGGCAGACACGGGTTTCGGATGATTGAGTATCTCATGTCTTTACAACATACCTCGTGCGTCTGCGCCAGATCGAAATCTTCCGAGCCGTCATGCTCAGCGGTTCGGTCAGTGCCGCGGCCCGGATGCTCCACGTGTCGCAACCGGTGGTGTCGCGGATCGTTCGCCATGCCGAACAGTCACTGGGGTTCGCACTGTTCGAACGCAGTCGAGGACGGCTGGTGGCAACGCCGGAAGCCGAGGCCCTCTACCGCCAGGTACGGCGCAGCTGGAACGAGATCGAGCGCATCGATGCGCTGGCCGAGAGCCTGCGCCAGGGCGGCGCCGGCGGGTTGCGCATCGCCGCGACCCCGACGCTGGCCGCCAGCCTGCTGCCACAGGCGGTGGCAGCAATGCGGCGGCATTATCCGGCGATGCAGTGCGATCTGTGGGCCATCCACACGCCCGAGATCGAGCAGCGGCTCGCCACCCAGGAGATCGATGCCGGCATTGCGCTGGAGCCGCCCGAACGGGTCACCGTGGCGGTTTCACAGCTTGCCGAAACCGAGATCCTGCTGGCCGTGCCATGGCCATGGGTGACGTCACCGGATCCAGGCAGTCGGCAACTGACCGCCCGACCCTGCATCGCGCTGGCCGAAAGCACACCGCTGGGCGACGCACTGGCCGGGCTGCTGGAACGCGCCGGCTGGCAGGCCGACGCCGCCCTGCGCGTGCAGACCTATCGGATGGCGGGTTCGCTGGTCGAGCACGGCGCCGGCTATGCCTTCATCGACGGTTTCACGGCGATCGATCTCGACCCGGCCAAGGTCGCGCTGTTCCGCCTGCGCCCATCGCTGCCGGTCCATCTGCACCTGATGCGGGCAAGCACCGCCGCCCCGTCGTTGAGCCTGCCGCGCCTCGAAAAGGAACTGCGGAAAGCGGCTCGATCACTGCTTGCCCGCCTGCCGGGTCGGCTCCAGCCCTCGGTGCTGTCGGTCGACGGCGCCCCATGACTGCCGGCCGCCATGCGCCGATCGCCTGCGGGCGGATCGCGCCCGTGCGGAGCCTACCGGCCAGTCGCTCACACGAAGTTCATGAAATAGACGGCAGATGTCAGCAATGCCAGGCCCCAGGCGACGGTGATGGTCTTCCGCTTGCCGGCCAGATCGGCCTTGTGGGCGGCATTTCCGCCCCGGATCAGGCGAAGCGGCTCGAGCGTACTGTTGGCACCGGGTCCGATTCCGTTCCTGTCCGCGTCGTAGATGCCCGACACCAGGAAGGGCTCGCCCTCCGCGATGACCGTTTCGAACAAGTGGTTGTCTTCGCTGACCGGCCCGGCATCCATCGCGCAGGTATCCGTGCGGAAGTCTCCCGGCGCGACATATGCCGCCTTCGTCCGCGCCTGCCTGCCGGCGTTCATTCGGTCATTGCATTCGTCACCGAAATTGATCGCGCCCAAATATCGTCGGATGCGTTCCCGGGCCGCCTCGCCTTTGATTTCCTCGCCGTCGAGCGCGTCGAGTCCCGGCTTCAGGATCAGGAATTCGATGTTGTCGGTTTCGGCCAGGATCGAGACCGACCTCGTCGCCCCCCGGACCACCGACGGCGTCATCGCATAGCCACGGTAGTCGGTCATCATGTGGGAGCCGGCCGAATCGCCGAGCGTGCCCGTACTTGCCCGATGGACGACCTTGTAGCGGTAGGCGATGCACCGCGCGCCCGCGCAGGGGGATTCTAGGGGCGACCCGACGGCCCTTACCCTGCCCGAAACCACGGCGCGCTTGCCATCGGCCAGCTCGAACCGGCCAGCCATGTCGAGTTCGGATCTGATGCGGCGGATGACGATCCATTTGTTGAGCGCGAGCCACGCGAACGAACCGGCGATCAACGCTGCCCACAAGGCCTCCGTCTTGCCGAAGACGAAGCTCGGATTGGGTGCTCGCAGCGCAAACAGCCCGTAGAAGAAGACGTACGAGCACACCGGAAAGACGAGCAACCTCAGCCAAAGACTGCCTGCCATGTCATCACCTGGGCGGGGCGCGCTGAAAGCACCATGAGTCGGGACCCTAGCACCGGTGCCCGACGACGCCAAGCAGCCGGGCAGCGCTGCCCACGCCGTCCGATTTCGGCCGGGTCGTCGACTGCACGTACCCCGTTCATCCAGCGGCCGTCTGGACAAGCCTCGTCAGCACCGAGGCCAACGCCAGCAGGCACACCAATCCGAGCGCTCCGACGAGGACGACGGTCAGGCTGCCGGCCGCATGGTGTTCGCCGATGCTTTCCCTCGGAAGCCGTCCCAAGGTCAACAAGCGGGCAACTGGCCAGCCGACGTACCACGCGACGATTTCGAACCAAAGGTCCCAGATGAGCCAGATCAGGACTCTGACGGTCAGGCTGGCCAGTCGCAGACACGCTCTGACGGCGCCTTCAACGAGTTCTTCCACGAGTGGGTTCCCGGCGACCCGAATGCATGACGTGATCGATTGGGCGAGGATACCCGTCGATCGCCTCGGCGTGGTGGCCGGGGCGGGCGACGATCGGCTGCTGTACCGACCCGCCGGGTGCATGGCCGCCCTGGGCCAGCGGAGAGCGGGCCGCCTGCGGGCATCGCCCCCAGTCACTGGCGCGCATCCCACTGGCGCTTGTAGCGCGTATCCAGGTCGGCGAGTTCGGCGGTCGCAGCCTCCAGTTCGGCAAGCGCCGGAAAGCGCCCGCGATGACCGGCGTCGTACCAGGTCGCCATCGCCTGCTTGAGGGCATCGCGCCGCCCGGCGGTTTCGGCGATCCGCTGCTTCAGCGTGGCGACTGTTCCGGCGCCGATGTCGGCGACGGCGTAGCGTACACCCTCGCCGAACAGCCGGGTGCCGCCGCCTTCGCCGGCGATCGCAGCGGCCCGATCGATGTCCACCGGCAGCACGCCCGCGACGAAATCGACGCCGAACTCGGCGAAGGCCGGCAGCCACGGCGTGGACGGCCCCATCAGCACGGTCACGGCGTCACGAGCGAGAGCGGCGAGTCGCGGGAAGGTCTTGTTGATCAGCGACGTGGCAGTGATGAATACCCAGTCGGCCTGGGGAATCACGAACTCGGCAGCAGGATCCGGCAGATCGTTGGCGACCGGCTGGCGCTCCAGCACGGTGACATCCAGCCCTTCGGTCAGCGCCGCCAATCCGGGGTAGCGACCGACGACGACGACCTTGCACCGTTCGAGGCGCGGGCGGAAGAACTCGAACACTGCGAGGTTGGCCGGCCCCGCCGCGGTGATCGGGGTCGCCCGTGCCATCAACGCATTGCCCGGCACATTGATCACCGCATTGGCCGCGGCCAGGCCGACGGTGGCTTCGAACGGATCCCACGAGCGGAGCCAGGCTGCGACCTCGGCCACCGGCCTGCCCGCCACCGACCCCGCAAAGCCGAGCGTTCTCGACGCCAGGCCCGGACTTTGCGCGAAACCGATCGACTGCGCCGTGCGACACCAGGTCCAGGTCAGGCCGAGCACGAGTTGGGCGACCCGAGCCTCCGAAACGACACCGCCGAGTATGCGGTCGTAGACCGCTTGCGGGCCGCGACTCATGACGTCTTCTCGCTGCGCCGCAGGCGCAATCCGCCCTTCAGCATGACCAGATCGTGGAGGTCGCACAGCATGAAGTGACGGTTCGCCGGATCACCGAAGTGCGCCACGGTGATCGGATCACCGTCGCGGTAGCCGCGAGCGACCACCCGGAATGGCTCCGGCAGCGTCCGATTGAACGGTGACGGACGGATCAGCAGCCGGATCACCTGCTCGAACAGCAAGGCGTAGCGGTCGTCGTCGGGCCCGCGGTAGATCGATCCGAGATCCGCGCCGTAGCTCGCGAAAAGTCGATCGTAATCGCCGACATCGGGCTGTTGCGCGCTCACTGGACGCCCCACCCGTGGCGTCGTGACGCCCTCCCCGGGGAAGGAATCGCGCCCACTTCGGGCGGCCGTGCGTGGGCGCTCATGCCCAGCCACCCGAGGTCCGGCGATGCGCGGGCAGGTGGCCATAGGCGTGCTCGCTGACCAGACGTGCGTCGTCGACCGGCCGGCCGACCGTGAACTGGTAGACGACCTGCCAGCGGGCCTGTGGTCCGGGTGCCAGGCCGAGCGTGCGCATCACCTCGTCATCGAAGAAGCAGCCGATGCCGGTACCCCGCAAGCCGACCGCCTCCGCCTCCAGGTAGAGCACCTGGCCGATCAGGCCGGCTTCCCAGTGCAGTCGCCGCCAGGCCCAGGCGCCTTCGGCCCGCAGCACCGGACCGAAGTCGGCGATCATGGCGAGCGCGAAGGCGCCGTGGCCGGCAATGCCCTGGTGACAGGCCAAAGCCGAGGTGGTTCGCCCGAGGTCGGCCGGCGCGTGCACCCGATAAAGCGGCAGCGAGGTGCCCGCAGTGGACCGGGCGGCACCGTCGGCAGCGGTGATTGCCTGCACCAGTGCACGACCGTGCCCGGCGTCTCGCAGCAACAGGTAGAGACCAGTGTCCAGGCCTTCGACGCGATGGGCGAAGACCGCGAGATGAATCGCCGGCGGATAGGGGAAGGCGTCGAGCGGCACCACGCCGCTGGTCGCCAGCGTCTGCGTCAGCAGCCGCCGGAACGCGGCGGCCGAAATGCCGGACACGCCGTCCATGCGCTGGGCGCTGCGGCGCGAGCGGATCAGCCATGCCGCATCGACTTCGCGTATCGCCGGCGGCTGCGCGATCGGTCGCACCGGCGGCAGTGGCGCTGCCTCGATCACCGGCTTGACCACGACCGGCACCACCCGGGCGATCTCGGGCCAGACCACCGATTCCGCACTGAGGCGGCTCGCCTGCCCTTGCCAGTCGGTCCAGGCGGTCGCCAGCATGGCCCAGTCCGGCGCGCCGTCGACGCGATCGCCTACGAGGGCGATCATCTCCGGATGCTCACGCTCGACATCGGCGAAATCGGTTTCCCGGTCGAGGCCCAGCAAGCTCGCCAGTTGCCGGTCGCCGGGCGCGGGATCGGCCCGCAGCATCCACCCGAGCGCTGCCGCCGCGTAGCGCGCGGCGCCCAGGGCGTGGCCCAAATCGAGTTGGCAGTAACGGTAGGCCCGGGCGCCGTACTTCCAGGCTTCGCGCCAGACGATACTGCTCCAGGCGATGGCGCCGAAGCTGCCGGGATGGGCCGAGGCCAGCTTTCGCGCCGCGACGTCGGGCAAGGTGGCCCGGCATTCCAGCGCATGCTCGTGCGGGGCGTAATGGTAGAGCCCCGGCGGGATCGTCGCCGATACCCGGCGCCACAGCAGCAGATAGCCCTCGGTAGGATGCAGGTTGCCGCTGGACGGATTGTTGCGCAGCGGCCAGCGCTCGGCGCCCAGACGCTTCCAGGCCGAAAGGCCGAGGGCCAGCTCGAGAAACAGCCCGAGACTGCGCGCATCGACCGCCTGTGGCCGTACCGCTTGCCGATGCAGCGCATCGAAGCTTCCGGGACCGTTGCCGTCGATCAGCGGCAATTCGATCGCCGGCGCCGGATGCCAGCGCCGGAACGGGTCCGGCTGGGCGTCCCAGTCCAGGTAGCACGGGCCCGGCGCATAAGCGCGCAACCGGTGCCTGGTGGCCTCGTGATAGGCGAGAACGGCCTCGATGCGTCCGTCGCCGGCCGTCGCGCCACTCATCGGCCGACCTGCGCGCCCAGTTGCCGGAACAGGATCGATGCCAGATGTTGCCCGCGGTGGTCACCCTGCCCCTTCATCTGCTGACGACAGGAGAAGCCGTTGGACATCACCGCCGCGTCCGGTGCCGCCCGCAGCGCCGGCATCAGTGCCTGCTCGGCGATCGCCATCGAAAACGCCGAATGTTCCGCTTCGAGACCGAAGGTGCCGGCCATGCCGCAGCATCCGGCGTCGATCATCTCGAACTCGAGGTCGGGCACCTGCCGCAGCACCCGGCGCACCGCCTTCATCGCGCCCACCGCCTTCTGGTGGCAGTGGCCGTGCACCAGCAGCCGCTGCCCGGCGGCGCTCTCCAGCGGCAGCGCCAGGCGCCCGGCCATCTGCTCCCGGGCAAGGAACTCCTCGAACATCACGACGCGACGACCGACTGCAGCCAGGTCGGTCGCGAGCCCCAAGGCCTGGGCGTCGTCACGCAGGCCGAGCACGCAGGAGGCCTCCAGCCCGACGATCACGCGACCGGCATCGACATGCGGCTTCAGCGCCGCCGCCATCCTGGCCGCTTCGGCACGGGCCTGCGCGACGAGGCCCTGGGCCAGATAGGTACGACCGCAGCACAGCGGGCGATCCGGCTCTGCCGCATCCGGTGTCGGCTCGGCCACCTGCACGCCGTAGCCGCCGGCGGCCAGCACCGCGCAGGCGTGGGCGGCGATCAGGGGCTCGAACTGCCGGGTGAAGGTGTCGACCAGCAACACCACCTCGGGCAGGCCCTCACGGCTCGATTCCGGGAACGCCGCCAGCCGTCGGAAGGGTGTTGGCGCCGGCTCCGGCAGCAGTCGCGCGGCCGCCAGCCCCAGCGTCGATTCGACCAGCCGGGCGACTCGGGGAGAGCAGTTGCGCCATCGGATCAGCCAACGCAGCCCGCGGTAACGATGCAGCCAGCGCGGCAGGCCGGCGAACAGGCGGCTGCGCAGGCTGAGCCCCTGTCGCGCCGCGCGCTGGGCCAGGTATTCGGCTTTGATCAGCGCCATGTCCACGTTGGCTTCGCATTCTCGCTTGCAGCCCTTGCAGGCCAGGCACAGGTCCATAGCCTCGGCCAGTGCCGGATCGGCGAGGGCCTGCTCCGCCAGTTCGTCGGACAAGGCGGCCTTCAGCATGCGCACCCTTCCGCCGGTGGACAGCGCCGGTTTGCCGCTGACCTGAAAGCTCGGGCACATCACCTGGTGGCCACGGGTCTCGCAAACACGACTGTTGATGCAGGCCGCCACCGCCTTGGCGAAGTCGCCGCCATGCCGGGGGATGTCTGCGTAGGCGTCGCCCATGCCGGCGTCACGGTAGGCGGACCAGTCCAGATGATTCTTCATGCCAGTCGTCGATTGATTGCGATCCGACTGCGCGATGCAAATCGTGCGCCAGCCTGCCGCCCCCACGGCCTGCGTCACCAGAGCCCCGCTCGGCGCCCATTTTCCGGCGACGATTGCCGGCGCGCGTCGGCGAATCGATTGTCGGAGAACCGACAATCGGCCGGCGCGCCGCACAGTTGCACCATGCACGGCAGCGCGATCGAGCGCCGCAGGTCAGCCGATCGCGGCCTGCTGCCGGAGGGCCTGCTCGACCGCCTCCGGTCGCAGGATGCGAAGCCGGTCGCGCAACAGGCGGTGGCGCGCCAACCGCAACAGTGCCTTGTCGCGACTGATCAGCAGCGGTGCGCCAGCAGCGGCCGCGAGTTCGAGAAACTTCTGGTCGTCGGGGTCGCGGCAAATCGGCAGCGATCCGGCATCGCCATCGACGATGGCGATGCCGCGACAGCGGGCGCGATAGCTGCCGGCGATCTGCTGCTGCCGCTCCGGGGACAGCTGGAAGCGGGGGTAGGCCAGCACGCGACGCAGTTCTTCGAGCGTGGCGTCGATGCACAGCGGCTTCAGCACGCCGGCTTCGACCCCCACACGCAGGCCGGCGATCGTCGGATCCTCGAACAGCCACAACGCGAGCACCGTGTTGGTGTCGAGCACGCATTCGGCAGGCAATGGCGGCAGCAACCCGGTCATTGGCGGCGGCGAAAAAAAAGGGGCCGCTCGGGCCCCTTGTCGGTGTCGCGGCGGGAAACGCTCAGGCCGCCTTCTTGCTGTCCGCGCGCATCTTGACGTACGAGCCCGGCGCGTCCTCGATCGGCTTGAGCTTGCCCTTGCCGGGATCACGCGGCGCGACCTGGGTGTCGTCGTGGGCGGTGACCCAATCCTGCCAATCGACCCACCACGAGCCGGCGTGCTGCTGCGCGTTGGCGAACCACTCGTCGGAGGTCTTCGGCAGCTTGGCCGCCGGATTGATCCAGAAGCCGTACTTGTTGGCGACCGGCGGGTTGATGATGCCGGCGATGTGGCCGGAGCCGCCCAGCACGAAGCGGGTCGGACCGCCGAACACAGTCGCGCCCATGTAGGTGCTCTTCCACGGCGCGATGTGGTCTTCGATCGCCGAGATGAAGTAGCACGGGATCTTGATCTTCGACAGGTCGATCGGCGTGCCGTCGATCTCGATGCCGCCCGGCTCGATCAGGCGGTTCTCCATGTACATGTTGCGCAGATAGAAGCTGTGCATCGTGGCCGGCATGCGGGTGGAGTCTGAGTTCCAGTACAGCAGGTCGAACGGGAACGGATCCTTGCCCATCAGGTAGTTGTTCACCACGAAGGACCAGATCAGGTCGTTGGCACGCAGCATGTTGAAGGTACCGGCCATCTCCGAGCCTTCCAGGTAGCCGCGCTCGAACATCTTCTTCTCGAGGTTGGAGATCTGGCCCTCGTCGAGGAACACGCTGAGTTCGCCCGGGTCGGAAAAATCGGTCATCGTGGTGAAAAAGGTGGCCGACGCGATCCGCTTCTGCTTCTTCGCTGCCAGATAGGCGCAGGAGGTCGCCAGCAGGGTGCCGCCGAGGCAGTAGCCGGCCGCATTCACTTCCTTCTCGCCGGTCTGTTTCTCGATCTGGTCGAGGGCGGCCATGACACCGTCGATCACGTAGGCATCGAAGCTCTTCGCGGCCAGCTTCTCGTCCGGGTTGACCCACGAGATGACGAAGGTGGTGTGACCCTGGTCGACGCACCACTTGATCAGCGAGTTCTTCTCGCGCAGGTCCATGATGTAGAACTTGTTGATCCACGGCGGGCAGATCAGCAGCGGCCGCTTCAGCACCTTGTCGGTGCTCGGCGTGTACTGGACGAGCTGCATCATCTCGTTCTGGAACACCACCTTGCCCGGCGTCGTCGCGACGTTCTTGCCGAGTTCGAAGGCCGAGGTATCGGTCATGCGCACGCGCAGGTTGCCGCCGCCGTCCTCGATGTCGCGCAACAGGTTGTTCAGGCCCTTGACCAGGTTCTGGCCGTGGCTCTTGACCGTCTCGCGGAACACTTCGGGGTTGGTCAGCGCGAAGTTCGACGGCGACAGCGCGTCGATATACTGGCGGGTGTAGAAGTTGACCTTCTTCTGGGTCTGTTCGTCGAGGCCATCGACGCAGCAGACGGTGTCATGGATGTTGCGCGCGGTGATCAGGTACGACTGCTTCATGAAGTCGAACAGGAAGTGCTCCTGCCACTGCTCGTCCTTGAAGCGCTTGTCACTCTTGTCGGGCGAAGCCACCGGCGCGGCATTCATGCCGGCGAAGCGCAGCATCGACTGCTGCCACAGCGAAAAGTAGTCCCATACCAGGTTCATCTGGGCCTGGGCGAGGCGATACGGGTTGGACAGCAGCTTGGCCATCATGTCCATGAAGGCCTGGGCGATACCGAGCTCGTCCTGCGGCGGCGTGATGCCGCGCTTGACCTGGCGCTGGATGTGATCGCTGATCAGGGTGGAGGCACGCTGTGCGACCTCGGCGTAGGTCTTGGCCAGCTCCGTCGGATCGGGCTGGTCCTGCTTTTCGGTTTCGGTGGGTGCCGCCATTCTTGTCATCTCCTGGTCTATTCGGTTCGGATATATCGCGTCCGCCCATCACCGTCTTTGGTGCAGCTCAGGGTCCCCTGATGCGTCAGATGGTTGAGGTGGGCGATCGCCTCTCCCATGGCAAACATCACTTGGTGCGTGTCCAGCTCGCGCGGGAACAGGATATGGAGCAGTTCCCCAGCGCTGCGGGGTCGATCGCATGCCGCCAGCAACTGCTCGCAGCGGTCGCGATGGTGTTGCTCCAGCTGGGCGACCCGCGCATGCAAACCATGAAACGGCAAACCGTGCGATGGTAGCACGAGCGTGTCGGCCGGCAAATCATTGATGCGCCGCAGCGATTCGAGAAACCACGCCAGTGGATCGGCGTGCGGCGCGGCAGCATAAACGCTGACGTTGGTCGAGATCCGCGGCAACACCATGTCGCCCGAAATCAGCACCCCGAGCTGTTCGCAGTAAAGCGCCATGTGCTCGGGTGAGTGGCCGTGGCCGACCAGCGCACGCCATCGGCGGCCGCCGATGTCGAGTTCGTCGCCATCGAACAGGCGCGCAAAGTCCGCCGGCAGCGACGGCACCCCGCGGCGGTAGCCGTTGCCCCGGTTGCGCAGTGCATCACAACGGGCCGGATCAAGGCCGTGGGTTTCGTAAAGGGCCACCATCGACGCCGGATCGTGCCCGGGCAGCCCATGCCAGACGGCATGCCCGGTAACGAATTCGCCGTGGCTCATGACCAGCTCGGCACCGGTCTCGGTCCGCAGCCAGTCGGCCAGGCCGAGGTGATCCGGGTGGAAATGCGTGACGACGATGCGCCGCAGACGCCGGGCGTCCTCGGCGGCCAGCAGCTGCTGCCAGCTCTGGCGGACCTCGTCGAGCCCGAAGCCGGTATCGACCGCACACCAGCCGTCGTCGCCATCGTCGAGCAGCCACAGGTTGATGTGGTCGAGCGCGTACGGCAACGGCATACGCAGCCAATGCACACCGGGCGCCACCGTCGTCAGGCACGCCGCCGCCGGCGGCTTCGACCAGGGATACCGCAAGTCACTTTGGTTCATCTTCGAATCCGTTTCCCGACAGGGGCCGCCAGCGGCCGCCCTGCTCCTATAATCTCGCATGCGGCACGCCGACGGGCGCCGACGGGCGCCGCCGATCTTCGCCTGGGTGGCCATGAGCAGCGAACAGACGTACACCATCACACAACTCTCCCGCGAATTCGACATCACCCCGCGGGCGATCCGCTTCTACGAGGACCAGGGTCTGCTCAGCCCGTCGCGCCAGGGCCGCAGCCGCGTCTACTCCAAGGCCGATCGCACCCGCCTGCGCCTGACCCTGCGGGGCAAGCGCCTGGGCCTGTCGCTGGCCGAGATCCGCGAGATCATCGGCATGTACGACGGCGTGCGCAATTCGGTGCCGCAACTCAAGCGCTTCAAGGCGGTGCTCGCGAGCCGCCGCGCCTCGCTCGAACAACAGCGCGAGGACATCGAGGCAGTGCTGGCGGAGATCGACATGCTGGAACGCCAGTGCCGCGGACTGCTCGGCAACGATGCCGCCGAAGCCGCCGCCGCCAAGGCCGAACTGGACGAGCGGATGCGCTCCGACGCTTGATTTTTGTCGAGTTTAGTTTACGTTAACGTAAACGTCAATCAAGGCAGCGGCCATGGTCACCAGCATCGACGAATCGGGCTTCCAGCCCGCCGACCCGAATTTCGAGCAGCGCGTCCGCGACAGCTTCGCCCGTCAGCCGGCGATGACGCTGATCGGCGCCGAGATGACGCGGGTAGCGCCGGGGCATTGCGAGATCGCGCTCGACAGCCGGCACGAACTGACGCAGCAGCACGGCTACGTGCACGGCGGCATCATCGGCATGATCGCCGACAACGCCGCCGGCTTCGCCGCGGCCAGCCTGGTCCCAGCCGGCACCAGCGTGCTCACCGTCGAGTACAAGCTGAACCTGATGGCGCCGGCCGATGGCGAACGCCTGGTGGCCCGCGGCGAAGTGGTCCGTCCCGGCCGCACGCTGCTGGTCACCCGGGCCGAGGTGTTCGCCGTGCGCGACCACACATGGACGTTGTGCGCGCTGATGCAGCAGACCATCATGGCAATGCACGGCAAGGCCGAACGCGCACACCCGGCCGCCGCCTGACCGATCGAACAACACGGGAGACACCTGCCATGAACCTGCCCAGCCTGGACTTCGGCCTCGGCGAGACGATCGAGATGCTGCGCGACACGGTGCAGGCCTTCGCCGCCGACGAGATCGCGCCGCGTGCAGCCGACATCGACCGCGACAATCTCTTCCCGGCCGACCTGTGGCGAAAGCTGGGTGATCTGGGCCTGCACGGCATGACCGTCGGCGAGGAATACGGCGGCACCGGGATGGGCTACCTGGCGCACATCGTCGCGCTCGAGGAAGTCTCGCGCGCCTCGGCATCGGTGGGCCTGTCCTACGGTGCCCACTCCAACCTCTGCGTGAACCAGATCCGGCGCAACGGCGACGCCGCGCAGAAGCAGCGCTACCTGCCCAAGCTGGTCTCCGGCGAGCACGTCGGCGCGCTGGCGATGAGCGAGCCCAATGCCGGCTCCGACGTCGTCAGCATGAAGCTGCGGGCCGACAAGAAGGGCGACCGCTTCGTGCTGAACGGCGCGAAGATGTGGATCACCAACGGCGGTGACGCCGACACCCTGGTGGTCTATGCCAAGACCGACGTCGCCGCCGGCCCGCGCGGCATCACCGCCTTCATCATCGAGCGTGGCATGAAGGGCTTCTCCCACGGCAGCCACCTCGACAAGCTCGGCATGCGCGGCTCGAACACCTATCCGCTGTTCTTCGACGACGTCGAGGTGCCCGAGGAGAACGTGCTCGGCGGCGTCGGCAACGGCGTCAAGGTGCTGATGAGCGGGCTCGACTACGAGCGCGCGGTGCTGTGCGGTGGCCCCCTCGGCATCATGGCCGCCTGCATGGACGCGGTGCTGCCCTACCTGCACGAGCGCAGGCAGTTCGACACCCCGATCGGCGAATTCCAGCTGATGCAGGGCAAGCTCGCCGACATGTACTCGACCTGGATGGCCAATCGCGCCTACGTCTATGCCGTCGGCCAGGCCTGCGACCGGGCCGACCACGCCCGCAGCCTGCGCAAGGACGCCGCCGGCGCGATCCTGTACTCGGCCGAGAAGGCCACCTGGATGGCCGGCGAGGCGATCCAGGCACTGGGCGGCGTCGGCTACACCAACGAATACCCGGTCGGCCGGCTGTGGCGCGACGCCAAGCTCTACGAGATCGGCGCCGGCACCAGCGAGATCCGCCGCATGCTGATCGGCCGCGAGCTGTTCGCCGAAACCGCCTGAGGGACCCGGCCCCCCGATCCGGGCACGGCGAGGGATGCCGTAAGCCCGATCGCTCCGGTATCGTCTCGGCTTCCCGGCCAACGGAGACTCGAACGACATGGCAAACACGCTGCGCGTCCTCGACGCGAACGATTCCACCGAACTGGACCACGTACGCCAGTTCTTTCGCAATTACGCGGCCTGGCTCGGCCGCGATCTCTCGTTCCAGGGCTTCGCCGACGAGATGGCCAGTCTGCCCGGCGCCTATGCGCCGCCCGAGGGTCGCCTGTTCTACGCCGAATGCGACGGCCGTCCGGCCGGCTGCGTCGGCATCCGCCGATTCTCGGACGGTGTCTGCGAGATGAAGCGGCTGTATGTCGAGCCCGAATTCCGCGCGCTCGGCCTCGGTCGCGACCTCGCGCTGGCTGCGATCAAGGCGGCGCGCACGCTGGGCTACCGGCGCATCCTGCTCGACACCCTGCCGGCGATGCGGATCGCCGTGAAGCTCTATCGCGAACTCGGCTTCCAGGAGGCGCCGGCCTATTACCCGACGCCGATCGAAGGCACGATGTTCCTCGCCCTCGACCTCGAATCGTGGAACGAGGAGCGGGTTCAGAACGACATGCTCGCCCACCTGTTCGACTACAACCGCGCCTGGTCGCAGCAGATGCGCGAGGTGGATCCGCAATACTTCGAGAAGCTGTCACAGTTGCAGACGCCGGAATATCTGTGGATCGGCTGCTCGGATTCGCGGGTGCCGGCGAACCAGATCATCGGCCTGCTGCCGGGCGAGGTATTCGTGCACCGCAACGTCGCCAACGTCGTCGTCCATACCGACCTCAATTGCCTGTCGGTGGTGCAGTTCGCGGTCGAAGTGCTGAAGGTCAAGCACATCATGGTGGTCGGTCACTACGGCTGCGGCGGCGTCAAGGCCGCGCTCGATCGGGCCCGCGTCGGCCTGGTGGACATCTGGCTGCGCCACGTCATCGATGTGCACGTCAAGCATCGCAAGCGGGTCGATTGCCTGCCGGAGGAATTGCGCCACGACCGCCTGTGCGAACTGAACGCGCTCGAACAGGTGGTCAACGTCGCCCAGACCGTGGTCGTGCAGGACGCCTGGCGCCGTGGCCAGCCGCTGACCGTCCATGCCTGGGCCTACGGCCTGAAGGACGGGCTGATGACCGATCTCGGCCTCAACGTCAGCCGCCCCGAGGATCTGATGCCGCGCTATCTGGCCGCGCTCGAGTCGCTCGGTCCGTGAGCGCCGGCCGCGCCTCCGGGCGCGCACAACGACGGGAGGAGAACACGATGAAGACCGTGCTGGTGGTCGGCGCCTCGCGCGGTCTCGGACTGGAATTCGTTCGCCAGTACGCCGCCGCCGGCTGGCGGGTGCTGGCCGGCCTGCGCCACCCGGCCTCGACCGATCTGCCGGCCGCGATCACCACCCATGCGATCGACGTCTGCAACCTGGCCTCGATCGATGCCGTGGCCGAGGCGCTGCAGCACGAACTCGACCACCTGGTGATCAGCGCCGGCGCGCTCGGCGTCAAGAACCTGGGCTTCGAGACCCCTGACCCGGAGGACTTCGACCGGGTCATGCGCACCAACGTGCTCGGCACGATCGCGCTGATCGAGCAGCTCGCGCCGCGCATGGCCGCCGGTGGCACGATCGCCGTGCTGAGCTCGCGGATGGGCTCGATCGGCGACGCCGACAGCCCGTTCGCACTGCTCTACCGCTGCTCCAAGGCCGCCGTCAACATGGTGGTCAAGTGCGCCGCCAGCGCCTACGCCGACAGCGGCCTGCGCATCGTCGCGCTCTACCCGGGCTGGGTCCGAACCGAGATGGGCGGCCCCGACGCGCCGCTGCTGCCACCCGAGTCGGTGACCGGCATGCGCCGCGTGATCGACGACGCCGACGCCTTCCCGAGCGGCGGCTTTTTCAGCTACCGGGGCGACCCCCTGCCCTGGTAACCCCCCGACCCCGGAGACACGATGCCCCCACCCCGCCTCAATCCCGCCTTTTCGCTCGAGCGCCTGAACGCGCGCACCCCCGGCACGCTGCCGGGCTGGTTCGGCTTCGAGGTCACCCTCGTCGAGGCCGGCCGCCTCGAAGCCGGCTTCGACCTGCGCCCGGACATGCTCGCGCCCAACGGCTACTTGCATGCCGCGTCGGTGATCGCGCTGGCCGACACCGCTTGCGGCTACGCCACCTTCGCCCACCTGCCGGAAGGCGCCGAAGGCTTCACCACGATCGAACTGAAGAGCAACTTCCTCGGCACCCAGCACGACGGGCGCATCGCCTGCGTCGCCACCGCGGCCCATTGCGGTCGCAACACCCATGTCTGGGATGCCGAGGTCCACGGTGATCGCGGTCGGCTGGCGCTGTTCCGCTGCACCCAGATGATCCTCTGGCCGAAGCGCTGACGGGAGAACCGCAGATGTTTGATCCGATCGACTTCCACTTCGATTTCTCGTCGCCCTACGGCTACCTGATGAGCGAACGCATCGACGCGCTGGCGGCGCGCTTCGATCGCAAGGTGCGCTGGAAGCCGATGCTGCTCGGCGTGGTCTACAAGCAGCTCGACAGCCAGCCGCTGCCTTCGATTCCGATGAAGGGGCCTTACTCGCTGCACGACATCCGCCGCAGCGCCCGCCATCTCGGTATCGCACTGACCATCCCGGCGGCGTTCCCGGTCGCCACCCAGCACGCCGCACGCGCCTACTACTGGCTGCACGGCCAGGACTGCGCGATGGCCCGCGCCTTCGCCCATGCGGTGTTCCGTGCCTATTTCGTCGATGGGCGCGACATCTCGAACAAGGACGTCGTCGTCGCGCTGGCCGCCGCAGTCGGCGCCGATGCCGACGCCTGCGCGCTGGCGCTCGACGACGATGCTGTGAAGCAGCGCTTGAAGGACGCCTGCGGCGAGGCGCTCGCGGCCGGCGTCTTCGGCTCGCCCTACGTCGTCATCGACGGCGAGCCCTTCTGGGGCGTCGACCGCCTTGCGCAGATCGAGCGCTGGCTGGCCGAAGGCGGATTCTGAGATGGCCGGCTTCGAGCGCATCTGCGTGTTCTGCGGCTCGCGCGCCGGCGTACGCGACGCCTACCGCGCCAGCGCCGACGCCCTCGGCCGGCTGCTCGCCGAGCGGGGCATCGAACTGGTCTACGGCGGTGGCAAGGTCGGGCTGATGGGCATCGTCGCCGACGCCTGCCTGGCCGCCGGCGGCCGCGTCACCGGCATCATTCCGGATGCGCTGATGAAGTGGGAAGTCGGTCACCCCGGCCTGACCCGGCTCGAAGTGGTGGACTCGATGCACACCCGCAAGGCGCGGATGGCCGAACTGTCGGACGGCTTCATCGCGCTGCCGGGCGGACTCGGCACCTTCGAGGAGCTGTTCGAGATCCTGACCTGGGCGCAGCTCGGCTTCCACCGCAAGCCCGCCGCGCTGCTCGACGTCGGCGACTACTACCGGCCGCTGGTGACGATGTTCGACGCGGCGGTCACCGAGGGCTTCATGAAACCCGCGAACCGCGGCCTGCTGCTGCACGGCCGCGAGCCCGACGCATTGCTGCAGGCGATGGCGGACTACCGGGGCTCGGAAGCGTCGCGGGTGATCCACGACGAACGCCAACTGTGACGCCGGGGCGACCCTGGACGGGCGAGGAGACATGAGTACGATCAAGAGCCAGATCAATCCGCGCGCGGAAGAATTCCGGGCGAATGCGGCGGCGCTGCGCACGCTGGTCGAGGACTTGCGCACGCAGGCCGCGCGCATCGCCCAGGGCGGCGGCGAAAAGGCCCGCGCCAAGCACACCGCCCGCGGCAAGCTGCTGCCGCGCGAGCGGGTCAACCACCTGCTCGACCCGGGCACGCCCTTCCTCGAGGTCGGCCAGCTCGCCGCCTTCGGCATGTACGACGACGAGGCCCCCTCGGCCGGCGTCATCACCGGCATCGGCCGGGTGAACGGCAACGAATGCATGATCGTCGCCAACGATGCCACCGTGAAGGGCGGCACCTACTACCCGATGACGGTCAAGAAGCACCTGCGCGCGCAGGAGATCGCCGAGCAGAACCACCTGCCCTGCATCTACCTGGTGGATTCCGGCGGCGCCTTCCTGCCGCGCCAGGACGAGGTCTTTCCGGACCGCGACCACTTCGGCCGCATCTTCTACAACCAGGCCAACATGTCGGCCAAGGGCATTGCGCAGATCGCCGTGGTGATGGGCTCGTGCACCGCCGGCGGCGCCTACGTGCCGGCGATGAGCGACGAGACCGTGATCGTCAAGAACCAGGGCACGATCTTTCTCGGCGGCCCGCCGCTGGTCAAGGCCGCCACCGGCGAGGTGGTGAGCGCCGAGGACCTGGGCGGCGGCGACGTCCATACCCGCCTGTCCGGCGTTGCCGACCATCTCGCCGAGAACGACCCGCACGCGCTCTACATCGCGCGGCGCATCGTCGGCAACCTCAACCGCACGAAGCCGGTGGCGATGGCCTTCGGCGAGGCCGAGGAGCCGGCCTACGACCCGCAGGAGATCTACGGCATCATCCCGACCGACACGCGCAAGCCGTTCGACGTGCGCGAGGTCATCGCCCGCATCGTCGACGGCTCGCGCTTCGACGAATTCAAGGCGCGCTACGGCACCACCCTGGTGACCGGCTTTGCCCAGCTCTACGGCATGCCGGTGGGCATCGTCGCCAACAACGGCATCCTCTTCGGCGAGTCGGCGCAGAAGGGCGCCCACTTCATCGAGCTGTGCGCCCAGCGCGGCATCCCGCTGGTGTTCCTGCAGAACATCACCGGCTTCATGGTCGGGCGCAAGTACGAGAACGGCGGCATCGCCAAGGACGGCGCCAAGATGGTGACGGCGGTGGCCACCGCCCAGGTGCCGAAGATCACGATGCTGATCGGCGGCAGCTTCGGCGCCGGCAACTACGGCATGTGCGGGCGCGCCTACTCGCCGCGCTTCCTGTGGATGTGGCCCAACAGCCGCATCAGCGTGATGGGCGGCGAGCAGGCCGCCAGCGTGCTGGCGACGGTGCGCCGCGACGGCCTCGAGGCCCGCGGCGAGGCCTGGAGCGCCGAGGACGAGGCGGCCTTCAAGGCGCCGATCCGCGAGCAGTACGAGCACCAGGGCCACCCCTACTACGCCACCGCGCGGCTGTGGGACGACGGCGTGGTCGATCCGGCCCAGAGCCGCCGCATCCTCGGCCTCAGCCTGTCGGCCGCGCTCAATGCCCCGATCCCGCCGACCCGCTTCGGCGTGTTCCGGATGTAGCGCGATCATGGCGAACGGCCTGATCGTCGGCTGCGCGGCGGCCAATCCGGGCTTCGCGCTGTTCCACCCGGCGTTCTGGCGGCTGTTCGACTGGCACGGACGGCTCGGCTGCCTGGGCCGGGTCAACCGCGCCGTGATGCAGGTGATGAACGTGCGCCTGATCTACGTCTTCGTGATGTTCGCGGTGCTGCAGACGGTCTACACCGAAAGCATCACCGGCTCGCCGCTCGGCATCGCGCTGCAGGCCGGCATCGTGCTGTTCTGGGCGATGCGCGCAGTCGAGCAGGTCGTCTTCTTCGGCCTCGCGCATCCGGCCCCGATCGGCATCTTCGCGGTCTTCGTGGCCAATGCGCTGTTGCATGCCGCAGTCGTGCTGGCGGCAGGAGGACAACATGCCTGAAACCCTCGAAATCGAACGTGTGGCCGGCTTCGCCATGGTCTGGATGAACCGGCCGGAGCGTCACAATGCCTTCAACGCGACCGTGATCGCCGAGCTCGACGCGGCCTTCGCCGCCCTCGACGCGGACGACACGGTGCGGGCGATCGTGCTGGCCGGCCGCGGCGCCAGTTTTTCGGCCGGCGCCGACGTGAACTGGATGAAGGCCGCCGGCGAGGCCAGCGTCGCCGACAACCATGCCGACGCGATGCGGCTGGCCCGCATGCTCGAACGCATCGCCCGGTGCCGCAAGCCGACCGTCGCCCGCGTGCACGGTGCGGCGCTGGGCGGCGGCATGGGCCTCGCCTGCGCCTGCGACATCTGCATCGCCGGCGAACGGGCGGTGTTCGCCACCTCGGAAGTGCGGTTCGGCATCATCCCGGCCGCGATCAGCCCCTACGTGCTGCGCGCCATCGGCGAACGCCAGGCCGCCCGCTACTTCCAGAGCGGCGAGCGCATCGACGCCGTGCACGCCGTCGAGATCGGCATCGCCCATCAGGCGGTGGCCGACGACGCCCTCGACGATGCCGTGCTGGCCCAGGTCAGTGCGCTGCTCGCCGGTGGGCCACGGGCGCAGCTCGCCGCCAAGGACCTGATCCGCGCGATCGCCAACCAGCCGGTGGACGAGGCCCTGCTGACCGACACCGCGCATCGCATCGCCGAACTGCGGGCGACGCCGGAGGCGCGCGAAGGACTGGCGGCCTTCCTCGACAAGCGTCGGCCGGACTGGCAGGCATGAGCACGGCGACCGCGATGAGCCTGCTGCCCGCCGAACTCGCCGCCGCGCTCGACGGCCTGGCGCCGCTGCTCGACTGGCACGACCTGCCGGTGGACATCGCCTCGCTGACCGCACTGGCGGCCGGCATCGGCTGGGCCAGCGGACTGCGCCTGTACGCGCTGGTGTTCGCGCTCGGCGCCGTCGGCCGCTGGGTCGGGGTGACGCTGCCCGGCAGCCTCGACGTGCTCACCCACCCGTTGATCCTGGCGATTTCGGGCCTGCTGCTGGTGACCGAATTCCTCGCCGACAAGCTGCCGTGGATGGATTCGCTGTGGGACGCGATCCACACCTTCGTGCGCATTCCGGCCGGCGCGGCACTGGCCGCGGCGGCCTTCGGCGACCACTCTGCCGGCGCCCAGCTGCTGGCCGCACTGCTCGGCGGCTCGCTGGCCGCCGGCACCCATTTCGCCAAGGCCGGCACCCGTGCCGCGATCAACACCTCGCCCGAACCGGCCAGCAACCTGCTCGCCTCGTTCGGCGAAGATGTGCTGTTCGCCGGCGGCCTGTGGGCACTGTTCACGCAACCGCTGTTGTTCGTCGGCGGACTGCTGCTGTTCCTGGTGGTCGCCGGCCTGCTGATCGCAGCCCTGTGGCGATTCCTCGGTCGGCTGCTGCGGCCGCGGCGTGCCCGACTCGAAAACCTTCCGCCGACGCTGCCGGCCGGGACGAGACAATGACGGAGACCGCATGTTCGACAAGATCCTGATCGCCAACCGCGGCGAGATCGCCTGCCGGGTGATCAAGACCGCCCGCCGCATGGGCATCAAGACCGTGGCGGTGTATTCCGAGGCCGACGCCGACGCCCGCCACGTGCGGCTCGCCGACGAAGCCGTGCTGATCGGCCCGGCACCGGCCCGCGAGAGCTATCTGGTGATCGAGCGCATCATCGCCGCAGCGCGCCGGACCGGCGCCCGGGCGATCCATCCGGGCTACGGCTTCCTGTCCGAGAACGAGGCATTCTGCGAGGCCTGCGACGCCGCCGGCATCGTCTTCATCGGGCCGCCGGTCTCGGCGATCCGCGCGATGGGCTCGAAGTCCGAAGCCAAGAAGCTGATGGCGGCGGCCGGCGTGCCGCTGACCCCCGGCTACCACGGCGACGACCAGGCGCCGGCGCTGCTCGCCCGCGAGGCCGAGGCGATCGGCTATCCGGTGCTGATCAAGGCCGCGGCCGGCGGTGGCGGCAAGGGCATGCGCCTGGTCGAGCGCGCCGCCGACTTCGCCGAGGCGCTGGCCTCGTGCCAGCGCGAGGCGGCATCGAGCTTCGGCGACGACCACGTGCTGGTCGAGAAATACGTGATCCGCCCGCGCCACGTCGAGATCCAGGTCTTCGGCGACGCCCACGGCCACTGCGTGTACCTGTTCGAGCGCGACTGCTCGGTGCAGCGCCGCCACCAGAAGGTGCTGGAGGAAGCGCCGGCGCCCGGCATGACGGCGGCGCGGCGCGCGGCGATGGGCCAGGCCGCGGTCGAGGCCGCCAGGGCGGTGGGCTATGTCGGCGCCGGCACGGTCGAGTTCATCTCGGCGCCGGACGACAGCTTCTACTTCATGGAAATGAACACCCGGCTGCAGGTCGAGCACCCGGTGACCGAGATGATCAGCGGCCAGGACCTGGTCGAATGGCAGTTGCGGGTGGCGGCCGGCGAGCCGCTGCCGCTGACCCAGGAACAACTGCAGATCCACGGCCACGCGCTCGAGGCACGGATCTACGCCGAGGACCCGGACAAGGGCTTCCTGCCCGCCACCGGCCGCCTGCTCCACCTCGCGCCACCGGCCGAGAGCCTGCACGTGCGGGTGGACACCGGCGTCGAGGAAGGCGACGAGATCAGCCCCCACTACGACCCGATGATCGCGAAGCTGATCGTCTGGGACCAGGATCGCGAGCGCGCCTGCGCACGCATGCTGCAGGCGCTGGCCGACTACCGGGTGGTGGGGGTGGCCAACAACATCGGCTTCCTGTCGCGGCTGACCGCGTGCCCGGCCTTCGCCAATGCCGATCTCGATACCGGCCTGATCGAGCGCGAGCGCGACTACCTGTTCCCGGCCGACGTCACGCCGCCGGACGAGGTCTGGCTGGTGGCGGCGCTGGCCGAGCTGCTGCGCGAGGCCGGGCGCGGCATCGCCCAGGCCCGCCGCGACGTCGAACCGGCGTCGCCGTGGCATGCCCGCGACGGCTGGCGGCTCAACAGCCACGCCCGGCGCGACCTGTGCCTGCGCTTCGGCGAGCAGGAGAAGACCGTCGGCGTCACCTATCGCCGCGACGGCTACGGGCTGGCCCTCGACGGCCGCAGCGTCGAGGCGCGCGGCGAGCGCGAGCCCCGCGGCCTGCTGCGGGTGGAGTTCGACGGCACGCGGATGGATGCGGCGGTGATCGTCGCCGGCGAACGGCGCCACGTCTTCCTCAACGGACGGGCCTGGGTGCTGGCGGCGATCGATCCGCTGTATCACGGCGCCGATGCCAGCGGCGCCGAGGGCGGCCTGCTGGCACCGATGCCGGGCAAGGTGATCGCGCTGATCGCCGAGGTCGGCGCCACCGTTGCCAAGGGCGCACCGCTCTTGATCCTCGAGGCGATGAAGATGGAGCACACCATCACGGCGCCGGCCGCCGGCACCGTCAAGGCCTTCCACTATGCGGTCGGCGACCAGGTCGGCGACGGTGCCGAGTTGGTCGATTTCGAGTCCGCCGCCTGATCGGGGAGAATGGCGCCATGAAGCTGCCCAGCCACGTCCGCATCGTCGAGGTCGGCCCCCGCGACGGCCTGCAGAACGAAAAACAGCCGGTCGACACCGACACCAAGCTCGCGCTGATCGCCCGTCTCGGCGCCGCCGGGCTGCCGGCGATCGAGGCCACCGCCTTCGTCTCGCCGAAGTGGGTGCCGCAGATGGCCGATGCGCCCGAGATCATGCGCCGGCTCGAGCGCCTGCCGGGCATCGACTACCCGGTGTTGACGCCCAACCTGAAGGGCTTCGACGCTGCCGTCGCCGCCGGCGCGCGCGAGGTGGCGGTGTTCGCCGCGGCCTCCGAAAGCTTCAGCCGCAGGAACATCAACTGCTCGATCGGCGAATCGCTGGCCCGCTTCGAGCCGGTGATGAGCGCCGCCGACGCTGCCGGCGTGCGGGTGCGCGGCTACGTCTCGTGCGTGCTCGGCTGCCCCTACGAGGGCGAAATCGCGCCCGTGGCGGTGGCCGCGGTGGCCGGCACGCTGCGCGACATGGGCTGCTACGAGGTCAGCCTCGGCGACACCATCGGCGTCGGCAACCCGGCCGCCTGCCGACGCATGCTCGATGCGGTGTTCGCCCGCGTGCCGGCAGAACGTTGTGCCGGCCACTTCCACGACACCTACGGCATGGCGATCGCCAACATCCAGGCCTCGCTCGAGGCCGGCGTCGCGGTGTTCGACGCCTCGGTCGGCGGTCTCGGTGGCTGTCCCTACGCCGCCGGCGCTTCGGGCAACGTCGCCACCGAGGACGTGGTCTATCTGTTGAACGGCCTCGGCATCGACAGCGGCATCGACCTCGATGCGCTGGTGACGACGGCCGAATGGATCAGCGCCCGACTCGGCCGCGAACCCGCCTCGCGGGTCGCGCGGGCGCTGCTCGCGAAACGGCGCAAACAAGGATGCGAGACATGAAACCGACACGATTCGCCAGCGCACTGCTGACCCTCGCCTGGGCGCTCTCGGCCACCGCGGCCGGACCGGGCTGCGACAGGGCGATGGCCGGGGGCGGCATCCAGTCGCTGCCGGCCGGGCAGATGCAGGGCCTGCTCGACGGCCACGGCATGGGCATGGCCAAGGCCGCCGAACTGAACGGCTACCCGGGACCGAAGCACGTGCTCGAACTGGCCGACGAACTCGACCTGAGCGACAGCCAGCGCGAGCGCAGCCAGGCGCTGTTCGACGCCATGCAGGCCGACGCACGGGCCCTCGGCGCGCAACTGGTGGACGAGGAACGCCGGCTCGACCGGCTGTTCGCGGACGGCCTCGCCCAGCCGGACAGCATGCGATCGATCCTCGACCGCATCAGTTCGCTGCAGGGCTCGCTGCGCGCCCGCCATCTGGAGACCCACATCGCCCAGCGCGAACTGCTCGACCGCGAGCAGATCGCCCGCTACGTCGAACTGCGCGCCGCGATGCGCGGCGGCGAGGACGGGTCGATGCACCCGCACGGCGGCCCCGGCATGCATCACGGCGGCGACGGCGAGGCGATGCACCGACGCCACCACGGCGATCCCGGGAGTGCCCGATGAGCGTCGCCTCGCCCTGCATCAACGTCTGCGTGATGAACCCGCGCAGCGGCTACTGCGACGGCTGCTACCGCACGATCGACGAGATCACCCTGTGGTCGCGCGCCAGCGACGACGACAAGCGCCGCATCCTGCAGCAACTGGCCGAACGCCGCGCCGCCCACGACCTGTTCGACGACGACCTGCGCTGCGACTGCGATCGCTGAACGCCCGCCACGCCGAGAATCCTGCCGAGACAAGACGCCATGAGTGACGATTCCCCCTGCGTGGGCCTGTGCGAGATCGACCCGGACTCCGACCGCTGCATCGGCTGCGGCCGCACTTCGGCCGAGATCTTCGGCGAGCCGGAACCGCAGACCGTGCATGACGCCGAGCTGGTCGAGGAGAAGATCGTGGTGTCGGGGGAAGCGACGGACGACTGAGCCGCGACGCGCAGGCGCCACCGGCGCCCGTCCGCGCCGCTAGGCCGGCTCGACGTCGGCCAGTCGCCGCGACAGCTCGGCCAGCGAGGCATCCCGTAGCAGCGAATCGTCCAGCGACACCAGCAGGCGCGCCAGATCCTCCTGCACCCGCAACGCGTCGTCCCGCGACAGCGGCTGGCCGGCGTCGTCGATCAGCGCTGCCGGGTCGGCATCCAGCACTTCGGCCACGCGGCGCCCGGCGAGCGCCGACCACGGCGCCGGTCCGGCCGACAGCTCACCGAGCATCTGCGCCCGGGCACGCGCCGCGAGCAAGGTGTTGCGGGCGATGCCGGCGATGCGGGCATCCCCATCGAGCCGCGCCAGTTCGCCGACGGTGCCGACGCCGGCCGCGCGCAACTTGCCGCCGAGCCCGGCGCCGACACCGTCGATGCTCTCGACCGGCAGCCGCGAACCCAGCCTGGGCACCGGCTCGCAGCCCGCGATCCGCTGCGGCGAACGGTCCGGCATCACGCACGGATCGATGCTGACATCGACGTCGTCGATGGTCATCGACGCGATCACGCCGGCGTTCTTCAGCCGGTAATGGAACAGGCCGTCGCTGCCGCGCGCGATGCGCGCATCCTGGCGGAAGCGCAGCATCCCCGAGATCGTGATCTCCAGGCACAGGCCGTACGGGTTGTTGCGCTCGAAGCACGGCTCGGCATGGTAGGTCACCGACAGCTTCTCGGTGACCCCGACGCTGCGCGAGAGCTGGGTCTGCACCGCATTGACCACCGTCTTCGAGGCCTCGACGGTGCCGCTGACGCTGGTCGACACATTGGCCTCGCCGCCGGGAATGGCGCCCTTGACGCCGGCCTGGACCGTCGTCGTCAGCGACGCGCCGAGGGTCGTCGACACGCTGTTGCTGATCTGCGTGACGATGGTCTCGCTGATCGTCACCGCCACCGCCTCCTGGTCGAAATGCTCGCCCTGTGGCCGTCGACACTGGATGCGGCCGAGCCGGTCGAAGCGCTTGATGGTGGTGGTGTAGGGAATGTCGCGGAACAGGATGCGATCGACCTCGCTCTGGTCCTGCGCCCGATCGAGCGCCTGCTCGATGGCGTCCGCTGCCGAAGATCCGGGCTCGACGACCGGATTGGCGCCGACCTCCGTGCTGCTCTCGAACATCTCGTCCTCCGTGCCTGTGGCTGTGTCTGGTACAGCGCAATACGCAGGGCGGGTGAAATCGGATGCAAGGCAGGGACGCCAATGGCATCGTCGGCCATGCCGATGGCGTCGATCGACCGGTTCAGGCCCCTCGCGACAGGCTGGCGATGCACCCCGCTTCGACGTCACGGACGCGTACGTAGCCGACCTTCCGTATCGTCCGACCCGGCAAGGCCCCGCGCGAACGCGGCCGAGGGGCCCAACTGAGACGCAACGGTCGGGCGCCTGGCTGAGCGAGGCGACAGGCGGATGGCCGTCGGCCCGGTCAACCGTACAGTCAGCGCAACTTGAATGCCCGAAACGTGCCTTGATACCGGTCGCTCGGCCGTCAGGCAGGCCGGACGGACGTCGCACCACGTCTCACGGATGCGTCATTTCAAGCCCTGGCCTCGTGCATCTTTTTGACGGCGCTCCGTGTTTTCGCCGGGGCGAGGGTCGGCCAGAGCAGGTTCAGGACGATGTGATCTTGTCGACGGCAGGCGAGCCAGGGGTTTTCGAGCCGCCGAAATATGGATGGAAATCCGGCTTGTTTCCCCCGCAGGCCCACGGCAACTGCCCCTATAATCAGACGCTTGGCCACTCCACTGTACGAAGCGAATGGCAAGCGCGAACCTCGAAGTCCAGGTCTCCAATGGCCTGAGCCAATGGCTGCACGAACACCGTTTGAGCATCGGCTTCACGACCTATCAGACCAACCGGTTGTTCATGATCGGGTCGAAATCCGCAGACCGCCTGGCCGTGCAGGAGCGGCTGTTCGACCGGCCGATGGGTCTGTACTGGAACGATGACCGATTGATCCTGGCCTGTCGGTCCCAAATCTGGCAGTTCAACAACCAACTCCTTGCAGGTGAACGCTACCAGGGCGCCGACCGCTTGTTTTCCCCCAAGCAGTCATGGGTGACGGGTGACCACAACACCCACGAAGTGGCCATCGACAAGCATCAACGGCTGCTGTTCGTGAATTCGAATTTCAGTTGCATCGCCACGGTCAGCCCGGATTACAGCTTCGAGCCGGTCTGGCAACCGCCCTTCATCAGCAAGCTGGCCAGTGAAGACCGCTGCCATCTCAATTGCTTTGCATTGGTCGACGGCGAGCCGACCTACGCAACGGCTTGCGCCACGACCGACGAAGCGGCCGGCTGGCGCAATCACACCGTCGATGGCGGTGTCGTCATGCACATCCCCAGCAACGACATCGTCGCAACGGGCCTGTCGATGCCGCACTCGCCTCGCTGGCACCACGAGCGGCTCTGGTTGCTCAACTCCGGCAGCGGTGAATTGGGCTATATCGAGCACGGCCGTTTTCAGCCCGTGATCTTCTGCCCGGGCTTCGTGCGCGGTTTGAGTTTCTTCGACGACCATGCCTTTGTCGGGCTTTCGATGCTGCGCAGCACGCGCGACACCGGGCTCGTGCTGGAAAAGCGCCTGAATGCCGAAAAGCGCACCGCCCAGTCCGGACTGATGGTCATCGATCTGAAAACGGGAAACGCAGTGTATTGGATTCATTTTCCGAATACCGTCGAGGAACTGTTCGATGTCGTCGTCCTGCGGGACGTCAGATATCCGAAGGTACTGGGTTTCCAGAACGACGACATCGAACGGCTGATCAGCTTTCCGGGCAGCAATGGTCTGGTGATCAGCAAGCCGACACGCCCGAACCATGCCGCGGCAGCCACGGTCACCGCCCCCGCCCGGCAGGCTCGGGATGCGGGCAACGTTCGTTTTCAGCGGGTCTACCACCTGACCCCGGACAACCTGCTGCCGTACGAAGGCATGGCCTGCCCGAGCCTCCGGGCGCGCTGGAAGACCCAGCCGCAAAGAGGCGAATTGTTCGGTGTTTCCGCCGATATCGGCGGCGAAATGATCGGCTTCGGTGTCGCGGAACGGGTGGATGCCGATTGCACGGAAACCGTTGAGTTGATATCGTTATTCGTTGTTGCGGACTGTAGAAATCGGGGGATCGGCAGGCGCATCGTCATTGAGTTGGGCAAGAGCGCGGGCCATGCCATTTCGAATCGGATCATGAATATCGAGAAACCGGACTGAGAAATGCCGACACCCGCTTTTTCTTTTGTAAGTACGAATCCGTTCGGGCTGACCACTCCCGGCCTTTATGCACACCCCACTTTCGTCGATATCGACGGCGACGGGGACTTCGACGCCTTCAACGGCAACAATTCCGGCAACACGGATTTTTTCGAGAACACCGGCGACGCCGGCAATCCCGCGTTTGCCGGCGCAGTTTCGAACCCATTCGGCCTGGCTGACGTCGGAGTGTCCGCCGCACCCGCCTTCGTCGATATCGATGGCGATGGCGACTTCGACGCCTTCATCGGCAATCAGGCCGGCAACACGTTTTTCTTCGAGAATACCGGCGACGCCAACAATCCGGCGTTTGCCGCCGCAGTACAAAACCCCTTCGGTCTGACCAATGTCGGCGCCTTCGCCCATCCCGCCATCGTCGATATCGATGGCGACGGCGACTACGACCTGCTGATCGGAAACAATGCCGGCAACGCCGTCTTCTTCGAGAATACCGGCGACGCGAACAATCCCGCGTTTGCCGCCGGCACACAGAACCCCTTCGGCCTGGGCGATGTCGGCAGCTATTCCTCTCCCGCTTTCGTCGATATCGAGGGAGACGGAGACTACGATGCGCTGATCGGAAACTTCGCCGGCAACACGACCTTTTTCGAAAACACCGGCGACGCGCTGAACCCGGCTTTCAGCAACAGCGGTTCGAATCTCTTCGGGTTGGCAAACGTCACAAATTCGGCGGCACCGACATTCGTGGACATCGATGGCGATGGCGATTCCGATGCCTTTATCGGAGGCACCGTCCTACTCACATCGACACAGATCAGTTATTTCCCCGACACCAACGTGCCGCCGCCCCCGCCGCCTCCCATCCATGCCATCCCGGCGCTGAGCCCCACTTCGACCTTGTTGCTGGTGCTGTTATTGCTCGGTGTCACCTACTGGAAAAAATGGGTGAGACCGGGATAAAGCCCGGTTTATCAAGCGAAACGGAATGGGTCGGAATCGGGCTCATCGATGGCTCGCTCCATTGCAATGGAACGAGCAGACCGCTGCGGCGCGAGGCTCGCTCAGGGCGCACCCGGGGTCAGCCGCTGAAGATCGTGGGCGACTTCCACCGGACCCTTGAAGTGCTGCCGGATCGAGTCCAGTACCGCTTCGGAATGGGTTTCCACCGCCGGAACGATATGGGCCAGCAGCAACCGCCCGACGCGGGCCTCGGCTGCCGCACGGCCGATCGCCGCGGGCGGCGAGTGCAGCGTATAGAGCACCGCCGGCGAATCGGGTGGGTCCAGCACCACGCTGTTGAACACCAGCAGATCCGCGTCCTGGGCCAATGCGACCAGCGCCGGCAGACCGGCCTCGTCCATGTCGCCGGAGAACACGATCGAGCGACCGCGATAGTCGATGCGGTACGCCACCGCCGGCGCCTCCCCGTGGTGCCCGCGGACGGCGGTGATCCGCAGTCCATCCTCGTCGAACACGGTGATCGGGGCGGATTCCGGTGGGCTCAGCTCGCTGACCGTCAGCTTGAGCGGTGCCGAAAAGTCCGGCAGGTAGGCGAAGGCGCCGCCCGCGCCGAACAACAGCTCGACGAAGCGCCCGGTCGCCGGGTAGGGGTCCCGGCCGCCGGGGCCGAAGATCCGCACCGGGATCGGCCCCGGGCCGGAGACCGCGGCAGCCTTGAGCAGGCCCGGCAGGTCGCCGGCGTGATCGGCGTGCAGGTGGGTCAACAGCAGGGTCCGGATTCGCGCCAGCGGAATGTGGGCTTCCCCGGCGCGGGCGAATGCCCCCGGTCCGGCATCGACGAGGATCCGCGGCACGCCGTCCAGCCGCAACACATGGCTCGACGCCGCGCGGCCGACCGCACCCGGCCCGCCCGAGCCGAGGATCTCCAGTTCGAGGGGCAGGGGCGGGGCGTCCGACTGGGCGTGCGCGGCCAGCGTCAGGCCGGCGAGGACCGCCAACAGCAGCACGGGGCGGAACAGGGAGCGGAGTGGCATCGAAACGTCCAGAGACAGATCAGGGGCACAGCCGGTAGACCCTGCGCTGCCGGCGGTACTTACAACCTCGGTCGCCCAGCCTGTAAAGGAGCGGCCCATGCCGACCCCTCGCGACTGCTCCGATCGACGGCGCGCGCCCCAAGAACAGGGTGGAACAGCGATCTATTGTTGAGGACGACGGTCCGCACCTCGGCCATTGCTGACGGCCAGGCCGCACCGAATGAGCGGCTTCGATCGTGCCGATACCTGCCGTATGAAGCTCGGCGCGATCGCTACACCGCGAAATGGTATGGTAACGGCAAGCCTGGACTCGAGGAGTTCCAGAGGATCATGTCGCGCGCGATCATCTAATGGCCCGACGACAAGATCGCTCGGCTTTTCTCGGAAGAGCACCCGTAGGCTGAACCGCACATGAGAATTGGCGAAGCGCTTGACGCGATGAGGGACTTACCCGAGTTCTTAGAGGTCGGACTAGATTCCATTCACACCGTCGGAAACATGGGCAACACTCCGTTGCACATTGCGGCACGTTGGAACGACCCAGAATTGGTTGCCCTGCTTGCAAGCGCAGGTGCTGAAATCAACGCGAGTGGCGAGGAAGGGACTACTCCATTGCATGCTGCTGCCGAGAATGGTGCCCTTGAGGCGGCAGTTCGCCTACTGGATCTCGGAGCGGACCCTTCGGCCTTGGATGATCATGGAATGACGCCGCTATGCACCGCGCGAGTACTAAAATGCCGGGCCTTGGTCGACCTACTTGAAAGAGCAGCTGGACGGTAACAACCCGCATCGAGTCTGCGATGGGAACGTTGAGGTGTGTGATCCTCTTGCGGTCGATCCTCGCGTCAATCACCTGTGTATCCCAGACTGAGTGGTTATACCGATACGCCTGGCGACGAGAAGTCTGAAATTCGCTGGTTCGTGACTAAATCCGCTCGCTGGAAACTGCTCGCAGGCCTATTGCCGCTATAGCTAGATTTGCTCGCATGCTTTCAAGTCATCCTCGTCGAAGACGACTTCAGCAACAGCGTACGGCGGCCCGTCTAACCATGACGGATCATCGTGATGGCCGCTGAGGCAGATAGCCACGACGACACGAGTACCAATATCGGTGCATCTGACCTGCCCCCTGTAGCCGTACCAGTTATTCGGCAGGAAGCCCGGTTGCGAGGATAGTCGAATTGGGTTTGGCTTGCGATGCATCGGCAGCATGCTGCCGATGCATCGCGGCGTATTGTGCCGGCGGTATTCGCCCACAGCTGCTGTGAGGCCGGATCTCGTTGTAGTCTTGGCGCCAGGCGCTGATCGTCTCGCGGGCCTGGGCCAAGGTCTCGAACCAGTGCTCATTCAGACATTCGTCGCGAAACTTCCCATTGAAGCTCTCGATGTAGCCGTTCTGCATGGGCTTTCCTGGGTCGATCAGAAGGTGGCGCACGCCATGAGCCTGTGCCCATGCGATGAACGCACGGCTGGTGAACTCGGGTCCGTTGTCGGTTCTGACCGCATGCGGATATCCACCAAACCTCGCCGCCTGATCTAGCACTCGAGTGACGTACTGCCCCGAGATGCTGTGATCGACGGTGATGTCGACACACTCGTGACTGAAGCCGTCGGCAACGGTCAGGCACTTGATGCGCCGGGCGTTGCTCAGACTGTCGCTGGCAAAATCCATGCTCCAGACTTCATTGACTGACTGCGCTAGCTGCAGCGGCACGCGCTCACTGCTCGTGCGCTTTGCCTTGCGTCGCCGCTTCACGGCCAGCTTGGCAGCCTTGTATAGGCGATACACGCGCTTGTGATTTACCCCAGGGAAATCGGGCCGCAACAGATCGTGGATTCGTCGGTAGCCGAAACGGCGCCGCTGATGAGCGATGTCGACGATCGCGCGGCTGAGTGCGTCGGCCTCGGCGCTCGGCCGCGGTGCGTTGCGATAACTGTCTCGGGAGAGCCCCACAAGGCGGCAGGCGCGGCGCTCGGATAGATCAAACTGTTCAATCATCTTGCCGATCGCTTCGCGTTTCGCCTGTGGGGCTAACGCTTTACCCCGAAAACGCCCTTCAGCGCGTGGATGTCCAGGTGCGCTTCGGCAAGCAGCTTCTTGAGCTTGGCGTTCTCGCTTTCCAGTTCCTTGAGCCGCTTCGCGTCCGGCACGTCCATCCCGCCGAACTTCGCCCGCCACTTGTAGAAGGTGGCGTCGCTGAAGCCCCCGCTACGGCATAGCTCCTTGATCGGCACTCCGGCATCTGCCTGCTTCAGGAAGCCGATGATCTGCTCTTCGGTGAATCTGCTCTTTCTCATGCCCGTCATTCTCCATGGTTTGACGGACTCCACTACCTTTCACGTGGTACGGCAGGAGGGGGGCAGGTCAGGGGGCAGGTCACATCGCCAGCGCCGTTCTCCGCAAGAGAATTCAGTCCCGATCTCGAATTTTGCGTGTTCCACGGAAGGTCCCAGTGCGTCTTGCCGTCGATTATGATTGCCTAGAGCGACAGCGAACCCATAGTGCCGATGACACTACATGCGCTCGGCGACGAACAGCATAGCGTAACGCCCTTCCGTATATGGTCCGCAAGCGGGGCGAAGAAGCCGCTCATCCCACGGGGCCAGGTGCGGGTCCTCGGCCTGAGCAGACGGTAGGCTTGGCGAAGCTGATCGCCGGCAATCCTGCCGACACCTGCCGCACGACGCAGGGAGGCAGCTTGCGAATCATGAATCATGTGTCGAGCAGGACAGAGCGGCCGCAGACGAGGCGCCAGAAGGGACCTGACCCCACTGATTTTGATCAAGCATCAAGCAGGCAAGCCCGCCACCGCCTCCCCCTCGCCGGAGCAATGTACTTCCGCGCCAAACGCACCGAACTCGGCCCGTCGAGCATCGCAATTTCAGCGCCGTGGCTGCAGGAAGCCTGCCCGAGCCACAATGGCGGACCATCGGTCGGTGGTCGAGCGCCACGTTTGAGATTGAAATCGTCACGCGGCGCATGGTGTGAATGGGAACTTCTCGGCCTTTGCTGACGGCCAGCACCCGAGACACGACCGGCTGGTGCGCGATCCCCAAGCCGCCACCGGCGAGAGGCTTGCATGCTACAAAGAAGGACCTGACCCCTTGCTTCCCCTTGCTTCCTTGACCGCCTGCTGTCGCATCACCTGCACGGTGTGATGATCGAAGGCACGACCGTCCGAAGCTCGTTTGCATTTCATGGGCGATATTATCGCCTACATGACTCTACTTTCGGGAAAGTTGGTAGCATCAAATCCATTCGAAATGCGTTGCATTGGCTTGCAATACGGGGCCACCTAGAGTACACAGAAATAATAAACCGCGTGCGCACGATTTTGCTGGCGCCAGTAGCACTGCTTCACAAAACCCTATTTTGGCAAACTGCCAACAAAAAAATTACCAAGCCAATCACGCCAAGAATGCTAAGAATACTTCACCTCTCCGACCTTCATTTTGACATCGACCACGTACGCGACCAGGAAATACTTCTAAAAGCATTGTTTAGCGACATCGAATTATCGGTAGAGAAAAGCGGGCCTTTTGATATTGTTATATTCTCGGGCGATTTAATACTTAAAGGCGCATATAGCGGCGATAACAAAGAAGGGGTCGTGAAGAATTTCTTGCTGCCATTAATGGAAAAGTCAGGCTCCACTCCCGACAGCTTAGTAATGGTCCCTGGCAATCACGACATTGCGCTGAGGGAACAAGCCAACCTCCTCACTCAAGCAAGAAGATCTCTATCCTCTGAAGAGGATGTTGGACGATATCTGGATGACGCCATTAAGGCATCGCTACAAACGGGGCTAGAAGGATTTAACTCTATTGTTGAGCGCCTTGGATCAGAAACCTCACTTGTACTTTCCAACAATCATTACCGTGCCTACATATTTACCTTTAAGGATATAAGAATCGGCGTCGCAGCGATGAATTCTGCATGGACCGCCACGGGCGCGCCAAATGATGGAGACTATGGAAGGCTTCGTCTTGGCAGAAAACAACTAGACGAATTAGCTCAAGCACTCGAAGGATCAGATCTAAGGCTTGCCGTTTCGCACCACCCGATTTCTTGGTTAACGCCCAAGGATGCGCAGAACCTTCAACGCCAACTCCTTATACACTTTGACGCATTCTTTCATGGTCACAATCACGAACCATACGGGCAAGCAACAATGGGGAGTGGATCTGGTCACCTCATTTCGAACGCAGGCTGCCTATATCAACACAGGGATTATTTCAACGGCTACAATGAAATTAATTACAATCATGAGATGAAGTGTTGGCGCGTAAAGGCGCGCGAATACTATGAAACACGTCAGACCTTCGACATTGCGCCCCGATTCTCTAACAATGGTGAGGCGACATTCTCGACCCTTCAAAACCATGCGTCAGGCGCAGCCCCAAACCTTCCAACCGACGGGTTCATTGACGCCGTAAACACCACGATCAATTCACGATTGTTACCGGCTCACGTTTCAGATGTGGCTCCAAAGAAGCTGAAATCAATCTTTGTCGAGCCACTCCTAAGTGAAGTATCACAGCACAAGTTAGACGCGGCGGAAAGGCCAAAGAACTTTCGTCTTTACGTTTCTCTCGCAGACATTCTGAAGAGCAGAGAAGATGCAATTTTTCTTGGCGGCAGAGACATTGGAAAGACGACTCTGCTGCATCGAATTTGCCAGCTTTCGCTCGAGCTTTCGATATCGGAATTGCCCGCCTTTTGCTCCTATGTCGATCTTGCAATTGCGGGCGCGACTCAAGCCGCATTGATTGAAGCAGTTGTAACGTTTGGAGGAGGCGAGTACAGAAAGGGCGAGATTATATCAATTCTTACCAGAGGCGAGATGGCAGTTTGCTTCGACAATGTTGATGGGCTTAACAGTAAGCAATATGCTGCCGTAAAAGACTTCTGCATGCGCTTTCCACGCTGCAGGTATTTTTTTACGATGCTGGAGGACATCGAGTTCTCTCTGTCACCCTCGCAAGTCCCTAGAGCGACCCCAAAGTCTAACGTATACTATTTTCATCCGTTTGGCCGTCGCGAGACGCGCCTCCTAACGCAAAACTGGTTTGGTGAATCCTCCGATGAATGCAGCAAGCGGGTTGACGACATTCTTTCTCTCCTTGGCCGACTCAATGTTCCTCGATCGCCATTTCTTATTTCCGCGCTACTCTGGATTCAGGAGAAAGGAACACAGTTTGCCCCTGTCAATCAGGCTGAGATACTTGACGCACTGATTGATGGGGTAATGGAGAAGTTGTCCGAAACCAAGGATCGATCTCGTATAGACTCCACAATTAAGCGTCACTACCTTGCCGCCCTCGCTGAGCATCTTCACGATATCGGAACAAAGAGAATCGCAATTGTTGACCTTGAGAAATTCACTGTCGAGTACTTTTCTTCGAGGGGGTTAAACGCTTCAACTGCAGTATTTCTTGGAGAGCTCCGCGGAAAGGGCATATTGCTTGAAGTGGGCAACGAAGTAGTGTTTATGTTCGATGCCATTAGGGCATTTTTTCTTTCAGCTCGCCTACATGAGAATGAAGAACTGTTGGATAGAGCGCTCTCAAAGGAGCACTTTCTTCAGTTTGGCGAGGAGCTCGATTACTACACGGGACGCCATCGAGACCAGTCAAAAGTTCTTCGTCGCGCCCTAAAAATTGTTGGCGAGTTTTTGAATGAGGCCGATCTCGAAATTGATCTGGCTGATTTTGACAGCATTCGAATTGGCCGTTTATCTACGATCGGAGATATCGAGAATCAACGGCACCTTCGCGATGCTACGTTGAATGCACCGTCATCTGACCAGCGCGAAGCCTTACTTGAGTCTGCTGACGAACACTTTCGATGCCGGCCCGTTCGGGAATCGAGCGGGCATGGAGAGAACTCAGCGGTCGGGCGTTTTATGGAAGCATTGCAGGTCGCGTCAGCCATCTTGCGAAACTCGGAACTTGTGCGAGACGTTGATTTGAAGGAGGCCGCATACGACGAACTTGCGCGTGGATGGTGCCGCATCCTGATTCGCATCATGGCGATATTTGAGAATGAAGAAGATGACGAAGTGATTCAAAGGATTGATAACAAGAAAGGCGATCCGGTCGTAAAAATTTTAGAGGGAATGTTACCCACAGACAAGCCAGGAATGGCGCCGTATCTGAAGAAGCTTATCATTCCTAATGTAGTGATTTCGATTGCGCTTGAATCTATTGGAACTCCGAAGCTACAGCGGACGATTGAGCGGCATGCGGATCGCGCTATGAGTACTGTTGAGAAGGTATTCGATTGTTTCGTTATGTCAGACCTTCGATTTACCGATTGGCCTCATCGTTTGGATATGCTTCTGCGTGAGTTTCACAAGAATCGATTTGTCAGTGAGTTGATTTTTTCAAAGCTTTTCCAGCTTTTTATGCTGGGTCGCTTGAGGAGCACTGAAGAGCAAAGAGTTAAGGGGCTCATGGCTGAGGCACTTACATTTGTAATCGGTGAAAGCAGATCGCACCAAAAATCTAGAGTTAAAGGGAATTTTATCAATAGGCTTGAGAAGAAGCGCTTGGCACCCCGTTAGCGAAACGAGGTTCAGATTTTGATGATAGGGGTTAGGGAAGCGCTGAAGTAATGGCTGTTACGCTGAGCTTCGGCGAGTCCGTGCGCGGAGATGGGTGCACCCATAAGGCCCTCTCGTGCGAGGCCAAGGGTCAGGACAAAAAAGTTTGCATCCGAACCAGGTGATCAGCGGCTGGTTTTCGATTCAACTTCGGCCCGCCGCCGCAGTACATACGGCCGGCAGCAACGGCCGAGCACCAGCCATCCCGCAAATCTGGCCTCGCCCGATCGTCTTTGCCCCAGGGCCGCCTGCGGCAGATAGCCGACGACCGCGTCATGGTGATGACACGGGTTAAATGAAGGCAATGCACGTAATCGCTTGCCGAGCTGCATTGCGCGAACGCTGCGTTTCAAGACCCTGTGATTCCCGAACCATCGTCAACCACACGGCCGGCGCCCCCAGCACGTCGTCGAGCCGATGCTAGGATAAGGACTCCGATTGGTTTGCGGGGGGCGAGGTGACACCGGCGCAGCGCTTTTTCGGGGTTCGCGTGTTTCCGTGGATCATCCTCGCGGTCGGCGCACTGTGCATCTGGATCGGCGTCGATCAGACGGTCAAGGCCTATCAGAGCCTGGAATGGCCCGAGGCGCCGGGCGAAATCCTGACGTCTGGCGTGCGCTCGGAAAGCAGCGGTTCGCGCTCGTCGACGACCTACCATGCGGCGGTCGGCTACCGCTATGAGGTGGACGGGCGCTGGCTCGAAGGCGAGCGCATCTCCTACGGCGAATACGGCACCGGCGACTACGACCGGGCCGTCTCGATCGCCGCGCAATATCCGGTCGGCGCGCGCGTCACGGTCTATTTTCGACCCGAGGACGTGAGCGAGTGCGTGCTCGAGCCCGGCGGCCAGGGCGTCCCGTGGTTCTTTCTCGGGATGGGTTCGATGTTCGCGCTGGCGGGTGGGTTGATGGCGAAGTTCTTTCCGCGCATGTTCCCGAAACAATCGGGCTGAAGCATTGCTGCGCACGCTCGGCCGGCGTTCGCCGCCGCGCGCGGTCGTTCGGCGGCAGGAATTCGGGCAATCGGCCTCTCGGCCACGGACTTGCCATCCGGCGACGTTGGCCATGCCCTGCCGGAACCGCCGCCCGGGCATGTCGCTACGGCAAGTCCCAGCGCTCACACCTGCCCCAGCCACACCTCGACGCGCGCCCCACCGTCGGCCGCCCGCCCGATGCGCAGTTCGCCGCGGTAGGCCAGTGCGATGTCACGCACGATCGCGAGGCCGATGCCGTGGCCCGGCGTCGTCTCGTCGCCGCGCTGGCCGCGGCCGAGCAGGCGCGCCGGGTCGGCGATGCCGGGGCCGTCGTCCTCGACGACGAGCAGCAGGCCGCCCTCGCGCCGTTCGGCGCGCACGCGCACCGCGCTGCGCGCCCATTTGCAGGCGTTGTCGAGCAGGTTGCCGACGAGTTCCATGGCGTCGCCTTCGTCGATGCGGGCCTGCAGCGTGTCGGCGATACGGTGGTCGAGGGCGAGCCGTCGGTCGGCATGGACCTTGGCCATCGTCGCCAGCAGGCGCGCGACCAGGGGCGCCAGCGGCAGCGGCGGCGCACTCTGGCTGGCGCCGGCGGTGGTGGCGCGCTGCAGCTGGTACTGGACGATGTTCTCCATGCGCTCGAGCTGTTCGCCGAGTTCGTCGGGGTCGGCTGCGCCGCCGCTGCGCAGCACCGCCAGCGGCGTCTTGAGGCTGTGGGCGAGGTCGCCCAGGGCGCCGCGGTAGCGTTCGAGCTGAGCGCGCTCGCGGCGCAGCACGCGGTCGAGGTTGTCGGCCAGCGGCGCCAGTTCGGCCGGGAAGCGGCCGCCCACTTCGGCGGCGTCGCCGGCTTCGATCGCCGCCAGCCGGCGGGCGAGCCGGCGCAGCGGGCCGAGACCCCAGTTCTGCACGGCGATCAGTGCCGCCAGCAGCAGCACGGCCATCACCGCCAGCGCGCCCCACAGGCTCTGGCGGTAGGCGCGGACTTCGGCCTCGCGGGCGGCGAGCGGCGCGGCGACGCTGAAGCTGAGCGCCCGCGGCGTGTCGCCGACGGCCCAGCGCACGCCCTGGCTGACGACCCGATAGGCGCGACCATCGGTGGCGATCTGCACGTCGTTGCGGCGTTCGGCGGGGGCCAGGCCGCGGGCGAACGGAATCTCAAGCCCCAGGGTCGAACCGGACGTCCATTGCCGACTGCCGTCGCCCTCGACGATGGCGGCGTAGAGGCCGGAACCGGGCAGCGCCAGGCGTGCTTCGGGCAAAGGCTCGGGCATCATCAGGCGCCCGTCCGGGGCCACGTCGAGGGCACCCATCAACAGGTAGAGCAGGGCCTCGAGGCGCTCGCCCTGCGCGGCGTCGGCGCTGTCGCGGAAGGCGCGGTCGAGCACCGCGCCGGTCAGCACGACGAAGGCCAGCAGCACCGTGGCCGACACCCCCAGCAGCCGGGCGCGCAGCGACAGGCTGCGGCCGGACTCAGCCATCGGCCGGCGCGAAGCGGTAGCCGCGCCCGCGCACGGTCTGGATCGGCGCCCAGCGGCCGGCCGGATCGAGCTTGCGGCGCAGCCGGCCGATCAGCACTTCGAGCACGTTGCTGTCGCGGTCGTCTTCGTGCGGGTAGAGGTAGTCGCCGAGCTCCTGCTTGGAGACGACCCGCTCCCGGTGGCGGGCGAGGTAGTCGAGCAGCTTGAACTCGAAGGCGGTGAGTTCGACCGCGACGCCGTCGCAGGCCACCTGCTGCCGGTCGAGGTCGAGCCGGTAGGGGCCGAGCTCGAGGGTGGTGGTGGCGGCGCCGGCGGCGCGGCGCCACAGCGCCCGCACGCGGGCCACCAGCTCGGGCATCTCGAAGGGTTTGGTGAGGTAGTCGTCGGCGCCGGCCTCCAGCCCTTCGACCTTGTCCTGCCAGCGGCCGCGGGCGGTCAGCACCAGGATCGGCAGGCGCGAGGCCTCGGCCCGCAGGCGGCGGATGACCTCGAGGCCGGAGAGCTTGGGCAGGCCGAGATCGACGATCGCCAGGTCGAACGGGTACTCGCGCGCCAGATATAGCCCCTCCTCGCCGTCGGCCGCCTCGTCGACCACCGCCGCGCCCTCTCCTTCGGACAGCGCCTTGGCCAGCGAGCGGCGCAGCGCCGCTTCGTCCTCGATCAGCAGGATGCGCATGCCGGCCTGCCCGGGCCGCGGTTCGCGCGGCAGCGACGGTGGCGGAGGGCGCGCATGTCAGCGCACCCGGCCGGTCTGGGCGTCGACGATGACGATGCGCACGTCCCCACTGCGGGTCAGCACCTTGACGCGGAACACCTTCCTGCCGTCGCGGTCGGCGCTGTCGACGCTCAGCACCCGGCCGCCGGTCTGCTTCTGCACCTGGGCCGCGGCCTGGTCGCGGTCGATGGCGTGGGCCAGCGGTGCGGCGGCCAGCAGCGCGGCGATCAGCAGGGTGCGCAGGATGGAGAGTCGGGGCATGGTGCTTCCTCAGTTTGACCAGGGCAATTGTCGCAGCTTGGGCTCACCAGCGTCGATCGTGCTCGCGGCGGTGTTGCTGGTCTTCGTCACGGTCGCGACGGTCCAGCTCGACCCAGCGGCCCGGGCGCTCGCGCATGAAGCGGGTGTGTTCATGGCCGCGGTGGCGGTAGCTGACGCGATAGCCGACGAGGCGTTCCTCGGTGCGGTACTCGACGTGGCAGCGGGCTTCGTCGCGGCCGCGATGGCCGACCTGCACCAGGCGGCCGTTGTCGATCTGGTTGCCGACCACTGCGCCGATCACCGCGCCGACCGCGGTGGTGGCGATCTGGCCGTCACCGCGACCGACCTGATGGCCGATGATGCCGCCGGCGATGCCGCCGATGACCGCGCCGGCCTGCGAGTGGCGACGGCGGTCGTCGTCGCGATGGTCATGGCGGCGGCCGTCGCGATGGTCCGGGCGGCACACTTCCTGGGCAACCCGTTCGGTCTTGTACACCGGCACCACGTCGGTCACCCGCGCCTGGTGGCCGGGACCGCGCTCCCACTGCCCGGCATGGGCGAAGGACATGACACCCGACAGGGCGGCTGCAACGAAGAGGGTCTTGATCGGTTTCATTTTGCTGTTCCTCGTGTCTGTTGGCGGAAGCCGCCGTGGCTTCCATGGCTGCCAGACTAGGCGAGCGAGGCTGAACGATTGCTGAACGAACCGACCGTGGCCGCAAGGCGGGTCGAAAGTGTCTCGGGTGACGAATGCCGCGCCGCACGCCGACCGACGGCGACGTCGCGATTGACCCAGGTCAAGCCTGGCCGCACGGCACGTTGCCGGACGCCTCGATGCGCCCCAGGATGAATTGGAGGGGAGCGCAAGCGACGGCGAGGGTCGGGATCGGCCGGCCCGGGCACGACGCACAGGAGGACGTGATGAGCCTGCGCAGCAATCTGGTCCATGCCGGAAAGGCGGTGGCCTCGGTCAATGGGTTCCTGCATCTCGGCTCGTCGACGCGGCAATCCTTCCTGGGCCGGGCCAAGAACCCGACCACGCAGATGTGCATCGTGTCGCAGCGGGAAATGCAACGCTACTGCGCCCAGAGCCAGCTGATGTTCCAGCCCGGGTCGGCCCGCAACAGCGTGGAAATCGAATGCGCCGCCCGCATGGCCAAGGTCTATGGCTGCGGCAACTGCGGCGACATGGCCGCGCTCGCGTACACGCTGCTGCAGCAGTGGGGGGTCAAGCCGCTCGACCTGATGAAATGCACCAACATGGATCACATGTTCGTCGTCATCGGCATGCGCGACGGCGCCGACCCGACCGACTACCGCAGCTGGGGTCCGGAAGCAGTCGTCTGCGACCCGTGGGCGCCGGGCGTGCTCGGCGGCCAGAAGGGTCGCCACTATGCCGCGAGCGAGATCGCCGCGACGATGGTCGGCGGACAGACCACGCGCTATACCTCGGTGCAGCGCTTTCCGCAGCCGGGCTCGCACCGGCTGTGAGGTCGCCCCCCGGCGGCGTCACGGCGCCGCCGGCATCAGCGCGAAGACGATCAGTGCGCCGCCGCCCTTGAAGCCGAACAGCGCATTGCCGCCGACCGCGACGGCGATGTACTGCACCCCGTCCACGGCGTAGCTCACCGGCGGCGCATTGACCCCGGCGCCGCACTGGAACTGCCACAGGCGCTCGCCGGTGGCAGCGTCGAAGGCGTTCAGGTTGCCGTCGCCTTCGCCCATGAAGACCAGGCCGCCGGCAGTCGCCAGCACGCCGCCGACCAGTGGCGCGTCGGTCTTGCGCTGCCAGCGGATACGGCCGCCGTCGCGGGTCGAGATCGCGGTCAGGGTGCCCCAGTTGGGCTCGTCGATCGGCTGCATCTCGGTGTAGCGGATCGGGCGACCGTCCGCGCCGGCCTTCAGCGACTTCACGGTGTAGCGCATCGGCATGTGCGAGGCGGCCACGAAGACCAGCCCGCTGCCCGGGTCGAGCGCCACCGGCGACCAGCTGGCGCCACCGACCGCGCCCGGCGCGACCCGGGTGCCGGCCTCGCTGGGCGGCGCGAACAGGTTCTCCTGGGGCACGAAGGGCGCCGACTTGAACAGCAGTTCGCCGCTGTGCCGGTCGTGCGCGTAGAACCAGCCGAGCTTCGAGGCCTGCCCCACCGCCGACACCTTGCCCGTGGGCGTCGGCAGCTCGAACAGCACCGGCGGACTGGCGACGTCGTAGCCCCAGACGTCGTGCGGCACCTGCTGGTAGTGCCATTTCAGCGCGCCGCTGTCGGCGTCGATGGCGGCCAGCGACACGGTGTAGAGGTTGTCGCCCGGGCGCGAGCTGTCGTCCAGTTGCGGCGACGGGTTGCCGATGCCGACGTAGAGCGTGCGCGAGGCGGCGTCGAAGGCCGGCGTGGTCCACGCCGAGCCGCCACCGTGCCGGGCGGCCTCCGGGTAGTTGGGCAGAGCCGCCTTTTCCCGCGCGATGTCGCGGCCGAGCGCCACGCCGTCGGGCGTCGTCGCGCGAAAGCTGCCCTCCCAGCCGGTGGCCGGCACGGTGTCGAACTGCCACAGCCGCCGGCCGCTGGCGACGTCGAAGGCGGCGTAGAAGCCCGGCCGGCCGTAGCTGCCGGCGAAGCCGACCACCGCGCCGACCGGGGCATCCGGCGTCTGCGCTGCGAGGTGCAGGCCGTAGCCGACGCCGGTGATGCCGATGACGACCTTGTCGTCCACCACCAGCGGCGCCATGTTGGCGCCGACACCGGTGGTGCCGGTGGCCGCCTGGGTGCGCAGCGCATTGCCGGCGTCGAGTTGCTCGACGGCCTCGGTCGGGCCGGCATCGCTGGCCAGCGGCACGTCCCAGACCGGCTCGCCGGAGGCCGCGTCGAGCGCGATCAGGCGGGCATCGACGGTGCCGATGAAGACCTTGCCGGCGGCCACCGCGACGCCCCGGCTGGCCGGGCCGCAGCACATCTTGCCGTTCCTGCGCCGGTGTTCGTAGCGCCACCGCTCGCGCCCCGTGGCGGCATCGATCGCGGCGACGTGGTCGAACGGCATCGACAGGTAGAGCACGCCATCAACCACCAGCGGCGTCGCCTGGAACGAGGCCGTGGTGCCGGTCTGGTAGATCCAGCGCGGCACCAGCCGGCGCACGTTGCGGCGGTCGATCTGGCCGAGCGGCGAAAAGCGCTGGTTGGCGAAGTCGCGGCCGTAGCTCGCCCAGTCGGCCACCGCCCGGGCCCCGCCGGACGCATCAAGGGCTTCGTCCGCGGCCGCGGTCGAAGCCGCCAGGGCGATCGCCGTGAGCGACAGCAGCCATGCGGTGGGATTCACGATTTGCCCCTTTGATACGGCTTGCCGAGCGCGAGCGCAGACGTCGGGTTGCCGCGCCGGGCGGGCCGTGGCCGCGAGGCGCGCTTCATCCGATGGTTAGCACAGGGCGCCGGGCTTCGCCAGCCGGCGAGCGGGTTCGCCCTTGCCGGGTCGGACCGCGGCGAGCGCTTGGCGCCGGCTACGGCCGACGCCGCTAGCCGGCCGGAACGTCGCCCGCCGCCGCCTGCAGCACGCTGCCGCGATTGCCTTCCGTGTCGAGGAAGGCGACGTACTCGCCGACGCCGGGGATGGTCATCGGCTCTCCGAGCACCCGACCGCCGGCGTCGTCGATCCGGCCCATGGTCGCGCGGATGTCGGCGACGCCGATCACCACCGACGGCTGCTGGGCCGGCCAGTCCGGTTTCCGCGGGAACAGGCCGCCGTTGATCGCGCCGGCCGGCGCGTCGTCGCGGACGTCGGCCTCGGCGGTGGTGGCGAGGATGTAATGGTTCATCTCAGCGCCGAGCGGCTGCAGCTTCCAGCCGAACACCGTGTCGTAGAAGCGCACGACGCGGTCGGCGTCGTCGTAGGGCAATTCGAAATGCACGACCGGATCCATCGCAAGGTCTCCTCGCAGGCGTGGGGCCGGCTTCAGCGGACGGTGGCGCTGCGCTTGACCTCGCTGAATACCGGGCCCCACATCGGGTGGCCGACTTCGGCTCGGGCCAGTTCGAAGTCGGGGTCGATCGCCAGCAGCTCGGTGAAGTGGCGGCGACAATCGCCCGGGCGCGACTGCACACAGGCGATGAAGGCCGCGAGCTTGTGGGCCTCGACGGTGTCCTCGGGGTTGCGCAGGCCGAGGGTCAGCGCTTCTTCGAGCCACAGCAGGGCCTGCTCGTAGCGGCCCTGCTCGTAGCGCTGCCGCCCCTGCTCCAGCGCCAGCTGCGCACTCTGCCAGTTGCGCCCGTGATCGACCACCGGCGCCGACCCCTGGCGGGTGGCGCAGGCCGACAGCATCAGAACGCACAACACGGTGCCGGCGACGCGGCCGAAGCGGGAGATCATGGGTCGAAGCGATGACGAAGAGATTGCACGCCTCCGGATTTTAGCTGCACGTCGGCGACGAAGGGCGTGAAATCGAGGTTGCGGATCTCGATCCGGTGGCGGCCCGCGGGCAGCCGCAGGCGGGTCAGCGGCGGCGAGTAGCCGACCGCCCGGCCATTGACGAAGACTTCGCCCCACGGCAACACCGACAGCCTCAGCGTGGCATCGCCGGTCGACGCTGCTGCCGCGGCGGCGGCCGTCGCGCCGGCGGTCCGGCTGCCGCTGCGTGCGACCGCGGGCGGTGCCTGCTCGAGCAGGATCTGCGGCGGCACCTCATCCACGGTCGGCAACTGCAGGATCGGGGGTGCGAAGACATCGACATCGGCCAGCCGTTGCGCCGGCGATTCGGCCACCGGCGGCAGCATCGCCACGGTGGCGGAGTGCATCGCCGGCGGTGGCGCGGCGGCGCCGCCGAACAGCAGGTAGAGCGTGGTCGCGACGACGACCACCAGCGCGCCGAGCATCAGGTTCTGGTGGCGACCTGCCTTCACACGCGCCGATGTGCCGGACGCCGGCATTACCACGGTGGCGCCGTGGTTGCCGGCCGTGGCGGCACGCCGGGTATTGCCGGCCGGCGCCTCGGCGCGCAGTTCGCGGCGCAGGTGACGCAGCACCTTGGCCATCTCGCTGGCGGATTCGAAGCGGCGCGACGGTTCCTTCTGCATCACCCGCAGCAGCAGCAGATCGAGCTCGCGCGGGACGTCCGGATTCAGTTCGCGCGCAGTCGGCGGTTCGAGGTGCAGCACCTTGTCGACGACATCGCCGATGCGGTCGGCCTCGAACGGATTGCGGCCGACCAGCAGTTCGTAGAGCGTGACGCCGACCGAGAACAGGTCGGAACGGGCATCGGCGACGCCGCCGCGCAACTGCTCGGGCGCCATGTACTTGGGCGAGCCCAGCACGTGCCCCCGCGGCAGGGTCTGATCCGGCGACAGGCTGGCGCGGGAACTGGCGATGCCGAAATCCATGATCTTGACCAGTCCGCTGCGGCTCAGCATCACGTTGGCCGGCTTGATGTCACGATGCACGACGCCCTGGGCGTGAGCAAAATCGAGCCCGCGGCACATCGCCAGGCCGATGTCGACGACACGGCGCACCGGCATCACGGTGCCCATGTCGAGGGTCTCGCGCAGGCTCAGGCCCTCGACGAACTCCATCGCGATGTAGGGCACCCCCTCGCTCTCACCGATGTCATAGACGGTGACGATATTCGGGTGGTTGAGGCCACCGGCGGACTTGCCCTCGCTGAAGAAGTGATCGCGGAAGGTCGCGCGCTCGTCCGGCGACAGGTCGAGGCTCAGGACCTTGAGCGCGACGCTTCGCTCGATCAACGGATCTTCCGCGCGATAGACCGTGCCCATCGCGCCCTTGCCCAGCGTCGCGGTCACCCGATATCGCCCGATATGGCCCGGGCTCCGGGGACGGCGCTCGCCGCTGCTGTCGGAAACGGGCGGACTCGACATGTTGGTGTTGCGCTGCATCAAAGGCATTTCCACCACTGACAATGATATGCCAGTCGCACCGCTGACTGCGAGATCGGCTGCGACTATGGAATAATTTGGCGGTTCCGCCCTCGAGCGGCCGGGTCGGGACCACCGGCAGCAGCGGGCTATCCTTTCATCGGCACGGACGGGCACGGCTTGACGGAACAATTGCGCTTCGAAATGACCAGCCTCAGCGATCCGGGCTGCGTGCGCTCGCTGAACGAGGATGCGGTCGCGGCGCTTCCCGAACTCGGCCTGATGGTGGTCGCCGACGGCATGGGCGGCCACAACGCCGGCGAGATCGCGGCGCGCCTCGCCATCGACAGCATCGTCGCCCGGGTTCGCCGCGCGCTCGCCGACGCACCGCCATCCGGCGCCACCGACGCCGAAGCCCTGCTCGCCGAAGCGATGCAGCAGGCCAATCAGGCGATCACCGAACGCGCGGCCGGCCAGGAGCAGCTGAAGGGCATGGGCAGCACCGTGGCCTGCCTGCTGTTCCACGGCGAGCAGGCGTCGATTGCCCACCTCGGGGATTCCCGGATCTATCGCCTCAGCGCCGGCAAGCTTCGCCTGCTGACCCGCGATCACAGCCTGACCCAGCAGGTGCGCGACCTCGGCGTGATCGGCGAGGACGCGATCGCGTCGAGCCACAACCGCCATCTGGTGTCGCAGGCGCTGGGCTACGGCGAGTCGCCGCCGGTGGCGGTGTGCACGGTGCCGTGCATGCCCGACGACGTCTTCCTGCTGTGCACCGACGGACTCAACGACATGGTGGACGGGCGCGACATCGAACTGGCGCTGCGGGTGCTGCGCAGCAACCTGGCGCTGGCGGTCGAGCAGCTGGTGATGATCGCCCGCGACAATGGCGGCTACGACAACATCACGGTGGCACTGGCCGGCCCGCCCGCCGCCAGCGAAAAACCTGCAGCGAAGAAGGAGCCCGAGGCCAGCGGCGCATTCGGCCGGCTGACCGGATGGCTGCGTTCGCTGCTCGGCACGAGGCACTGAGCGCATGGCCAAGATCGTCGTCAGCCTGGATGGGCAGATCATCGAGCAGCGGGTGGTCAAGGAAGACCAGGTGGTGCTGGGGCGCAACGCCGACTGCGACCTGGTGATGGACGACGGCGAGGTCAGCGGTCGCCACGCGTCGATCATGACGGTGGTGAACGACCACTTCCTCGAAGACCTGTCGAGCACCAACGGCACACTCGTCAATGGCCGTCGCGTCACCCGCCACCTGCTCGAGCACAACGACGTCATCTTCATCGGCCCGTATCGGATCAAGTACATGAACGCGGCCTCGGTCGGCGTCGGCTTCGATCGCACCCAGATCATCCGGCCGCTCGAACCGCGTGTGTCGCCCGCCAACACCCAGGTGGTGGCGGCCGAACTGGACTCGGCCGCGGCATCGACGCGGGCCACCCGGGCGCGCTTCCCGAAGGGCAAGCTGGTCGCCACCACGGGCCCGTCGGCCGGCAACGAGCGCCTGATCGACGGCGTATTGCAGCCGGTGGGCCGCGAAGGGCGCGCCCTGGGCGTGATCAATCGGCGCCCGCTGGGCTGCTTCCTGACCCAGGTCAGCGGGCGGCCGCTGATCGTGAACGGCAAACCCCTGGGCAGCGACCCGGTCCAACTGAACGACGGTGACGAGATCGTCGTCGGTCAAGACAAGATGATCTTTCGGGCCGTCTGACACGGACACTCGATGAAGCCTCGATTCCGGACCGCGCCGTCGAGCGCTGGATGCGGCACGCGATGAGCACAACCGACCGGCCGCATGGCGGCAGGCTTGCCCGGTGAGCGCACCGCGCCTGCCGGCATCGCTGATCGTTCTCGAGCGGGGATGGCTGTCGGCCAACAACATCATCGGGCTCGACGGCGAAGCCGCGACGATGATCGACAGCGGCTATGTCACCCACGCCGCGCAGACCGTCGAACTGGTGCGCCACGCAGTCGACGGCCGCCGCCTCGCACGGCTGGTCAATACCCACGGCCATTCGGACCACATCGGCTGCAACGCGGCGGTGCAGACCGAGTTCGGCTGCCGCATCACGGTGCCGGCCGGCATCGCCCCGATCATCGAGGCCTGGGACGAAACGGCCCTGCTGTTGCGCCCGGCCGACCAGCAGTGCGACCGCTTCCGCCACGACGACACCGTCGATGCCGGCGATCGGCTGGCCTTCGGCGGCTGCGAATGGTCCGCGCTGGCGGCGCCGGGCCACGACATGCATGCGCTGATGTTCCATTCCGACCAGCACCGCCTGCTGATCTCCGGCGATGCCCTGTGGCGAGACGGCTTCGGTGTGCAGTTTCCCGAGCTGCTCGGCACCGATCCCGGACTCGCCGCCACCCGGGCCACGCTCGAGACGATCGCCCGGCTGTCGCTCGATGGCGTGCTGCCGGGCCACGGTGCACCGTTCACCGAGGTCGATGACGCCCTGGCGCGCGCGTTTGCGAGGCTCGACGCCTTCGAGGACGACGCCGAACGGATGGCCCGCAACGCGATCCGGGCGCTGCTCAGCTTCAGCCTGATGGAGTGCCGCAGCATCGCCCTCGACGCGCTGCCGGCCTATCTCGACGAGGTGTCGATGTACCGGGACATCAATCGTCGCTACCTGCGGCTGGAACCCGGGCGCCTGGCGGAGCGGATCGCGCAGGAACTGGTCCGGGCAGGCGTCGCCCGCATCGACCACGGCATGCTGCATGCAAACTAGGCCGGCTGGCGCGACGTCCGCGGCTTTGGTACAACGACTGAATAGCGAAACCGCGCGAGGCGTCTCATGCAACTGGTGCTGATCAGCGGCCTGTCCGGCTCCGGCAAGTCGGTCGCCCTGAAGGCGCTCGAGGACGCCGGCTTCTACTGCGTCGACAATCTGCCGGCGACGCTGCTGCCGCAACTGATCGCACATCTGCGCAGCGGCGGCTTCGGACGCGCGGCGGTGGCGGTGGACGTACGCTCCGGCGCCAGCATCGCGGCGCTGCCGCGCGAACTCGAGCAGTTGCGCGGCATCGTCGACGACCTGCGCTTCATCTTCCTCGAATCACGCGACGACACGCTGATCCAGCGCTTCTCGGAAACCCGCCGGCGTCATCCCCTGGCCGACGAAGGGGTGTCACTGGCCGAGGCCATACACCGCGAGCGCGAAGCGCTGGCCGAAGTGGCCGAACTCGGCCACCGCATCGACACCAGCGACCAGGCGGCGAACACGCTGCGTGGCTGGATCAAGAACTTCCTCGACCTGAAGGCGGCCGAAGGGCTGACGCTGATGTTCCAGTCCTTCGGCTTCAAGTACGGCATTCCGGTCGATGCCGACCTGGTGTTCGATGCGCGCTGCCTGCCGAACCCCCACTACGATCCGAAGCTGCGCGCGCTGACCGGCAAGGATCTGCCGGTGGTGCAGTTTCTCGAGAAGGTGCCGGAAGTGGGCCGCATGGCCGAGGACATCTACCGCTTCCTGGCGTCCTGGCTGCCGAGCTACGTGCGTGACAACCGCAGCTACCTGACGGTCGCGATCGGCTGCACCGGCGGCCAGCATCGCTCGGTCTATCTGGCGGAATGGCTGGCTACCCGTTTCCGTCCGACCGCCAACGTGCTGGTCCGGCACCGGTCGCTGCGCAGCGAGGTCGCGGCGTCGCTGCCGCCGCGGGCCGGCACCGCGGTCTGAGCGGCGTGACGGCCCGCGGCGGCGCGGCTTGGAGCGGCCGGCCATGGCCCGCGCGCGGCTGACGACCTGGCTGCGTTACCTGCGTGCCGGCGATCTGTTCGTGCTGGCGGCGGCGGCCGCAGCCTGCGTGGCCAGCTTCGTGCTGCTGTGGCGCGGCGAGCAGCCGGACCGGGCGATCGTGCGCGCCGGCGGGCAGATCGTCGCCGAGCTGCCGCTCGATCGTGCAGCCGAGCTCACCGTCGACGGTCCGCTCGGGCAGACCCGGATCGAGGTCGAGCCGAGGCGGGCGCGGGTCGTCGCGGACCCCGGACCGCGTCAGTACTGCGTGCGCCAGGGCTGGATCAGCCGCGGTGGTGCGGTCGCCATCTGTGCCCCGAACCAGGTCTCGCTGTCGCTGAACGGCGGCGGCAACAGCCATGACTCGCTCAGCTACTGAACTCACCGTCAGCCGGGACGACACCCGCATCGCCCGACTGGCGGCCGCCGCGATCGCGCTGACCGTGGCCGAGGCGGCGATTCCGCTGCCGCTGCCGGGGGTCAAGCCCGGGCTGGCCAACATCGTGACCCTGATCGTGCTGTGGCGCTACGGCTGGCGCGACGCCGCCTGGGTGTCGCTGCTGCGGGTGCTCGCCGGCAGCCTGCTGTTGGGCCAGTTCCTCGCCCCCGGCTTCTTCCTGAGCGCCGCCGGCAGCGTCGCCAGCCTGCTCGCGCTGGGCGCGGCCATGCACCTGCCGCGGCACTGGTTCGGCCCGGTCAGTCACAGCCTGGTGGCAGCCTTCGCGCACATCTGCGGCCAGCTCGCGGTGGCCCGGCTGTGGCTGGTGCCGCACGACGGCGTGTTCTACCTGGCACCGGTGTTCTTCAGCGCGGCTCTGGTGTTCGGACTGAGCAACGGCTTGATCGCCGCCCACCTGCTGGCCGACCGCAGTCACGCCGATCGACGCTGAAAGCCGCCACGAATGTGGCCGCCGTCACGTGCCGGACTATATCTTTTGACGTATATTATCGAGCCGTTCGACGTTCCCCGACTCTGCCGTTCCCGCGATGCGATTGCTCAAGTTCCTCTCTCTCGCCTTGATCGGGCTGTTGCTGGCCTTCATGTTCCGGCTGCCGGCCGGCGGCGACGACCGGGTACCGACGACTGTGCACGCGGTCCCTGCGACCGCACGCTGAGCCCTGGCGGCGCGCATTGCGCAATCGTTGACGAGGATCAAGCGCGAGGCTCGAACGGGTCACTATGCTCGCGGGTTTGACCGCACCCAGAGCCTGCAAGCATGGCCATCGAACTCGTCTGCCCCGCCGGCAGCCTGCCGGCCCTCAAGACCGCCGTCGATGCCGGCGCGGACTGCGTCTATGTCGGTCTCCGGGACGCCACCAATGCCCGCAACTTCACCGGCCTGAACTTCGACGACCGGGCGCTGGCCGACGGCGTCGCCTATGCTCACGCCCGCGGCGCCAAGGTGCTGCTGGCGCTCAACACCTATCCCCGCAGCGACAACTGGGCGCGCTGGACCGCCGCCGTCGACACCGCCGCCGAGCGCGGCATCGATGCGGTGATCCTGGCCGACCCGGGCCTGATGCGCTACGCCCTGCGGACCCATCCGTCGCTGCGCCGGCACCTGTCGGTCCAGGGCTCGGCGACCAGCTACGAGGCGATCAACTTCTATCACGAGCAATTCGGCATCCAGCGCGCGGTGCTGCCGCGGGTGCTGTCGCTGGCCCAGGTCGAACAGGTGATCGCCCACACGCCGGTCGAGATCGAACTGTTCGGCTTCGGTGGCCTGTGCGTGATGGTCGAAGGACGCTGTGCGCTGTCGGCCTACGCCACCGGCGAGTCGCCCAACTGCAACGGCGCCTGCTCGCCGGGCAAGTACGTCCGCTGGGAACAGACCGCGGCCGGCATGGAGGCACGGGTCAACGGCATCCTGATCGACCGCTTCGCGGCCGACGAGCGCGCCGGCTACCCGACCTTGTGCAAGGGGCGCTTCGCGGTCGGCAGCGAGACCTACTACGCGATCGAGGAGCCCACCAGCCTCAATACCCTCGAACTGTTGCCGGAGATCGCCCGCATGGGCGTGGCGGCGATCAAGATCGAAGGGCGCCAGCGCTCGCCAGCCTACGTCGGGCAGGTTACCCGGGTGTGGCGCCAGGCGATCGACCGCGTTGCGCACGAGGGCGATCGCTTCCGTCCGGACGCGGCCTGGCTGCGCGAGCTCGCCCGGGTCTCGGAAGGGCAGAGCCAGACGCTCGGCGCCTACCACCGCCCATGGAAGTGATCGAGGACCGCACGATGAAGCTCGCCCTTGGCCCCCTGCTCTACTATTGGACGCGCAAGCGGGTGCTCGACTTCTACGACGAGGTGGCCGCGGCACCGCTGGACATCGTCTATCTCGGCGAGACGGTGTGCTCGCGGCGCCATGAACTGCGCCTGCCCGACTGGCTGGATATCGGCGAGCGACTGGCCGCCGCCGGCAAGGAAGTGGTGATTTCGAGCCAGACGCTGATCGAGTCCGAGTCCGATCTGAAGACCCTGCGCCGCATCGCCGAGCAGGCGCGCTTCCGTGTCGAGGCCAACGACATGGGGGCGGTGCGCCTGCTGGCCGGCAGCGACGGCTGGGTCGCCGGCCCCAGCCTCAACGTCTTCAACGATCACACCCTCGGCATGCTGGTCGAACTCGGTGCGCGACGCTTCGTGGCGCCGCCGGAGATGGCCGGCGAGGCCCTCGCCCGGGTGCGGGCGGCGCACGGCCAGCCGCTCGAGACCGAGGTCTTCGCCTTCGGCCGGCTGCCGCTGGCCTACTCGGCGCGCTGCTTCACGGCGCGCCACTTCAACCTGCAGAAGGACAACTGCGGTTTTCGCTGCATCGAGTTCGACGATGGACTCGCGCTCGACACCCGCGACGGCCGACCGTTCCTGACGATCAACGGCATCCAGACCCAGTCCGCCCGCGTGCACAACCTGCTCGGCGATCTGCCGGCGCTGGCCGACGCTGCCGTCGACATCCTGCGGATCAGCCCGCAGGCCCATCACATGGCTGCGATCGCGACGCTGTTCGCCGACGCCGTCGGCGGCCGACGCGCGCCACGCGAGGCCTTTGATGCCAGCCGGGCGCTGATGCCCGCCGAGGCCTGCAACGGCTTCTGGCATGGCCGCGCCGGCATCGACGAATACGTCGCCTGAGGAGTCGATCTTGGAACCCAAGCTTCCCGCCTTCATCGTGCCCGGCCGAGTCGCAGCGCTCGTCGGCCGCCTGCCGCAGCTGCCGCCGGCGCTGGCCCTGGCCGGCGCCCTGAATCTGGCGCTGGGCCGCGTGCTGCCGCGTGAGCAGCTCGAGCCGCTGGCCGGCAAACGGCTGCTGGTGCGGGTCACCGATGCTGGTCTGGCCCTGCGATTCGCGCTCGGTGCGAACGGCTTCCGGCCGGTATTCGACCGCCAGCCCGACGATCTCCGGATCAGTGCGACGCTGCGCGACTTCCTTGCGCTGGCGCTGCGCGAGGAGGATGCGGACACCTTGTTCTTCGGCCGGCGGCTGCTGATGGAAGGCGATACCGAACTCGGTCTGCTGGTCAAGAACACCCTCGACGCGGTGGACTGGGCGGCGCTGCGGCCGGCGCTGCCGCGCGTCGGGCTGCGGCCGGGCTGAGGCCGCGCCGCCGGCGGGCGGCAGCGCTGCACACACGGCCGTTTGCCGCGGCGGTCGGCAACTCGCCCTAGAATGGGGAGCCCGACCACCGACCCGCGCCGCATCCCGCCGTGTTCCGCGCCACCACCGAGCTTCCGCGTCACCTCGCCGCCGCCTATGCCCTGCTGGTGGTCTACGCGTGTCTGCACCCGTTCGCCGGCTGGCACGAGAGCGGCCTGCATCCGCTCGATTTCGTCACCGCGCCGTGGCCCCGCTACTACCGGATCAACGACATGGTGCTCAATGTGCTCGGTTTTGTGCCGCTCGGCTTCCTGATGGTGCCGGCGCTGCCGCGGGGCCTGAACCTGGGCGCCTGCATGCTGGTGACGGTGGTGTGCTGCTTCGCCCTCAGCCTGAGTCTCGAGACCCTGCAGAACTTCCTGCCGACGCGGGTGGCCTCCAATCTCGACGTCGGATTCAACACCCTCGGCGGCCTGATCGGTGCCGCCTTCGGCGCCTGGTGGGGCCCTCGGCTGTTCGCCCACGACGGCGGCATTCACCGCTGGCGTAGCCGCCGCATCGTGCCGGGGCCGCTCGGCGAGACCGGGCTGATCCTGATGGCGCTGTGGCTGTTCGCCCAGCTGGTGCCGGAAAGCCCGGTGTTCTCGACCGGCGACCTGCGCGGCCTGCTCGACCTGCCGACGCCGCTGCCGTTCAGCCCGCAGGAATACCTGCGTCTCGAGGCTGCGATCACCGCCGGCCACCTGCTGGCGGCCGTGCTGCTGGCGCGGGCAATGTCCCGCGACGCAGCCCTCGGCTGGATTCTGCTGCTGGTGCTGTTGGCGCTCGGCGCCAGTACCCTGGCGAGCGCCAGCTTCCTGGTCGCGGCCGAGCCCTTCGCCTGGGCCACCCCGGGCTGGCGGGCCGGCCTGATCGCGGCCGTGCCGCTGGTGTTCGTCGGCCTGTCGCTGCCGCGTCCGCTCGCCCACGGCCTGGCGGCGATGGCACTGCTGGCGGCCACCGTGCTGGTGAATGTGGCGCCCCAGAACCCGTATCTGCTGTCCTACCCGCAGCTGATCGGCGAGAGCCATTTCCTCAATTTCCACGGCGCGACGAAGCTGGTTGCCGGCCTGTGGCCGTTTCTCGCGCTCGCCTACCTGATCCTGCTGGGCGCACTGAACCCGGGAATGCGGCGATAATCGACCGCAAGCGGGGCTTCGACCCCGTCCAGAACGGAGTCCCCGACATGAGCTATTTCAAGCACCACGTGTTCTTCTGCACCAACCAGAGGGCCGCGGGGGAAACCTGCTGCAACGATCACAACGCGGTGGCGATGCAGACCTACGCCAAGGAGCGCATCGCCAAGCTCGGACTCAAGGGCAAGGGCAACATCCGCATCAACAAGGCCGGCTGCCTCGACCGCTGTGACGACGGCCCGGTGCTGGTGGTCTATCCGGACGCGGTCTGGTACACCTACGTCGACGCCGAGGACATCGACGAGATCATCGAGCGCCACCTGATCAAGGGCGAGATCGTCGAGCGCCTGCGCCTTCCCTGAGCCCTGGAGATCTGCCGATGACCCGTCCCCTGCCGACCGAGAAGGCCCTGCTGAAGGGTCCCGACGGCAACATCGAGGCACTCATCGACGCGCCCGCCGAGGTGCGCGGCATTGCCCTCGTCGCCCACCCCCACCCCCTGTTCGGCGGCGCCAACACCAACAAGGTGGCCCACACCCTGGCGCGGGCGTTCCGCGACCTCGGATTCGCCACGCTGCGGCCGAATTTCCGCGGTGTCGGCGCCAGCGACGGGGCGCACGACCACGGCGGCGCCGAAACCGAAGACCTGTTGGCGGTACTGTCCTGGGCCCAATCGCGCTGGGGCAGCCTGCCGATCGGGCTCGGCGGATTCTCGTTCGGCGCGTTCGTCCAGACCCGCGTGGCCGCCCGCCTGGCCCCCGGCGTGACCCCGCCCGATCGCATCGTGCTGGTCGGCACCGCTGCCGGCGAGGTCACCGGTGCCCGCAGCTACAGTACCGAGAACGTCCCGGCGGGAACCCTGCTGATCCACGGTGAACTCGACGAGACGGTGGCATTGGCCAATGTGCTCGACTGGGCACGCCCGCAGGAATTGCCGGTCGTCGTGGTGCCGGGCGCCGACCATTTCTTTCATGGCAAGCTGCACGTGATCCGCGAAATCATCTCGCGCAACTGGCAGGCGCTCTGATCCCGTGCCGGCGCCGGCCCGCCCCAGGAGGAACCCGTGATGCGCCTGATCTGTTCGCTGACCAGTCCCTATGCCCGCAAGATCCGGGTCGTTCTGGCCGAGAAGGCGCTGACGTTCGAACTGGTCGAGGACATCCCCTGGAACGACAGCACCCGCGTGCCCGATTTCAATCCCCTCGGCAAGGTGCCGGCGCTGGTCGCCGACGACGGTAGCATCTGGTTCGACTCGCCGGTGATCGCGGAATATCTCGACGTGATGCATCCAAGCCCGCAGATGATGCCGGCGGATCGGCAGGCCGCCCTGCCGGTGCGCCAGAGCGAGGCCCTGGCGGACGGCATCATCGATGCCGCCGTGCTGGCCTTCCTCGAGCGCTCGCGTCCACAGGAACTGCGCAGCCAGGCCAATATCGACCGCCAATACGGCAAGATCGAACGCGGCCTGAACGCGCTGGCCAGCCGGCTCGAGGCCACCGACGGACTCAACCGCGGCCAGCTGTCGATCGCCGATGTCGCCGCCGGCTGCGCGCTGGGCTACCTCGATCTGCGCTTTCCCGATGTCGACTGGCGCAACGGGCGCGCCGGACTGGCCGAATACGGTGAGGCCCTGCTGTCGCGCCCGAGCTTTCGCGCCAGCGCGCCACCGGGCTGAGTCTGCAGCCGCAGCTCGCGGTCAGCCGCGCGCGACCTCGACCCGATTGCGTCCGAGCCGCTTGGCCTCGTAGAGGGCCGCGTCCGAAGCCCGCACCAGATCGGTCGGGGTCGTCACCCGGCCCCGGTCGGTGGCCGCGACGCCGAAACTGACGGTCACCATCGGACCGACGTTCGACGCCTCGTGCGGCAGCTTCAGCGCGGCCACACGCTCGCGCACCTGTTCGGCGACGGCCCGCGCACCGTCGGCGCCGGTGCCCGGCAGTACGAACGCGAATTCCTCGCCGCCGATGCGGGCGACGACGTCGCCTGGGCGGAACAGCGCCTGCTCCATCGCCTGAGCGACCTTGATCAGGCATCGGTCGCCGGCGGGATGACCGTAGCGGTCGTTGTATTCCTTGAAGTGGTCGATGTCTGCCGAGATCACGGCGAGCACGCCCCGGTCGCGCTCGGCCCGCCGCCACTCCTTCCACAGTTCCTCTTCGAACAGGCGGCGATTGGCGATGCCGGTGAGGGTGTCGAGGCGAACCAGGCGTTCGAGCTCGTGACTGATCTCGCGCGAGCTCGAGAGCTCCCGCCGCAACAGCTCGGACTCGCGAAAGACCCGTTGCACCTGGGCCGACGACGCCAGCATGCCGACGCCGAAGATCGCCAGCAACAGCGCCATGACGAGATGGATGCGGTCGCCGACCAGCAGCATCTGCACCGTGATCGGCACGATCGCCGGGATCGCGAACAGCGGATAGACCCGCTCCAGAGCTGACAGCACCGGGATCGCGCCGGCCATCATGCCGCCCAGCACGAAGGCCAGGAAGACCTGGTGCGGAAAGGAATCCGGGTGGAACAGCAAGGCGCCGGACAGGCCCCAGACGACGCCGCCGGCGAGCACGCCGATGGCAAAGCTGCGCCGCCATCGCGCCAGCGAAATGGTGCCGGTGGCGGTACGCCGACGGAAGGCCTTGAGGTTCACGTAGCGGACGCTGGAGACCGCCAGCAACAGCACGATCCAGCCTAACATCGTGGCCGGATCGACGGCGCCCCACAGCGCCGCCACGAGGATCGCGCCGTTGACCAGGGTCACCGCCAGCGCGATCGGCAATTGGCGGTAGCAGTGCTCGAGGCGGGCATCGAGCGAGCTGGAATCGCGCAAGCTACGCGCGTCCGAGGCCTTCATGCTCGTGCCACCACCGGACTGCCGGCCGATTTCGCGTGCCCATCACCCATCGCTCCCGTTCGAGAGTCCCATCACTTTACGCGAAGCGCCCGCCCGCGGGCGCGTCACGTGCCCTACCTGACGCTATATCGGCAGCAATGGCCCAAGCTGTTGAATTGATTCGCCGGAGCAGGCGCCGGCCGGCGCGCGGGGCCGGCAGGAGACGGGCCGGGATCGCCCGCGATGCAGCTGCCGATCCGGTTACTGGCGGATGTCGCCGAAGTTCTCGGGTGGAGAGGCGTCTTCGGCGTCGGCGCGGAACGGGTTGATGTCGATGCCCCCACGCCGCGTGTACCGCGCCCACACCGCCAGGCTCTCGGGCCGGCAGCGCCGGCGGATGTCCATGAAGATGCGCTCGACACACTGCTCGTGGAACTCGTCGTGGTCGCGAAACGAGACGACGTAGCGCAGCAGTCCGGCGCGATCGATCGGGCGTCCCCGGTAGCGCACCGCCAGTGTCGCCCAGTCCGGCTGCCCGGTGATCAGGCAATTGGACTTGAGCAGGTGCGAGACCAAGGTCTCGTCGACCATCGCCGCCGCGGTGTCGGCCCCGAGAAAGTCGGGCTGTGGCAGATAGGTATCGATGTCCACGTCGATGTCGTCGATCAGTTCGCCGCGGATTTCCCCCAGGCGACGCTGTGGCCGTCCGGAGAGCAGCTCGACGGTGACGCCGACGCGGGCGCCGGCCGCTGCCGTGAGGTCGGCAGCGATTCTCTGGCGGACGTCCTCCGGACTGCCGAAGCGGCTGCCGTTCAGCGAGTTGAGATAGAGCTTCAGCGACTTGGATTCGACCAGCCGCGGCGAGCACGCCGGCACGTGGAAGCTGCCGATCGCGACGACCGGCTTGCCACGGGGATTCAGCCACGACAGCTCGTAGGCATTCCACAGGTCGAGGCCGTAGAACGGCGGATTGCGCACGATCCCGAGTTCGGCGCGCTTCGGCGCACGGGCGATCGGGAACAACAGTTCCGGCGCATAGCGGCTGCTGTACTCGACCGTGCGCCCGAGTGGCGAGGTGGCGAGGAGCGGAGCACTGTCGGAAGCGGGCATCGGGTCAATGAACGGGGTCCGGGTGACAGATTATAATCATGGGTCGAGATGCGTAACCGTACGACACTGGAATGCCCGCCGACGCCGACATCCTGCTGGTACTGACCAATCTGCCCGACCGCGAGGCCGGGCAGGCGCTGGCACGACAGCTCGTCGAGGCGCGGCTGGCGGCCTGCGTCAATGTGCTCGGCAGCTGTAGCTCGGTGTACCGATGGCAGGGCGCGACCGAGTGCGCGGACGAGGTGCCGCTGCTGATCAAGACCACCGGCGCCGCATACCCGGCGCTCGAGGCCGCGATCCTCGCGGCACATCCCTACGAACTTCCGGAAATCATCGCGGTCCCTGTGACACGTGGCCTGCCCGGCTACCTGCAGTGGGTGACGGGCGAAACCGAGTCAGATGCCTGAGCCGATGTCCCCAAGAACCCTCTTCGCCCGCCTGATCGCACTGCTCGCAACGGTACTGGTGGCGTCGCTCGCCGCGGCCGCAAGCCCGCTGCACCCGCTCGAAGCCTACAAGATGTCGGCCCGCTCGATCGACCCCGGCTCGATCGAGGTCGTGTTCGACATCCACGACGACTACTACCTCTACAAGGCCAACTTCCGCTTCAAGGCGGATCATCCCGACATCGCGTTCGGCGATCCGGCGCTGCCGCCCGGGAAGCAAAAGCACGACGAATTCTTCGGCGATGTCGAGATCTACCGCGACGAGGTCCGCTTCACGCTCCCGATCGAAGCGCCCGAGGCGCTCACCGGCTTTCAGCTGACCGTCGTCGCCCAGGGCTGCTGGGACGAAGGCATCTGCTACCCACCGACCGACTACGTCGCCGACATCTCGCTCACCGGATCGAGCGGCGGTGGCGGCGGCCTGCTCGACAAGTTGCTGGGCGGGCGCACCGACGGCGGATCGGGTGGGGGCAGCGGCGTCACCGAGCCGACCACAACGGCAGCGCCAGCGGCCGTTGCCGTCGACGACGAATCGGGCTCGATCGCCGCGATGCTGAAAAATGCCAGCGGCCCGCTGGTACTGCTGTCGTTCTTCGGCTTCGGCCTGCTGCTGGCATTCACGCCGTGCACCTTTCCGATGATCCCGATCCTGTCGGGAATCATCGTCGGCCACGGCACCGGCATCAGCCGCATGCGCGCGATGAGCCTTTCGCTGGCCTACGTCCTCGGCATGGCGATCACCTACGCTCTGGCCGGCGTCGCCGCCGGCATGTCCGGTACGCTGCTGTCGGCGGCCCTGCAGAACGCCTGGGTGCTCGGCACCTTCGCGCTGGTGTTCGTGGTGCTGTCGCTGTCGATGTTCGGCTTCTACGAGCTGCAGTTGCCGACGGCACTGCAGAGCCGCCTGTCGGAAACCGCCAACCACCAGCGGGGCGGTCAGTTCGGCGGCGTCATCGTGATGGGCGTGCTGTCGGCGCTGATCGTCGGGCCCTGCGTCGCCGCACCGTTGGCTGGCGCCCTGCTCTACATCGCGCAGACGCGGGATGCGCTGTTCGGCGGCCTGGCGCTGTTCGTGATGGCGCTGGGCATGGGCGTGCCGCTGTTGGCGGTCGGCGTCGCCGCGCGCTCGGTGCTGCCGAAGGTGGGGCCATGGATGGAGGGCGTCAAGAAGGCCTTCGGCGTGATGCTGCTGGCGGTCGCGGTCTGGTTGATTTCGCCGGTGGTACCGGCGCTGGCGACGATGCTGGCGTGGGCAGCGCTGCTGATCTTTTCCGGCATCTTCCTGCGGGCGATCGACCCGCTGCCCCACAATGCCCACGGCTGGCAACGCTTCTGGAAGGCGGTCGGCGTGATCCTGCTGGTTTGCGGCGGCGCCATCCTGCTCGGCGCGCTCGGCGGCGGGCGCGATCCGCTGCAACCGCTCGCCGGCCTGCGCGCCAGCACCGGCGCGGTTGCGGCCGAGCAGCCACCCCGCTTCCAGCGCGTGCGCAGCGTGGCCGAGCTCGATGCCGCGGTGACGGCGTCGACGCGACCGGTGATGCTCGACTTCTATGCCGACTGGTGCGTGTCGTGCAAGGAGATGGAGCGCTACACCTTCTCGGATCCGGCCGTCGCCGGCCGTATGGCGCAGATGCTGTTGCTGCAGGCGGATGTGACCGAAAACAACGCCGACGACAAGGCCCTGCTGGCCCGCTTCGAGCTTTTCGGCCCACCCGGCATCGTCTTCTTCCACCCCGGCGGCGACGAAATCGAAGGGGTTCGCGTGGTCGGCTACATGCCGGCGGAACGCTTCGAAGCGTTGCTGGCCCGTACCGGCGGCGGCTGAAGCGTAGCCCCGAGCGCATCGAATTGTCCTAAGATCGACCGGTCCCAACCACCGCCCGTATCGCCATGTTCTCCGGAATCGTCGCGGCCGTCGGCCATATCGAATCGGTACAGCCACTCGAAGGTGGCGTGCGCCTGACGGTGGATGTGCGCGGCCTCGGCCTCGATGACGTCGCCATCGGCGACAGCATCGCCAACAGCGGGGTCTGTCTGACCGTCGTCGCGATCGACGGCAACCGAGCCAGTTTCGACGTCTCGCGCGAGACCCTCGATTGCACCGTCGGCCTGTCGCAACCGGGCGAGGTCAATCTCGAGAAGGCCTTGCGGGCGGACGATCGCCTGGGCGGGCATATCGTCACCGGGCATGTCGACGGCGTCGGCGAAGTGCTGCGCTTCGCCCCCGTCGGCGAGAGCCACGAACTGGTGATCCGGGCGCCAGCGTCGCTTGCCGGCTATATCGCGCGCAAGGGTTCGATCACCGTGGATGGCGTCAGCCTGACCGTCAATCGCGTCGATGGCACGGACTTCTCGATCAACCTGATCCCGCACACCATCGCGGTCACGACCTTGAAGCGCCTCACCGCGGGCAGCCACGTGAACCTGGAGATCGACATCATCGCCCGCTATGTCGAGCGTATGCTGGCCTGGCAGACGAAAGACCGGCACTGAGCCGGGGCGACAGCACTCGCCCCCACCCGTTCGGGTGGTCGCCGTACCGGCCGTGGCGTCCAGATTTTCCCGCCGCTGCCGTTAGCTCAGTCTCCACATCTCCGCCCTGCATTCGTGACCGACGGACCTCGCCCGCTCCTTCTCATCGTGGTCGGCCTCGCTGCCCTGCTGGCGCTCGGCAGTGCGCGGGCGGCGGCCGATCACGAGGAGATGGAGCGCCTGCTCTCGATGGACCTGACCGAACTGAGCGAGATCCGCATGGTGACCGCAGCCGGCCGCTTTCCGCAGAAGCTCACCGAAGCCCCCTCTCGTGTCACCATCGTCACCGCCGACGAGATCCGGGCCCTCGGACACCGCAACCTGGCCGACGTGGTGCGCTCGATCCGCGGGCTGTATACCGGCTACGACGGCAGCTACGAGATCATCGGCACCCGCGGCGTGCAGCCGGCGGGCGACTACAACACGCGGCTGCTGGTCATGATCGACGGCGTGCGCATCACCGACCCGGTGTATTCGCAGGGCCCGGTGGGCAATGAATTCCCGGTGGACATCGCGCTGGTCGAGCGCGTCGAGTTCCTGCCCGGCCCCGGTTCGGCGGCCTACGGCAACAATGCCTTCTTCGGTCTGCTGAACGTGATCACCCGGCGGCCCGACCCGCTCGGTCGGCGCACGCTGCAGCTCGACGCCGGCAGCCACGGCGAGCGGGCGGTATCGGCCACCATCGAAGGCGCACCGAGCGCGGGCTCGCGCGCACTGCTGTCGGTCAGCAGGCGCTATCGCAGCGGCGGCGACGTGCGCTTCAGCGGGCTGGCCTCGGACGATTCCGATGGCGTTGCACGCGGCATCGACAATGAGGCGATCAATCGGTTGTTCGCCCGTGCCGACACCGGCGACTGGCGATTCATCCTGGTTGCCGGCGAACGGGTCAAGACCGATCCCAGTGCACCGTACGGGACGATCTTCAACGATCCGCGCCTGCATCAGAGCGACACCTTCGTCCAGGCCAGCGCACGTCGCAGCCTGAACATCTCGGCACTGACCGAGGGCGCGCTGCAGGCCTTCTACAATCGCAATGAATACCGTGGCGACTTCCCGACCGACTACCCGCCGCCGACGGTCAACCACGACTTCGACCTGGGCGAGCGCTACGGGCTGGAAGGTCAGTTGCGCACGCGCCGTTTCGACGGCCATACCGTGTCGCTGTGGGGCGAGTTCCTGAGAGACAGCACGATCCGCCTGGTCAATCGGGATCTGTCGCCGCCGGAGACCTATGTCGACATCGGCCTGGACGAGCAGGCATGGGGCGTGTTCATCCAGGACGAAGTACGCTTCGGCGAGCGCTGGCTGGTCAACCTCGGCCTGCGTCACGACCGGCTCGCGACCGGCGACACCTCGACCAATCCCAGACTCGCACTGATCCGCCAGGGCGATGCCGGCACCACCGCCAAGTTGCTCTATGGCACCGCTTTTCGCAGTCCGAACGCGTACGAGCGGTTCTATTTCATCGAGGATTACTCGGCGGCAAATCCGGCCTTGAAGGCGGAGCGGGTACGCACGCTCGAGGCAACCCTCGAGCAGCTGCGGGGCAGGCTGCGCTGGGCGGTCTCGCTGTTCCGGACCCGCGTCGACGACCTGATCGAACAGAGCGAAGGCGAAGACGGCCTGTTGCGCTTCGACAATCGATCCGGCGCGGACATCGACGGCGTCGAACTCGAGGGCGAGTACCGGGCCGCCGGCATGCAGTTGCGCGCCAGCCTCTCGCATCAACGGGCGAGCGACACCGACAGCGGCCTCTGGCTGGCGAATTCGCCGCGAAATCTGCTCAAAGTCAGCGCGATCGTGCCCACCGGCAGGCGCCAGCGCCTCGGCATCGCGACCCGTTACGAGAGCGGACGGCGAACCGCAGTGGACTCCCGCACCGGCGGCTACGGGGTCGCCGACCTCACGTGGTCCGGCGAAGCCGGCAGCAGCGTGCGCTGGTCCGCGACCGTCCGCAATGTGCTCGATCATCACTACGACCTGCCGGCGACGCTGGATCACGAGGTCGACCGCCTGCCGGCCAGCGGGCGCAGCCTGCAGGTGTCGGTTTCGGTTCCCCTCTGACGACCGGCGGCACAGCCGCGACTAGGCTATCGGCGGTGGCGCCGGTACACTGTCGGGTTCGACACGTACCATCGGAACCCAGGAGCACCCCTTGTCCGCCATTGCGCCGATCGGCGAAATCATCGAAGAGATCCGCGCCGGCCGCATGGTCGTGCTGGTGGACGAGGAAGACCGGGAAAACGAAGGCGATCTCGTCATGGCCGGCCAGTTCGTGACTGCGGCCGCGATCAACTTCATGGCCAAGCACGGTCGCGGCCTGATCTGCCTGACCCTGACCGAGGAACGCTGCCGGCAGCTCGGCCTGGGCCTGATGGTGCGCGACAACCGCTCACCCCACGGCACCGCGTTCACCACCTCGATCGAGGCCGCCGAGGGCGTCACCACCGGCATCTCCGCCCAGGACCGGGCGCGCACGGTGCAGGCGGCGGTGGCGCGCAATGCTCGCCCGACCGACATCGTCCAGCCCGGCCACATCTTTCCGCTGATGGCCCAGAACGGCGGCGTCCTGATCCGCGCCGGCCATACCGAAGCCGGATGCGATCTGGCGATGCTGGCCGGCCTCGAGCCGGCGGCGGTGATCTGCGAGATCCTGAAAGACGACGGCACGATGGCACGGCTGCCCGACCTGGTGGGCTTCGCCGGCGAGCACGGCCTCAAGATCGGCGCGATCCGCGACCTGATCGAATACCGCGCCGCCACCGAGAGCCTGGTCGAGCAGGTCGCACGGAAGTCGGTGACGACCCCGCACGGCCCGTTCGAGCTGACGGCGTTCGAGGACAAGACCAGCGGCGACGTCCATCTGGCGCTGACCCTGGGCACGCTCGACGCGGCGAGCGAAACCCTGGTGCGCGTCCATGAACCACTGTCGGTGGTGGATTTCCTCGATCCCGGCAGCGGCCGCCACAGCTTCTCGGTCGACGCCACGCTGGCGGCGATCGCGCACGAGGGCAGCGGCGCGCTGATCATGCTCTACCGGCCGCAGTCCGGCCGGGACCTGGTGGCCGCCCTCACCGACGATCCGTCGGCACCGCTGCCGGCGACCAAATGGGACCCCCGGCTGTTCGGCGTCGGCGCCCAGATACTGCGCGAACTCGGCATCGGCAGGATGCGTCTGATGGCGAGCCCGCGAAAGATTCCGAGCATGGCCGGATTCGGCCTGGAGGTATGCGGCTATGTTCCGCCCGAAAGCGAATGAGGCAGGGCGCGCGGCGCCCGAGAACGAGGGAGGATCGATGGCTCGATTCGACCGCATCCGCGAAATCGCCCCGCGCCTCGAAGGCCGGGGGCTCGCCGTCGGCGTCGTCATGAGCCGCTTCAACCAGGACATCTGCGAGGGCCTGCTATCGGCCTGCGTCGATCGCCTGCAACAGCTCGGCGTGGCGCCGGAGGCGATCACGCTAGCGACCGTGCCCGGCGCCCTCGAGATCCCGCTGGTGCTGCAGCGGATGGCGGCCAGCGGACGCTTCGATGCCCTGGTTGCACTCGGTGCGGTGATCCGCGGCGAGACCTATCACTTCGAACTGGTGGCCAACGAACAGGGCAGCGGCATTACCCGCATCGCGCTCGATGCCGGCGTGCCGATCGCCAACGGCGTGCTGACCACCGAAAACGACGATCAGGCGATTGCGCGGATGCAGGTCAAGGGCCGCGAGTGCGCCGAGGCAGCGGTCGAGATGGCGAACCTGCTGAAGGATCTTGCATGAGCAACCAGCAGGCGCGCCGCAAGGCCCGCGAGTTCGCAGTCCAGGGCATCTACCAGTGGCTGGTGTCGCGCAACGATCTCGCGCCGGTCGAAGAGCACATCGCGCAATCGGCGGATTTCGAGCAGGCCGATGCCGCGTTGTTCCGCGAGCGTCTGCGGGGCGCCATCGCCAATGCCGAGCGCCATGACGCCGGAATCGGACGCCACATCGACCGCCAGGTGGCCGAGCTGTCGCCGGTCGAGCACGCGGTGCTGCTGCTGGCGAGCCAGGAACTCGCCCACCATCCGGAAGTGCCCTACCGGGTGGTGATCAACGAGGCCATCGAGCTGACGAAATCCTTCGGCGGCAGCGAGGGGCACCGCTTCGTCAACGGCGTACTCGACAAGCTCGCCGCCGAACTGCGCGCGACCGAGGTCAACGCCGCCCGCCGCACGCGCGGGCAGTAGCCGACGATGCCGCGCGCACGCTGACGCACGCGGGCACCGCGACCGACTACATGCGCTCGCTCGAACTCTCGGCGGCATCGGCGGCCGCCTGGCCGCCTTCCTCGAGGAATTCGCCGGGGATCGGCAGCGGCGTCGACGGCGGCAGCATGTCTTCGGGCTTGAGCTGTTCGGTGAAGCCCTCCAGCGAGCCCATGCTCTTCTTGTCGCGACGTGCCACCGGTTCGGACAGGATGTAGGCGGCGGACAATTGCGCCAGCGCTTCGAGCGCGTCGCGATGGGTGCGCTCCTGTGCATGGGACGCGTCGGCACCGAATCCGATCAGGGCGGTGCGGATGTCGTTGCCGGCCTCGACCGCAGCCGCAGAGTCGGAGCGGTAGTACTTGAAGACGTCGCGACGGTGGCTGATGCCGTGCTCCTGCGACAGGGCGATCAGCTTGTGGGTCAGGTGATAGTCGAACGGACCCGACATGTCCTGAACGCAGATCGTCGCGGCGTGCTCGTCGGTGTTCTGCCCCGGCGCCGCGATCGAGATGTCGAGGCTCACCATCTCGGCGATCTCGCCATGCAGCGCCGCCGATGAGCCCGAGCCGACCTCTTCGGTGATCGTGAATAACGGGAACGCGTTGACCGGCGGCAGCCGGCCGGATTCGCGCACCGCCTTGCAGGCCGCCAGCAGGGCCGCGACCGCGGCCTTGTCGTCGAGATAGCGGGAGTTGATGTAGCCACCGGGCTGGATCTCGAGCTGCGGATCGAAGGCAATCCAGTCGCCGACGTTGATGCCGGCGGCGACCAGGTCCTGGGCCGACCGGGCCTCGATGTCCACGCGGATCTCGACGTGCTCCCAGCCCACCGGCTGGGTGTCGATCTCGTCACCGAAGGCGTGGCCGGAGGTCTTCAGCGGTAGGCAGGTGCCCCGCAACTGGCCGTTGTCGGTGTATATCGTCAGCCGCCCGCCTTCGGCGAAGCGCGCCGACCAGTGGCCGATCGGCACGACGCCGAGACGGCCGTTGGGCTTGATCTCGCGGACCATGGCGCCGAGGGTGTCGAGGTGGGCGACGATGGCCCGCGCGGGGCGGCTTTCGCGGCCCTTGATGGTCGCGCGGATGGCCCCGCGGCGGGTCATCTCGTAGGGTATGCCGAGGGATTCGAGTCGGCCGGCGGTGTAGCGGACGACCGCGTCGGTCAGGCCCACCGGACTCGGAATCGCCAGCAGTTGCATCAACGTTTCCTCCAGAAACGCGTAGTCGATCGGGGGTAATGCTCGCGTCGTATTCATGCGCGGCTCCGTTGTTGTTCAGGACCGGGCGGGAGATCCGCGCCGGGCCGATGCCGAATCGAGCCCGACGGGGCCGGGCCCTCCCTCCTCCAAATTCCCGACCGACCTCCCGCGGGGAGCGGTCAGGGCTCCACCCGCGAACGCGGGAACAGCAGATCGACAAAGCGCTCGGCGGTCGGCTGGGGTTCGTGATTGGCCAGTCCCGGGCGCTCGTTCGCCTCGATGATCACATAAGCGTCTGCGGCAACGTCCGGGACCAGAAAATCCAGGCCGGTCACCGGAATGTCGAGCGCTCGCGCGGCGCGTTCGGCTGCGGCGACCAGCGCCGGGTGAAGCTCGTCGGTGACGTCGTGGATGGTGCCGCCCGTGTGCAGGTTGGCGGTATTGCGCACACCGATCACCCGTTCCGACGCCGGCACGTCGTCCAGGGTCAGCCCCTGGGCCGCCAGGCAGCGTTCGGTCTCCCGGTCGACCGGGATGCTCGATTCGCCGCCGGTCGCCGCCGCCCGCCGCCGGCTCTGCTTTTCGATCAGCTGGGCGATGGTCGAACGGCCGTCGCCGATCACCGTCGGCGGCCGACGCACGGCGGCCGCGACGACGCGATAGTCGATCACGACGATGCGCAGGTCGAGGCCAGCGCAGAACTGCTCGACGATCACCCGATCGCCGAAGGCCCGGGCCGCCGCGATCGCATCGACGACCTCGTCCACGGTGGTCAGGTTGACCGCGATGCCCTTGCCCTGCTCGCCGTCGGCCGGCTTGACCACGACCGATCCGTGGCGCTCGAGGAATTCGGCGACGGCCGCGTCGTCGTCGGCCGGGATCTGCGCCGGCACCGACAGCTCGGCGGCAGCCAGCAGCTTGAGGGTGACCGCCTTGTCCTGGCAGCGGCTCATCGCGATCGCGGTGGTCAGCTCTGACAGGGATTCGCGGCAGACCACGCTGCGCCCGCCGAACTCGAGCCGGAAATAGCCGTTGGCGGCGTCGATCACGTCGACGTTGATGCCCCGGCGCCGTGCTTCGTCGACGATGATGCGGGCGTAAGGGTTGAGATCCGACACGCTGTCGTCGAGCGGCCCGGTGAACAGGGGCTCGTTGATCGCGTTGCGGCGCTTGACGGCGAACACGTTGATGCGCTGGAAGCCGAGTCTTTCGTACAGGGCGATCGCCTGCGCGTTGTCGTGCAGTACCGAGACGTCCATGAAGCTGCGGCCACGGGCCTGGAAGAGCTCCGCGAGGTAGCGCACCAGCGATTCGCCGATGCCACCGTGCGGTGCCTGGCGGGCCACCGCGAGCGACCATAGGCTCGACCCCTGCCCGGGATCGCCGAAGGCCTCGACGTGGTCGACGCCCATGGCGACGCCGAGAATCTCACCGCTGACCCGGTCTTCTGCGACCGCGTAGATCAGCTTGCGGTCGGCGCGCCGGCGCCACAGCCTCGCGGCGTCCACCGAAACCATGCCGCGCCCGCGATAGAGCGCGTTGACCGCCGCCAGATCGGCTCGGGTGCGCCATCGGCGCAATGTGAACGGTCGACGTGCCGCAGTCTGCGGCCGGTAGGCGGACAGCCACAGGCGATAGGCTTCGGACGGGTCGACGAACAATTGCTGGGGCGCCTGGGCGACGACCACATGGGGCTTGTCGACATAGAAGGCGATGTCGCGCTGGCCCGCTCGCTCCTCGAGCAGGCAGGCGGCGATCGCGGCCGGGTCCGAGAAGGTCTGGCCGGCGATCAGGCGCCCCCAGCCACAATCGACAACGGCCTCGCTGGCCAGGTCGTCTGAGGCGTCGGCGCGCGGCTCGCCGCCAACGCCAGGGCGCCGCTCGAGGCGCAGCGCCCGTGATGTCAGTTTTCGGTTCATCTGGGTTTCAGCCGACATGGGTTTGCAGCCACCATTCGAGCAATCCCAGCTGCCACAGCTTGGAACCGCGCAACGGCGTGATATGGGCCCCGGGGTCGGCCAGCAGCCGGTCGACATAGGGCTGACGAAACAGGTTGCGCTCGCGGGCCGATCGGCTGGACAGCGAATCGCGCACCTGTTCGAGCACGCGGCCCTGCAGGTATTTCAGCGCAGGCACCGGGAAATACCCTTTCGGTCGGTCGATCACTGCCGACGGGATCACCTGCCGCGCCGCTTCCTTGAGGATGCCCTTGCCGCCACCAGCGAGCTTGTGACGCGCAGGAATGCGCGCCGCCAGCTCGACCAGTTCGTGGTCGAGGAACGGCACCCGGGCTTCCAGTCCGAAAGCCATGGTCATGTTGTCGACGCGCTTGACCGGGTCGTCCACCAGCATCACCGTGGTATCCAGGCGCAGCGCCTTGTCGACAGGATCGTCGGCACCGGCCTCTGCGAAGCGATGAGCGACGAATTCGGCACTGGCATCGCCGGCCAGATAACCGTCGGTGACCACCTCGCGATATTCGGCGTGGTCGCGATCACGGAAGGCGGCCAGGTAGTCGGCCACCGGCTCCTTGCTGCCGGCCAGCTTCGGGTACCAGTGGTAGCCGCCGAACACCTCGTCGGCGCCCTGACCGCTCTGGACCACCTTGCTGTGGCGCGAGACCGCCTCGGACAGCAGGTAGAAGCCGATGCAGTCGTGGCTGACCATCGGCTCGCTCATTGCCTGCACCGCCTCCGGCAGCCGCTCGAGCAACTGCGATTCGGGAACGAAGATGCGCTCGTGGATGGTTTCGAAGCGCTGGGCGATGATGTCGGCATATTCGAACTCATTGCCCTTTTCACCGCCGACGTCCTCGAAGCCGACGTTGTAGGTGCGCAGGCCGGTGACACCGGCCTCGACCATCAGGCCGACGATCAGGCTCGAATCGACGCCACCCGACAACAGCGCACCGACCGGCACGTCGGCCACCAGGCGGCGCTTGACGGCGGCGCGCAGGCCATCGAGCAGGATGTCGCGCCATTCGTCGAAGCTGCGGCCCTGCTCGGCCTCGGAGTGGGCGTACTCGAGACGCCAGAAGCAGCGCTCGCTGCGGGTCCCGTCTGCCTCGATCGTCATCAGATGGCCCGGTGCCAGCTTGCGCACGCCGCGCAGCAGCGTATAGGGTGCGGGCACCACCGCGTGGAAGGACAGGTAGTGGTTCAGCGCAATCGGGTCGATGTCGGTGTCGATACCACCGCCGGCGAGCAGTGCCGGCAGCGACGACGCGAAGCGCAAGCCGCCGCGCACCTCGGCGTAGTACAGCGGCTTGATGCCGAGACGGTCGCGGCCGAGCACGACGCGCCCGGAATCGCGTTCCCAGATGGCGAACGCGAACATGCCGTTGAGGCGCTCGACGAAATCCGGCCCCCAGGCATGGTAGGCCTTCAGCAGTACCTCGGTGTCGCCATGGGAATAGAAGCGATAGCCCTTGCCTTCGAGCTCCCGGCGCAGTTCCGGATGGTTATAGACCGCGCCATTGAAGACGATGCCGACGCCCAGCAGCGGGTCGAACATCGGCTGCTGGGACGCATCCGACAGATCCATGATCTTCAGCCGTCGGTGGCCGAAGCCTCTGCCGGGTTGCAGATGCAGACCATGGGCGTCCGGACCACGCCGGCTCTGGGCCTCGGTCATGCCGACCAGCGAGGCGACCTCGCAGGGCATTCCGTCGAATCTCAGTTCACCGGCAATTCCACACATGCATACTCCTGTTGCGATGGCGGCCACCCCGCCAGAATGCGGTGGTCACGACCGGTCGAGTCCGGTCGTCGAGCTGGGTGGCAGGGCAAGAATCGGATTTCGAGGGCGGCGAGCCCCGGGGAAGGGCAGCCGCCGACGCTCGCGGTTGGACCGACTTCGCGGCCCGGGGAATGTCGAGACATGGCGTCGTCTGGAGCGGCATCATCGCCGCCGGAAACATCATTCTATCATTTAGTTTTGTGCAAACAGGTTTTGCGCCGGGCGCGCGCTGCGTCACTGCGATAAGCTGCCGGGTTGCCGGCAGCTGCCGGCCCCACAGGGCGGCGGTGTGTCCCTGCTCCGGACGGAAACGAACATGCCTTCGGAATTCGAACTGATCGGCCGTTACTTCGCACGTCCGACGCCGTCGGCCGACCTCGGCGTCGGCGACGATGCGGCGCTGTTGCGATTGGCGGCCGGCCATCAGTGCGTGGTCAGTACCGACATGCTGGTCGAGGGTACCCATTTCGTCGCGGGCACCGATCCACGCCGGCTCGGCTGGAAGACCATCGCCGTCAGCATTTCCGACCTGGCAGCGATGGCGGCGCGACCGCGCTGGGCGACGCTGGCGGTGAGCCTGCCCGACGCCGACGATGCCTGGCTCGAAGGCTTCGCCGGCGGCGTCCACGCATGCTGCGAAGCCCATGGTGTCGAATTGGTCGGCGGCGACACCACCCGCGGCCCGCGCAATCTGTGCGCGACAGTGTTCGGCGAGGTACCGACCGGGCAGGCGGTCACCCGCGCCGGGGCACGCGACGGCGACGACATCTGGATCAGTGGCCAGCCGGGCCGCGCCGCACTGGCCCTGGCCCGCCTGCTCGACGGCACGTCGGCGGACGGCACGCTGCCGGCGGAATTCGTCGAAGCACTCGAAGCGCCGCGACCCCGGCTCGCGCTCGGACTGGCGCTGCGCGGCCTGGCCAGCGCGATGCTCGATGTCTCCGACGGCCTGCTGGGCGATCTCGCACACATCCTCGAATGCTCTGGCGTCGGCGCCCGCCTGGTCGACGGATGGCTGCCTCTGCGGGCTTTGGTCGACTGCGGAGTCGATCCGCAGCGGGCACGGGAGGCCCTGCTCGGCGGTGGCGACGACTACGAACTGTTGTTTTGCGCACCGGTGGCGGCGCGGAGCCGGGTCGCCAGCGTCGGCGCTTCCGTCGATACGCCGCTGCACCGCATCGGCACGGTACTGGCCGAGGCCGGACGCCTCGAACTGGCACTGGACGACGGGCGCTGCAGACCATTGCAGCCCATCGGATTTCGCCATTTCACTGGCGACAAGATCGACAACTGATAATATATACAGTGAACGAGCCCAGATCGATGCGTCCAGACTTCCGTTTCCTGATCGCCCACCCGGCCCACTTCGTTGCCTGCGGCTTCGGCAGCGGGCTGTCGCCGAAGGCGCCCGGGACCGCCGGCACGCTGGCCGCCTGGGCGATCTTCCCGATATTTGGCACGACGCTGGCCGACGGTGCGTTGCTGGTGCTGCTGGCGCTGCTCTTCGGGCTCGGCGTGATCGTGGCCGGGCGTACCGGCCGCGACCTCGGCGTCTCGGATCACGGCGCCATCGTATGGGACGAAATGGTACCTTTCTGGCTGATTCTGGTTCTGACGCCGAAAAGCTGGCCGTGGCAGGCTGCGGCCTTCGTGCTGTTCCGATTCTTCGACATCGTCAAGCCGCCCCCGGTCCGCTGGGCGGACCGGCGCGTCAAGGGCGGCTTCGGCGTCATGCTCGACGATCTCATCGCCGCCGGCTACACGCTGCTGGTGCTGGCCCTCTTCAAGCGACTGTTGGATTGACCCGAATGGATCCCGAACTGGCACAACTTTCCTTCGAAACCGGCGAGTTTCTGCGCGCCCGCAATCTCATGCTGTGCACCGTCGAGTCCTGCACCGGCGGCTGGATCGGCGAACTGGTGACCGCCACCGCCGGCAGCTCGAATTGGTATGACCGGGGCTTCGTGACCTATTCCAACGACGCCAAGGTCGAATTGCTGGGGGTTGACCCGGCCCTGCTCCGCGCGCATGGCGCGGTCAGCGAGGAGACCGTGCGGGCGATGGTGCTCGGCGGGCTCGAGCGCTCCAACGCCGACCTCGTGCTCGCGGTCTCCGGCATCGCCGGGCCGGGCGGCGGTACCGGCGAACGTCCGGTCGGCACCGTGTGCTTCGCATGGACCCGCCGCGACGACCCGGTGCATACCGCGACCCTGCGCTTTCCGGGCGACCGGCAGGCGGTCCGCCGGCAGGCGGTGCTACACGCGCTGCGCACCCTGCAACGCCTCTACGAATGACTTCCGGCACGAGCACGCAAAGTCTGTGCCATAATCGCTGACAACGATCCGAGGAGAACCATGGACGACAACAAGGCAAAAGCCCTGGCGGCTGCGCTTTCACAGATCGAGAAGCAGTTCGGCAAGGGTTCGATCATGCGCATGGGCGACGGCGGCGTCGAGAAGGACATCCAGTCCGTGTCGACCGGATCGCTCGGTCTCGACATCGCGCTCGGCCTCGGCGGCCTGCCGCGTGGCCGCGTGGTCGAGATTTACGGCCCAGAGTCGTCCGGCAAGACCACGCTGACCCTCCAGGTGGTCGCCGAAATGCAGAAGATCGGCGGCACCGCCGCCTTCATCGACGCCGAGCACGCGCTCGACGTGAACTACGCGGGCAAGCTCGGCGTCAATGTCGACGACCTGCTGATTTCGCAACCCGACACCGGCGAGCAGGCGCTCGAGATCGCCGACATGCTGGTGCGCTCCGGCGGTGTCGACGTGGTCGTGATCGATTCGGTCGCGGCGTTGACGCCGAAGGCCGAGATCGAAGGCGAGATGGGCGATCAGTTGCCGGGCCTGCAGGCGCGCCTGATGAGCCAGGCGCTGCGCAAGCTGACCGCCAACATCAAGCGCACCAACACCCTGGTGATCTTCATCAACCAGATCCGGATGAAGATCGGCGTGATGTTCGGCAATCCGGAGACCACCACCGGTGGCAACGCCCTCAAGTTCTACGCCTCGGTCCGCATGGACATCCGCCGCACCGGCGCGATCAAGCGGGCAGACCAGGTGGTCGGTTCGGAGACCCGTTGCAAGGTGGTCAAGAACAAGGTGGCGCCGCCGTTCCGCGAGGCCCATTTCGACATTCTCTACGGCGAAGGCATTTCGCGCGAGGGCGAGATCATCGATCTCGGCGTCGAACACAAGATCATCGACAAGTCCGGCGCCTGGTACGCCTATGGCGGCAACAAGATCGGCCAGGGCAAGGACAACACCCGGGAATTCCTGCGCGGCAACCCCGATCTGGCACGCGAGATCGAGAACAAGGTTCGCACCGCCGTCGGGCTGCCCGAGATGCCGGCACTGCCAGCCGTCCAGGCCACCGAGGCCGAGGCCTGAACGGAGCAAGATGACAACGGAGGAACTGCGTCAGCGGGCGCTCAGACTGTTGGCCCAGCGCGACCATTCGCGCGCCGAACTGACCCGCAAGCTGTCCTCCCACGGCTCCCCGGACGAGGTCGCCGAGGTCGTCTCGCGCATGGCCGAACTCGACCTCCAGTCCGATCGCCGCTTCGCCGAGCAGTTCGTGCGCAGTCGGGGCGCTCGCTTCGGCAGCGAACGCCTGCGCCGCGAACTGCGCCAGCGGGGCATCGACGACGCCCTCGGCGCCAGCGCGGTCGCCAGCGAACTCGATGCCGACGAGTTCGAGCGCGCGCGACGGGTCTGGCAGACTCGCTTCGGCGAGTCGGCAAGCGATCGCCGCGAATGGGCACGACAGGCGCGCTTCCTGCAGTATCGAGGCTTTTCGACCGACGTCATTCACCGCATATTGAAGGGGCGATCCGATGAGTCTGCTTAGGGTCGCCGGCCTGCGCAAGAAGTACAAGTCCCGCACCGTCGTGCACGATGTCGGCTTCGAGGTCGGCAGTGGCGAGGTGGTCGGCCTGCTCGGCCCCAATGGCGCCGGCAAGACCACCTGTTTCTACATGATCGTCGGCCTGGTGACGGCCGACGGCGGCGAGATCAATCTCGACGGCAAGGCCATCACCCACGCGCCGATCCATGCCCGGGCGCGGCTGGGCTTGTCCTACCTGCCGCAGGAAATGAGCGTCTTCCGCAAACTCACGGTCTCCGAAAACATCCAGGCGGTGCTCGAACTGCAGCGCATGCCCCGCGACCAGATCGAGGCGCGGCTCGAGGAACTGCTTGAGGAACTCGGCATTGCCCACCTGCGAGACAGTGCGGCGCTGGCCTTGTCCGGTGGCGAGCGACGGCGCTGCGAGATCGCCCGCGCGCTGGCCACCGCGCCGCAGCTGATCCTGCTCGACGAGCCCTTCGCCGGCGTCGATCCGATTGCCGTGCTCGACATCCAGAAGATCATCCGATTCCTCAAGGACAAGGGGATCGGCGTGCTGATCACCGACCACAACGTCCGTGAAACGCTCGGCATCTGCGACCGCGCCTACATCATCAACGCGGGCGAGGTGCTGGCCAGCGGCACACCGGACGACATCATCAAGAATGAGCAGGTACGACGGGTGTACCTCGGCGAGCATTTCAGGATGTAAGCTGATGGTCAGAAGAGAATCATGAAACCCACCCTCCAGCTCAAGCTCTCCCAGCACCTCACGCTCACGCCCCAACTGCAGCAGTCGATCCGGCTGTTGCAGCTGTCGACGCTCGAACTCAACCAGGAGATCGAGCAGGCCCTGCGCGACAATCCGATGCTCGAGCGCGAGGACGGGGGCGACGAGGGTGAGCCACAGGCCGAAGTCTCGACCGAGGCCGTGACGCGGGAGGGCGCGTCGGAGGCGGGCAGCGACAGCGCCGGCGCCACCGAGGCCGGCGACGCCCCGGCCGAGCCGGCGCGCGAGGAGCCACGCGACAACGAGGAACTCGGCGAGTGGATGAACACCAGCCCTGGCAGTGGCTCCCAGCGTGACGACGACGACGACACCGACTTCCAGGAGCTACAGGCCGCCGGCACATCGCTACGCGACCATCTCGACGGCCAGATCGCGCTGACCCCGCTGAGCGATCGCGACCGTGCGCTGGTGCGTTTCATGATCGAGGCGCTCGACGACGATGGCTATCTGAGCCAGTCGCTGGAGGAATTGCTGCCGCTGTTGCCAGAGGAGTTCGAGATCGAGGTCGAGGAACTGCAGATCGCCCTCTGCCACATCCAGAATCTCGAACCGCCGGGCATCGGCGCCCGCTCGCCCCAGGAGTGCCTGGCACTGCAGCTGCGTGCGCTGCCGCCTTGCCCGACCCGGGAGATGGCGCTGGCGATCGTCACCGATCACCTCGAACTGCTCGCAAACAGGGATTTCAACCGCCTCAAGCGGGTATTGCACTGCCAGGACGACGATCTGCGCTCGGCCCACGAGATGATTCTCGGCCTCAACCCGCGCCCGGGTGCCCGTTTCGCGCCGAACGACACCCGCTACGTGGTGCCCGACGTCGTCGTGCGCAAGCTGCGCAACCGCTGGACCGTGAGCCTCAATCCGGACGCAATGCCGAAGTTGCGGATCAACCAGATGTACGCGCGCATCCTCCAGCAGAACCGCGGCTCGGCAGCCTCACTGGCGGGTCAGCTGCAGGAAGCCAAGTGGCTGCTGAAGAACGTGCAGCAGCGTTTCGACACGATCCTGCGGGTCTCTCAGGCGATCGTTGACCAGCAAAGGCAGTTCTTCGATCATGGCGAAGTGGCCATGCGGCCCCTTACGCTGAGGGAAATTGCGGAAACGCTCGACCTCCATGAATCGACCATCTCCCGCGTCACCAATCAGAAGTACATGGCCACGCCGCGGGGCATCTTCGAACTCAAGTATTTTTTCGGCAGTCACGTGGCCACCGACAGCGGGGGCGCGGCGTCGTCGACAGCGATTCGCGCGCTCATCCGCCAGCTGGTGGACGCCGAGGACAGGAAGAAGCCCCTGTCGGACGCCAAGATTGCCGAACTCCTTGGCCAGCAGGGTATCGTGGTCGCGCGGCGAACGATCGCCAAGTATCGCGAATCACTCAGTATCCCGCCGGTCAGTTTGCGTAAGACGATCTGAAAAAGGGAAGGATCATGAACCTGAACATCACCGGACATCATCTTGAGGTCACCCCGGCCATCCGCGAGTACGTGACGTCGAAGCTCGACCGGGTCATCCGGCATTTCGACCACGTCACCAGCGTCGGCGTGATCCTTTCGGTGGAGAAGCTGGTGCAGAAGGCCGAGGTCACCGTGCATGTCCGCGGCAAGGACATCTTCGTCGAGAGTTCGGATCAGGATCTGTACGCTGCGATCGATGCGATGACCGACAAGCTCGACCGCCAGGTCCTGAAGTACAAGCAGAAGAATCAGAACCATAACCATGCGGCACTGAAGCACCAAAGCGTCGAACCCTGAAAATCGCACAACGCGGGGCCCGGCCTTGGGTATATAATCCGGGCCGATCCCCGACAAACAGGCGCCGATTTCTCCGGCCTACGCCAACGGCGCCTCAGCATCGGCGTCTGTCAGAGCAGGCGCCGATTCAATTCTTGCCGATGAACCTGATTGCCCAACTGTTGCCGCTCGGCAACGTCGTCATCGATCTCGAGGCGAGCAGCAAGAAGCGCGTTTTTGAGCAGGCCGGCCTGCTGTTCGAGAACAACCAGGGCATTGCCCGCAGTACCGTGTTCGACAGCCTGTTCGCCCGTGAACGCCTGGGCTCCACCGGTCTCGGCCAGGGCATCGCCATCCCCCACGGGCGCATCAAGGGTTTGAAGGACGCCGTCGGTGGCTTCTTCCGCCTCAACACGCCGGTGCAGTTCGATGCCCCCGACGGCAAGCCGGTGAGCCTGCTGTTCGTGCTGCTGGTCCCCGAACAGGCCAACGAGCACCATCTGCAGTTGCTCTCCGAACTGGCCCAGATGTTCAGCGATCCCGCTTTTCGCGACGAATTGACCAGCGCCGAGACCACCGACGAGATCCACGCGCTGTTCTCTGGCTGGGGCGACCACGATGCGCCGGACCAGCGTAGCGCTGCTGTTTGAGGCAACCCGCGAGAAACTTCGGCTGCAGCATGTCTGCGGCAACCTCGATCGCGACATTTCGGTTGCCGACGAGCGCCTGTGGCCGGCCGACCTGGTCGGACACCTCAACCTGATCCACCCCGAGCGCCTGCAGGTGCTCGGCAGCACCGAAGTGGCCTGGGCGCGACGCCAGGCCCACGGCAAGATCACCCACCATTTCGAGTCGATTCTCGCCGCCCAGCCACCGGCGGTGATCATGGCCGACGACTGTGAGGTGCCCGGTGTCGTCCGCGACGGCTGCGAGGCGGCCGGCATCGCGCTGTTCTCGACGCCGCTGCCGACGGCCAGCGTGATCGACCTGCTGCGCCTCTATCTTTCGCGCCAGCTCGCCGAGAAGGCCTCGCTGCACGGCGTGTTTATGGACGTGCTGGGACTCGGCGTGCTGATCGCTGGCGATTCCGGCGCCGGCAAGTCCGAACTCGCCCTGGAACTGATCTCGCGCGGCCACGGACTGGTGGCCGACGACATCGTCGAATTCGCGCGCATCGCGCCGACCGTGCTCGAAGGGCGGGCGCCGGAAATGCTCAAGGATTTCATCGAAGTGCGCGGCCTCGGCATGCTCAACATCCGCACCATCTTCGGCGAGACCGCCTGTCGGCGGAAGATGCGGCTCAAGTTGATCTGCCACCTCGAACGCCGTCAGCCCGGCACCGGCGATCGACTGCGCATTCCGGACGTGCAGGATTACGAGGAAATTCTCGGGGTTCAGGTGCGCAGCGTGGTGCTTCCGGTGGCGCCGGGCCGCAACATCGCGGTACTGCTCGAGGCGGCCGCGCGCACGACGATCCTGCAATTGCGCGGCATCGATTCGATGCAGGAATTCATCGGGCGCCACCGTTCGGCACTGGACCGGACCGAGGACGACTGACCGGCAGGACCCGTCAGAGGTCAGATGACTTCGAAGAAGACCAGGTCGCGCTCGATGTCGTTGGCCGAGAAGCCGCAGCCGATCCGGCCCTGGCCGGTCAGCACGATCTCGCTCTTGCGGGCACATTGCTCCGGATCGTCGCCATTGGCCACGTAGGTACCGTTGGTGCTCTGATCGACCAGCACGAAACCGTCGCGCCGCCGTTCGACGCGCGCATGTTGGCGCGAGGCGCGCGGATCGATGATGACCACGTCGTTGCCCTGTTCACGGCCGAGCAGGATGATCGGGCGCAATTCCTCGACGATCACGACGTCGTCCTGGTGCTTGATCCGCAATCTCGGCGAGATCAGTGCCGAGGCCGCCGGCATCGAGGTCGTCATGCCGGTTCGCGGCCCGAGCAGGTAGATCGGCCAGTCGAAGGCTTCGGCACGGGCGCCGGCGATCGGCTCGGTACCGGCGAAATGCCGGGTTGCGGTACTCAGCAGCATCACCGTCTCGCCGCTGGCGAGCGCCTCGCCGGGTCGAGCGAAGCCGGCCAGGCGTTCGGCGAACGCGGCCACCTCTTCGACGCCGGCATTGCCTTCGCCGACGGTCCCGTAGTGCACGCCGATGCGGACCGACACGCGCACGCCCATCACCGGCAGCATGCCGGCGAGGCGCTCGACCATCTCGGTCGCGGCCTTGACCGCGGTATCGCAGTCGGCGAAGCCGACCGCAATGGCATTGCTGCGCCGGAACAGGATCGTTCCGGAATTGGATTCGATGACCCGCTCGATACGGTTGGCGCAGCGCTCCACCGCGTGGGCTATTTCGCTCAGGCCGAGCGTGACGCCTTCGCGCCCACCGCCGACCAGCTCAGCGAACAGCACACATTGATTTCGCCTCTGCCCCGTTTCCAATTCCTTCCTTGCCTCCCGTCAACGGCATGCCTGCGCCGCAGCGACCGCGCCGGTCCGCTCGAGCAAGACGCAATAATACCCGTGCAATTCGCGCACGGCGATCCCCTGCGCCGTCGTCAAGGCTCGCACGACCGACCGCCGACGTGGCCGTCGATCCGATGCGAGGCGATCTGGAGCGGCGAATGGCCGGCATCCGGCGGCGATATGACCGGCGGATCGAAGGCGATGTCGCCTTCGGCCAGCGGCGTCCCCCGCGCCAGTCCGGCGAAATCGAACAGTTCGCGGTCGCCCAGGTGCGACGGCACCACTTGCTTCATCGCCGTCGTCAGCGATTCGATGCGCCCAGGGAAGTCGCGAGCCCATTCATTGAGCATCGCCTTGACCTGCTGGCGCTGCGCGTTGGGCTGGCTGCCACACAGATTGCACGGAATGATCGGATAGCGCACGGCGTTGGCGAAGCGCGCGATCAACCGCTCCGGGCAATAGGCCAGCGGCCGGATCACCATGTGTCGGCCGTCGTCGCTCAACAGCTTCGGCGGCATCGCCTTGATGCGGCCGCCAAAGAACATGTTCAGGAACAGGGTCTCGAGCATGTCGTCGCGATGATGGCCAAGCGCAATGCGGGTGGCGCCGAGTTCCGACGCCGTGCGATAGATGATGCCGCGACGCAACCGCGAACACAGCGAACAGGTGGTCTTGCCTTCCGGGATCTTGTCCCGCACGATTGAATAGGTATCTTCGGTGACGATCCGGTACTCGACCCCGATCGATTCGAAATAGCGCGGCAGGACATCGGCCGGGAACCCGGGCTGGCGCTGATCCAGGTTCATCGCGATGACCCGGAAATCGACCGGTGCGCGCTCGCGCAACGCAAGCAGGGTACTGAGCAGCGTGAACGAATCCTTGCCGCCGGAAACGCACACCATGACGACATCGCCGTCGTCGATCATGCGGTAGTCGGCAATGGCCTCGCCGGCGGCACGCTCGATCTTCTTGCGCAGCCGAATGAAGGTGTTGGACGGGTCGGCGCGCCCCGCCACCTCCGATTGCATCTGGTGAATCCCGGTGCTCACGTCAAAAGCCTGAGAAAAAAGGAAATTATAGCGGCACGACGGCACCGCCGGCGCGCGACGCCGGACATCGACGCAGCGGCTACAGGTAGGCGCTGCGACCGCCGTCCACCGCCAGGATCTGGCCTGTGACGTAAGGTGCTTCGAACATCAGGAAGGCGACGACGTCCGCAACGTCCTGTGGCGAACCGACCCGCTTGAGGAGGCTGGTGGCAATGATGCGGTCGCGCTCGTCCGGTGGGAACTGGCCATCCTCCGGCCACACGATGGCGCCCGGCGACACACCGTTCACGCGGACTTCCGGCGCCAGTTCGAGCGCCAACGCCCGGGTCAGGCCGGCGAGCCCCGCCTTTGCCACCGAATAGACCGGATAGCCGGCAAGCGGCCGCTCGGCATGGATGTCGACGATGTTCACGATTGCGCCACGACTCGCCGTCAGCGCCTCCGCTGCGGCCTGGCTGAGGAAAAATGGCGCGCGCAGATTGGAGCCGACGAGATCGTCCCAGGCGTGTGCATCGGTTGCACCGATCGCGGTCGGGAAGAAGCTCGACGCGTTGTTGACCAACCCATCGAGGCGACCGAATCGCGCGAGACAGGAGGACACCAGGCGATCGATCGCGCCGAGGTCGAGCAGATCGGCCGCGACGCAGTGGGCACTGCCGCTGCGTTGTCGTTCGAGTTCCGCCACCAGGCGTCGGGCGTCGTCGGCGCCAGCGCGATAATGCACGCAGATGCGCGCACCGTCGCGGTGCAATCTGCGTGCAATCGCTGCTCCGACCCGCCTGGCGGCGCCGGTGACCAGCACCACCGGCGCGCGATCCGCGTCGTCCATGGCCGCCCTCCAAGCTCCTCGATGACCGTCACGAAAGTCGACAGCAGTCTACAATCGCCGCTCACGAACCGCCCGAATGATCACGATGAACCTGCCGGACCCGCCCGCAGACGCATTGGACCACAGCAATCGGCTGTTACAGTTGATTCGCGACCGACTGGCCGCGGAGGGCTGGCTGTCGTTTGCAGACTACATGTCGATGGCGCTCTACCATCCGGGCCTGGGCTACTACAGCGGTGGCAGCCGCAAATTCGGCCCCGAAGGCGATTTCGTCACCGCGCCCGAACTGACCCCACTTTTTGGTCAGACCCTGGCACGTGCGCTGGCGCCGGCGATGACCGCCAGCGCCCCCGCGCTGATCGAAGTCGGCGCCGGCACCGGCGTCCTCGCCGCGGATCTGCTGCGCGCCCTCGACGCAATGGGCAGCCCGCCCGAGCACTACGACATTCTCGAACTGTCCGGCGAACTGCGCGAGCGCCAGTTCGATACGCTGGCACGCCAGGTACCGGCACTGTCGGCACGGGTGCGTTGGCTCGATCGGCTGCCCGATCGATTCGATGGTGTCGTGGTGGCCAACGAGGTCCTCGACGTGATGCCGGTGCACCTCGTCGCGAGTCGCGCCGACGGCGTCTTCGAGCGCGGCATCGCCGAGCACGACGGCAAGCTGTGCTGGGCCGACCGCAGGGCCGGCGGACGAATTCTCGAGGCGGCAAGCGCGCTGTCGCTGCCCAAGCCGGCGGAGGGCGAATACGTCACCGAATTGAATCTGGCCGCCGGCGCCTGGATCCGCGAATGGTCGCGCCGCCTCGGGCGCGGGCTGATGCTGTTGCTCGACTACGGCTATCCACGGGCGGAGTATTATCTGCCGAGCCGCGCCAGCGGCACCTTGCTGTGCTACTACCGGCATCGCGCCCACGGACAGCCGCTGTTGTGGCCGGGCCTCAACGACATCACCGCGTTCGTCGATTTCACCGCCGTGGCCGAAGCCGCCCACGACGCCGGCCTGGAGATCTACGGCTATACCACCCAGGCAAGCTTCCTGCTGAACTGCGGGATACTGAACCTACTGGAACGGCGTGGGCCCCAGGAAAGCCCGGACTACATTCGCGCTGCCCGGGCGGTGCAGCGGCTGACGGCGCCGCACGAAATGGGCGAACTGTTCAAGGTCCTGGCGATCGGCCGGCACTGCGCCTCGGCGGCCGCCGGCTTCGAGCGCGGCGATCGCCTGCACGCGCTGTGATGGCCAACTATTCCTGGTTGCGGTAGATCGCATCGAGGAAAGCCTCGGCCTCCTCATCCTCGACCGGCGGATGCTCCTCGTCGCGCGCGGCCGACCGGATCACCTTCAGCGGTGCGTCCGGCCGAGGCAACCAACTGGCGTCGAGAATTTCGTCGTCGTAGCGCGGGCCAGCGTCCACGTCCTCTCTCTGATCGTCGCTTTCCGAACCCATCTGCCTCACTCCTTGCTGCTTCTTACTCTGCCGACAGCTTATTGAATCATAAGTGCTATTTCACAATGCGCGGGCGCGGTCAGGTTTGCAAGCAAATTTCTCACGTCGCGCCATCGGTGAGCCATCCGCGAATCAGGTCGGCGACCTCATGCCACCCCTGTTCGAGCATCATGCCGTGGCCGAGCTCCGGCATGATGTGGGCTTCGACACCGTAGCTTCGGGCCGTCATCTGGACCTGACCCGCCGGGATCAACTCGTCGTGGCGCGCGCCGATCACCAGCATCGGCACCCGCGCGACGAGATGGACGTGGGGTAGATCGAACAGACTCATGTCCCAGATTGCGCGATGCGATTCGGGCTGCGAGGCACGCAGATAGCGCTTCAGGTCCGTTTCGGAGACCGGCTGGTGGAACAGCGCGTCGCGCAGGCTGCGCCCATCCACCTGCCCGCCACCGAGCAGCCGGGTGAATTGATTCATCAGCGACGGACGACGCCAGGCCAGCCCCCAGGCCGAAGACATCAGCCCCTGTGGCGGCACCGACGACATCAGCACGGCGCCGGCTGCATCCGCGCGTTCCAGGTACTTCTGGACGACGAAGCCGCCCATCGAATGGCCGATCAGCACCGGCGGGGAAGGAAGCGTGCCGACGGTGCGGGCGACGTCACAGACGTAGTCCGCGATCGAATAGCTGTCGAGCCGCGAACGGTCCGGACTGCCGCCATGCCCGGACAACGACAGCGCGTGGGCCTCGAAGCCATGCTCGGCGAAGTAGTCGAGGAAGTGTTCTTCCCAGCACCATGCGCCGGCGTAAGCGCCATGCACGAACAACAGCGGCCTCGGATCTGCCCTGCCGCGCGGACGGCGGCTCAACACTTCCAGTTCGCAAAGATCGTTCGGCTTCATGCGGGCACCTCCATGCCGCGCTGGACCGCCGGACGCGTCCCGACGCGATCGAACCAGGTCCCCACGGCGGGATAATCGGCAAGGTCGACCTGCTGCCAGGGATGGCGGGCGACCCATGGATAAGTGGCGATGTCGGCGATCGAATAGTCGTCACCGGCGATCCAGTCGCGCTGGGCCAGGCGGCGGTCGAGCACCGCGTACAGACGCTCGGCCTCTGTGCGGTAGCGCTTGATGGCATAGGGCACCTTTTCGTCGGCGAAGCGAAGAAAATGGTGGACCTGTCCGAACATCGGGCCGACGCCGCCCATCTGAAACATCAGCCACTGCAAGACGTCGTAGCGACTTCGCGGATCCCGCGGCAACAGGCGCCCGCACTTTTCGGCAAGGTAGATCAGGATCGCGCCGGACTCGAAGACCACGATCGGCCGCCCGTCCGGCCCGTCCGGATCGACGATCACGGGAATCTTGTTATTCGGGCTGAGCGCCGTGAAATCCTGCGAGAACTGGGCGCGCCGGGTGATGTCGATCGGCCTGACCTCGTAATCGAGGCCGAGCTCTTCGAGCATGATCGAAGCCTTGCGCCCGTTCGGCGTGCTCCAGGTGTATAGGGAAAACATGTCTGCGTCCGCAATGCGCTTTGGCGACTATAGCAAGGAGTGCTCCCGAATCCGCGCGCAAAGCGACACATCGGGCAACGCACACGCGCGTCGGTCTCCGTCGCTACAGTGGGCCTCGCGCGGCGAACTCGACGCGATCGACGACGCTGCCATCGGGGGACAGCAGTTCGAGGCGGTAGAGTCCGGCCCTGGGCAACCAGCGCAGCCGCCCGCCGCGACCGACTTCGCGCCCGTCGAGCCGCCACCGCAAGCCCGCCAGCGGCGGCCATGCGATGAACTCGATGCGGAAGTCGGGGTCGGTCTCGACCGCGCGGCCATCGACGATGCTGCGCGCGCCCGGATTCACGATCCGCGCGAGTCCGGGCGGCACGCGACCGGCCGGGGCTTCGCGGCCGGCGATCGCCCACTCGGTGCGGGGCGCCTCTGCGGCCCAGTCGAACGCCACCTCGCGGGCGACGACACCAGCCGGCACGGGCTGCGCCGGGCACTGTCCGATGACACCACCCGCGAGTTGCGTCACCAGCGCACGCAGGACGTCGGCCGCGCCCTCGCCTTCGGCACGCGCCAGCAGGCTATGGCGCCCCAGGCGCGCCGCCGCCAGCGCGCCTTCCGGCGCGATCGTCAATGGCATCCAGCGGTTGCAGTCCTCGCCATTCACGCTCGCCCACATCCGGTTCCAGACGTAGGCGGCAGCCGGCGGCAGCACGCGCTGAGGCTTGGCGGCGACATGATCGCGGCGCCACTCGGGCTCCCGCCAGTCGCCATCACCCGACAGCGACGCGATCAGACCGAGCAATTCGAGCGCATCGGCTGGACCGTCGACGCCGGCGACACCGGCGAGCACGGCGCGCGACGAGCCCAGTTGCTGCTCGAGCAGCGGCCCAAACGGCACCGCCGCGAAGGCGACCTCGTCGAGCCATCCGCGCAGGCTGCGCCATCGCACCAGCGGATCGTCCCCGGGCGGTGCCTCGGCGAGCAGGCTGGCGGCACCGACCGTGCCCGCCTCGACCGCCCTTGCCAGCGCCAGCAGGCGGGCTGCGAGTTCCGCGGGAGGCCGTTCGGCGAGTGGATCGGGACGTGCGTTAGGCGCGGCATAAGCCCGTACCCGGGCATCGTCATCGATGATCGCCACCGCCGTCCGGCGACCGGCCGGGATCGTCCCCAGCAGCGATTCCAGCCGATGCTGCAGCCCGCCATCGACATAGCTCGGTACGGTCTGCCCGCCGCCGCCCGCAACCCGCGCCAGCAGCGCTGCGGCGGCGGTGTGCCGCGGTGGTGGTGCACCCCGGTCGAGGCCGGCGACGAGGGACGCGAGCGGGGCGCAGTCGGCGTCCCGCGCGATGCGCCGAAGCAGCCGGCAGGCCCGCTGTTCGACCCGGCGCGGCGGGGCGTCGGGCGCGCGCAGCAGCACCGCCAGAATCGCCGCTTCGGCCCTGTCGAGCTCCGCCGGCGCCTTGCGGAACAGGCCCCAGGCGGCCGCTCCGATGCCTTGCAGCTGGCCACGGAACACGGCCAGGTTGAGGTAGGCCTCCAGGATCTGTTCCTTGCTCCAGTTGGCTTCGAGCTCGGCGGCCGCGCGCGCCTGATCCCATTTCTGCCCGATCGTCCGCCGTCCGCCATGGTCGGCGCGCGGCAACAGCGCCGGATCGAGCATGCCCGCCATCTGCATCGACAACGTCGATGCGCCGCGCAGCCGCGTCGACCATAGGTTCTGCCATAAGGCCGCGACGAAGGCCCGCCAATCCACCCCGGAATGCTCGAAGAAGCGTTGGTCCTCGGCCATCAGCAAAGTCCGCAGCATCGGCTGCGGCAGGGTGCGCAGCGGCGTCCATTCGAGCCGCAGATTCTGGTAGGGGCGAAACTCCTCGGCGAGCACCCGGTCGTTGCGGTCGGTCAGACGCACCGTCGACGCTTGCAGGCCGTCGCGGATGACTTCGAACGGCGGTGTCAGCGCGGCGACCGGCAGCGACGCCACGACAAGCGCGACGCACGCCAGCGATCGTCGCTTCACGAGTCGATCGCCCGCTCGATCGCGGCGAGCCTGGCCTCGCGCACGCGCTTCGGGATCTCTCTGCGCGTCGGCGCATCGCGGGCGATCGCACCGGCATCCACCGCCCGCGCCACGCCCAGCGCCCGGCGCAGGCAGCCGGTCGGATCGGTGGCCGCCTCGCCGGCGCAGAGCCGCACCACGCGCAATAGTTCGCCGAAGCGATCCGGCCGCCGCAGGCCGTCACCGCGCTCGATGAGCGACAGGTGCGCGTCGGCGTCGAGCGCCGGCAACGCGAGCACCGCACCATACTCGCGCAGCACCAGCACCGACAGTTCGCGGCAGTCGTTCGGCAGCCGCAACCGGTTGGCCAGCGCCACCGCCTGCCGTTCGGCCTGCGGCGTCGCTGGCGGCCACAGGCAGGCCCAGCGGACCGACAACGGATCGTCGCGGTCCAGTCTGGCCAGCACCTCGGTGTCGCTCCCACGGCCGACCAGCTCCGGCAACAGGCGTTCGAACGCGCCGCAGGCCTGCAGCACCTCGAACATGCGCCGCGGCGCGCGCGCCATCAGCCCACGCGAGATCTCCTGCCACACGCGCTCGGCGACCAGGGCATCGACCTCGCCCTGCGCCACCATCCGCCGACACAGTTCGAGGGTATCCGGCGCTACCTCGAAGGCCGGGAACCTCGCGGCGAAACGGGCCAAGCGCAGGATGCGCACCGGATCCTCGGCAAAGGCCGGACTGACGTGGCGCAGCCACCGTCGTTCGAGGTCCGCGCGCCCGCCCCACGGGTCCACCAGTTCACCGTTCTCGGACAGCGCCATGGCATTGATCGTGAGGTCGCGCCGCCGCAGGTCCTGTTCCAGCGTGACGTCCGGATCGGCGTGGAAGACGAAGCCCTTGTAGCCGGGTGCGGACTTGCGCTCGGTGCGGGCGAGCGCGTACTCCTCGTGCGTCTCCGGATGCAGAAACACCGGAAAATCCTTGCCCACCGGCTTGAAGCCGCGGGCCAGCATGTCGTCGGGCGTGGCACCGACGACGACGTAGTCACGGTCCTCGACCTCGAGGCCGAGCATGCGATCGCGAACCGCGCCGCCGACGGTATAGACCTTCACCGCCGCGGCCGTGCTCAGAACTCCCGCCCTTGCTGGGCCGCGCCGAAGAACGAAGCCCGGCGGCGCTGGGGCGACAGATACAGCGGTGCGATCGCCTCGAGTGGTGTCGGCGCCGCACCGAACGGCAGCGGATCGCCCTGCACCACGGAATCCTTCTGCAGCGAACGCAGGTTGTCGCGGCTCAGCGGCGAATTCGGCAGGCGTTCCATCACGGCCGCCTGGATCATGGCCAGCGGACCGGGCAGCGGGATCACCAGGCCGCGGTGACCGCTGACCTCGCCGACGTATTCGACCAGTTGTTCGAGCGTATAGACCCGCGGCCCGGCGGCATCCCAGGTCTGGCCGACGGCCTCCGGCATGCTCAGGCTGGCTGCCAGCAGTTCGGCGACATCCTCGACATACACCGGCTGCAGCCGCGAACCGGCGCCGCCGATCGGCAGCAGCGGAATGAATCGGAGCAGACCGGCGAACAGGTTCAGGAAGCGATCGCCCGGCCCGAAGATCACCGACGGACGGACGATGGTCCATTCGAGCCCGCGACCAGCCGCGCGGATCGCCGCCTCGCCTGCGGCCTTCGAGCGCAGGTATTCGGAAGGCCCGTCCTCGGCGGCACCGAGCGCGCTGACATGAACCAGGCGGCGAACCCCCTGCCTGGCGCAGGCGGCAACCAGACGTCGGGGCAGCGCCACGTGCGCCTTCGCGAACTCGGGTCCGTATGGTTTGCCGCTCGGCGAATGCAGCACCGCCACCAGATTGACGACCGCATCGACGCCCTCGAGCAGGCGCTCGAGGGCGGCATCGTCGTGGACGTCGGCCTCGATCACGTCGACCGTCGGTAGCGGCAGCAGGTGCCCCGCGCGGGCGCGACGACGCGTCGGAATCCGCACCCGCAGGCCGCGTTCCGCGAGACGGTTGGCAAGCGACGTGCCGACGAATCCACTGCCGCCGAGCACCAGAACCTGTTCGAGCTTCATTGCTGGCTTCTCCTGTTGGATTGTTTCACTGTGCCGGACGAATCGTACCCAATCGCGCCTTCAGCGACTGCGGTTTGCTCTCGAACAGCGCGCCATAGACCACGGCATTGGCCATCACCTGCTTGACGTAGCGCCGGGTTTCGTCGAACGGGATGGTCTCGGCGTAGATCGCGCCTTCGAGCGGCCGCAGGTCGCGCCAGCGGCGCGCACGGCCCGGCCCGGCGTTGTAGCCCGCCGACGCGAGCACCGGATGGTGGTCGAGGCCCTCCATCACCATCCGCATGTAGTGGGTTCCAATCATGACGTTGTTCTGCGGCTCGCGCAGCCAATTGACGTTGAAGCCACGGACGCCGATCTTGCGCGCGACCCAGCGACCGGTGGCCGGCATGATCTGCATCAGCCCCTGGGCCCCGGCGCTCGAGCGCGCTGCCGGCACGAAGCGGCTTTCCTGGCGCATCAGACCGTACACCCACGACAGTTCGAGTCCCTGGGCCCGCGCCTGAGGTTCGATCAACTCCCGGTAGGGGGCGAGGTAGCGCAAGGCCATGTCCGGCTGGCGGCTGGCACGTTCGGCGGTGTTGATCGCCCGGTCGTAGACGCCAGAATCCGCAGCCAATGCGGCCGCCGCGATCAGGAAGTCGTCATCCTGGCCCCGCAGCGCCCAGTTCCACTCACGCACGCCCTCGGTACGCATGTCGAGACGGAACAGTGCCAGCGCCCGTTGCAGGCCCTGATCTTCCCGGACGCGTTGCCGCGCCGCCTGGTGCTGCGCCGGCTGTGTCGACGGCGGCTCGAAGCTGCGCCCGAGTTCCTCGGCAGCGAGCAGACCATAGAAATCCGTGCCGTCGGCAATCCGCGCGTACTGGTACACGGCACCGGCATCGTCGCGCGCGGCCGCCAGCGATCGCCCGAGCCAGTAGATCCACGCCGGATCGCCGCGCATGCGCTCGGGCAGTGCCTCGATCGCGCCGCGCACCGCCTGCCAGTCGGTCGCACGCAGCGCCGCCCGCACCCGCCAGGCGTGCTGCTCCTCGGTGAGCGGCGCATCGCCGGCGGCGCGATACCACTTGATCGCGTCCGGCAAATGCTGCTCCGCACCCCGCCAGCCGAGAATGCCGTAGAGAAAGGCACGTTCGTTGGCCTTGAAGCGGTCGAACAGGCGCTGCAGGCGGAAATGGGCCTGGCCGGCGTCGTCGCTAGCGACCCGGGCGAGCGCGGCGAGCGCCAGCTCCCGACCTGCCCGTGTCGTCGAGAAGTTGACCGGCAGCCGATCGACGAAAGCCACCGGCTTTTTCAGTGCCGCGTCGATCCGCGTCGCATCGGGCGCAATGCCCGGATCCAGCCAGGCCGCCATCACCTTGGCGTCGGCGGCCCGCCCGAGCGAGAGCGCCCAGCGCAGCCGCTGCCAGGTGTCCTCGCGATCGACCTCGCCGTCGGCCACCAGCCGCCTGAAGACGGGTTCGCAGGCTTCGACCACGCGCGGGTTGTCGCGCCACAGGTCGAGGGCCGGGCCGACCGCGCTGCGGTCGCCCAGCAGCAGGCGGCCATGAAGGTAGTGGCATTCGACGTCGCGGTCGGGCGAGCGCACGTCGGAAAAGCGCGCCAGCACCGCCGGCCAGTCACCATCGTCCGCGGAGCGGCGAATCCAGGCTTCACGCAAGCGCTCGGCCAGCACGCTGCCCTCGTGCCGGCGCATGAAACGGTCGAGGCCGACCACATCCGGCGCCCGGTCGCGTCGCGCCAGGCGATTGCTGAGCAGCCAGTATTCGACATAGCGCTCCAGCAGGTGTGATCCGCGGTGCGACGCCAGCGCCTCCAGTTCGTCGGCCTTGCCGGTGCGCATGGCCTCCCGTGCCGCGACGATGCGCTCGTCTCCCGACAGCGCCAGGACGGGCATCGGGGTCGCTGCCAGCAGGCCCGTCCAGGCGGCCAGCAGTAGTGCACGCTTCATGGCTTAGAATTTCCTTTGCTGCAGCCGTCATCATCCTACCCGAGCCGCGTCCGGTGCCCCAGTCTCCCGATGTTTCCGTCCAAAAAAAACGCATACGGGATGTCGCCGTCGCGCGACGCATGGCGATGCCCGATGACCTCAGACTGGCGTCGGACCTGCGGATCGCGATGCACCTCGATGCTCTGGTGGCACCGCTCGGCGCCCGCCGACTCGCATTCTGCTGGCCACATCGCGGCGAGCCGGATGTGCGGCGCTGGGTCGCCGGCTGGCTGTCGCGCGACGCGGGCCACAGCGCGGCGCTGCCGGTCGTGGTGGCGCCGCGCCATCCGATGGTGTTCCGGCGGTGGACGCCGGACTGCGAGATGGTGACCGATCGCTACGGCATCCCGCATCCGCCACACGGCGATCCCGTGCGCCCCGAACTGCTGCTGCTGCCGGTTAATGCCTTCGATCGCCAGGGCTATCGCATCGGCTACGGCGGGGGCTACTTCGACCGCACGCTGGCCGCGCTGGACCCGGCGCCGCTGGTGGCCGGCATCGCCTACCACGATGCCGAGGTGGCCAGCGCCCTGCCGCAGCCCCACGACGTACCGATGCACTGGGTGGTGACCGACCGCGGCATCATCACCGTCGACGGCGGACGATCAGGGCAGGCGAACCGATAACCGGCGCCTGAGCACGATTTCGTCCGGCGACACGTCCGCGCCGAAGGCCATCAATTCGACGCCGTCGGCAATCGCCGCGCGCAGGCGCCGGCCGTAGACCGGATCGATATGGTCGGCGGGCCGCACTTCGCGGACGTCGGCGCGCTGCACGCAGAACACCATGACCGCGCGATGGCCGGCGGCGACCTCGGCGGACAAGGCCTGCAGGTGGCGCTGGCCACGTTCGCTGACGGCATCCGGGAAATAGCCGATGTCGCCATCGACCGCGGCAGTGACGTTCTTGACCTCGACATAGCAAGGGGGGCGTTCGTCCCCTTCGAGCAGCAGATCGATGCGACTGTTGGCACCGTAGCGGACCTCGCCACGGATCTCCGGGTAGCCCGACAGAGCGGCAATCAGCCCGGTTTCGACGGCCTCGCGCACGAGGCGGTTGGCGCGACCGGTATGGACACCAACCAGCCGTCCCGTCGCGACCTCGGCCAACTCCCAGGTCCAGGCCAGCTTGCGCGCGGGATTGCGTGCCGCGGACAGCCACACCCGCATCCCCGGCTCGGCGCAACCGAGCATCGAACCGGTGTTCGGACAGTGTGCCGTGACCACCCCGTCCCCGGTGTCGACGTCAGCCAGGAAGCGCTGGTATCGCCTGATCAGCCGGCCTTCGCGCAGGGGGTCGTCGAAACGCATGTGACCATTATGGCGTCAGACCGAGCGTCGCCTCAGGCCGGGTGGGTGTCGACGTAGTGCTTGAGCACGAGCTTCAGCGACGCCACCCGCTGCAGATTGCCGCAGGATCGGGCGCGTTCCATGTCTTCGCAAATCATGTTCCGGATGCGCCGTTCACCGTCCGCGGTGTGAACCAGATAGTTCCCCAACTCCAGCGCCACCATCTCGGGAATATGCTCGTGCTCGGCAATTGCGAGGATCTCGTCCTCGGTGAGTTCCGACAGTTCGATGCAGTCTTCGATCGTCAACATGGCAACCTCCGTACGCGCGGGTTTTCAGGCTGTGGACCCGCGGCAGCGGGCCGAACCCTCACTCCATCTGCACTCGACTACAGTGGAGCACGAACGGCAACGGCCCGCGTTGACCGGAAACAAGTTCGCTTGCGAGTGCCGCGGCAAGCGACGGCCGAGCGATGGACGGCATGCGCGAAGCTACTCGATCGCCTGCCCGACGCGGGACCAGCGCACGCTGCCGCCGGGGTCCTTCGAAAACCAGACCTGACGTGCCCGCCCGACCACGTCGCTGAGCGGCACCGTGCCGAAGTGGCGTGAATCCTTGCTTTGTCCGCGGTTGTCGCCGAGCACGAACACGCTGCCCGGCGGCACCGTGACTGCCAGTTCGGCGCCTTCGGCATCGTCCCACTCGACCAGCCAACGATGCCCATCGATGCGCTCGGTCACGGTGCCAGCGCCAGCCGGGGCTTCGGCCAGTGGCACCTGGTTGACCCAGACCTGCCGCCCGGCGATTCGGACCTGATCGCCCGGCAGACCGACCACCCGCTTGATGTAGACCAGCGTGCGATCATTGGGATAGGTGAAGATGCCGACATCGCCGCGCGCGACGGCGCGGGCACAGCCGGGGCAGTTGTAGCTCATGTCCGCGAACAGCACGTCGCCACGCAGGATGGCGGGCGCCATACTCGCCGAAGGGATGCGCCACGACGCCACGTAGTGTTCGCGCACATGGCTCACCAGTGCGGGCAGCATCAGGCCATTGCAGATCAGGAAGACCAGCAGGTAGGCGCCGCCGGTCTGCCACGGCAAGTGGGGCCGATCTGGCTGTCGCCGGGCATCGCGCCAGGCGTCGATGACCGACGCCAGCCAGATTGCAATGGCCGCAGCCAGACTTGCGACCAAGGCCGGCAACGTCCATCCCTGCGGCAATCGGATGGCAATCCAGCTCATCAGCGGCACCGAGACCAGCGCGAACCCGAGAAACAGCCAGATCGCCCGGTTGGGCCGTCCGTTCGCCAGTTGGCCGAAGCCGGGCAGGACCATCGACATCAGCGCCGCGCGCCAATGGGCCGGGAATGTTCGTCCGTTCGTCATCGCAGGCTCCTCGTTCAGAATGCAGTGCTCGCCGTCCATGCCGCGAGCGCGAAGGTCAGCAGCTGGGCTGCGCCCAACAGCGCGCCTCCGGCCAACGCCGCGTCGCGCACCCACCGGCGCCAACGCGGTTCTGCCGGCGGCCACTCGAGGCGCTGCAGCACCCGTTCCACGAAATCGGCAGGCGGCTCGAGCAATCCCCGCTCGAGCAGTTCTTCGAAGGGATCATTCATGTCGGTTCTCCAGCAGGCGCCGCAGGGCAATGCGGGCGCGGTAGAGTCGCTGCTTGGCCGCCGCTTCGCTGCAACCTTCGATGCGGGCGATGGCCGCGAGATCGAGTTCTCGGAAATAGCTCAGTGCCAGCACGCTGCGATCCGCCGGCGGCAGTCGGCGCAGGGCATGGCGCAGGATCCGTTTGCGCTCGGCTAGCACCGTCGCCTGCTCCGGGTCGGGTCCGTCGTCGGCCACGTCGCCGACGCCTTCGATCGGCAGGTGATGCCGCCGCTGCGGTTGCGCGAGTGCGTTCATGGCCAGATTGCGAACGATCGTGAACAGCCACGTGGTCAATGAAGCGCGCGCCGGGTCAAAGCGCTCGGCATTGCGCCAGACGCGCACGAAGGCTTCCTGCGCCACCTCTTCCGCATCGGCCCGCGACAGCCCGAGGCGGCCCAGATAGCCGAAAACCGGCCCCTGGTGGCGGCGGACCAGGTCGGCGAATGCCGCGCTATCGTCTGTCGGAATGTGGCGGGCCTGGCGGCGGGTGGTCACGGGGCTAATCCAGGGGTGTCGTCCCCTGTATACCGCCGAGCCCCAGCGCGGTAACGGATTTCCTGCCCCGCACCAGGAGCGCAGCGGGGCGGCACCGGGTCACGGTGCGCGGCCGGCCCACGGCGTACTCGCTCGTGCGCCGCCCGACCCCGCACCATGCTCAGCTCGGCGACAAACGGCGTCCGATGCGGAACCCGTCGGTGAGACTCGCCTCAATTGCCACAGGTGACGGAATTCAGAACGTGACGCCCCAACGATCGATCGGTGGCATCCGCCGGCGCGTCCGCTTCGAGTGCCGCCAGCGTCGCCCGTGCGCGCTCCGCGTCCGCGTGGAGGGAGTCGCGAAGCTCGAACGCCTGCCGACATTGCCCGGCCTTGAAATCGCGGTACTGGGACTGCCGCTCCGAAGCGTCGCGCCGGTCCGATTGCCACGCAACGAGCTTGGTTTCCAGTTGCCTGGTAACGTCGCCGACACAGGCATCGTAAATGTCCAGCGCAGCGCCAAGCACGACGATCGCGTCCGACCGGATGTTGGCAGAGCGCTCGGCGACCAGCGCGAACTGGGACTGGGCGGCAGCATCGGTCATCGTCAGATAGGTATCCGCGTCCCCGATCGGCGGCAGGTAGTTTCGACCGACGTTCGTTGCCCAACGTTTCCTGTCCGCCAGATACTGCGCCACCTGGGCCTTGCGAACCTCGGCCGAGGCGATCCCGTCCAGCGGAAACTTGCCCTGCGCGACCATATCGGCGAGATCGTCCAACATCGCCGGCAGCACGAAATAGTCCTCCCGGCCGCCACGGGCCCAATCGCGATTGCTGCTAGACCGCTTCGCATGAATTCCATTGAAGAGCGCTTTCGCGTTGCGCATTCGATGCAGGCACACCTTCCTCGCCGCCTCCGGATGCTCGGGTCGGTCGAGCACGTCGTGCGGGCGACCAGCCGAGCGCTGCCGTCCCACACCGGCGCTGGCACACGCAGACGCGTCGTCGATGCCCAGGCCCGCGACCTGTTGCTGCTGCCGTGACAGTCTGCTTTCGACGGCGGCCAGCTCCGCCTTCTGGCGCTCGATTTCGGAGACATGGCGATTTGCGGCCATGCGTGCTTTGAGTCGCTCGGACCACTCGGGATAGGCGAAGCGCACCGGGTCGACGCCGTCGTCGGATGCGGCCCGGACCGGCAGGGGTGTTCGGCCGCCCACCAGGAAAATCAGACAGACCTCCCCGTCCGGGTTGGCGCCCAGACCGGAAGGCAGTTCGAAGGCGAGCGCGCGCTTGCCGGCTGGGCGGACGCTTCTCACCGGCTCGCGAACCCAGCTCAGACGCTCACCGGATTGGTATTCCACGAACAACTGCGTGTAGCCACGCAGAAGTTGCTGATCCATTGGGTGCAGACCGTCCCATCTCAGGGTGACGGTTTCGCCGTCCGCGCTGACGTCGGTGCCGAGATTGTCGCCCAGTCCGGTCGTCGCGCAGCCGCCCAGAAGGGCTCCGGCAATTACCAACGCCGCCAGGGTTGCAGCCAGGCGCATGTTCAGTTCCTCCGGAAAGCGATCACAGCTTGGGCGGAAAGTTGACGTAGCCGTACTCACGCAAGGTCGTGTCGTTCAGTTCGAACGTCATGCGGATGTCGGAACGAAACATCGTTTCGAGTACCCGATAGGCGGCATCCGCTCGCTCACCGAGTTGAGACAGATGCGAATTGAGCGCGTCGAGTGCCGAGAACACGGCACCGCGTTCTATCCTGAACGCCACGTCGTGGGCGGCAGCCTCGCCCTCCGCACGGATGCGATCGACATGGTTACGAAAGCCGAAACTCGACGCATCCGACAGATAGCGGTCCAGAAAGTCGGGCTTGGCCCGCATCGTCGCTTCGAGCTGATTGCCGAGCGCTCGACCACCGAGCATTTCCTGCGCGTACGAGAACAATTCCGGGACCATCTCCCGCGCGGATCGATCCTGATCGACGGCGCGTGCCCGCAAGGCGTTCTCGGTATCGCCGATCAGCAGCCTGCGGTCGTGATCCTTGAGACCGTGCAGAACCGCGGAATAGGAGTGGACTTCGTAGGTGGCGCCGGCATCGACGGTACGTATCACACCGCCAAGAAATGCGACCGTGCATGAACTGACGCACCTCGCCCCCCTGGGCACACGCACGAAGGTCTTGTAACGGCGCAGCACACGTCCGATCCGCATGCCTTCCATCAGGTTTCCACCACCCGAGTCGAGCCAGATCTCCGAGAAACGACCGGACTGGAGATAGCGTTCGAGCATCGCGGCGTCACCAGGATAGCGAAACGAAACGGCGCCGTGGACCGACTTTTCCCAGGATTCGCAAGATTCTCTGCTCTCGCTGCAGTCCCGGACCAGCAGAATCTGGCCGTTGTTGCGAGCCACGGACTCGAATTTCATGGCAAAGGCACAATTGCCGGCAAGCAGGACGGCGGCAACGAACACGCAGCGGGCCAAGGCTGGCAGGGTCGTGAGGGCATTCAATTGCATTGTGACGGGCTCCGATCAGATTGTGCACTGCAGGTTGACACCCCCTTCGGCGCCTTCCACCGCCTGTCGCCAGCAACCGACGACGGATCGGGGACATGGGCGCCCCTGCCGCCACGAAGGCGCCGTGGCTGCGGCGTGCTTCCGTTCGCCGGCACGATCGATCCGTACGTCGCCAAGGCCAAGATCGTACTACGGCTATTGACGATCGGTCATGCCGTCACCGGCTCCCAGGCACCACTGTCGGGATTCTGGCAATACTTCTGATAAATCTGCTCGGACTGCAGGCGATCCTCGATATCGACGCAATTGCGATTGGAGGCGACGTCGGCATATTGCTTCGTCGGCTTCACGGTACCCTTCAAGGCCGGATTCCGGGGATCCGAATAATTCCGCTGGCGGGACGACGCGATCGCGTCCTGAAGCGCCTTTTCGCGATTCTTTCGGCCTTCCTCGCTGAGTTTTGCATACACCGAATTGCCCAGCGCCATGGTACCCGCACAGAATGCCAATGCCAGGCCGATCTTGTAGGCCTTGGCCTGATCATCGAGATCCCTCGCGCTCAGGTTCTTGCCCGTCCGTCGCGCGGCAAATTCAGCCAGTTTCTTGCCGGCGTGATAGCCGAGCACACCGCCTGCCGCGCAGAGCAGGCCCTTGGAAAGGATCGAAAGCTGAGACGGTTCGTCGTCGGAACCATTGCCGCCGGTGGTGAGCATCCCACCATTGCAGCCACTGAGCACCTGGGTCACCAAAAGTACGACCGCAAGCTTGATCGAAATGATCGAGCGAATACGCATTGCCACTGACTCCATTATTTTTCTTTCGAGTACCGGTCTCGATTCCGAACCTGCGATCCTCGGCAGGAAGGTGGACGCACGCTACCGGACGGATTTCAGGACCGTTCGGTGAAACGGGCCCACAGATCCGAATACATCCCGTCGAGCGAATTATTCCGATCCGTTCCAGCAAGCTGACCAAAATAGCCGACCCGAATCCAGACCCCGCAAGTCGCATGCACCAGTTTGGCCGTTCAGGCGATCAATCAGGCCACCGCTGCACCAAATCGCGGCAGCGTGCAATAGGATGCAATTTGCATGACAAACGAAAAATGCCTGACGCGCCCTGCACGACCGGCAAACGACGCGAATTGCCCGATCAGCAGATCGTCATGGGATCATCGCTGGCCAAAGCAGGATCTGTACCCGACTGCCAAATCGGCGCGGTTTCAGAAGGATGCCGTTTGCGCCGCAGCATTCTTTGCCGGCGACTGTAAAATCGCCCGACACTGTCAGCGCGACAAGAGTCGCCGGTCGGCTGAGCGCAGGCCGGACCCGGCCCCCCGGCGCCGGCGCCCTTCAGCCTCCGCTCAGCGCCTGGACGATCAACACCTCGTCGGCGCCTTCCAAGCCGGCATCGACCGACGGCAGCTGCCGTCCGCGGCAGAACACGCGAATGTGCCGGCGAATCCGCTGCTGTTCGTCGACCATGCGAAAGCGGATGCCCGGATAGTGGTGGTCGAGCTCGGACAGCAATTCGGCGAGGGTCGCGCCGTCGGCCTCGACCCAGGTCCGGTCACCGGTATAGCTGCGCAGCGCGCTCGGGATCAATACCCGCATCAATCGACTCCGTCGTCCCGCCGCGCGAATTCGACCGCGTAGATTTCGGGCAGGTGCCGGGCGATGCAGGTCCATGAGTCGCCCTCGTCGCCGCTCGCCCACAGCTCGCCGCTGGTGGTGCCGAATACCAGCCCGACCGGATCGCGATCGTCTGCGCACATGGCCTGGCGTTTGACCGTCCACCAGGCCTGTTCGGTCGGCAGGCCGCCGTCGAGGCGCTGCCAGCGGTCACCAGCGTCACGCGTGCGGTAGACCGCAGGACGTCCGTCCGGGCTGGTGCGCGGCCAGACGCTGGAGGCGTCCATCGGAAACACCCAGGCGGTTCGATCGTCGCGCGGATGCACGACCATCGGAAATCCGACGTCGCCGACTTCCGCGGGCATCGACGCGCCGATGTGCTGCCAGCGGTTCGACGGGCGATCGAGGCGGTAGATGCCGCAGTGGTTCTGCTGGTACAGCCGATCGGGATTGCCCGGACAGAGTCGGATGCAGTGGGGATCGTGGAAGGTCGGATCCGATCGATCGAAGCCTTCGACGACGTCGAGGCCGTCGAGCAGCGGCGAGAAGCTGGCGCCGCCGTCGCGTGATTCGTGGACGCCGCCGCCGGACATGGCGCAATACAGATGACCCGGGTCGCGCGGGTCGATGATGATCGAGTGCAGCTTAGGGCCGTCCGGCGTGCCGTCCTGCACGGTGCCCATCCAGCGTCGGAAGTCGGGATCGTCGTTGATCGAAGAGAATGGCGCCCACTGGCGACCGCCGTCCTCGCTGCGAAACAGTCCTTGTGGCGAGGTTCCGGCATACCAGACGTCCGGTTCGGCGGCGTGGGCCGGGGTCAGCCAGAAGACATGATCGACGGCGCGGCCGGCCGCGCCGGGCTCGGGGCGAAAGGCCGGTGGCCGTTCGGCCTCCTGCCAGGTCTTTCCCCAGTCGGTGGAGCGGAAGACCGTCGGCCCCAGGTGCCCGGTTCGTGCAGCCGCCAGCAACGTGCGACGATCGCGGGGATCGAGAACCAGATGGCTGATGACATGGCCGAGAAAATGCGGCCCGTCGGCCCGCCAGCCCTGTCCCGCGCCTTCGTCGTGGAATATCCAGGCGCCCTTGCGGGTCGCCACCAGCAGTGCCCGCCGTTGGGCGTCGCCGCCATCCGTCTTCGTCGTCATCGTCCGCTCCCAGATCCGTTGTCACGGGGTCGCAGCTGCGACCCCGATGATAGTGACGAACGAGCCCGACCGAAATCGACTACGCGACGAACGCGCGCAGCGCGGAGAGCAGATCGGCCGTCGTCGCGGGCGCCTGGCGTCCACCGCCGGCCAGCGCCCAAAGGCCTTCGATGGCCGGTGGCAAGTCCCGCTCCGCGGCGGCGAAGCGCCGCCCCACAGCGGCGGCGGCCCAGCCGGCGGCGCGCCCGGGCAGTCCCGGATCCTGCCGTGTCGATCCGCCAGCCCAGGCCGCCCACAACGCCTCGACGCCGGCCAGCGCCAAGTCCGCATGCCCTGCGATCAGCCCTGTCGCGATGCAGTCGCCGCTGAGCGTGCCCGGATCCAGCGCCGGATCGCCCCAGCCCGAAGCGTGCTCGAAATCCACCACGCCGACGCGCTCGCCGTCGACGCGCACCGCGCCCGCGACCGCGTGCATCCAGATCAGTCCCGCCCCGACCGCCGCCGCGCTGGCGTCCAGCAAGGTCGAAAACGCCGGCCGTGTCGCGCTCGCCGCACCGAGCTGCCGACGACGCTCGCTTTCGTGCGCGCGATCTTCGTCGTCGCTGTTGCGCAGGTGCCCCGGCTGCAACTTCCGACAGGCGGCAAGGAAGCAGCCGACTCGGCGCAAGGCCGGCGCGATCGGCCGTCCGGCGGCCAGCTCATCAACCAGGCTGCGACCCTCGGGCATCACCTCGTCGACCACCAGCACGCCCTTGCGACGCTCGAACCAGACCTCACCGGCGATCTCGACCAGGTGCCCCGGGCAGGCGCGCAGGGCCGCCAGCGCCCGTCGTTCGACCTTCAAGGCCCGGCGCGGCTTGCGCGCCATGTCGTGGCCACCGTCGTCGCCTTCGGCGTCGCCGGCATAGCGGGCCAACAGACGACGGCCGTCGGCGATGCGCAGGCGGAAGACCGGATCGATGCGGCTGCGATCGACACAGGCGATGTCGACCAGCTCGCCGATCCCGGCATCGCCGAGGCGGACGACCAGCCGATCGGCGGCGAGATCGCAGACTTCGCGCACGCCGTCGCGGCACAGCCGCCATACCCGCTCGCGCTGTTCGGCGCTGAGGGCGCCGGGCAGGCCGGCGATGAATTCTTCGCGCCCGGCCTCGCCGCGAGCGATGCAGCGGCGCAGACCTGTCGCCCGCACCTTGATGGCGGCGGTCGGCGCCGCCACCACCTCGACCTCGACACCACGCTCGCGACCCTGTCGCGGCAGATCGTCGAAGCGGGCGTCGCCGTCGGCGAAATCCTGCTCGCCGATGCAGTAAACCAGCCGGTTGCCGGCATCGGTATGCGTCAGGTAGTCGAGCGCATGGGCGACCGCGGTGTGCGGCGCAATCTCGGTGCGCACGCCTTCCAGTCCTTCGAGATAGATCTGCCAGATCTGTTGGGACAGCCTCGCCTCCAGGGACAGCGTGGTGCCGGGAATGCCGCGATTGCGGTTGGTGATGACGATCACCACCTCGTCCACATCGGGGCGCGCCGCGAGGAAGCGGACCGCAGCGAGATGCGCACCATGCGGCGGCTGGAAGGCGCCCGGAAAGAGCGCGATGGTCTTCGGCTGGCTTCGGCTCATCAGCGCAACGCGTCCTGCCGGCGCACGGGGCCGGTCGGGTTGATCGGGATGCCGCGGCTCCCGTGGTGACCGAAGCCCGGTACGAAACGCCTTCAGCAGGCGATACCGGATTCTACGTCGTCGACGCCGTCGAGCAGGTTCAGTTCGTGGCGGCGGCGGGTCTCGTAGATGATCGAGGTCTCGATGCGGGTGACGCCGGGGCGGCTGGTGAAATGGTCGAGCGCCAGATCCTTCAGGTGCCGGGTGTCGCGCGCAACGACGTGGACCACCAGATCGTAACGGCCGGTGATCAGGTGAGCCGAACGGACCTCGGCGAGTTCGACCACCTCGTCGAGGAAGCGATCGACGTCGGTGCGTTCGTGCTTGGCCAGTTCGATCATCAGCAGTGCTTCGAGCCCGACGCCGAGCGCACGTGCATCGACCTCGGCATGGGTGCCGGTCAGGACGCCTTCGCGCCACAGGCGGCGCAGCCTGTCATGCACGCTGGATGGGGCGAGATGAACCGCCGCGGCGATCTGCTTGACGGCCAGCCGTGCATCGTTCTGCAACAGGCGCAGGATCTCGGCATCTGTTCGGTCGATTCGGCTATATCGTGGCATTTTCCGTAAATCGTTCGGTTGTCTGGGAAACAGGACGACGGAAGAATGAAGGATACGCCAATCGACCAGACAACGTTCGACGATCCGGAGACGCCTTGACCGCTGCCTCTCGCCACCTCGGCTTCGCCACCCGGGCGATCCACCACGGCCACGACGCCTACGCCGGCGACGGTGCGCTGAATCCGCCGCTCCACTTGAGCGCGACCTATACCTTTCCGACCGTCGAGGAAGGGGCCGCCCGCTTCGCCGGCGAGGCTCCCGGCCACATCTACTCGCGCGTCGGCAACCCGACCACACGCCTGCTCGAGGCCAGGCTCGCCGATCTCGAAGGGGGGGAAGACGCGCTGGTGACCGCATCGGGGATGGGCGCGATCGCGGCGCTGATGTGGACCGTCCTCGCGCCCGGCGACGAACTGATCGCCGATCGAACCCTGTACGGCTGCACCTTCAGCTTCTTCAATCACGGGCTCGCCCGCTTCGGCGTGCAGGTGACCCACGCCGACCTGACCGATCCGGACGATCTGGCTGCCAGAATCGGCCCCCGCACCCGGGCGGTGTTCTTCGAGACGCCGGCCAATCCGAACATGCGCCTGGTGGACATCGCCGCCGTGGCCGACATCGCACGGCGACACGGCGCGGTGGTGATCGTCGACAACACCTACTGCACACCCTACCTGCAGCGTCCGCTGGCGCTGGGCGCCGATTTCGTCGTGCACTCGGCGACCAAGTACCTCGGCGGCCATGGCGATCTGCTGGCCGGTGCGGTGATCGGTCGGCGCGAAGCACTCGAAAGCGTCCGCGCGGTCGGGCTCAAGGACATGACCGGCGCGGTGTTGTCCTCGCAGGACGCCTTTCTCGTGCTGCGCGGCCTGAAGACACTGTCGCTGCGGATGCAGCGGCACAGCGAGAACGCCCGGGCGATCGCAGAATGGCTGGCGACCCGCGACCAGGTGTCGGCGGTGCATTACCCCGGGCTCGCGCGCTTTCCCCAATTCGAGCTCGCACAACGACAGATGTCGCTGCCGGGCGGCATGCTGGCCTTCGAACTGGCCGGTGGGCTCGACGCCGGCCGGCGCTTCATCAACGCGCTGCAACTGGTGACCCGGGCGGTTAGCCTGGGCGACGCCGAGAGCCTCGCCCAACACCCGGCCAGCATGACCCACTCCACCTATACACCGGACCAGCGGCGCGCCCACCTGATCGGCGAAGGCTTGATCCGCATCTCGGCCGGCCTCGAGGACGCGGACGACCTGCTCGCCGACGTCGCGCAGGCGCTGGCGTCGGCCTGAGTTCGATGCGTCAGCCCAGGAACATCCGATAGACCGGGTTGCCGGTCTCGTCCACATATTCGTAGCCGACCCGGTCGAGAAACTCCCGGAAATCCGGTTGATCGCCCTCGGGCACCTGCATCCCGACCAGCACGCGACCGAAGTCGGAACCGTGGTTGCGGTAGTGGAACAGGCTGATGTTCCAGTCCGAGCGCAGGTTGGTCAGGAAATTCATCAGGGCACCGGGACGTTCTGGAAAGACAAAGCGATAGATCACCTCGTTCTCGGCCTGCGGCGCGTGTCCGCCGACCATGTAGCGGATATGGGTCTTGGCCATCTCGTCGTCGGTCAGGTCGATCGCGGGCAGCTCGTGGCGCGCCAGCATGTCGACCAGGCGGGTCGCCTCGTTGCGGCTATGGACCGAGACGCCGACGAAGATGTGGGCGACGTCATGGCTGGCGTAGCGGTAGTTGAATTCGGTGATGTTGCGATTGCCGAGCACGCTGATGAACTTCTTGAACGAACCCGGCTTCTCGGGAATGCTCACGGCGAGCACCGCCTCGCGCTGCTCGCCGAGTTCTGCGCGCTCGGCGACGAAGCGCAGCCGATCGAAGTTCATGTTGGCGCCCGAGGCGACCGCAACCAGAGTCTTGTCGCGGCACTTGTTGCGGGCTGCCCACTCCTTGGCGCCGGCCACCGCCAGCGCACCGGCGGGTTCGAGGATCGAGCGGGTGTCCTCGAACACATCCTTGATCGCCGCACAGATCGCGTCGTTGTCCACCAGCACCATCTCGTCGACGTATTGCTGGCACAGACGGAAAGTCTCCTCGCCGACCAGCTTGACTGCCGCGCCGTCGGCGAACAGACCGACCTGGTCGAGCTCGACGCGCTCGCCGCGCTCGAGCGACAGCGTCATCGCATTGGCGTCGACCGCTTCGACCCCGATCACCCGGATGTCCGGGCGCACCCGCTTGATGTAGGCGGCGACGCCGGACAATAGGCCGCCGCCTCCGACGCAGCAGAACACCGCGTGCAGCGGCTTCGGGTGCTGGCGCAGGATCTCCATCGCGATCGTGCCTTGTCCGGCGATCACGTCCGGATCGTCGTAGGGATGGACGAAGGTCAGCTTCTCCGCCGCTTCCAGCTCCTTGGCGTGGGTGTAGGCGTCCGAATACGATTCACCGGCCAGCACGACCTCGCCGCCGCGCGCCTTGACCGCGTCGATCTTGATCTGCGGCGTCGTCGTCGGCATCACGATCACTGCCCGTACGCCCAATTGCCGCGCCGACAGCGCCACGCCCTGGGCGTGATTGCCGGCAGACGCACAGATCACACCACGCTTCAGCGCCTGGGGCGAGAGCTTGGCCATCTTGTTGTAGGCGCCGCGGATCTTGAAGCTGAACACCGGCTGCATGTCCTCGCGCTTCAGATAGACCCGGTTGTGGATGCGCGCCGACAGGTTGTCGGCGAAATCGAGCGGCGTCTCCTCGGCCACGTCATAGACCTGGGCGTTGAGGATGCGCTCGAGATAGTCGGAAGGCTGACCGCTCATGGCCCGTTCGCTGTCGCAAATAAACGGTCGACAGTAGCAGCGCCTACGCCGCGTCAGCAAGGCGCGGGCGTTTGCAGCTTCGCACCGCCGTGCCATCATGACAACGGTCACGGCGAACCTCGTGCAGCGCCGGTGGTCCGATTCAAGGCCGGCGCCCGAGCGCCGTTGCTTGCATCAGGAGGCGCACCGGGCGCAACTCCAGCCGAAGGACCCGCCAATGCCGATGCCGATCCGAACCTCGCCGTCCCCCTGCCGCGTCACCGGCGACGGCGGTTGGCGCGCTCGTTGGTGGCGCATATTCGGCAGCATTTGTGTCGCCATCGGCATCGCCAATGCCTTCATCCCGCTGCTGCCGACCACGGTCTTCCTGATCATCGGCGCCTGGGCCTGGGGCAAGGGTGCGCCCGAATGGCGCCAGCGGCTGCTCGACCATCCACGCTACGGGCCGCCGCTCAGGCTCTGGCTCGAGCACCGGGCGATCTCCCGTCGCGGCAAGCGGATGTGCGTGCTCGGACTTGCCGTCTCGGGACTGTTGAGCAGTTGGCTGCTCGACTTCGCGATACTGCCGACGACCGCCCTGCTCGGCTTCCTGACCCTGCTCGGCACCTGGATCGCGACCCGCCGCGAGCCGACCTCGGACGCTCGCGTGCCGACGCCACCGATCGCCCGCGAAGAGGCCGGCCAGGGCTGACGCGCAGACGCCTCGCCAGACGGCAATGGCGGATTTTCGCTACGCTGCGAAGCATCGACGCACACGGGCGATTGCGCCCGCCAGGGGGCGACACCGATGACCATCCAGCGCCACGGCACGACCAAACGCCATTCCGACGTGGTCACCCACAACGGCGTGCTCTACACCGTCGAGGTACCGAGCACCGAACACGCCGACATCGTCATCCAGACGCGGGAGGTGCTGGCCGGTCTCGACACCTTGCTGGCCCGCGGTGGATCGGACCGCAACCGGATCCTGATGGCGACGATCTACCTCACCCACATCGCGGACTATGCCCGGATGAACGGCGAGTGGGACCGCTGGCTGCCCGATGGCAGCGCGCCATGCCGCTGCTGCGTCCAGGTCGCGCAGCTGGCCCGTGAAGGCTGGCGGATCGAAATCGCATTGACCGCGGCCTGCGACTGAGCCCGCCGTTCCGCGCGCCGGGCGATGCTGCGGCGCGGCGTCCAGTCCGATAAAATGGCGGGTTCCTTCGACCGGTTGCATCGTCAATGACCCAACGCCTGCGCGAGATCCCCTACAACTACACCTCGTTCTCGGACCGCGAGATCGTCATCCGCCTGCTCGGCGAGGAGGCCTGGCGGGTCGTCGACGAGCTGCGCAGCGAACGGGTCACCGGGCGTTCGGCGCGGATGCTCTACGAAGTCCTCGGTGACATCTGGGTGGTGATCCGCAACCCGTATCTGCAGGACGACCTGTTGGCCAACGACAAGCGCCGTGCGGCGCTGGTCGGCGCGCTGCGCCATCGTCTTCGCGAGGTCGAGAAGCGCCGGCAGGAGTCGGCCGGCAACGATCCGGAGCGCAGCGCCAAGGTGGTCCAGCTGGTGCTCGCGGCGCAGGAGGCCGTCGATCGCTTCGAGCGCCAGTTCGACGAGACCGAAGCCTTGCGCCGCCAGGTGCGCCAGACCCTGGCACGACACACCCGCAAGGACAACATCTGCTTCGACGGCCACGCCCGGGTCGCCCATGTCACCGACGCCACCGACTGGCGTGTCGAATACCCCTTCGTCGTGCTCTATCCCGACAGCGAGGAGGAGGTCGGTCCGCTGGTGCGGGACTGCATTGCACTCGGCCTGACCATCATCCCGCGCGGCGGCGGTACCGGCTACACCGGCGGTGCCGTGCCGCTGGACCCACGCTCGGCGGTGATCAACACCGAAAAGCTGCTGGCCATGGGGCCGGTCGAGGAGATCGTGCTGCCGGGCACCGCTGGCCCGATGGCGCGGCCCTACGCGACCATCCGCACCGGCGCCGGGGTCGTCACCGCCCGGGTCGCCGAGGCCGCGGCTGCGGCCGGCCGGGTGTTCGCGGTGGACCCGACCTCGGCCGAAGCGTCGTGCATCGGCGGCAACATCGCCATGAATGCCGGCGGCAAGAAGGCGGTGCTGTGGGGTACGGCGCTCGACAATCTGGCGTGGTGGAAGATGGTCACGCCAGACGGCAACTGGCTCGAGGTCGAGCGACTCGACCACAATTTCGGCAAGATCCACGAGCAGGAGACCGTGCATTTCCGGCTCAGGCGCTATGACGCCGGCGGCGCCCGCCTGCTGTCCGAGGAAGTGCTGTCGATGCCCGGCGCATCGTGCCGCAAGGAGGGACTCGGCAAGGACGTCACCGACAAGTTCCTCGGTGGCGTGCCCGGCGTGCAGAAGGAAGGCACTGACGGCCTCATCGTCGCCGGCCGCTGGGTGCTCCACCGCATGCCGCCGGCGACCCGCACGGTATGCCTCGAGTTCTTCGGCCAGGTGCGCGAGGCGGTGCCGGCGATCGTAGAGATCACCGACTACTTCAAGCCTGGCGGCGGCGGTCACGGCCTCGACGTGCAGTTGGCGGGCCTCGAGCACCTGGACGAGCGCTACGTCAAGGCGGTGGGCTACACCACCAAGGCCAAGCGCCACGGCCGGCCGAAGATGGTGCTGATCGGCGACATCGTCGGCCACGACCAGGATGCGGTGATGCGCGCAGCCTCCGAGGTCATCCGCATGACCAACGCGCGCGGCTCCGAAGGCTTCATCGCGGTCAGCCCGGAGCAGCGCAAGCGCTTCTGGCTCGATCGCTCGCGCACGGCGGCGATCTCGCGGCACACCAACGCGTTCAAGATCAACGAAGACGTCGTGATCCCGTTGCCGCGCATGGGCGACTACTGTGATGGCATCGAGCGCATCAACATCGAGCTGTCGACCCGCAACAAGCTGGCGCTGTGCGATGCCATCGCCGAGTTCCTGCAGAAGACGCTGCCGCTGGCCGCGGGCGATGCCGACCTGCCCGCCGAGGAACTGATCGGCGACCGCCGCCAGGCGGCGCTCGACTACGTGCAGCAGGTGCGCCGCCGCTGGGCCTGGCTGCTCGACAACCTCGACCTGCCGTTGGCAGAGGCCGAGGGCCGGTTCGCCGACTACGGTATCGAGGCAGGCGAGTTGTCGAACCGGGCGGCCGAGCCGATGCTGTTCCACCGCCTGCAGGACTACTCGGTGCGCACCTCTTGGAAGTCCGAGCTGCAACCGCGACTGACCAAGATCTTCGACGGCGAGTTGTTCCGGCCCACCCGCGAGGCGATTGCCGACATCCACTCCCGGGTGCTGCGCGGCCGCGTCTTCGTCGCGCTGCACATGCATGCCGGAGACGGCAACGTGCATACCAACATCCCGGTGAACTCCGACAACTACGAGATGTTGCAGACCGCGAACCGGGCGGTCGAGCGGATCATGCAACTGGCACGCGCGCTCGGCGGCGTGATCTCGGGCGAACACGGCATCGGCATCACCAAGCTCGAGTTCCTGACCGATGACGAGATGTCCGGTTTTCGCGCCTACAAGAACAAGGTCGATCCCGACGGACACTTCAACCGCGGCAAGCTGATGCCCGGCGCCAACCTGGACGGCGCCTACACGCCCAGTTTCAACCTGATGGGCCACGAGTCGTTGATCATGGAACAGACCGAGATCGACGACATTGCCAGCGACATCAAGGACTGCCTGCGCTGCGGCAAGTGCAAGCCGGTATGCACGACTCACGTGCCGCGGGCCAATCTGCTCTACAGCCCGCGCAACAAGATCCTGTCGACCTCGCTGCTGATCGAGGCCTTCCTCTACGAAGAGCAGACCCGGCGCGGCATCTCGCTCGCCCACTGGGCCGAATTCGAGGACGTCGCCGACCACTGCACGGTGTGCCACAAGTGCGAGAAGCCGTGTCCGGTGGACATCGACTTCGGCGACGTGTCGATCAAGATGCGCAACCTCTTGCGCCGCGAGGGCAAGCGCTCGTTCAACCCGGGCAAGGCCGCGGCCATGGCGTTCCTGACCGCCAAGGACCCGACCACGATCAAGCTGATCCGCAAGGGCATGCTCGAGTGGGGTTACCAGGCCCAGCGTCTCGGACACCGGGCCGGCAAGGCCCTCGGACTGATCCGGGAGCAGGTCGAGGCCCCCCCGGCGAGCCTCGGCAGGGCGCCGCTCAAGGCCCAGGTGATCCATTTCATCAACAAGCCGATGCCGGGCGGCCTGCCCAAGCGCACCAGCCGTGCCCTGCTTGACATCGAGGACGACAAGGTCATTCCGGTGATCCGCGACCCGATGCTGGCGCGGGACGACTCGGAAGCGGTCTTCTACTTCCCCGGCTGCGGCTCGGAACGATTGTTCAGCCAGGTCGGCCTTGCCACCCAGGCAATGCTCTATCACGTCGGCGCGACCACCGTACTGCCTCCGGGCTACCTGTGCTGCGGCTACCCGCAGACCTCCGCCGGCCAGGAGGACACCGGACAGAAGATCACGACCGACAACCGGGTGCTGTTCCACCGTGTCGCCAATACCTTGAACTACCTCGACATCCGCACCGTCGTCGTTTCCTGCGGCACCTGCATGGACCAGCTGCTGCAATACCAGTTCGAGAAGATCTTTCCGGGCTGCCGGCTGGTGGACATCCACGAGTACCTGATGGAAAAAGGCGTGGCACTGTCCGGCATAGAAGGCGTGCGCTACATGTACCACGAGCCATGCCACACGCCGATGAAGCACCATGACGGCACCCGGGTCGCCAACGCGCTGATGGGCACGCGGGTCGACCTCAACGACCGCTGCTGCGGCGAATCCGGCACGCTGGCGGCGACCCGGCCGGACATCTCGACCCAGGTCCGGTTCCGCAAGCAGCAGGAACTCGAGAAAGGCGCCGCGGCGCTGCGCGCCGGCGTCGCGACGACGCCGGTCAAGGTGCTGACTTCGTGCCCGAGCTGCTTGCAGGGCCTGTCCCGCTATGCCGACGATGCAGGCGGGCTCGAGGCCGACTACATCGTCGTCGAGGTGGCGAAGCACCTGCTGGGCGAGAACTGGATGTCCGACTACGTCGAACGGGTCAACGCCGGCGGCATCGAGCGGGTACTGCTGTAGTCCGGAAGGGGCCGGGCGGCGCGCTACTGGCAGGCCTGCGGGCCGCGGTGCCGCGCCAGGGCCTCGCGTACGGCAACGGCGATGCCCTTGAGTTCGCCATGACGAGCGGTCTCGACGACCCGGAAGACGTTCTCCCGATAGGCCGCGTTCGACAGCAGGCGCGGCACATCGACGGGCATGCCGCAGTGTGCGCGGGCAAGCTCGTCGAGACGCGACAGCATGACTCGAAGCTCGGTGGTTAGGCTCATGATGCAGTGCAATATACGTTTGCAGGCAATATTGAGCCAACTACATCGGCACAGCTGTGTGAATTTGTGCCGCACTGCAGCATTTAGACCACAGGATCGGCACCCGGTCCACCTTCGCCGTGCAACGGCCTTTGTGACGAGCCGACCGATGCATTATATTGGTGCAAATATTTTCTGCCTGCTGCCGCCTGCAAATCGTGTGGCACCGCCGTCGCCGGACGCAATTGCGCGGGACGCCGACGAGTGCCCGTCCCGCCCGTGACGCCTTCGGGTCGGGGTCGAGCCCGCACACCGTGCTTCGCCGCAGGCGGCCGTCGACAGGACCATGGACACTCGGCAACAGCCTGATTTCTCGAACATCAGCCGGCAGACAGGGACACTGAAGGCCCCGTTGCGGGTGCCGGCATGATCAGCCACATCGTTCCCATCTCAGCACTGCTCGCGGGCGTCGCCCTGCTGCTGCTCGGCAACGGACTGCTCGGCACGCTGCTGGCGGTGCGGGGCGGCCTCGAAGGCTATAGCGCCCCGGTGCTCGGCCTGATCGGCTCGGGCTATTTCGCCGGCTACCTGGTGGGTACCGCGGTCGCGCCGCCGCTGATCCGGCGGATCGGCCACATCCGCGCCTTCGCGTTCTTCGCGGCAGCCACCGCGGCGACGGCCCTGCTGCACGGTCTGCTGGTATCGGCGCCGACCTGGATCGCGCTGCGGATACTGGCCGGCACCTCGCTGGTGTCGCTCTACATGATCATCGAGAGCTGGCTCAACAGCCAGGCGGAGCGGAGCCAGCGCGGCAAGATCTTCGCCCTCTACATGGTCGTGAACCTCGGCGCCCTGGCGCTCGCGCAGCAACTGCTGCGGCTCGACTCTCCGGCCGGCTTCACGCTGTTCGCGATCGCCGCGCTGTTCATCTGCCTGGCGACGATGCCGGTTGCCGCGACCCGGCTGGCACAGCCCGTCGCCACGGCGCCGGGGCAATTCTCGATTAAGCGCCTGTGGCGCGAGGTTCCGGTGGCCGCCGCCGGCAGCCTGCTGTCCGGGCTGACGATGGGCGCGTTCTGGGGCATGGGTCCGGTCTATGCGGCACGCATCGGCCTCGACGGCAACGGCGTCGCACTGTTCATGAGCGCCTGCATCGTCGGCGGCGCCCTGCTGCAATGGCCGCTCGGCGCCTTCTCCGACAGCCGGGACCGGCGCAGCGCGCTGGCCGTTGCCGCCCTCCTCGCCGCTGTCGCGGCACTGCCGCTGCTGGCCGGCGACCGGCTCGGGATGTGGACGGTGGCCGCGATCGCGCTGTACGGCGGCATGGCCTTTGCCATCTATCCGATGTCGGTGGCCCATCTCGTGGATCACCTCGGCGCCGAGGACATCGTCGGCGGTTCGAGCATGCTGCTGTTGTTGCATGGCATCGGCGCTGCCATCGGGCCGGTGCTCGCCGGCGCGATGATGGCACCGCTCGGGGCCAGGGCGCTGGCCATCCATTTTGCACTGGCGCAGCTATTGCTCGCCCTGATCGCGTGGCTCGCGACCCGGCGGGGCGCCGAACAGATCGCCGAACCGGCGCATTTCGTGCCGATGCTGCGGACCACGCCGACCGTGCTCGAGATCATGCCGACGCCCGAGGACTTTACGCCGGCCGCGCACGGCGGCGACCCGGCGACGACCGGCGTCCAGGTCGTAGCAACCACGACCGACGACGAGGGCACCGGCAGCCCGGTTGACGAGGCCAATGCAGCCGGCGCCGAGCACCGGGGCGGCGAGCCGCCTTCCAGCGGCAACGGGACGGACGGGGCGGCACCACGACGGAACGCATGAGCGTGCGCCGCTGGCGGCGCGGCACAGAATCGAAAGTACGGAGATAGCCATGCTGCTAGCGACAGACCTTGACGGCACCTTCCTCGCCGGCGATCCGGAGGAACGCAATCGCCTCTACCAGCTGATCGCGGCCCATCCCGAGATCAAGCTGGTCTTCGTCACCGGACGCGGCCTCGAGGTGGTGATGCCGCTGCTCGCCGACCCGACCATTCCGACACCCGACTATCTGATCTGTGACGTCGGTGCGACTGTTGTCGAGGGGCCGTCACTGACGCCGGTGCAGCCGATCCAGTCGCAGATCGACGTACTGTGGCCCGGCGAGAGCACGATCGCCGAAGCGATGTCCCGCTACCCCCTGCTGGAACGCCAGGAGGTTCCGCAACAACGTCGGTGCTCCTACCTGTGCGCACCGCAGGACCTGCCGCCCGATATCGACGCAGTCGCCGAGCGCCTGGGCTGCAACGCGCTCTACTCGCAGGACCGCTACCTCGACATCCTGCCGCCCGGCGTCAACAAGGGCAGCACCTTGCAGCGGCTGGTCGCGCAACTCGGCACCGATCCCGAACAGGTGCTGGTCGCCGGCGACACGCTGAACGACCTCGACATGCTCGAAGCCGGCTTCAAGGGCGTGTGCGTCGGCGAATCGGAGGTCGGATTGCTGATGGCGACCCGGGACCGCGCTCGCATCCACCACGCCCGGCGCACCGGCTGCGGCGGCATCCTCGACGCCGTCGTCCACTTCAACTTCCTCGGCCCGGGCGGCGTCGAGGCCGCGACGCGTCCGGCATCGGAGACCGGCCGCTCCGAGCTGGTGATGGTCTATCACCGGCTCCCCTACGAGGAATCCTGGGAGGACGGCCAGCTGGTGAGACGCCGGCACAGTTCGCCGAACGGCATCCTGCCGACGCTGCTGTCATTCTTCAAGGGCGGGCGCAAGGGCGCCTGGGTGGCTTGGTCGATTCACGAACCGGACCGGGGCGTACCGTTCGAGACCCACACCGGCGTCGATCCGCGCAGCTACCCGAACCTGGTGTGCTCGCGCGTCGCGCTCAGCAAGCAAGACGTCGACACGTTCTACAAGCGCTTCTCGAAGGAGGCCTTCTGGCCGACGCTGCACACCTTCTGGGAGCGCGCGATCTTCCGCGAGGAAGACTGGGACGTTTTTCTCAAGGTCAATCGCCTGTTCGCCGAGCGCACCGCCGCCGAGGCCGCCGAGGGCGCCACGGTGTGGATCCACGACTACAACCTGTGGATGGTGCCGGCCTTTCTCCGGGAATTCCGCCCGGACCTGGTCATCAGCTTCTTCCACCACACCTACTTCCCGTCCGCCGACGTCTTCAACGTGCTGCCGTGGCGGCGCGAGATCGTCGGCAGCCTGCTGCAATGTGACTACGTCGGCTTCCACATCCCACGCCAGGCCGAGAACTTCGTCGACGTCGCCCGCGGCGTCGCGCCGATCAAACGGGTCGAGGTGACCAACTGCGCGCCGACCTTCCGTACCTACGGCTGCGCCGTCGGGCTCGAGGAATACACCACGGCGATCAAGGTGCATGGCCGGCGAATCGGACTCGGCGCACATCCGGTCGGCCTCGACGTCGGCCGCGTGCGCGACGTACTCGCCCAGCCAGAAGCCACCCGTCGCATGGAAAAGCTACGGGAACAATTGAAGGGCATCCGGGTGATCCTGTCGGTGGAGCGGCTCGACTACACCAAGGGGACACTCGAGAAGCTGCTGGCCTTCGAGAAGCTGCTCGACGAATATCCGGAACTGCAGGGTCGGGTCACGCTGATCACGGTCTGCGTCCCGGCCGCCCGCGAGATGACGATCTACCGCAGCCTGCAGACCCAGATCGAACAGGCGGTAGGGCGCATCAACGGTCGCTACTCGCGGGTCGGCTGGACGCCGGTGCAGTTCTTCTTCCGCGCCTTCCCGTTCGACGAGGTGGTCGCCTATTACGCCATGGCCGATGTCATGTGGATCACGCCGCTGCGCGACGGCCTGAACCTGGTTGCCAAGGAGTACGTCGCCACCCAGGGGATGACCGGCGGCAGCGGCGTGCTGGTGCTGTCCGAGTTCACCGGCGTCGCGGCCGAGATGCACGGCGCGATCCTGACCAACCCGCACGACCCGGCCGATCTGCGCGACAAGTGCTACTACGGCATCACGCACCACCGCGGTGAAGCCCGTGCCCGCCTGCGGGAGCAGTTCGACATCGTCTGCAGCAACGACCTTCAGACCTGGGCGCAAGGCTTCCTCGCCGCCGTCGGCGCGGCCAGGCGGGCGGCCGAGGGCGACCCGGCCGACGAACGCGCCGCCGATCTTCGCTGCGAAGCAGGCACATTGCCGAATTGAACGCTGGCCGTCGCTGATCGCGCCCAGCGGAACGACCCGGTTTTTGCGGTAAGCTGCCGTCATTGCCGCAATCAGACCCTTCGACCATGCCTGACGCCGTCCACCCGCGGGCGCCCCGCCGCAGCGATGCCGGGCTGCCCACGTGGCTCGTGCTGGCGATGGTCGCAGTCGCCATCCTCGTTGGCGCGGGTGCCACGCTGCTCGGGGTCTACGAGTTGCGGGCAACCGGCGAGACCGAGGCCCGACAGCTGGCTGCAAGCCTGCGGGCGGTGCCCGACGCCACCGATGACGCCGAAACGCTGCTGGCACGGGCGCGCATCCGGCCCCGCGTGCTGGCGGCCGGCATCTACGACAGGGCCGGCCGCTTGCAGGAGGGCGGCGCCGATGCGCTCGCCGCCGGGGATCGCGCCTTGCTCGCTGCGCCCGGTCGCCACTGGGACGTCAGTACGCCGGCCAATGACGGACGGCAGCTCCGACTGATCGTCGACGGCGCCACGACGCAGGCGCACGAGCGACGCCTGATCGCTTTCGCGGCAGCGTGGCTGGTCGCGGTGACGCTCGCCGCTGTCGTCGCGCTCCGAATCGGCTTCGGGCGTCGGATCGCGGTCACGGACGACGACCTCCGGCGACTGCATGCAATCGTCGCGCGGCATGCGCCGCTGTCGGAAAGCGCGGACAAGAACGGTACCTTGGTCGAGGCGATCGAACAGATCGTCGCGAGACTCGAACGTCGCGAACGCGAACTCGCCGATTCACGCCGCCGGGCAGCGGCGGCATCGCAACTCAAGGACCAGTTGTCGGGCACCCTGTGCGAAGAAGTGCGCAAGCCGCTGCACCAGCTCATCGAACGCCTCGAGGTGCTTTCCCGTGCCAAGTTGCCGGGCACGGCCGGGCCGGTCGCGGCGGTCGCCCGGGCGTCGTCGCAATCGCTGCTGGCGCGCGTCGACGACATGCTCGACGTCTGTCAGCTCGAATCCGGCCACGTCGTGCTCGATCCGCAGCCGCTCGACCTGCGCCAACTGGTCGAGGACGTGGTGGACGAGATCAGTCCCCAGGCCTACGGACGCGGTCTCGAGCTCGGCCATCTGATCGCGCCCGGATTCGCGTCGGGCTGGATCGGCGACGGCGCGCGGCTGCGACAGCTCCTCTCGCGCCTGCTCGGGCATGCCATCGCAGCCACTCGACACGGCGAGATCGCACTGCAAATGTCGGTCGACAACGAGCCACGCGCGGGCGCGCCGAAGGTCCGCATCGGCGTTCATGCATCGGGCGAACTGGCGACGGTCGGCGGCGACGAAGGGCTCGGCCTGCTGCTGTGCCGGCAACTGGTGGCGCTGATGGCGGGCGAGTTCGAAGCGGACGACGGCGACGGCCTGAATTTCCGCTTGCGACTGCCGCTCGCACCGGATCACGACATCACACAGCTGGTGACACCGGGCGTCGCCCAGGGCATGGCCGTGCTGGTGGTCGAGCTGAGCCGGGTCGGACGGACCCACCTGAGGGCCGAATTGATCGCCGAGGAAGCGACGGCGACGCTGTGCGCCAGCGCCGAGGAGGCCATGGCCGCGATCCGCGCAGCCCGCCAGCAGGGCCGGGTGTTCGCGCTGGCGCTGGTCGATGCCGGGCTGCCGCCTGATCAGCTGGCTCAGCTGCGTCGCGCTGCCGGCGCGGATGTTCGCAACTGGGTGCTGACGCGGCCGCTGAATCGGGGTCGCGAGGATGATCCGGGCGACTGGTGGGCGCAGTTGGCAAAGCCGTTCCGGCGCGCCAGACTGCTGGGCCTGCTGCGACAGCTCGGTGACATCGCTGCACGCGACGTGGTTCCGGCCGCGCCGCCGCCGATGCCGCGCGTCAATGCCCGCGTACTGGTGGTGGACGACCACCGCACCAACCAGGTGATCGTGCGCGGCATGCTCGAGCTGCTCGGCGCCACGGTGGAACTGGCCGACGGCGCAGTCGCAGCCCTGGCGGCGCACGGCGGGTCCCGCTACGACCTGATCCTGCTGGACTGCCGGATGCCGATGATGGACGGCTACGACACCTGTCGGGCGATCCGCGAACGGGAGGCCATCGTCGGCGGACGGACCCCGATCGTCGGCATGGACAGCGAGGCATCCCAAGAAGACCTGGAGCGCGGGCGCGCCGCCGGCATGGACGGCCGCATCCTGAAGCCATTCACGATGGAGACCTTGGCCGACACGCTGCAGCAATGGGTCGACGTCGTGCCGCTGCCGGAGGCGCTACCGACTGACAGCACGGGCGTGATGCTGCAGGCCGGAGAAGGCATCGACGGCATTGCCCTGCAACGCCTGTCGGAGGCGCTCGGCGACTGCCTCGGGCAGATCATCGAGCCCTTTCTCGAGGACATGCCGGCCCTGCTTCGGGAACTGATGCGCGGCGCCGCAGAGGACGACGCCGACGGCCTCAGAATGCACGCCCAGCGCATCCGCGGCGCGGCTGGCAACCTCGGTGCCTACCTGCTTGCACGCTCGGCCGAACAGCTCGAACAGCGTGTCATCAACGGCGGCGACTGCATTGCGCAGGTGGACAGCGTGGCCGCCGAATTCGAGCGCGTGGCCGGCGCGCTGTCCCGGCTGATGCGCGGCCATCCGACCCAGCCGCCGACCGTATCGATCGACGGCGGCCGCGTCCTGGTGGTGGACGACGATCGCAGCACACGGACGGCGCTGCGTCTGGCGCTGACTCTCGAGGGCTTCCGCGTGGTCGAGGCCGAGGACGGTGGCGCGGCACTGGCGCAGGCGCTCGCCGAGCCACCCGAGCTGGTCCTGCTCGACGCCGCCATGCCGTCACCGGACGGTTTCGAGACCTGCCGCCAGCTACGCCTCCTGGCCGGCTGCAAGGAAGTGCCGGTGCTGATGCTGACGGCCATCGACGACCGACATGCGATCGCCAGCGCGTTCGCCGCCGGTGCCTCGGATTTCCTGACGACGCCGCTGCACCTGGATCTGGTGGTGCAACGCGTACGCCACACCATCGACACCTGCCGCACCGAGCACCACGTCCGCCATCTGGCCTACAGCGACGCCCTCACCGGCCTGCCCAACCGCCGGCATTTCCAGGAACGCTTCGAACAGCAGATCGCCATCGCGCAGCGCGAGAACGGCAGCCTGGCGCTGATGTTTCTCGATCTCAACCGTTTCAAGGCGGTCAACGACACCCTCGGGCACGACGTCGGCGACCTGTTGCTGCAGGCGGTCGCCGGTCGCCTCGGCCATAGCGTGCGTGGCAGCGACAACATCGCCCGACTCGGCGGCGACGAATTCACAGTGGTGCTCGAATCGCCGGCATCGACCGCAGTGATCACCGCCGTCGCAGGCAAGATCGCAGAGGAGTTGTCGCAGCCCTACCAGATCGAAGGACACGACATTTCGGTGTCGCCGAGCATCGGCATCGCACTGTTCCCGACCGACGGCGACGACCCGGCGCGGCTGATGCGCCATGCCGATGCCGCCATGTACCGCGCCAAGCAATCAGGCCGGCCTTACCTGTTCCACGGCGACGCGAATGCCACCGATCGCGCCACCGGCGTCTCGTGATACCGCCGCCAAGCGATCGGTGGCATGACGGGCGCGCAACTGGCCGCAGCCGGCGTCCACCTCCTGGCCTGCCGAATCCCGCAGCTTGGTGAGGATTCCCCGGCGGTAAAGCGCCAGCGACATCGCTGCCGCCCGCTGTGCCGATGGACGGCTCAGTCCACGACCGTCGATCCGGTTGAGTGGGATCAGGTTCAGTACCGCGTAGCGGCCGGCCAGCATCGCCGCCAGCGACTCGATCTCGTCGTCGCCGTCATTGACCCCCTCGATCAGCGTCCATTGCACCTGAAGTGGATAGCGCGTGCGGCGCGCATAGGCATCGGCCAGGTCCAGCAATTCGGCCGGATCGAACTCGGCCGCGCGAGGCAGCAGTTCGCGCCTCAGCGCCGACTTGGTGGTATGCAGGGACAACGCCAGCGCCGGCTTTACCGGCGAAGCCGCCAGGCGCGCGAACAGGCGTCGATCGCCAACCGTCGACACCACCAGGTTCTTGTGGCCGATCGCGCCCTGGCGGGCGATCAGTTCGATCGCATCGAACACGTTGTCGAGATTGTGGGCGGGCTCGCCCATGCCCATGAACACGACCTTGCCGACCGGCCTCAGGGTACGCGCCAGGGCCAGCTGGGCAAGGATCTCGGCGCTGCCGAGCTGGCGGTCCAGGCCGTCGCGACCGGTCATGCAGAAGACGCAGCCGACCGCACAGCCGACCTGGGTCGACACGCACAGACCGCCCCGCGGCAGCAGCACGCTTTCGACCGTCCGGCCGTCGCCGAGCGCGACCAGCAGACGCTCCGAGCCGTCGGATGCCGGATGCCTCGCCGCCAGTCGCGCAAGATCGGCGAGGCGCTCGCGCCATGCCGGCAGGACCCGGCGCACGGAGGCCGGAAAGAAGTCGTCCGCCCGGCCGTGGCCCGATTCGGCGCCGATCGCGCGCAGCCACATGCGCAGCAGGATGTCCTCGTGGCAGGGCTTGGCGCCGGCGGCCCACAGGAATCGTCTCAGTTCGTCGAGTTTCATGGATGCGCGATGCTATCACCGGGCGCACTGCAACGGCGGCCGACGTCGCCGCCGACGAGGCTGCGGGGTAGCCGCCCCCAAAGGGACCGGTGCGGTGTATCCTGCCGGCAACCGGTCAGGCATGACCGATGGCCACGCGGTGGCGCAACCGCACGATGACGGAGGAGTGGCCCATGCAAGCCCGCCCGGCAGACCCGAGCCAACATCGAGGCCATGCCCGCGGGCGCCCGATGCCGGGGCGGATGACGGCGCTCCTGGTCTTGGGCCTGGCCGTGCTGAACGCCTGCAGCGACCCGCCGCCGCCGGCCGAACCCGCGATCCGGAGCGTCAAGACGATGATTGTCGAAGCGCGCGCCGGCGAGCGGCTGCGGCGCTTCTCGGGCCGGGTGGCGGCCGCCACCACCGCGGTGCTGAGTTTTCCGGTGGCCGGGACGGTGTCACGAATCGCAGTCAAGGCTGGCGACACGGTCGAACGCGGGCAACTGCTCGCGTCGATCGATTCACGCCCGCTCGAACTCGAGGTCGAAGGCACCCGCGCCGACCTGCGCAAGGCCGAGTCGGTACTCGAACAGCGCAGCGGCGTGCTGCGTCGGAACGATGAGTTGCTGGCCAAGGGCTTCATCGGCGAGGCCAGTATCGAGCAAAGTCGCGCCGATGTCGCGGCAGCGCGAAGTGACGTCGCCTATCGCAAGTCGAGGCTCGATCGCGCGACCCTGTCATTGCAGGACACACGCATGGTGGCTCCGTTCGACGGCGTGATCGGGGAGCGCCTGGTGCAGCCCAACGAGGAGGTCGGCGCCGGCAAACCGGTGCTGTCGGTGCTCGGCGAGGACCGCTTCGAAGTCGAGGTCCCGGTGCCGGAGGTCGCGATCGCGCAACTTGCGGTCGGCATGCCCGCCAAGGTGACGATTGGCGCTCTGCCCGATCTGCATTTCGACGGTTCGGTGCGTGAGATCGGACGGGTCGCCGGCGCCGGCAACGTCTATCCGGTCAAGGTCGCGCTGGTCGAACCGCCAAGCCAGCTGCGGGCCGGCATGACTGCCGAGGTCAGCATCGCGGCCAGCGGACCGGACGAGGAACGGGAAGGTTTTCTGGTTCCGGTGTCCGCGTTGAAGCCCGGCAGCGAACCCGGCCGGGGGGACGTTTTCCTGTTCGACAGCGATGCCGGCATCGCCCGCATGACGCCCGTGCGGATCCTCTCGGTACGGGACAACGATGCCGTGGTCACCGGACTCGAGCGCGGCCACCGGGTCATCGTCGCCGGCGTCGCATTCCTTTCCGACGGTCAGGCGGTTCGCCTGATGGCGACTTCGGCGCGCTGACCGCGCAGGGGACGGGCGATGGCGCTGATCACCGAGTTTGCGCTGCGCAATTCGCGCCTGACGATCCTCGCCGTGCTGTTCTTCGTGCTTGGCGGCACGCTCACGTTTCTGAACTATCCGAGCCGCGAGGATCCGTCGATCGTGATCCGGCAGGCGCAGGTCAGCGCCCGCTTTCCGGGGATGGCGACATTGCGGGTCGAGCAGCTGATCACCCGCAAGCTCGAAGAGAAGATCCGCGAGATCCCGGAGGTCAAGCACATCGTCTCCGATTCCAAGACCGGGGTGGCGCTGATCAGCGTGACGCTGCGCGACGAAATCGTGGACCTCGGCCCGGTCTGGCAGGACCTGCGCGACAAGATGAGCGACGTCGTCGGCAGCCTGCCGTCCGGCACGATCGGCCCGACCGTCAATGATCAGGTGGGCCTGACCGCCATCGCGACCATCGCGCTGTGGGCGGACGGCTTCGACATGGCCGAACTGTCGGAGCAGGCGGATGACATCCGGGAGACCCTGTACGCCCTGCCCGGCGTCATGAAGGTCGAACTCTACGGCGACCAGGAAGAACGCGTGTTCATGGAGTTCTCGCGCGAGCGACTGGTACAGCTCGGCATCGATCCCGACGCCGTGGTCAGCACGCTGAAATCCCAGAACATCATCCTGCCGGGCGGATCGGTCGATGCCGCAGGGCAGGTGTTCGTGCTGGAGCCGAGTGGCAACTTCGAGTCGGTCGATCAGATCCGCGACGCCCTGATCACGATACCGGGTACCGGCCAGCTGCTGCGCCTCGGCGACATCATGAACCTGCGCCGAGGCTACGCCGATCCACCTCAGAGCAAGGTCTATTTCAATGGCCGACCGGCGCTGGTGCTGGCGGTGTCGGCGCTCGACGGCATCAATGCGGTGGCCTTCGGCGAGCAGCTCAGCCGGCGCGTGCGCGAATTGCAGGACGCGTTGCCACTGGGCTACGTGCTGGAATTCGCGACCTACCAGCCCGAGTTGATCGAGGCGACGATCGCCGGCGCCACCAACAACCTGCTGCAGACGCTCGGCATCGTGCTCGCCGTAGTCATGTTGTTCCTCGGCGTGCGTACGGGACTGATCGTCGGCGCCTTCGTCCCGGTGACGATGCTGCTGGCGATCATCGTCATGCGCGCATTCGACGTCGAACTGCAGCGGGTGTCGATCGCCGCGCTGATCATCGCGCTGGGCATGCTGGTCGACAACGGCATCGTCATCGCCGAAGACATCCGGGTACGCCTCGAATCCGGCGCCGACCGGATCGCGGCCGCGATCGAATCGGGCCGGACCCTGGCGATACCGCTGCTGACCTCGTCGCTGACCACCATCCTGTTCTTCGTGCCGATGGCATTGGCCGAAGGCGGGGCCGGCGAATTCACCCGCTCGCTGGCGCAGGTCGTGACCATCGTGCTGCTGGCCTCTTGGTTCCTGTCGCTGTTCATGACCCCGGCTTTCTGCGTGTGGTTCATGAAGGTGACGCCCGCGGCCGGCGGCGACGGCGAACGCTTCGAGGCAGGCCCCTACCGGGCCTACCGCAGGCTGCTCGAGTGGATTCTTCGCCTGCGCTGGCTGGTGCTGGCGGCGATGGCCGGCCTGCTGGCGCTCGCGATCGGCGCAATGGGCCTGGTCGGCAAGGAATTCTTTCCGCTCGGCGACCGCAATCAGTACCTGATCTACGTCGACCTGCCGGCGGGCAGCTCGATCGACAAGACCAACGAGGTGGTTCTGCGTCTGGCGTCGTGGCTGGCCGACCATGCGCTCAATCCCGAACTTGCCAGTCACGTTGCCTACGTCGCGACCGGCGGGCCGCGATTCTTTCTGTCGCTGGCGTCGATGGATCCGGATCCGCACCGGGCCTTTCTGGTAGTCAATACGGAGACCCCGGCGCAAGTGGACGACTCGGTCGCGAAGACCCGCAGCTTCGTCCTCGAGCAGCTGCCGGAGGCCCGCGTCAGCGTCAAGAAGATGTGGATGGGTGCGTCCGAATCCGGGCTGCTGGAACTGCGCCTGAGCGGACCCGACCGGGAGGTCCTGCGCGACCGTGCCGAGATCCTGCTGAGCGCCTTGCGCAGCGTCGGTGGCATCGCCAGCGTCAAGCAGGACTGGGAGAACCGGGTCGCGAAGATTCGCATCGACGTGGACCAGAGCCGCGCGCGGGCTGCCGGTGTCAGCTCCCAGGACATCGCCAATGCCCTCAACATGTATCTGTCCGGCACGACCGTCACCGACTATCGCGAGGGCGACGATGTCATCCCGGTGATCATGCGCAGCGAACAGAAGGCGCGCGGAGCCCTCAGCGACCTGCAGGCACTTTCGGTGTACTCGCGCCAGCACGGCAGCTGGATTCCGCTGCCGCAGGTCGCCCGGATCAGCGGCGAATGGACCGATGCCCGCATCCGTCACCGTGACCAGGCACGCACGCTGACGGTGTCCGCCAAGCACGGATCGCTCAGTGCGGCGGAACTGCTGCCGCAGGTGCAGGCGGCGCTCGATTCGCTGGCGCTGCCGGCCGGGCACCGGCTCGAGGTCGGCGGCGAGATCGAAGGTCAGGCGGAGGCCAACGAAAGGCTGTTCGCGGCCCTGCCGCTGTGCGTCGCACTGATTGCGGTTCTGCTGGTCTGGCAATTCAACTCGTTCCGCCGGCCGCTGATCATCCTGGCAACGATTCCGCTGGTGTTGATCGGTGCAGTGAGCGGCCTGTTGGCGCTGAACGCGCTGTTCGGCTTCATGGTAATGCTGGGGCTGTTCAGTCTTGCCGGCATCATCATCAACAACGGCATCGTGCTGATCGAGCGCATCGGCGAGGAGGAAGCGGCCGGCAAGCCGCCGCACCAAGCCATCGTCGACGCCTGTCTGGCCAGATTGCGACCGATCCTGATCACGTCGCTGACGACGATCCTCGGCCTGCTGCCGCTGATCCTGTCGCGGGACCCGCTGTTCTACGCGATGGCCTGCGCGATGGCCTTCGGCCTCGCGGTCGGCACCGTGCTGACCCTCGGCTTCGTGCCGGCCCTGTACGCCGTGATGTATCGCGTACCGCACTCTGCGCCCGCGGCAGCAAAGGCATCCGGTCTGCCGTGACTGATCGTGCGTCCATCGCTGCCCGCCAGGACCGGCCCGCCACGACCGTCAGCAAACCCGGCGCAAGGCTTCGGCCGCCAGATAGCACTCGATCTCGGCGACCGCCCGGCCCAGTCGGGCACCGACGTCGGCCAGAGCGGCGTTGATCCGACCGGCATCGAGCGCGTCGTCGCCAAGCTCGATCTCGATCCGGCCCAGGGTCTGGGCGATCCTGCCGAGACCGAGCGTCATGCAGGCGCCCTTGAGCGCGTGAACCCGTTCGCGCACTTCGATTCGCGCGCCGGCCACGCCGTGTTCGATCGAGATCGCAGGCCCGGCCGCCAGTGCCGCCAGTCGCGGCAATTCGATCTCCAGCAACTCACGGTAGCACGCGGCATCGTCGCCGCAACGCCGGATCGCCGGCGCGGGATCGAGTTCGCCGACCGGGGCCGGCGCGCCGCGCCGGGCGTCACCGGCGAGATGCTTCGCGGTCTGCCCGGACGCGTCGCCGGCACCACCTGCGATTACCTCCAGCTGGCGCAGGACCTCGCCGAGGTCGAACGGTTTGGTCAGATAACCCCGCATGCCGAGCGCGAGGCACTGTTCGCGCTCCTCGATCAACGCGTGCGCCGTCAGCGCGACGATCGGCGGGGCTGAACCCGCGAGGCGGTTCATGATCGCGATCGACGCCCGTCGACCGTCGAGGCGCGGCATCTGCAAGTCCATCAGGATCACGTCGTAGCGTCCGGGAGCGGCCATCTCGAGCGCCTCGGCGCCGTCCTCCGCGGTGTCGACCCGGCCGACGTGAGGCCTGAGCAACGAGGCGGCGACGCGCCGGTTGATCGGGTTGTCCTCGACCAGCAGCACGCGCATCGCCGCGATCGACGCCGCGTCGGCCGGTGGCGCGTCGTCGGCGGGCAGCGGGACGTCGGCCGGGACCAGTTCGAACGGCACTTCGAGCTTGAAGCTGGCGCCACCGCCACTGCGATTGAGGGCACTGATCCGCCCGCCCATCGCCTCCGCGAGACGCCGGCAGATGGCCAGACCGAGACCGCTGCCGCCGAAACGGCGGGTGATCGATGCATCTTCCTGGCAGAACGGTTCGAACAGATCGTCGATACGATCCGGCGGCAAGCCCGGTCCGGAGTCGTTCACGACGATTTCGAGCCACCAGCGTGCCTTGGCCCGGCTGTCGTCGAGACGGGCGCGTGCCTCGACCGCGATTTCGCCGGAAGCCGTGAACTTGATTGCGTTCGACAGCAGATTGGTGACGATCTGGGCGAGCCGGGTACTGTCCCCGAGAAGCCTCGGCGGCAATGCGAGCTGGCCGGTCATGCCGATTCGCAGGCCCTTGTCGCCCGCATCCCGCTCGAATCCGGAAACGCAGGCCGACAACACCCGGGATGGATCGAAAGGCGCTTGGTCGAGATCGATTCGACCGGATTCGATCCGCGAGAAATCGAGCACGTCGTCGACCAGCCGGCGCAAATGGGCCGTTGAATCCCGCAGCATCCGACCGAGTTCGCCGGCATCTTCGCGATCGGGACGCTCGGACAACAGCTGGGCAATGCCCCAGATGCCGTTCAACGGCGTGCGGATGTCGTGGCTGATCGCCGCCAGGAACATCGATTTCGCGCGGTTGGCGATGCTCGCGTGCTCGGCCGCCTGCTCGGCCCGGCGCAGCAGATCGTTGCGCTCCGCATCGCGTTGCTCGAGCGCTGCGGCCATGCGATTGAACGAGCCCGCCAGCGAAGCGACTTCGCGCTCGCCGCCACCGGGTGCCCGCGCCGACAGCTCACCCGATGCGATGGCTTCGGCGCTGCCGGCGAGGCGCGCGATGCCGGTGGCCAGCCATCCGCCGAGCAACCAGGAGAACAGCGCCGCCAGGCCCATGCCGATGGTCGCGGCAACGGCTGCGAGGCGCCGGGCATGGTCCAGTTCGGCTCGCGCGCTGCGATTGTCGATGCCGAGTTCGATCGTCCCGACCTCGGCATCTCCGGCGCGGACGGCGCCACCGACGTCGAAGATGCCGTCCTCGTCGAGGGGCGGGTTGGCGGGATCGAAAACGCCGGCGAGGGCGAGCGCATCGCCGATCGCGAGCAGTTCGCGACGATCGGCGTCCCGCACGCGGACGTACGCGGCCTGCCGGCGCTCGACCAGTCCCTCGGCGACGACCGCGATCTTGGCGAGGTCGTAGGAAACCACGGCGTCGGCGATTGCCGCCGAGAACAGTGCCAGCGCGGTATCGGCGCTCTGCCGGAGCTGGCGCTGCTGCGCGAGTTCCATCTGGCCGAGGGCCGAGCCGATGGTGACCGTCAGCGCCACCGCCTCGATCGCCGCGATGCCGACGATCGCCTTCCAGCGGAACGAAGGTCCCTTCGCCGGCCCGCGCATTCAATCGCCTCCTGCTTGCGGAAGGCCGCCCAGGTCGAGGGCTCGGATCGAATCCCAGTCGCTGTCGACGGCGACCTGAATCCCGCCGAAGCGCAAGCGCTGCAGCGCCGCCCGGCCCTCTGCGCTGTGCGCCAGCGCCTGCATGCCGGCGACGAATCCGCGAATCGCTTCCGGCTCGATACCGGGCAGCGCGGCGAAGGCATGGGGCGCGTACTCGGCGCTTCTCCAGACCACCCGCAGCTTGTCGCGTACTTCCGGTGCGACCGCACTGAGGGTGCGCTCAATGCCGCCGCCGGCGACGTACAGGCCACGCGCGACGCTGAGATACACCGAGTCGTGGGATGCAACATAGGCCGGTACCACCCGGATGCCGAGGCCTGCCAGCGATGCCATCGGCACGACGGTCGCGGCGAAGGCTGCGGGCGACGGAAACGCCATCTTGCGACCGTCGAGTGCCGCGACCGAGTCAAGACCGCTGTCGGCTCGGGTGACGATCAGTCCACGCAACCGCCGCCCTCGCTCGTGGGCGAAGGCACGGTAGCCCGGTTCACGGCTGAACACCGTGTAGTGCAGGGGATTCATGTACGCGAGCGGATATCGGCCCTGGCCCAACCTGCGTTCGAACTCCGGAATGCTCGGTGCCGTCGCGAAGCGGAACGTGCACCCGGCAATCCGCGAAACGGCGTCCAGCATCGGTATCCAGACCGCGGCGAGTTCGCTCGGCGCCTGTTGCGGCACGACGCCCACGTCCAGCGGTTGCGGGTTCCGGCATGCGGCCCGGGTTGAAGGAACGGCAGTGAAAACTGATGCGAACAGGGCCAACAGAAGGCGCTGGACTCGGCCGCAGGCAGCGCGCATGCCTGACTCCGAATTGCTGTACACACGAAATTAAACGACCGGCCTTGCGCAAGCTTTACGAGGTCTCGCGGGCGCATGCGCACAAATCCACATTGCCTATGCCGAAGGGGTTGTCGGCCTGCAGCCGAAACCACGTTGCGGCCACCGCGATCCACATCTTCCGCCGGCAATGCCGGGGCATCGGCGGAGCGTTGGTCGATGCCCTGGACGCAAGACGGCACGGACGCGGCCCGGTTGACGCACGCCGAGTCGATCGGCGCTGCGTCGCTCCGCTCGTCGGCTACGCAGCACCGCGCGGCCGGAGAGGCCGTCTCGCACAGGCCCTGGGCGGGCCGCTCCGGCCGGTCGCTGCATCAGTGCCTGGCGCGACTCAGGTGACGTCTCATGAACCCGACGGCTGCGCGCCGCGAAGCGTAGGCATGGCCGACCGACGGACTGATCGTCACGGTCGGCACGACGCCGGTTCTGAACGCCGACCCCTCGTCGGCAAACGGATCGAGAACCTCGATCGGTACCATCAGTCGATCGAAGGCATGCTCTGCGCCGTCATAGACCTCGACCGTCATGATGTCACCCCATTGCGCATTGATCGTGTCCCGCAGTGCCTCGCAGTGTTCCGGTCCGTTGTCGTAGCCATCGTTGCTGCCGATCTGGATCAAGACCGGCGCACCGGTCGGAACCAGAAACTGCGATCCCTTTTCCGCGGGCGGATCGAGTACCGGGATCGCAGGATTGTTGATCGCGTAACAGGGCGGGTAGTTGGCGACGTGCGCGGCGAATCGCAAGCCGTGGCCGAAAATGCCTGCGTACAACTGCTCGGCGCTGGCGAGGCTGACCGCAGCGCCCCAGGAGAATCCAAGCACCCCGATGCGGGAGGGGTCGATGTCGTCCAGCGCCGTCAGGTAGGCCAGCGCGGCGAAGGCATCGGGGTAGGTCAGGATCGGCAGGCCGGGGCGATCGGCCAACACTTCGACATCCCGCGCCTCCCACATGTCGATCTCGAGCGTGACGAAGCCGGCCGCATTGAGCGCTTGGGCGTAGAACTCGCCGCGCGCGTCGATCCCTGCCGACCCGTGCAGAATCACCACGGCCGGCAGCCTGTTCCGTCCGGCGCGGCAAAGACGTTCACTGAGCGGCATTGCCGGATACTTGAGCTTGGCCTTGATCGTCAGTTGGCCTGGCGGTTGAGTCGACAGGTCGACCGACGGGATTTCGACGAAAGAAATCGTCGGCGAACCAAGGCGGCAGTCGCCACCATCCTTGTCCGCTGCCGCCGGCCCCGTCGCCAGCAGCAGCCATGCGACCGCCATACCAATCCGAATGAAATCGGGCATATCTGACCTCCGAAACGGAATTCGAGCGGCGCGTATTTTTGGTTTGCGTCTCGCTCCGGTTCGGATCGGCCCGCAGGCCGACCCCCATTGCCCCACCCGGAGGCGGCGATCGGGCCGCAGCTGACCGGCACGCCTTGAGGTTCGCGCATCCGGCAAGCGGAACACGGGATTTCGCTCGGCGTGTCGTCAGTTGCCGCCCGCACCCAGCCGGGGGCGGGCATTCATGGCCAGATTACACCCGGCACGTCACCCCGGCCAGCCGATTCGTCAAAGGCTCTTGAGGTATTCGACCAGTGCTTCCCGATCATCGTCGGAGAACGTCGGTCGCGCCGGGTCCAGACCTTCGAGCACGGTCAACACGCCTTCGACCGCGGCCGCCAGTGTCGGCACGCTGCCGTCCGACAGGTAAGGTGCGGTGTGTGAAATGCCGCGCAGCGAGGGTACCTTGATGCCGCCGGCAAGGCCGCCCTGCGGCGCGGTGATCGCTGTAAACAGACCCGGGCCGGTCAGGTCCGCGCTCTGGTGGCACGAGGAACAACCGGCCTCGCCATGGAACAGTTCGAAGCCGCGCTCGGCCTTGGTTTCGTCGAACGGGCCGGGCGCGGGACTGGTGATGCTGCGCATCCAGGCCTGCAGATCGAGCAGCTTGTCGGCCGTGATGTCATTGCCGGGTTGATCCGCCTCCGCCTGGGCGAGTGCATCGAGCAGTGACTGCGGCGGAGTGATCGAGAGTTCGGCCGGCAGGCTCGCGGCCGCGGTACCGAAAGCGCCGTTACCGTGCATCACCAGGTCGTACACGGCCTCTGCCTGACTGGCAAGCGCATTGCCGTTGGTACCGTCGTCCACAAACAGGCCGTCCCAGCCGAACAGGTAGCCCTGCCCGGCGAGATCGACGAAGTTCCAGATCGGCGGATTGTTGGTGGGATTGACGACCCCGTCCTCGAGGGCATTGTCCGGCAGCGCGCGGATATCGAAGTTTCCGGGCCCCCAACTCTGCAACACTGCCGCGGTCGCGCCGCCGTCACCGAGATTCTGGACGAAGGGCGTCAGCGACAGGATCGTGCCGGCATCGATGCGGCTGTTGGGAATGCCGTCGAACTGCGGCTCGCCGATCGGCAACATCGCCGCACCGGCCGACAGCTGGAATTCGGTCGGCGCCACATTGACGTGGCACAGCGCGCAGGTCAGGCCTGCCCGGATCATGTTGCCGTCACCGTCGAACTGCGCGCGAACGCCGATCACCGCGTCGTTCTGCAGCAGCACTCGTGTGGTCGCGGGATCGGACAGGGCGGCGTCCTTGGCGGCCAGGTCGCTGCCGGTCATCAGGTCGATCACCGATTGTGGCAATCGGCCGATGTCGACCTGCACCCCGAGCGCGACCGCGTCGGCCGGCGTCACGTTGTCGAGCAGCGTGTGCAGCCCGATGACATCGCCGAAGAAGGCTTCGTTGCCGAAGGTCTCCTCCATCAGCACGCTTCGGCCCCGCGCGACGGCATCGCCCTGGGTCGCCTGCAGCGTGCGCAACGACACCCGATAGATCGCCTGACTGCGGTTGCTCAGCCCCACCACGCGCTGGCTCGAATTGCGGTAGAAGCTGCCCTCGACCCGCCTCCATTCGCCGGCATCGAAACGGGAGATCTCGCCCAGGGTCGGATGCTCCGGCGGCTGATCTGCCCGCAGCACGATCTTGATCGGCCGGTCGAGGCTGACGTCGCCGCCATTTGCGCTCGTCAGCGACACTTCGAAGGCGGCGCTCGCGAAGGTCGGATCGTCGGCGCTGGCCGCGATCCTGGTGCTGGCGACCCGCAACATGGCGTCGCCGCCGAGCGCACCCTGCGGAACCACGACCGTGACCGTGCCGGACGCATCGCTGAACGTACCGCCGTCCACCGCACTCACGTCTGCCTCGATGATGTCTGACGAACCGTTGCCGCCACCGCACGCCGCCAGTCCGGCGATGGCGACGAATCCTGCCAACCGCGCTGCTTGACCTGCCCCTTTCCTGATCATTTCGGTCTCCTGCCGATGTCCACAAAAAAAAACTTGCCGAGCCGCCGGAAGATCTCCCGGACGGCAGCGGCAAGCTAACAGGCTGCAACGGCTGCAGAATGTAACCTGGGTCACCCGGATCCGGCACGCTCGCACATGCCGTCTGGATCCATCCGGTATCCCTCAATCACTTGCTGGCGAGTACCAGCTTGTTATGGACTTCCTTCACGCCTTCGACCGACTCGGCCAGTCGCTCGGCCTGGTCGCGGGCCGCATCGTCTGGCGCGGTACCTGACAGCGTCACTTCGCCGTCCTTGGTGTCGACGTCGATCTCGAGTGCATCGATCCGTTCGTCATTGATCAGTTCCGCCTTGACCGCTGTCGTGATGGCCGCATCGGCCACCACCTGCCCGGCGTCGGACAAGGTCTCCTTGACCGCCTCGCCTGCGCGCTCGGCACCCCGTTGGATGGCTTCGCCGGCTTCGGCCATTTCGCGCTTGGCATCACCCGCGGCGTCGCGGGATTCGGCGACCGCATGATCGACCTTCTGGCCGACGGTCCGGTCTTCGCTGCCGCAGGCAGCAAGCAGCATCGCACTGCTGACGAGACTGGCGAGGGCAATCTTTCGGAACGGCATGTCCATGGCAGTTTCTCCTTTTGCTCTGTTGATCGTTCGTATCCAGGTCGGAAGCAGCGGATCGGGCGACGTGCATCGCGCCCGCTCGGCTCATCCACGATTGCATTGTCGCGATCACCGGCCTTGCAGGCTGTAGGCGGCCTCCGGACGTTTCGTAGGACTCGGCGAAGTGTCGTTGCCGGATGGATTGACGTCGGCGCCAGCGACGCCCACGATGACGCCTGATTCAACGGCATTCACGCCGCGCCGACGCAATCCACCGGTGCGGGCTGCATGGCTTCACGGATTTGCACCGATGTCGATTCGTTGCGGTCACACTGCGCATCTGGCGCGGGGCTGGCGCGCTCTCGCGTGCGCTGCCGGCGCACTCGCCGCCGCATGGTTGTCGTCGGCCGACGCCGCCGACAATCCCCTTGCACACAGTCGCTGGCGCTCGGTGGATTCGTTGCGATGCCCTGACGCCATCTATTTCGGCGTGCGCCGCTACCTGTTCCTCAACCGCTGCCATGCGCCGGCCGCCGACGGCGTGATCGAGCGCGGCATCTACCGACTCGACAGCGGTCGCATCGAACTGCGCGAACGCGAGCCATTGACCACCCACGGGATCAACGGCATCGGCCCCTCGCTTCGCGTGCTCGAGGTCGAACACCTCGGCGCGGAAAGGCTGGTCCTACGTGCGGATCGGCGATCGATCGAATTTCGACGCTCACCCCCGGCAAGGCTGCTTCCGGCCGCGGTCGGCCACCTCATCGCCGACTGAGCGCCGGCTGGGCGCCGTGTTCAGGCGCGCCGACGTCTGGGCCGAGCCGGCAGCGGGGCAAACAGTTCGTCGAGATCCGGGTCGCCGAAGCCGGTTTCGCCAGCGTCGGACTCGGTCAGAATCGCGGCGGCGAGGGCCGCCTTCCGATCCTGCATGGCCAGGATGCGCTCCTCGATCGAACCACTCACCACCAGCTTATATACGAACACCGGCTTGTCCTGCCCGATCCGGTGAGCTCGGTCGGTGGCCTGCGCCTCGATTGCCGGATTCCACCAAGGATCGTAGTGGATGACGGTGTCCGCAGCCGTCAGGTTGAGACCGACACCACCGGCCTTCAGGCTGATCAGAAAGACCGGTGCCTCGCCCTGCTGGAAACGGCGCACCGGAGTCTCGCGATCGACGGTGTCGCCGGACAGTCTCAGCCAGCGGATGTGGCGACGCGCCAGCTCGTGCTCGATCAGGTCGAGCATCGTCGTGAATTGCGAGAACACCAGCACGCTGCGGCCCTCGTCGACCAGTTCCGGCAGCATCGACATCAGCAAGTCGAGCTTGGCCCGTTCCCGCACGCCGGCTGCCGCCTCTCCGCCGAGCAGGCGTGGATCACAGCACACCTGCCGCAGCTTGAGCAGCGCATCGAGAATGACGATGCGACTGCGGGCGAAGCCGCGCGCCGCCACTTCGTCGCGTACCCGTGCATCCATCGTCGCCCGCACCGTCTCGTACAGATCGCGCTGGCGACCTTCGAGTTCGACACTGCGCACGACCACCGTTTTTGGCGGCAGTTCCGCGGCGACCGCCTGTTTGCGTCGGCGCAGGACGAAGGGCGCGATGCGGCGCGCCAGCAGTTCGGCTCGCGTGCGATCGCGCCTGCGTTCGATCGGGCCGCGCCAGCGCACGGCAAAGTCCGCGGCATCGCCGAGCAGGCCGGGCATCAGGAAATCGAACTGGGCCCACAGCTCACCGAGATGATTCTCGAGCGGCGTGCCGGTCAGACACAGGCGCTGGGCGGCGTCGAGCGAGCGCACGACCCGGGCCGCCTGACTGGCGGCATTCTTCACCGTATGCGCCTCGTCGAGGATCAGGCATTGATAGGCGTGCTCGGCGAGACGCTCGCGATCGCGCCACAGCAGCGGATAGGTGGTCACACACAGGTCGTGTTCGGGAATCCGGGGAAAGACCGCAGACCGGGCGTTGCCGCGCAATTCGAGCACGCGCAATGTCGGCGCAAAGCGCGCGGCCTCGCCCCGCCAGTTGAACGCCAGCGAGGTCGGCACCACCACCAGGGCCGGTCGCCGCAGGCGGCCGGCCTGCTTCTCCGTGAGCAGATGGGCGAGCACCTGTACGGTCTTGCCCAGGCCCATGTCGTCGGCCAGGATACCGCCGAAGCCCTGCCGCGCCAGCCATTGCAGCCAATCGAGACCACGACGCTGGTACGGTCGCAGCGACGCCGCCAGTTCCGCCGGCGGCGCCGTCTCGAGCGGCCGACCGGCGTCCCGGAACCTGGCCAGCCAGCCTGCCAGCGTCTCGCGGCCGGCCACCTGCCAGTCGGCATCGAGCGCAGCGTCGAGACGCCACGCGTCGGGCCCCGACAGCCTGAGTCTGGCTGCCGGCCGATCGAACAGATCGATCAGGGTGAGCGCGAGCGGCTTCAACCGTCGCGCCGGCAGCGCCACCCGGGACCCGTCCTCGAGCGCCACCACGAGCGTCTCGTCGCCGTCGATCGAGGCCACCGCCTGCGGGTCGAGCCAGCGTGGATCGTCGCGGAATGCCGCGTGCAACAGCGGCGCGAGCGCGACCCGGCGCGCGTCCACATCGATCCCGAGTTGCAGTTCGAAGCCTTGCCCGTCCGCCGCCGAAATCTCGGCATGCCAGCCGGTGGGCGCCAGCACCCGATGGCGGAAATCCCGTGGACAAAGCAGCGCCCAGCCGGCGTCGACGAGAGCGGCCGCGTCATCGCTCAGCAGCCGCTGCCATGCCGCTTCACTGGCCAGGCCATGGAGGCCGGCCGGCAGTTCGCCGACCGTATCGAGCCAGCCGCTGCGGATCGGTGCGAAGCCGGCCGCCGCCAGCGCGGCCATCGCCGCGGCCTCCGCGACACGGTCGCGCCGAACCCGGATTCGACGTCCATCAGCGGTGCTGGCCACGTCGGTCTGGCTGCCCGGTGCGAAGCTGGCATCGCCGTATTCGAACATCGGCAGCGCATAGTCGTAGTCCCGGGGTCCGCCAGCGGCACTGCCGGGATAGTCGCGATGGCTGCGCCATCGGCGACAGCGCAGCGTCGACAAGGCCAGTACCGGTCGGCAGGCGGCGCTCACCGGCACCGGTTCCGGCTCGTCGAGCCGAGGCAGCGGCAGCGCCGGACTCACGGCCGCCATCGCCGCGGCCACCATCGGCAACTCGGAACGCGCCAGCGGCGGCAGGCGCAGCACCTCCGCGACCAGTGCGGGCGCCGGCAACGCGATGCGCCCGGCCACACCGGTGTCGGCGTCGAAGTACATCATCGGCCGCGTGCGGGCGATCAGGGCAGCGGGCGGTTCAGCCTCGACCACCGCCACCATGCCCTGCTCCCGGCTGCGCCAGCCCAGCACCCCGCTGCGGTCCTCGCCGGCGCTCAGCAGCCGCACCCGGCCGGCCGGGTTCACCGCACACAGGCGCCCGGTGGCCAGTGCCGCGCCGGCCAGCGCGGCGCCGTCCACGCCGTCGAGCCGCGCGACACCCGGGTGCGTCTGACGCCGGCCACCGCTGCGAAAACGGCGCAGCACGTCGAGGTCCTCGTCACCGAGAAATGCCGGCGGTTTCAGCAGCGCCGCCTCGAGGTTGCGCCATTCGCGTGCACCGGTGGCCGGTCCGCCGTCGTCGCCCGCGCGCCCCTTCAGCAGCACCAGTTCCAGATCGGGCGAATGGGCCGCCCTGCGCACGACGTAGAAAAGGACGTCGCCACCATCTGCAGGTCGCGACGCCTCCGGCTTCGCCGCCAGACGGGCCTTCAGCCCGAGCGTCCACTCGACGACCTCCTTGCGCGGCCGCGAGCTGACCGCGTCGGGGCGGCGCGCGGCCATCAACACCGCCGCCGCATGCTTGCAGCGATTGACCACCGGACAGTTGCAGCGGGTGGTCAGCTCGAGGCTGCGCTGGCCGAGGAATTCACGTGTCTCGACCCGCACGCGCACCAGGTACGATTCGCCACCGCCGCCGACCCTGGCGCTCAACAGATTGCCGCTGGCCTCCAGCGAGGCCACCCGATCGATGAACGCCCTGGCCTGCTGCAGTGCGGCAGCCGAAAAGAATTCGCTGAGCCGTTCGTCGTCGAGCTGGCGGATGAGACTGTCGAAGTGCACGTGGCCGCAGCCTCCCGGCGCCCTGCCTACCAACCGAGGCGGACGCCGAGCTCGGCAAAGGCGTCGGCAGCACCGAGGCGCAGGCGCACGTCCACAAGGTCACTGACTTCGCTGTCTCCGGGATTGATCTCGACCGTCGGCCATCCCATGCGCGCCGCCCACCACACCGGCGCCGCGACGTAGGGGAAGACACTGGTGGTGCCGATCGTGAATACCAGATCGAATCCGCCGGCGAGCGCCTGCTCCAGCCGCTGCAGGCCATCCACCGGCAGTTCTTCACCGAACAGCACGACGTCCGGCCGCAGCCGGCCGCCGCAGCGCGGGCAGAGCGGGGGCATCACCAGACCGCTGTAGTCCTCGACCTGGCGGGCGCCCCCGCAATCGATGCAACGGAGCCGGTGCAACGTGCCGTGGATCTCGAGCACATCGGTCGAACCGGCGGCCCGGTGCAGGCCATCGACATTCTGGGTGAACACCAGTACCCGTTCCTTTTCGCGGCCGAGACGCGCGATCGCATGGTGAGAGCGATTCGGCCCCGCACCGCGGCAGTTGGCCTCGATCTGGGCCAAGTACTTCCAGGTGATGTCGGGCCGCTCCGCCATCATCGTGCCCGACAGCGCGACCTCGATCGGCACGCCCTCGTCGGTGTGCGTGTCGTCGTACAAGCCGCCGATGCCGCGATAGGTCGGCAGGCCGGAATCGGCCGAAATGCCCGCGCCGGTGACGAACAGGATGCGCTGCGCCCGTTCGCACAGTCGGGCTACGTGATCGAGATCGGTATCTGCGCTCATGGTCTCTGGCGGATGGCAGTCGACGCCGGCGGCGATGACGACGATGGTGCGACAGGTCGCGCGACGATGGCGGCCGGCGCGCGAAGAACGGCGCCGGCGCGCCGCTCAGCGCCGGAACAGGGCCTCGCGACGATCGAGGATCTCCTGGTAGGCCTTGCGGTCGGCCGCGTAGCGCTCCCGGATCGCCTCCATCAGCCGCAGCTTGGATTCGATCACGCTTTCCTGCGCGATGATCTCCAGGTCGTTGTCGTTGATCGATTTCGCGAGATCGGGCGGCAACTCGCCCTTTTCGTAGAATTCCCGCTCCTGGCGCAAGCGCGCCTGCTCTTCCAGCAGCCGCTCCTTGAAGCGACGCGCCTTGGCGAGATCCTGTTCGACGTCGTCGAGCGCCCGCGCCTCGATCGCGTCGATGTCCTCGACACTGCGGTAGGTCTCGAGCAGGGCGCGCTCCTTCAGCCGGATCGAGCGGATGCGGTCCTGCTCGATCCGCTTGCGGCGATCCTCCAGCCTTCGCGCCTCGCGTTGCTCGCGGGTCAACGGTGCGTCGACTTCGCGAATCACCAGTCCCTGGGGGCTCAACACCCGATACGCGCTGCCATAGCATTGGGCAGGCAGCACGTCGGCGCAGATCTGCCGCCCGCCGACATCGTCGCAGCAGAAGACATCGGCCTCGACCGCCGGGGACGCCAGCAGTGCCGAACAGGCCAGCATTGCTGCGACGAGCTCAGTCCGGACGCGCGATGCCATAGGTTTCCCGGTAGCGGCGCACCGCGTCGAGATGGTCCTGCAGATCACCGGTATGCGACAGGTGCCCGATCAGGTCGTCGAGACTGGCGACCGCGACCACCGGCACGCCGTAGGCGAGTTCAACTTCCTGCACGGCCGACAATTCGCCCTGGCCACGCTCCATGCGATCGAGCGCAATGACGACGCCTGCCAGGCGCGCGCCGGCCGCCGCGATAATGCGCACCGACTCCCGCACCGAGGTGCCCGCCGAGATCACGTCGTCGAGCACCAGGACACGCCCTTCGAGCGGAGCGCCGACCAGGATACCGCCTTCGCCGTGGTCCTTGGCCTCCTTGCGATTGAAGCAGAAGGGCAGGTTGCGACCCATCTCGGCAAGCTTCAATGCGGTGCCCGCGACCAGCGGAATGCCCTTGTAGGCCGGCCCGAACAACACATCGCACTCGATCTTCGAAGCGACAATCGCGCGCGCGTAGAATTCGCAGAGGCGGCCGAACGATTCGCCATCGCTGAACAGTCCGGCATTGAAGAAATAGGGCGACAGGCGCCCTGCCTTGGTTCGGAATTCACCGAAGCGCAGAACACCCTTGTCGCAGGCAAGCCGAATGAATTCGCGACTAAACTCCAAGCTTCAAAATTTCCCACCGGGCAGAAGGACGCATGTTACGCATCATAACCGCTAACCTCAACGGAATCCGCTCGGCATCCGCGAAAGGGTTCCTCGATTGGTTGCCGAAGCAGCGGGCCGACGTCGTCTGCGTGCAGGAACTGAAGGCTCAGGCTGCCAATCTGAGCGACGAGATGCGTTGCCCCGGCAGCATGACAGGCTATTTCTCGCATGCCGACAAGAAGGGCTACAGCGGTGTCGGGCTCTACCTTGCCAGACAGCCCGAGCGCGTCGTCGAAGGACTCGGCCATGATGAGTTCGACCCGGAGGGGCGCTATATCCAGGCGGACTTCGAAGGCCTCTCGGTGATCTCGCTGTATCTGCCGTCGGGATCGAGTTCCGAGGAGCGGCAGCAGGCCAAGTACCGCTTCATGGACGACTTCCTTCCGCACATGTCGGCGCTCAAGGCGAGCGGACGCGAGATCGTCGTCTGCGGCGACTGGAACATCGCCCACCGCGAGATCGATCTCAAAAACTGGAAGTCGAATCAGAAAAATTCGGGCTTCTTGCCCGAGGAGCGTGCCTGGCTCGGCCGCGTGTTCGAGGAGCTCGGATACGTCGATGTCTTTCGGCGACTGCATCCGGAAGCCACGGGCGAGTGCTACACGTGGTGGTCGAACCGCGGCCAGGCCTGGGCAAAGAATGTCGGCTGGCGCCTCGACTACCAGATCGCCACGCCCGGCATCGCCGAGCGTGCGCGATCGGCTGCCGTCTACAAGGCCGAACGCTTCTCCGACCACGCGCCGCTGACGGTCGACTACGATTGGCCGATCTGACGACGACGTCGCCGAGGACGCACACAGGATGCAAATCGATACCTGGCTGATCTACCTGCTGGCCGCCACCGGTCTATCGCTGACGCCCGGGCCGAACAGCCTGCTGGCGCTGAGCCACGGCGCCCTGCACGGTCATCGCCGGACCCTGCTGACCATCGCCGGCGGGACCGTCGGCTTCGTGCTGCTGATGGCCTTGTCGATGGCGGGCATCGGCGCCCTGCTCAAGGCCAGCGCCGACGCCCTGGCAGTCATGAAGCTCGTCGGCGGCGCCTACCTGATCTGGCTCGGCGTACAACTCTGGCGCGCGCCGCCACTGCAACTCGAACTCGCCGCCGGCACGGCGCGGATACCGGGCGCCCGCTTGTTCATGCAGGGTTTCCTCGCGGCCGCGTCGAATCCCAAGGTGCTGCTGTTCTACGGCGCATTCCTGCCCCAGTTCATCGACCCCTCGCGTCCGATCGTCACACAGTTCGCGATCATGGCCGCGAGCTTCGCAGTGGTCGAGGCACTGGTCGAATATCTGTTGGCCCGCCTCGCCCATCGCGTCAGGCCCATGCTGCGACGGGCCGGCCGCCGTTTCAACCGTGCCTGCGGCGGGCTGTTCATGCTGCTCGGTGCGGCCTTGCCGATCAGTCGCTGAGCGGCGGACGATGCGGCAGTGGTGCGTCGGGACAGAAATCGCCGGCAGCGCCTGGTGACCCGCCCCGATCCGGTCGGCGCGATCTGCCTGTTGGCGGCACCGGCGCTGCTTGCCGCAGGCGGTCTGTGGCTGTGCCCGGGCGGGGCGTGCCGGCTGCCCGCGGTCGATGCCAGCCTGCTGACGGCGGCCCACGCAATCCGCAGCCCGGTCGTCGATGCCGTGGCGGCTTGGGCGACCTGGCTCGGATCGCTCTTCGTGCTCGGGCCACTCGCCATGCTGACAGCAGTGCGACTGTGGCTCGGCAACCAGGTGCGCAACGCACTCGCGCTGGTGCTGTCGCTGGGTGGCGCGACGGCCCTCGGTCAGCTCGCCAAGCTCGCGCTGGCCCGCCCCAGACCCGCCCTGTTCGCCACCGTCGGTGAACTGCCGAACAGTTGGTCCTACCCGAGCGGACACGGCATCCAGGCGGCAGCCACGGTGGTCACGCTGGCGATGCTGCTGCCGGATCGACAGCGCCGGGCCGGCCTCGTCGTCGCGGTCGCGCTAGCCACGCTGGTGGGCGCGACACGCGTCTATCTGCAGGTGCACTTTCCGACCGATGTGCTGTTCGGACTGGTCGCCGGCGGATTGTGGGCGACCGGGGTCTGGCGCCTGGCACAGGCCTCGGATCGCCCGCCCGGCTGCCGCGGCTAAAGCTCGCCGTCGGCCCGCCGTAGAAATGAGGCCGCGCTGCTTCCCACGCCGAATCATTCATGCTGATCGACCCGCACCTGTACGAATCGAAGATTCTCGTCTGCGACGACTCGTCGAGTCACGCGACGATGCTGCAGGGCTTGCTGCGCAGCGAAGGGGTGCGCCGTGTCGAGGTCGTGACCGATTCGCGTCGCGTGCTGCCGACGATCTCGGGGCACGGCGACTTCGCGTTGCTGGTGCTCGATCTCGACATGCCCCACCTCGATGGCTTCGAAGTGCTCGAATTGCTGCGCAGCGAACTCGGCGAACACGAGCATATTCCGGTCATCGTGATCACCGGCGTGGCCGGCGAGGACGCCTGCCTGCGGGCATTGAAGATGGGCGCCAACGACTTCATCCGCAAGCCGTTCGACCATACCGAGGTGGTGCTGCGGGTGCGCAACACGCTGCGCATGCACGACATGGTGGTCCGCCAGCGGGAGGTCAATCGCGACCTCGAACGCCAGGTCCGGATGCGGACGGACGACCTCGAACGCGCCACCGACACCTTCGTACACAAGCTCGGCCAGATCTGCGAGATGTGCGACAAGGGCGCCGGCGAGCACATACGGCGGGTCGGCCGATTCGCCGGCATGCTCGCGCGACTGGCCGATCTGCCCGCCCAGACCGCCCATCTCGTCGAGCAGGCAGCACCGCTGCACGACGTCGGCAAGGTCATGCTGCCGGTGGAACTGTTGTTGAAGCCCTCGGCTTTGACCAATCAGGAGTTCGAACAGGTCAAGCAGCATGCCGACGCCGGCAGCGAACTGCTCGACGGACCGGATTCACCACTCGTGCGCATGGCGTCCGAAATCGCGGCGAGTCACCACGAGCGCTGGGATGGCAGCGGCTATCCCAACGGCCTGCGCGGCGAGGAGATTCCGATCGAAGGGCGCATCACCGCGATCTGCGACGTCTTCGACACGCTGATCTCGGCGCGCCCGTACAAGGACCCGTGGTCGGTGCAGAACGCGATCGACTACCTGATCGAGCAGTCCGGCAGGCAGTTCGATCCACGCCTGGTCGAGCTCTTCGTCTCGGCCCTGGCGCAGATCGAGGAAATCCGCGACAGCGTCGACCGACCGGGCATCGGCGCCGGCGCCTGATCCGCGTCCCGCCCGGACCGGGGCGGGACCGGCAATCACTCAGCAGTTGCCTTTCTTCGCCTGGCCGGGCGGACAATGCTTCGGCCCCCGCGGCGGTGCGTCGCAATGGCCGCGAAAATCCTTGTGGTTCTCGAATCTCGGACAGTTGTCATGCCACCAGGCCGGATCGCGCCAATGTTCGCCGTCCCAGTAACGGCCGTCCGGACGCCGCTCGCCGATGTGGATGCGCACACCCGGCAGCCGAACTTCGACATCGACGCCGATGTCCGCGCCGTGTGCCGGCGACGCGACCCACAGCCAGACGGCGCCCGAAAACACGGCGCGAATCAGTTCTGCCCTCATCGAATTCCTCCACGACGATGCTTCCGGCGGCGGCCGGATCCGGCGTCCATGGTGCGCCACCCCGGCCGCCGAAGCAAAGCTTGTCCGGCATCAAGAAGCCGTCTCGGCGCCCTTGTCGCGGCATCGCGCGGGACTATCTTTGGAGTGAAGAGACCACCGGAAACGTGGCCTCTGGGGTGTAACCCGAATAGGAGACCGTCATGAACACGCTGAAACCATTCGATCCGGTCGAGGACTTCTTCCGCGGCTTCTTCGTCCGTCCTGTGGCATTCGGCAAGGACGACGAGGTTGCGCCGATGCGCGTCGACGTGCGCGAGAGCGCCGAGGGCTACGAGGTCCATGCCGAAATGCCCGGCGTCAGGAAGGAAGACATCCAGGTGAACGTTGAAGGAGCGCTGGTCTCGATCTCGGCCGAGCGGCGCCAGGACAAGGATCAGCGCGAGGGTGATCGCGTGATTCGCAGCGAGCGCCACTTCGGCCGGATCGAGCGCAGCTTCCGGCTCGGCGCCGAACTGGATGCCGAACACACGCTGGCCCAATTTGCCGACGGCGTGTTGACCCTGAAGCTGCCGCGCAAGGAGGTGCAGCCGAAACAGAAGATCGCCATCGAGTGAGGCAGCGCCCGCACGGGGCGGGTTACAGACGACCGCGGCCGACGGTTCCACCTTCGGCCGCGGTCGTTCGCAGCTTCGACAACGGCGCATCAGGCGCCCAGCACCATTCGGATGGCTCAAGACCAGGGAAGGGCGCCCGGCACCGGCCACCACCGCCGATGGGACGGGCTTCGGGAAGCCGTGCGCGGCAACGGTCTGATTGCGGCATGAGGCAGGTCGCTCAGCGGTGCCCGGCGTAGCCGTCGGTGGCTGCGATCAGCCGGTCGAGGATGCCCGGCTCGTCGTAGGCGTGTCCGGCCCCTTCGACCAGATGGAACGCCGCCTCCGGCCAGGCCTTGTGCAGGGCCCACGCATAGCGCAATGGGCACGGCATGTCGTAGCGACCGTGGACGATGGTGCCGGCGATGCCGTGCAGACGATGGGCATCGCGCACCAACTGGCCCTCGTCGAGCCAGGCACCGTGGGTGAAGTAGTGGTTCTCGATGCGGGCGAACGCCAGCGCGAAATGATCTTCGCCGAAGCCAGCCGCCAGACTCGCATCCGGCAGCAGCTTGATGGTGCTGCCCTCCCAGGTGCTCCAGGCCCGCGCCGCCACGATTCGTGCCGCGACGTCGTCACCGGTCAGTCGCCGCCGGTAGGCGGCGATCATGTCCGAACGTTCGACCTCGGGAATCGGCGCGACGAATGCCTCCCACTTGTCCGGGTACATCTCGGAGACCCCGAACTGGTAGTACCAGTCGAGTTCGGCACGGCTGACCGTATAGACGCCACGCAACACCAGTTCGCTGACCCGTTGCGGATGTGTCTCGGCATAGGCCAGCGCCAGTGTCGATCCCCACGAGCCGCCGAACACCAGCCAGCGCTCGCATCCTACCCTCTGCCGCAGGCGTTCGATGTCGGCAACCAGATGCCAGGTGGTGTTGGCGTCGAGTCCGGCATGCGGCGTCGATCGGCCGCAACCGCGTTGGTCGAACAGCAGCACGTCGTAACGGGCCGGATCGAACAGGCGCCGATGCTCGGACGAGATACCACCACCGGGGCCGCCGTGCAGGAATACCGCCGGTTTGGCGCCCGGCGTGCCGACGCGCTCGTAGTGGATCAGATGTCCATCGCCGACATCGAGCCGGCCACTGTCGTAGGGCTCGATCGGAGGATACAGGCTGCGCAGTCCGCTCGTCATCGTTCGCTCGCAAAGGGTTCAGGCCGGGGCGCACGGATTCCTGTCCCGCTATCCGGCCCGGCTCCGGTCGCTTACGCGATTGTAAGGCGTCCGCACAGCCGGACCGGGCCTGCCTGCGCCGCGCGACGCGACAATGACGGCGCCGAGCGACGATATGCGTTTCACCCCGTCGACCGATAGATTCGACCGCATGCAGATTCGCTTTCTGCAACCTGGCCGGACTTCGGCCGCCCAGTCGATTCGGCGGCAACGTATGGCCCGGTGGCATCATCTGCCGGCACGGCCAAGCGGCGCCGGCGCGGCGGGCGCGTTTCCCGGCCCGGGCATCGACCCGGAGGATCGACAAAGGAGGCGGACGTGAACGAAGGATTCAATCATCTCCTCGCGGTGTTCTTCGGCTATTTCGCGATCATGAATCCACTCGCCAATACCGCGGTCTTCGTCGGCTTGACGGGCGACCTGGACGACGGCGCGCGGCGTGTCGTCGCCCGGCGCTCGCTGCTCATCACGTTCGCGATCGTCTTCGTCTTCGCCGCGCTCGGCAAAACGCTCTTCCACTTCTTCGGCGTCACGCTGCCGGCACTGCGCATCGCTGGCGCGATCCTGGTATTCGTCATCGGCTATCACATGCTGCACGGCGAGACGTCGTCGCTGCACGATCACGGCAAGGCATCGGCCGATGACATGGCGATCTCGCCGCTGGCGGTGCCGCTGCTCGCCGGTCCCGGCACGATCGCGACGACGATGAGCTTCGCCGCCGCCGGGGACTGGCTATCGATCGCGATCACCGTCGCCGTGTTCGCGCTGATGTGCCTGATGACCTACCTTTGCTTCGTATTCGGCGAATCCGTGCTCGCCCGCGTCGGCGCCGGCGGCCTGAAGATCGTCACGCGACTGATGGGGCTGATCCTCGCCGTGATCGGCGTGCAGATGGGAATCGAGGGGGTCGCGGGTGCTCTGCCGCTGCTGCGTGCCGGCTGAATCGATGGCAATGCGACCGTCTCAATGGGCGACAGCCGCGGCCGCTTCGTCGCGCGTGAAGAAGCGGCCCTGTCGCACGAAGCCCGAGGCGATCGTCGCCTTGACCGCGGCCACCCGGCCGCTGGCGTGGCGCGCGACGACGACTTCATCGGGCAGGCCGTCGAGCAGGTGGAATGGCGCCGGCTGGCCGGTGACGAAGCACGACGCATAGACGCGTCCGGTCTCGACATCCCGGAACGCCGGCCGGAAACCTTCTTCCCGATTACCGGCGCTGACGGCGCCGGTGCCATGAAAAGTCCGGTTTTCCTGTCCCAGCCTCGCATTCGTCATCGCGTTCATCGTGCCACCTCGTCGTCGCGCCATTCGATGACTGACAGGCTACGCGCGACCGGCATTCGCTACTGGTACGAAGCCTGAAGATCTCATGGATTTTCAGTGGGGAAACGCCGAACGCGGCGAATTCTGCGCCCGACACCGGGCCGAGCGTGAATGCTCGGTGCTCGATTTGACCGAGATCAATGGGCGCGCATGGCATTCGGCGCGATGTGCGGCGCCCTTCTATAAAGCAGACAGGGCCCCCGAGCCAACGACACCCATCTTCAGGAACCACCATGAGCTTCCTCGATTCCCCGATCTCCCGCTGCGAGGCGAAGCGGACCATCGTCCTGACCGATCAGACCCAGGCGCAATGCGCGCTCGAACACGACTGCGAACCCGGCACCCGCTGCCCTCTGTGCGGTTGCTTCGTCGATGTCAGCGGACTCTCCGATGAGACCGTGCGCAAACTGCGAGACTCCGAAACCAAGCGGTGAGTGAACCGGCGCCCGGCCAGCCCGGATGCGCTGGCGGTGTTCGGCCGCGGCTTGCCGAAACGGTCACCGTTCGCAAGAAGATCCGCATTGCCCAGGCGCCAAGCACTCCGCCGGTGGCGGTTGCAGTAAAGCCAGGCCGCCACAGCCCACTGTTGACTGACCGTGCGGGACTACGCATCGGCGAGTGCGCTGAGCGAACCGGACGCGGCGACAGCGGCCTGCCGGCATCGTCTGCACACGAGACGATCCGGTCCTCGTGCTTTGGTGTATCGATTTTGCCGAGCGAAGGCGATGCCGCACTACCGCCAGCGTCCATTCGCGCACCCGACAGGTCCGCCCATAAACGGTTTCGCCGCGCCGGCGAAGCCGCAAAATGCCAAGGGCATTTACGCCAGGCAATTCGAAGATGGGTGAATCGATAGCCGGTGCGCTGTTTATTCTTGCATTGTTCGCTTTATTTAATATTGTGAATAGAGTGGTTTCAAGGGGTCGGCGAACGAGATCGGGTTTTTGGCTTTTGTCGAGTTGGCGGTCTATTCTCAGCCGTCAAGTTCGCGTGCGCGCCATGCTTTGCTTTATCTCAGCTTGAGGTCATGTCGCGGGGAAGACCTTCTCCTCCCGAACACGTTCTGGATGCACGCAATTCATGCGGCTGCCGCGGTGACGAAATCGCGAACGGCTGTCCGCCAAAGATGGCTTGGCAAGCGCGGCCTGTGATTGAGCGACTCGGAATTCAGCTTCTGCAATTCAATGCACGGGCGTCGTCATTTGAAAACCGTGAAAAACTGTTTCATCACGTCTCAACAAAACGATAACGCCGAAGCCGCTTGAAGTTGATCAACTGCCCGGCAGCGGGCAATGGGGGCAACGGCGATTGGACCATCGCAGGAACCAAACGGAGAAGACGCGAATCGCGCCCAAACCGCGGCGCAGGTTTTTTTCAAGGGGAACCATCGCCATGAAATCCGCTTCAGCATTTCTGTTTGTCATCGCCACCATGTTTGCGTCCATTCCCGCACAGGCGGGCCCGGACTGGCAAACGATCGTACCGACAGAAGACCCATTCCTGACGGACGGGTCGCGTGATCACCTGTTGATCGATGCGGACGGCGAACTCATCCTCGACCGCGCGGGCCGCAGCATGGCACCCCGATGCGCCGTACCGGCCATTCCGGTCAAGGACGACCAGGGCAACACGCACTTCGTGCCGAACCCATTCAGATTCTTCGTGCAACCCGGCGATCCCGCCAGACTCATCGTCTTCCATACCGGTGGCGGCGCCTGTTGGAATGGTCTGACCTGCGCCAGTTCGCTCGGTCCGGCCCGTGGGACCTACAACATCGCGCCGACCGAAACCGCCGAGACCCTGCAGGAAGCCGGCGGCATTCTCGATGCGGACGATCCGGCCAACCCGTTTCGGGACTGGACCAAGGTCTATATTCCCTATTGCACAGGCGATGTCGGCTGGGGCAATGTCGAAACCGGCTACACGGTTATCGGTGCCGGCGGCTTACCGGCATCCTTCGTCATTTCCCATCGCGGCTACGCCAATATTCGATCCGTCTCACAATGGCTAAAGGCCTATGCACAAAGCAACGGCGCGCCCGACCAAGTTCTGGTCGCCGGCGTCAGCGGCGGCGGCTACGCGGCGATCGGTACCCTGTTGCCCGAAGTCGTGGACGCGCTGGGTGACGGAGCCGATTATTTCCTGATCGGTGATAGCGCCAATGGCGTCGTCACCGACCACTTCCTCGAAGAGGCAGGCACAAGCTGGGGATTCGACGGAACCTTGCCGGGACACATGCTCGATGCCGTGCGGCATGGGGCCCAATGGTTACCGGTGCGCGTCTATAACAACACGGCAAGGCGCTATCCCGGACTGCGCCTGGGGCAATTCCAGAATGCCTTCGACACCGTTCAGGCCAGAGTGCTGACGATCATGAAGTTTCCCGACGATCCATCTGCCTGGAACAATCCGGACCGGATCGGCGAGTCCCTGGTGGAGTGGACCGGCGCGATGCGCGTCTACACGCTGACGTCGGCCCTCATTCCGCGCTATCGCTTCTATACAGCAGCCGGCTACGAGCACGTGGTATTGCAATCGATACCGCTCGCTGCAGGGTTCGGATTCTGTTCGGACGAATTCTCGACGGAAGGCTCCGCGTCCTCCCTGCGCGGTCAGGTCCTGTTGCAGGACTGGGCCGATGACATGGTCAATCGGCGTGGCCGGCTGTGGCGCACGGGCGAATGGCAGAATGCGACCTGCTTCCCCTACTGCAACGTGCCGCCCACCTGCCCGCTGCAGTAGGCGGCGACGGCTGCGTGCAGAGGATGCGCCGCGCTCGGCGCGTCCGAGCGTCTGACGGGCGGGTCGCTGCGCCGGCGCGCGCAAGCTCACCCGCCCGTAGTTTCGACGACCGCTAGCTGCCGACGACTTCAAGCGCGACGTCGACATTGTTGCGCGTTGCATGGGAATACGGGCAGATCTGCTCGTGGGCCTGCTGTACGAGTGCTTCCAGATCGCGTTGGGGCAAACTCGGATCTTCGACGCGCAACTTGACCGCGAGACCGAAACCGCCCCCTTCGCGTGGGCCGATCGAGACCGAACAGGTCACCGACGCACCGGTGGCATCCTTCTGCTGCTGTTTGGCGACGAAGTCGATGGCGCCGCCGAAGCAGGCAGCATAGCCGGCCGCGAACAGGTCCTCCGGCGTCGTCGCACCGGCCTTGCCAGGGCCACCCATCGCCTTCGGCACCGAGAGGTCCACGCTGACCAGACCATCGGCCGACTGCGTGTGTCCATTGCGACCGCCCTTCGCAGTCGCGCTGGTCGTGAATACGGGATCGATCCTGTCCATGGCATGTACTCCTTTGGGGTAGGGAATGGCGTCCTCGGCACGAGAACCGGCGGATGCCGACTTCTAGCGGCCGGCATTGCGACCTTGATTCTAGGAAACGGCCACTTGCCGTGCAATCGGGACGCCCGAGGGCGATGTCGATGGTCCGACACACGCCCTGCCGTGGCGCTACCGCTCGCCGGGACATGAACGGGCCGGACCCGGTTCGCGCCAGCGGGTCATCGAGCCGGCGACGGCCCGATTCGGGCATCGATCACGGCCAGCGCAGCGAGCAGCAGTTCGACGCGCGGCACATCGTCTTCGATCAGAAGGCCTGCACCGGGCAATGTGGATGACAGCCGCATCGCGATGCCCCAGTGGTCTGCGTTGATGTAGCCGAGCAGCGCACCGGGAACCGCGACGGCGTCGGTCCACAGCAACTGTCCGTCGTTGAACGGGTCCAGTTCCGACAACCGGGCATGAGCCGGCCGCAGCAGGGTCGAGACCCGTTCGGGCTCGGGCACCGCGACCAGCGAATAGATCGGCACGGTGATGCGGCGTCCGTTCGCCTGCCACCAGCGATGGCGAACGTCGCGACGCAGATCGTGGATTTCCGAACCGTCTCCGGCATCGCAATCGCCAAGCGGAAGACGCGACAGCAGCACGCGATAGATCGATTCATAGCGCTCGGCCAGCAACGACCCGTTGGCGGCGCCGGCCAGCGACACCACCGCGGCCACGGACTGCTGCAGGGTCGGTCGATCGGCGAGTGCCGCCAGCATGTCTGGCAAGCCCTTCGAGTAGGCGATAATCACCAGTGGACGCGGATCTTCGGGCAGGGCGGCGAGCTCGGCGGCCAGTTGCAGGGCATTGTGCTCGACGCGACCGCGGCCCGCCGCCCTGAGGTAGGTGACGTCGAAGCCGTCGGCGCGCAACGCTTCCGTGGCGACAGCGAAGGGCCGGTTCGCCGGCGCCAGGCATTCGGCCAGGAAGCCCGGCACGATCGCCAGCCGGAATCGTGCCGCCAGGGTCGCACTGTCGCTGGTGACGCCGGCACCGGCGGGCTCGGCGCCCATCCGGGTCAGGAGCGATTCACATCCGCGGCCGCGCCTGTCGGCCAGCAGCGCACACAGTGTCGCCCGGAACTGGCCGCGCAGATCGACGAGACCGCTATCGCCCGCCACCCGGGTCACCAGTGGCGGCGGACGTTCCGCCTCGGGCGGCAGCGTCACCGATGCGCACGACGCCAGCAGTGCACACAGCAGCCCGAGGAAGGTACCCCTAATCCATGCCGACACTGGCCGCTCCGCGGAAGAACTGCTCGCTGCGGCGCTTGGCTTCGCTGCGATGGGCATTCCGGTCGTCGGGGGTGTGCACGAAGTCGACGTGCGCAGCGAGCACGGCGCGGCAGGCCATGTAGTCCCGCGCCTCATTCGAGTCAAGGCGATCGATATGGGCGACGATGCGTGCCACCAACTTCGCCTTGCGGCGGAACAGGCCGCGATGGCCGGCCAGGTCGGACGGCCGTTCGGCGAGCAGATCACCGACGCAGCGATACAGGTCCCGCTCACCGCAATCGGCCGGCAGCGGCAGCTCGTCGAGGCGGTGGGCGCGCTCGCCCAGGTCCAGCCGCAATTCGAGCAAGGCTTCCAGCTGCAGGTCCTGGTAGCGCTGGGCATTGGCCAGCATCCGCGCCATGCATGCCTCGCAGCCTTCGCCCAACCCTTCGATTAGCCATTCGATCAGGCTCTCTCGCGACGCCCGCTGTGCCAGCACCAGATCGCGGTCTTCGTCGTCGAGCTTGTCGGGCGCGACCATCGCGCCGCTGCAGGCCAGTCGCCGCCAGGCCTCGAGCAGGGCTTCGTCGTCGCCCACCGCCACGTCCAGCCGTGGCAACAACTCGCCGCGCACCAGAATCCGATTGGCCTCGGGGGCGTAGGCAAAGCTCACCCGGCGAAACGCGATCGGCCAGTCGGACAGCGAACTGACATTCAGTTCCAGCAGCGGTCGCCTGCCGTCGAGCACATGCTGCGCCCAGAAGCCGCGGTGGGTGTGCGCCGATAGGTAGACCGCCGGATGCTCGAGCCGCCGCAACAGTCGAGACAAGCCGAATCGCGCCAACGGACTCAGCTGATTCCAGTTGTGATGGCCGGCGAGGATGACGATTTCGCCGTCACGCCGGGCCGCTTCGATCCAGCGTTCGACCACCGCCAACTGGTCGCCGCTGATGTTGCCGGTGGTGCCCGGGCTGTTGCCGCGCAAGGTGTCCCAGGTGCTGACCGCGAATCCGACCTGATTGGTGTCTAGGCCGATGATCACCGTGCGCCTCGGCGCGCCCGGCGCCATCGGCGGACGCAAGCGCTGCAGGATGAAGGAATTGGCGTAGCGGCGGCCATTGACGATATGCGCTTCGATCGCTTCGACGAAGGCCTGCCGGTCAGGATTGATCCAGCGCGTGACCGCACGCTCGCTGGCCAGCGATGGAATCAGCGCCTGCTGGATTCGCGGGTCGTTGCTGATGCCGGCCAGGTAGCCGACGATGAATTCGCGTTTGGTCAGCGCGGCGCCGTGGCCGCGTGCCACGACACCGGGCGAGTCGGGTTCGGCACCGCGGCGGCAGGCACGATCCCAGCGACGCGCATCGGGGTCGATCAGCGAATCGTAGAAATTGTAGTTGAAGATGCCGAACATCAGGCCGTCGTGATTGCCCGGCAGCGCCGCCACCGGTCTGCCGGTGGACTGCAGCACGTGCCGGATACGCTGCGCTTCGGACTCGCAGGACATGTCCAGCATGTCGCCCAGGTGCAGCACCGGGGCGTCGGGCACGCTCAGCATCGCCCACTCGAGGATGCGCCGCCCGAACAACGGCTGCTCCGGCGGCCGCTGGGCCACCTCGACGTATTCATCGACCGCGCCGGCATTGTCATGCATCGGGAAACCGGTCGATTCGTGCTCCTGCGAGTCGGCCAGCGCGATGATCGGCAGCGTCAGCGGAAGATAGGCCAGGTCGGGATCGGCGGCGGGGCCGGGTTGCGGCACGAAGCCCTTGCAGCCCGCCAGCAGCAGGCCGGCCGCAAGCAATGTGGCGAAGCGCCCGGCCATCATCACGCGCCGTCCGGCGCCGGCACGATCATCGGGTCGATTCCACCATAATCCTGCTCTCCGCCATATGCCCATGCACCGCCGTCGTAGTCGCGCCGCCGGTCGAGCTTAGCCGGTTTTTCGATGCACGCGAAGAAGCACGCCGCGGGATGCGCGGTACCGCTCTTCGCCGACCACCAGCCTTGCCATCGCCTTGCTGATAGTGCTCAGCGGACTGCCGACGGTCAGGCGCGACGCGGCGCGCGTTCTGCCCGCCAGGCCTGTCCGCCGCGCGCTAGAGCAAGGGCGCCAGCCACTTGCGCGCGGCGGCCTCGCTCATCCCGGTGCGACGTGCCCAGTCCTTCAACTGGTCTTCGCCGATCTTCGAAATCGCAAAGTAGTGGCTGTCGGGATGCGAGAAGTAGAAGCCGCTGACCGATGCGGCCGGCGTCATTGCCATCGATTCGGTCAGGCCCATGCCGGCATTGGTCGGCGCATCGAGCAGCTGGAACAGGGCCGCCTTGACGGTGTGGTCAGGGCAGGCCGGATAGCCGGGGGCCGGGCGAATGCCGCGATACTGCTCGCGAATCAGCGCTTCGTTGTCGAGATCCTCGTCGACCGCGTAGCCCCAGTGCTCCCGCCGCACGCGTTCGTGCAGCCATTCGGCGCAGGCCTCGGCGAGGCGGTCGGCGAGACTCTTCAGCATGATCGCGCGGTAGTCGTCATGGGCCGCCTCGAATTCTTCGAGCTTGTGCTCGATGCCGAGCCCGGCGGTGACCGCGAAGGCGCCACACCAGTCGCCGACACCGGAATCCTTCGACGCGACGAAATCGGCCAGGCACCAGTGGGGCTTGCCGCTCGGGCGCTCGTGCTGCTGGCGCAGCCCGTACCAGGTCATCATCGGCGTGTGTCGGGCTTCGTCCTGGTAGAACTCGATGTCGTCGCCGACACTGTTGGCCGGAAACAGGCCGAACACCGCGGCGGCCTGGAGCCACCGCTCGCGCACCAGTTGTCCGAGCATCCGCTGGGCGTCGTCGAAGACGCCGCGGGCGGTCTCGCCGACGGTGTCGTCGTCGAGGATCTGCGGAAAGCGGCCGGCGAGATCCCAGGTCTGGAAGAACGGCCCCCAGTCGATGTACGGCAGCAATTCCTCGAGGTCCACGTCGAGTGCGACGACACCGGTGGCCGCCGGCGCGTCCGGCCGGTAGCCCGAAACCGACAGCGGCTCGAAGGCATTGGCCCGGGCCTGTTCCAGGCTCACCAGTTGCACGCCGCGCTTGTTGGCGTGCTGCTGCCGGATCTTTTCGTAGTCGACCGCGAGCTGCGCCTTGAAGCCCGCGCTCTGGCCTTCCGACAGCAACGCGGTGACGACGCCGACCGCGCGCGAGGCATCAGGCACATACACCACCGGCTGGCCGTAGTTCGGCGCGATCTTGATTGCGGTGTGGGCGCGACTGGTGGTCGCGCCACCGATCAACAACGGCAGTTCGAAGCCCTGGCGCTGCATCTCGGCGGCGACATGGCTCATCTCCTCGAGCGACGGCGTGATCAGGCCGGACAGGCCGATCGCCTGGGCACCGTGTTCCCTGGCGGCGTTGAGAATCTTCTCGGTCGGCACCATGACGCCGAGATCGATCACCTCGTAGCCATTGCAGCCGAGCACGACGCCGACGATGTTCTTGCCGATGTCATGGACGTCGCCCTTCACCGTCGCGATCACGATCTTGCCCTTGCTGGCGGCACCGGTGCGGGCCTTCTCCTCTTCGATGAAGGGAATCAGATGGGCCACCGCCTGCTTCATGACGCGGGCCGACTTGACCACCTGGGGCAGGAACATCTTGCCGGCGCCGAACAAGTCGCCGACCACGTCCATGCCGGCCATCAGCGGCCCTTCGATGACCGCCAGCGGCGGCTTGCCTTCGGCCGCCAGACGGGCCCGCACTTCCTCGGTGTCGGCGACGACGAAGTCGGTGATGCCTTTGACCAGGGCATGGGCGAGCCGCTTGTCGACCGGCTGCTCGCGCCAGGCGAGATCCGGCCCGCTGTCCCGGGCGGCGCCCGCCTGCACGGTCTGCGCAAACTCGACCAGCACGTCGCCGGCGCCGGGGTGCCGGTTCAGGACGACGTCCTCGACCTTGTCGCGCAATTCGGCGTCGAGATCGTCATAGACGCCGAGCATGCCGGCATTGACGATGCCCATCGTCATGCCTGCCTTGATGGCGTGGTACAGGAACACGGTATGGATCGCTTCGCGCACCGCATTGTTGCCGCGGAAACTGAAGGAAACGTTCGACACCCCGCCCGAGGTCTTGGCATGCGGCAGATGGCCGTGGATCCACTTGACCGCTTCAATGAAATCGACGGCGTAGTTGTCGTGCTCGCCGATGCCGGTGGCGATCGCGAAGATGTTCGGGTCGAAGATGATGTCTTCGGGCGGAAAGCCGACGCAGGTCAGCAGGCGGTAGGCCCGCTCGCAGATTTCGATCTTGCGCTGGTAGGTGTCGGCCTGTCCCTGCTCGTCGAAGGCCATGACGATCACCGCGGCGCCGTAGCGGCGGCACAGCAGCGCCTGCCGCAGGAATTCGGCCTCGCCTTCCTTCATCGAGATCGAGTTGACGATGCCCTTGCCCTGGATACACTTCAGGCCGGCCTCGATGACGCTCCACTTGGACGAATCGAGCATGATCGGCACTCGCGAGATGTCCGGCTCGGAGGCCACCAGCTTGAGAAAGGTCGCCATCGCGGCGAGGCTGTCGAGCATCGCCTCGTCCATGTTGATGTCGATCACCTGGGCCCCGTTCTCGACCTGCTGCCGGGCGACCGACAGCGCGTCATCGAAGCACCCTTCGAGGATCATCCGGGCGAAGACCTTCGAGCCGGTGACGTTGGTGCGCTCGCCGACATTGACGAACAGCGAGTCGGCATCGACGTTGAACGGCTCGAGCCCGGAGAGGCGCAGCTTGGGCGCGATCCGCGGCAGCGGACGCGCCGGCACGCGTTCGACTGCCGCGGCGATCGCGGCGATGTGCGCCGGGGTGGTGCCGCAGCAGCCGCCGACGATGTTGAGCAGGCCGGCCGCGGCCCAGTCGGCGATCTGCGCCGCCAGCGCTGCCGGCGTCTCGTCGTAACCGGTCGGCGACAAGGGGTTGGGCAGGCCGGCATTGGGGTGGGCACTGACGAAGCAGTCGCAGACCCGCGACAGCTCCTCGACGTAGGGGCGCAGCTCTTCGGCACCGAGCGCACAGTTCAGCCCGAACGACAGCGGACGCACGTGAGCCAGCGAATTCCAGAAGGCCTCGGCGGTCTGGCCCGACAGGGTACGGCCGGAGGCGTCGGTGATCGTGCCCGAGACCATCACCGGCAGGCGGCGGCCCAGATCCTCGAACACCCGTTCGATCGCGAACACCGCGGCCTTGGCGTTCAGCGTGTCGAAGATGGTCTCGATCAGCAGCAGGTCGGCGCCCCCTGCGATCAGGCCGCGGGCGGCGACCGCATAGTCGTCGACCAGCGCATCGAAGTCGATGTTGCGAAAACCGGGGTCGTTGACATCCGGCGAGATCGACAGGGTGCGCGAGGTCGGACCGAGCACGCCGGCACAGAAGCGCGGCTTGCCGGGATTCGCTGCAGTGAATTCGTCGCACAGTTCGCGGACGATGCGCGCACCCTCGACGTTGATCTCATAGGCCAGCTCGCCCAGACCGTACTCCGCCTGGGACACCCGCGTCGCGTTGAAGGTACAGGTCTCGACGATGTCGGCGCCGGCCTCGAGGTACGCGCGATGGATGCCGGCCACCGCGTCCGGGCGGGTCAGCACCAGCAGGTCGTTGTCGCCCTTCAAGTCGCGCGGATGGTTCGCCAGACGGCTGCCGCGGTAGTCGGCCTCGGTCAGCTTCAGTTGCTGGATCATCGTGCCCATCGCGCCATCCAGGATCAGGATGCGTTCGGCGAGCAGGCGCCGCAGTTCGTCGCTTCGATCAGCTTGCATGTCCGGTTCTCGTCCTTCGCTCGGTCTGCGCCGGGCGCGCCGACAACGAAAACGGCGCGGCAAACCGGCTGGGGTTTGCGAGCGCCGTTGTTCGATTGCTGAGCCTGGCCCCGGGGTTCACTGCCCGCCACGGGTCGCAGCGCTCCTCAGCAGATCTTCGATTCTAGCCCGGAATGTCGGCCGGGTCACGGCACCGGGCCGCCGCTCACGGTTTTCAGGATAATGACCGGACGGCGCCACCGACGCCCGCGCCGAATGTCATCGTTTGCCCCCCACGTGAAGGAGAGAGTCCATGAAAATCATCCCAATCGCAGGCATCGCCGCGGCGACTTTGCTGGCCTCGCTGCCCGCGCTGGCTGCGGGTGTCAGCTTCGTCAGTCCGGCCGACGGCGCACATGTCCCGTCTGAATTCAAGGTCGAAATGGCGGTGGACGGTATGACGGTAAAGCCCGCGGGCGAGTTGGTGGAAGGCACCGGCCACCACCATCTGATCATCGACGGCGAGGCGATTGCCGAGGGTTCGCCGGTGCCGGCCGACGACCAGCACCGCCATTTCGGCAAGGGCCAGACCGAAACCACGCTGAAGCTGGCGCCGGGCAGCCACACCCTGACCCTTCAGTTCGCCGACGGTATGCACCGCTCCTATGGACCGGCCATGAGCCGCACGATCACCGTCGTCGTCGAATAGCGCGGGGGATCCGGGCAGGCCAAGATCACCCGTCGACTCGCGTCGCGCTTTCGGGCCAGGGCATGTCCGGATCCGGTCCCGGGTCGAATTCGGGGAAGTCGAGCTGCCGGAAGATGTGCTCCTCGCACTCTCGCAGCCGGCGCGTGACCTCCCGGCCCATGTTCATCTGGATCAGCGCAAACTGCTCGAGATCGCGCTGGTAGAGTTCGTGCAGGGCGGCCGAATCGATTTCGAGCAGACTGACATGGGTCAGCGCCAGCGCCGACGCGCTGCGCGGCATCAGGTCGAACAGTGCCATCTCGCCGATGCAGTCGCCGTCGCGCAGTGTGTTGATCAGATACTGGCGCTCGCCGTGGGCCTTGAGCACCGCGATTTCACCACGTTCGATGACGTACATCGAACCGCTCGGATCGCCTTCGCGCATCAGCCAATCGCCCGCCCGCAGGCTCATCGCCCGCCCACTGGCCAACAGGAAATCGATGATGTCTTCGCGGATCGCGCCGAAAATCGGCACTTCGCGCAGCAACTGGGCATGCTTGCTCACGGTGTCTCCCCCGACCTTAGGGCCGTCCTTGCATTGAGCATAGCCGATCATGCCATGAAGCATCGTCCTTGCCGGCAATCGGCGACGCCCATGACACCGGTGTCGTGAGCGATCGCATCCACAGCTTCGCGGCGCTGGTGACGGCGCGCTCGCGGGTGCTGATCCTCGGCAGCATGCCCGGGCAGGCGTCGCTCGATCGCATGTGCTACTACGCTCATCCACGCAACGCTTTCTGGCCGATCATGGGCTCACTCATCGGCTTTGCCGCCGACGACCCGTATCAGCGACGTTGCGACGCCCTGCTGGCGGCGGGCGTCGCCCTCTGGGACGTGATGGCCAGCTGCCGGCGCCAGGGCAGCCTCGACACGGCGATCGACGAAGCCAGCATTGTCGCCAACGACATCGCAGGCTTGCTGGCTCGACATCCCGCGATCTCGGCGATCTTCTTCAACGGCGGCAAGGCCGAGCAAAGCTTTCGCCGACATGTGGCCCCGACCCTCGATCGGGATTGCGCTGCGCTGCCGCGACACCGGCTGCCGTCCACCAGCCCGGCACACGCCGGCCTCTGCCCGGCGGCGAAGCGCGAAATATGGCATGCCGGCCTGTCGGTGGCGCTGCAATCCACGCGGAGCCGCTAGGGTTGATCCCAATTCCAGACATCGGCGACGGGTGTGACCATCCCATGCTTGCGCACGCCGGACGATCCCGTTGCTCGAAGTCCTGAAGGTCACGTTTCCGTTCTTCGCCCTCGTCCTGTGCGGCTACCTCGCGGTACGGCGCGCGCTCTTGCCGCAGGCGGCGATCCCCGGACTGAACAGCTTCGTGCTGTTCTTTGCGCTGCCCTGTCTGCTGTTTCGCTTCGGCTCGGATACACCGATCGCCGATCTGCTCGATCCGACCGTATTCGCCATCTACCTGTTGTGTGCGGTGGCAGTCGTCGCCTTGACGCTCGGCCTGACCCTGGACGGCCGCATCGGCTGGAACGATGCCTCGTTCGGCGCGCTGACTGCAGCCTTTCCGAATTCCGGATTCATGGGCGTGCCGTTACTCGTGACCCTGCTCGGCGAGCGCGCGGCGGCGCCGGTGATCGTCACGATCGCTATCGATCTGGTGATCACGACCTCGATGTGCATCGCACTGTCGCGGCTCGGCAAGGACGCCGCCGGCGCGGGCGCCCTGAGGGCCTTGCGCGGGGTGCTCGGCAATCCGATGCCGTGGGCGATCCTGTTCGGCGGTCTGTTCTCGGCAATGCAGCTCGAACTGCACGGGGCGGTGGACAAGACCATTGCATTGCTGGCCAATGCTGCTTCGCCGGTCGCGCTGTTCACGATCGGCGCTGTGCTCGCCCGCTCACAGATGACCACCAGCGCGTCCACGCCGTGGCAGGACTACGTGCCGGTGGCCCTGATCAAGCTCTTCATCCATCCGTTGCTGATGCTGCTCGCCTGTGCCTGCGCGCGCTTTGGCGGCCTGGCACTCGAGACGCCGACGGTCGTCGCCCTGGTGCTGGTCGCGGCGCTGCCGAGCGCCAGCAACGTCTCGCTGCTGGCTGAGCGCTTCAAGGCCGACAACGGTCGCATCGCACGCATCATCCTGGTGTCGACAGCGTTGTCGTTCTTTACCTTTTCCGGCTGCGTCGCGTTGGTGACCTGAAGCCTCGGGTGCAGGATTACTTGCTGCAGCCGACGCGCATCATCGACAGGCCGACCGGCTGATACAGGCCATGCTGGGTGATGAATTCACGCTGCACGCGGTAGGCCTCGAGTTCCATGTCGATCGCGGCCGAGCAATCGAGAATCTCGCCAAAGGCGGCGCCCTTGGCGGGAAATCCACCGTTGCGTTGCGTTCCCTGCAGATAGTGGACCATCTCGTGGACCACCACCGAGGCTGCCAGCACACTCTTTTCGGGGTTCATGTCCTGATCGACGTACACCTCGCGACCACCTGCGTACCAGCCATAGACGCGACACTCGCGGCCGTTGCAGGCCTTATCGACGAAGAACTGGTGGGGCACCTGAACGACGATCGGGGGTTCGGCAGGCACGGGCAGGCCGGACAGACTGACGGCCCATGAAAACAGTGCGACGTACAAGGCATCCATGATCGATTCCTCCGCAGGATTGCAGCTCGGCGGGTTTGCCGGAAAAGAGCGACATCCCGACCGCCGATTGATGCAATGCAATATCCTGGCCAGCCCATGCAGGAGCAACCTGTCGATCCCGCAAAATCATTGAGTTGCCTGACGTATTTCAATAGATCTGCACAATTGACGGCACATCGGAATGGCTGCCCGGCGGGCCTGCTTGCCCTAGAATGGTGCATGCCCGCCCGGAATCGTGCCGCAATGCAGCATTTGCCATTCAGGCGAACTCAGCCCGCTTCCGGGCATCGCCCGGCGACGCGCGGCGCAATAAAGCCCAACAGGTCGTCGATGAAGCGCGAGGCCCGCCACAGGTGGGGAGAATGGTCGACGTCCTCGTAGACTTCGAGCCGGGCGTCGCGGATCGCGTCGCGCACGTAGGCGGCCGTCTCTGCGGTGTAGAAGTTGCTCCGCCCGCCATAGACCAGCAGCACCGGCACATCGATTTCGGGCAGCACGTCGCGGAAATCGGCTGCGGTCAGGCTGGCCCAGCAGTCGATCAGCGGCGCCGGCGCCAGCCGGCGCATGCGTTGGCGGAAGGCCTCGATGCCGTCGCCGTTCTCGAGATAGCGTTGCCGTGCCCGCGGATCGAGGCCATCGGCGCCGAGGCGCAGCACCGCTTCGGCGAAATCCCGCTCGAGGGCACGCATGAACACCGCATTGCGCTCCCAGTCGAAATCGCCGTAGATGCCCTTGTCCCAGCAACCGTCGGTCACCAGCTTGGGCGACTGGTCGATGACCACCGCCGCAGCGACCCGCGCGCTACCGAAGTCGCGGAGGTATTGCCAGAGGGTCAGGGCACCCATCGAATGGCCCACCAGGGTCACCCCCGTCAGATCGAGCCGGTTCAGCAGGTTGTCGAGATCGCGGGCCATGCGCTCGACGGTCGCGACCGTTCTGGTTCGCAGCGCGTGGCCGCCGTGGGCACGGGCGTCCCAGCGCACGACCCGGTGCTGCTCGGCGAGCGGCCCGACGAACGGATTCCAGTCCCGGTGGGTCGACGTCCAGCCGTGCAGCAGGACCAACGGCGGGCCGTCACCGTCGTCGCGAAAATGAATGGTTTCGCCATCGTCGGCATTGAAGGATTCCATTGGGGCATACCTCTATACATATTCTTGTGCACTGCAGTATAGAGACTCGTTCTACGTTTGGAAGTTACGGAATGCTCGCCGCTGCAACGCATCACGCCGGCGACCGGCACAGACACGGCCCGCAGGGGCCGCGCCCGGCCGGTTTACAGGTCGAAACCGCCGTCGCGCGGATAGATGTAGCTCTGGCTGGTCCGCAGCACGACGCCGTCTCGGAAGTGCACGTTGAAGCGGGTCTCGATGCCGGGACCGGTGTTCTCGATATTCCAGTCCCACACCTCCTCGTCGGACAGCACGAAGTACTCGACGGAGCGATGAACACCGAGCCTGCGGCTGACCTCGGCCTTGTCCATGCCGGGCTCGATCTTGAGCCGGTTGTCGAGCGACAGTGCGTCGCTGACGCCGATCAGGCGACCTCCGACGTCGAGCTTGACCATCCAGCACACTGTACCCCACGGCTGGGTCGTGTATTCCAGCGTGCTGCCCCCGTCCGCATCCTGCCACCGGCGCGTCGGTGCGCCGGCCGTGGCCATGACCTCGGCTTCGGTCGCCTGTCCGGCCCGCAGGGTCAGCAGTGGCGGCCGGTAGGCACAGGCGGCAAGCGTCAGGCACAGGCAAAGGGTGGGCAGCTTGCAGTCCATGGTCGGCTCCTCGACATCGCCTCGGCACCGCGAACCGCGTCCGGTGCCGGTGGTCGGATCAGTGGGTCACACGATAGGACAACGCCGGCCCGCGTTCCATTCCCGACATCCGTCGGCTGCCGTCGAACGGCAGCGAGTGCATTCCGCCTGCGGTCGCGGACCCGGGCAAAGCGGGCAGCAAGAGAGGACAATGCGCGATCGAACCGAGGCCGCTGACGGACCTCGCCGGCGCCTTCAGCGATGGCTCGGCGTCGATGCCGCCGAACGCCGGACCACGCTGCTCTCGGCGCTGCTGTTCTGCACGCTGCTGGCCAGCTACTACCTGCTGCGTCCGCTGCGCGACGAACTCGCGGCCGATGCCGGCACGGACCAGCTGGCGTGGACCTTCACCGCCACCTTTGTCGTGATGCTGCTCGCGGTGCCCTTGTTCGGCTGGCTGTTGAGCCGCTTCGCGCTGTCCCGCGTGCTGCCGGGGATCTACCTGTTTTTCGCCGCGAGCCTGCTCGCCTTCGCCGCGCTGCTGGCCCTGCCCGCGGCCGCAGCGCCGGCCGGCCCGGCCTTCTTCGTCTGGGTCAGCGTGTTCAATCTGTGCGTGGTCTCGGTTTTCTGGTCGCTGATGGCCGACCTGCACTCGCCGCAGGCAGCGGCTCGGCTGTTCGGTCTGATCGCCGCCGGCGGCAGCATCGGTGCCGTCGCCGGGCCGCTGCTGGCGATCACCCTGATCGACCACCTCGGGCGCCACGTCCTGCTGCCGGCCGCAGCCACGCTGCTCACCATCGCCGCGGTCCTGCTGGTGGCATTGCGCCAGCACCGCGACCCGCAGGGCGCGCGACCGTCCCTCGGCGGCCATCCGCTGCAGGGCGTGCAGGCGGTCCTGCGACAGCCCTACCTGCTCGGCATCTGCGGCTGGCTGCTGCTCTACAGCAGCACTTCGACCCTGCTCTACTTCAGCCAGACCGAGATCGTCGGGCAGGCAATCACCGACCGCAGCGAACGCACCCAGTTGTTCGCAGCGATGGACCTTGCCGTCAACAGCCTGACCCTGCTCGGCCAGGTCCTGCTGACCGGCCGCATTCTCAGTCGCTTCGGCAGCGGTGCAGGCCTCGCCGTGCTACCGCTGATGAGCCTTGCCGGCTTCGCGCTGCTGGCGCTGTCGCCGACCCTGGCTGTGATCGTCGGGGTCCAGGTGGTGCGCCGCGCCGCCAACTTCGCGCTCTCCCGCCCTGCCCGGGAAACCCTGTTCACGGTGGTCGGCCGCGACGAGCGCTTCAAGGCCAAGAACCTGATCGACACCGTGGTCTATCGTGGCGGGGACGCACTGAGCGGCTGGCTGCACAGCGCGCTGCAGGCCCTCGGCCTCGCGGTCGCCGGGATTGCCGCGGTGGCACTGCCGCTGGCCGTCGCCTGGCTCGCACTGTCGACAGGCCTGGGCCGCAGCCACCGCCAACGCACTCGCCCCCCGGAGGAAAGCCGATGAGCAACGACCCGATTTCCCGCGACCGCCGCCGCTGCCTCGCCGCCGTCGCGGGCGGCGCGCTGCTCGGCGCCCTCGGCCCTTCCCGGGCCGACGACTCCGAAAGCGGCGCGCTGATCAGCCGAGCGATCCCGACGACCGGCGAGCGGCTTCCGGTGATCGGCCTGGGCACCTACCGCAACTTCGACATCGCGGACACCGAGACCGAAATCGCGCCGGTGCGCGAAGTACTGCGCCGCTTCGCCGATGGCGGCGGCCGACTGATTGACAGCTCGCCGATGTACGGGCGCTCGGAGGCCACGGTCGGGCGGCTGGCACGCGAACTCGGGGTCGGCAATCGGCTGTTCCACGCCACCAAGGTGTGGACCCGCGGTCGCGAGGCCGGCATCGCGCAGATGGATCGCAGCTTCGAGCGCATGCGGGTCGAACGGATGGACCTGATGCAGGTGCATAACCTGCTGGACGCCGACACCCACCTGGAGACGCTGCGCGCGTGGAAACGCGAGGGCCGGATCCGCTATCTCGGCGTCACCCACTACCACGCGGGCGCCTACGACGAATTGGCGGCGACACTCGAGCGCGGCGGCCTCGATTTCGTCCAGCTCAATTATTCGCTGGCCGAGCCCGAAGCCGACCGTCGGCTGTTGCCATTGGCCGCCGATCTCGGGATCGCCATCGTCGTCAATCGTCCCTTCGCCAAGGGCGCCCTGTTCCGGCGGGTACGTGGGCGTCCGCTGCCGGACTGGGCGGCGGACTACGGCGCCGCGAGCTGGGCCCAGCTCTTCCTGAAGTTCATCCTCGGCCACCCTTCGGTGACCTGCACGATCCCCGCGACCGGCAATCCCGGGCATCTGCTTGACAACCTGGCCGCCGGCTCGGGCCGGATGCCCGATCCGTCCGAGCGCAAGCAAATCGCCACGCGCCTCGCCGACTTGTAGTCGGCTCAGCGAAGATCCGGTCCGTGTCGATCCACGGCTACGCCAGCCAGCCGACTGCCGCGCTCCACAGCAGTACCGCCGCCGCGATCAGGCTGCCGGCAGCGAGCACCATCGCCAGCGCGCCGACCCGAGGGTCGTGCCGGCTGCACTGCGCTGCCCGCCGTTGGTGGGCGATGATCGCAAGGCCCAGGGTGCCGAAGCATAGGCCGGCCAACAGCAGCAGCGCTGGATTCACCGCTTTCCCCGGCCGCGCCGCGCCGGCCGCTGAGCGGCCGGCTTCACACTGCCACCGCGGCCGCTCGCCGTCGCTGCGCCGAGTTGCGGGCGCGACGACTCGCCGGCGCGCGGTCGCGGCACCAGGTGCCGGGGACCGTTGCCGATCAGGTCGGGGCGCCCCATGCGTCGCAACGCCTCGCGCAGCATCGGCCAGTTGTCGGGATCGTGGTAGCGCAGGAAGGCCTTGTGCAGGCGCCGCTGGCGTCCGCCGCGTACGATCGTGACGGGCTCGCCGCCGCGGCGAAGCGACTTCAGCGGGTTGCGCCCGCTGGCCCACATCGCCGTGGCCAGCGCCATCGGCGTCGGCAGGAAATTCTGCACCTGGTCGACGCGAAAGCCGTTGGCCTTCAGCCACAGCGCCAGGTTGAGCATGTCCTCGTCGCTGGTGCCGGGATGGGCTGCGATGAAGTAGGGCACCAGGTGCTGCTTCTTGCCGGCGGCCTTCGAGAAGCGCTCGAACATCTCTCGAAATGCCTCGAAGCTGCCGATGCCCGGTTTCATCATCTTCGACAACGGGCCGTCCTCGGTGTGCTCCGGCGCAATCTTGAGCAGGCCGCTGACGTGGTGAGTGACCAGTTCGCGCACGTACTCCGGGTCGCGCACGGCGAGGTCGTAGCGCAGGCCCGAGCCAATCGTCACGCGCCTGACGCCGGGCACCTGGCGTGCCTTGCGGTAGAGCGCTGTGAGCGGCCCGTGGTCGGTGCCGAGGTTCTCGCAGATGCCCGGATAGACGCAGGACAGGCGTCGGCAGGCGCGCTCGATGGCCGGGTCCTTGCAGGCCAGCCGGTACATGTTGGCGGTCGGTCCGCCGAGGTCGGTGATGGTGCCTGCGAAGCCCGGCGTGCGGTCGCGGATGTGCTCGATCTCGCGCAGGATCGAGGCTTCGGAGCGGCTCTGGATGATGCGCCCCTCGTGTTCGGTGATCGAGCAGAAGGTACAGCCGCCGAAACAGCCGCGCATGATGTTCACCGAGAACTTGATCATCTCCCAGGCCGGGATATGAGCCTTGCCGTAGCTCGGATGGGGCCGCCGCGCATAGGGCAGACCATAGACGAAGTCCATTTCCTCGGTGGCCAGCGGCACCGGCGGGGGGTTGAGCCAGAGATCGCGCTCGCCGTGGGCCTGGACCAGGGCGCGTGCATTGCCGGGGTTCGACTCCAGGTGCAGCGTGCGGGAGGCGTGCGCGTAGTGCACCGGGTCCGCGCTGACCAACTCGAACGAGGGCAGCCGCACCACGCTTCGGGCGCGCTCGGCCTGCCTGCGCGCAATCCGTTCGGCTGCCGGCATCAGTCGCACCGGTTGCGCGTCGCCGGCTATGACGCGGCGTGTCGGCTCTGCCGCATAAGGATCGGGATGGGGGTCGATCGGGCCCGGCCGGTCCACTTCGCTCGAGTCGATCTCGATCCAGTCGTCCGCCGGCCGCCAGCCCCGCCGGGTCATGAATGCGGTGCCACGCAGATCGCGGATCTCGTCGATCGCTTCGCCGCCGGCGAGGCGGTCGGTCAATGCCACCAGGGCACGCTCGGCATTGCCAAACACCAGCAGTTCCGCCTTGGCATCGACCAGCACCGAGCGCCGCACCTTGTCGGACCAGTAGTCGTAATGGGCGATCCTGCGCAGACTGGCCTCGATGCTGCCGATCACCACCGGAACGCCGGCGAAGGCCTCGCGCGCCCGCTGCGCATAGACCACCACTGCGCGGTCGGGACGACGACCGGCTTCGCCACCGGGGGTATAGGCATCGTCGCTGCGGATGCGGCGATCCGACGTGTAGCGATTGACCATCGAGTCCATGTTGCCTGCGGTGATGCCGAAATACAGGCGTGGCCGGCCCAGCGCGCGAAACGCTTCGGCCGAGCGCCAGTCCGGCTGGCTGATGACGCCGACGCGATAGCCCCGGGCCTCGAGCAGGCGACCCACCAGTGCCATGCCGAAGCTCGGGTGGTCGATGTAGGCATCCCCGGTGACCAGCACCACATCGCAGCAATCCCAGCCGAGCGCGTCCATCTCCGCCCGCGAGGTGGGCAGGAACGGCGCTGCGGGCGGTGGCAGGCACGAGTGGATCGGATCGGCGGTCGTCATTCGCCGATTATATCCGACCAAGCTGGTCAACTAATGGCCGGCGCGCGAGGGCTCAGGGCAGGGGCTTGACCGACCGGCTGGTCTTGATCACCACGCCGGCCGCATCGAAATGGACATTGAAGAAGGTCTGCTCGACGTGTTCGGCCGGAATCTGCCAGTCCCACACCACCTCGGCGCCGCCCCTGAAGCGTTGTTCCGAGCGTTGGCGGCCCAGCAGCCGGCGTACTTGGTCTCGATGCCAGCCCGGCTGGATGCGAGCCATGTTGGCCTCGGTGATGACCTGCTCGACCGCGGCGACGACCTGATCGGTGCCGATCGTGACCATGTAGCAGCTCACCCCTTCAGGCTGGCGGCTGTACTCCCAGGTGACGGTGCCGTCGGCATTGTGCCACTCGGTGTTGGGCGCGCCGAGACGATCGCGCACCTCGAAGGCGGTCGTCACGCCCGGCTTGATTGCCTCGATGTCGAACACATCGCAGGCGCTGAGGCCGATCATCGACAGCACGCCGCACAGCAGCTTCATCAGGGATTTCATGGCTTTGCTCCCGGCCTTGGAACGCCGCTCCGGTTCGAGACCGGAATTCTGGCATGTCGTGCGATCGATCGCGGCAAACCAATGAAAACTCCGCCGGCGCTCACCGGTGGCGCGCACGATTGGCACGGGCCGGCGATTTTTCTGCAAAATGTCTCCTGCCCGCCTGGCATCGCCGCGTCGGCGCCGCTCGGACAGGCTGCGAATCGCCCCGGACCAGCCGTCGCCGGCTCGTTCGTCGGACCGTGGGCGCTTCCTTCACAATCTCGTGTTCGCTGGAGGACTGGTTCATGAAGAAATCCCTGCTTGCCCTGGCCGCCCTGGGTCTCGGCATCTCGTTCGCCTACGCCGAAGACATGGTGGTCAAGATCGGCAGTGTCGCGCCGCTGACCGGCTCGATCTCGCACCTGGGCAAGGACAACGAGAACGGCGCGCTGCTGGCGATCGAGGACGCCAACGCCAAGGGCATCAAGATCGGCGGCAAGTCGGTCAAGTTCGAGTTGATGGGCGAGGACGACCAGGCCGACCCGAGGACCGGCACCACCGTGGCGCAGCGCCTGATGGATGCCGAGGTCAAGGGCGTGGTCGGACACCTCAACTCCGGCACCACCATTCCCGCGTCGCGGATCTACCATCAGGCCGGCGTGCCGATGGTGTCGCCGTCGGCGACCAATCCGAAGCTGACCCAGCAGGGCTACGAGGGGATCTTCCGGACGATCGCCAACGACATCCAGCAGGGTTCGGTGGTCGGCAATTTCGCGGTCAAGGGATTGAGCGGCGGCAAGGTCGCGATCATCGACGACCGCACCGCCTACGGCCAGGGCCTCGCCGACGAGACCGAGAAGGCGGTCAAGGCCGCCGGTGGCGAGATCGTCGCGCGCGAGTTCACCACCGACAAGTCGACCGACTTCATGGCGATCCTGACCAAGATCAAGGCCACCAATCCGGACGTCATCATGTTCGGCGGCATGGATGCACAGGGCGGCCCGATGCTCAAGCAGATCAAGCAGCTCGGCATCGGCGCCAAGTTCGTCACCGGCGACGGCGGCTGCTCGCCGGAGTTCATCAAGCTGGCCGGCGACGCGATGAGCGCCAACGCCTTCTGCACGATGGCCGGCGTTCCGCTCGACAAGATGCCTGGCGGCAAGGATTTCAATGCCCGCTTCGAGAAGCGCTTCGGCACCGGCGTGCAGATCTACGCACCCTATGCCTACGACGCCACGATGGCGATCATCAATGCCATGGTAGCGGCCGATTCGGTCGACCCCGAAGACTACCTGCCCGAGCTCAAGAAAGTCAGCTTCGAGGGCGTCACCGGCAACATTTCGTTCGACGACAAGGGTGATATCGAGGAAGGCGCAGTCACCGTCTACCAGTACAAGGACGGCAAGTGGGACGCGATGTGAGCATCGACCGCCGCTGATCACCGGCATCGATTCGGGCACTGCGCGGGCCTCAGGGCCCGCGCCTCGCCGCAACACGAGGGCCGCAGATGGAAACCCTGTTGCAACAGATCCTCAACGGGCTGGTGGTCGGCAGCGTCTACGCGCTGGTGGCACTGGGCTACACGATGGTCTACGGCATTCTCGGGCTGATCAATTTCGCCCACGGCGAAGTCCTGATGATCGGCGCCCTGTCGGCATTGACGACGATCACGTCGCTGATGGGCGTCGCGCCCGACCTGCCGCCGCTGCTGCTGCTCGCGGCCGGGCTGCTGGTGGCGATTCCGACCTGCATGACCGTGGCCTTCCTGATGGAACGGCTGGCCTACCGAAGGCTCAGGGGCGCCCCCCGCCTGGCCCCGCTGATCACCGCGATCGGCGTCTCGTTCCTGCTGCAGACGCTGGCGATGATCTTCTGGGGCCGCAACTACCACACCTTTCCGCAGCTGATCTCGACGACCCCGTTGCAGCCGATCGACGGCGTATTCATTTCGCCGGTCCAGATTTCGATCATCCTGGTGTCGGCGCTGCTGATGTTCGCGCTGGTGACCCTGGTCAATCGCACGCGGCTGGGTCGGGCGATGCGGGCCACCGCGGAAAACCACCGGGTGGCCTCGCTGATGGGCGTGGACGTGAATCGCATCATCGCGCTGACCTTCGTGCTCGGCGCCGCGTTGGCGGCGGTGGCCGGCGTGATGTTCGCCAGCAACTACGGCATCGCCCACTACGCGATGGGCTTCATGCCCGGCCTCAAGGCATTCACCGCGGCGGTGCTCGGCGGCATCGGCAACCTTGCCGGCGCCATGCTCGGCGGCATCGTGCTCGGCCTGGTCGAAGCCGTCGGTGCCGGCTACATCGAGGATTTCACGTTCGGGTTCCTGAACTCCTCTTACCAGGACATCTTCGCCTTCGTGATTCTCGGGGCGGTGCTGATCTTCAGACCCACCGGCCTGCTCGGCGAACGGGTCTCCGACCGGGCCTGAGGGGACGTGACATGAACGAACTCGCCGAGTTGGTGCCGTATTTGGGCAAGCACAAGCCACGCGCCGCCCGCGCGCTGGTGATCCTGCTGGCGCTGGTGGCGCCGCTCATCGCGATCATGTTCGGTCGCACCTGGGTGCGGGTGCTCGACTTTGCGCTGCTCTACATGATGCTGGCGCTGGGCCTCAACCTGGTGGTCGGCTACGCCGGACTGCTCGATCTCGGCTACATCGCGTTCTACGCGGTCGGCGCCTACACCTGGGCCTTTCTCGCCTCGCCCCACTTCGCAGAAGCCTTTCCGGCGCTGGCCGCCGGCATCGGCGCGGCCGACGGCATCCACCTGCCGTTCTGGCTGGTGCTGCCGATCGGCGCGGCGCTGGCCGCGATGGCCGGCATCATCCTCGGCTTTCCGGTGCTGCGCCTGCGCGGCGACTATCTCGCCATCGTCACCCTCGGCTTCGGCGAGATCGTGCGCATCTTCATGAACAACCTGAACTATCCGGTCAACATCACCAACGGTCCGCAGGGCATCAACCTGCTCGACTCGATGAACCTGTTCGGCTGGGATCTCGCCCGCAGCATCAAGCTCTGGGGCGTCAAGATCGATTCGCTGTTCTTCTATTACTACTTCTTCCTGCTGTGCGTGGTCGGCTCGATTCTGTTCATCCAGCGCCTGCAGATCTCGCGCATCGGCCGCGCCTGGGCTGCGATGCGCGACGACGAACTGGCGGCAAAGGCGATCGGCATCAACATCCGCAACATGAAGCTGCTCGCCTTCGCGCTGGGTGCGACCTTCGGCGGCGTCGCCGGCGGCCTGTTCGGTGCCTTCCAGGGCTTCGTCTCGCCCGAATCGTTCTCGCTGATGGAATCGATCGCGGTGCTGGTGATGGTGGTCTTCGGCGGCATGGGCAACATCGCCGGCGCGATCGTCGGTGCGCTGATCCTGACTGCATTGCCCGAGATCCTGCGTCATATCGCGTTGCCGATCCAGCAGGCTCTGTTCGGCCAGGTGTTGCTCGATCCGGAGGTGCTGCGGATGCTGCTCTATTCGCTGGCGATGATCCTGATGATGCTGCTGCGTCCGGGCGGCCTGATCCCGGCCCACGCGCGCTACAGCCGCCCCGAGTACGTCGCGGTCGGAGAAGCGCGCGCATGATCCGGCTGCTCGAAGCCCGCGCCATCAGCAAGTATTTCGGCGGCCTGACGGCACTCTCGGAGGTCTCTCTGACCATCAACAAGGGCGAGGTCTATGGCCTGATCGGCCCGAACGGCGCCGGCAAGACCACGCTGTTCAACGTGCTGACCGGCGCCTACGTGCCCGACGAAGGGGAGTTCGTGTTCGACGGGACCGAGCTCCCGACCGGCAAGCCGCATCGTGTGGTCGAGCAGGGCATCGCCCGCACCTTCCAGAACATCCGCCTGTTCCGCGACATGACCGCGCTCGAGAACGTCATGGCCGGCCACCATATCCGCACGCGGGCGACGATCTGGGGGATCCTGACGCAGAACCGCCGCACCCGCGAGGAGGAGCGGCTGACCACCGAGCGCGCATTCGAACTGCTGCGCTACGTCGGCATCGAGCGCTTCGCCCGCACGGTGTCGAAGAACCTCAGCTACGGCGATCAGCGGCGGCTCGAGATCGCGCGGGCGCTGGCCACCGAGCCCCGGCTGCTGGCGCTCGACGAGCCTGCAGCCGGCATGAACGCGACCGAAACCGGCCGCCTGCGCGAGCTGATCGAGCGCATCCGCAGCGACGGCACCACGGTGCTGCTGATCGAGCACGACGTCAAGCTGGTGATGGGCCTGTGCGACCGCATCGCGGTCCTCGACTTCGGCAAGAAGATCGCCGAGGACGTGCCGGCCGAGGTGCAACGCAACCCGGCGGTGATCGAGGCCTATCTCGGAGGTGGTCATCATGCCCAGTGACGGTGCGAAGACCCTGCTCCGGCTCGCCGGCGTCCAGGTCGCCTACGGCGCGATCGAAGCGGTCAAGGGCGTGGACCTGGAACTCGTCGCCGGCGAGATGGTGTGCCTGATCGGCGCCAACGGTGCCGGCAAGACGACGACACTGAACGCGATCGCCGGCACCTTGCCGCTGGCCGGCGGCTCGATCAGCTACCAAGGCGAGGATCTCGCCCGCCTGCCGGCCCACAAGCGGCTGCGCAGGGGAATCGCCCTGGTGCCCGAGGGTCGCGGCATCTTCACCCGGCTGACGGTCGAGGAGAACCTGCGGATGGGTGCCTACATCCGCAAGGACGCCGACGGCGTCGCCGCCGACATGGCCCGCGTGTTCGACATGCTGCCGCGCATCCACGAACGTCTGCACCAGGTTGCCGGCACCCTGTCCGGCGGCGAACAGCAGATGCTGGCGATCGGCCGCGCATTGCTGTCGCGTCCGCGCCTACTGCTGCTCGACGAACCGTCGATGGGGCTGGCGCCGCTGGTGGTCGAGAAGATCTTCGAAGTGGTGCAGTCGGTGCGTCAGGAAGGGGTGTCGATCCTGCTGGTCGAGCAGAACGCCAACCTCGCGCTGGAATTCGCCCAGCGCGGCTACGTCATGGAATCCGGCCGCATCATGCTGTCGGGCAGCGGTCGCGAACTGCTCGCGAACCCGGCGGTGCGGGCCGCCTACCTCGGCGAGGCAAGCTGACCGCCAGCGGCGAGACGCCGCCACCACAGCACGAACAGCATCCCGCCAGCGAGGGTCAACGACGCCGCCCCGCCGGCAAGGCCCAGGGTCGACGACCACACCAGTGGTGCCAGAACGCCGGCCACGGTCGCGTTGAGTCCCATCTGCAGAAAGCCCTGGCAGCTCGACGCCAGCCCCCGGCGCAGCGGGAACCGATCGAGTGCCATCAGGCTCAGCGCCGGCATCGCCAGCGCCATGCCGAAGGTGTAGATCGGGGCGAACAGCAGCGACCACGGCAGTGACGGTGGCAACATCGCGGACACCGCGAGATTGATCGCCACAGCGGCGGCCATCACCACGTAGCCCCAGGCGATCACCCGACGCTGCGACCAGCGGCCGGCCATCCGGCCGGACACCATCGAGCCGACCACCATGCCGGAGACGGTCGGCACGAAGAACCAGCCGAAGGCGTGGGCGTCCAGCCCCAGGTGCTGCATCAGGAACACCGGCGCCGACAGCACATAGATGAAGAATCCAGCGAAGTTCAGCGCCATCGCGCCACTCAGGGCGATGAAGGCAGAATCCGCGAACACGCTGCGGTAGGCCCTCATCAGCTCGAGCGGGTGGATCGGCTGGCGTCGCTCCGGCGGCAGCGATTCCGGCAGCCAGCGCCAGCACGCGATCGCCAGCACCATCCCCAGGCCAGCGAGCAGGGCGAAGATTGCCCGCCAGCCGGCGACGCTGACCAGCAGGCCGCCGACGATCGGTGCCACCGCCGGCGCGACGCCGAACACCATCATCACGTGCGACATCAGCCGCTGTGCGCGGGGCCCTTCGACCAGGTCGCGCACGACCGCCCGCCCGACCACCATGCCGGCACCGGCGCAGACCCCCTGCAGCGCCCGCCCGAGCCACAGCCAGTGGATGTCGCCGGCGAAGGTGCAGGCGACCGAGGACGCCGCATACAGCAGCATCGCGACGAGCAGCACGCGGCGCCGGCCGAGCGCGTCGGACAGCGTGCCGTGCCACAACACCATCAGCGCGAAGGGCGCCATGTAGGCGGTCAGCGACTGCTGCACCTGAAGCTGGGTCGCTCCCAGTTCGGCCGCGATCAGCGGGAACGCCGGCAGATAAGTGTCGATCGAGAACGGCCCGACCGCGGCCAGCGCAGCGAGCAGTATCGTCAGCAGCGGATAGGAGATCGGCAGGGGCATGGATTCGGAAACGCCCGCGGCAGCGACGGGCCGGTGCCAGCGAAGCAGCCGGGCGTTCAGCCCGCAGGCCGCGTCGCCGCCATCAGGCAGAGGCCTTCTGAATGATCGTCAGTCCGCAGCCATCGAGGTAAGGGAAATCGCCCGGTCGCCCGCCGCCGACGAAGCCGTTGATGTTGAGCGCGGACGCGCGATTGGCCGCTATCCATTCCTCCAGGGCCTGCTTGACCCCCTTGCCACCGGCCCTGTCGAAGCCGCGGGCAAAATCCGACGAGTCGTGCATCAACAGGAATCCGCCGGGGACCAGGGCCGGAAACCACAGGTCGAGTTCGCGCAGCGTGTGGGCGTACTGGTGGGACGAGTCGATGAAGATCAACTGCGGCGCGCCACCGAGGAACCGTGCCGCTTGCCCAGGCCGGCCCGGATCTGCCGAGTCGCCGATCTCGAGGTGGACGTGGGCGTCGAGTCCGGCGCGCTCCACCCAGCCGCAGGTGTAGGCGCTCACCGCCGGATCGATATCCACCGAAAACAGCATGCGCGGCTTGTTCATGTGGCGCGCCGCGAAACCCATCATCAGGGTCGAATAGCCGACGTAGTGGCCGAGTTGGACGATGCGCGAGATGCCGTTGCCGGAGATCAGGCCGAGCAGCATCGACAGCGCCGGCACACCGGCCTCGCCGGTGCTCGGGTAGCGCTTCTCGGTGTCCTCGAACCACTGCTGCAGCAGCGACCACTCGCCCTCGTCGAGAAATTCGTAGAGCATCGGCACGTAGTCGGTGGTGGCCACCCGGTGCCACCAATAGCGGTTGTGCGTCCTCTGCCTGAAGCCCAGCGATCTCATGCGTCGTGCCCCCCTGGTCCGCGATGGCGGCGGTGCCGCCAGCGTAGCGGCAGCGTCCACGGCCCATTATCCACCCTGAGCGCCGCGCGACAGCGTCGACGCGACCGTGCCCGCCGGCCTTCGGCCCTCAGCCGGCGATCGCCAGCAGCATGACCCCGCCGAGCATGCACAAGGTCCCGATCGACCGCATCGGCGTCAGCCGTTCGCGCAGTACCCCGGCGCCGAGGGCGACGCCGAGCAGCATCGACAGTTCGCGCACCGGTGCAACATAGCTCAACGGCGCACGCGTCATCGCTTCGAGCACCAGCAGATAGGCCAGCGGCGAGAGCACGCCGACGACGATCACCGCGCGTCGATGGGCACGCCATTGGGCAAACAAGTCGCGGCGCCGCGTGAGGGCCGGCGGCGCCAGCAGCACGGTCCGCAGCAGCAGACCGGCGACGTAGTAGAACACCGGCGAGACCGTCTGCGATGCCATCGCCCAGCCATCGATGACGGTGTAGGCGGCGATCGTCAGGCCGGTCGCGAGCCCCCAGACGAGCCCCGCGCGCAGCCTCGGGGCCGGGGCGCCGAGACGGCCGATCAGGCCCGATACCAGCACGATGCCGGCGACGATCAGCGCGATCGCGCACCAGCCGGCCGCTGACGGTCGCTCACCGAGCAGCAGGATCGCGCCCAGGACCGCGAACAGCGGCCCGGTGCCTCGCGCCAGTGGATAGACCACGGAAAAGTCTGCAACACGGTAGGCCTGCTGCAGAACCAGCGAATAGACGACATGGACGATGGCACTGGCGACGATCGCCAGCCAGATGCCGGCGTCGACCGAGGCGGGCTGCCGCCCGGCGGCGATCAGCCCGAACGGCGCGGCGAACGCCAGGCTGACCGCGCCATACAGCCAGACGAAGGGCAGCCCGCCGGCGACCTGCTTGGCCTGCAGGTTCCACAGGGCGTGCATCAGCGCCCCGGCAAGCACCAGTGCCAGCGCCGAAAGGCTCAAAATGGGCCTCGTCGGCAGAAAGGGGGACGGCTCACGCCGGCTCGCCGGGCAATGGCCGGCGGTACTGGATGGCTTCGGCGACCTGGGCCGCGCCGATCGCCTCGACGCCGGCCAGATCGGCGATGCTGCGGGCCACCCGAAGCACCCGATGATGGGCCCGCGCCGACAGCCCGAGCCGTTCGCCGGCCGCCCGCAGCAGCTTGCGGCCGGCTTCGTCCGGCGCGCAGCGGATGTCCACCTCGCCGGCGGCAAGCCGCGCGTTGGCGCCGCCCTGGCGTTGCTGCTGGCGACGCCAGGCGCCGGCGACACGGACCGCGACCTCGGCACTCGACTCGGCCGTCGACACCGACAGCAGTTCGTCGCCGGCCAGGGCCGGCACCTCGACGACCAGGTCGATGCGGTCGAGCAGCGGGCCGGACAGCTTGCCGCGGTAGCGCGCAATCTGGTCCGGGGTACAGCGGCAGTGGCGGCGGACGTCGCCGAGATGCCCACAGGGGCAGGGGTTCATCGCCGCGACGAACTGGAAACGGGCCGGGAAGGTGGCGCGACGGGCCGCCCGCGACACCGTAACTTCGCCGGTTTCCAGTGGCTCGCGCAGGGATTCCAGCACGCGCCGGTCGAACTCCGGCAACTCGTCGAGGAACAGGACGCCCTCGTGGGCCAGCGAAATTTCGCCCGGGCGCGGGTGGGCACCCCCCCCGACCAGGGCCGCCGCGGACGCCGTATGGTGCGGGTGACGGAACGGCCGCCGACGCCAGCGGGCCGGATCGAAGGCACCCTCCACCGACTGGATCGCCGCGCTCTCGAGCGCCGCCCGACGATCCATCGGCGGCAACAGGCCGGGCAGGCGCGCGGCCAGCATCGATTTGCCGCTGCCCGGTGGCCCCACCATCAACAGCGAGTGCTGGCCAGCGGCAGCGATCTCGAGCGCTCGCCGGGCCTGCGCCTGCCCCCTGACCTCGGCCAGATCCGGGTACGACGGCCCCGGCACCGACGTTTCGGCGACCGGCGGCGCCAGCGCCCGGCGCCCGTTGAGGTGCGCGCAGACCGCCAGCAGGTCGTCGGCCGCGAGCACGCGGGCGTCGTCGACGCGTGCCGCCTCGGCTGCGCTGCGGCGTGGCAGGACGAGGGTGCGACCGCAATCGGCCGCCCGCCAGGCCAGCGCCAGCGCACCTCGCACCGGCCGCAGTTCGCCCGACAGCGACAACTCGCCGGCGAATTCGTGAGCGGCCAGCGCGCTGCCGTCGATCTGGCCCGACGCGGCCAGAATGCCGAGGGCGATCGGCAGATCGAAGCAACCGCCTTCCTTCGGCAGATCGGCCGGTGCCAGGTTGACGATGATCCGTCGCTGCGGGAAATCGAAGCCACAGGTCTGCAACGCGGCCCGCACCCGGTCGCGGGCTTCACGCACTTCGGTATCGGGCAGTCCGACCAGCGAGAAGGCCGGCAGTCCGTTGGCAAGGTGAGTCTCGACGACGACCTCGGGCGCCGACATGCCGTCGAGCGCGCGGGCATGGATCAGGGCGAGCGGCATGGCCGGCTCCGACAACGGGATCCGGCGAGTCTAGCGCAAAAAAACCGTTTGTCATGATCGGCGCGGCGGTGCGGCCTCACTTGCGCACCCAGCCGTTTCGGGTCAGGCGCAGGTGGCGGAGGTTGGCCGGCGCGTGCGAGAACACCCCGGACCACAGCACGATCAGCCAGAACATCGGCAGCCGCAGGCTCTCGTTCGTCGCCATCACCGCCACCATCGCCAGCTTGACCAGGACCGCGATGCCGGACAGTTCGAATGCGTGGCCCGGGAACTGCCACAGGTCGAGCGCGAACAGCGTGGCGCCGCTGAGCAGCACCAGCAGCGCCGGTGTGGCCGCCGGCGCGCCGTGGAGCAGGGCCGCACCGAGCAGGATCACGCAGGCGGTATGGACGGCGCGCAGGACGATGCCGGTCCAGCGGGTCAGGGGCGGTCGCTTCATCGAATCATGTCCGGTCGGCCCGGCCGACCCGGGCGGCGTCGGTGGATGCTAGCAAATCGCCCGCCACGGTGCCGCCTCAGACACTCGCATCATCCCTGCCTGCGGTCCAGCGTGCGCGGAAATCGGGTGCGTTCGGTGCGTCGTCGAATGCCGCCTCGCGGCGCAGCCAGACGCGGAACTCCGCGCCCGCGCCGGGCTCGCTGCTGACCGTGATGCGACCGCCGTAGCGCTGGACGATGGTGTAGGAGATCGACAGGCCGAGGCCGGTGCCGCTGCCTTTCTTGGTGGTGAAGAACGGATCGAAGATGCGATCGAGGTGCTCGCGCGCGATGCCCTGGCCGCTGTCGCGCACGCGGATCGTCGCGCCGCGGGTCTCGCCGTCTTCGACCCAGTCTTCGCTGGCCAGCAGCAGACGTCCGCCGTCGGGCATCGCCTGCACGGCATTGACGATCAGGTTGATCAGTACCTGCTGCAGTTCGCTGCGGTTGATCTCGACCCGCACGACGGCCGCGAACCGCTCCACCAGTTCGATCCGCCGCTTCTCGATATTGTGTCGGGTCAGCACCACGCAGTCCGCGAGCAGGGCATTGATCTCGACAACTTCGACGTAGCCGGCAAACTCGCCCGGCCGCGCGAACTGCAGCAGCTTGGTGACGATCTGGCGGATGCGGTCGGCCTGTTCGTGGATCAGGCGAATCTCGCGCCGGACCGGCTCGGCATGGCCGCCGAGGACGTCGTCGAGCACGTCCAGGTTGCCCTGGATCACCGCGACCGGATTGTTGATCTCATGGGCGACGCCGGCAGTCAGCTCGCCGATCGCCGCCAACTTCTCGCTCATCACCAGTTGCTGCTGGGCGCGACGCAGGATGGCGTTGGCTTCGGCCAGCTCGGCGGTGCGTTCGGCCACCTTGCTGTCGAGTTCGTCGGCCCAGCGCTGCAGCTCCGCGCGCTTCTGTGCCAGCGTATCGAGCAGGCGATCGAACTCGCCGGCGAGCCGGCCCAGTTCGTCCCGGCTACCGATCGCGCCGACGCGGGCGCCGACGTCGCCGGCGCCGACCCGCTGGATCACCGCATTCATTCGTTCGATCGGGCGGAACAATGTGCGTGCGAAGCGCAGCGACAGCACCGCGCCGGTGATCGAGATCGCGACGAAGACCGCAAACAGGGCGCCCAGCGCCAGGGTCCGCGCCTGGCGGAAGGGCGCCTCGAGGAAGCCCACGTAGAGCATGCCGATGCGGCGTCCGGCGCTGTCCTCGATCGGCTCGTAGCCGGAAACGTAGAAATCGTTGACGACAAAGGCAGTGTCCTGCCAGATGCGTCCGCCCTCGAGCACGTGCTCGCGGACTGCCCGCGACACCCGGGTGCCGAGCGCCCGGGTGCCCTCGAACAGGCGAACGTTGGTGGCGATCCGGGTGTCGTCGAGAAAGATCGTCGCGGTGCCGACCGAGCCCAGCGGCAGCGAGCCTTCGCGATAGACGATGGTGTTGATGCGGTCGACGATCGCCAGGTTGCCGTTGACCATGACCCCGCCCTCGAGCACCGCGACGAGATGGCCATGTCCATCGAAAACCGGCGCTGCCGAATGGATCACCATGCCCCGGTCCTCGACGCTGCGGCTCTCCGGCACGGCGGCGGGGGTGTCCACCAGCGGCAGGTGGGCGCGACGACGCAGGGCCGGATCGATCACCGCGAGGTCATCCGGCGCGAACAGTTCGATCGCGGTGCGCGGCGAGCCGGCCACCGCCGACGCCACCACCGCCCATCGGTCGCGCGCCACAGCCGGCAGCCGTCGGCCACCGGCGCTCGCCAGCGGCGCGCCATCCCGGTCGAGCAGATGCAGGAAATCGAGCCCGCGAGCCACCAGCATGCCCTGCAGCGAATCTGCGGTCGCCGGCGCCCCCGGCACGTCAAGCAGCCGGCCCAGCGCCACCGACGCGGCCAGCGCCTGCAGGTCGAGCCCGACGCCCTGTTGGACGCGATCGAAGTACTCGTGGGCGGTGACCAGATCCGAGCCGATCTTGAACGACAGCAGGCGCTGGTAGGCCTGGTTGCCCCAGGCCCACGCCAGGCCGAGCAGCAGCGGCAGGCCGACCAGCAGCGGCGCCAGCACCAGCATCAGCAGCTTGGCGCGCACCGAACGGTCGATCCGGCGCAGCAGGGACGGCATCCTCATGGCGGCTCGGGCAAAGGCGACGCCCGGATTCTAGCCCGGGCGATCGATGCGGCGACGCGCGTCGCGAGCCGGGCACGGCACCGCGCCGTCGCCAGCCACGCAAACGAAGACGCCGCCCGAAGGCGGCGTCGTCACCGGCGGCCGGATGCCGATCAGGCCATCGCCCGCAGCCGCGCGATGCGCTCCTCGGTCGACGGGTGGGTCGAGAACAGCCCCTTCAGGCCACCCCCGGACAGCGGGTTCATGATCATCATCTGTGCCGTTTCCGGATGAGCCTCGGCGGTGCGCATCGGAATGCCGCGGGCGTAGGCGTCGATCTTCGCCAGCGCATCGGCGAGTGCGTTCGGGTCGCCCGAGATTTCCGCGCCACCACGATCCGCACCGAATTCGCGGGTCCGCGAGATCGCCATCTGGATCAGCATGCCGGCCAGCGGCGCCAGGATCATCAGGATGATCGAGACGATCGGATTGGGACGGTCCTCGTCGTTGCTGCCGAAGAACATGCCGAACTGGGCGAGCGACGAGATCGCACCGGCGATCGTCGCCGAAATCGTCGAGATCAGGATGTCCCGGTTCTTGACGTGGGCCAGTTCGTGCGCCATCACGCCGCGCAACTCGCGCTCGGAGAGCATCTGCATGATGCCGGTGGTGGCCGCCACTGCCGCGTGTTCCGGATTGCGACCAGTGGCGAAGGCGTTGGGCTGCGCCTCGTCGATGACATAGACCTTGGGCATCGGCAACTCGGCGCGCTGGGCGAGTTCGCACACCATGTTGTAGAGGTAGGGCGACGAACTGGCATCGACTTCGCGGGCACGGTACATCTTCAGCACCATCTTGTCCGAGAACCAGTAGGCCCAGATGTTCATCGCGCCGGCGAACACCAGGGCGATCAGCATGCCCTGCTGGCCGCCGATCATGCCGCCGAGGGCACCGAACAAGGCCACGATGCCCGCCATCAGGATCGAGGTCTTAATCCAATTGCCAAACATGGTCGTTGTTCCTGTGGGTGATTGATTCCGAAGCATAAGATCGGGGCATCGCGGAAAAATTCAATCGGCGGCCGGCGCCAGCCGTTCGCCGGGCGCCAGCGCGAAGCCGCGCAGGAAGTCGGCCGCCGGCAGCCGCCGGGAACCGGGCCGTTGCAGCACCGTGAAGCGGATCGCCCCGTCGCCGCACGCGATCACGACGCCATCGGCGTCGGCGGACAACACCTCGCCGGGCGCGCCCGATCGGGGGTCGACGACCCCCTCCCAGAACTTGACGGTCTGTCCCGCGGCCTCGGACTGCAGGCCCGGAAACGGATCGAACGCCCGCAGCCGACGTTCGATCTGCCCGGCCGGCAAGCGCCAGTCCGCAACCGCCTCGGCCCGCGAGATCTTGCTGGCGTAGGTGACGCCTTCGTCGGGTTGTAGGCGTGCATCGACCGGCCCGCGGGCCAGCGCCTGCAGCACCTCGACGACCAGCGACCCGCCCATCACGGCCAGACGGTCGTGCAGCGTGGCGGTCGTGTCCGACGGCCGGATCGGCATGCGCCTGCTGGCGATCATGGCGCCGGTGTCGAGACCTTCGTCCATCTGCATGATGGTGATGCCGGTCTCGGCATCACCGGCCTCGATCGCGCGGTGGATCGGCGCAGCCCCTCGCCAGCGCGGCAGCAGCGACGCATGGATGTTGATGCAGCCCAGTCGCGGCAGCGTCAGGACCTCCGGCGGCAGGATCAGGCCGTAGGCGGCGACCACCAGCAGGTCGGGGGCGCAGGCGCGCAGGGCGGCCCGCTGCGCGTCACTCTTCAAGCGCTCGGGCTGGTCAACCGGCAGGCCGTGGACAAGGGCGCGTCGCTTGACTGCCGAGGCGGTGAGCTTCATGCCGCGCCCCGATGGACGGTCCGGCTGGGTCAGCACCAACGCCACCTCGAAACCGGCAGCGACGATCGCGTCGAGCGCCGTCGCGGCGAATTCGGGCGTGCCGGCGAAGGCCAGTCGCAGCGGACGGTCAGCCATCAGGCCGTGATCCGCGCCTTCTTGGCGAGCTTGGTCTTGATCCGGTTCTGCTTGAGCAGTGACAGGTACTCGACGAACACCTTGCCGTCGAGGTGATCGATCTCATGCTGGATGCACACTGCCAGCAGCCCTTCCGCGTCGAGGCTGAAGGGCTTGCCTTGCCTATCGAGTGCCTCGACCGTGACGCGCTCGGCCCGGCTGACCTTGTCATAGACGCCCGGCACCGACAGGCAGCCTTCCTCGCACACCTGTTCGCCGGATCGCGCGACGATGACGGGATTGACCAGGGCCAGCAACTCGGTCCGTTCCTCGGAGACGTCGATGACGACGACCCGCCTGTGGACATCGACCTGGGTCGCGGCGAGACCGATCCCCGGCGCTTCGTACATGGTCTCCGCCATGTCGTCGATCAGCCGGCGAATCGTGTCGTCGACCTCGGCAACCGGGGCGGCCACCGTGTGGAGTCGTGGATCGGGGAATCTGAGGATCGGAAGGAGCGCCATATTGCTTGCTGCGGTTACCGTATGAATGCAGAATCTCACGCGATTTGCGAGGAACGGGCAGCACGATGGCAAATGCCATGGTGCTCAAGTAACCCGTCTTTCTGCCGATCTGATCAAAACGCGGAACCGGGGTTCCGCATTTGCCAAGAGCGAGCCAGATGACCCGCATTATATTCGCCCTGCTGACCGGATTGAGCGTGCTGCTGGCCGCATCGCCGGTTGTCGCCCAATCGCCGATCGCCGCCAACGCACCGGACAGCCACGTGGTCGTGCCCGGAGACACCCTTTGGGGCATCTCCGGCAAGTTCCTGAAGGAACCGTGGCGGTGGCCCGAAGTCTGGCGCATGAACCGCGACGAGATCCGCAACCCCCATCTGATCTACCCGGGCCAGGTGGTCTATCTCGACCGCAGCGGACCGTACTTGCGTCTCGGCAAGCCGATCGGCGATCCGCTCTACGAAAAGCGCTTCCCGCAAGCCTATTCCGAGCCGCTGGACAGGCCGATCACCAGCATCAACATCGATGCCATTCGCCCGTTCCTGACCCGGCCGCTGGTCATCGACGAGGAATCCCTGACCAATTCGGCCACCGTGATCGCGGTGGACGACAACCAGGTGTTTGCCGGCAAGGGCGATACGATCTTCGCCAAGGATGTGCCGCCGGGCTCCCACGGCTGGCAACTCTACCGCCCGGCGGCGCCGATCAAGGAACCGATCAGTGGCGAGGTCCTGGCTTACGAGGCCTTTCACCTGGGCAATGCCCAGGTCGTCGAGGACGGCGATCCGGCGACACTGCGGGTCACCGAAGGCCTCGAGGAAATCGGCAAGGGCGATCGCATGCTGCCGGCGGTCGGCGAGGAATTCTTCAGCTACGCGCCACATGCGCCGGACGGCGAAGTCGCGGCCCGCATCACCGGCATCTACGGCGGTGTCAACGTCGCCGGCCGCAACGACGTCATCTCGATCAGCCACGGCAGCGTGAACGGCGCGGCGCCGGGTCAGGTGCTGGCGCTGTATCGCAATCGCGGCATCGCCGAATACGCCGGCGACGGCGTCAAGGAGAGCTTCGTGCTGCCGGAGAAGCGCTACGGCCTGATCTTCGTGTTCCGCACCTTCAACCGCATTTCCTACGCGCTGATCCTCGACAGCAACGGGCCGGCAACGGTTGGTGATTCGGTCCGCCAGCCCTGATTCCGACGACGATCTCGCAGACTGGCTGCGTCTTGCCCTGACCCCCGGGCTCGGCGCAGCCGGCCAGCGCTCCCTGCTGTCCGCGTTCGGCCTGCCCGGCCAGGTCTTCGCGACGTCGCGCCGGCAACTGGCGACGGTGGTCGGCGAGACGCTGGCCGACCGCCTGCGCGGCAACGATCACGATGATGCGGTCGACGCCCACCTGCAATGGGCGGGCGAGGCCGGCAACCGGATCCTGACGCTGGCCGATCCGGACTATCCCCGAACCCTGCTCGACACCGCCGATCCACCGACCCTGCTGTTCGCCAAGGGGCGTGTCGAGCTGCTCGCGCGGCCCGCGCTGGCGATCGTCGGCGCGCGCAGCGCCACGCCCCAGGGCAGCGCCAATGCCGAAGCCTTTGCCGCCGCCCTGGCCGGCGCCGGGCTGACCGTGATCAGCGGGCTGGCACTGGGGATCGATGCCGCCGCCCACCGCGGCGCGATCGACCAGCAAGGCGGCACGATCGCGGTGATCGGCACCGGTGCCGACCGCATCTATCCGGCGCGCAACCAGCAGTTGGCCCGGCGTATTGCCGAACAGGGCCTGATCCTGTCCGAGTTTCCGCTCGGCACGGCCGCCCGACGCCACCACTTTCCGATGCGCAACCGGCTGATCTCGGGCCTCGCCCGTGGCGTGCTGGTGGTCGAGGCAGCGATCGGCAGCGGCTCGCTGATCACCGCCCGACTTGCAGGCGAGCAGGGTCGCGAGGTGTTCGCGATTCCCGGCTCGATCCATTCACCGCTGTCGAAAGGCTGTCATCGCCTGATCCGCGACGGCGCCAAGCTGGTCGAAGGGGCCGACGACGTCCTCGAGGAACTCGGCTGGGGCCGAGGTGCCGCGCCGGCGCCGGCCGCGGCCCCGAAGGCGAGTGACGCCGAGTCACGCCTGCTGGCGACGATGGGTCACGATCCCGTGGACGGCGACACGTTGCTGCAGCGCAGCGGGTTGACGACGGAAGTGCTGTCCGCCATGCTGCTGGCGATGGAACTCGACGGCCGGGTCGCCAGACTCCCCGGCGGTCGCTTCCAGCGCATCCTGTAGTCATCGGGCGCAGCCATGTTCGACATTCTCGTCTACCTGTTCGAAAACTACGTGCACGTCCGGGCCTGTCCGGAAGGCGACCAACTGGCACGCAAGCTGTCGGCGGCCGGCTTCGAGAACGAGGAGATCTCTGAGGCCCTGGTCTGGCTCGAAGGCCTGCGGCGCGAACCGGAGTTGCCGGAGATCGCACCCGAGAACGATTCGGTGCGGATCTTCGCCAGCGAGGAACTGAATCGCCTGGACGCCGATTGCCGCGGTTTCCTGGCCTTTCTCGAAGACGCCGGCGTGCTCGACGCCCTGACCCGGGAAATGATCATCGAACGGGCGATGGCGTTGCCGGATCACCGTCTCACCCGGTCGCGGCTGAAGGTCATCGTGCTGATGGTGCTGTGGCGTCAGGAACAGTCGATCGACACCTTGATCCTCGACGAACTGCTGACCGAAGAGGACGAGGATCCCGATCCGACCTTCCACTGAGGGCGCAGCCCTCGCCCCGCCCGGCCTTGCCGGTGACGACACCGCCGGCGATCCCGCGGCGCCTTGCCAGCCCGTCGGCGGCATCCGTATCATGCGGCGCTTCGATCACCCCAACGGACTTCCATGACGAAGTCCCAGAGCCGGGAAGTCATGAGCAAGCAACTGATCATCGCCGAGAAGCCGTCGGTCGCGCAGGACATCGCCCGAGCGCTGGGCGGCTTCACCAAGGAGAAGGACTACTTCGAATCCGACGACTACGTGCTTTCGTCGGCGGTGGGTCACCTGCTGGAACTGAGCGTTCCTGAGGAGTACGAAGTCAAGCGCGGCAAATGGTCGTTCGCGCACCTGCCGGTGATCCCGCCGCATTTCGCACTGAATCCGATCAACAAGACCGCCGATCGCCTGAAGCTGCTGACCCGGCTGATCAAGCGCAAGGACGTCGAAGGCCTGATCAACGCCTGCGACGCGGGTCGAGAGGGCGAGCTGATCTTCAACTATGTCGCGCAGCATGCGAAGACCGGCAAGCCGGTGCGCCGGCTGTGGCTGCAGTCGATGACACCGAAGGCGATCCGCGACGGTTTCGGACAGTTGCGCCAGGCCGACGAAGTCGAGGGCTTGCGCCAGGCGGCGGTATCCCGCGCAGAGAGCGACTGGCTGATCGGCATCAACGGCACCCGCGCGATGACCGCGTTCAACTCGAAGACCGGCGGCTTTCACCTGACCACGGTCGGACGCGTGCAGACGCCGACGCTGGCCATCGTGATCGAGCGCGAAGAACGCATCCGGGCATTCAAGCCGCGGGACTACTGGGAACTCGAGGCGACGTTCGAGGCCGCAGCCGGCGAGTACATCGGCCGCTGGTTCGACGAGAAGTTCAAGAAGACCGAGGGCGACGAGCACGCCACCGCGACCCGCCTTTGGGAGCAGGCCAAGGCCGAAGAGATCGCCCGGCGCTGCGAAGGCCGGCCGGGCAGTGTCGAGGAGGAATCCAAGCCCTCGACCCAGCTCTCGCCGTTGTTGTTCGACCTCACGTCGCTGCAGCGGGAGGCCAATGGCCGCTTCGGATTCTCGGCACGCAACACGCTCGCGATCGCTCAGGCGCTGTACGAGCGGCACAAGGTACTGACCTATCCGCGTACCGACTCGCGCGCGCTGCCCGAGGACTACCTGAATACCGTCGGCGAGGCCATGAAGGGCCTGCCGGCCGAGTACCAGCCGCACGTCGCCAGCATCGAGCGCAATCAGTGGATCAAGCCGAACAAGCGCATCTTCAACAATGCCAAGATCTCGGATCACTTCGCGATCATTCCGACCGGTTCGGCGCCGAAGTCGCTGAGCGAGCCGGAGCAGAAGATCTACGATCTGGTCACCCGGCGCTTCCTGGCGGTGTTCTTCCCGCCGGCCGAATACCGCGTGACGACGCGGATCACCCGGGTCGAGGGCGAAGCCTTCAAGACCGAGGGCAAGGTGCTGGTCAAGCCCGGATGGCTCAGCGTCTATGGCAAGGAGGCACAGCCGGCCGACGACGCACAGGGCGGGCCGCAATTGGTGCCGGTGGACAGCGGCGAGCAAGTGGCAACCAACGAGGTGCAGGTCAAGGCCAACCAGACGCGGCCGCCGGCACGCTACAACGAAGCCACACTGCTGTCGGCGATGGAAGGCGCCGGCAAGATGGTAGACGACGAGGAACTGCGTGCGGCGATGGCCGGACGAGGGCTCGGTACGCCGGCCACCCGGGCGCAGATCATCGAGAACCTGATCGGTGAGAACTACATCCACCGGGAAGGTCGCGAACTGATTCCGAGCGCCAAGGCATTCTCGCTGATCACGCTGTTGCGCGGCCTCGGCATCGACGAGCTGGCCTCGCCCGAACTGACCGGCGAATGGGAATACAAGCTGGCGCAGGTTGAACAGGGCAAGCTGTCGCGCGACGAATTCATGGCGCACATCCAGTCGATGACGCGCGAGATCGTCGACCGCGCGAAGCAGTACGAATCCGATACCGTGCCGGGCAACTTTGCCACGCTGGCCACTCCCTGCCCACGTTGTGGCGGCACGATCCGGGAGAACTACAAGAAGTTCGCCTGCCAGGCCTGCGACTGGGCAACCTGGAAGATCGTCGCCGGGCGCCAGTTCGAGATCGACGAGATCGAAGGACTGCTGTCCACCGGCCGGGTCGGCCCGTTAACCGGATTCCGCAACAAGATGGGGCGTCTGTTCAACGCCGAGGTGATGCTCAACGACGAGCAGATGCCGACCTTCGACTTCGGCCAGCCGAAGGAGGACGAAAACGCCGAACCGGTCGATTTTTCAGGGCAGGCGAGTCTCGGTCGCTGCCCGAAGTGCGGCGGTGGCGTGTACGAGCACGGCACCTCCTATGTCTGCGAAAAGTCGGTCGGCCCCGATCGCAGCTGTGATTTCCGCTCCGGCAAGGTGATCCTGCAGCAGCCGATCGAGCGCGGCCAGATGAGCCGGCTGCTCGACGAAGGGCGAACCGAACTGCTCAAGGGCTTCATCTCGAACAAGACGCGCCGCAAGTTCTCGGCCTTCCTGAAGTGGGACGCGGGTGCCGGCAAGGTCGGCTTCGAATTCGAGGCGAAGGCGCCGAAGGCGGCCAAGTCGGGCGGCGCGCGCAAGAAGGCGACGAGCTGAGCGGAGTCCGGTGGTGCCCGAGTCGCCACGATCGGTTCTGGAATTCTGGTTCGGCGACGCGCCCGACCGGCAAACGCGGGCCTGGTGGTTCAAGAAGGATGCACGGCACGACCGGAAGATCGCCGTGCGCTTCACCGGGCTGGTGGAAACGGCATTGGCCGGCAATCTGTCGGGCTGGGGTGACGCGGCCACCTCTGCGCTCGCTCGCATCCTGGTGCTGGATCAGTTCCCTCGCAATATCTATCGCGGCAGCGCCCGCGCCTTCGCCGGCGATCCGCTGGCCCTGGCCGAGGCCCTCGCCTTGATCGACGGCGGCCGGATGCGCCGCCTGGCACCGGTGCAGCAGGTGTTCGCCCTGCTGCCGCTGGAGCACGCCGAAGACCGCGCCCTGCAGCGGCGGTCGGTGATGCTGTTCGAGACGCTGGCGGCAGAACAGTCCGGGTTCGGCCACTTCCTCGACTACGCCCGGCGTCACCACGACGTGATCCACCGTTTTGGTCGCTTTCCCCACCGCAATGTCGTTCTCGGCCGCCGCTCGAGCCCAGCCGAGTCAGCCTTCCTGGCGCGCCCCGGCTCCAGGTTCTAGTCGTGGCCGTGCCGGTCAGCGCGCCAGCCTGGCCAGCCAGGACTTGCGGCCGTCCACGGCGCTGCCGGCCAGCGCGAAGCCCCTCAGTCGCCCGTCGCGATCGACGAAGGCCGAACTGACGCCCCCTGGCGTTGCGCGTTCCTGCCATTCGCCGGCAATCGGGGGCGGCTCGAAGAAGACGAACTCGGCATCCGGTGTATTGAGTCGGATCGCATCGGGCCGGCTCTCGGGCTGGGTCGGTCGCCCGCACAGCGTCTCTGCCAGCGCATGGGCCTGGGCCTCGATGCCAGCATGGGCAATCGGCGACGGCAGGTCGACGCAGGCGCCGACCGCGAACACGCCCACGGCACCTGCGCGCAGGCGGGCATCGACAGCGATTCCGCGCCGGCCGGCTGCCAGCCCGGCGGCGCGCGCCAAAGCCACCCGCGGGCGCGGTTCGATCAGCGAGAGCACCGCATCGACGTCGATGCGCTCGTTGCACGAGGTGTAGGCACGGTAGCGGTTGGCGGCGATCGGATCCACCGCGAGCAGCCGCTCGCCGAGGCGGAAGTCGACGCCGGCATACTCGAGATCGACCCGCAGCCGTCGTGCCGCGAGTGCCGGCAGCCGCTCGCCGAGCGGATGCCTTGCCCGGTCGAGGACGATCGGCCGGCGCCCGCTTACGGCCAGCTCGTTGGCAAATTCGCAGGCCTGGGGACCGGCGCCGAGGATCAGGACGCGCCGGGCACCGGCCATGCGTGCCTTCAGTCGATTGAAGTCGGCCAGCCGGTTGATCGGGCACACCGCCGGGTTGCCGCGCAACGCATCGGGCACGCCGACTTCCTCACCGAGCGCGAGCACCAGGCGCTCGTACGGGATGCTGCCGAGCTCCATGTCGACGGTGCGCTGGACGAGATCGATCGATCGCACCGGGCTCTGCTCGATCAGGTGGAGATCCTCCCGGGCAGCCACCATGTCGGCGCTAGCCTGCACCAGACGCACGGGATCGCGTCCGGCGGCGAGCGCCGTTGCCAGTGCGTTCTTCGGATAGACCGCGGCCGAATCGGCTGCGATCAGCGTGATCGTGCACACCGGATCGCGCCGGCGCAGGGCGCGCGCCACGGCGTGACCTGCGGCACCGGCACCGACGACGACGACGTCGGCATTGGCGGAGTGCATCTGTTTGACCCCCCTCGCTCTGACGCCCGTGCGGGCGGCGGCGTCACCACCGGCGCTGCTGCGCGCGAGCCTCCCTCATTATGGCCCAGGGCGCCCGGCCGACACGCTCAGTGCATCACGACGCCGGGCAGGGCGGTGTCGCGAATCGCACGGCAGATGACGTCGATCGCACCGCCTCGGGGGTAGGTCACGCGCCAGGCCAGGGCCACCTTGCGCGCCGGCTCCGGGTCGGAGAACGGGCGCACCGCCAGCAGCGAGTTCTGTTCGGGCAGCTCGTCGGCCGCCGAACTCGGCAGGATGGTGACGCCGACACCGGTCGCCACCATGTGGCGGATGGTTTCCAGCGAGCTGCCCTCGAGCGTGCGCTGCAGGCCACTGCCGGTGCGGCAATGGGGGCAGACCTCGAGCACCTGGTCGCGAAAGCAGTTGCCGGCGCCGAGCAGCAGCAACTGATCGTCGGCCAGCATGTCGGGGCGGATGTCGGTCGTGGCCTCCCACGGATGTCCGCTCGGCAGCAGCACCCGGAAGGGCTCGTCGTAGATCACCCGGGTGACGATGCCCTGCTCCTCGAACGGCAGCGAGATAACGATGACGTCGAGTTCGCCGCGCTTGAGCGATTCGGTCAATCGGGCGGTGTAGTTCTCCTGGATGAAGAGCGGCATCTTCGGTGCCAGTTCATGCACCCTGGGGATCAACCGCGGCAGCAGATACGGGCCGATCGTATAGATCACGCCGAGCCGCAGCGGTCCGGCCAGCGGATCCTTGCCGGAAGCGACGATCTCGCCGATCTGGGCCGCCTCGAGCAACACCTTCCGCGCCTGCTCGACGACACGCTGCCCGATCTCGGTGATCTTGACCTCGGCCGCGCTGCGCTCGAACAGCAGCACGCCGAGTTGTTCTTCGAGCTTCTTGATCGCGACCGACAGCGTCGGCTGGCTGACGTGACACTTCTTCGCCGCCCGCCCGAAGTGGCGTTCGCGCGCCAGCGCGACCAGATATCGCAAGTCGGTCAGGGTCATCTGGGAAGCTCCGGTAACAGCGCCTAGTCTGCCATCATAGTCGTTCCGCCTAGACCGGTGCATACGCCCGGCTCACGCTCGCTCAACGTCACAGACTGCATCTATCTTTCGCACTGATTGACGCTTAAGCTAACGCATTCTCGCGAAGAACATCGCGCGCGATTGCCCGCCGACCCGCACGGCTTCCGCCCGGTCCGGCGACGGGCAGTGGTCGACGACGAGCATGAAGATTCCCGGAACGAAAACCATTCGCGGCGTGCTGCTGATCGCCGCCGTGCTGTTCTCCAGCGTGATCGTCGCGACCACGCATTTCGCCGTGTCCTACCTGTTCGAACGGTCGCTGCGCAAGGAAGCCCTGGCCGACGCCGCCAGTTTTGCCGAGATCACCTTCAAGTCGATGTTCCAGCTGATGAGGACCGGCTGGAGCCGCCAGCAACTGGAAGGCTTCATCGCTGCCGTCCAGTCCTCCGTGCACGAGACCCGGCGCCAGATCGACATCTACCGCGGCAATCGCGTGTCGGTGCTGTTCGGCGAGATTCCGCAGCGGGACCCGGACGATGCCATCGAGCAGGTGTTCCGCGAGGGGCGTTCCCGCAGCTACGAGCAGGACGGTCACGTGCGCTACCTCTACGCCCTGAAGGCGCAGGAGGTATGCCAGGGCTGTCACACCAACGTCGAGATCGGCGACGTACTCGGGGTGATCGACGTGCGCCAGAACATCGCGCCGGTGCTCGAGGCCCACCAGCGCACCTTCGCGATTTCGATGATTCCGCTGGCGCCGGTCGCGATCCTGGCCACCATGCTGATGGTCATCTTCATCCGTCGCCGCTTCGACGGCGCGATCGTCGAGCTCGCCGGCAGCATCCGCTCGGTGAACCGGCTGGCCGACCTGCGCAGGCTCGAAGACAGTCCGCCGAGTCTGGGCTTCGCCGAATTCGACCCGGTCTCGCGCGAGATCGGGGAGCTCACCAGCCGCGTTCGCAGCATCGCCGTGGACAAGGATATGCTCGAGTTCGAGATCCGTCTGCTCGAAAAATTCGTGCTGACCTCGGACGTCATCCGCGACTGGCGGGACTACGTGATCCGCCTGTTGCTCGACATCGACGGCGTCATGCCCGCCTATGCGCTGTTCTCGATCTTCAAGACCGGCGACGACGCCTTCGACCTCGAGGTGTTCTGGCGCTACGCGCCGAACGACGCGATGAAGGAGGACTTCGAGCGGCGCCTGCGCGACGAACTGAAGCGTACCGACTACTTCGACGCCGGCTACGCGATGCGGGTCAATCATCACGTCGCGGACCACGGCCAGCCGATGCCGGACATCGCCGGCGACGCCGTGGCGCTGCAGAGCAAGTCACTGCTGGTGGACTCGCCGCGCATCGGCGGCATCGTGGGGATCGGCATGGAGGCGCAGGGCGACGTCGAACCGACCCACGTGCTGGTCATCGAGAGCGTGCTGTCGACGTTGCTCAACGTGGTCGGCTCGGTCAAGGCGATCGACCGCTACACCAAGGACCTGGAGTACTACGCGACCCGCGATCCGCTGACCAACTTCTACAACCAGCGGGTCTTCTGGGAGATCGTCGAGAACGAAATCCACCGCTCCGCCCGCCACAACTACGCATTCGCGCTGCTGGTGATCGACGTGGACGGCTTCAAGACGATCAACGATCGCTACGGCCACGGTTTCGGCGACAGCTTCCTGCAGTGCTTCGCCGAAACGCTGCGCGGCGCGATCCGCGAGGACGATATGCCGGCGCGCTACGGCGGCGACGAGTTCGTCGTGATCCTGCCCGAGACCGATCTCGCCGGCGCCGAGGAGGTTGCCCGCAGGGTCGCCGCGACGATCGGAGAGTTGTCGGTGGATGCGCCGGACGCCAGCCCGCTGCGCTGCACCGCTTCGATCGGCATCGGCTGTTATCCGGCTCACGCCACGGTGGGCAAGGATCTGTTCATGTTCGCCGACAGCATGATGTACCGGGCCAAGGCCAGCAGCGGATCGGCGATCGCAGTGCCGACCGAACAGGATGTCGTCGAGATCTTCAAGAAGCTCGGCGAGAAGAGCATGATGATCCTGCAGGCGGTGGACAATCGTGCGGTGGTGCCGTACTTCCAGCCGATCGTCAGCACCCGCGACGGCTCGGTCGAGGCGCTCGAGGTGCTGTCGCGCATCAGTCTGGCCGGCGGCGAGCACGTGCTGGCCGAGGAGTACGTCGCGGCAGCCGAGCGCATGGGCGTCATGCACAAGCTCGACTACATGCTGATGGAGCAGGCGCTCGACACCATCGAGAGCAGCGGCTATGGCGGCGTGATCTTTCTCAACCTGTCGCCGCGGGCGCTGCAGCTCGAGGATTTTGTCACCGAGATCCGCAGCATCGCCGACGACTTCGGCGTCGATCCCGCTCGCATCGTGCTGGAGATCGCCGAACGCGAGACGATGCGCAACATGTCGGTGCTGGAACGCTTCGTCGCACGCCTGCACGGCGAGGGCTTCAAGCTCGCGATCAACAACTTCGGCTCGGGCTTTTCGTCGTTTCACTACGTCAAGCGCCTGCCGATCGACTACCTGAAGATCGAGGGCGGCTACATCCTCGGCATGCGCGCCAACGAAAAGGATCGCGCGCTCGTGCGCAGCATCGCCGCGCTGGCCAGCGATCTCGGCATCCGCACCATCGCCGAACACGTCGAGGACGAACTGGTGATGGCCCAGGTGGTGGCCCAGGGCATCGATCTGGCGCAGGGCTACCACGTCATGCGGCCGACCGCCGACATCGCCGCGGCGCTCGCGCCCGGCACCCCGTGAGGCGGCGCCAACCGGTTCGCGGTGCCAACAGCGCTGTGGCACAGTAGCGGCCTATGGCAGGATCGGATCGATGCAATCGCAGCTGCCCTTTCACGACGTCGTCGCGCTCGGTCAGGTGTTCACGCCGGCTGCGGTGGTCGATGCGATGCTGGCGCTCCGGCGACGGCAGGGTCGCGTGCTGGAGCCCGCCTGCGGTGACGGCGCATTCCTCGACCGGTTGCCGGGGGCAGTCGGGATCGAGATCGATCCCGCCCACTGCCCGCCCGGTGCCCGTTGCATGGACTTCTTCGCGCTGCCCGAGCACGAGCGCTTCGACACCATCATCGGCAATCCGCCCTACGTGCGCTTCCAGGACATCCCACAGGCGACCCGCCTGCAGCTCGAGACCGCGCATTTCGACGGCCGCTCGAACCTCTACCTGTTCTTCATCGAGAAGTGCCTGCGCCATCTCGCCCCAGGCGGCGAGCTGATCTTCATCACCCCGCGCGACTTTCTCAAGGTGACCTCGGCCGTGCGGCTCAACCGACTGCTGTGGGAGAGTGGATCGATCACCGACGCGATCGAGCTGGGCGATGCCCGGGTGTTCGACGGGGCGGTGCCCAACTGCATCATCTGGCGCTTCGAAAAGGGGCGCACCGATCGCAACATGCGGCTTGCGGTCCTCGGTCAGGGTGACGACCTCGAAGTCGGCCTGACGGCGCCAGACTGGCAACCGCGCATGCTGCTGGAACGCGCCGGCCACCTGATGTTCGTCCGCGGCGAACACCCGCTGCGACTGGGCGACATCGCCTTCGTCAAGGTTGGTGCGGTGTCGGGCGCCGACGACCTCTACGTCGATGAGCAGCACGGCAACCGCGAATTCGTCTATGCCGCGACCGTACGCAACGGCAGGACGCGCCGCATGATCTGGTGCGAACCGGACGACCCGCCGCCAGCGGCGCTCGAACCCCATCGCGCGCGCCTGATTGCCCGTCGCATCCGCCGCTTCGGCGACAACGACTGGTGGCAGTGGGGGCGCAGCTACTACCGCAGCGAGCGGCCGCGGATCTATGTCAATGGCCGAACCCGGAGCGCACGCCCGTTTTTCGTCCATCCCTGTCCCCACTACGACGGCTCGGTACTGGCCGTGTTCCCCCGCGGCACCGCAGTCGACTGCGGCGACCTCGCGGCTGCGCTCAATGACGTCGATTGGGGGGAACTCGGCTTCGTCTGCGACGGTCGCTATCTGTTCACCCAGCGCAGCCTGGAAAACGCGCCGCTGCCGGCCTCCTTCGCACGCTTCTTAGACGGCGTCGGCGGGGCGCCGGAGGCACTCGCGCGGCTGCCGGGCGGGGCGGCAGACCTGGTGTAAGATCTGCCGCAGGACAACCGAAACGGTGCGTCAGGGCCCCAAGCTCGAGGGCCCGTCGCGTCGTCGCGACCGGGGTCGCGGAATATGCGAGAACATGCATGGTCCCTCATCTCACCACTGCACTGACCGGCCCGCTGCTCGAGCTGGAAACCCATTTTCTGGATCAGGCCACCGAGATCGAACGCTGGATGCGGGTCCAGTGGCACGATCACCTGCCGCCATTCTACGCGTCGACCGATCTGCGCAACTCCGGCTTCAAGCTCGCGCCGGTCGATCTCAACCTGTTCCCGGGTGGATTCAACAACCTGAACGACGCCTTCCTTCCGCTGTGCATCCAGGCGGCCCAGGCGGCCGTCGAGCGCATCTGTCCGGACGCGCGCCAGATGCTGCTGATCCCGGAGAACCACACCCGCAACCAGTTCTATCTGCAGAACGTCGCCAAACTGGTGTCGATCCTGCGCCTGACCGGCCTCACGGTTCGGATCGGTTCGCTGCTGCCCGAGGTCACCGAGCCGACCACGATCGAACTCGCCGGCGGCTCGAGCCTGACGCTGGAACCTTTGCGGCGGGTCGGCAACCGCCTCGGACTGGCCGACTTTGATCCGTGTGCGGTGCTGCTCAACAACGATCTGTCGGCCGGCGTGCCGGCCAGCCTCGTCGGGCTCGACGAGCAGTGGGTGATCCCGCCGCTGCATGCTGGCTGGCACAGCCGGCGAAAATCGCATCATGCGGCAGCCTACGACCGGGTGGCGCGCGAATTCTCGGCCCGCATCGGCATCGACCCGTGGCGAATCAGCCCGGCCTACGACACCTGCGGCGGCATCGACTTCCACGCCCGGGCCGGTGAGCAGGAACTGGCCGACAAGGTCGCCGACATGCTCACCAGCATCCGCGCGAAGTACCGTGAATACGGCGTTTCCGACGAAGCCTTCGTCGTCGTCAAGGCCGACGCCGGCACCTACGGCATGGGCGTCATGATGGTCAAGGACGCGGCCCAGGTGGTGGGCCTGAATCGCAAGCAGCGCAACAAGATGAGCGTGGTCAAGGAAGGCCTCGAGGTGCACGACGTAATCATTCAGGAAGGCGTACACACCTTCGAGACGCTGAACGGCTCGGTCGCCGAGCCGGTGGCCTACATGATCGACCACTACGTCGTCGGCGGCTTCTATCGCGTCCATACACAGCGAGGCCGCGACGAGAACCTCAATGCGCCCGGGATGCATTTCGAACCGCTGGCGTTCGAGACCTGCTGCTCGCTGCCCGATTGCGACCAGGCGCCGGACGCGCCGCCGAATCGCTTCTACGCCTACGGCGTGGTCGCGCGCCTGGCCCTGCTGGCGGCCTCGGTCGAAATCGAGGAACAGGCGCCGAGCGAACTCGCAGAGGAGGCGGCCTGAGCCGATGGATCTGGCGCTGATCCTCGACCCGCTGGACGGGCTCAAGGCCTACAAGGACTCGTCGGTCGCAATCATGCGCGCCGCCTCGGCACGTGGCCACCGGGTCTGGAGCATCCAGCGCGAACAACTGTGCTGGCGTGAAGGCCGCAGCAGCGCCCGGGCGCTGCCGATCGAGACCCGGCCGGACGATGCCCCCTGGTATCGCGCCGGCAGCGGCGCCAGCCGAGAACTGAGCGCGTTCGACGCGGTGATGATGCGTCAGGATCCGCCGTTCGACTTCGAATACGTGGCCGCCACCTGGATGCTCGAGCGTGCGGTGGGCGAGGGTGCGCGCGTGTTCAACGATCCACGCGCGATCCGCGACCATTCGGAGAAGCTGGCGATCGCCGAGTTCCCACAGTTCACAGCGACCACGCTGGTGACGCGCGACGGCGATGCGCTGCAGGCCTTCATCGACGAACTCGGCGACGTCATCCTGAAGCCGCTCGACGGCATGGGCGGCAGCGGCATCTTCCGCGTCCGCAAAGACGACCCCAACCGCAACGCGATCATCGAGACCCTGTCGGGCCCGGGGCTGCGCACCGTGATGGCGCAACGCTACCTGCCGATGATTCGCGAAGGTGACAAGCGGGTGCTGATCATCGGCGGTGAGGTGGTGCCCTATGCCCTCTCGCGCATTCCCCGTGACGGCGAGACCCGCGGCAACCTGGCCGCCGGCGGTCGCGGCGTGGCGCTGCCGCTCACGCCACGCGAGCGCGAAATCGCCGAGGCACTGGCACCCTTGCTGTGGTCGCGAGGGCTGTTGATCGTCGGACTCGACATGATCGGCGGCCACCTGACCGAGATCAACGTGACCAGTCCGACCTGCATGGTCGAGATCCACCAGCAGACCGGTTTCGACGTCGCCGGTCTCGTCATCGAGCGCCTCGAGCACAGCCTCTGAAGCATCTGCGCAGCACCCGCGGGCCTGCAGGCCACGGCCTGCCGGGCGGCGTGACGTGTGCCGCCAGCAAGGCGGTCGAAACCTAAAGCAGCTTCCCGTCGGGACCGTTATTTCGTCAGGTCCACGACGCCATCCGGCGGCCCGGCACGCCGCCGCCCAAGGAAGCCATGCCCATCCTGTCAATCCGCACCGGCCAGCTCGCATTGATCGGCCGAATCTCGCTGCTGTTCGCCGTGCTCGCGATCGCCGGCCTGGTCGGCGTGCTGTTGCTGGCGCGCCCGGTGGACGGCGACTACGTCGCGATGATCCAGACCCTCAGCGCCAGCCGCGCCCAACTGCCCGGGCTGATGGCCGTCGGCGGCCTGCTGCTGGTGCTCGGCACCGCACTGACCACCTGGCTGATCGCGCTCTACAGCAGCTTCCGGGTGGCCGGCCCGCTGTATCGCTTCTGCATCGATCTCGAACACGGCATCCGCGAAGGCCAGGTGCCGCGCATCCGGGTGCGGGCGAGCGATGCCGCGCAGGATGACGCGCGCTACCTCGAGGAGACGGTCAGCGGTCTGTATCGCCACCAGGACGAGATCGCCGGCACCGCGGAGGAGGCGCTCCGTCACCTTTGCGACGGGTCGGCCGACGCCGCCGCTGCCGCGGGCCAGCGCCTGCGCCGCCTGACCGACGCCTGCCAGCTATGACCGTTGCACGCCATCTCGCCGCAGCCTGCCTGCTCGGCTTCCTGACACTGCTGGTCACCGCCGACATGCGACCGGCGGACCCCCTCTCAGGCAACGCATGCGCTTCGTGCCACGTCAGTTCCGGCGCGGTCGAGCCCGAAACCGCACGCGTGCTCCACGCCAGCCAGGAGAAGCTGTGCGGAGACTGCCACCCGCGCGCGGCGGTGGCGAGCCACCCGACCGGGGTCCGTCCGAGCATGCAGGCCGCGGCCGACTACCCGCTCGACTGGAAGGGCGAACTCACTTGCAGCTCATGCCACGATGTCCATGGCGACAGCCATGGACGCCTGCGCGGCGACAAGCGTCGTCGCGAATTCTGCGTGGCCTGCCATCCCGCCAGTTTCTTCGAACAGATGGCCGATGGCGGCCGCTCGCTGTCCGTCTCCGGCCACCTCGACTCGATCGGCCTGGCCGGGGAGCCGACCCTGCTCGACCCCTATACCGCCCAATGCATGGACTGCCACGGCGAGCGCGGCGACGCCCGGGTCGAAGTGACCAGCGCCGCCAACAGCCGCCACAGCGGCAGCGGCGTCAATCACCCGGTCGGCGTCGATTACGCCAGGGCGAGCGGCTTCGGCGGATTCCGCGATCCTGCCGCGCTCGACCGTGGCATCGAGCTGCCCGGCGGCCTCGTCAGTTGCATCTCCTGCCACAGCGGCTACAGCGGACGTCACGGCGAGGTCCGCCGCACCGCCCTCGGCAGAAGCCTGTGCCTGGAGTGCCACGACCTATGAGCCCGAAGGCAGGACATTCCCACCGCCGCCGACGGGTCTACGTCGATGGCCAGCTGCAGGGACGGCTGGTGGCTGCGCTGGTGCTGCTCGAGGCAGGCCTGCTGGTGCTCGCCTGTCTCTACCTCTACCACGCCTTCGGCGAAATCATCGATGAATCGCTCTACGTCATCCACGCGGTGGACCGCAGACCCTTGCTGCCCCGGCTCGCGGCAGCCCTGGGCTGGACGGTGCTGGTGTGCGCCCTGGTCAACACTGCCGCTCTGGTGATCGCCGACGTGATCTGGTCGTCGCATGTGCGCAAGGTGCTGGCTGCCCTGCGTGCCCGCCTGGCAAGCGTGCGCGCACTCGACCTGCGGCCGCAGCCCGCCGAGCGCAAGCCGGCCCATCGCCTGCTGACGTTGACCGAACGATGGATCGCCAGCGAACGACAGCGCCTGGTGGCCGCCCGCGAGGCCGCCACCGGGCTGATCTCGGCACCGGAGTCCGGTGCCGATACCCGGGAATCGCTCGAATCGGCCCTGCGCGCACTGCGACGCGGCCGACGGGCAGACCGAAACTGAGCTTCGGGATGGAGCAGTGAAGATGTTGATCATGGAATGGAACCCGGCCCTGGAAGTGGGCATCGACGAAATGGATTCTGACCACCGGACGCTGTTCGAGCTGCTGGTCCGCGTGCAGGACGCCAGTGACGCCGACGATCGCGCAGAGGCGATGGCCGTGCTGAAGGAACTGGCCGATTACACCCAATGGCATTTCGCGCGTGAAGAGGCCCTGATGGCCCGCCACGCGTACGAATTCACCGCCGAACACCGGGAGGAGCACCAGCGGCTGGCCCGTCAGGTTGGGCACATGATGACCGACCTCGATCGCGGGCACATCGCGCCGCACGATGTCGCCACCTTTCTCCAGCGCTGGCTGATGGGACACATCGCTGGCGCCGATCGCCACGTCGGCGAGGCGATCGCACGCTCCCGTCAGAAGGCCACGGCCGGCTGACGCGGCAACCCGGCGGCGGTGACGGCCGCTGCCATGCACTCGACGAAATGCGGGCTAGAATGCGGGCCTGTAGCTTAAAAGCTTGGAGCGGGCCATGAGTCACAAGGTATTCATCGACGGCCGTCACGGCACGACCGGACTGAAGATCGACGAGCGCCTGGCGCAGCGTCCTGAGATCGAGATCCTCAGCATTCCCGAGGTGCAGCGCAAGGACCCCGCGGCCAAGGCCGCGATCATCAACCGAGCCGATGTGGTGTTTCTGTGCCTGCCGGACGCGGCGTCGCGCGAATCGGTGGCGCTGCTGGCCGCCGACAACGGTCATACCCGCTTTCTCGACGCCAGTACTGCCCATCGCACCCATCCGGACTGGGTGTACGGACTGCCGGAACTCTCGGCGGCGCACCGTGAGCGCGTCCGCAACGCCCGCCGGGTAGCCGTACCGGGCTGCCACGCCAGCGGTTTCGTGATGCTGATGCAGCCGCTGGTGGCGGCCGGCGTGGTGCCGGCCGACTATCCGGCCACGACCTATTCGGTGACCGGCTACAGCGGCGGCGGCAAGGAGATGATCGCCAGCTACGAAGAGCCGGCTGCGCTGCCGGCGGCGATGACCAGTCCGCGCTTCTACGCCCTCGGCCTCGCGCACAAGCACCTGCCCGAGATGCAGAAGGTCACCGGGCTCGATGCGCCGCCGCTGTTCACGCCGATCGTCGGCAATTTCGCGCAGGGCATGGTGGTCGCGGTGCCACTGCTGCCGCGCCTGCTGCCTCGTACGCCGGGTCCGGAGGATGTCCATCGCCTCCTCGCCGAGCACTACAAGGACCAGCCCTTCGTCCACGTGATGCCGCTCGACGCCACCCCGGCGCTCGACAACGGCTTCCTGCCGGCCACCACCTGCAACGACACCAACCGTGCCGAGCTGTTCGTCTTCGGTCATCGCGATCAGATCCTGCTCGCCGCCCGCTTCGACAATCTCGGCAAGGGCGCATCCGGCGCGGCCATCCAGTGCATGAACATCATGCTCGGCCTTTCCGAAGACAGCGGACTGAGCCGCTGAGTCGAACCAGCGGACCCGGCGGGATCACGCGATCGCAACAGCTGCCGCTGGTGCCGGCGGGCCCGCAACTGCGCCGGCTGGAAACCGGCGTCCGGTGATGTGGCTGGCAACGTCGTGCGATGTGTGGCTACGGCTGCGACTGACCGACGGTGACGCGATCGTCGCGACCTGCGCCTCGGCCACGGCCGGCACCTCCATCAGACACCTGTCGGTTGGCGAACATCTCCATTACTACCTGCTCGATCTCTCCTTCGAGCAGGCGCTGCCCGAGGGCCGCTGGGTCGGCTACGAGCTCGAGCCGGCATCAAGCTCCGACGCCGAGCCGCGCTGGCAGGGGTGGCGCGAATGGGCACCGGATCTGTGCTACCCGGGGCGCCAGGGGCCCGGATTCATCCGCCGGTCGCGTATTCGGTCGCTGCGCCACGGCTCGCGCAGGAAGCCGCATCACGACGGCGGCGACGGCCTCGCTGCCGCCGACCGCCTCCGCGCCCGCAGCCTTCGGCCGGACGACGACGACACGACGCCGCGGCCCGTTTGGCCGGCGCTGCTGCTGCTCACCGGCGATCAGGTCTACGTGGTCGACGTCTGCGGCCCGATGCTGCGGGCCATCCACGACTTGCTCGATCGACTCGAACTTGCCAACGAAGGCCTTGCGGGTAGCGACGACGCCGACGTGCGCGACACCGATTCCCTGTATCGCCACCCCTGCTGCTATTGCCACCGCGAGCGCCTGCTGCCTCGGCGCAAGCGCAATTTCGCCGTGCTGGAGATCCTGTTCGGCGGCGTCGAAAAGCCGGTGTTCACCGCCGACAATGCCCACAATCACCTGATCACGCCGGGTGAGATGCTGGCGATGTACCCGCTGGCGTGGTCGCCGGCGGCCTGGCACGACGTGATGCCGGATGCGCCCGCCGGGCTCGACGACGCGGATCTCCGGCGATACCGACAGGAAGCCTCGGTACTCGAAGGCTTCGTTGCCGACCTTGGGCGCGTCCGCCGGGTCATGGCCCATGGTCGGCGGCTGCTAAACGGCAGCGGCATCGGGCTGGTCGAACTCGATGACGAAGGCCGGCCGTGGCGGATTCGCGAATTGCTCGCCAATGGCGGCCAATGCGAATTCACGCGACGCGAGGACGAGTGGCGCTGGCATTGAGGAACCTGCATCCGCAATGACCCGGGACCCACGATCGTGCGATAATTGATGCGCCGCAGCAACATTGTTGTGCGCCGACCACGACCGGGGAGCCCGCATGCTTTCGATCACCGATCTGACGGATTTCATCGAACTCGATTTCGAAACCGTGGCCATTGTCGCCCGTGCCACCGGCCTCGACGAACCGGAATCGATCGGCCTGGCCCGCCAGTTGCTCGGAAGCGAGGATGGCATCGCACTGATCCATCACATGTACCGTGACCACATCGAAGCACCGTCGGGCCAGCGCAGGGACTGCCGCGAGTTGGCTCAAAGCTACCGGCGCTTTGCCCGCAAGTATCCGCTGCCGCACGCTTTTCCGGAGGCCCGAGACGACGCACTCGCGACCGGGGCGCAATAAATTGTGCAGCAGCACCGAAGTATCGGCACAACGGGCCGCTGCCATGGTCGAAGTCCCTGTCGAAACTGCCCGTTTACGCAATGCAAAAGCTGATCGCCCTCTACCGCCTGATCCGCAGGGACATGCGCGTCCTGGCATTCGCCCTGCGCCATCCGCGGCGCCCGGCCTGGCTGCTGCCGGCGCTTGCCGGATTGGCGCTGTACGTGCTCTCGCCGGTGGACCTGTTGCCAGATACCCTGCCGCTGATCGGCATCGTCGACGATCTGGTGCTGATCCCGCTGGTGGTCGGCTGGCTGGTCGGCCGGCTGCCGCCGGAACTGCGCAACGATGTGCCGGACTGATCCGGCTCAGAAGCGGCGTTCGTCGTCCTTGCGCTCGCGCGATATGCGACGTGCCTGCTGTTTCTGCAGCCTCTCGATGTGCCTGCGCTCATGTCGCGTAAGCTTGCCGTCGGCCTTTGCGTCACGTACCGCATCGCGGATCCGGTCCTGGCCGCGGCGCAGCGCCATCGCCTCGCGTTCGGTCAGCTCGCCGGCGACGATGCCGCGGTCGATTCGACGCTGCTGATGGCGGCTGCGTTCGTCCACTGCGGGCGAGTCAGTGCCGGCGGCGGCGATCGAACCCACGGCAACGAGAAGGGCGGCGCAGAGATGTCGTCCGGTATTCATGGGGGGCATCCGTCGAAGATGTCGTCGGCCGAATTACGGCAGATCCGCTCACTTTTGCAGCGGGCAGCATGGCCCGCACCGTGATGCAGTCGGCACACGTTCGCCGCCTGATGACCGCGCTGCTGGTCGTGCTCGGCCTGGCCGGATGCGCTCGGGACGAACTGTTCCGCCAGGAATCCTACGTCTTCGGCACCCGTGTCGAGGTGGTCGTCTACGGCAACGACCCGGCCCTGGCGAACGAGGCGCTGGCCGAGGTGCTGCGCGAATTCGACCGCCTGCACCGGGCCTACCACGCATGGGAGCCGTCCGAGCTGACCGAACTCAACGACGCCATCGAGGCCGGGCGCCATCACCAGGTATCGGCCGAGCTGGCGACAATGCTGGCCGACGCCAAGCGGCTCTCGGCCCTCGGCGACGGCCTGTTCGAGCCGGCCATCGGCCGTCTGATCGAACTGTGGGGATTCCACACCGACACCTTCAGGCCGAAACTGCCCGCCGACGGCGCCGTACGCGCACTGGTGGCACGCCGACCGCGGATCCTGGATCTGGTCATCAACGGTCGTACCGTCAATAGCAGCAATCGCTTCGTGCGCATCGACCTGGGCGGCTACGCCAAGGGCTATGCGCTCGACCAGGCCGCGCGGATCCTGCGCATGAAAGGCATCGCCAATGCCCTCGTCAATATCGGCGGCAATGTGCTGGCGCTCGGCGCCAAGGGCGATCGTCCGTGGCGCATCGGCATCCAGCACCCGCGCGACGCCGGTGTGCTGGCGTCGCTGCCCCTCTATGATGGCGAGGCCGTCGGCACCTCCGGCGACTATCAACGCTACTTCGAGATCGATGGCGTACGCTACAGCCACCTGCTCGACCCGCGCGACGGGCGGCCCGCCCGCGGCACGCAGTCGCTGACCGTGCTGGTCACCCGGCGACCCGGCGCGGGAACCCTGTCCGATGCCGCCAGCAAGCCGCTATTCATCGACGGCAAGGACTGGCCGCAACTCGCCGCCCGCTACGACATCGCGCACGTGCTCCGGGTCGACGACCAGGGCGCCATCGAGGTCAGCCGCGAAATGCACCGCCGGCTCGAATACCACAATGACGTGGCACCCGCGCGGATCATCGATTAGTCGCGATGGGCGGCTGGCGGCAGGCTGTCGCCGCGGACCCGCAGATCGAGCAGCTGACCGAGCACGACGCCGCGGCGGATGACCGAGTGGATGACCTCGCCCTGGCCCGACGCCGGGCAACCCGGCTGGCTGGCGACGATCGCGAAGCGGGCGAGTGCAGGGTCGCGGGTCGGCACGAACGGCGGCGGCAAGGCGCTCCGCGCCTGAACCACGTCGCCACATATCAGCACCGCCACCGCGCCGGCCGGGCGCGCGGTCGAAGGCGTTCCGGCAAGCCCGGTGTAGCGCTCGAGCATGTCGACGTCCTCCCGTAGCGAACTCGCGTTGTAGTCGAGCACCCAGCTGCCGGCGGCGCCGCGCAGGCCACCGGCCAGACTGTTGTAGAAGACGTGACCATAGGGCTGCAGGTGCGCCAGGGTGGTGGTGTGGATCGCCACCAGCAGGCCGACGATGGCGGCGATCAGCCATGCCGCGGCCGGATTGCCGCGCAGGGCCTGCCAGAACATCCGCCAGCCCAGCGCCGATGCCACCGCGAGCGGCGGCAACAGGAACAGGAACTGGCGCAGGCCGTCGGCCAGCGCCGGCCGTGTCAGCCAGGCAAAGGCGATCGGCAGGCCGATCGCCAACGCCAGCGGAAGGTGCAGCGAGCTGCCTCGCCGCGTCTGCGCACGGCGCTCGGCGACCCGGGCAGGCGCCTCCGCCGGGCGCCACGGACGCCCGCCGAGGGCCAGACCGAGCCCGATCAGCATCAGTTCCGGCAGCTTCACCACCAGATAGTCGTGCAGATAGCTGCGCGGCACCTCGTTGCTGAACAGCAGGCTGCCATCGACCAGGGTCGGCACGACGGCACCGGGCCCGGTCCCGGCCAGGCCGGTCAGCAGTGCCGGACGGCCGAGCCACATCAAACCGGCAGCGATCGCCACCCCGGGCAGCAGGGCGAGCAGCCAGTGGCCGAACCGTGATCCGGCCTGCCGGTCCCGTCTGGCCGCCACCAGCAGGCACAGCAAGAGGCAGATCGGCATCAGCCAGGCGCTGTCGCCGATCGCCAGCGCGGCACCGGTACTGAAGGCAAAGCCGAACGCGTGGGACGGCGCCAACCTGGGCAGGTCGACGGACAGGCGGGTCAGGAAATAGAGCGCCCAGCTCATGCAGGCCGCCTGTGGAATTTCTGCGGTATGGGTGAACAGCGCGCCACTCCAGGCGCCGGTCAGTGCCAGGATCACGACGGCAAGCAGGGCAGCGGCCTCCCCACCGAGCAATCTTGCCAGGCGCCAGGCGGCGAGCATGCCGCCCAATCCGAACAATCCACTGACGAGGTGGCGCAGGTCCCACACCGGACCCGGCCAAATTGGCTCCAGGGCTGCCGTCAGCAGGTCGAACAGCCCGCCACCGGCGATCGTCCCGGCGCGCTGCAACTGCACCGTATCGACCAGGCCGGACTGGTAGAAATCTAGCAGCAGTCGGCCATACGCCTGCCTTTGCGGTTCGTCGGGGCCGATGCCGTAGCTATGCCAGGTCGCCGCCAGGTAGAGCAACAGCCCGAACGCAAGCACGATCGACGCAGGCCGCGCCAGCAGCCGCAGATCGGCGTCGCCGATCGACAGCGTCGGCGCGCTGACGTGCGCGGTGTCGTGTCCCGGGTTGCGCATCGGCGGCGCGCCGCGATCAGACTGCCGCCGGCTGTGCCTCGACTGCCGGTGCGCCTTGCGCAGGCGCGCCGCGATCCGGCAGGTAGGCGGCGAACTGGCACAGGATCGCGCCGACGTAGGGCAGGGTCTGCATCAGCAGGATGCCGATCCATACCCGCGCCTCCATCGCCTGGGCATCCTGGGTCCAGAACAGGGCGGCGGCGGCCAGCAATAGCGCCACCAGCAGCCCGATCTCCTCGCGGATCGGCGAAAAGAACGCCAGTCGGCCCTTGGCCTTCCAGCTTTTCGGCGTACGCACGAATTCGCCGCGGCGCTTGATGATGCCGGCGAAGATCCCGCGTGCGATGGCATGCGACAGGCCGACCGACAGCACCGACGCGCCGAGGATGTCGGTCCACGGACAGGCCATCGTGCGGCGGTAGAGGATCGGTCCGAGCGCCGCCTTGAATACCATGAAGCCGAGCACCGGCAGCGCGAGCGTGACCACCGGCAGTCCGAAGGCCGCGGGCTTGACCAGGATGCCCAGGGTCCATGCCAGGCTGGCGAACACGAACACCAGCTGCAGCGCATCGCCGAGCCACTGGAACCAGCCGGTCAGGAAATGGTAGCGCTGGGCGATGGTCATGCGCCCGCCGCCGAGCAGCGACGGCAGGTGGCGCTTGAGGATCTGCATCGCGCCGAAGGCCCAGCGGAAACGCTGCGACTTGATCGCCGCGAAATCCGACGGCGTCAGGCCGCGTCCGAGCACGTGGTCGACATAGCGTGTGTCGAGTCCCTGCTTGATCAGGCGCAAACCGAGTTCGGTGTCCTCGCAGATGCACCATTCAGACCACGCCCCATGATCTTCGAGCTGGCTGCGCCGGACCAGCGTCATCGTGCCGTGCTGGATCAATGCGTTGCGCTCGTTGCGATGATGCATGCCGATGCGGAAGAAGCCGTCGAACTCCCAGTTGCACATGCGACGGAAGGCCTGGCCGGCCCAGTCGCGATGCGCCTGCGGCGCCTGCACCACCGCCACTTCCGGCGAATCGAGAAAATGCGGCACCAGCACCGAAAGCCAGTCCCGCTCGACGACGTAATCTGCGTCGACGACACCGACGACCTCGGCCCGGGCGTCGGTCTGGCCGAGTGCGAAATTCAGCGCCCCGGCCTTGAAGCCCGGCCACTTGGGCAGGTGGAAGAAGCGGAAATTGGCGCCCAACGTCGCGACATGGGCCTCCACCGGCATCCACAGGGCGGGATCGGTGGTGTTGTTGTCCACCACCAGCACCTCGAAATTGCGGTAGTCGAGGCGGGCGAGGCTGTCGATCGTCGCGATCACCATTTCCGGCGGCTCGTTGCAGCAGGCGAGGTGAATCGACACGAAGGGTTCCTGATCGGCCGGCAGCGGCGGGCGCGGACCGAATCGTCGGCGCCAGCGACCCTTGAACATCAGCTCGCCGAATTCGAAGCCGTGGGCCAGCAACACCGCCGCGGTCAGTCCGGCTGCACAGATCAGCAGCACTAGCCCGATCTGGTCGTTGTCGGTCAGGTAGTAGTCCTGAGGCACATTGACACTGACGACGAACACCGAGACGCAGGCCTGGATCAGGGCGGCAAGCCAGAGTCGGCCACGGGCACCCCAGCCGCGCAGCAGCAGCGCCACCAGGAACATCGGCACGAATGCGATCTTGACCGCGGTGAGCGCCTTCTCCTGCCAGCGAATGTCGTTGAGGATCAGGCCGTCGAGCGGAAACTTCGGCGTGCGGTCAGCCTTGAACAGGCCCCAATACGGACCCGCCCAACCTTCGAGCTCGACCTTCCACGGCTGGTCGAAGGCTTCCATCAGGTAGTAGTCGAGGCCGCGTTCGCGGGCCAGCGGCAGGAATTCCCGGATGAAGCGGGCCTCGGCGGCGACGCTTGCCTCGGCCTGCTGGATCTCCGGACCGCGGCTGGGCCAGCCGATTTCGCCGATCACCAGCGGCTTGCCCGGGAAAGTCCGTGCCAGCTCGTCGTAGCGCTGCATGGCATAGCCGACCGCCTGCTCGGCCGGCACGCCTTCATGGAAAGGCAGCAGATGCACGGTGATGAAATCGACGTGTTCGGCAAGCTCCGGATGCTTGAGCCAGACGTGCCAGGGTTCGGCGGTCGACACCGCCTTCGACGTACCGGCGAGCTTCTTGCGGGCCACATCGAGATACACACTGAGTTGCTCGACACTGAGATCGTGGCGCAGAAGCACCTCGTTGCCGACGATCAGGCGGTCCACGTGGCGATAGTCCCGCGCCGATGCGATCGCGGCGCCGAGCTCGCGCACGTTGTTGGCGTGGTCTCCCGACAGCCACGCACCGGCGGTGACCTTCAGGTCGTGCAGTTCTGCGAGCGGAATGATCGACGGATTGTCGAGCGCGCCATAGGTGCGGATGCGGGTGGTGCTGCGCGACAGCAGCAGCAGGTCGGTGCTGATCTGCTCTAGACTCGGGAATTCCCCGCGCGCCGGCCACTGGTCGCGTTGGAACGGGCTGTAGGCGTAGCCGCCGATGTCGCCGGCGGCGTCGCCGAAGGCCACGCCGCGGTTGCTCCAGCCCCAGATCAGGTACTGCAGGTATCCCACCAGCGCGGCGACCATCAGTGCGGCCAGCACGCGCCATGTCCAGTGCATCGCTTTCCTCATGGCTCCCTCTTGGCGTATCGCCCGAGACGCTTGCGCTGCGTGCCGGCACGCTGGAGAATGACGGACCGACGTGCCGGGCGAGGCGGCACGCAGAATCCGACAGCCGACATCGAGCGTTCTGGAATGTCTCGTCGGATTCGATTCTAAGTGGGGCGACAGACCCCGGCAGCGCCGAATTGGTAACAAATTTTGCGCCGCACAATAAGGCAAGGAGAGCGCATGAACGCCGATGCCAGGAATATGTTCGGGATAATGCTGGTGGCCGCCCTGGCCTTTCTGCTGGCGCTCGCCGCGAGGCTCGGCCTGGTCGAGAACGAAAGCCTCCTGGTCGCCTGCAGTGGCCTCTCGGATACCGCCTGCGACACCGCCATCGTCGCGCGCGAAGCGGTCGTCCAGAGCTTCGTCGGCGGTCACCTCGGATGGATCGCGATGCTGGCCGCAGGGATCGGCCTGATCGCGCACTGGCGGCCGGCTGCATGGTCGGCCTGGGTGCTCGGCATCGCCGGCATGGTGCTCTACAACGTCGAACCGGCGTCGGCGGCGGCGCTACTCGCGCTGCTGTTGCTGGCCCGCCGCCCATCCGCCCGCCGCCTGCACCAGGCACAACATTGACCATGCAACAGCCTGAAGGTTGCCGGGCTCGGGCAGCAGGCGCGCGAGGCCGGCGAGCGCCGTCACCACGGCACAGATCCTGATCGCATCGCGTCGCGGCCCGCTCAGGCTCTCGCCGCACAACAGCAGCGCCGGCGCCGAGCCGGCATACATCCACAGCGGGAAGTCACGGTATCGCGGATCGGCCGCCAGCCAGAGCGCCGCCAGCGCCGTGCAGTAGAGAATCGCCAGGTGCAATCCGTGACGCGCTCGCGCGACGCCGCCGTCCGGCCGTGGCGACAGCGCCCGCAGAATCAGCCAAGCGGGTCCGAGAAGCGCCGCCGAGCCGAGTGCCAGCCATTCGCTGCCGTCGCGCCATGCCAGCTGCGCGTGCTCGAACAGCATCGCGCCGCAAAGGCCCAGCCAAAGCCCGCTCGCGGCAAAGGCAGCGAGCGGCAGTCGCCGCCGGCCGGCCAGCGCGGTCAGCACGCCGAGCAACGCGGCGCCGGCGACGCCGGCGGCCGGCGCCGCGCCGAGTCCGTCGCGCCGGGACACGGCGCCGGTCAACGGAAAATGCAGACGATCGGCGCCATCGAGAATGCCCCAGTAACCGCCCACGGTCCCCTCGAGGCGGCGCTTCCACGGTTGATCGAAGGCTTCGATCAGATTGTATTGCCACCGTTCGCGCGCGGCGGCGGACAGGAATTCGCGGACGAAGCGCGCCTGCTCGAGCCGTCCCGGTACGGCCGGACCGCGCTGCCGGCCAGCCGACGGCCAGCCGCTCTCGCCGATCAGGAGTGGCTTGTCGAAGACCGCTTCGACGCGGCGATGGACGGCCGCTACGTGCGCGACCGCCTGCTTCGCGGCCACCGGGTGATCCTCCCAGAATGGCAGGATGTGCACGGTCACGAAGTCCACCGCCCCGGCAAGCGCGGCGTTCTGCAGCCAGATCTCCCAGACGTCGGCATAGCTGACCGGCACCGACACCTGCCGCCGCACCTCGTCGAGCAGGGCCGCGATCTCGGCGCTGGTTTGTTCACGCCGCAACAAGACCTCGTTGCCGATCATCAGGGCGCGCACGCTGTGCGGGTGGTCCCGCGCCAGTTCGACCACGCGTGCCAGCTGAATCCGGTTGGCGGCGTCGTTGCGACCGATCCAGGCGCCCACGATTACCGTCATGCCGAGCGCCTCGGCAACCGCGGGCACGGCATCGAGCCCCTGGTCGACGGAATAGATGCGGACACAGTCGGAAAGCGGCGCGATGGCCTGCAGGTCGTGCCGGATCTGCGCGACCGAGATCGCCTCTCCGGGCACCAGCGGCGAGCGCTCGGGGCCGCGGAAGGGGCTGTACGACAGGCACTGGATGCGCGCCCCCGGCACCTCCGGCAGCGATACCGGCCGGGTCTGCCAGAGCAGCCAGGCGGCGAGCGCGAGGCCGAGGCCCAGATGCAGCCACAGCATCGCACGCCAGCGGCGGTTCGCGGTCGGATCAGCGCTCATCGGTGCCTCGTCGTCGACAGCCGATCACTATGCCGTGCTGCGCTGCCGCATGATGCATCGACTTGTAAGCGTGACGGACGGCCAACGATACTGCTTCGATGCGCCTGCCACCCGTCGCCGTCATCGTCGTCAGCGAGCTGTTCGGAACCGCCCTTTGGTTTTCCGCCAACGGCGTCGCCGACGCGCTGGCCGACGAGTGGCACATCGGTACCGTCGAGCTCGGCTGGCTGACCAACGCGGTCCAGTTCGGGTTCATCTGCGGCACCCTGGCATTCGCTCTGACCGGGCTCGCCGACCGCTTTCCCGCCAGCCGCATATTCGCCGTCTGCGCGCTGCTCGGCAGCGGCTTCAACGCGGCCTTCGCCCTGCTCGCCGGCGGCATCGAGGCCGGGCTGGTGCTGCGCTTTGCAGTCGGATTGTGTCTCGCCGGCATCTACCCCCTGGGCATGAAGTTGGTGGTCGGATGGGTGCCGGAACGGGCCGGCGAGGCCCTGGCGCTGCTGGTCGGCATGCTCGTGCTGGGGACCGCGCTGCCCCATGGCGTGCGCTGGGCCGGTGCCGACTGGCCCTGGCAGGCGCCGATCCTGGTGGCCTCGATGCTGGCCTTGTTTGCTGCCGTGCTGGTCCTGATGCTCGGCGACGGACCGTACCTGAAGCCTCGCGCGGGTGCGCCGCCGATGCGCCTCGGGCGCGTCCTCGTGGCCTTCACCCGACCCGCTTTCCGCGCGTCCGCGCTGGCCTACTTCGGGCACCAATGGGAACTGTACGCGATGTGGACCCTGGTACCGGTGCTGGCCACGATCGACGGGCTCGACGTCCACTTCGGCGGCGCCTCGGCGATCGCGTTCGCGGTGATGGCTGTCGGCGCCCTGTGCTGCGTCGCCGGCGGCCGCCTGTCCGCCCGAATCGGCAGCGCGCGGGTCGCCGCGCTGGCGCTCGCGATCTCGATGACCTGCTGCGCGCTGCTTCCCCTCGCAGGCGATCTGCAGCCGGCCGCACGCTTCGCGCTGCTGCTGCTGTGGGGAGCGTCGGCCGTTGCCGATTCGCCCCACTTTTCGGCACTGTCGGCACGGGCCTGCCCGCCGGAGATCGTCGGCAGCGCGCTGGCCTTGCAAAATGCCCTGGGCTTCGCCATCACGATGATCTCGATCGCCATCGGCACCCACCTCGTCGACGCCTGGGGCAGCCGGGTCGCCTGGCTGCTGCTGCCCGGCCCGCTGTTCGGCCTGATCGCGCTGCGGCCGCTGCTCTCGCGCGGCGCATGAACCCGTCGTCGCCGACGGACTCAAATGTCTGCCTAGGACGGTCCGCCGATGTAAGTCCCGGGCGCAGGCACCGGTCAGATGACTTGACCTGGCCATTGCGGCCTCGGCTCGACGGAGAACTGACGATGAAACGACGTGACATGCTCGGGGGCCTGCTCGCGCTGGCGGCGGGGCACACCTTCCCGGCGCTCGCAGCGAAAGGAGGCGGCAGCATGCAACTGACCAAATCCAGGCAGGAGTGGGCGGCGCTGCTGCCCGAAACATCCTATGCGGTGCTGTTCGAGGAAGCCACCGAACGGCCGGGCAGCAGCCCGCTGAATCACGAGAAGCGCGAAGGTACCTATGTGTGTGCGGCGTGCTTCCTGCCTCTGTTCAGCAGCGCCGCCAAGTACGACAGCGGCACCGGCTGGCCGAGCTTTTTTCGGCCGCTGCCCGACGCGCTGGGCATCAAGACCGACTGGAAGCTGATCTTGCCACGCACCGAATACCACTGCAGTCGCTGCGGCGGCCACCAGGGGCACGTCTTCGACGACGGACCGCCACCGACCGGCAAGCGCTACTGCAACAACGGCGTCGCACTGCGTTTCGTGCCCGAGGGCGAAGCCCTGCCCGACCTGCGTACCTGAGCCTGCTGGCGGCCCGGCCGGCACTTGGGTGAACGGCCCGGGCTCGGGTATGGTCGGCGGACCTGCGCCGGGAGTCTGCCGTGCCCCATCGTCCGTCGTTGCGATCGCTGTCCGACCGGATTCGCCAGATCCTACTGTTCGAACTGGGCGGCCTGCTGCTGATCACGCCACCGTTCATGTGGCTGTCCGGCGTCGGCCTGGGCGAGTCGTTCGGCCTGATGGCCACGGTCGCGGCGATCGCCGCCGCATGGAATGGTCTCTACAACACCGGCTTCGATCTCGTCGAAGGCCGCATCACCGGTCGCGCCGCAGACCGCCGGGGGATCGCGCTGCGCTGCGCCCAGGCGCTCGGCTTCGAGTTCGGACTGCTGTTGCTGACGCTGCCGCTGGTCATGGCATGGACCGGGATGGACTGGCAGACGGCGCTCGTCGCGGACATCGGTCTGGCACTGGCCTACGTCGCCTATGCCTTCGTCTTCAACCTGGCGTACGATCGCGCATTCCCGATCGAGCCACCCACGCGAAGCGACTCAGTCGCGTCGCACTGACGCGGTCCGCCGCGGCCGCCCGGAACCGGCAAGCATGGCGTCACCGCCCAAGATCGACATCGATGTCCCCCTCGGCCCGCTGAACACCTTCGGGCTGCCCGCACGCGCGCGCCGCCTGGTGCGGATCGAAACCCTCGACGACGCCCGCGCATTGCTGGACGCCGGCGCGCTGGCCGACGGCGCACAGATTCTCGGCGGCGGCAGCAACACCATCTTCGAGGCCGACGTCGACGCGCTGGTGCTGCACGTTGCGATCGGTGGGCGACGACTGATCACCCAGGACCGCGCCGGCTGGCTGGTCGAGGCCGGCGGCGGTGAAGACTGGCACGGCTTCGTCCGCTGGACGGTGGACCGGGGATGGCCGGGCCTCGAGAACCTGTCGCTGATTCCGGGCACGGTCGGCGCGGCACCGATCCAGAACATCGGCGCCTACGGGCTGGAGATGGCGGCCCATTTCGATTCGCTCGAGGCGCTCGACCTGCGCAGCGGCGGGCGGCGGCGGTTCGGACGCGACGAATGTGGCTTCGGCTACCGCGACAGCATCTTCAAGGGGCCGGAAAGTGGGCACTGGCTGATCGGCTCGGTGCGTTTCCGTCTGCCCCGCGACTGGCAACCGAACCTCGGCTACGGCGAGCTCGCCGCCGAATTGCAGGGGCTCGGCATCGCGTCGCCCGAACCGTGCCAGATCTCGGACGCAGTCGTTTCGATCCGCCGCCGCAAGCTGCCCGACCCTGCCCGCCTGGGCAACGCCGGCAGCTTCTTCAAGAACCCGGTGCTGGACGCCGCCGCCTTCGCCCGCTTCCGCCGACGCTGGCCCGACGCGCCGGCTTTCGCCCAGGCCGGCGGCGCCGGCAAGGTCGCGGCCGGCTGGCTGATCGAACGCTGCGGCTGGAAAGGCCGCAACCTCGGCCCGGTCGGCGCCTACGAGAAGCAGGCACTGGTGCTGGTCAACCGCGGCGGCGCCGTCGGCGCCGACGTGCGTCGGGTGGCCGAGGCGATCCGCGGCGACGTAAGGGCTCGATTCGGTATCGCGCTCGAGATCGAACCGGTCTTCGTCGGCGGCAGGCCGAACTGAGGGCGGTCGCGGCTTACTGTCGGGCGCGCCCGGGCTCGTAGTGGCGCGCCCGCAGGCCGCGACCGGCCGCGGGTCAAGTCCGGCGCGCAACTGCCGAAAAGACAGGAGCCATCCCATTCCCGAGAGCGAAGGACCATGATTGAGAGCGACCTGCAACAGGGCACGCGGGCAAGCGCGCCGGACCTCGACTGGAGCCAGGTGCGCGAGACCGTGCTGATGCTACAGCTCGCCGCGGCCCAGATCGAAGCCGCCATGCGCGAGGGCAACAGCTCGGTGGACGTGCTGACCAACAGCTTCACGACGCTCGCCGGCAACATGCGCAAGATCGGCTGCACCGCCGCGGAACTGCCGGACACGCCCCAAACCGGTCCGATCAAGGCCCAGCTCACGGCCCAGGCCGAGGAAGCCGGGCAGATGGTGCATTCGTCGATCGTCGCCTTCCAGTTCTATGACAAGCTCGCACAGCGGCTCGCCCACGTCTGCCACAGCCTCGAGGCGCTGGGGTCCCTGGTCGCCGACAAGGGTCGCCTGTACAACCCGTCGGAATGGGTGGGGCTGCAGGAGAAGATCCGCTCCCGCTACTCGACCGCCGAGGAACACGACATGTTCCAGGCGGTAATGCGCGGAGTGGGCGTACAACAGGCCCTCGACGAGTATCTTGCGAGCGCCGGCAGCAGCGGCGAGAGCGTCGAGCTGTTCTAGTCGCGCGCGTCCCCCGCCGCGCGGTCGCGGACGCACGGCGGACGCGACCTCTGCCTTCGCGACCCGCCCGGTCGACCGTAGCGCCAGCAGCCGGCCCGTGAGACGATGCCGGCGTCGCGTCCGAAGCGAGGCATCCGATGAAACTGTGCAGCCTGGACCGGGGCGGCCGTGACGGCCGGCTCGCAGTCGTCAGCCGCGATCTCACGATCTGCCAGACCGTCGACGGCATCGCGCCGACGCTGCAGTCGGCGCTGGACGAATGGGCGCGCTGCGAGCCACGGCTGCGGGAAGTCGCCGCGGCTCTCGAGAATGCCCACGCGCGCCATGCCGAGCCCTTCGATCCGCGGTCATGCCTGGCGCCCTTGCCCCGCGCCTTCCAGTGGGCGGACGGTTCGTCCTACCTGAGCCACGTCAGACTCGCCCGTCAGGCACGCGGCGCGTCAGCGCCCGACGACCTGGAAACGGTGCCACTGATGTACCAGGGTGGCTCCGACGATCTGTTGCCCAACCACGCCGAGATCGCGGCGGACCCGGCCTGGGGCGCCGATTTCGAGGCGGAACTCGCAGTCATCCTCGACGACGTGCCCGCTGCCATCGGCGAGGCCGACGCCGCATCGCGGATTCACCTGCTGACCCTGGTCAATGATGTCTCGCTGCGGGCGCTGGTGCCGGCCGAGCTGGCGCGCGGTTTCGGCTTCTTTCAGTCGAAGCCGGCCAGCAGCTTTGCGCCGGTGGCGGTCACGCCGGACGAACTGGGCCCGGCCTGGCAGTCATGTCGGGTTCATCTGCAGATGCGGGTGGATCTCAACGGCCGCCCGTTCGGGCGCGTCGACGCCGGTCCGACCATGCATTTTTCGTTCGCCCGGCTGATCGCCCATGCCGCCCGCACGCGGCGCCTGGCCGCCGGCACGATCATCGGCTCGGGCACCGTGTCGGCGCCCCAGGCCGACCTGGCCTCGTCACTGGTCGACAACGGCGGCAGCGGTTGTTGCTGCCTGCTCGAGCGCCGACTGCTCGAGACGGTCCATGCCGGCGCCGCACGGACGCCGCTGATGCGGCCCGGCGACCAGGTACGGATCGAGATGCTCGACGGCGATGGCGCCAGCATCTTCGGCGCCATCGACAATCGCTATGTCGCTCCGATCGAAGCGTCGGCGCAGGAGGGCGGCGCCCCTCACGCCCCGAGGTGATAGCGTAGCAGGCCGCGACGGCCGCTGCCGAGCCGCAACGCATGTTCCTCGGCGAACGAACCGGCCTGCAACTGGACGCGATATTCGCCGGCGGGCAGCGGTCCGACCGTGCACTTGCCGTGGGTGCGGGCGTTGAGCACGCAGCGCCCTTCCGCATCGAGCACGCGGACGCTGATCGGCTCGGCCACGTCTTCCTCGGTGCTGCCGATCTTGGGCGCGAGCTTCAACGGAAACAACGGCGTCGCGTCGGTAGCCTCCTGCCTGCCAGCAGTCGCCGCCGCTGAACTGGCAGCCGTCGGAAGAGCGATGGCAAAGGCGGCGGTGCGCAGGATCTGGCGCACCGTGGTGTCGGTCTGGCGATTCATCAAAGGCTCCGGTCGCGCCGCCGCCGATCGCGGCAGGCATGCATCAAATTACGCAATCTGGGGATGACTTGTCGGAAGGACAAGGGTTCAACGAAAATTTTCTTCGGGCTCGGAATGGGCACCGGCCTCGCGGATGTCACGGGCTCTCGGGCGATGATTTGTCCCACTGACGCCGGGTAATCCTCAATTCTCTCCCGGAATCGGTGTCCTGCGCCAGTGTCAGTGACGAATTTCCACGGGTCGGCGGCGGCGATGCCGTCTGCATGGCGGCCAGGGAATCCGCCTGCGCCGCCTCGTTGCCGAGCGCGAGGGCGACCGCCGCCGCACGCAGGAACTGTCTGATCGTGGTCTGCGAAATATTCTTCATGTCCACCTCCTCCCGGGGCGGACGGGCGGCACCTGCCGCCCGCCGCCTGGTCATCCGATTTCCACCGGCACGAAGATCCGTGCGTCGTTGCGCTGGACCAGCAGCGCGACATGCTTGCCGGCACCGTCGAGCAGGCGCTTGAGCCCGGCGACGTCATCCACTGCACGCCCATTCAACGCGAGCACGACGTCGCCCGGGCGGATGCCGGCACGTGATGCGGGGCCGTCCGCTTCGAGCACCAGCAGGCCTTCCTCGACACCACTGCGCCGCCGCTCCTCGTCGGTCAGCGGCCGCAGTGCCAGCCCGAGGCGGGCCCGATCGGCGTCGTCCGGCGAGGCGCCGGCCAGGGACGGACTCTCGAGTCGCCCGACCTCGACCTCGAGATCGACGGTCTTGCCGTCGCGCCACACTTTGAGCCTGGCTTCGCTGCCCGGTGTCATTGCCGCCACCCGTGGCGGCAGCTCGGCCGAGCGCGCCACCGCAGCGCCGTCGAGCTCGAGAATGACGTCGCCTGAACGAAGGCCCGCCCGTTCCGCCGGGCTGTCCTTCTCGACCTGGGTCACCAGCGCCCCACGGGCGGAATCCAGGCCGAAGGACTCGGCCAGTGCTTGGTTGACATCCTGGATGCCGACACCCATGCGGCCACGGGTGACGCTGCCGTCAGCCAGCAACTGGTCCTTGATGCCGTCGGCGACGTCGATCGGGATCGCGAACGACAGACCCTGGTAGCCGCCGGAACGCGAGTAGATCTGCGAATTGATGCCGATCACTTCGCCCGCCATGTTGATCAGCGGACCGCCGGAGTTTCCCGGATTGATCGCGACGTCGGTCTGGATGAACGGCACATAGCCTTCGTCCGGCAGCGAGCGTGACTTGGCCGAGACGATGCCGGCGGTGACGCTGTTCTCGAAGCCGAACGGCGATCCGATCGCCAGCACCCAGTCGCCGACGCGGGCGCTGTCCGGATTGCCGATCGGTACCGTCGGCAGGTCGTCGGCATCGATTTTCAGCACGGCAACGTCGCTGGGCTTGTCGATGCCGACCACGCGTGCGGTAAATTCGCGGCGGTCGGTGAGGCGCACCGTGACGGACGTCGCGTTGTCGACGACGTGGGCGTTGGTCAGGATCACGCCGTCGCTGCTGACGATGAATCCGGAGCCCTGGCCGCGTACGCTGCGCTCGGCGCCGTGGGGCTGCATCGGTCCGAAACGCTTGAAGAAGTCGGGCAGCTCGAGTCCGGGCGGCAACTGCGGGATCTGCGAACGGGTCGCGGTGCGCACCGTACCTTCGACCGCGATATTGACCACCGCCGGACCCAGTCGCTCGGCGATCGCGCGGAAATCCGGCAGGGCGGCGACGCTGGTCGCGACCGGCATCACGGTCGCCGACTCGGCATGGGCATCGCCGATCGCGCTCCGGCCGAGGGTGTAGCTGCCGCCGACCGCCAGCATGACGGCAAGCGCCGTCGCGCTGCGGCGCAGTCGAGTGGATTGCATGGCTGTTCTCCTTCTGTCGATCTCGTTGGTCGCGCGTCGTCGCGCTGTGGCATCGACTATCGGAGAAGTGGACTTAAACCAGACTTAAGGGGCGTCCAGCCACCTGTAACAGGGGTTTTCCACGCCGATCGGCGGGCGCTCGCGGTCAGCGGGTGACGAAGCCCGCCTCCTCGACGGCAGCGCGAATCTCGCCTTCGTTGACCATGCTGGTGTGCTCGACAGTGGCCCGCCCGGTGGCGACATCCACTTCGGCATGGGCGATGCAAGGCAAATCCTGGATCGCGTTCATGACGCTGCGCAGGTCGTCGTCGGTACGAATGCCGTCAACATCGAATACTGTGGTTTGCATTGGCTGGCCTCCTGGCTCGGGGCCGTACGCCCGCCGAATGCTCGGCGCAGCGTCCGCCCGGTGTTCGAGAATCGTGGAGACCCGCCAGTCGTGTCAAGCCCGGCGTCCCGGCCCGAAAGCTGTCGCCGGCCGGCGCGCTCAGCGCAGCAACCGGCGCAGCCGCGACCACATCCCGGGTACCGGACGCAGCCCGGCGGGTCGCTCGAGTTCGGCGGCCAGCAGCAGCGCGCCGCCCTCCTCTCCCGCGCCGGCCGACACCGCGATCCGCACCGGGCCCTGACGCCGACCGACCTGGTGGCGGAACGCCCAGCCCGCGCGTGCCATTGCCGGATCGTCGAACCAGCGCGCCACATCCTCGCTCGGACGATCGGTCGGACAGCGCAGCCGCTGCCCGTCCACCCATATGTCTACCGCTTCGAGCGGCGGCTGATCGAACGATGCCGCCCAGCCGCGCAGGTAGAGTTCGCCGTCATCCGACAGCCTGCGTTCGTCGACCCAGCCCCAACAACCGTAGCGAAAGCCGTCGAGCGCCCCGAGGTCCTTGTCGGCGCGCGCGGGCAGCACATAGACATCCTGCTCGTGGGCGAGCAGGCGGGGAAATCGGCGGTAAGTGTGGCGATCGCCGCAGATCCGGGCGATCGCGGCGGCAACATAGGGCTCGCTGACATAGGTCGTGCCATAGATGGCGGTTTCGAGATCGGCGTTCTCGCTATGGGGCTGGAACAGGATCCCGGCGGCCTCGGGGAACACCTCGCCCGGCGGCAGCAGCCGGCGGTCGTGAACACTGAAGCACAGCACGCCGTCCGGCGACAGACAGGCCTTGAGCCGGGCCAGCCAGGCTTCGAACAGGTGGCCCGGCAGGTGCGAGAACAGCGATGCCACCCAGATGACATCGAATGACCGGGCCGGCGCGAAGCGCTCGGGCTCGGCGAACGACTGCTGGGTGGGCACACCGAAGCGCTCGCCGACGAATCCGAGGCAATCGGCCTGAATCTCCGACGCCAGGATCTGCTGCGGCCGCAGGCCGAGCGACATGAATCGAAGCAGGCGCCCGTAGCCGCAGGCGAAATCCAGCAGCCGGATCTGTTCGAGCCCTTCGGGATACAGGCGCTGCAGGAGCTGCCAGACCACCCGGTACTGCTGCAACGCCACGTTGAAGTACTGGCTGACCGCGGCATTCGGGTCGCGCAGGTGGGCGAGGGAATGCAGCAGCATCTGGTCCTTGGGATGGACCACCGCATGCGATGCCGGCAGGACGGCATGCCCGGCCAGCGGCGGCGACACGCGCCCCAGCGCCGCCCTGAAGTGCTCGCTGGCGCACAGCGCATGGGCGCGGTCCAGCAATGATTGTTCGATCATCCTGTCTGATCCTGTCGGCATGACTGTCCGGCGCGGGCCGCGGCGTCGATCGGCCTGGTCGCGGCGCCGTCCCGGGTACGCCGCCGCCGGCTACCTGGCGAACAATTGCCCGATGTCGGCAAACGCCTTGAATTCCAGTGCATTGCCGGAGGGATCGAGCAGGAACATCGTCGCCTGCTCGCCGACCTGCCCCTGGAAACGCAGATGAGGCTCGATTACGAACTCGGTGCCGGCTGCCCGCAGGCGGGCGGCCAGTTCGTCGAACTGATCCATCGACAGCACGACGCCGAAGTGCGGCACCGGCACCTGGTCGCCATCGACCGGATTGCTCGATCGCCGGCCGGCGCCGGCCGGCGCCAGGTGCGCGACGATCTGGTGGCCGTAGAGGTCGAAATCGACCCAATGGCGGTCGCTGCGACCTTCGGGGCAGCCGAGCAGTTCGCCGTAGAAGCCGCGAGCGGCGGCGAGGTCGTCGACCGGGAAGGCGAGATGGAAGGGCTGAACAGGCATGATCGCCTCCGTGGCGCGATGGACGATGATTCTCGAAACCGCAGCGGGCCGCTTGCAGGCTCGGCGGTCCCCACCGTGCACGGCGGCCACGGCCCATGCCGGCCCCGCCCGACGGGCGAGCTCGCCTCGCAGACCGGCCCATGACGGGTACGCCCGATTGCGCCCGATCCGTCGGTTTCCGGATGATCTCAGGCTGCACGCTGCCGCGCCAGAATAATCGAAGTCGACGCCCGGCAAGGCTGCAGCGCCCGGATCAGTCGCCGCGGGCCGTCGGCGGGGTCTGCGGCGGCGGGTCGCGCGCCGATCGCTCGTCGGCTCCGAACAGTTGCTCGCGCACGCGTGCGAGCAAGACTGCCGGCTTGAACGGCTTGAGGATGTAACCCTGGATGCCGAGCTGGATCAGCTTGCCGATGATGTCGCGGTCGCCCTCGGCGGTGAGCATGATCAGCGGCGTCCGGTTGCCCTCGTGGCGCAACCGGACGACGAAATCGTGGCCGTTCATGCCGGGCATGTTCACATCGCACAGGATCAGGTCCACCGGCGCGATCGCCAGCGCATCCAGTGCCTGCTGTCCGCTCGCGGCCTCGACCACGTCCAGGGTGTCGTCCTTCAACGCGGCCTTGACATAGGCGCGGATGATCGCGACGTCGTCGATGATCAGGACACGCTTTTGCACCATCGATGCCGGGGGGGAGCCCATACTGGTTCGGATGTCGGGGATCACGGCATCGCGGGCGCGCTTCTTGAGCCGCGACGCCGGCGTCAGGCCGGCACGGCCCGCGGGAAGGCGATGCGCACCAGCAGGCCGCCGGCCTCGCCGACGCCCAGTTCGACCTCTGCCTGGTGACGCTCGGCGATCGCCTTGACGATCGCCAGCCCGAGGCCGCTGCCGGTCTGGCTCTGGCCGGCGCGCCGATAGAAGCGATCGAACACCCGTTCGCGTTCGGCCGGCGGGATGCCCGGCCCGCTGTCGGCGATCTCGAGCACGACCCGGTCGCCGTCGACGCCGACCGACAGATCGACCCGACCGCCGGCCGGCGTATAACGGATCGCATTGTCGAGCAGGCAGCCGACCATCGTGCGCAAAGCGGCGGCGTCGCCGACGACCTGCGCTGCCGGGTCCCGCCGACCGGCGCCGAGGTCGATGTCCTTGGCGCGGGCCAGCGCCGAATGGTCGGTCAGCGCGAGGGCCGCCAGATCGGCCAGATCGAGCGCTTCCCGCGCCGGCGTGACGTCGCTATCGGGTTCCTGGCGGGCCAGTGTCAGCAACTGGCCGACCAGATGGATCGCCCGCTGCAGGCCCCGTTTCAGCTCGCCCAGTGCCTCGGCGCGTTCGGCGGCGTCGGCGGCGCGCTCGGTGAGCTGGAGCTGGAGCTGGAGCGCGGTCAATGGTGTGCGCAGTTCGTGGGCGGCGTCGGCGACGAAGGCACGCTGGGTGGCCAGCGCCCGTTCGAGGCGACCGAGCAGGTCGTTGAGGGCGTCTACCAGCGGCCGCGCCTCGGCCGGTACGCCGCCGGCGGCCAGCGGCGACAGGGCGTCGGGTCGCCGCGCGGCGACGCCGCGGGCGAGCCGGTCGAGCGGTCGCAGTCCGCGGCCCACCATGTACCAGATCATGCCGCCGAGCAACGGCAGCATCAGGAACAACGGCAGCAAGGTGCGGATCGCGGCCGAGGCGGCGACCCGGCTGCGCACGCGCATCGGTTGCGCCACCTGCACCACGCGGTCGCGCATCGCCACCGTGAACATCCGCCAGCGACCCTCGTCGGTGCGGGCGTCGGAATAGCCGAGCTGCGCGGTCGACGGCAACTGGCTGTGGGGATTCGACAGGTACAGCTTGAGGCCACGCGGATCCCAGATCTGGATCACGATGTCGAGCGCCTCCTCGGGCACCCCGGCGGGCGGCGTGATCGGCTGGCCGAAGCGCTGGTCGCGCAGCGACAGCGCAAACTGGCGCAGGTGATAGTCCATCACTTCGTCCACCTCGGCCCGCGCCATGTAGTAGGTGGCCGCACCGCCCAGCAGGAAGGCGGCCACCACCGAACCCAGCACGTAGACCAGCAGATCCCGTCGCAGGCTCCTCACGGCTTCTCCGGCACGTACCAGCCGACGCCACGCAGGTTCAGGATCCAGCCGGCACCCAGCTTGCGCCGCAGGCCGTGGATATGCACCTCGATGGCATTGCTCTCGACTTCCTCGCCCCAGCCGTAGAGGCGGTCCTCGAGCTGGCTGCGCGACAACGGCCGGCCGGGCTGCTCGAGCAGCGCCTGCAGCAGCGCGAACTCCCGCGCCGAAAGCTTCAGCGGTCGCTCGTCGAGGGTCACGGCATGGGCGGCGGGGTCGAGCACCAGCGGGCCATGGCTGACCACCGGCTCGGCCTGGCCGCGCTGCCGCCGTCCGAGGGCGCGAATGCGCGCCGCCAGTTCATCGAGGTCGAAGGGCTTGACCAGATAGTCGTCGGCGCCGGCATCGAGACCGGCAATGCGGTCGGCAACCGAATCACGGGCGGTCAGAATCAGCACCGGCACCGGGTTGCCACTGGCGCGGATCTCGGCCAGCAACGCCAGGCCGTCACGCCGGGGCAGGCCGAGGTCGAGCAGCACCAGTTCGAACGGATGATCCTGCAGCGCAAGGGCCGCCGCGACACCGTCCTCGACCCAGTCGACCGCATGCCCCTCCTGGCGCAGGCCGCGCTGGACCGCGGCGCCGACCATCGGGTCGTCTTCGACCAGCAGCAATCTCACGACGGGCCGGATTGTGGCTCACACCCCCCAGGTCACCGGCTTGTCGTCGTCCAGTGCGTACTGCATCAACTCGAGGAACGGGATCGCCCGTTGGGCGAGATGGATCCTGGCCTGTCCGGTGCCGGGGTCCACCGCGTCGGGCTCGCCGGAGTCGCGATCGGCACGACTGGACTTGTCGGCTTCGATCGCGTCCCTGAGCCGCGCGATCGCGTCCGGCAACTGGTCGACGGTGACGACGCCCTGGGTGGCCTCGGGATCCTTGCCGATGATCCGCAGCAGTTCCTTGGCGTTCTTCGCGAACATCATGACGTCGCCGCTGGCCTGGGATTTGAACGTGATCATCGCTGCGCCTCCGCTTGTCGGGCATGCCCACCCATCGCCGCATTGTAGCGGGGCCGTCCGCAGGGCGGCGCGGAAGTGGCCGCTCAGCCGACCCGGGCGAGCCGCCGGCCGAGCCGTTCGGCGCGTCTGACCACGCCCGGCGACAGCGGCATCGGGTCGCGATTGACCAGGCCCTGCCAGACCACGCCGAGGGGCCGGAAGCCGAGCATCGTCGCGAGCTGGTCGAGGGCGGAAGCAGCGCCGGCGAACCAGCGCGCCATCCATGCCGGCGCGGCACTCGAACTGATCAGCACCGCCGGCCGACGCGGCTTTGGCCGGCGCAGCCGCGGCGCCGGCGAGCCCCAGGGCCACCACGCGGCCCCGGCGCAGCGCTCCATCAGGATCCGGGTCACTGCCGTGACATTGCCCAGATTGACCGGCGCGGCCAGCACCATGGCGTCGGCGCGGTCGAGGCGGGACAGCAGCGCCGGCACCGCATCGTCGATCACGCACTCGCCGCGGGCCTCGCCGGGCTGCTGCATGCACAGCCGACAGTTCGCACAATGGCGCATGTCGAGGTCTCGCAGCCGCACGATCTCGGTCTGCGCACCCGCGGCCCGTGCCGCCGCCAGCGTCGCCTCGACGAGTCGCTCGGTGACGCCTCCTGCCCGGTAGCTGCCGACCACCGCGACGATGTCCGGTCGAACCATGACTGCCTCCGACTCCGATCATTGCCATCTTCTCTGATTCGTTCTATGCCGCTCGGAAGCGGGCGTCCAGCCCGGTGCGATTGGCGGAGCGACAGACTGGCGACATTCCGCCATTTAAGCCACCAAGATCGGCGACATGTCGCCAGTGACGATCGCCTGGGTACGCCAGGGCGCCCGCCCAGCCGCCGATATTGAAGGGGTCGCCAGCGCGCGACGACATCTGGCCCGATAGATGCTTGTCCACTTCCCGAGGACGAGCCCGGACCCTTCCGCAAACCCCCTCCCCCCTCCTGCGATCGACCGGGCTCGGACCTCACCAAAAAACAATTCGAGGAGACACAGGTGAAGCTGCTCAAATCGCTGCTGGTCGGCGTCATCGCCCTGGCCACGCTGCCCGCGATCGCGGAACAGAAGTTCGTCACCGTACTGACCGGCGGCACCAGCGGGGTGTATTACCCGATGGGTGTCGCGATGTCGCAACTATTCGGCACCGCGCTGCCCAATGCCAAGGTCAGCGTGCAATCCACCAAGGCCAGCGCCGAAAACGTCAACCTGCTGCAGGCCAATCGCGGCGAGGTGGCCTTCGCGCTTGGCGACACCGTCTCCTATGCCTGGCACGGCAACACGGAGGTCGGATTCAAGAAGCCGCTCGACAAGCTGCGGGCGATGGCCGCGATTTATCCCAATTTCGTGCAGATCGTCGCGTCGAAGGATTCCGGCATCCGCACGTTGGCCGACCTGAAGGGCAAGCGCGTGTCGGTCGGCGCACCGAAGTCGGGCACCGAGTTGAACGCCCGTGCGGTGTTCCAGGCCGCCGGCCTCTCCTACGACGATCTCGGCAAGGTCGAATACCTGCCGTTCGGCGAGTCGGTGGAGCTGATCAAGAACCGGCAGCTCGACGCCACCCTGCAATCGGCCGGCCTCGGCGTCGCATCGATCCGCGACCTCGCGACCTCGATCGACATCGTCGTCGTTCCGATTCCCGATGACGTGGTCAAGGCCATCGGCGATTCTGCCTACCAGGCCGGCGTGATTCCGGCCGGCACCTACGGCGGCCAGGACGCCGACGTGCCAACCGCGGCAATCCGCAACATCCTGGTGACCCACGCCGGGGTCGAGGAAGCTGCGGTGTATGAAATGACCAAGGCGATCTTCACCAATCTCGACGCACTCGTCGCCGCCCATTCCGCGGCCAAGGGCATCCAGGCCGACAGCGCTGCCCGCGCCCTGCCGATTCCGCTGCACCCGGGCGCCGAACGCTACTACCGCGAAGCCGGCTTGCTCGAGTAGTCAAGCTCCCTCCGCCCGCGCCGGCACGGCGCGGGTTTCCGCCCCCTCGCTCACCGGGGGCGGTCTTTAGCCCTTTGGCCGCAACACGTTGGCGCATCCCGCCCCGGGGATGCGGGAGGCGTGCATGTCAGACATCGACACCCGCGTGCGCGAGTACGGTTGGCAGGCCGGTCCGGCGGCTCGGCTGCTGTTCGTCGTCGGCATCCTTTTTTCCACGTTCCAGATCATCACCGCCTCGTACAGCCCGCTGTCGTCGGGCATCGTGCGCGCGGTCCACGTCGGCTTCCTGCTGCTGCTCGGCTACGGCCTGTTCCGCGGCCGCGCCGACCAGCCGTTCCGCAGCGCGATATCGTGGCTGCTCGGCCTCACCGGCTTCGTGCTGGCCTTCTACCACTGGGTGTTCGAGGAAGATCTGATCCTGCGCGCCGGCGACCCCGACCAGCTCGACCTGATCGTCGGCGGCATCACGCTGGTCCTGGTGTTCGAGGCCGCGCGGCGGGTGATCGGCACCGCACTGCCGCTGATCTGCGGCCTGTTCCTGGCCTACGCTCTGTTCGGCGAGCACTTGCCCGGCGATCTCGCCCACCGCGGCTATGCCTTGTCGCAGGTGATCGATCAGCTCGCGTTCGGCACCGAGGGCATCTACGGCGTTCCGACCTACGTGTCGTCGAGCTACATCTTCCTCTTCATCCTGTTCGGCACCTTTCTCGAGCAGGCCGGCATGATTCGGTTGTTCACCGACTTCGCGCTCGGTACCGTCGGCCACACCCGCGGCGGCCCGGCCAAGGTGTCGGTGGTGTCGTCCGGCCTGATGGGCACGATCAGCGGCTCCGGCGTCGCCAACGTGGTCACCACCGGCCAGTTCACGATCCCGCTGATGAAGCGCTTCGGCTATCGCTCCGAATTCGCCGGCGGCGTCGAGGCCACCAGCTCGATGGGGGGCCAGATCATGCCGCCGGTGATGGGGGCGGTGGCCTTCATCATGGCCGAGACCATCGGCGTCGCCTATGTCGAGGTCTGCCTGGCTGCGGCGATTCCGGCGGCGCTCTATTTCTTCACGGCGTTCCTGATGGTGCATCTCGAAGCGGGCCGGGCGCACCTGCTCGGCCTGCCGAAGGACGAATGCCCCGACCCATGGGCGGCCGTTCGCCGCGACTGGCATCTGCTGCTGCCGCTGATCGTGCTGGTGTGGTTGCTGTTCGCCGGCTTCACGCCGCTGTTCTCCGGCACCGTCGGACTGGCTCTGACCGCGATCCTGATCTTCGCCAGCGCACTCGCGCTGCGGATTCCCGCGCGGGGGCTGCGCATCGCCTTCTGGGTCGCGCTGGGCATCGCCTGCAGCGCCTTCGCCCAGTGGGGCATCACCGTGTTCTTCGTGTTGATTGGTGGCCTGGTGGTGGCCTGCCTTTCCCAGTCCGGCGGCCGCGAGACCGCACGCATCGCGGTCGAGGCGCTGGCCGAGGGTGCCCGCCACGCGCTGCCGGTGGGTGTCGCCTGCGCGCTGGTCGGCGTCATCATCGGCAGCCTGACGCTGACCGGTGCCGCCACCAGCTTCGCCAACGTGATCATCACGCTCGGCCGCGACAGCCTGTTCCTGTCGCTGGTGCTGACGATGCTGGTGTGCCTGATGCTGGGCATGGGCATCCCGACCATCCCGAACTACATCATCACTTCGTCGCTGGCCGCACCCGCACTGCTCGAGCTGGGCGTGCCGCTGGTGGTGAGCCACATGTTCGTCTTCTATTTCGGCATCATGGCCGACCTGACGCCACCGGTGGCGCTGGCCGCCTTCGCCGCGGCGCCGATCGCCCGTGCCAGCGGCATGGCGATCGGGCTGCAGGCGGTGCGCATCGCGATCGCCGGCTTCATCGTGCCCTACATGGCAGTGTTCGCGCCGGAGCTGATGCTGCAGGGCGAGTGGACGGTGTTGTCGGTGCTGTACATCGTGTTCAAGGCCGTGGTCGCGATCGTGCTGTGGGGCGCAACCTCGATCGGCTTCCTCGGTACTCCGCTGCCGTGGCCGGCGCGGCTGTTCGCCTTCGCCGCCGCCGCCACCTTGGTCGCCGCCCAGCCGCTGACCGACGAGATCGGGCTGGCGCTGGCGGCGGCCTTCTTCGTCTTGGTGGTGCTGCGTGGCCGGGCTGCCCGGCAGGCCGCCGGCCAGGGCTGAGGCCGGCGGCGCACCGGCCGCCGGGGTCGCCGGGTTTCCGATCGGCGACGCCGGTCGTATGCTTGCGGCCGATGGCCCCAGCCTCGCCGACGCGATGAACCTTGCCCGACAACTGCGCAGTTTCCTGCTGCGCCTGCTGCTGATCCTGCTGCCCGGCGTGCTGGCGGCCGGGCTGGCCTACCGCCATTTCGTCGATTCCGAGCTGACGCAGCTTGCCCGTGCCAACGAGGCGCGTCTCGAGTTCTATCGCAGCAGCCTGATCCAGACCCTCGAGGAATTCCGCCTGCTGCCCGGCGTGGTCGGCCTCGACGGCCGCGTCCGTCGCCTGCTCGAGGAACCCGGCCGGCGCGACCAGGTCGAGGCGGTGAACCGCTATCTCGAGCAGGTCAGCACCGATCCGGCGATCCAGTTCGTGTTCCTGCTCGACCCGCGGGGCACGGCGCTGGCCGCCAGCAACTGGCAGGACGGCTACAGCCTGGTCGGACGCAACTACGGCTTCCGGCCGTACTTCGAGGACGCCATGAACGGGCGGGCGGGGCGCTTCTACGGCATCGGCGTGACCACCCAGCTGGCCGGCTTCTTCCTGTCGGCGCCGGTGACCATCGACGGGCGCATCGCCGGCGTCGCGGTGGTCAAGATCAGCCTCGACCGTCTCGAGGAGGCGTGGCGCCGCTCGGGCGACCTGCTGATGCTGACCGATCGCCTCGGCGTTGCGCTGATGGCCTCGTCGCCGGGCTGGAAGTTCCGCAGCCTGCGCCCGATCGGCCCCGAGCAGGCCGAGACCCTGGCTCACACCCAGCAGTACCTGTACGAGGACCTGCCACCGCTGCGCGATGCCGATGGCGCGCCGATGACGGCGATGCCGGGCGAGACCCGGGTGGTGTCGCTGGCGCCGGCGGCCCAGCCCTTCGTCAGCGCCCGCCGCCAGGCCCGGCGCGACTACCTGCTGCAGGCCGCGACGTTGCCGGAATACGGCTGGCAGCTGCTGTTCTTCGCCGAACTCACCGACGTGCGGGTGATGGCGCTGACCGGTGCGGTGGCCGTCGGCCTCGCCACCCTGCTGGTGCTGACCGCCGGCATGCTGTTGGAGCTGCGGCGGCGGCGGCTGCAGGAGCGGCAGGCGGCGCGGGCGGCGCTCGAGAAGATTCAGGCCGACCTCGAGGCCCGCATCGCGGAGCGCACCGAGGCGCTGACCGTGGCCAATCGCAGCCTCGAGCAGCGGGTCGCCGCGCTGAAGGACGCCGAACAGATCCTGACCCGCACCCGCGACAGCGCGGTCCAGGCCGGCAAGCTCGCCGTGCTCGGCCAGATGGCTGCCGGCATCACCCACGAGATCAACCAGCCGCTGGCGGCGCTGACCACGCTCGCCGACAACGCCTCGACCCTGGTGGACCGCGGACGCAGCGACGAGGCGCGGCAGAACCTCGGCTACATCAGCCAGCTCGCCCAGCGCATGGGTCGCATCGTCGGCCAACTGAAGACCTTTGCCCGGCGCGGCGACGAGCACCTGTCGGCGGTGGCGGTATCGGACTCGATGAACAACGTGCTGCGCCTGTTCGGCACCCGCGGCAAGCACCCCGGCCTCGACATCAGCGTCTCGTGCCGCCAGCCGGGTGTCCACGTCAGGGCCGATCCGGTGCGCCTCGAGCAGGTGCTGCTGAACCTCGTCACCAACGCCGCCGACGCCATGGACCAGCAGGACGAGGGCCGCCTCGACATCGTCTGCGACTGCGACGGCGAGGTGGTCGAGATCACGCTGCGCGACAACGGCCCGGGCATTGCGCCCGAGGTCCTGCCCCACCTGTTCGAACCCTTCTTCACGACCAAGCCGGCGGGCAAGGGGCTGGGGCTCGGGCTGGCGATCTCGCGACTGATCGTCGAGAGCCTCGACGGCCGCCTCGATGCCGGCAACAACGATGGCGGCGGCGCGTGGTTCCGATTGCGCCTGCCGTCGGCGGAGCCACCGGACTGATGCCCCATTCCCCCCTCGCGCTCATCGTCGAAGACGACCCGGCGGTACGCCTCGGCATGCTCCAGGCCCTCGACCTGGCCGGCATCGCCAGCCGCGGCGTCGACCGCGGCGAGGACGCGCTGGCCGGCCTCGACGCCGATTTCGGCGGCGTCGTGGTCAGCGACGTGCGACTGCCCGGCATCGACGGCCTGGCGCTGCTTGCCGAGATCCTGACCCGAGACCGCGAGATCCCGGTGATCCTGGTCACCGGCCACGGCGGCATCGGCATGGCGGTGCAGGCGATCCGCGACGGCGCCTACGATTTCATCGAGAAGCCATTCACCTCCGACCGGCTGGCCGACATCGTCCGCCGCGGCCTCGCCCACCGTCGGCTGGTGCTCGAGAACCGACGGCTGAAGGAGCGGGTGCTGGAGAAGCGCTCGGTGCTGCTGCTCGGCGACAGCCCGCAGATCGTGCATCTGCGCCGCATGGTCGGGGCGATCGGCCCGACCGAGGCCGACGTGCTGATCTATGGCGACACCGGCACCGGCAAGGAAGTGCTGGCACGCGCGCTGCACGCCGCCAGCGGCCGCAGCGGCGAATTCGTCGCGATCAACTGCGCGGCGCTGCCGGAATCGGTGTTCGAGAGCGAGATCTTCGGCCACGAGGCCGGCGCCTTCACCGGCGCGCTGAAGCGGCGGATCGGCAAGATCGAACACGCCCGCGGCGGCACACTGTTCCTCGACGAGATCGAGAACATGTCGCCCCAGCTCCAGGTCAAGCTGCTGCGGGTGCTGCAGGAGCGCGTCGTCGAGCGCCTCGGCAGCAACCAGCCGATCCCGGTGGACTGCCGCATCGTCGCCGCCAGCAAGAGCGATCTCAAGGCCTTATCCGACGCCGGCGAGTTCCGCGCCGACCTCTACTACCGGCTCAACGTGGTCTGCCTCGAATTGCCGCCGCTGGCCCAGCGCAAGGGCGACATCCCGGTGCTGGCCGCCCACTTCCTGCACCAGGCCGCCCAGCGCTACCACCTCGAGGCGCCGACCCTCGGCCAGAGTCAGCTCGACCAGTGGCTGGCCCACGACTGGCCCGGCAACGTGCGCGAACTGCGCAACGCCGTCGACCGCTTCTGCCTCGGCGTCGCCACCGGCCCGGCCAGCGTGCCGGCGAGTTCGCTGAACGAACGCGTGGCGCAGTTCGAGCGCGGGCTGATCGAAGCCGCGCTGCGCGAATCGCAGGGGCGCATCAGCGTGGCGGCGGACAAGCTGCAGATTGCGCGGAAGACGCTGCATGACCGGATTGCGCGCTTGGGGATCGATCCGGAGCGCTTGCGGTAGCGGAAACCGGTGTCCGGCCGTGGGGAATTCGCCGATGAGGCGAGCGGCACGGCCGGCGGCGCCCCCGCCGCCCATGCCGGAGCGGGATCTTGCCTCCGGCCTGAGAAAGCTCGCGCCCGCGGCCCTTGCGAGGGGGATTGGCCATCAAGGCTGCGAGCGGTACCGGCGCGAATGGGCTCGTCGTTCGGTCCTGGCCAGGAGCACACCGGTATGACCCTGCCGCCTGGAGGACAGCGGTTCAAGGCACGGCATCCTCGCAGCGGTCCGCCACTTCGGGGTCCAGCCACGGTCGCAGGATCGGCGCCATCTCCTTCAGGATCTGCACCGGCAGCGCCGAAGTGAAGCGGTAGTCACCAGCAGTACTGCCGGTCACGTAGGCGGTGAGCGTTCCGTAATGGCGCTGGCCGAGGTAGAAGACGAAGGTCGCGGTGCGATTCAACGCCACCGAGTTGCGACCCTTTTCGCCGCTGGTGACGATCCGGTTGTCGCCGGTGCCGGTCTTGCCGCCGGCCGCCAGCGCAGTACCGTCGGGCAGGCGGAAGACGCCCGCCAGCCGGCGCGCGGTGCCGGCCTCCACCACCTGCCCGAGGGCCTCCCGCAGCGCCCTGGCGACTTCCGGCAGCATTACCTGCTCGGCGGTCACGTCGATTCGCCTGAAGTGGGTCTCGTAGGGCGTGGCGGCCGCGAAATGCAGCTCGGTGATCCGTTGGGTCGGTAGCCGGCGGCCGTCATTGACGATGACTCCCATCAGCGCGGCCAGTGCCGCCGGCCGATCGCCGGAACTGCCCAGCGCGGTCGCCAGCGACGGCACCAGATGATCGAATGGATAGCCCAGGCGCGTCCACCGCCGATGGATCTCGAGGAAGGCCTCGACCTCCAGCATCGACAGGATGCGCTTGTCCTGGGCATTCTTGGCGCGGGTCTTGAACAGCCACTTATAGACCGCCTGGCGCTGAGTCCGGCTGGCCTCCACCAGTTCCGCGAAGGTCGCCGCGGGATGGCTGCTCAGGTAGCCGACCAGCCACAGCTCGAGGGGGTGCACACGGGCCAGGTAACCCTGGTCGGCGAGATCCCAGGCGTCGGGCCGAAAGCGCCGATACAGGTCATCGACGCGGGCGGGCGTCAGGCGGGCCTCGCCCATGCGGTCGTTGATGAACGCGCCGAAGGCGGCCAGATCGGACTGCGGATTCAGATACCGGTAGGCTGCCGCCAGCCGGTCGGGGACCCGGCGCAGTCCGTCGAAGATGCTCGCCTGCATTTCGCCGGCCGGATGGTTGCGGTGCTTGCGCCAGAAGCGACGCAGGAACTCCTGTCCTTCGCGATCGGCGAATCGCGCCAGGTATTCGTCGCGTCGCGGATCCCCGTGGTCTTCGAGGAGGCGCGCGGTGCTACCCCGGACCTGGTACATCTCGTAGCGCACCAGTTCGCGCATCAGCCGCACGAAGGGGAGGTTGATGGAGCCCTGCAGCGCTTCGCGCAGGGTCGGGCTGCGCCCGTCGTCCTCATGGCGGAAGTTGTTGAACCGATGCACCCCACCGCCGGTGAAGAAGGATTCCTTCGGCGAGGCCGAAAAGCGGCGCTCCAGGGCCGCCGCCAGCATTGCCGGCAGGCTGCGGTCGCCTGTGCGGGCGAGGTAGTCGCGCGCCCACAGGCTCAGCGGATCGCGCCGCTCGGCCGAGGTGGCGTCGAACGCTTCGGCGCTCAACGCAGTCAGCCGCTGGTGCAGCTCGGCGACGATCTCCAGGTAGCTGGCGAGCACCCTCAGCTTGGCAGTCGAGCCCAACTCCAGTTTGGCCTGCTCGTTGATGTCGAATGGGGTGTTGGCGGTGTCGGTCTGGACTCGCACCCGGTTGCCGTCGCCACTGCTTTCGACCAGCGTGAAGCTGTAGCGCACCGCTCCGAGCTTGTCGGGCGCCAGCAGGTGTTCGCCGAGCAGCCCGTGCCCGGTCGCGAAGGTCGCGTCGCCCAGTCTCGCGAGGAAGTCGTCCACCTCGCGCTGCAGACGACGGTCCAGCGTCGAGGCGACTTCAAGATCGAGGCGGTCGAGATCGTATTGGGAGACCTCGAGCATCCCGGCCAACCGCGCCCGCAGCGTCGAAGGCCCCTTGCCGATGCCGCTACGGCCGACCGCAGCGTCCTCGGCAGGCTTGCGAAACGTCAGCCGCGTCGCCAGCGCGGCATCTCGCAGCGCCGCGTCGATGATTCCGGCACCGTCCAGCAGCCGCAGGTAGGCATCGGCCAGTTGCTCCAGTTCCTCGCGCCCGCGTGTCAGGTAGTAGCTGGGGCGACGGTGGGCGATCATCAGCGCCAGCACCTGGCGCAAGGCCAGGCCCCGGGCCTGGAGTGCGCCGGAGTCGGTCGCTCGCGACGCAAGGCTACGGTTGACGCCGTCGAAATCGGCGCCGAACCACACCCACAACCCGTCGCCGAGGCCGTACACTTCGCCGAAGGCCGGGGCGGCGGAGAGTGGCACGGTGTTGATGTATGCGAGCACCAGGTTCCGGCGTGCCTCGAGCGTGTCGGCATCACCACGGTAGGCGCGCACGCTGGCAGAGACCATCTGGCGCAGCTTTTCGCGCACCGAATAGGTGACTCCGTCGGGCGAGTGGCGGAATTTTTCCACCTGGGTTGCCAGCGTGCTGCCGCCTGGCGCGTTGTAATCGCCGTCGACGATCTTGGCGAGCTGGGCCAGCACTGCCTTGCCGAGCCGCGCCCAGTCCAGCGCCGGATTCAGGCGCGGGCGCTGCGCATCGAGCAGGGAACGGTCTTCGATATACAGCAGCGTGCCTCTGACCAACTCGGGAATGTCTGCGAAGGACGTGTACTGGCGGTCGGGAAAGACCGCTCTGAACAAATGCTCGCCACGGCAGTCGCGCATCGCCAAGCCCGTTTGCATCTTCTCCCGATAGGGCGGGAAGTAGCCCTCCCTGGCAAAATTCATCAGCGCCGGCGCGAACTGCGCCTGGCGGTCCACCCGATAGCCATGCTTGCCGAGTCGCTGGCTGAACTGGGGCAGCAGCGAAAAGCCAAGGCGCGCGTCGTACGGCCCCTCCCTGGGGAACACGATCTGCTCGCTCGGCCCCGACTCGACCTGCCAGGTAAGCGTCGAAGCGTAGCCGGGAAGCAGTTCGGACTGAACCCAGGAGGTGCGCAGTTCAACGATGCCGGCCAGCGCCGCGAGCACGGCGAAAGAGAATAGCAGGAGCAGCGATGCAGTCACCGCCGGACGGCGGCGCCGCTCGGATTCAGGGAACGGCTCAGGTTCGATCAAGGATGGCTCGAAGACTTGATATTGCGGCGCGCAAGACGCCTGGGTTGCATCAGTGCAATATGCTGCCTGCTTTTCGGAAGAACAGTCTAGCGGCGAAATTCACACACGTCATCGGACGGAATGCGGGATTGACATCGACATCCGGAGACTCTGTGGACAACTTCCCAAGAGCCCCGTGGAGACCCGTTTGCCGAAATGGATGCTGCGTTGCAATGCAGGGCCCGATCGATGCCGTGTGGATACCGACGGTATGCCTGGCGCGTGATTCCACCCCGACATCGGGAAAGCCTTGGGTTCAGATGCCGCCTTGCCGCACCCGACCCATGCGTCAATGCCCAAGACACGTGCGGACGCTTCCGAATCGAGTGTGTCGGCGCGCTGCATCAGGGGTCGCACCGAAGAGGTCGGCGTGAACTGATCAACGGGGACGATGAGGACCGGGCGATGTTCGCGCGGGTGCTTGACGGGGTTATCCGCGGCTTCAACTGGCTTGCCATGGCCCTTGCCCGATGGGCAAGCACGATGACTGGGTCATTCAGACGCTGAGGGCAGATCATACGGGGGCATGCGCCGACTCAACCGCATCTTCACCCAAGCATCGAATCGTCGGCACGGGTGCAGCGGGCATCCGCTTCCGGGACGATTCAAGGCGATTCTTGTAGGTCAGTGCCGATTTCTGCGTCAAATGCGCCCTCATCGTCCTGAACCCGTCGCGTGGCAGAATGGCCGAATGGGTCGAGCAGGACCGTGGAGCACTTTGCGTGATTTGAGCACCGCTTCATCTACGGCTCATGTAGAACAACCGACATTGCCCGCGCGGAGCAGGTCATGAGCAATCGAATCAAGAAGACGGAACATGCAGGCGCGAAGAATGGCGGAGGCTACTGGGGCAAGCGCCACGAGGCCAAGACGCTCAGCAAGAGGATCCGTCGTGCGGAATCTCGGCGACTCGAAAGATCGGCGGAGAACGAATGCGAATTCAGCGATCAACCCGATGGCAAGGGTGGAAAGTGACAGGACTACATTGGTCTGGTTGCCGCAGCGGGCGTCGAACATGGAAGCCATCAGCAGACATGAACCCATCGAACTGAACGACTTGCAGGGGAACACGTGCCACGGATCCGTGACGCCGCCGGGGTCGCCCACTTCGAGTGACGACTGCGGCCGGGGACCAGGCCGAGAGCGAAAACTTGCACGTGGGGCGAGGTCGCCACTGCCGCACCGGGCGCGAAGTGGATGCAGTCGAGTTGCTCGGCCTTCGGCTACTTGGCATCCGTTCCCAAACCGATCGAGACGGTAAATGCCCATGGAAGGCAGGCTGTCGAAGTGGAACGACCAGCGCGGATTCGGTTTCATCACACCCGAACACGGCGATGGCGAGGTCTTCGTCCATATATCGGCTTTCCCGAGAGATGGCGTCCGTCCGACGCCCGGGGAATTGCTCAGCTTCGAAATCGAAATCGACAGCAGCGGCCGGCGACGTGCGCGCAAGGTCGCCTGCCCGCAGCGGGTGGCCGCCGCGCGACCGTCCTCGCGGCAGCGAACGGGACGACTGCGCCGCGGCGCAGGCCGTGGCATTCGCGGACGCGTCGTCGCGCTGCTGATCGTCGGCAGCCTGGGCATCTTTGCGTACGACGAGTATTCCCGCGGCGGCTGGCCGGCCAGCCTGCCGGTGAGGATGCCGGATTCCGCGAAGTCGCCTTCCCCCTATCGCTGCGATGGCCGTACCCATTGTTCCCAGATGACGTCCTGCGCCGAGGCCACTTATTTTTTGCGCAACTGCCCGGGCGTCGGGATGGACGGCAACCACGATGGCGTGCCCTGCCAGCAGCAGTGGTGCACCAGTCCCTTCGCAGACTGAACCAGGGAGCTCAGCGAGCGCTCGGGCAGATGGTCAGCGGCGACTCGAACCGGAAAGCGATCAGCGTCGCGATTCGCACCACGCCCGCCACATCCCCCGCCATGCCTGCTCCAGTTCGCCGGCGAAGCGCGTGCCGTCGCACAGCGGCGAGGCGATCAGCCGGTCGCGCAGGCCGGCGCGCAGGACCGCGAGTTCGTCGAGCCGGCCGGCCAGGGCGACGGCCCGTTCGACGTAGGCGGTGCGATCCGGCGCGATCCAATCATCGAGCCCGAGGGCGTGGAGCAGCATCTCGCCCTGGTGGGCGATGAAGCGGTCACCGCGCAGGCCCAGCGTCGGCACGCCCATCCAGCTGGCCTCCAGCGTGGTCAGGCCCCCCGGAAACGGAAAGCTGTCGAGGGCGACGTCCACCTCGCCATAGGCGGCGAGGTGTTCGGCCCGGCCGCTGCGGCCGAGCAGGCACAGGCGGCCGGCGTCGATGCCGCGCTCCGCGAACTGCGCGGTGAGCGAGGCGGCGACCTCGGGCTGTTCGATACCCGCGGCCTTGACCACCAGCCGCGCGCCTGGCAGGCGCGTCAGGATCTCGCGCCAGCAGTCGAGCACCGGCGCCACCAGCTTCGCCAGTGCGCCGAAGAAGCCGAAGCTGAGCGCGCCGCGCGCCCTGGCCGGCAGCGGCGACACGGCCACGGCGTCGGTCGGCGGCGAGAAACTGTAGTAGGTGCGGGGCAGGCGCCAGGCGCGCTCGCAGAAGTGGGATTCCTCCGTTTCGGGCAGAACCAGAGGGTCGCCGACGAAATAGTCGATCGCGGCGATGCCGGTGGTGGCGAAGTAGCCGAGCCAGCTCGCCTGCACCGGCGCCGGCCGCAGCGCGAACAGGGGCAGGCGGTTGTGGGCGGTGTGGCCGGAGAGGTCCACCAGGAGGTCGATGCGGTCGTCGCGCACGCGCTCGAAAAGCTGCCGGTCGTCGAGCCGTTCGACCCCGTGCCAGGCCGCCACCGAGCCCTTCAGCGCCGTGCTGACGTCGTCGTCCACCGGCCGTGTGGCGTAAGCGAAGACCCGGGTCCGTTCGCGGTCCAGCGCCGGCAGCACGTCGCGCAGCAGGTAGCCCACCGGGTGCCGACGGAGGTCGCCGGAGACCAGGCCGACGCGGATCGGGCGCTCGGGATCGGGCGCATTCGGCCAGCCCTGCGCGGGCTGGGCCGAGGCGGCGACGATCGCGCCGTAGTGCTCGGCGGCCGCGCGCATCTCGGCCGGGGTGACGCGGTCGGAATAGTTCAGCGCGAACAGCAGATTGTCGGCGGCCACTAGGAAGCCGGGACGGCAGCGCAGCGCTGAACGATAGCAGCCGATCGCCTCGTCGAGGCGGCCAGGGATGCCGAACAGCGCGTGGCCGAGGTTGTTGTGGGCTTCGGCGGTGTCCGGGGCGATCGCCAGCGACTGGCGGAACTCGGCGATGGCCTGATCGCGGTGGCCGAGGTCCATCAACACGTTGCCGAAGTTCATCCGGAACAAAGGGTGACCCGGTTGGAGCGAGACGGCCCGGCGCAGGGCGCGGTCGGCCTCGGCCAGCGCACCGCTGTCGCGCAGCGCATTGCCGAGGTTGGCCAGGGTCTCGGCATCGTCCGGCAACAGGCCGGCGGCGCGCCGCAATGCCGGCAGCGGGTCACGGCCGAGCAACTGGCAGGCGACGCCGAGCGCCTTCCAGCCGAAGGCGAAGTCCGGCCAGCGCCGCACATGGCGGTCGGCCGTTGCCTTCAATTCGGCCGCGCGGCCGGCCTGGAACAGCGCCACCAGCTCGCGCTGGGCGTCGGTGCGGCCGCGCTTGCCGGCGGATGCCTTGCTCTTGGATGCCATCGACAAAGGTGGGGAAAGCCGGGACCAGCAGCGAACTATCGCAGTTCGGCACCCGTCTGCAAAGGGCGACCGGTCGGCGACCGGCGCGCGGGCGTGCGCGACCTGCCGCTGGAATGGCTGCATCATGTCGGCACGGCAGCCGGCGCCGGCTGCGAGCCGTGGAAGGCGAAGTGCAATCGAAGGCGATCAAATTCCGGGTACATGTGTTCGCGACGCTGCTGCTGGCGAGCTTCGTCGTGTCGCTGGTCGCGCTGTTCCTGCTGTTCGCGACCGGGCGCTTCGGCCGCATGGCCGAAGACAACGCCGAGGCGATCTTCTCGCGCATGGCCGATGCCCAGGCGCAGAAGCTGGAAGGACTGGTACGGGCCGCGACCCAGGCGGTCGAGACCGTCGCCCGCTTGCCGGCCGACGACTACCGTGCAACTCGGGCCGATTCGACCATGGCGGCGCTGCTGCGGGCACAGGTGGCGGTCAATCCCGCACTCTACGGCGCCTACTTCGGGCTTGCCGACGGCAGCTTCTTCCAGGTCATCGGCTTCGCCAGCGACGCCGACGCAGGCCGGCGGCTGGGCGCCCCCGAAGCCGCCCGTTTCGCGCTGCGCAGCATCGATCGCCGGCGAGCCGGGCAGGTCGAGCACTGGCGATTCATCGGCGAAGACGGCACGGTGCTCGAACAGCGCAGCGACGACAGCGACTATGATCCGCGCACGCGCCCGTGGTACGCCGACGCGCCCGCCGGCGGCGAGCTCGGCCTGACCGATCCCTACCGCTTCCAATCGTCGTCGGCGCTCGGCGTTACCCTCGTTCGGCGCATCGCGGCGGCGGACGGCGTCGTCGGTGTCGATCTGTCGCTGGCCTCGCTGAGCGAGTTCGTGCGCCGCATCGTCCGTGACCAGCCGGGCGGCAGCATCGTGATCGACCACCGTGGCCGCATCCTGGCCAGCGCCGGCCAACTGCCGGCCGACGGTGGCCGGGCGGAACCGCTGATGGGCCTCGGCGAATCCGGCCATCCGTTCCTCCAGACCCTGCAGCGGCGCCTCGCCGGCGACGACCCGTCCCCGCTGCTCGAGATCGGCGGCGAGCGCTACCTGCTGGCGGTGCGCGCGGTGGCGCTGGCACCACGGCTCGCGTACCGGGTGGTGTCGTATGCGCCGCTGGCCCACTTCGCGGCGCCGGTGCTGGCGGTGCGCGACCAGATCATCGTGCTGTCGACAGTGGCGCTGGCGATCGCCCTGCCGCTGGCCTACGGTGTGTCGCGGCGGGCATCGTGGGCGCTCGACCGGCTGGCCGAGGACTCCGAACGGGTGCGGGAACTCGATTTCAGCGGCGATACCAGGATCGAGTCGATGTTCTACGAAATCGACGTGCTCGGCGACGCCCACCGCACCATGAAGCACTCGCTGCGGGAGCGCACCGAGGCACTGAAACTGGCGCGCGACAAACTCTCCAGCCTGGTCGACAGCGGGCTTGCGCTGGCCGCGGTGCACGACAGCGATCGCCTGCTGGCAAGCATTCTGCTGACCGGCAAGCGGCTCGCCAACGCCGATGCCGGCACGCTCTACCTGGCGACCGGCCATGACAGCCTGCGCTTTGCGCTGCGCACCCGCGACGACGGCCTGCCGGCGACCGAGATCCCGCTGCACGATCCGGAGAGCGGCGAGCCGAATCAGCATTTCGCGTCGGTCCATGCGGCGCTGAACCGCCACACCGTGGTGATCGACGAGTTGCGCGGCGAGACCCGCTTCGACGTCAGCGGCGCGCTGGATTTCGACCGGGCCACCGGCTACGTCACGGTCAGTCAGGTCAGCGTGCCGATGATCGCGGCCAGTGGCGAGCTGCTCGGCGTGATGCAGCTCATCAACGCGCTCGATCCGGAAACCGGCAAGCCGGTGCCGTTCGATCCGGAGATCGTCAAGTTCATCGAGGCGCTGGCCGCCCAGGCGGCGATGGCGCTGGACAACCACCACCTGCTCGAGAGCCAGCGCGAGATGATGGATTCGTTGATCCGCATCATCGCCGGTGCGATCGATGCCAAGAGCGCCTACACCGGCGGCCACTGCGAGCGCGTGCCGGAGCTGGCGGTGATGCTGGCCGAAGCGGCCTGCGAAGAGGACGAGGGTCCGCTCGCCGGTTTCACCTTCGCCGACGCCGACGCTTGGCGCGAGTTCCGCATCGGCGCCTGGCTGCACGACTGCGGCAAGGTGACGACGCCGGAATACGTGGTCGACAAGGCGACCAAGCTCGAGACCCTGTACAACCGCATCCACGAGATCCGCACCCGCTTCGAGGTGCTGCTGCGCGACGCCCGCATCGAAGCGCTCGAGGCCCGCCTCGCCGGCGACGACGAAGCCGGCTGCGCGCGCCGCCTCGACGAGCGCACAGCCCGCCTGCAGGCCGATTTCGACTTCGTCGCGGCCTGCAACATCGGCGGCGAGGGCATCCCGGACGATTGCCTGGCGCGGCTCGGGCAGATTGCCGCACAGACCTGGCAGCGCCACTTCGACGATCGGCTGGGGCTCTCGCACGAGGAAGCGGCGCGCCATGCGCGCACGCCGGCGCCGAATCTGCCGGCGACCGAGACGCTGCTCGCCGACAAGGACCACCACCGCATCGAGCGCCGGTCACCGATGGCCGACGACCCCGCCCTGGGCCTCAACATGGCGGTGCCCGAACTGCTCTACAACCTCGGCGAGCACTACAACCTGTCGGTCGCCCGCGGCACGCTGACGACCGAGGAGCGCTTCAAGGTGAACGAGCACATCATCCAGACCATCCTGATGCTCGACCGCCTGCCGCTGCCGAAGAACCTGCGCCGGGTGCCGGAGTACGCCTCGACCCACCACGAGACCCTGGTCGGCACCGGCTACCCTCGCGGCCTGGTCGCCGGGCAGCTCTCGATCCCGGCACGGATCATGGCGATCGCCGACATCTTCGAAGCCCTGACCGCCTCCGATCGTCCGTACAAGGAGGGCAAGCGCCTGTCCGAAGCGGTGCAGATGCTGGCGGACTTCTGCGATCGCGGCCACATCGACCGCGATCTGTTCGAGCTGTTCCTGCGCCGCGGCGTCCACCTGCGCTACGCCGGGCGCTTCCTCGCGCCCGGCCAGATCGATGCGGTCGACATCACGCGCTTCGTCGGCGCGCGTCCGTCCAGCGCCTGACCGCGGATGGGGATCCGGCCTAGTCGGCACGGCACGATCGCCGAATCCGTGAGACAGGCCACACCCCCGGTCGGCCGACGTTAAAGTTTGGCGGTGGCCGACTCGATAGACATCGGACGGCGCCTGCAGCCGCGTCCGCCGGCGTGCCCGCGCGCCAAACCGATCGATGTCAGAGCCCGCAATATCCTCGTTTCGCTGGCAAGGCCGCTTCACACCGCTCGCGCGCGCAGGCGGATGCTCGCGCGCGCCCGTGCGCGCCGCCGCGGGTTGCTGAGCGATGTCCCTTGTGATGAGCCTGCCCGAGAACCTCCGCGCCAGCCTGATCCACGAAGCCTACGCCCAGAGCCGCGGCGGCATCGTGATCACTGCACTGGCGGTCGCCGGTGTCTTCGGCGTGCATTGGCTCAACACCGGCGAAGTGCTGGCGCCGGCCTGGCTGCTGGCGATGCTGTCGCTGATCGCCCTGCGCGGCGGCGTCGTCCTCGATTTCCTGAGGAATGGCCGGCGACGCCCGCTGGCGACGCGGGAAACCCTGTTCACGGTGCCCTTGCTGGCCACCTCGATGCTGTGGGCGGTGCTCGCGCCGCTGGTGTTCCCGTCTGCCGACGCGGCCGAGCAGCTCGCGCTGGTGTGCATCTTCGCCGGCATGGCCGGCGGCGCGGCGACCGTGCTCGCGCCGGTCAAGTGGTGTGCCCGGATCTACATCTTCTGCATGCTGGTGCCGGCCTCGGTGATGATCTACCGCACGCCGGTGACCGGCCCGGTGCTGTGCTATCTCGGGCTGTTCTTCACGCTGGTGATGCTGGCCGCCCATCATCAGGCGCGGCGCCTGCTCGTCACGAGCCAGGCCCGGCTGCTGGAGAACCAGAACCTGCTCGAGGAGGTGCATCGGCGCCGGGGCGAACTGGCGCATCTCAACGAGCAGCTGATCGACGCGCAGAACGATCTGCTGGCTCACAACAGCGAACTCGAACAGCAGGTGTCGGAGCGCACCGAACGCATGCGGCTTGCCCTGGCGGCGATCGAGAACACCGCCGAGGGCGTCATCGTCGCCAGCGCCGACGGCACCATCGTCCAGGTCAATCCGGCATTCTCCCGGATCACCGGCCATCCGGCGGACAGTGCCTTCGGCCGGCCGCTGACGATGCTGCGTTCGGATCGCCAGGACGGGGCCTTCTACCGGCGGATGGAGCAGCAGCTCGACGACTGCGGTCGCTGGGAGGGTGAACTGTGGAGCCGCCGCAAGGACGGCAGCGAGTTCCTCGAGCGCCGCACCGTGGATGCGGTGCGCGATGCCGATGGTCGCACCACCCACTTCGTCACGGTATTCAACGACACCACCGGCGACTATCACCTCGACCAGCAGTTGCGCCATCAGGCGATGCACGATCCATTGACCGGCCTCGGCAATCGCAGCCTGCTCTCCGAGCGGCTCGAGAGCGGCATCGACCAGGCCGCGCGCGACGGCACGCGACTGGGCCTGCTGTTCTTCGATCTCGACCAGTTCAAGGCGGTCAACGACAATCTCGGGCACCATACCGGCGACGCGCTGCTGCAGGCCGTCGCCGGGCGGCTGGCCCACTGCCTGAAGGCATCCGACACGCTGGTTCGGGTCGGTGGCGACGAATTCGTCGTGGTGGCGACGCGGGTCAATGGCGCCGAAGATTGCGCGCGCCTGGCGCGACGCCTGCTGGACAGCTTCACCGAGCCTTTCGTCTTTCCGGAAACCCGCATCCACATGCGCAGCTCGCTCGGCATATCGATCTATCCCGACGATGCCCGCAATGCCGAGGACCTGCTCAAGAACGCCGACATGGCGCTCTACGCGGCCAAGGGTGCCGGACGCAACACCTACGCCTTCTTCGACAGCCGACTGGCGACCCAGGCGCGCGAGCGGCTTGACATGGAGGTGGCGCTGCGCGAGGCGCTGGACGCCGGCGAGATGACCTTGCACTACCAGGCCAAGGTTGCCGCCAGCGATCGCCGGGTGGTCGGCTTCGAGGCGCTGCTGCGCTGGCACAGCAGCGATCTCGGCCCGGTGCCGCCGGACCGCTTCATCCCGGTGGCGGAGGATGCCGGCCTGATCGGTTCGCTCGGTGCCTGGGTGCTGGCCGAAAGCTGCCGCCAGATCGCCGCCTGGCACCGTCTCGGCTACGGCTGGCAGCACGTGGCGATCAACGTCTCGGCGCGCCAGTTGTTCACCGACGACCTGCCGCTGCTGGTCGAGACCCTGACCGCAGAGCACGGCATCAGCCCGCAGCTGCTGGAGGTCGAGGTCACCGAGACCTTCGTCATGAACAATCCGGATCAGGCGATGCCGATCCTCGAGCGGCTGCGCGCGCTCGGCGTACGAATCGCGATCGACGACTTCGGAACCGGCCACTCGAGCCTGGCCTATCTGCGGCGGCTGCCCGCCGACCAGCTCAAGATCGACCGCAGTTTCGTCGCCGAGGTGGACCACGACGCCACCATCCGATCGATCATCGGCACGATCATCTCGCTGTCGCGCACGCTCGGCCTGTCGGTGGTGGCCGAGGGCATCGAGACCGAGACCCAGGCCCGGCTGCTGACCGAGGCCGGCTGCGACGTGCTGCAGGGTCATCTGTTCGCGATGCCGCTTCCGGCGGAACAGATCGAACCGCAGACGATCGTGGAAACCACCGGCGAGGATTGACGTCCGGCCCGCTTTGTGCGCAACATGATGCCATGCTCAGACTGACCCGTTTCCGCCCGATGCCGATCCGCCGACGTGCGCTGCACGCGTGGCGCGTCGTCGCGTCTCCGGGGCCGTTGCGGTAAGTCGGGCGCACGCTGCGCCCCACCGTTCGAAGCAGGCCGCGGACCGACACCGCGGCCTTTTTTTCGCCCCCAATGACCCTGAACCGGCCCTGGCCGAACGACCGCCGCCGATCCGCGGCGCCCTTCGAGGAAACCACGATGTCCGTTCCCGCCGCCTACATCTGCCTGGTGCTGACCTGGAGCACGACGCCGCTGGCCGTGCAATGGAGTGCCGACGGCGTCGGCTTCAGCTTCGCGGTGTTCTCGCGGATGCTGGTCAGCGTCCTGCTGGCGCTCGCGGTGCTCATGCTGTGGCGCCGGCCGGTGCCCTTCCATCCCCGCGCCCGCGCGCTGTACCTGGTGAGCGGCGTCAGCCTGTACCTCGCCATGTCGCTGGTCTATTGGGGCGCGGGCGAGGTCCGTTCGGGCCTGATCTCGGTGATCTTCGGCCTGTCGCCGCTGCTGACCTCGCTGATCGCCGCCTCGTGCCGGACCGAACCGCCGCCCGGGCGCATCGCGCTATCCGGCGTCGCGCTGGCGATCGGTGGTCTGGCGCTGATCTTCCTGCAGGGCGACGAGGGCCAGGACGGCACCGCCGGCCTGCTTGCGCTGCTGCTGGCGTCGCTCGTGCATTCGGCCAGCCTGGTCGCGCTGAAACGCATCGGCGGCGACAATCCGCCGTTGGCGACGACCTTCGGAACCCTGCTGGTGGCGCTGCCGATGTTCGCGCTGCAATGGTGGATCGACGACGGCACGCTGCCGTCGGCGCCGCCTGAACGTGCGATCGGGGCGATCGTCTATCTCGGCGTGTTCGGCTCCTTGCTGAGCTTCACGCTGTACTACTACGTGATCAAGCACCTGGCCGCCTCGCAGGTCGCACTGGTGACCCTGATGACCCCAGTGCTGGCGCTGCTGCTCGGCCACTGGGTCAATGGCGAGGCGCTCGATGCGCGCATCGGGCTCGGCAGCGGCCTGATACTGCTCGGTCTGGCACTGCACCAGTGGCGTACCCTGGGCCGGCTGCTGCCGCCGCGCTGGCGACCGCTGGCGGCGGATGGCGGCCGACGCTGAGTCGGTGCCGAGCACTCAGAACAGGCCGTCGAACAACTGCACCTCGACGGTGTCGCCGGCAGCCACGCTGCCGCGCGACTCGTCGAGCACGATGAAGCAGTTGGCCTCGGCCATCGAGCGAAGCACGCCGGAACCCTGGTTGCCGGCCAGCCGCACCCGCCAGCCGTCACCGGCCTGATAGAGCTCGCCGCGGGGAAACTCGCGGCGCCCCGGGTTCTTGCGGATCGGATCGTCGCAGGGCACCTCGAAGGTGGGCCGCGCCGGCAGCGGGTCGACCCCCATCAACCTCAGGAGCGAATCGACCACGAACTGGGCATAGCTCACCATCACTGCCACCGGGTTGCCGGGCAGGCCGAACAACCAGGCGTCGCCGACCCGGCCGAAGGCCATCGGCCGTCCCGGCTTGATGTCGAGCTTCCAGAAGCGCACCTCACCCAGGCGCGCCATCAGGTCGCGGACGAAATCGGCTTCACCGACCGACACGCCGCCGGAGGTGATGACCACGTCGGCACTCGCCGCGGCGGTGCGGAAGGCCTCCTCGATCAGTTCCGGCCGGTCGCGGATGACGCCCATGTCCACCAGGTCGACGCCGAGCGCGGTCAGCGCGGCGTGCAGCGTATAGCGGTTGCTGTCATAGACCTGGCCGGGCCCGAGCGGATTGCCGATCGACGCGATTTCGTCGCCGGTGGACATGAACGCCACCCGCAGGCGTCGGAACACCGTGACCTCGGCGACACCGAGCGACGCCAGCAGGCCGAGGTCGGCGGCGCCGACGCGCTTGCCGGCGGCCAGCGCCGGTTTGCCGCGGGCCAGGTCCTCGCCTGCCCGGCGCAGATTCTGGCCTCGCTTCCGGCCGGCCGGCACGATCACCCGGTCGCCCTCGACCCGGGCCACCTCCTGCACGACGATGGTGTCCGACCCTTGCGGCACGACGGCACCGGTCATCACCCGCACCGCCTGTCCGGCGCCGACGATGCCCGAAAACGCGCGCCCGGCATAGGCGGTCCCGACCACCTTGAGCCCGGTCTCGCCGTCCGCGGCCAGATCCTCGAAGCGCACCGCGAAGCCGTCCATCGCCGAATTGTCGTGGGCCGGCACGTCGAATGGTGCGATCACCGGCCGCGACAGCACGCGCCCGAGGGCGTCGCGGATGGCCACGCACTCCCAGCCGGCCACCGGGGTCAAGGTCGTCAGCAGATGCTGCCGGGCCTCGGCCACGGTGAGCTTCGGATCCTGGGGAGTGGGCTTGGGCTGGGTCATGGCGGTTTCCTCGTCGATCCGGGCCGGCGCCTCCGGCGCCCGGGTAAAATCGCGCTCCTAGGCCCCGTATGATAATGCCCGGACCATGATCGACACCTTGTTCGCAGCGCTGCGCCTGCTCGGCAGCTTCGACCGCACGCTGGTCGATATCGTCTGGCTGTCGCTGCGGGTGTCGTTGACCGCGGTCGTGCTCGGCGCGCTGATCGGCCTGCCGCTCGGCGCCTGGCTGGCGGTGGCGGAGTTTCGCGGACGCAACCTGCTGGTGGTGCTGGTCAACGGGCTGATGGGACTGCCGTCGGTGGTGGTCGGTGTCGTCGTCTATCTGGCGCTGTCGCGCTCCGGACCCTTCGGCAGTCTCGGCCTGCTGTTCTCGCCCGGGGCGATGGTGATCGCCCAGATGATGCTGGTGGTGCCGCTGATCGCCGCGCTGACCCGGCAGATCGTCGAAGATGCCTGGCGCGAGTACGCGCCGGAATTGCGGGTGATGGGCTTCAGCCGCGGCCAGAGCATGCAGACCCTGATCCACGACTGCCGCCATTCACTGCTGGTCGCGCTGCTGGCGGGCATCGGCCGGGCCATGTCCGAGGTCGGCGCGGTGATGATCGTCGGCGGCAACATCGACCACGTCACCCGGGTGATGACCACCGCGATCGCGCTCGAGACCAGCAAGGGCGACCTGCCGCTGGCGATCGCGCTCGGCATCGTGCTGATGGCAGTGGTGCTGGCCTTGAATGCCGCTGCCTTCCACATCCGGCGCTGGGCAATGAGGCGCTACGCCTGATGTTCCCGATCGAACTCGCCGGCGTCGGCTTTCGGCCCGACGGCCAATGCGTGCTCAGCGGGATCGACCTGCAGCTCGACGGCGACGGCATCAGCATCCTGCTCGGGCCGAACGGGGTCGGCAAGACCGTGCTGCTGCGGATGATCGCCGGCCTGCAGCCGGTCAGCGAGGGTCGGCTCACCTGGGGCGCGGCGAGCCGGCCGGACGAGGCGGTCGCGATGGTCTTCCAGCAGCCGATGATCCTGCGCGCGAGCGTGCTCGACAACGCTGCCCTCGGCATGAAGCCGCTGGCCTTCGGCCGCCGCGAGCGCCGCCGGCGCGCACACGAGATGCTCGAACGGGTCGGGCTGGCAGATCGCGCCGCCGACAGCGCGCGCCTGCTGTCCGGCGGCGAGCGCCAGCGGCTGGCGCTGGCGCGGGCGTGGGCGGTACAACCCCGGCTGTTGCTGCTCGACGAGCCGACCGCCAGCCTCGACCCGTCGGCGGTCGATGCGGTCGAGGACATCATCCGCGGCATCCGCACCGACGGCTGCAAGGTGCTGATGACGACCCACAACCTCGGCCAGGCGACGCGGCTGGCCGACGACGTCATCTTTCTCGCTGATGGTCGCGTGCAGGAACATGCACCTGCCCGGCAGTTCTTCGCCCGGCCCCGCTCCAACGCGGCCCGCCGCTTCATCCAGGCGGAACTGCCTTGGCGGATCCGCTTCGACGAATGAACCGGCGCCTTGGCGGCGCCCGAGCTACGGGAGGCAAGGACCATGGATGTGGTGGATTACGAGATCTTCGGCACCGACATGCAATACGTCGAAGTCGAACTCGACCCCGGCGAGGCCGCGGTCGGCGAGGCCGGGGCGATGATGTACATGCAGGCCGGCATCGAGATGGACACCGTGTTCGGTGACGGCTCGGCCGATCAGGGCGGCCTGTTCGGCAAGCTGCTCGGCGCCGGCAAGCGCCTGGTCACCGGCGAATCGCTGTTCACGACGGTGTTCCACCACGAAGGCCGGGGCAAGGCGCGGGTGGCCTTTGCCGCACCCTATCCCGGCCGCATCGTGCCGATCGACCTGGCGAGCCTCGGCGGCACGCTGATCTGCCAGAAGGATTCCTTCGTCTGCGCCGCCAAGGGTGTCTCCCTCGGCATTGCGCTGCAGCGTCGACTGGGCACCGGCTTCTTCGGTGGCGAGGGCTTCATCATGCAGAAGCTCGAAGGCGACGGCATGGCCTTCGTGCACGCCGGCGGCACCCTGTTGGAGCGCGATCTGGCGGCCGGCGAGCTGCTGCGGGTCGACACCGGCTGCGTGGTGGCTTACACGCCGTCGGTGGACTTCGACATCCAGTACGTCGGCAAACTCAAGTCCGCGATCTTCGGCGGCGAAGGGCTGTTCTTCGCGACCCTGCGCGGACCGGGGCGGATCTGGCTGCAGTCGCTGCCACTGTCAAGATTGGCCGGTCGCATCGTCAATTCGGGGCCCGGCGGCGCGCGGCGCGGCGAAGGATCGATCCTCGGCGGCATCGGCGACCTGCTCGACGGCGACAACGGCTGAGCGCCGGGTGGTCAGCCAGCGCGGCGACGCAGTCGATGGCCGAACAGATTGACGGCGAGCCCGAGCATCAGCAGCGCTCCGCCGGCGAAATGCGCCCGCTGCAGTGCCTCGTCATAGACCAGCCAGCCGGCGGTGAGGCCGACCAGTGGCACCAGCAACGGAAACGGCGCGACCTGGTTGGCCGGATAGCGGGCCAGCAGGTGGCTCCACAATCCGTAGCCGAGCAAGGTGGCCGCCCACGCCAGGTACAGCACCGCACCGCCCGCCAGCCAGCCGAAGCCTTCGATCGCCGCAACAATGGCCTGCGGCCCCTCGATCGCCAGCGACAGTGCGAGAAACGGCACGGGCGGCACCAGGCTGGCCCAGACCATGAACGCCAGCATGTTGACCGGGCCGTGGCGGGAGAGCCCGCGGCCGACGACATTGCCGAGTCCCCAGCTCGCGGCAGCCGCCAGCGTCATGACGAAACCGGCCAACGGCATCGAACCGCCGTGAGTCGATCCGATCGCGACCAGTCCGAGGGCTGCCAGCAGCAATCCGGCGAGTTGCTCGGGCCGCCAGCGCTCGCCGAGCCAGACGGCGGCGAACAACATCGTGAACAGCGCCTGCGACTGCAGCACCAGCGAAGCCAGACCCGACGGCATGCCGATGTGGATCGCCGTGAACAGAAAGGCGAACTGGCCGAGCGCGATGGTCAGACCGTAGCCGACGTAGAGGCGCAGAGGCAGTTTCGGCGGCTGCAGGAAGAGCACCGCCGGCAAGGCTGCGGCGAGGAAGCGCAGGGCACCGAGCAGCAATGGCGGCACCTCGCCGACGCCGGCCTTGATGACGACGAAATTGAGACCCCACACCAGCACCACGACCAGCGCCAGCGCGACGTCGACCGGCTTCATCCGCTGCGGCTCGCCAGGTAGGCGCCGGCGCCGATCATGATGGTGCCGGCACTGCGGTTCAGCAGCCGGGTCGCACGGGCTGACCGGAACAGGCGCCGCGCCCGGGCGGCCCCGGCCGCGATCAGCATCAGTCCGGCCATCAGCGCGACCAGCGTCAACGCCGAGGCCAACGCGATGTCGATCGCGCTCAGGCTGGCGAGATCCATGAAGCTCGGCAGGAAGGCGACGTAGAACAGGATCACCTTGGGGTTCGAGGCCGAAATCACGAAACCCTGGAAGAAGCTCGCGCGGCGTGACGCCGGCGGCACCGCGGCGCCGTCGATGCCGTCGGCGACCGGCGCGCGCCAGATACCGATGCCGAGCCAGACCAGATAGGCGGCGCCGAGCCAGCGTACCGCCGTGAACAGCTCGCTCCAGTTGTGCGCGATCGCCGCCAGGCCGAGACAGGCAAAGATCAGATAGGCAATGTCGCTGACCACCATGCCGAGCGACAGGAAGACGCAGGCGCGGGCACCATTGCCGAGGGCACGGGCGAGCACCGCGAATACGCCGGGACCCGGCGTGATGCCGAAGACGAAGATGGCGAAGAAGAAGGCGAGGGCGCTCTCGGGGCTCACGGTGCCGGCCGCAGGTGGTTTCGAAGGCGTCATTAGAGCGGCCACCGGGGGGGCGCAGTCAAGCGCCGTGCGCCGCCTGTCGCCTCGGCGCGGCAGCCCGTAGCGGCGTGCGCGCCATCGTTGGCCGGTCGCGCCTACCATCGCATCGTTCCGATCGGACGAGACGGCGCGCACCGCCCGATCGCCGGCCCACGGGATTGGTCGATGGTGCCGAACGCGCGATTGATTCAGAATGTCCGCCGCATGTCGGCCTCGCTTGAATCGGCCGCTGACCCCATCGCCGATGGACATGTCCTGGTGAGGACCGACACCCGCAATGCTGCGCTTCCTGTCGATATTCCTGATTGCAGTCGTGGTCCTGCTGGTGGCCGAATTGACGCCGCCGGTCCAGGCCTGGGTGATCCAGCCTTGGACCGCGCTGGTGGCAGCGACCAGCGCTGCGCTGGTGCGCAGTTTCGACGACAGCGTGCTCGCCCACGGCAACATCCTGCACGACAGCGCGACCGGCGTCGGCGTCTCGATCGAGGCCGGCTGCAACGGCGTCGAGGCCAGCCTGATCCTGCTGGCCGCGCTGTTGGCCTATCCGGCCGAATGGCGCGCCAGGCTGTGGGGAGCGGTAGCCGGCTTCGCGGCGATCCAGATCGCCAACCTCGCCCGCATCATCACCCTGTTCTATCTGGCCGGCTGGAACCAGTCGGTGTTCGAGTTCGCGCACCTCTACCTGTGGCAGGCACTGATCATGCTGGACGTGGTCATCGTCTGGCTGCTGTGGATCCGCTGGGTCACCAAGCGGCAATTCGCCGATGCGACCGACTAGCCTGCTTGCCGGCTTCTTCCTGCGGGCGCTGGCCTGGCTGGCCGTCACGCTGCCGCTGTGGGCCGCCGCGGGACCCTGGTTTGCGCAACCGCCCGCCTGGCTGGCCGAGCAGCTGATGCGTGCCGGCTTCGGCTTCTGGGTGGTCGACACCGAACTCGAAGGCACCATCCAGACCCTGGTGACGGCAATCGGCGTGCGCAGCCCGGACGGGCGGATCGGCGACCTGCTGCCGACCGCACACGTCCTCAGCTACGCCTACGGCACGCCGCTGGCTGCGGCCCTGCTGCTGGCAAGCCGTGTCCGCGGCTGGTGGTGGCGATTGCCGCTGGCGGCCCTCGCACTGGTTCCGTTCCAGGCGGCCAGCATCTGTCTGACCTGGCTGATGCAGGTCGCGGTGATCGCCGGCAACCAGACCGCTTCGCAGACCGGATTCACTGCCTGGCAGGTCAACGCCATCGCCGCCGGCTATCAATTCGGCTATCTGATCCTGCCCACTCTGGTGCCGGTGCTGGTGTGGCTCGGACTGGATCGCAGCATCGTCGCCAAGGTCGCGCTGGAAGGTGCGCTGTCGGCCGTGGCGACCACCACGCCCGGTACCGGCGCCAGGGAAGACCGCGCCGGCGAACGTCCGGCATCGGACACGCGCGAAACCGGCGCCAGGGTGCGCTGAACCGGGACCGACGGCGACCGCGACAGCGACCAGGCGGGTGGGCATCGACGCGGTCAAGTTTCGGCACGTTTTGCCGTATTGCAACATTGCCGAATCCCGATCGAATCCAGAAGGACCCGCACCATGTTCTCCAGCGTCAGATTCCGACTTTTCGCCCTCGCCGGGCTTAGCCTATTGGCAGTCGTACTGCTCGTCGGTCTGACTTTCGTCGACCTGCGACGGCTGGGCCAGCAGCAGGACGAAACCTACCTCCGCTCGCAGACTGCCAGCCGCGCGATGGAGGCTTCCCGGCTGGGTGCCCAGTTCTATCGCATCATCGGCGACGCGGTGATCAATCGCGACCTGAACGGTGCAGAACGGGCGTTCTCGGCGCTCGAGACCGAGGCTGCGGCCGATCTCGACGCCCTCGCTGCGGCTGCCGATACCGATGCCGAGCGGCGTGCCGTTGCCGACGCTCGCCGCGGTATCGACGAAATCGTGAACCTGTTCGAAACCCGCCTGGTGCCGGCGCTGCGCGATGCCGAAACGGTCGATCCGACGGTGCAGCGCATCGACGACGACATCGACAGGCATGTCGATGCGGTGCGCAGCAACCTCAAGGCGATGGCCGAATCGACGCTGACCGAGGCAGCAGAAGCGGACCGCAACTTCGACGACACCCGTGCCGGAACCACCCGCTACAGCCTGGCGATCGGCGTGATCGTGGCGGTCTTGCTCGCGGTCGTCAGTCTGCGCATCGCGTCGTCGATCACGCGTCCACTGTCGACCGCACGCGATGCCACCCAACGCATCGCCGGGGGCGACCTCAGCACCGACGTCGCGATCATCGGCCGCGACGAGATCGCCGACCTGCTGACCGCCTGCAGCCGCATGCAGGATGGCCTGCGTGAGATCGTCGCTCAGCTTCAGGACAATGGACAGCGCATCTCGGCGATGAGCGAGGAACTGGCTACCACCACCGAGCAGATCTCGGCGGCGACCCAGGAGCAATCCGAGTCGGCGTCGGCCATGGCAGCCAGCGTCGAGCAGATGTCGGTATCGATCACCCATGTTTCGGACCGGGCCAGCGACGTACGAACGGCCTCGTTAAGTTCCGGCGACGCCTCGCGCGAAGGCGACACGGTCATGAAGAGCTTGCTCCAGGGCAACCGCGAGACCTCGGCCGCCGTCGAGGACGCCGCGAGCCGCATCCGCGACCTCGGACGGCTGTCGGAGGAGATCAGCTCGATCGTGATGGTCATCAGCGAAGTCGCCGAGCAGACCAACCTGCTGGCACTGAACGCCGCAATCGAAGCGGCACGGGCCGGCGAGCAGGGACGTGGCTTTGCCGTCGTTGCCGACGAGGTGCGCAAGCTGGCGGAGCGGACCGGGCAGTCCACCCAGGACATCACGCGGATGATCGGCGAGATCCAGACCGTCACCCGCGACGCGGTGGCCGGCATGTCGGCGGCCGTCGAGCGGGTTCACGCCGGCAACGACCTGTCGCAGCGGGCGCAGGCGACGATGGCCGAGATCGGCAACCGTTCGAGCAGCGTCGTCGCCTCGGTCGAAGAGATCACCAGCGCGCTGCACGAGCAATCGGCCGCCAGCAACGACATCGCGCGCCGGGTCGAACAGATCGCCGTCGCCAGCGAAGAGAACAGCGCGGCGGTGCGCAGCACGGCCGAATCCGCCAAGAGCCTGGAAGAGGTCTCGGTCCTCCTGCAACGGTCGATCGCACGCTTCCGACTCGCCTGATCGTGGCGGTGCGGTCTGTGGCCGCGGCGCGATCGCGGATCGCCCGTCTGGGCCGTACCGCTTAGCTGCCGCCGCGGCCGGTCCACCACAAGGCGCGGGGCGCACGCGCGGCTTCGGCGTCGGTGGCCAGCGCGCGCCATCGATCCGCCGCCTGTAGTCGCGCCACCTCGTCGCCGCGGCGGTCCGCCGCCTCGGCGAGCGACTTCAAGCGCTGCATTCTGGCCCTGCGCAGCAGGCGCTTGCGGCCGATTTCGTCAAGTGGCATCGAATCGCCCCGGTTTCGCATGCAACCGCCGACTGATGACCGTGGAACCGGTGTCGCGGTCGCACATGCCTGCCGTTCGGCGTTGGTGCGCCGGATTCACTCGGCGGTGAGTTCGGAATATGGGATCAGCACGAATCGCCCCGGTTTGCCGCTGAGGCCGTTGCCCTCGTCGCTGACGATCAGCACGCCCAACGGGCGACCGTCGCGGACCACCGGCGTCACGCCTTCGGCCTGGCGCAGCTTGCCGAGTTCGGGCGCGCGCAGGCGGGTGGGCGCATTGCCGCTGTGGCCGTCCCATAGCCACAGCTTGAAGTTCTTGTCGGGGCGGCGGCTGACAATCAGATAGCCGCCGAGTTGCTCGTCCCAGGCCATCGCGCGGATGCCGCCCTGGTCGAGATCGAGCAATTGAAGCTCGGGATCGACGCGCGGCTCCTCGTCGGCGTCAAACATCGCCTGGGGATTGAGCAGGGTGACGATCACCGCGTGCTCGTCCTTCAGCGGCGCCCGCAGGCCGATCAGCAGATGGCGCTTGTCGCGGTCGAAGCTCAAGCCCTCGATGTTGAATCCCTCATCGCCCTTGACATCGCGGATCTTCGACGCATCCCGCAGGAAGTCGTGGGACTGGATGATCGCCTTGCGCAGTCCGCGCTTGATCCGCATGTCGACGACGTCCGCGCCGTGCAGTCCGAAACGCACGATGTGCTCACGCTGGTCGTCGCGCTTGCCGCCGGATTTTCGGGAATGGGAGGTGATCGCGTAGATGCGGCCATCGGCGTCGATGCTGATGTCCTCGAGATCCTCGAGACTGCCGAGAGCGCGGTTGGACGACAACCAACCGGTCAGCGACCTGCGCCACAGTGCCTGTTCTTCGGCATCGCCATCCGGGCCCAGCGTGAACAACGAGATCGGCTGCGAGGATTCGTCCTCGACCACGATAAAGCGACCGTCGGGCAGTTGCTGGACACCCGACGGTTCGTAGATGTTCTCGAACTTGCGGAATCCCTCTTCGGCGTCACCGGCGTTACCGACGCTGCATGCTGTCGCCAGCAGCAAGAGACCCGAAACCAGATACCACCGCGCCAGACTGCTCAGCAATTGCATTAGCTCCGGCAGGATTGCGCGGCATCAGCCGCCGACCCGGCCGGTCTGGACCTGCCCGAGCAGGGTCGCGAAATCCGCTGTGTTGTGGAAGAAACCGATCGCCAGCAGCAACAGCGTGCTGAGGGTCAGACCGCTCAGGAAGATCGCATACGACAGGCTCAGCATGCGGAACTTCCGGTTTGCCATGGTACCGAGGAAGTAGATCTGACGGCTCATGTTGCGATAGATGCGTCCGTTGTCGCGCAGCAGGTCGAGCATCGCCGCCGTGTGCTGCTCTTCGGTCAGCGACGAAAACTCCTCGAACACCAGCAGGTTGGCACGATCCGAGGCAAAGTCCTCCGGCGAGCGCCTGGTCTGGAACAGGCGCGGGCGGGCTGCCAGCACGGCGAAGATGATCGAGGCCAGACAGGTGGCCAGGAAGATTGCGATCGGCACCGTGAACATCGGTTCGGCGACCAGCACGAACGGACCGGAGAGGGTCAGCACCGACAGGATGAAGCCGTTCAGCGAGATCATGATGTTGGCCTTGGTGGCGGCCAGCGCGGTCAGATCGAGTTGGGTGCGGTAGGACGAGCGGAACAGGGTCTCGACGCCGCGCGCACTGCCGAACTCGCTGCCCGGCTTGATCTTGCCCGTCTTGCTGCCGGCTGCCTCGCTGTCGGCAGCAACGGCGAGCTTGGCCTTGTCCTTCTTCTTCGCCTTGTCCGCCTTCTTCTTCGGCTCGACCGCCGGCTCGGAGCATTCCTCGCGCGGCAGGTCGACCAGGGCCATTGCCGGCAGCAGCGGACCGACCCGACCATGGGCAGCCTCGTCCATCGGGGCGCCGGCGAATTCGACGTCTTGCTCGTCTGCGAGCGCTGTATGGGGCAGTTCGGCGATTTCGACTCTGGCGTTCATGGCGGGCTCCTGGGGTACCGGGGGAACGTTGCAGTTTTGTGACAGACAACGCGAGGTCCGTGCCAGCCTGCCGAAATTGGCCGAAAATTTGAGGCAACCATCTGTTAATAATGAATTTACCCGGATTTCCCGGGTGCTCCGCCGACGGCTCGCGTGGGATTTACCCCCACGTTTGTGGCGGCATTTGCCCCACCCCACCCGGCAGTTCACCCAATTTCCCCACCCGCCGGCGACGCTGCCGGCCCTCCACGCGGGCCGCACGGCAGGCTGCCGACCATGATCCATCTCACATTGAAGCAAGTCGTCACCGTGATAGCGTTCCGCGCTCATGCCATTCGGCAGCGGCGTCGCGTCAAGAAACGCCACCAGCTGCCGATTCAGGGCATGACGGCAATGCAATTCGCCCACCGCCGCGGTGGGCGGGAACAGGAGTTGTGGATGAGGCGCCTGATCGGTTTCGGGCTGATGCTGGTGGCACTGGTCGCCAGCCGATCGGCGATCGGCGATACCGTGCTGCTCGGGAACGGTGACCGCATCAGCGGCCAGATCGTTCACAAGAACAAGGACCGGATCGATATTCGTACCCGCTATGCAGGAACGGTGTCGGTACGCTGGAGCCACGTGGTCGCGGTCACCAGCGAGCGTCAGCTGACCATTCAGCGCCGCTCCGACGACCAGTTGGTGCGCGGCACGCTGATCGCGGCCGACGACGATTCGATCGCGGTCGACACTGGCCAGGAAGGGGTCGTCACGGTGCCGCTACAGGACGTCGGCTTCGTCAACCCGACGCTCGCCGAGTCCGGCCGGGGGATCGTCTACAAGGGTCGGGCAAGTCTCGCTGCGAGTGCCAATTCGGGCAACAGCGACACCCGTCGACTGTATGGCGAAACCTCGCTGTCCGGCACCGCCCGGGTCTATCGCTTCAATCTCGGCGCCAGTGGCGAGGCCCAGCAGGAGGGTGGCGAGACCAATGCCTTCAAGTGGCGGCTGGGCGCCGACTACGACCAGTTCACGCGGCGCGACCGGCGTCGCTTTGTCTATGCACGCGCGTCACTCGAGCACGATCGCTTCGCCGACATCCGCCTGCGTTCGATCACCGGCGCCGGCTATGGCTGGCAGATCGTCGAAACGGCGGTCACCAGCCTGTCGATGCGCGGCGGCGTCGACCTGGTGTTTCTCGATCGAATCGACGACGACGACGAGCGCTATCCGGCCGCCGGCTGGGGTCTGCGCTATAGTCGCTCCCTGCTCTCGGACACCGCAAGCTTCTTCCACGAGCAGGAGGGCTTCGTCGAGGTCGGCGCGCCGTCCAACATCAGCGTGCTGACCAAGACCGGTCTGCGATTCCCGGTGGTGGACAACCTGAACGCCAGCGCCCAGTACAACCTCGACTACGAGGGCGAACCGGGAGACGGCCGCAAGTCCCTCGACGCAAGCTTGGTCGTCGGCCTCGGCTACGACTGGTAGCGGCGCGGGAAGCATTCGCTGCACAAATTCGCTGCACAAGGATAACGAGATGGATGGCGCTTCAGCGCTGACCCTGTCGTTTGGCGGTGTCGGCCTGTTCCTGCTGGGCATGGCACTGATGACCGACGGCCTCAAGCTGGCGGCCGGCCCGGCCCTGGGCCGACTGCTGGCCTCCTCCACCCAGACCCGGTTGCGAGGCCTCGCCTCCGGAATCCTGGTGACCGCCCTGGTGCAGTCGTCGTCGGCGGTCACGGTCGCCGCGATCGGTTTCGTCAATGCCGGGCTGCTGTCCTTCGGCCAGACCTTGTGGGTCCTGTTCGGCGCCAACGTCGGCACCACGATGACCGGCTGGCTGGTGGCCCTGATTGGACTGAAGATCAAGATCGAGGCGGCCGCGCTGCCGCTGGTCGGCGTCGGCATGGCACTGCAGCTCAGCGGTGGTGAGGGCCGGCGCCCAGCGATCGGTCAGGTACTGGCCGGATTCGGCGTGCTGTTCATCGGCATCGGCTTCATGCAGCAGGCGTTCTCGAACAGCGGCGAGGGTCTCGATCTGGCCCGGCTCGGCGGCCACGGCGTGCTGTCGACGCTGGCATTCGTCTTGGCCGGTGCAGTGCTGACGATGTTGATGCAATCGTCCAGCGCCTCCCTCGCCGTCGTGCTGACCCTCGCCCAGACCGGCGTGCTGCCGCTGTCGGAGGCGGCCGCCGGCGTCATCGGCGCCAACATCGGCACCACCATCACGGCGATTCTCGCCGCCCTCGGCGCGACGCCGAATGCGCGACGGGCGGCCGCCGCACACGTGCTGTTCAACCTGATCACCGGATTCGTCGCGCTGTTGCTGTTGCCGGGGCTGATCCGCGCTGTCGACGGGCTGCAGCAGGCATTCGGGCTGGACGCGTCGCCGGCCATCAGCCTGGCGCTGTTTCACAGCGTCTTCAACCTGCTCGGCGTCGCTCTGATGTGGCCGCTGGCCGGCCGCATGGAACGCGCCCTGTCCGCGCGTTTCGGGCCACGCGACGAACGGCTGCGGCCGCGCTACCTCGATCGGAACGTCGCGTCGGTGCCGGCACTCGCGATCAAGGCGCTGGACCTGGAACTGCGCCGGCTCGGCGGCATGTGCATTGCGGAACTGAGGGAAGCGGTTCACCGGCCCGCGTCCGGCACGCCGTCGCGGATCATGCCGCTGGCCGGGGCGGCGAACCTGGTGACCCAGGTCGAAGAATTCGTCACCGGCCTCAGCAGACGCTCGATGTCGTCCGAAACCGCGGCCCAACTGGCCACACAGCTGCGGGTGCTGCACTACTACGAAAACTGCAGCGAGCAGTTGGCCGCAATGCACAAGGCACGCAGGCTGGCGATCGGGGGCGACGTCGCCGAACCGTTGATCGATCTCGAACGCAGGGCCGATCGCCTGCTCCGCCATTTCGATCCCCAGGGCGAGGATTTCGCGCCGCAACAGCGCGATCGCGAATCCGAGTTCGAGGCCGGCTACCAGCGGCTCAAGGCCGAGGTGCTCGCTGCCGGCGCGTCCGACCGACTCGATCTCGACGCGATGGACACATCGCTGCACGGGCTCAGCGCCCTGCGTCGCGCCCTCGACCAGGCAGGCAAGGCGGCCCGACTGCTCGAGTACGCCGGCATCGCGGACGACGCCGGCAAGGCAACGGCCTAGTCGAACAACTCGCCGACACGTTCCGGCGGCCGCGCCACCACCGCACGCGCGCCACGCACGACGATCGGCCGCTCGATCAGGATCGGATCGGCGACCATCGCGGCGATCCAGTCGTCCTCGCTCATCTCCCGGCCGCGGTATTTCTCCTTGAACACGCTCTCGCCGCGTCGCACCAGTTCTGACGCCGGCATCCCGAGACGCGCCAGCAAGTCCTTCAGCAAGGCGGCATCGAGTGCTTGCTTGAGGTATTCGACGACGTCGGGTTCGCAGCCCTGCTCGCGCAGCAAGGCGAGGGCGCCGCGGCTCTTGCCGCAACGCGGATTGTGGTAAATCACCAGATCGGACATCCCTGAATTCCTGCCGGCCAGACGATCGGGCGATCATAGCCGATACCACCGATGAACAACGACAAGCCCTTTTCGGCGGCCTGCGATCGCAATCGCGGGCCAATCGCGGACAGGCTCGAGGCATTGCTCGCACCCGGCGCCAGCGTGCTCGAGATCGGCAGCGGCACCGGCCAGCATGCCGTCCATTTCGGGGCGGCGATGCCCTGGCTGCGCTGGCAGTGTTCCGACCGGCGCGAGATGCTGGCCGGGATCCGATGCTGGCTAGACGAGGCGGCCTTGCCAAATCTGCCGGCGCCGATCGAGCTCGACGTCAATGCCCCACCCGACCCCGGCCGACACGACGCGCTGTTCACCGCCAATACGCTGCACATCATGGCGTGGCGTGAAGTCGAACTGTTGTTCCGGCAGGCACCGCAATGGCTGTTGCCGACGGGTCGCGTGATCGTGTACGGACCGTTTCACCGCGACGGGCGCCCGACCAGCCCCGGCAACGCCGCTTTCGACCGATCGCTGCGCCAGTCCGATCCGGCGTCCGGCATCCGCGATCTCGCCGCAGTCGAGGCACTGGCGTGCGAATCCGGTCTGAGGCGTGTCACCGAATGGGCGATGCCGGCCAACAACCTGATGCTGGTGTGGAAGCTGGCATGACCGTGATGCGGCACTCGGCGCGCTCCGAGTGGTCAGTTGCAGGAAGGGGCAGCAAGCTGCGCCCGGACGATGGAACGGACGATGCACATTCCTGCGGTCAGCAACGAATCGATCTCTCCGGCCAGGCTGCTGCGTCAGCTGCGGGAGACCTCGAACGAGCAGGTGTCGGCGCCGGCGCCCTCTGCGGCAGTCAGTCTCAGTACCGACGGGCGCCTGGCGAGCCTGGTGGCGCAGATGCTGGACGGCGACGAGCACCACGTTGACGTGTCGGTGGTCGCCCGCCTGATCGGGCAGTCGCCGCTGTTTGCGGAGACCGCGTCGCGGTTGCCGCTGCCGAACGCGACCAGGGCGGATGACGGCCGCGCCGTCGCCACAGACGCCATCGGCCGCGGTGGCTTCGACCCGGACCGGCTGGCCACGCTGCTGCAGGACACGCCACAGGCGCTCGGCGTACTGCGCGCGGTGATCGACAGCGACGGCCTCGGCGCCCTGCTGCAGCCGGCGGCTGGAGAGACCGAGGCCTTGCCGGCCAGCGTGCGGCTTTATGTCGACAATGGCGGCGTCGCAGGCGTGCGCATGGATGCCGCGCGCCAACCCGATCTGTTCGCTCAGTCGCCGCTGCCGTAGGCGGCGGCGGCCGCATCGACCGCGGCGCGCGCTTCGCCGCGGACCCATGCGGCGAAGCGCGCCACTTCGCCGCGCCACGGCGGCGCCGGCAGGATCAACCAGAAGCCTCGCCCCTCGACCCGCCGGCGCTCGCCGCCGACGATGTGCAACTGGCCGCTGTGGGTCATCCGGTCGACCAGTTCGGCGCGACCGATCGCCACCCCCTGGCCGGCGACCGCTGCCTGGATCAACTGATCGTAATGGGAGAACTCCAGCCTGGCCGCCGGCGCCACCTGCTCGAGCGCCATCGCCGCCAGCCAGTCGTCCCAGCGCAGCCACGGATATCGGGGATCGTCGAATTCGAGCAGCGTGAGCGTCGGCAAGGTCTCGCGATCGATCTTCACGACATCCAGCGCCGGACTGGCGACCGGCACCACCGATTCCCCGAACAGACGCTCGGAGCCGCTCGGGGCATCGACGTCGCGGCAGTAGCGGATCGCCAGATCGATGCCCTCCCGCCCCATGTCGACGATCCGGTTACCGGCCGCGATGCGCACGTCGATACCCGGATTCGCCGACTGGAAGCCGGACAGTCGCGGAACCAGCCACAGCGCCGCGATGCCGATGCTGGCGGTGACGGTGACCGGCCGCCGCAGCTCGTGCCGTGCGAATTCGTCGGCCAGGCGCGCGTAGTGTTCGAGCCAGCCGGCGGCGGCCTCGTACAGGCGGACACCATCGGCCGTCAGCCGCAACTCGCGCACGCCACGCTCGAACAGGGCGACGCCGAGTGCCTGCTCCAGGGTCTGCACCTGACGGCTGACGGCCGACTGGGTCAGGTGCAGCGACGACGCCGCCCGGGTAAAGGAGAGGGTGCGCGCCGATGCCACGAAGCCCTTGAGGGGCTCCAGCGGCGGCAGCCGGCGTCGGGAACTATCCATGCGTTTTCCTCATGCGTCGAATGCGAAATGCACGCTTGTTCGGGCTGTGTCTCGACCTCGATACTGCACCTGTAGCTGGCAGCGTCACTGCTGCCAGGATAGCCGATGGAGATGGTCATGAATGAACAATACGCATGGAAATCGCTGTCCGTACCGCGTGCGGCCACGCGCCTGATCGAACATGCTGCCGGTCTCGAACTGCACTGCATCGACGGTACCGCGTGGATCACCCAGCTCGGTGACGAGCGTGATGTGGTCCTGCGCCCGGGATGCCGGATCGTGCTGTCCCTACCGACCGCGATCGTCATGACGTCGCGCGACGGCGCCACACTGCGCTGCCGGCCGGCGGATCGAACGGCAAGGTCACGGGCGGGCTGGATCACGCGCCTGCGCCAGCTGTTCGACCCGCGCTGGAGCGGCGCCGCCGCACGCGGCCTGCACGATCGCATACGGCGCGTCGCGCCTTGAGCGCCCGCGGCCGGCGCCCGCGGCCGGCGTCCGCTGCCGTGTCGCCGGCGAGCAGCGGGCACCCGCTTGCCGCGGGACCCCGCGAACGCCACAATCGGTCGTGTCCGCGCTACGCAGGATCTCGCAGTCGCCGAACCAGGAGGGCCCCACGATGCTCCCGGACCACTTCGTCGAACAGGACATCGCCGTCGATGCGATGTCGATCCGGGTCAGCCACGGCGGCGAGGGCTCGCCGCTGCTGTTGCTGCACGGATATCCGCAAACCCGCCACATGTGGCATCGGGTAGCGCCGGCGCTGTCCCGGCACCACCATGTCGTTTGTGCCGATCTGCGCGGCTACGGTGACAGCGCCAAGCCGCCGGGCGGTGCGCGCCAGGCGGCCTATGCCAAGCGGGCGATGGCCGACGACATGGTTGCAGTGATGGCAGCGCTCGGCTACCGTCGCTTCGCCGTCGCCGTCGCCGGCCACGACCGCGGCGCCCGGGTCGCCCACCGGCTCGCGCTCGATCACGCCGATCGGGTGACGCGCCTGTGCGTGATGGACATCGCACCGACGCGCCACATGTTCGCAACGGCCGACCGTCATTTCGCCACCGGCTACTACCACTGGTTCTTCCTGATCCAGCCCGACGGACTGCCCGATCGCCTGATCGGCGCCGATCCCGAATACTGGCTGCGCGAGAAGCTGCGCCGCTGGGCGGCCCCCGGTGCCGAATTCGACGACGGCGCGGTTCGTGAATACCTGCGCTGCTTCGCGGGACCGGAAGGCATCCGTGCGAGTTGCGACGACTACCGGGCGGCAGCCGGCATCGATCTCGAACACGACGAAGCCGATTTCGGGCGCCGACGGGTCGATTGTCCGCTGCTGGTGTTGTGGGGCGAGCATGGCTTCGTGCACCGCAGCTACGACGTGCTCGACGTCTGGCGGCAGTATGCCGGCGACGTTTCCGGCCACACCGTGCCGTCGGGCCATTTCCTGCCCGAGGAAGCGCCTGCCGAGGTCAGCACCGCGCTGCTCGCCTTCCTGGAGGCCTCATGAGCGGCGAAACGGGCGTCGGGCGCCCGACCATCGAGTTCTGGTACGAGTTCGCGAGTTCCTATTCCTACCTGTCGGTGATGCGCATCGAGGCGTTGGCGGCCGCTGCCGAGGTCGAGGTGGCATGGCGCCCGTTCCTGCTGGGCCCGGTCTTCATGAGCCTCGGCTGGAACGACTCACCATTCAACATCTACCCGCCGAAGGGGCGCTACATGTGGCGCGATCTCGAGCGTCTTTGCGAACGCTACGGACTGCGCCTGAAGCGACCCAGCCTATTTCCGCGCAATGGCCTGCTGGCCGCCCGGGTGGCCTGCCTCGGCCAGGACCAGACCTGGATCGGCGAGTTCAGCCGACGCGTGATGCAGGCCAATTTCGCCGATGACCGGGACATCGGCGCCGAGCAGGTGATCGCCGAACTGCTGGCTGGATTGCCCCTGCCGGCAACGGCCGGCGCGCTGCTGGCCGCTGCCTGCGAGCCGGACGGCAAGGAAGCCCTGCGGCGGCAGACCGAGCGGGCCTGCCAGTTGGGATTGTTCGGTGCGCCGAGCTTCGTCGTCGCGGGCGAGTTGTTCTGGGGCAACGACCGCCTCGAGGACGCGCTCGCCTGGGCACATCGCGTGCCGACTGCGCCAGGGTCGGCTTGAGCATCCGATTCTCCCATCTGGAATAATCGGGGGCGCTGTCCTGTTGAGACGGCGTGCGGGTCCGTTCGGGACCGCCATCTCCGCAATAATCCGAAACGTCAATCGAGGTTGCTCAAGTCATGAAGAAAAATATCGTCCGTCCGATCCTCGCGCTCGCCTGCCTGGGCGTGGTCACTGCCGCCAGCGCCCAGCTGAAACCCGAGGAGATGATCAAGTTCCGTCAGTCAGGCTATACCTTCATGGCCTGGAACATGGGCAAGATCAAGGCCATGGCGGTGGACGACAAGGTGCCGTTCGATGCCAAGCAGGTCGCTGCGGCAGCCGACGTCGTCGCGGCGGTCGCCAACTCCGGTCTCGGTGCACTGTTCGCACCCGGGACGGACCAGGGCAAGGGATGGAAGGAGACCCGGCTCAAGCCCGAGTTCTTCGAGAAGCCCGACGAGGTCAAGGAGGTCGCGCTGAATTTCGTCAAGCAGGCCAACGAACTGAAGACGGTCGCGGCGGGCGGCGACAAGGCGGCGATCAAGGCTCAGTTCGGCGAAACCGGCAAGGCCTGCAAGGCCTGCCACGACAAGTTCCGCGAGGAAGAGGACAAGTAAGCTCGCGCGGTACGCGCCGCCGCCGCCCGACCGACTACCAGGCCGGCGCCGGCGGTGGCGGCGGTGGCGGCGGCAGCACACCGCCCGACGCCGCCCAGACGGCGGCCAGGGCGATCACCACGGCGACCAGGAAGGCGAGCGGGCCGCCGCCGGTGGCAGGGCGGGCATCGGCATCGGTGGTCCGTGTGAGGCCGGTGATCATCGGCCGCACCAGATTCTGTTTCTTCACCCGCAGGTAGTAGATGATGGCGCCGACGTGGAGGAAGACCAGCACCAGGATGACCAGCTCCGAGCGCCGGTGCAGCCCCGTCATCCAGTCGGAATAGGCCTTGCTCACCAGCGGATACAGCGGGCCGTTGAAGGCGATGTCGTCGTTGGACACCAGGCCGCTCAAGGCCTGGAAGGACAGCACCGCGAGCAAGGCGACCACCGACAGTGCGCCCAGCGGATTGTGCCCCAGGCCACGCCACTCGCCGCGCAGGTAGGCGATGATCGCGCGCGGACCGCGCACGAAGGTGAAGAAACGGGCGTAGGTCGAACCGATCAGACCCCACACCAGACGAAAACTCAGAAGCCCGAGGATGGCGACCCCGAAGGTGCCGTGCCACAGCATCGCATTGCCACCGATCTTGCCGCTGGTGAAGGATCCGACGACCAGCAGCACGAGCGACCAGTGGAAGATGCGGGTCGGCAGATCCCAGACCGCCACGCTCCGCTTCATGTCGTCCACCTCGTTATTGTGCAGTGCAGTATTTTCCATGGCTGATCGTCGGTTGGGAAGCGCAAGGGCGCACCAATGTGGGGCGATGTTGATTCTAGACAATGTTTTCGTGATGCCCCATGCCGCGGGCATCGACCTCAGTCCGGACGCGCTGCGGACGCGCCCTCAGCGGGCGCCGATCGCGCCAGGGCGCGCGCCAGAAAGCGGCCGGTATGGGAGCGGCGAGCACGGCAGATACGGCTCGGCGGGCCCTGGCAGACGATCTCGCCGCCGGCTTCGCCGCCTTCGGGACCGAGATCGATGATCCAGTCCGCTTCGGCGATGACGTCGATGTCGTGCTCGATCACGAGGACGCTGTGGCCGGCGTCCACGAGGCGGTGCAACACGCGGATCAGGCGCTCGACGTCGGCCATGTGCAGTCCGACCGTCGGTTCGTCGAGTACGTAGAGCGTGTGCTTCTCGGGTTTCCAGGTGCCCTTGTCAGCCCGCACCTTGCTCAGTTCGGACACCAGCTTGAGGCGCTGCGCCTCGCCGCCAGACAGGGTCGGGCTCGCTTGGCCGAGCGTGAGGTAGCCGAGACCGACGTCGTCGAGCAGCGCCAGCGGGTGGGCGATCGACGGATGCGCGGCAAAGAATCCACAGGCCTCGGCGACCGGCATCGCCAGCACGTCGGCGATGGTGCGATCCTTCCAGCGCACGGTCAGCGTCTCGCGATCGAAGCGGTCACCGCCGCAGACATCGCACGCGACCTTGACGTCGGGCAGGAAGTTCATCTCGACCGTGACCTGGCCCTGACCTTCGCACACCGGGCAGCGCCCGCCGCCGGTGTTGAACGAGAACCGGCTGGCCTTCCAGCCATGGGCGCGGGCGTCGAAGGTGTCGGCGAACAGCTTGCGTATCGCATCCCAGAAGCCGATGTAGGTGGCCGGGCAGGAACGCGGGGTCTTGCCGATCGGTGTCTGGTCCACCTCGAGCACGCGACCGACCTGCTGCCAGCCCTCGAACGCGCGGCAACCGCTGACGGTCGGGTCGCCGGCCAGGTGACGGACCAGATTGGCATGGAGCACGTCGCGGGCGAGCGAGGATTTGCCGGATCCCGAGACGCCGGTGACGACGGTCAATCGCCCGAGCGGCACGCGTGCATCGACCTGCCTGAGATTGTGCAGGGACGCACCAACCACCCGCAGCGAGGGATGTGCCGAAGCGACCTTGCGGCGCGGCTGCATCGGATGCCGAAGCGGCTCGCGCAGGCAGCGGCCGGTGGCCGATTCCTGCGTTGCGCGCAGGTCCGCGATCGTGCCCTGGGCGACCACTGAGCCACCCTCGACGCCGGCGCCGGGTCCGAGGTCGATGACGTGGTCGGCGTGGCGAATGGTCTCTTCGTCATGCTCGACGACGATCAGCGAGTTGCCGCGGTCGCGCAGGGCACTCAGGGTGTCGAGCAGCAGGTCGTTGTCGCGCGGGTGCAGGCCGATCGTCGGCTCGTCGAGGATGTAGCACACGCCCCGCAGGTTGGAGCCGAGCTGGGCCGCCAGCCGGATGCGCTGGGCCTCGCCGCCCGACAGGGTCGGTGCCGCCCGGTCGAGCGCCAGGTAGTCGAGACCGACCTGGCGCAGGAAGGCCAGGCGGGCACCGATCTCCGCGACCAGGTCGCGAGCGATGTCGCCTTCGCGCCGGTCCAGTTCGAGGGCGGCAAAGAACCCGGCGACGTCTGTCACCGATCTTGCAGCCAACTGGTGGATGCCAAGGTCGCGGAAGCGCACGGCGCGGGCCACCGGGTTGAGGCGGGCGCCGTCGCAGGCCGGACAACTTTCGTCCGAGAGTTGTTCGGCCTCGCCGAGCACGAGCGCGTCAGGGTCGTCCACCTTGCCGCGGGTCTTCTGGCCGGTGCCGTAGCACGCGGGGCACCAGCCGTGCTTGGCGTTGTACGAGAACAGGCGTGGATCCGGCTCGGGAAAGCTGGTCCCGCAGGCCGGGCACGCGCGCCGGGTCGAAAAGGTGACCGGCTGCGCACCGAGCCGTCCGATCGGCAGCACCTGGAGGACGCCCTTGCCGTGCTCGAGGGCGAGTGCCAGTTGCGCCCGCAACTGCGCTTCGTGCGCCGGCCTGACCGCCACCATGCCGACCGGGAGTTCGATGTTGTGTTCCTTGTAGCGGTCGATGCGCGGCCACTTGCGCGTCGGCAGATACTCGCCGTCCACCCGCAACTGCTCGAAGCCCTTGCCGCGTGCCCACTTGGCAAGCTCGGTATAGAGGCCCTTGCGGTTGACCACCTGCGGCGCCAGCAGCTCGATCGACTGGCCGTCGAAGTCGGCCTGCACCTGGGCCGCGATCGCCTCGAAGCTCTGCGGCCTGACCGGCACGTCACAATCGGGACAGTGCTGGGTTCCGAGCTTGACGTAGAGCAGGCGCAGGAAGGGCTGGATCTCGGTCAGCGTCGCGACCGTGCTCTTGCGACCACCGCGCGAAACCCGCTGCTCGATGGCCACGGTCGGCGGAATGCCGAACACCGCATCGACGTCCGGCCGGCTCGACGGCTGAACGAACTGGCGGGCGTAGGCATTCAACGATTCGAGGTAGCGGCGCTGGCCTTCGCCGAAGACGATGTCGAAGGCCAGTGTGGACTTGCCCGAGCCGGACAGGCCGGTGACCACGGTCAGCGCATCGCGCGGGATCGACACGCTGACGTTCTTCAGATTGTGTTCGCGGGCGTGGCGGATCTCGATCGCCGCAGCGGATGCGACCCGGTAGGCGGGACGCACGTCGGCTGCGATCGTCGGCCGCGGCGGGGCGGCCAGGCGCTTCAGTTCGCCGTCGTAGGCGGCGAGGGCCGCACCGGTATGGGACCGGTCGCAGGCGACGACCGCCTGCGGCGGACCTTCGGCAATCACATCGCCGCCGCCGTCGCCGCCCTCGGGTCCGAGGTCGATCAGCCAGTCGGCCGCCGCGATGACGTCGAGATTGTGCTCGATCACCAGCAGCGAGTGGCCGGCTTCGAGCAGCTTTTCGAAGGCCCCGAGCAGGCGGCTGACGTCCTCGAAGTGAAGGCCGGTGGTCGGTTCATCGAACAGGAACAGGGTCGACGCCACGGCGCCGGTCCGATTGGCGCGCCCGCCTGCGGCGGCCTTGGCGAGGTGGCCCGCCAGCTTCAGGCGCTGGGCCTCGCCGCCGGACAGTGTAGGCACCGGCTGGCCCAGGCGGAGGTACTCGAGGCCGACGTCGGCAATCGGCGCGAGCGCCTTCAATACTGCCGGCTGGTCGCCGAAGAAGGCGATCGCCTGCGAGACCGTCAGCTCGAGCACCTCGGCGACCGACTTGCCACGCCATTCGAGCGCCAGGATCTCCGGACGATAGCGCCGGCCGTCGCAATCCGGGCATCGCAGGTAGACGTCGGACAGGAACTGCATCTCGACATGCTCGAAACCCGAGCCGTTGCAGGTCGGGCAACGCCCGTTGCCTGAATTGAAGCTGAACGTGCCCGGCGTGTAGCCGCGGGCCCTGGCTTCCGGCAGGTCTGCAAAAAGCTTGCGCACGGTATCCCAGGCGCCAACGTAGCTGACCGGGTTGGAGCGGGAACTCTTGCCGATCGGCGACTGGTCGACGAGCACGACGTCGCCGATCTGCTCCGCCCCTTCCAGCGTGTCGAAGCTGCCCGGGCTCTCCGACGGCAGGCCGAGCCGCTTGCAAAGCGCCGGATGCAGCAGATCCTGCACCAGGGTTGACTTGCCCGAACCGGAGACGCCGGTCATGCACACCAGGTGACCCAGCGGAATGCGCAGGTCGATGTCGCGCAGGTTGTGCTCGCGCGCACCGCGCAGCCATAGCGACGGTCCCGCGGCGGCGACCGGGCGAGGCCTTCGCTGGCGATCGACCCGCCGCCGACCGGACAGGTAGTCGCCGGTCAGCGATCCGACATCGGCCGCGACGTCGGCCGGGGGAGCATAGGCGACGATGCGGCCCCCGCGTTCGCCGGGGCCGGGGCCGATGTCGAGCAGGCGATCGGCCGCGAACATCACCTGCGGATCGTGTTCGACCACCAGCAGCGAATTGCCGGCGTCGCGCAGCCGCCGCATGACCTCGAGAATGCGACCGATGTCTCGCGGGTGAAGGCCGATCGACGGTTCGTCGAGCACGAACAGGGCATTGACCAGCGAGGTGCCGAGGGCGGTCGTCAGGTTGATGCGCTGCACCTCGCCGCCCGACAGCGTCCGGGATTGCCGGTCGAGGGTCAGGTAGCCCAGTCCGACCTGGCACAGGTAGCCGAGGCGCGTACGGATCTCGCCGAGCAGCAGTTCGGTCGCTTCGTCGAGGGGTGGCGGCAGTTCGAGGTCACCGACGAATTGCGCGATGCGCTCGACCGGCATCGCCATCAGCTCGTGTATGGCCAGCTGCGGCCCGGTGCCGAGCCGCCAGGCCAGTGCCTCGGGCCTGAGGCGGGCGCCCGCGCAGGCCGGACACTCGGTGTAGCTGCGATAGCGTGACAGCAGCACACGGATGTGCATCTTGTAGGCCTTGGTCTCGAGCCACTCGAAGAAGTGACGGACGCCGTACCATTTGCCGGGCCACGACGAAGACCAGTTCTTCCAGCCGGGATCGCCTTCGAACACCCACCGCTGCTGCTCGGCCTCAAGGTCGCGAAACGGGACGTCGAGCGGGATGCCGTCGCGCACCGCGAGCGCTTCCATGTCCTGCTGGCACTCGTGGTAGCTCTTGCTCTGCCACGGCTTGATCGCACCATTGGCCAACGTCTTCGAATCGTCCGGCACCACCAGGCCGAAGTCGACCCCGATCACACGCCCGAACCCACGGCAGGTTTCACAGGCGCCGATCGGCGAGTTGAAGGAAAACAGGCTGGGTATCGGGTCGGCGTAGGCGATGTCGCAGCGGGCGCAGTGCAGGGCCGCGCTGTACGGCCACAGCGCCGGTCGATCCGGATCGGCGACATGGACATGGACACGACCCTGGCCGAGCCGCTGGGCGGCCTCGATGGCATCGATCAGTCGTCCGTGTTCGACCGACGACAGCCGGAAGCGGTCCTGCACGACCTCGAGCACGCCACCGCTGCTCGAATGGATGCGGCTGTAGCCCTGGCGTTCGAGGTGGGCCCGGATCTCGTCCTCGCCAAAGTTGTCCGGCACGCGCAACGGCGCGCACAGCACCAGTCGCGGATCACCGGCCGCATCGGACCTGCGCCGCAAGTCGGCGGCGATGCTCTGCGGCGTGTCCCGATGCACCGGCTGGCCGCACTGACGGCAATGGAGGTGGGCGGCGCGGGCATACAGCAGCTTGAGGTGGTCGGCCAGCTCGGTCATCGTGCCGACCGTCGAGCGTGAGGTGCGCACCGGATTGGTCTGGTCGATCGCGATCGCCGGCGGCACGCCGTCGATGCGATCCACCCGGGGCTTGTCCATGCGGTCGAGAAACTGCCGCGCATACGGCGAGAAGGTCTCGACGTAGCGGCGCTGGCCTTCCGCGAAGACGGTGTCGAACACCAGCGAGCTCTTGCCGGAGCCGGACACGCCGGTGACCACGACCAGTTCGTTCAGCGGCAGGTCGATGTCGACATTGCGCAGGTTGTTCTGGCAGGCACCGCGGACGCGGATCGCAGCGCCCTTGACGAACTCGGATTTGGACATGGACAGGCGTATTGAGGCCGGGGAGAAGATCGAGATTCTATTCGCCAGTCCAGGTTCCGTACCGCGGTCGACGTTCGGCGGAATTTGCTCAAGTTATCAGCGGGCATCCCGTTCAGCTGCGACACAGCCTCGGAATACACGAGGCGGGAACCCACCCCGGAAGAGACGCGATGGCCAATCTGTTGTGGATGCAGACCGGCGCCTGCAGTGGCGACAGCATGTCGCTGCTGAATGCGGACGGTCCGTCGATCGAAGGGCTGATCCGCAGCGGTGCATTCGACCTGCTCTGGCATCCGTCGCTGAGCGATCATCCCTCGGGCGAATTCGCGCGCCTGGTCGAGCGCATCGAGTCGGGTCGCCAGGCACTCGATATCCTCTGCATCGAAGGCAGCATCATCACCGGACCCTACGGCAGCAGCATGTTCGACAGCCATCGCGGACGACCGAAGATGCAGATCGCTGCTGCGCTCGCCGCCCGCGCGCGCACCGTCGTGGCGGTCGGCACCTGCGCCGCCTTTGGCGGCGTCCATGCCGCGCCTCCCAATCCTTCCGATGCGATCGGCCTGCAGTATGACCACGCCGAACCGGGGGGGCTGCTCGACGCGGACTGGCGCTCGGCCGACGGCCGGCCGGTGATCAACCTGGCAGGCCGCCCGGTACATCCGATCACCCGCAGCTTGTCGATGCTGGCTTCCGACACGCCGATCGATCTCGATTTTCTGAATCGGCCGCGGATCTTCTACTCGTCCACCGTGCATCAGGGATGCACACGCAACGAGTACCACGAATACGATGTCGAGGATCACGAGCCGGGCGGCAAGGCTTGCATGTATTTCAACCTCGGTTGTCAGGGGCCCGGAACGCTCGCCAACTGCAATGCCGAACTGTGGAACAACCGCAGCAGCAAGACGCGCGCCAGACCAAGCTTCACTGCAGGCACTCCGACGTGCGCGAACTGGTTGACGTCATCGCCAGGGACCTCGCTGCCCTGACCGACAGCCGACAGCTGACGCTGCGTGTGCGCAGTGAGACCAATGACACGCGGGCCTTCGTCGATCGCAGACAGTTCCTCACAGTGATCCAGAACCTGGTTGCGAACGCGGTCAAGTTTTCGCCTTCGCAGCGCGAGATCACGATCGTGCTTGCTGACGGGGAGTTTCCGTCGGGACGGCCGGCGCTCTGCATGAGCGTTCGCGACCAGGGCGTCGGCATACCCGAGAACGAACTCGAATCGATCTTCGACAAGTTCGTCCAGAGTTCCAAGACCAAGACCGGCGCCGGCGGCACCGGCCTCGGACTGGCCATCACCCGGGAAATCGTCACGCTTCACGGCGGATCGATTCGGGCCGGAAACCATCCCGAAGGTGGTGCCGTCTTCTCGGTACTGATACCGCGACGCGACACTCCCGAAACCAAGGATGAGACCCTGGGCACGTTACTTGCAGTCAATCTGCTACGCGGAACCGATCCAAGTTTCGATCGAAGAATCAATAGCCTGAAAGCTGTCGAAGCGGGCACAATGGGTCGGGATACCCGAAGTGCGCACTAACAAGCAGCCGAGCTGCACCATGACGGTGCGCAGAGCGGTGCGCGGATACCGGGAGGGGACAGGCAAATGCTGAGTCTGACCGATTGTCTGGATTTCGTCGATCTGGACGCGGCAACGATCGAAGTGATCGCGCTGCACGAAGACCTGCCGATGATCGTCGCGGCAGAACTGGGTCATCAATTGATCGCCGATCTGCGGGGCATCTATCGTCTACACATGATGCACCGCGATCTGATCGAAAGCGCCGCCGAGCGTGGCCATCTGGCCGACGAGAAACGACTTCGAAGCACCTACGAAGCGTTCAACCGGAAGTACCCGGTGCCCCGTCAGTTGCCCTGAGGCTTGTCGGCGGCCGGGGACGCCTCGGTCTTGGCGGGCTCGCTCGTCGCGGCTTCGCCGGCAGGCTCCGCCGCGGTTTCGGGCGACGCAGCTGCCGGATCCCGTCCGGTCATGCGGGCCGCCGCCTGTCGCGTCAGCTCGATGACCTTCTGGGCGGCTTCGCGCGTCGCGTCCATCGCATCGCGCGATTCCGCCGGGACCGCGGCCGGCTGGACCGTCTCGACCGGCGCGGCAGGCGCCGCTTCGGACGGCGCTGCAGACTCGCCGACCGCCTTGCCGGCTTCCACCACCGCCTCGCCGGCCTTGCTGACGGCCTCGGCCGCCTTTCGGCCCGCCTGCTGGGCGGCATCGACTGCTTCCGATGCCGCTTCCCGGGCCCTCTCCGCCGACTGGCCCTGTTGTTGGGTACAGGCGGCCATCGAAACCGCCGCCAGGGTGGTCGCCAGCCACCGGATCGTCATTGTTATGTTCTCCTCTCGTTGTACGCGGTCGCCACTCGTGACGATGGGACCACGGGTCGGGGCAATTCATGCGCGTCGCCTGCTCGACGCTGCGCCCGGAATCACGCCGCGTGCCGGCGCGATCCGGAAGCTTACTTGACGCGGTTGCGGTATTCGTCGGTACGCGTGTCGATTTCGATCTTGTCGCCAATTTCGACGAAGGCCGGCACCATCAGTTCGAATCCGGTCGAAATCCTCGCCGGCTTCAGTACCTTGCCAGAGGTATCGCCCTTGACCGCAGGTTCGGTATAGCTGACTTCGCGAACGACGCTGTTGGGCAATTCCACCGAGATCGCCTTGCCGTTGTAGAAGACGACTTCGCAAGCCAGTCCGTCCTCGAGGTACTTCAGGGCGTCTTCCATGTTCTCGGCCTCGACCTCGTACTGCTCGTATTCGGCATCCATGAACACGTACATCGGGTCGGCATAGTAGGAATACGTGACCTCCTTGCGATCGAGGATCACGATCTCGAACTTGTCGTCAGCCTTGTAAACGGTCTCCGACGGCGCACCGGTCAGCAGGTTCTTGAGCTTCATCTTGACGACTGCGGCGTTGCGGCCGGACTTGTTGTACTCGGTCTTCTGCACCACCAGCGGGTCGGCGCCGACCATGATGACGTTGCCGGAGCGAAGTTCCTGTGCGGTTTTCATTGCGCTTTGCCTACCTCTGTCCGCATCGCTGCGGGTATGTTCGATAAACCCGTCATTCTATCTGCGAAGCGGCTGCTTTTACCAGACTCGTCGCGAGTTCCGGCCCCTTCCCCAGCACCTGCCGCCAGGCAGCGACCGCGCTCGCCAGCGCACCCACCGTGCGTCCGACCCTTGTCCATGCCGGTTCCCGGCCGGACATCCCGTTCCAGTGCCGCCATAGCGCGGCCGCATCGGCAACGGCTGCCGGTTCGAGGAAGGGCAGAAGCCGGTCGAGCAAGGCCTCGACCTTGGCGTGATGGTCGTCGTCCTGCTGCGGGTAGGCCTGCCACAACATCGCGCGGCCAGCCCACAGTGCCCGCACCAGGGAATCCTCGCCACGCACCATGTTCAGATCGCAAGACCAAAGCAGACGGTCGTAGGCGTCCTGATCGGTGAAGGGCACGACCCTCAGTTGCAGGCTGCCGTCTCGCCAGGCATCACCCGCGCGGGCCAGCCCGAGGCCGAGACGTCGCGAAAGATCGGCAACGCTTCTGCCTTCCGGGACGACCACGGTAACCGGTCGCGGATCGCGCGCCAGAGCTTCGAGCAGCTTCGCGACCAGAGGGTTTTCGTAGCCGAACAAGCTCGCCCGCAATTCGCCGGGCGCGGGCGGAGGCACGCCGAGACGGCACCACATCGCGGCTCGGGCCTCGGGGTCGGACAGAAATCTCCGGCGCTGCTCGTCGAGCGAGGATTCACGCAACAGCCCGGCGCTGGCGTGGTCGAATCCGGGAATCATGAACAGCTTGTCGATTCCGAGTCGCGGATGGCGTGACAGCAGTCCGTGACAACCGGCAACCCAGGATTCCGCGCTGAGGTACTCGAGATTTATCCACAGCGGGGGCCGGGCCAATTCGGCCATCGCTGCGAGGTACGGCGCCGGCGGATCGCAGGCAAAAACCTCGACGAGGACACAGGTATCTGTCGAAGGTCGTATCGAGTCGCTCCAACGAACAACCTCGATCAGAGAGTAAGTATATGTTTTTGAATAATCTTTATAAGAACTGGCGATCTTTTCCAGAATTTCGGGTCGATCGATCACGAGTCGCGTCGCGATCCCGTGTTCGACCGCCAGAATACGCGCCAGACGCCAGCAGACACCGATATCCCCGAAGTTGTCCACAACCCGGCAGAACAAGTCCCAGTGGGGCTTCGAAGGCACACTCATCGGTCAACGACCGTCGTCGCCTGGGGACAAACGTCGGACCAAGCTGTGGGAACATTGTGCGAAAGTGGCCTCGCCCGGCGATCGCCGATTTCGATCAACAAATACCCCACACTCGCTCCCGTACCTTTTCCCCGCCACTGCCAACAGGGCAACGCCATGATCGGACAGGAGAAAGCCCGGTTGTGCACAGAATTCGACCGAGCATAGTTAACGTTTTTGTCTTTTATAAGACAAGTAAACAAAGAAGAGATCAGCGCATCGATGCAACTCGAAAGAATCATTCATAGCCAGGGATTTGGCAGTCGCAAGGAGTGCCGTGCGCTGATTCGCGCCGGCATGGTCAGCATAGACGACGAGCCGGTACTCGACCCCAAGCAGGACTTTGCGACCGAGTCCCTGAACTTCGAGGTCGATGGCGAACGCTGGCACTATCGTGAACAGGCCCATCTGATGATGAACAAGCCACCCGGCTACGAGTGTTCGCGGCAGCCGCAATGTCACCCGTCGATCTATGCCCTGTTGCCGTGGCCCGTGGTGCAGCGGGGCGTGCAGTCGGTCGGTCGTCTCGATCAGGACAGCAGCGGTCTGCTGCTGTTCTCCGACGACGGCCAGTTCATTCATCGCTGGTCGTCGGGCAAGAAGCAGGTTCCGAAAATCTACCGGGCGTGGCTCGGCGAGGATGCCGGCGGCGCGCTCGCCGATCGCTTGCTGGCCGGGGTCGGCCTGAACGACGAACCGGAGCCGATCCGTGCGGTCGCCTGCCGGCTCATCGAACCGCGCCTGCTCGAACTGACGGTCACCGAGGGCAAGTACCATCTCGTCAAGCGCATGGTCGCGGCCGCCGGCGGACACGTCGAACGCCTCCGGCGCATCCGCATCGGCGGCCTGGCGCTGCCCGACGACCTTGCCGAAGGCGAGTGGCGCTGGCTCGACGAAGCGGCGATCGCGGCACTCGCGGACGGGTGACGACGCCGGACGAGTGCTACTCGGGCCTCGTGTCGCAGAACATCTCGAAGGTCCTGACGAGATAGTCCCGTTCGAGACCGTCGACGATGAAGACCAGGGCACCGTGGGTCTGATCGGGCGGCCAGACCGGCAGGTCGCGCGCCGCGAAACGGATTCGGCCGGCACACTGGACGACCCTGGGCCCCTCGACGCCGATCACCTTGGCGAGCCCCTTGACGCGCAGGATGCGGTCGCCGGCCGCCTGTAGCAGCACGTCCAGGGCTTCGGCGAAGCAAGGCCAGTCGACGGCCTCGGGGAAGCGCAGCAAGTGGCTGGTGACGGCGCTGTCGTGGACGCCGCCGCGCGCTAGCGGACGGTAGCGCGGCGTGAGGGCATCGAGCCGTGACTCGCCGAGCCAGCGTCGGGCAGCCATGGCATCGGCGTTCGCGCCGTGAGGACTCAGGTCACAGAGCGCCGTCGCGTCGATCTGGCCGAATTTGGCATACAGGCGCTCGGCCGTCGGATTGAGTCGTTCGAGGCGTGCGTCGAGCGCTGCCAGCGCGTCGTCGCTTGCCAGATCGATCTTGCTGACTATCAGGCGGTCGGCGGCCACCACCTGGGCCATGGCCTCCCGATGCCGGTCGAGTTGGCTGGCTGCGGCGAGGGCGTCTACCACGGTGATGATGCCATCGGGGCGGAAGCGCTCGACGATGAAGAAGTCCTCCATCAGTGTGTGCAGCAGCGGTGCCGGGTCGGCCAGGCCGGTGGTCTCGAGCAGCAGCCGTCGGATGGGCGCGATTTCACGCCGCAGGCTGCGCATGAACAGAGCCTTGAAGGCGCCGGGCAATTCGCCGCGGACGGTACAGCAGAGGCAACCCGAATCGAGCAGTACCATGCGGTCGGCGCTCACTTCGACGATCAGGTGATCGACGCCGATCTCGCCGAATTCATTGATCAGAACCACCGCACCCCGCATCTTCGGCTGGCGCAACAGGTGGTTCAGCAAGGTGGACTTGCCGGCCCCGAGGAAGCCGCTGAGCACGCTGACCGGAATCCGTCGGTCCTGGGGACATTCGGTGGACATGTTGTGGGCGAGCTGTGGACAACGCAGGATCGGCCACCATTGTAGCGGTCGCTGCGGCAGTCTTCGCGACATGCCGCGGCAGCGGCGCGGCTTGCCTGCCGGGCAAGGAAGCCGATGCCTTAAAATGCTGCGATCTGCCTGGAAGGCGACGAGTGGACCGATGCAGTTCGAACACCTGGTCGAGATCAACGATCTCGGCAATCCGGCGGTGGCCGACCTGACGCGCGAGGAAGTGTGGTTCGGCCTGTTGTACAGGGCCGAGGATCCGGCGGCTTTCCTGCCCGGCCTGGACCAATGCCGGATCGTCGAGCGAAGCGATCGTGAACTGGTCAGGGACCTCGATTTCGGCGCGACGACGGTGCGCGATCGCGTCACTTTCGAGCCGCTCGAATGGATGTGCTTCGAGATCGAGCCCGGCGCCGAGCACGCCGGCGGCAGTCTCAGGATCAGCATCGAGGAGCCGAGGCCGATGGCCTTGTTCCTGCGCTTTCTGTATCGCACGACGCTGGCCGAAGGTACTGCGAGCGACGGTGTCGCGGTCGCCGAGTACGTCAAGTCGGCGTACGAGGACTCGGACATCGAGACCGTGCGGCTTATTCGGCGGATCGCGGAGCAGGCGCGGCCGCACTAGCGCCGGCGGTGACCGGCGGCTTTCCAATCCATTGGTGCATCGCGGTAGAATGGTGGGATCGTGCCGGCCCATGCGCCGGCTTTGCGTTTTTGTCCGGAGTGAGCAGTGCTGATCGCCAACAACATCACCATGCAGTTCGGGGTCAAGCCCCTGTTCGAGAACGTCTCCGTCAAGTTCGGCGATGGCAATCGCTACGGCCTGATCGGTGCCAACGGCGCCGGCAAGTCCACCTTCATGAAGATCCTCGCCGGCGTGCTCGAGCCGACCGCCGGCAACGTCGCGCTCGACAGCGGCGAGCGCATGGCCTTCCTCAAGCAGGACCAGTTCGCCTTCGAGGACCAACGGGTGATCGACGTGGTGATGATGGGCCACGAGGAAATGTGGGCCTGCATGCAGGAGAAGGACGCGATCTACGCCAATCCGGAGGCGAGCGAGGACGACTACATGCATGCCGCCGAACTCGAGGCCAGGTTCGCCGAGTACGACGGCTACACCGCCGAGGCCCGCGCCGGCGAACTGCTGCTCGGTGTCGGCATCCCGACCGAACAGCACTTCGGTCCGATGAAGGAGGTGGCACCGGGCTGGAAGCTGCGCGTGCTGCTGGCACAGGCCCTGTTTGCCAGCCCGGACATCCTGCTGCTCGACGAGCCCACCAACAACCTCGACATCAACACCATCCGCTGGCTCGAGAATGTGCTGAACGAGCGCAGCAGCACGATGATCATCATCTCCCACGACCGCCACTTCCTGAATCAGGTGTGCACCCACATGGCGGATCTGGACTACGGACGCATCCAGGTCTGGCCCGGCAACTGGGACGACTACATCGAGGCCTCGACCCAGGCACGGGCGCGTCAGGCGGCGGCCAACCAGAAGGCCAAGGAACGGGTGGCCGAATTGCAGGCCTTCGTGCGCCGCTTCTCGGCGAACAAGTCGAAGGCGCGCCAGGCCACCAGCCGGGCCAAGCAGATCGAGAAGATCAAGGTCGATGAATTCAAGCCGTCGAGTCGGCAGTATCCGTGGATCCGCTTCGAGTACGACGACAGGGAGAAGCTGCATCGGCAGGCGGTCGAGATCGAGAACCTGCGCTTCGGCTACAGCGACGACGAACTGCTGTTCAAGAACTTCAGCTTCAGCGCAGATGGTGGCGACAAGGTGGCGATCATCGGCGAGAACGGCGTCGGCAAGACCACGCTGATGAAGCTGCTGGTCGGCGAACTCGATCCACTGGGCGGTTCGATCAAGTGGGCCGAGAAAGCCAAGCTCGGCTACTACGCCCAGGACCACGCCGCCGAGTTCGCGGGCGGCGAGAGTCTCACCGACTGGATCGCCGGCTACGTGCGGGCCGGCGGTTACGAGGGCGACGATGCCGAAACCCTGTTGCGCGGCACCCTCGGGCGCCTGCTGTTCAAGGGCGACGAGGTGAGGAAGCCGGTCAATGTGATCTCGGGCGGCGAACAGGGCCGGATGCTGTTCGGCAAGCTGATGCTGTGGCGACGCAACGTGTTGCTGATGGACGAGCCGACCAACCACCTCGACATGGAATCGATCGAGTCGCTGAACATGGGCCTGGCGGACTTCAACGGAACCCTGTTCTTCGTCTCGCACGATCGGGAGTTCGTGTCGTCGGTGGCGACCCGAATCCTCGACATCCGGCAGGATCATCAGGTCATCGACTACCGTGGCGGGTACGACGAGTACCTCGCGAGCCAGGGTATAGAGTAGGCTTGTCGGCGCTGCGCGAGCCCCCGTCGGCAGGCGCCGGACCGACTCATACGGCATAGTGCCGGTGTGGCGCGCGAACGGGTCGAGGCGTTGCCGTGGGGGCCGCCGCAACAGGAGTCGTCAGGGTGCAGGATTTCGATTGTGACGTGCTGGTGGTCGGCGGCGGACCTGCGGGTTCGACCGCCGCTGCGCTGCTTGCCGTCAAGGGCCATCGGGTGACCCTGCTGGAGAAGGCGAGGCATCCGCGTTTCCATATCGGGGAATCGCTGTTGCCGGCCAATCTCGACATCTTCGAGCAACTCGGCGTCGCCGACGCGGTGCGCGCGATCGGCATGGAGAAGCGGGGCGCCGAATTCGTCTCGCCGTGGCATGCACATCGCCAGACCTTCGAATTCGCGGATGCCTGGGACAAGAGCATGCCCCAGGCCTACCAGGTGCGCCGCTCCGAATTCGACGAGATCCTGATTCGCAACGCTGCCAGCAAGGGCGCGAGCGTGATCGAAGGCTGTCGGGTGACGGCCGTCGAGACCGGCGGGCCGGGCCAGGGCGTGACCGTCGTGGCGCGCCACGAGGACGGCCGCGAGCAGCGCTGGCGGGCCCGATTCCTGGCCGATGCGTCCGGACGCGACACCCTGATGGCGAATCGCCAGCGCTGGAAGATGCGCAATCCCAAGCACAACAGCTCGGCGATCTACGGCCACTTCCGCGGTGCACGGCGACTCGAGGGCAAGGCCGAAGGCCACATCACGATCTTTTGGTTCGAGCATGGCTGGTTTTGGTTCATTCCACTGCGCGACGGCATCACCAGCGTCGGTGCGACGGTGTGGCCGTATTACCTGAAGCGCCGTGACAAGCCGCTGGAACAGTTCTTCCGCGACACCATCGCGATGTGCCCGGCGCTGGCCGAGCGCCTGCAGGACGCCCGGCTGGTCAATGAAGTCGAGGCCACCGGCAACTATTCCTACCTGAGTCGCCACAGCCACGGTGATGACTACCTGCTGCTGGGAGACGCTTTCGCCTTCATCGATCCGGTGTTCTCATCCGGCGTGATGCTGGCGATGCAGAGCGCGGTCTGCGGCACCGAGGCGATCGACACGATCCTGTGCGATCCCGCACAGCGGGCGCCTGCCCTGGCCCGCTTCGACCGCATCGTCCGCCACGGGCCGGCGCAGTTCTCGTGGTTCATCTATCGCATCACCACGCCGACCATGCGCGAGCTGTTCATGGGTCCGCGCAACCTGTTGCGGATGCGCGAGGCGCTGTTGTCCATGCTCGCGGGCGACATCTACCGGTCCACGCCGATCATGCCGTCGCTGTACGCGTTCAAGACCCTGTACTACCTGCTGGCCCTGATGCATCTGCCGCGCAGCATCGGCGCATGGCGCCAGCGGCGCATCAACATCCGCCCGCTGGAGGACGGCGAGGCTTCGGGCGGCGCATGAGGTTCGAGATCCTGCCACGGCTGGCGATGGCGCAGGCGGCAACCATCGATCGGGTGATCGGGGGCCTCGGTTTCGGTCCGGTCGCCGGTTCCTCGTCCGTCGTGCTCGAGGTCGAGGCGCCACTGCTGGAGGCGGGCGGACCCGCCGTCTGCCTGCTCCGGGACGGCGAGGTCGAGTCCGAGGGCCGCGCCGGTCGGGTCCGTTACCGCATCGGCGAAGGGCTCCTGTTCGGCTGCCTGCAGGTTTCCGAATCCGAGTTCGGCGCGGATTCGCCGGCGCGACTGGCCGATGCGACGCGGGCGGCCTACGGCGCGGTATTCGACTGCCTCGAGACGCTCGGCTGCCGTCATTTGGTTCGGGTCTGGAACTACCTGCCGCGAATCAACGACGTCGAACACGGCGAGGAACGCTACCGGCGCTTCAATGCCGGGCGGCAACAGGCCTTCGAGGCCGCCGGGCGTGCACTGATCGGCGCGGTGCCGGCAGCCTGCGCGTTGGGCACCGGCGGCGACCAGCTGAAAATCGCCTTTCTCGCTGCCCGCGGCGCCTTCGTGCCGATCGAGAATCCGCGACAGACCAGTGCCTATCGTTATCCGATCGAGTACGGCGAGCGCAGCCCGACCTTCTCGCGGGCGGCCCTGTTGAGTCACGGCGGCGTTCAATTGCTGATGATCTCAGGCACGGCGGCCATCGTCGGTCATCGATCGCTACATGGCGGCGACGTGCTGGCCCAGACACGGGAGGCGATCGCCAATATCGAGGCGGTGCTGGCGCAGGCCGGCGAGTGCTCGCCGTGCGCCGGCCTGCGGCTGGCGGATCTGGATCTCACGGTCTATCTGCGCCGCCGCGCCGATCTGGCGCCGGTGAGCCGGCTCTTGGCGCACGAGCACGGCCTGCCACGCCGGCCGCTGTTCGTCGAGGCCGACGTCTGTCGCAGCGAACTGCTGGTCGAGATCGAGGCCTATGGGGAATGCGCGGCATGAGCGCAAGCTACCGATCGATCCGGAGGCTGGCGCTGTCGGCAGCGATGCTGGTCGCAGCACCCGTGGCGAAGGCCGAACAGAAGCCGCTGTGGGAACTTGGTCTCGGGGTCGGCGTCGTCAGCTTCCCGGACTATCGCGGTGCCGACCAGCGTCAGCGCTACCTGCTGCCGACGCCCTACTTCGTCTATCGCGGCGATTTCCTGCGCTCGGACCGCAAGGGCCTGCGCGGGGTGTTCTTCGACAGCGATCGGATCGAACTGAACCTCAGCCTGTCGGGGTCGGTACCGGTGGACAGCGATGGCAACGATGCCCGTCGCGGCATGCCGGACCTGCGCCCGACCGTGGAATTCGGACCGTCGCTCGATTTCGGCCTGTGGCGGAGCGCCGACCGCCGTCGCGCGATCGATCTTCGGTTACCGCTGCGCTGGGCGCTGCGCATCGGTGGTGCGCCGCGGGACGTCGGCATCGTGTTCAGCCCGCGACTCAACATGGACATTGCCGACCCGGCCGGTTTCGATCGCTGGAATCTCGGCATGCTGGCCGGGCCGATCTTCGCCGACCGCCGCAACAACGCCTATTACTACGACGTCGCCGAACGCTTCGCGACCGCCGACAGACCTGCCTACGGTAGTCGTGGCGGCTACGCCGGCAGCCAGTTCGTGGTGGCGCTGTCGAAGCGCTATCCGCAATACTGGGTGGGCTTCTTCGCCCGTTACGACAATCTTCGCGGCGCCACCTTCGACGACAGCCCGCTGTTGCGTTCCGAAGATTACTGGGCAGCCGGACTCGCCATTTCTTGGATTCTCGGTGAATCGGCGACACGGGTCGACTACGAGGAGTGAGGGCTTGGCCGAACCGCTACAGCACACCGTCGCCGTCGCCAGCCCGCGGATGTCCCGGAGCCGCGAATGGGCCTGCCTGTATCTGGGGCTCGGCTTTCTCGGGCTCGAATGCCTGCTGTGGTTACCGTTTGCCGCGCTGCTGCACTTGCTGCTGCCGCGCGAGATCGGACATCGTATCGGGCGGCGGGTGATCTGCTTCGGCTTCGATCTCTACCTGCGCTGGCTGACCGCACTCGGTGCCTGTCGCTTCGACGTCAGCGCGCTCGATGATCTGCGCGATGCTGGTCCGATGGTGATTGCGCCGAATCACCCCTGTCTGCTCGACGCGGTGATGGCGCTGTCGCGCCTGCCGCGGGCGGTCTGCATCATGAAGTCGAGTCTGATGAACAATCTGTTTCTCGGCGGCGGTGCCCGTCTCGCCGGCTACATTCGCAACGAGCCGACGCTGGCGATGGTGCTGGCCGCGACCGACGAGCTGGAGCGGGGCAGCCAGTTGCTGTTGTTTCCCGAAGGTACCCGGACCGTGTGCGATCCGATCAATCCCTGTCTGCCGAGCGCCGCCATCATTGCCGGGCGTGCCCGCGTGCCGGTGCAGACCGTGCTGATCGAGACCGATTCCGCCTACCTGTCCAAAGGATGGCCGCTGTTCCGGCGCCCGGCGATGCCGATCACCTATCGCGTGCGTCTTGGTCGCAGATTCGAGCCGATCGACGACCACGAGGCCCTGACTCGTCGGATCGAGCGCCACCTCGCCGCCGAAGTGACCGGCTCGCGCTTGCGGCCGCCACCGGCGCCGGCGAGCCGCCCGTGACGGTCGCGTCCTCGACCCATCTGGTATTGATCCCCAGCTACAACCCCGGGGAAAAGGTGTTCGATACGGTGGCGAACGCGCGTGCGCAATGGATGCCGGTGTGGGTCGTGGTCGACGGCAGCACCGACGGCACTCCGCAGCGGCTGCTCCGACTGGCCGATGCCGATCCCGGCCTGCGGGTGATCGTGCTGCCCGACAATCGTGGCAAGGGCGCGGCCGTGCTGAAGGGCCTCGAAGCTGCCACGGCAGCCGGTTTCAGCCATGTGCTGCTGATGGATTCCGACGGCCAGCATCCGGCCGATCGGATTCAACCGTTCATGGCCGCCTCGGAGGCGCGTCCGGAGGCGATGATCCTCGGGATGCCGGTCTTCGGCGACGATGCGCCGATGATCCGCGTGCGCGGGCGCCGTATCTCCAACTGGTGGGCCAATCTCGAAACCCTGGGTGCCGGCATCGGCGATTCGCTGTATGGCTTCCGGGTCTATCCGATCGCGCCGCTGTGCGAGATCATGCATCGCCATCGCTGGATGCGCCGCTTCGACTTCGACCCGGAGGCCGTGGTACGGCTGGCGTGGCATGGCGTGGCACCGGTGAATCTGCCGGCGCCGGTGCGCTATCCCAGTGCCGACGAGGGCGGGGTGTCGCATTTCAACTACCTGCGCGACAACGTCCTGCTGACCTGGATGCACATCCGGCTGGTATTCGGTTTCGTGCTGCGCCTGCCGTGCTTGGTGCTCCGACGCCTACGCCGGCACTGAGGCGCGGCGTGCCTCCCACGCCACCAGCACCGCCGCACCGCCCAGTCCGAGCACGGTGCCGGCGGCGACGTCGAGAAACACATGCTGGCGGGTCAGCATCGTCGACAGCACGATGCCGAATCCCCAAAGTGCGCTGAGGGCGCGCGCCGCGTTCGGTGCGGCCAGTTCGCGCAACTGACGATCCAGCCAGGCCCCGGAAAACGCCGCCGTGGCGACGTGCAGCGACGGGCAGGCATTGCCGGCGGCGTCGATGCCCTGCAACAGGTCGGAACCGGGAAATCCTTGCCAGTCGAGGCGCATGGCCGGGACCGCGGTCGGCCACAGCAGGAAGCAGGCAAGGCCGGTGGCGCAGACCATGCCAATCGCGGCGCCGTAGCGCTCGAGTTCGCGGCGTCCCACGATCAGTGTCGGCGGCAGGCTGACATACAGCCATAGGCTCGCATAGAGCGGCAGCGCCGCTGGCAGGAAGGGCAGAGAGTGGTCGACGATGGTCAGCGGCATCGCCGTCACCGGCCGGATCGGGTGATTGAGCAGGTGGAAATACGCAATGAAGAAAAGCGTCATGAAGCCGGTGATGCCGACCGCCTTGAGCAGGAAGTTGGGGCGTACGCGAGGCCACAGCCGTGTGGTCCAGGCTGCCACCGCGGTCAGGCCATTCCGCCGTTGATCGAGATCACCTGGCCGGTGATGTAGGCGGCCCGGTCGGACGCGAGGAAGGCCACCAGCTCGGCCACTTCGTCGGCCCGGCCGCTGCGCTTCATCGGTACCAGCCGCGCAATCGCATCGGCATCGAAGGCGCGATCACTCATGCCGGTGTCGATGATGCCGGGTGCCACGGCGTTGACGGTGATGCCGCGGGAGGCCAGTTCGAGCGACAGCGAGCGGGTGGCGGCGTGCAGGGCACCCTTCGCCGCCGCGTAGTTCACCTGACCGCGATTGCCGATCACGGCGGCCACCGAGGTGATATTGACGATGCGTCCCCAGCGGCTGCGGATCATTGGCAGCAGCAGCGGCTGGGTGACGCGGAAGAATCCATTGAGGTTGACGTCGATCACCCGTTGCCACTGGCTCGGGCTCATGCCCGGCATCACCGCATCGTCGTGAATGCCGGCGTTGTTCACCAGGACCTGGACCGTGCCTTCGGCGAGGATCGCGTCGATGGCGTCGATGCAGGCCTGGTCGTCGGCGAGGTCGAAGCTGACGGCGCGCGCGCGGCCGCCGCTGGCGACGATGTCGTCGGCTACCCGCTGTGCGGCATCGGGCCTGGCGTTGGCATGGACCAGCAGTTCGCAACCGTCGTCCGCCAGGCGACGGCAGATCGCCGCGCCGATACCGCCGCTGCCGCCGGTGACCAGGGCCCGACGGCTCACGGCCCGACTCCGGCGCGCAACACCACGGCCGCGCGGCCGCGCAGCAGCGCGCGTCCGCCGGCGCCGACCTCGAAGCTGTAGAGGATGGTGTCGTCGTCGCCGGACAGGCGTTCGGCGACGATTTCCAGGGTTTGCGGCTGATCGAGCCGTTCGGCCAGCAAGTCGAGGGAGCGGACGCTGGCGACGTAGCCGACCCGCGGACGGCTGCCGTTGCTCAGCATCGCCCCGTGCGCGGCCATGGCCTGGGCGGCGTATTCGACGCCGATCGCGATCCCCAGGCGACCATTCCGGATCAGAGGATTGTCCGCGCGCCGATGGCTGGTGGCGGTGCACACGATGCGCTGCCGGTCACATTGCTCGACGCTGTCGAGCAGGCACATCGACCCCCGGTGCGGCAGGTGGGCAGACAGCCAGGTCTGGTCGTGGATCATGGCCCTGCAAGCGTCACGGCGAGGCCGAGCTGCTCGTGGATCGGGAGTACCACGCGGCGCGATTCGCCGGCGGCGAGGGCAGCCAGCAGCGGCAGGCCGCGGGCGATCGGATTGCCGATGCGGATGCCCTCGAGCTGCGGGTCGTCCATCGTCGTCGGCGCCTCGGTCGTACTGTCGACCGTGATGCGGGCGATACTGTGCGCGCCCGCGCGGTCGTGCAGCACCAGGCCAATGCCGCAGGCGTCGTCCATCGGCCGCGTTGACTGCAGCGGCTGTGGGTAGGGTACGTCGTAGGCGACCAGCAACAAGCGCCCGGCGGTTTCGGCCGGTGTCGCCAGCTGGACCAGCGCTTCGAGCAGGCCGGCTGCGAAACTGCCGTCATAGGCCGACACGATCGCCGACGGGGCCATCGCGCCGGTGGCGATGCCCCAGTAGCCGGAGGCTGCGTTATTGACGGAATTGTGAAAGCGGATCGGCGAGATCAGACGGTCGCCGGAGGCCAGGGCTTCGCAGATCGCATGGCAGTTGCTGCCGTCGCCACCGGAAGAGGCGAACACCGACGGTAGCTCGGCAGGATCGGCCGATGCCGATTCGCAGGCGGCCAGTCCGGTGGCCAGCGCCAGCCGCACCACCGTTCCGACCCGTCGGCGCTCGGCCGGCGGCAGCACAGCCAGCTTGGGAATCGCGGTCGGGGTGGCGACGACGCCGTCGCCGGCCAGGGCGTGCCGGGCCGCCGGCCAGCCGGCCAGGCCCGGCCCGTACAGCGCAATGCCGTCGATCCAGGCAGTCAGCGGCACGCGGTCTCGGTCCTCGCTCACGGAATGGCCCTCTGCCCGCCGACCGGCAGCGGTCCCACCTTGCTCAGGATCAGGCTGGCATTGGTGCCGCCGAAGCCGAAGGAATTGGTCAGGACGTGATGCAGCGGCCGGCTCCGGCCTTCGAGCAGGATGTCGATGCCGATCGACGGATCGACCGCGCGGGTGCCGGCACTGCCCGGCATCAGGTTCTGCTGCAGCGCGATCGCCGAGATCACCGCCTCGAGGGCGCCTGCGGCGCCGAGCGCATGACCTGTGTAGCCCTTGGTCGAACTAGCTGGCGTGCGATCGCCGAAGAGCTCACGAACCGCGGCACCTTCGGCCGCATCGTTGCTCGGGGTCGCGGTGCCGTGCAGGTTGATGTAGTCGATCTGGGCGGCGCCGAGTCCGGCCCGCGCCAGTGCCGCGCTCATCGCCAGGCGCGCACCGAGACCCTGGGGGTGGGGCGCCGACATGTGGTGCGCGTCGCTCGATTCGCCGTAGCCGGCAAGGACCACGCTGCCATCCGCCGGGCGTTCGGGCAGGCGCTGCAGCAAGGCGAAGGCCGCGGCCTCGCCGATCGAGATGCCGCGGCGGGCTGCGTCGAATGGTCGGCACGGTTCCGGCGACAGCAGTTCGAGCGAGTTGAAGCCGTACAGCGTCGTCAGGCACAGCGAATCGACACCACCGACGACGGCGGCATCGACCAGGCCGGCGGCGATCATGCGCGCGGCGGTGGCGAACACCTTGGCGCTCGACGAGCAGGCCGAGGACACCGCCAGCGCGGGGCCGGAGAGGTCGCAGACGGCGCGCACGAACTCGACCACCGAATTGACATTGTGGCTGCCGCGATAGTCGAAACCGGGCGGCAGCGCGCCGCTTGCCGGGTCGCGACGGCGATAGGCCTGCTCGGTGGTCAGGATGCCCGAGGTGCTGGTACCGAGGATCACCGCGACGCGTGCCGGCCCGTGGCGATCGGCGGCGGCGCGGACCGCGTCGGCGAAGCCGTCCTGTTGAAGGCCGAGTTGGGCGAGACGGTTGTTGCGGCAATCGAAGCGGGACAGTGCCGGCGGCAGTTCGACCGCATCGACCGCGGCGACGCGGCCGATCCATGTGGACAGTTCGGCATCTTCGAAATCACACGGCCGCAGACCGCTGGCGCCCGCGAGCAAGGCTGCGCGGGTCGCGGCGAGTCCGCTACCGATGCAACTGGTCGCGGTGAAATGGGTGAGCGGTACGGGCTTCAAGAGCGCAAGGTCGCGGACGATGGCCGGATTCTAGCAAAGCCCCGGCGATTCACCGGGGCCGTGCCAGCAGTACGGCATTGGCGAACGGCGTGCCCTGGCTCATCGGGCGGCTGGCGACATCGAGGTCGAGCTGCTTCAGCAACTGGCACCAGGCAACGAGGGATCGCCCGTAGAGGCGGGTCGGTTGGCCGCGGGCGAGGCATACCAGGCGATCGACCACGGTGCTGAAACGGTAGCCGGCGCCAGCGGCGGCATCGCCGACCCTGAGCAGCAGCAGTCCGTCCGGCGGCAGGGCGTCGCGCACGCGCGCCAGAAGGCGATGCTGGGCCTGGGGTTCCAGGTAATGAAGGACGTCGAGCAGCAGGACAACGTCGGCCGGCGGCAGCATCGACTGGCGCAGATCCCCGGTGGCGACGGTGACGAGCGGCTGTCCGGCAAGCGCGCGGGTGGCGACCGCGACATCGCCGGGCGCCCGTTCGATGCCGTGGTAGGTGGCATACATCGGCGGCCGCGGGAGTGCGGCAGGCCAGGCGGCCTGTCGGCAAAGGGTTGCCGCGGCGCCGAGCCAGGCCGCCACCAGCGCCTTGCCGCAACCGAGGTCCACAATCCGTGCCCGGTCCGGCAGCAGAGTCGGGTCGAGCAGTGCCGAGAACATCGGGTCGCCTCGAAACTTGCCTCGGGCGACGCGCCACGCCGTGGGGCCACAGGGGCGATAGAGGGCGGCGGCCCGGTCCACCAGAACGGCCGGCAGCGCTGGGCTCACCGCATGCCCTCAGGCAGCGAGACCGCCCGCAGGCCGGCGGTGTCGAGGGCGGCCAGCAGGCGTGGCAGCACGTCGAGGATCACCGCGCGACCGTTGGCCGGAGCGCGGGCGGCGTGGCCGTCGTGGAGCAACAGGATGTCGCCGGCGGCGAGATCGTGGAGCAGCCGCGCCAGCACGCGATCGGCATCATGGACGCGGGTGTCGAAGCCGCGTCGGGTCCAACTCGCCAGGTCCAGCCCGAGGCCCGCGAGTACCGGGTCGAGAAAGGGATTGCGCAGGCCGGCAGGCGCCCGGAAGAAGCATGGTGGGCAGCCGGCGATTCGCGCCAGGGTGATCTGGGCTGCCGCGATCTCGGTGCGCATTCCGTTGGGCCCGAGCAGGGAAAAGCGGTGGCGATGATGCTGGCTGTGGTTCTCGATGCTGTGGCCGCGACGGACGATCTCGGCGACCAGTTCGGGCTGGGCTTCGGCGCGGGCGCCGATGCAGAAGAAACTGGCGCGGGCGCCGTGGCGATCCAGCAGGTCGAGCACCTGCGGTGTGATCTCGGGGTCGGGCCCATCGTCGATCGTGATCGCGACCTGGCGCCGGCTTGCCGCCGCTGCCGGCAAGCGGCGCAAGTTGGGTCCGAGCAGGCGACTTCGCGGCCATAGTCCGGCGGCGGTCAGCACCGCGTGGTTGCCGGCCAGCGCAGCCAGTATCCAGGCCCACTGTTGGGGCCACATCGGCAAGGTCGCCAGCGCGGCGACATGCAGCAGTGCCGAAGCGATCAGGAACGGCGTCGGCCGCCAGCGTCGCGGTGGATTCATCGTCCGCCCCCGCCAGCGGCGAGCCAGGTGCGCCACAGCTGTCGCCAGACCGGCCAGCTGTGGCCGCCGGGCGTCGCACACACCCGGTCGGCCGGCAGCGCGTCCGCCATCATGCGGTGGGCGTCGGCGAAGCGATCGTCGCTGCCGTAGCCGAGCCACGCCGGCACGGCGTCGCGGCCGGCGAGTTGCTTCAGCGCGCGCCAGCTGCGCAGTTCGCCGGCATCGGGCGGCAGCCGGTCCGGCTGCCAGGCGCGGACGCCGCCTGCCGCGGCGATCTCGGCGGTGATGCCGCGATTGCCCGGATACGGCGCCAGCAGCAACAGCTCGTCGGCGTCGGCCGGGCAAGCGTCGTGGTATTGGAGGGCGGTCATGGCACCGATCGAGATGCCGCCGAGCACGATGCGCCCCACCCCGGCCGTCCGTGCCGGATCGATCACCTGGCGACGCAGGGCCTCGATCATCCGTCCGTCGGTGGCGCCGTTGAGGTCGGTCCTGACCAGGCACAGCGCGGCATCGAAGCCGGCATCGCGGCAGTCGGTGTCGAGATCGTGCTCGAGAAAGCGTGCCGGCGCGTCGTAGGCACCGGCGAGCATGATCAGCAGGTCGCCGCCGGCGGCTGCGGCGGATGGCGGCAGAGCGATGCGTTCGAGCTCAGGGGGTCGTGGATCCATCGCGGGGTCTTGCGGCGAACATCGCCGAAAAGCATAGCGCGAACATTGCGCCGGGACCGACGATGACACCGATTGCATGCATCACCGGCACCGACGACAGGGCCAGCACACCAAAACCGCACAAGGTCGTCAGGTTGGCGACCAGCAAGGACGCCAGCGTTTCGGGCCGTGGCAGACCATTGGCCGAGCGGGCGGTGACGAAGAACAGCGCGTAGTTGGAACCGACCGCACCGACCAGCAGCATGCCCACCAGGTGAAGCAGGGTCAGCCGTTCGCCGGCGAGGACTACCAGGGCAGTGATCAGGGTGACCGCGGCGGCCAGCGGCAGCGCCAGCGCGATTACCTGGCGCGGGCTGCGCAGCGCTGCCAGCAACACCAGCAGGATCGCGGCCACGCCGCCGAGCGCCGCGCCCCAGGCCTCCCGCAGGTAGCCGGCATACATCTGTCGCGATTCGTCGGCGAGATCGATGAACACGGTTTCCGGCACGTTGGCGTCGGCGATGGCGCGCGCGATCGCGTCGGCGTCGAGGTCGCCGTCGTGCGCGGCACCGCCATTCGGCGCCGACAACGGCAGCAGGGCACGCCAGCGGCCGCCCTGGGGGATCAGCAACGCATCCAGGGCGAGACCGACGACGCTGCCTTCGAGCGTTCGTCGGTCGAGCTGGGGCCCCGCGCGGGCGGCGGCGACATCGTCCACGAAGCCTTGCAGCCGCTGCGGGCGCAACGGCAGCCCGGCGGTCGCCTGCTGCAGGCGAGTTTGCAGCATCGCGCCGTCGGGCAACGCGGCCTGTCGTCCTTGTTGTGTACGCCGGCTTGGCAGCAGGCGTGCAGGGCTGTCATAGGCGGCGACGAGCCCCGCCTCTCGCAAATGTTCGAGCGCTGGCACCAGCGCTTCCGCCCGCTGCAGCGCGCTCTCGGCGCTGTCGGCGGTGGCCACCAGCAGATAGCGGTTGTCGGGCGCGCCGAGATCTGCCCGCAGCATGGCATCGAGCTGCTGCGCGGCGAGCGGTACTGGGCTCAGCGCCGAGAGCTCGTGATGCCACAGCCGATCACGCTGCTGCCACAGGAACAGCAGGGCCACCAGCGCCAACGCCGCCGCAGGCCAGCGCAGCCGTGTGGCGGCCAGTGCCGGCGCGACCAGGCGACGGCCGAGCGGTGCGACGTCGCGCACGCGGAACCCCGTCGGTACCAGCGACGGCAGCACGTAGCGGGTGGTCAGGACGGCACCGATCAGGCCGGCCATCGAATACAGCCCGAGCTGCGCGAGGCCGGGAAAGCCGGACAGCAGCATCGCGCCGAAGCCGCACAGGGAAGTCACGACACCGAGCCGGATGGTGCGCCAGAAATCGTCGCGGGCGCCGGATGTGCCCTGGATGAAGAAGTAGATCGCGTAGTCGATGGCTTCGCCGATCAAGGTGATGCCGAATCCGAGGGTGACGCCGTGCACCTCGCCGAAGGCAAGGCCGACCGCCACGATGCCGAGCAATGCGCCGGTCAGCACCGGCGCCAGACCGAGCAGCAAGGCGGTGGGAGAGCGATAGACCAGCAGCAGCAGCGCGATGATCAGGCTGGCACCGATCAGCGACAGGCGCTTGACCTCGTTGCGGATGGTGTCGCGTGCATCCACCGCGAACACACCAGGGCCGCTGACCAGCAGGCGGACGTCGCCGGCACCGAGTGCGCGGCGCGCTTCGTCGAAGTGCGTCCTCAGGGCGGCGATCGTTGCCTGCTGGCCATCGGTGTCGGCACCGCTGGCGCGTGTGGTGGCGAGCAGCAGCGCCCGCCGGTCATCGGCCGATGCCCACACGCCGTCTGCCGAGCGGGGTCCCGAGCCACCGTCGAAGGCGTCGAGCACGCTCAGCGTCTCGAGGGTCGGATCATGCGCGATCAGCGGCTTGACCAGCATGCCGGCCGAGGACGTCAGCAGATCGATCGCATGTCCGATCGCCGCGGCGAGTCCATCGGCGGTGAAGCGCTCCGGCGTCACCGTCGGGCTCAGTAGGTAGCGATTGTCGAACACCCACCGTCGCTCGAATTCGGCATGACTGCCGTCGCCGTTGTTGACCGAGGCGAATCGGGGATCGCGGCGCATGTTGCCGGCCATCTCGCGCGAGACTGCGGCGCGAGTGTCGGCGTCAGCGCCTTCGACGCCGATCATCAGCAGGCGCGAGACCACGCCGTCGCGCAGCAGGTCGACCAGCAGTGCCTGCTGTTCGGTGGGCGTGCGCGGCAAGAAGGCCGACAGATCGGCCGTGAAGCGCGTGCGCAGCGTGGCGCTGACGCACAGCGCCAGCAGCAGCAGCCAGAGCAGGACGATCAGCGGCCGCCGGGTCATTCGCTGTCGTCGATCGGCGTCAGACGCAGTTCCGAGCGATCGCCGTCGGCCTGCAGGATTTCGATCAGCGAGATCCTGCCGTCGCTGCCGGTGATGTGGATGCGCAGCACCAACTCGGCCAGCTTCGCGTCGCGGGGAAGGAGATCGAGGCGCCAGTCCTGCCGATCGCCGGCGAGCGACAGCGCGAAATTGCGCTCGAGGGCATCGCGGTCGCCTGCCAGGGTGCCGCGGATGCTGTCGATGAAGGCTGCCGCCTCCGGATGATTGCGCAGCTGGAGATCGAGCGCGCGCCCGTCACGTCGGATCTGGAGGTGGTCGCCGTCGAGCACCATCGACTCCGCGGCCGGCTCGCGGGTCAGACGCTCGAGGCGCGCCGGCGGCGTGAAGCGCATCTCGCCGCGGGAGACCAGCGGCGCGTCGAGCAACGTGATGTGCTTCCGTTCGACGAAAGCGACGCGTCCGCCGGCGGCGGCGGCCAGTGTCTGCATCAGCGCGTCGAGGTTCCACGGCGCAGCCGCGGTGGCACTGAAGGCGGCCAGTGCGAGCACCGCCGCACAGATCCGGGCCGGCGACTTCATTCGGTCAGCTCGTCGGGCGCGGTCCAGAAATCGAAGAAGTTGAACCAGTTGTAGGGCGCCAGTCGGCAGCAGCGGTCGAGTTCGGCGGCGTAGTCCTGCATCGCCTGGTCGATCGCGGCGGCACGGTTGCCCCGTGCCAGCCCACGGAAATCGGCGATCTCGACGAAGCGGATGCGGTAACGGTTGCCGCCGAAGTGGAGGCCCGCCATGAAGACCACCCGTCGTCGCAGCATCGCCGCCATGCGAAAGGCGCCGACCGGGATCCGGGCGGTGCCGTCGAGCAGTCGGATTTCCCGAGTCTCGTCGGCTTCGAGACTGCGGTCGGCGAGCAGTCCGACCAGCCTGCCCTGGTCGAGCGCGTCGCGGACCTGCAGCATGGTGTCGAGCTGGCCCAGCGGAATGATGTGGGGACGTGCCGCCGGATTGATCGCATCGAGGGTCTGTTTGATCTTGCGCGCGTTGTCCTCGAACATCGTCAGCGCGATCGACAGGCCGGGCAGTCGGCGGCCGACCGCGCGCGTCGCTTCGAAGCTGCCGAGATGGGCGCCGAACAGCAAGGCGCCTTCGCCCGAAGCAATCAGCCGGCGCATCGCCGCTTCACCTTCGATCTCGATTTCGAAAAGATCGAATCGGTCCGCGAGCAGGTAGATCCGATCGAGGATCGTCGACGCGAAGCAATGGAAGTGACGGACGACATCGCCGATACCGGGGCGGCGGTCCAGAGCACGCCTCAGATAGGCTTCGGATGCGCGCCGGGCAAGCGGTGCGAAGAGCACGAAATAGACGGTGATGGGCCACAGCAGCAGCCGGCCGGCGGGTCGTCCGAGTCGCAGCGAGATCCAGCTCATCAGACGCAACGTGGCCAGATTGCTGCGCTCGGGTCGGCGCATCCATTGGGTTGCGTGGGTGGCCTGGGACGACACCGGCCGATCGGACATTCAGCCCTCCAAGCCCTCGATACGACCGCTCGCCACCACGCGCTCGCCGTGCTGGAGGGTGAAACCGAGGCCGCCGGCGCGGGCAGGCTGCAGCGCCAGCGTCACCGCCTCGCCGGGGCCGACCGGACTCAGGAACTTGACCGTGGCGAGCCGCCACGGCCCGGTCAGGCCACTGGCTGTGGCCGCTTCGACGACATGGTCGAGCAACCAGGCGCCGGGCACGATCGGCTGGTCCGGGAAGTGGCCTGCAAACACCGGGTCGCCTACCGGCATCGCGAACGTGGCGCTCATCGGCGGGGTTCTCCGAGGTGTTGGCGATACAGGGCCTGGCAGGCGTCGCGCGGCAGCTTGCCGGTCGCATTGCGCGGCAGCGCCGTCAGCAGGATCAACGGCCGCGGCAGGAACACGGGATCGATGCGCTTGCGCAGCGCAGCCGTCAGTTCTGCCGCCGACAGGCTGGGCGCCACCACCAGGGCGGCCGGCCGGCCGTGCTGGCTGTCGTCCTCCGGCAGGAAGAAGGCGCCGTCGTCGACCCCTTCGATGGCCTGCAACTGGCGGGTCAGGTAGGCGAGCGAACTGCGCTTGCCGGCGACGTTGACGAGGTCGGCATTGCGCCCGATCAGCCGGAAGCGACGCGCATCGAGCGACTCGACGATGTCAGCCAGCGGCATCGGCTGCTCGACGTGGCCGCCGGATGCCCACCAGGCGTCGTCCTGGCGCGCCAGCGCAATGCCCGGAAACAGGCGCCACGCGTCACCGCCGGTGGTCCGGCGCGTGGCGAGCTGGCTGGTCTCGGTGCTGCCGTAGATCTCGAGCAGCGGGCAGGCGAAGGCCTGTTCGGCGCGCTCGGCGAGATCCGGGTCGAGCGGGGCCGTGGCCGACAGCAGCAGGTCGGCGACCGGTGGTGCGGGGTCGGCGGCGAGCAGGTTGCCGAGGTGGAAGGGCGTCGTCACCAGCATTCGCGGGTGCGGCAGCGCGGCCAGCGCGGCGCTGACCTCGGCCGGGAAGAACGGGCGCTCGGCGACCAATGCGCCGGCGCTGTGCAGCGCCAGCAGCACCGTGCTCTCGAGACCGTACATGTGCTGCGGCGGCACGGTGCCGAGGATTGCAGCGCCGTCGCCGAGGCCGAGTTCGGCGGCTTCGCCGCGAACGTTCTCGACCAGCTTGCCCCAGGTCTTGCGGTGCGGCACCGGCGCACCGGTGGAGCCGGAAGTGAATACCCACGCCACGGTCTGGTCGGCCGCAATGACCGGCACGCCGTCGTCGCGCCGGCCCACCGGCAAGGCGGGCATGCGCAAGGCAGGCAGGCCGTGTGGCGCGTCGTCACCATCGGTGACGACGAAGCAGTCGGCAGCGAATTCGGTGAGCTGGGCCGCAACCGCGGCATTGAAGGTCGACGGCATCAGGCCGGTGCGACCGCTGACCAGGCCGGCGGCTAGGCAGACCGCGAAGTGATAGCGATCCTGGCACAGCGCGAGATAGTGACGGCCGGGCGGAAAGGCGTCGGCCAGCCGGCGCGCGTGGGCGACGAACTGGCTGCGGGTGATCGCCTGGCCCCGGCGCCACGCGACGATGCTGTCCGGCGACGGATGGGAAAGCAGTGGCAGCGCGGACACCGTGTCGACTCCTAGCGGGCGCCCGGGTTGAGGTCCGGCAGTTTGCCGCCATGCCGGGGCGTCCGGTGTCCGGTCGCGGCGCGGATCGATTCGATCAGGCCGGTGCGGAACTCTTTCGGCAGGCGGCGACGGACGATGAACTCGGCAAGGAACATCAGGGCGATCAACAGCGGCGTCGCCAGGTTGGCGAAGGCCGACCACCAGCTGATCGGAGCGCCGAAGAACAGCGTCAGCGACAGCGACACCATGGCGATGAAGAACAGCGTCCAGGCCAGCGTCGCGCCGCGGGTGTAGCGGGCCAATTCGGGCGCCAGCTCGCCGTGCACCCGCTCGGCGAAGCGCGAGATCATCGGTGTGTTGCCATTCGCCAGCGTGCGGCCGAAGCCGATCGCCAGCAGACTGAAGGCGCCAACGTGCTGGAACAGGTAGATCCAGGCGAAGTTGTCGCGCAGCACGGGCCAGCCGATCGCCATGCCGGCGACCGCGAGCAGCCACAACAAGATCGCAGCTTCACGCCGTTTCGATTTCCAGGCCATCAGCAGCGCGATCGCCAGATAGGGGGTGGTCGCGAGCAGCGCGCCGGCGGTGCTCGGGCGATCGGCGGCAGTGAACAGGTGCGACAGCCAGTAATACAGGGCAGTCAGCAGGATGACGGCAGTCACGCGCAGCAGCGCGACGGCGGACAAGCTCATTTGGTGCGATGTTCGGCGACGTAGTCGCTGAGGCTGGCAAGCGACGCGAAGATCTTGACGTTGTCCTCGTTGTCGGCGCGCAAGGTGAACCCGTAGCGCTTCGACAGCACCAGCGCCACTTCGAGGATGTCGATCGAGTCGAGTCCGAGGCCAGCATCGCCGTACAGGGGCTCGTCGGCGTCGATCTCGTCCGCGCCGACCTCGAGATTGAGGGCCGCGACGATCTGTTCGGCGACTTCGCGACGGAGTTGCTCGCCGGTTGCGGGGTTGTCCATGTCGTTGATTCCGCAGTCATGGCCCGGAGCCACGGTCCAGGCTTCAATCAGATGTAATTTTGCGCATTTTAGCCGCAGTGCCGCGCTGCAAGAAGTGCAGCCCGCCACGTCGTCAGAAGATCAATCGGCGGCGGGCTGGCGAAAGACCATCACCGAATTCGAACCGCCGAACGCGAACGAATTGCTCATGCAGGCCCGCAGGCGCCGTTCGACACCGGGCCGGCGGATGTGCTCGACGCCTTCGCAGGCAGGTTCGAGGTCGTCGAGATGGGCGGTCGGCGGGATCGCGTGGTGGCGCAGGGCCTGCACGCAGATCAGCGCCTCGGTGGCGCCGGTCGCGCCCATCAGATGCCCGTGCATCGATTTCGTGGCGCTGACCGCGAGTCGCACGGCGTGATCGCCATAGAGTCGACGCACTGCTTCGATCTCGATCGGGTCACCTTCCCGCGTGGCGGTGCCATGCGCGTTCAGGTAGTCGATGTCCGCGGCTGCGACTCCGGCGGTCGCCAGCGCCTGCTGCATGGCGTCGTATTGGCCGTCGGCCGATGGCTTGACCAGATGGCTGGCGTCGCAACTGCAGCCGTAGCCGGCCAGTTCTGCGAGGATTGTTGCGCCGCGTGCGCGTGCGTGCGCCCAATCCTCCAGTACCAGCGCCGCCGCCCCTTCGGCCAGGACCAGACCGGCGCGGTCGCGGCTGAACGGGCGGCACGCCGCCTCGGCGCCGCGCTCACCGACCGGCGCGAGCACGCGCAGCGCTTCCCAGGCGCGGACCACGGCGAGCGACATCGGGCTGTCGGCGCCGCCGGTCAGGGCGACCCGGCAACGACCGTCGCGGATTGCCTGCCAGGCCTCGCCGATCGCGGCGGCGGCCGATGCGCAGGCGATGGTGTAGGTCAGGCACGGACCCCCGAGCTTGAAGTGGATCGCCAGATGCGACGCCGCGGCGTTGTTCATGCCGAGAATCAGCGACAGCGGCGGTACCCGCTCGCGGCCCTTCAGCAGCATCTCGCGGTAGCCCTGCTCGTAGGTCAGCGTGCCGGCCAGCGCGGTCCCCCAATACACTGCAGCACCGCGATCGGGCTGTTCCGGGATCGGCAACCCGGCCTGGCGCCAGGCCTGGCTCGACGCGGCGAAACTCATCTGGGCGGATCGGTCCATCGCGGCCGAGGCTCGGCCGACCTCGCGGGCAGGGTCGAATTCGGGGCAATGGACCGCTGGCATCGACATCGACAGGTGCCCGTCGTCGGTGCGGAAATGGCGGATCGCCGACTCGCCCGACAACAAGCGCGCGAAGAAGTCGTCGACGTCCGAACCCCACGGGCTGACGACCCCGAGTCCAGTGACCGCGACCCGCCGCACGCCGCCGCTCACGTCTTGCCGCCGGGCGCGAGGCGTTCGAGCTGGTCGATGAGGTCCTGGACGGTCACCGGCGTCGGCAGGTCGTCGGGCAGCTTGACGCCGGTCTTTTCCTCGTACTCGAACATCACCTCGAGCAGCATCAGCGAATCGATGCCGACTTCGGCGAGCACGGCTTCCGGGACGACCTTGTCACGTTCGATCTCGGAATGGGAGCAGACGAAGTCGCGGATCAGTGTCAGGGCGTCCATGGGCGGTCCGGATGGGTCTGTTGCGAGCCGGGTGCAGTATCGATGGGGGCGCGCCGGTGAGCGACGCGCATCTGGATTGGGCAAGTATATCGCGTCGTCCGGTTGATTTCGTGCGGGCGTGTACAAGCCAGGCGTCGGCGTTCGTGCGCCAGCGTCGACCGCTTCAGTCGGGCGGCGGTGGTGCCGGCGGCAGGCGGTTGTCGGGCTCGGGCTCGGGCAGGCGGTGGCAGGCGCCCTGCTTCTCGAACCAATAGACGATATTGCCGGCAATGACGATGCTGCCCGAGACCACTGCGCTGGCGGCCGCGACCACGCCGGCGCCGGCGAGGATCGCGGCACAGCCGTCGCCGCGGCAGCCGACGAAGGCGCCGACCTGTTGCATTTCGAGCACCATTTCGCGCGCCTCGATCTGACAATCCTCGTCGTAGACCAGGGTCGTGCGCGGCACGAAGATGCAGCCCTGGAGCAGCAGGCAGGAAAGCATCGGCAACCGGCGCAGGCGCTCGGCCCGTGGCCGTGCCGGTACGTCGTCGCGAGTCCCGAGTTTCGTCACATTACGGCCGTCGAGCTGTCGCTGCTGTCGATTGTCGATGAAGAGGGTCGAATCATGCTGGGAACATTGCGCGAAAAGCAGAGCGTCCGCAATGCCTTCGTGGTCGGTGGTTTGATCGCGACGGCGTTCAGGTGCTGGTTTTCTTCGTCGCCGGTGGTGGCGAGACGTCCCGCGCGCTGGCGACGCTTTCGCAGGATCTGAAGGATTCGGCGTGCCGCTTCCGCCTTTACCTTTAGCACGCGGATCCCGCTGGATCGTTCGCGTGCGGCGCCCCTGATCCTGCGGCAACCCGGCTCGATCAGGCTTCACCGTTCGCGCGCGCCCAACCGTCGGCAGCTATATTGACGATAGCTCGTGAATGGAAGGGAAGCATGCGGATCACCCGGCTCGCGATCGGATGGGCTCTGGCGGTTTTCGTCGCCACCGCAGCAACGGCCGACGGCGGCGGCGCGTCCGCGGCGCGCAACGTGCCGCGCGGCAGTGATCTGGCGCGCGCCATCGCGGCGATCGAGGGCAGCGCCTACCAAAGGGCAATCGGTCTGCTCGAGACCCACACGCGGCGCAATCCGACCGATGCCGACGGCTGGAACTGGCTCGGTTTCGCACGCCGCAAGGCGGGTGCCCTCGACGCCGCCTTCATCGCCTATCGCCGGGCGTTGCAACTGGATCCCAAACACCGCGGCGCCCACGAGTATCTCGGCGAGGCCTACCTGCAGGCCGGCGATCTGGCTTCGGCCGAGAAGCACCTGGCGATCCTCGACCAGTTGTGTTGGCTGCCCTGTGAGCAGTATTCCGATCTGAAGGCAGCGATCGCCAGCTACCGCGCGAGCCCGCACTGACGATGGCCGGTCGCCGCCGTGACCAAATCGTGATCGATTCTTGGCGGCCGCGGGATGAACCGACGGCTGCGGCACGCCTAGTCTGAGCGCTCCGATCCAATTCACGGAGACGCCCGGATGCATCGCAAATTCCTGGCAGCAGCGCTGACGGCTCTGCTGTCGCCGGCCGCCGCGTCGGCGGCCGACCTCGAGATCACGATCACCAACCTGTCCGGTGGTATCCACTTCACGCCATTGCTGGTGGCCGCCCACCCCTCCGCCGTCCACCTCTTCCGAGCTGGCGAGCCGGCCTCGGCGGCACTGCAGGCGATGGCCGAGGGCGGCGACATCGCCGGGCTCGAGAACGAGGTGAGCGCCGCCGGCGGACAATTCGTGGCCGACCCGGCAGGGGGCATCCTCGGGCCGGCGAGCAGCAGCGGCGTGGCCCTGTTGAGCACTGCCGCCGGCAACACCCATCTGTCGATCACGGCCATGCTGCTGCCCACCAACGACGGCTTCGTTGCACTCGACGGCTGGGAGATCCCGACGCAGGCGGGTAGCTACACGCTGACGCTCAACGCCTACGACGCCGGTACCGAGGCCAACACCGAGTTGATGAATCCCGGCGCCGGTGGTGCGCCGGGCGTGTCCGGCATTCCGGGCGACCCGAGCGGTCGCGCCGGCAGCGGCGGCAGTGGGGTGGTGGCGAGCGCGCCCAACGATGCGGAAGCCAACGTCGTGCACGTCCATCGTGGTCAACTCGGCGATACCGATGCCGGCGGTGGCCTCAGCGACCTCGACAGCCGCAGCCACCGCTGGCTCAATCCGGTGGCCCGCGTGACCGTCGTCGTCAAGTGAGGCGCGCCATGAAACGGACTGCGATATGGCCGCCGGCGGCGGCCGCAATACTCGGGATCCTCGCCGGTTGCGGCAGCAGCGACGACGGCGATGCGGTCGAAATGCGCACGCTGCGGATCACGGTCGCCAATCTGACGGCCAACCAGCCGGCCAGTCCGGTGCTGGTCTCGCTGCACCGGGGTGGCGATGCCTGGCGCGCCGGGTCACCGGCCTCGGTGGCGCTCGAGCGGCTGGCGGAAGGCGGCGACGGCAGCGCGCTCGCGGCGGAGCTGGCGGCCGCCGGTGGCCTCGTCGACGCGACCGGCAGCGCGCCGGTGGCGCCGGGCGGGATCGACAGCTTCGAACTCAGCTACCCGGCGGCAGACGACGCCAGGCTGACGGTGGCGACGATGCTGGTGAATACCAATGATGCGTTCGCGGGCCTGAGTGGCCTGCCGGTCGGCATGCTCGAACCCGGCGCCCGCCAGGCCTACCTGCTGGCGGCCTTGGACGCCGGCACCGAGGACAACGCCGAGGCCGCCGGCAGCGTGCCCGGGCCTGCCGATGGCGGCGAAGGATTCAACGCTGCGCGCGACGACGTGCGCGACGCGGTCAGGGTCCACGCCGGCGTCGTCGGACGTCAGGACGGCCTCGCAGGCTCGGTACTCGAAGGTAAGCATCGCTTCGACAATCCGGTCCTCAGGGTAGAGATCGAAAGAGTGCGCTGAGCGGCGCGGCATGTGGTCGCGTGCCGGCCGCTGCCGGGAGGGATCGCAATGGCCGGGATTCTGGTGGTCGAGGACCAGGGCGATATCGCCAATCTGGTCAGGATGCACGTCGAGATGCTGGGTCATCGCGTGCAGTGCTGCGACACGCTGTCGTTCGCGCGGCGGGCGCTGGCAAGCGACACCTGGGATCTGCTGGTGCTCGACCTGTCGTTGCCGGACGGAGACGGCCTCGATCTGTGCCGCGAGCTGAGGCTGGAGAACGCATCGCTGCCGATCCTGGTGCTGACCGCGCGCGCCACCGAGCACGATCGTGTGCAGGGTCTGGAAACCGGGGCCGACGACTACCTGACCAAGCCCTTCGGCGTGCTCGAACTGCAAGCCAGGGTCCGGGCCTTGCTGCGGCGCGCGGCGCTGGCCGAGACCGGTGGCGACGAGCGGCCGATCGACATTCCGCCCTTGCGTGTGGACCCGGCACGGCGGGCGGTGTGCCGCGATGGATCGGCATTGGAGCTGACCGCGACCGAGTTCGACCTGCTGCTGTTTCTGGCGCGAAGGCCGGGCGTCGTCTTCAGCCGCCAGCAGCTGTTGTCGGAAGTGTGGGGCTACCATCACCAGGGCTACGAGCACACGGTCAATTCGCACGTCAATCGGCTGCGCGCCAAGGTCGAGGAGGACCCGGCCCGTCCGCGCCTGATCCGCACGGTCTGGGGTGTCGGCTACAAGCTCGAGGCCGAGGCGTGATCGGAGTCCGTGGTCACGGCGCACCACCACCCGACGTCACCCGGAGGGCCTGCCGTTGAGTTCGACGCTGTTCGCACGGCTGGCCGTGGTGCTGGCGCTGCTGGCGGTGTCGGCGGCCGCCCTGCTGCTGCATTTCGGCCATCGTGCGGAGTCGCGGCACTCGGATCGCGTTCAGCAGGCGCTGCATCGCGACCTCGCGGCGCACATGGTCGAGGACAATCCGCAGTTGCGGCACGGCGAGATCGCCAAGCGGGCGCTGGAGAACGCCTTCCATACGCTGATGCTGCTGGGGCCCGCCTTCGAGATCTACGCGACCGACCTCGACGGCCGCATCCAGGCCTATTCGGCGGAGCCGGGGCAGCTCGCCAGCATGCGGATCGACCTGGCGCCGGTCCGCGCGTTCCTGTCCGGTGCCAGCCTGCCGGTGTATGGCTCCGATCCGCGTGATGCGGACCGTCGGCAGGTGTTCTCGGCGGCACCGATCCTCGATGCGGACGGTGCTCGCCAGGGCTACCTCTATGTCGTTGTCGGCGGGCGCCAGCAGGCCGCGCTGGAAGCCGACTACGCCGCCCGCCTGGCGCAGGACCAGGCCTTGCTGTTCGGCCTCGGTGCGCTGTTGCTGGCCCTGCTCGCCGCCGGGCTGGTGTTCGCGCTGCTGACGCGGCCCCTGTCCGCGCTGAACAGGGCGATGCAGGCTTTCCGCCGCGGGGGACTGGCACGGGCCGCGATCGGCCGCCGGCTGCCGGGCTGGCGCAGCCGCGAGGTGGCGGAACTGCAGCAGGGATTCATCGCGCTGGCCGAGACGGTGGCCGACCAGATGGACCAGATCCGTGACGGCGAGCAGATGCGCCGCGATGTGATCGCCCAGATCGCCCACGACCTGAAGACGCCGCTGGCGTCCTTGCAGGGCTATCTCGAGACCTGGCTGCTGCAGCACCCGGATGCACCGGACCGGGCGCACGTCGAGGTGGCTTTGCGCAATGGCCGGCAGCTGCACCGCCTGGTCGAGCAGTTGCTCGAACTGGCGCGGCTGGAGGCGCGCCAGGAGGCATTGGCCATGGAACCGGTGGCGGTGGTCGAGCTCGCCCATGACGTGATCGCGCGCTTTGCGCTCGAGGCCGGCCAGCAGGGGGTAGGCCTGGCAGTCGATGCCGTCGATCCTGCGATCCAGGTCGAAGCCGATATCGGCAAGCTCGAGCGGGTATTGGCCAATCTGGTGGACAACGCCATCCGCCATACGCCACGAGGTGGCGCGGTCGCGATCGGCGTTGTCGCCGCCGGTGGACGTGTGGTGCTCGAGGTCCGCGACAGCGGCAGCGGCATCGCTGCCGAGCAACTGCCGCGGATCTTCGAGGCACGCTACCGCGGCCGGCTGGCTGCCGCCGACGGCGCCACCCACCTCGGGCTCGGCCTGGCCATCGTCAAGCGGCTGCTCGACCTGCATGGCAGCGCGATCCGGGTGGTCAGCGCACCCGGGCAGGGTGCGGCTTTCCGCTTCGAACTGGCACGCGCCTGAACCGGTGGCGCACTGCGCCGATCCCCACTACGCTGCGGCCAGGCCTGCAACTGACGAGTGACGTTGCGCGCGGCCCTGTTCGACGTGGTCGGCCAGCAGCACCGCGGTGACGGCCGACAGGGTCCAGCCGAGATGTCCGTGGCCGGTGTTGTAGAAGACGTTGGCGCGTCGGCCGACACCGACCTTGGGCATCATGTTCGGCATCATCGGCCGCAGGCCGGCCCAGGGCACCACCTGGCGGGTATTGACCCCGGGGAAGCAGCGATTGACCCAATCCACCAACGGACGAATGCGGTCGGCCCGGATGTCGCGGTTGAAGCCGTTGAATTCGGCGGTGCCGGCGACGCGGAAGCGGTCGTCGCCGAGGCGGCTCGATACCAGCTTGGTCTCGTCGTCGAGCAGGCTCACGGTCGGCGCTGCCAGCCGGCTGGCAGGATCGTCGAGCTTGACGGTGATCGAGTAGCCCTTGACCGGATAGACATTGACGCGATCGCCGAGCTGTGCCGCGAAGCGGCGACTGGCGACGCCGGCGCAGACCACGACGCCGTCGAATCGGTGTCGCCGTTCGCCCTCCTCGTCGGCGACGACGACGTGGGCGCCGTGGCCGTCGCTGGCCAGCCGGCGGACGTCCTGGCCGTACAGGCAGGTCACACCGAGCCGCTCGGCAGCGGCGGCGAGGCCGACGGTGTACTTGTGGATGTCGCCGGTGGCGTCGCTGTCGGTATAGAAGCCGCCGTAGTAGGTGCCGGCCAGGGTCGGTTCGATCGCCCGCATTTCGACGGGTGTGACCGCGCGGCGCTGAAGCCCGCCTCGGGCCAGCAGGCGGCTGACTTCGGCGGCGTGCTCGAAGCCGGCCTTGTCGCGGTAGATGTGCAGGATGCCCTCGTGCTTGAGGTCGAAGTCGATGCCCTCCTCTGCAGCCCACGAGAACAGGTATTCGCGGGCCGCGATCGCCAGACGGGCGGTGTCGGCGGTATTGCGGCGGTAGTCGGGAATGGCGCCGATGAATTCGGCAAACCAGGACAGCTTGTGCCAGCTCGGCTTGGGGTTGACCAGCAGGGGCGCGTCGTTGCGCAGCATCCACTTGAGGCCCTTGAGGACCGTCGAGCCGTGGTTCCAGACTTCGGCATTCGATGCCGACAACTGGCCGCCGTTGGCGAAGGAAGTCTCCATCGCAGCGTAGCGGTGCTGTTCGAACAGGGTGACGGAGAAGCCGCGCTTGGCCAGCGCGTAGGCCGTGGTGACACCGGTGATGCCACCGCCGATGACGGCGATCGATTCCATGATGAGGCTCCAGACACGACGTCGGGTTCGGGCATGGGCGGCAAGGTGCCGAACATGCGCCCCCTCTGTCTGGAACCTGAGAGATTCGCGCCCCTGCCTAACCGGCCGGACGCTTGCTCCTTCGGTGGACCGGCTGACGAGGCCGGTCGCTCTTCAGAGTGTGTGATCGACTGTCCGGTCCTTTGGCCTGAGAGATTCCGGGGCGGTTGCTCCTTCGGCGCCTGCCCGCGATTGGCGGGCGGGACTCTCCCGAACAGTGGTCGATGACTGCGGTGCGCAGTCTATGTGAGTGATGCCGTCGCTGGCAACAGCGACGGGCCGGGGCGCGACCAACGGTGGCCGAGATCCGAGACCGGCGTCCGGGATGCCGTTTGCGCGGTCGGCGCTCGGCTTGCGGGCACGATGCTTCACTATGTCCGGGTGGCGCCGATGCCTGGACCGCAGTCGCGAGCCGCGAACCACGCTACCATTGGGTTGTCCCCCGGTACTTGTCCCCGGCGCTTCGCAGGATCGTTCGATGGATTGCCCCCGCTGCCACAGGACGACCATCAGTTTTCGCCAATGGTGTCGCTCGCCGAACGCCTTTCGCTGGGTCTGCCCCCGTTGCGGGGTACGGTTGAAGGCGGGCGGTGCGACCTGGGCTTGGTTCGTCGTCGCGCTGTTGCTGGCGATCGCGGTCGTCGCGATCGTGCGCCAGGCCGAGCTGCGAGGCGTGATCGAGCCCGGCAGCGGGCGCGGCTACGTCGGTATCGGCATCGTGGTCATGGTGCTGCCCGTCTGCGGCCTGGCCTATCGCCTGGGAAGCTACCGCACGAGCGATTGAGCGATCGGACGACTGCGGCCGGGCTGGCGCTTCCTGCCGCAGTCGCTCAACCGATCTTGACGACGATGTCGTGCAGGGTATTGGCGCAATGGGCCATGCGATCGGCGCCGTTCGACAGGTGGCGGTAGATCTCGCGCCGCTTGAACATGTTCAGATAGTCCTGGCCCTGGAACAGGTCGGCGAGTGCGCGCCGGTAGAGCTTCTCGACCCTGCGCTCGGCCTTGCGTGCGGCATCGGCATCGGCGGCGGCACGCTCGGGGGTGGTGGCGAGCTGGCTGAAGCCCTTGGCGAGGAAGTTCGAGCCTTCGTTGATGCGCTGGGCCATCTCGCGCATGTAGCCATCGGGCGTGACGCCGAGGATGTCCATTTCATTGACGGTGGTCTTGCAGTAGTTGACGACCTCGTCCATGTCCATGATCGCGCGGTAGATGTCTTCCCGGTCGAGGGGTGTCGAAAAGGCTTCGTTGAGGATGTGGATGTTGCGCACCTTGATGGTGTCGGCGTCGTGCTCGTCCTTGCGGATCTCGCATCCGATGTCGGGGTTGCCGGTTTCCATGAAGCGGATCAGCAGATCGGTGGTGTGGATCACCTGGCGGGACTGCTCGGCCAGCAGCGTGTAAAAATCCGGCGCTTTCGGAAAGATGCGGTCGAGTACGCGATGGACGATCGAGGCGGGTCGCTTTGACATCGATATTCCTCAACTGACGAGGCCGGACAAGGCCAGTTCGAGCAGACTTCCGACCAGCGCGGCAGCGGGAATCGTCACCAGCCAGGTGGCGCCGATCTCGCGTGCCTTGCCCCAGCGCACGGCACGGGGACGTTCCGAGGCACCGATCCCCATGATCGATGTCGCGACGACATGGGTGGTCGACACCGGCGCGCCCAGCAGGGAGGCGGCGAACACCACGCCGCCGGAAGCGAGCTGTGAATTCAGCGCATGCAGCGGTCGCACCCGGTAGATCGCGAAACCGAGGGTACGCACGATCCGCCAGCCGCCGGACAGCGTGCCGAGCGTCATCGCGCTGGCGCAGGCCAGGACCACCCACAGTGGCACCTGGAAGCTGTCGATGCGGCCACCGAGCAGCAGCGCCAGGGTCAGGATGCCCATGCTCTTCTGGGCATCGTTGGCGCCATGCGAAAAGGCGAGCGTGGCGGCGGTGAGATACTGCGCCCGGCGCAGTTGGCGGTTGATGGTCGGCCGCGCGGCGCGCAGCAGCAGTGCCGACAGCTTGTGCAGCAGATAGCCGGCAGCGAATCCCACCAGCGGTGAGACGAGCAGTGCCAGCACGACCTTGGTGACGCCGGTCAGGCGGCCATTGGCCAGCAGTTCGGTGAAGCCCCAGACGACGTGATCCTGCCCGACGGCCATGACGACTGCGCCGATCAGGCCGCCGACGAGGGCGTGGGACGACGACGACGGGATACCCTTCCACCAGGTGATCAGGTTCCAGGCGATGGCGCCCGAAAGGCCCGCCAGCAGTACCGACAGCGAAAACACCGCCGGCAGGTCGTCGAGCACCACGAACGAGCCGATGGTGTTGGCGACTGCGGTGCCGCCGAGAACCGGGCCGAGAAACTCGAAGAGGCCGACCACGACGACTGCCTGCAGCGGCTGCATCGCGCGTGAGGCGATCACGGTCGCGATGATGTTGGCCGCATCGTGGAAGCCGTTGGTGTAGTCGAACACCAGGACCACCACGACCGCCGTGACCACCAGAATCGTGAGCGCCTCCATGCCCTCCCCTGCCGTCGGAGCGGGCCTGCGTCGGCGCCGCGTCATGTCATTGTTGTTGGTATCACGTTAGCACGTCGTCGGCCCTGCCGGCGCGATCGGTGGCGGGTGTCGGGTGCGGGCGGCGGGCATGCGGCAGGATGTCGATCGGCATCCGCCTGGCTGGCCTTGCGGTCGCCGACGACCGCGCCTTGGGTGCCGTTCGGGTTCGGCGCAGTGGCAGAATCGATGCCAAGGCACGGTCTGCAGAAACAGGAGGGCACGTGAGAATCGGCATCGACCTGGGCGGTACCAAGATCGAGGTCGTGGCGTTGGATGATGACGGACGCGAGCGCCACCGGCGGCGGTCGCCGACCCCCCAGGGCGACTACGAGGCCACGCTGGCCGCGATTGCGGCCCTGGTGGCCGATGCCGAGGCGGTGGTCGGGGGCCGTTGCAGTGTCGGCATCGGCACGCCAGGCAGCCGGTCGCCGGTCGATGGCCGCATGCGCAATGCCAATTCGACCTGCCTCAATGGGCGGCCGCTGCTGGAAGATCTCGAACGGCTGCTGGCGCGACCGGTACGCTTGGCCAACGATGCCGACTGTCTGGCCGTGTCCGAGGCGGCGGACGGTGCCGGCGCCGGCATGCGGGTGGTGTTCGCGGTGATTCTCGGTACCGGTGTCGGCGGCGGCATTGCGTTCGACGGTCGGGTGTGGAACGGTGCCAACGGCGTCGCCGGCGAGTGGGGGCACAATCCGCTGCCGTCGCCGGAAGAGATCGACCGGCCGCTGCCACCGTGCTATTGCGGCCGCTTCGGCTGTATCGAGACCTATTTGTCGGGGATGGGCATGGCGTCCGACCACCGCGCCCATGGCGGCGATGCGCTCGACGCCAAGGCGATCGTGGCCGCTGCCGAGGCCGGCGATGCCGGCTGCGAGCGGACATTGCAGCGCTACGAGGTGCGCCTGGCGCGTTCGCTGGCGGCTGTCATCAACCTGCTCGATCCTGAAATCATCGTCCTTGGCGGTGGCCTGTCGAATGTCGAAAGGCTGACGCGGACGGTGCCTCGCCTGTGGTCGCGCCATGTCTTTTCGGATCGCATCGATACCCGGCTGACGGCCAGCCGACACGGTGATTCGTCGGGGGTGCGCGGCGCCGCCTGGCTGTGGCGGATCGACGAATTCAAGGATTGAGGCGGTCGCCGCTGGTCGAGTCGACGCGGGCTGCAGGTCTCGGGCCTCAGACTTCCATCGGATCCACGTCGATTCGCCAGCGCAGGCGGCGCCCGGCCGGTTGGTCGTAGAGCGCCGGCACCCATTGCTCGAGAAAGGCCTGCAGTGCCGGCCGACGGCGCGACTCGACCAGCAGTTGCGCGCGTTCGCGACGGGCAAGTCGTACCAGGCGCATCGGTACCGGATCGAAGATCTCGATTTCCGGCGAGCCGAGCCGGCGGGCGAGTCCGCGGGCCTGATTCAGGAACTCGATGGCCTCGCCCAGTTCGGGCGCATCCGCCCGCAACATGGCCTGGTAGGCGAACGGCGGAAAGCCGGCGCGCCGTCGTTCGTCGAGCGACATCGCCGCGAAGCGACGGTAATCGTGGGAACGCAGCGCCGCGTACAGCGGGTGTTCGGGAAACTCGGTCTGGATCAATACTTCGCCGGCGAGATTGGCCCGGCCGGCACGACCGCCGACCTGCATCAGTTGTTGGAACAGCCGCTCGGGGGCACGGAAGTCGGCGGCATGCAGCGAGGCATCGGCGCCGATCACCCCAACCAGGGTCAGACGGGGAAAATCGTGACCCTTGGCCATCATCTGGGTGCCGACGATGACGTCGACGGTGCCGTCGGCAATCGCCGCGAGCCGCTGCTGCCATTCGCGGCGACTGCGCACGGCATCGCGATCGATCCGCATCACCGAGGCGTCGGGAAACAATTCGCCGAGCCGCTGCTCGAGACGCTGGGTGCCGCGCCCGAAGGCATGGATGTCCTGGTTTCCACATTGGGGACAGCGCTGCGGAATCGGGCTGCAGGCACCGCAGTGGTGGCAGCGCATGCGGCGCTCGGCGAGATGCAGCACGCGATTTGCGGAGCAGTGGTCGCAGGCGCTGACCCAGCCGCAGGCGGGGCAGCTCAGCACGGGTGCATAGCCGCGTCGGTTGAGGAAGATCAGGGTCTGCTCGCGCCGCGCGATACGGGTCGCGATGGCATCGAGCAGGACCGCGCTAAGGCCTTGATCGAGATGCTGGCGGCGGGTGTCGACACCGCGGATCGTGGGCAGGGACGCGGCGCGTGCCCGGTTGTTGAGCGGGATGCGGCGATAGCGGCCGGCCTCGGCGTGTTGCCAGCTTTCGAGCGACGGCGTCGCCGATCCCAGCAGCAGCGGGATGCCTCTCTGGCGGGCACGCCAGACGGCGAGGTCGCGGGCGGAATAGCGCACGCCCTCGAGTTGGGCGTACGAGGCATCGTGTTCTTCATCGACGATGATCAGGCCGAGCCGGGGGAGTGGCGTGAAGATCGCCAGGCGGGTACCGAGCACGATGTCGGCCCTGCCCGTCATCGCCTGCACGAAGCCGCCCGACCGCGCACCTTCGGACTGACCGGAATGCAGGGCGACGATCTGGGCGCGGGGAAAGCGTTGGCCGACCCGCGCCTCGAGTTGCGGGGTCAGCGCAATCTCGGGGACCAGCAGCAGGATCTGATGACCGCGATCGAGGTGCTGGCGCGCGAGCTGGAGATAGACCTCGGTCTTGCCGCTGCCGGTGACGCCGTGCAGCAGCCAGCAGACGAAGCCCTCGCCGGCCGCCGAGATCGTCTCGAGCGCGACGGCTTGTTCCGCAGTCGGGGTCTGTTCGCCGCTGGCCTCGCCGGCCGGGCCGGGCGGCACCGAATGGATCCAGCCGCGGCGCAAGGCATCGGCAATCGGTGCCGAGCTTCCCAACTCGGCTCGCAGTTCGCTGCGCCTGATGCAGCCGTGGCCTTGCACCACGGCGACGACTGCCAGGGCACGCTTTGCCCGGTGGCCATCGGAGGCCGCCGCGAGCCCCGACGCGGTCAGTGCCAACCATGGGTCCTGGCCGGCACGGGGCGCTGGTGCGATCGCGCGACGCATGTCCGGCGGCAGCGCGAGCTGGACGACTTCACCGATCGGCGCGTGGTAGTAGCGTGAGACGAAGGCAACCATCTGGAGCCAGTCGGTCGGCAGTGCGGGCAGCGACCGCCGGATCTCGAGCACCGGCTTCAGCCGGGCGCCGTCGACTTCACTCTCGGCCGGCAGCGCCAGCACGACGCCGGTGAGGGTGTCCTTCCCGAAGGGCACCTGTACGCACCGGCCGATGTCCGCAAGGGATGCACTTTCCGAAACATAATCAAATGCTTGCGGTAGGGGGATCGGAAGCGCGACGCGGACGATCGCCATCGTTGTCAGGACTGGGCTGGAAAATGCTCAATGAATCAATGGTGTGGCGTGTGAATATGAAGTGAGATTGCATGAAGTCTGCTTAATTGGCCGCAATAAAACCGTAATCGGGTCTTCTCCACAGAAACTGTGGATAAGCTTGTGGGCAAGCATCGAAAGATGGCGCATTCAGGCGGCACGGAAGGGAATCGAAGTGGTTTGCTCAATCTGTGGGCAAGACTTGAATTCAATGAAAACAGTGGCTTACCGCCACAAAGCCGAATGTACCCCAGAAGCATCGGATTTCAGCGTCTGGAGCAGGCCGATGTGAATAAGTCAACACCGAAAAGCGCGATTTTTTGCCCGATGCAGAGCGCTTTGCTGCCGCCCGGGATCAGCGCGCCGTCCGGATCTGCCGGCTGTACTGGTGGACAGTATCGACCAGTACCGAGACGTTTTCGGGCGGCGTGAACTGGGAAATGCCGTGGCCCAGATTGAAGACGTGGCCGGGGTGGTTGCCGAAGCTGTCGAGGACCCGGCGGGCCTGCTCCGCCACTGCGTCCGGGCTCGCGAACAGCACGGCCGGATCGAGATTGCCCTGGAGGGCAACGCGGTGGCCGACCAGCGCGCGTGCCTTGCCGAGATCCATCGTCCAGTCCAGGCCGACCGCGTCGTAGCCGGTATCGGCAATGTCTTCGAGCCAGAGCCCGCCGCCTTTGGTGAATACGATCGCGGGAACACGCCGCCCTTCGTGTTCGCGAATCAGGCCTTGCGCGATGATCCGGAGGTAGCGCAGCGAAAACTCCCGGTAGGCGTCATGCGACATCACCCCACCCCAGGAGTCGAACACCATCACCGCCTGGGCACCCGCCTGAATCTGTGCATTGAGGTAGGTAGTGACGGCCTGTGCAGTGACGTCGAGGACCTGGTGCATCAGTTCGGGGCGCGAGTACATCAGCGACTTGACCTTTCGATAGTCGCTCGAGCTGCCGCCCTCGACCATGTAGCAGGAGAGGGTCCAGGGACTGCCGGAGAAGCCGATCAGCGGAACGCGGCCGTCGAGGGCGCGGCGAATTTCGCTGACCGCGTCCATGACGTACTGCAGTTCGTCGTGGGGATCCGGGGCCGTGAGGCGGCGAATGTCGTTTTCGTCCTTCAGCGGGCGCTCGAACTTGGGACCCTCGCCTTCTTCGAAGTAGAGGCCGAGGCCCATCGCATCGGGCACCGTGAGGATGTCGGAGAACAGGATCGCAGCGTCGAGATCGTAGCGCTCGAGCGGTTGCAGCGTGACCTCGCAGGCCATCCCCGGACTCTTGCACAGCTGAAGGAAGCTGCCGGCACGCTTGCGGGTGGCGCAGTACTCGGGCAGATAGCGTCCGGCCTGGCGCATCAACCATAGCGGCGTGTAGTCGGTTGGTTCGCGCATAAGGGCGCGCAGGAAAGTGTCGTTGCTCAGCGGACTCACGTTGGCGTTCCCGGTAGGCGGCCGGCTGGCCGGATGGCCGGATTATCCCGTTTTTCGCCGCAGGCCGCAGCTTGCGCGCCGGCACGCTACCCGATTCACTTGCGCCAGAAGGCGGGCGTCATCACGACCAGCAGCGTGAAGATCTCGAGGCGGCCGAGCAACATGGCAAAGGTGCACACCCAGGTGGCGAAGTCGGACAGCACCGAGTAATTGGATGCGGGCCCGACGCCGGAGAGTCCCGGCCCGGTGTTGTTGAGACAGGCCACCACGGCCGAGAAGGCGGTCACCAGTTCGACGCCGCTGGCGGACAGCACCAGCGTCAGGGTGACGATGGTGACCATGTAGATGAACGAGAAGCCGAGCACCGCGTGCAGGATGTGATCGGGGATCTGCTGATCGCCCAGGCGTACCGGCAGCACCGCGTTGGGATGGATGGCGCGGGCGAGTTCGCGGTAGACCTGCTTGTAGAGGATGATCGCGCGCATCAGCTTGATGCCGCCGCCGGTGGAGCCGGAACAGGCGATGAAGCTGCCAAGGAACAGGATCCAGATCTGCGCGAACATCGGCCAGAAGGTGTAGTCGGAGGTCGCGAAGCCGAGCGAGGTGGCGAGCGAGATCGAGTGGAAGGCGACGTAGCGGACGGTCTGGATGAAATCCGGATAGGCGGCATGGGGCGTCAGGTAGAGGCTGATCAGCAGGATGCTGGCGATCAGCACGCCGAAATAGAACGGCAGCTCGCGGTCATGGCGATAGGGCTTCACCGAGCGCTGGTAGAGCGCCATGAAATGGGTGCCGTAGTTGATGCCCGAGAGCAGCGCGAAGCCCATCACGACCATTTCGACGTCTAGGCTGTTGTAGTGGCCGATGCTGGCGTCCTTGCTCGAGAAGCCGCCGAGACCCATGATCGAGAACGCGTGCATCAGCGAATCCCAGACGTCCATGCCGACCAGGTGCAGAGCGGTTGCGCAGGCAATCGTGAACAGCAGATAGACCATCCACAGCCCCTTCGCCGTTTCGGCGATGCGCGGCGTCAGGCTGGCATCCTTCATCGGCGTCGGGGTCTCGGCCTTGAAGATCTGGCGGCCGCCGATGCCGAGCAGCGGGAGGATGGCGACCACCAGCACGATCACGCCCATGCCACCGATCCAGTGCATGAAGGTGCGCCAGAAATTGAGCGACAGTGGCAGGTGGTCAAGGCCGGATAGTGCCGTTGCGCCGGTCGCGGTCAGGCCAGAGGTGGCTTCGAAATAGGCGTCGGTGAAGCTCAGGTCCTGGATATGGAAATACAGTGGCAGGGCACCGAAGATTGGCAGCACGATCCAGGTCAGTGCCACCAGCAGGAAGGCGTCCCGCGGCTTCAGGTCCCGTCGAAAACGTCGTGTCATCAGCCACAACAGGCTGCCGGTCGCCAGCGTGGACGCCAGCGCTTCGTCGTAGGACAGGGTCGCGCCGTCCTGCTGGTACCACGATACGCCCAGAGGAACGAGCATCAGCAGGCCGAAGAAGACGATGATGATGGCGAGCGGATTGAGCACCGGCGACCAGTTGCGCAACAGCCCCGAGGCGGCTTCCGGGTCGTTCGGCCGGCCCGATGGCAGATAGGAATTCGGCGAGTTGGACATCGCGTCGCTATTTTCGCCAGAAGTACGGGCTCAGAACCACCAGCAGCGTGAAGATCTCGAGGCGTCCGAGCAGCATCGCGAAGGTACACACCCAGGTCTGAAAATCGTTCAGTACGGCATAGGTAGTGGCCGGACCGACTTGTCCGAGACCAGGGCCGGTATTGTTGACGCAAGCGACTACGGCCGAAAAGGCGGTGACCGGATCGAGTCCCGACAGCACCATCAGCAGCGTCAGCGTGACCAGCACGACCATGTAGATGAAGCCGAACGCCAGCACCGCGAACAGGATCTGGCTCGAGACCGCCTCGGATCCGAACTTGATCGGCGAGACCGCGGACGGGTGCAGCGAGCGCAGCAATTCGCGGAATACCTGCTTGTACAGGATGATTGCCCGCATCATCTTGATGCCACCTCCGGTGGATCCGGCACAGGTGACGAAGCTGCACAGGAACAGCATCCAGAATGGTGCGAACACCGGCCACAACGAATAATCGGTGTTGGCAAAGCCGGTGGTGGTGGCGATCGAGACGGTGTTGAAGGCGGCGAAACGCAGCGCCTCGGAGAGCGACGGATAGGCGCCGTTGGCGTAGAGGTAGACTGCCAGCGCGCCGACGCTGCCGAACAGCACGTAGAGATACCAGCGGAATTCGGGATCTTCGACGTAGGCGCTGAGCCGGCGTTCCCGCAGCGCGACGAAATGAGTGGCGAAGTTGAGGCCGGCGAGCGCCATGAAGAAGATCGTGACCGTTTCGATGCGGACGGAATCCCAGTAGGCGAAACTCTGGTCGTGGGTCGAGAAGCCACCGAGGCCCATCGTCGTGAACATGTGCACGACCGAGTCTTCCCAGGTCATGCCGGCCCAGTGCAGCGCAAGGACGCAGGCGATGCTGATCAGTCCGTAGACCGCCCACAGACCCTTGGCGGTTTGTGCCATGCGCGGCGTCAGCTTGGATTCCTTCATCGGGCCGGGAGCTTCGGCCTTGAACAGCTGGCGGCCGCCGACGCCGAGCAGCGGCAGGATCGCGACGGCCAGCACGATCAGACCCATGCCCCCGAGCCAGACCAGCAGCATGCGCCAGAAGTTGATCGAATACGGCAGTGCATCGAGTCCGGAAATGACGGTTGCGCCGGTCGTGGTGAGGCCGGATACCGCCTCGAAATAGGCGTCGGTGAAGCTCATGCCGGGCAGGTAGAGCCAGAGCGGCAACGCGGCGGCGGCGGGCAGCAGGGTCCAGGTCAGCACCACCAGCAGGAAGCCGTCGCGGGTCGACAGCTCGCGGGTGTGGTGGCGGGCGAGCCACCACAGTACCGCGCCAGTGGTGACGGTCAGCACGAATGCCTCGTCGAAAACCGTCTCGGCGGCCTCGTGGCGCCACCAGGAGATCGCGATCGGCGCCAGCATGGTCGTGCCGAAGATGCCGACGATCAGCGACAGGATCCGGAAGACCGAGAGAAGGTGGTTGAGGCGAGGCACGTCAGAAGAAGCCGAAACCGACCTGGAACAGCTTTTCGACCTTGGCGACCTGCTTTTTGGAGACACAGAACACGATCACGTGGTCTTCCGATTCGATGACCGTGTCGTGATGGGCGATCAGGACCTCGCGTTCGGTCTGCAGCACCGGACCGGTCTCGCGATGGAGCAGTCGTTGCTGACCCGTCTCGCGAACGATTGCACCGATCGTCACGCCGTGGGGCAGGTCGATCTCGTCGACGCGACGGCCGACCACTTTCGAGGTCTTGGGATCGCCGTGGGCGACCACTTCCAGGGCTTCCGCGGCACCGCGGCGGAGGCTGTGGACGGCGGCGACGTCGCCCCGCCGCACGTGTGCCAGCAGCGTCCCGATCGAGGTATGCGCGGGCGAGATGGCGATGTCGATGCGGCCGCCGTCCTGGACCAGATCGACATAGCTCTTGCGGTTGATCAGCGCCAGCGTGCGGCGCGCGCCCATTCTCTTGGCCAGCGACGCTGCCATGATGTTGTCTTCCTCGTCGTTGGTCAGCGCGAGGAACATGTCCATGTCTTCGATGTTCTCGCCGGCGAGCAGGTCCTCGTCGGTGGCATCCCCCTGCAACACCAGCGTGTGCTTCAGATTGACCGCGAGAAAGCCGGTACGGGTCTGGCCCCGTTCGATCACCTTGACTTCGTAGCGGTCCTCGATCGAGCGGGCGAGACGATAGCCGATGTTGCCGCCGCCGGCGATCATGATCCGCCGGATGGGATTTTCGAGGCGACGTAATTCACGCATGACCTCGCGGATTTGCCTGGTCGGTGCCAGGCAGAAAACCTCGTCAGCATGCTCGATGACGGTATCGCCGCTCGGGATGATCGCGTGCTCCTTGCGGTAGATCGCCGCGATCCGGGCTTCGACCAATGGCCTGTGCTTGCGCAGTTCGGAGATCGGCAGCCCCACCAGCGGGCCGCCATCGAAGGCGCGCACGGCGACCAGGCTGAGTTCGCCGCCTGCGAATTCGAGCACCTGCAAGGCAGTTGGAAAGCGGATCAGCTTGCCGATGTAGTCGGTGACGATCTGTTCCGGACAGAGCGAGAAATCGACCGCGAAATTGCTTTCGGTGAGGAGCTCCGGATAGTCCACATAGTCGGCGGAGCGCAGTCGGGCGATACGGGTCGGCAGGTTGAACACCGACTTTGCGATCTTGCAGGCACACAGGTTGATCTGGTCGGATTGGGTCACCGCGATCAGCAGGTCGGCATCTTCGGCGCCGGCCTGTTGCAGCACCGCAGGCGAGGCGGCATTGCCGACGACGGCGCGCAGGTCGTGCTTGTTCTGCATTGCCTGCAACAGGGCCGGGTCGGTATCGACCACCGTGATGTCATTGGCCTCGGAAACGAGGTTTTCTGCGACCGAGGAGCCGACCTGGCCGGCCCCGAGAATGATGATCTTCACGCTGCTGCCGTTGTTTGTGCAGGGAACCGCGCGATTCTACGCCCTGCGGACCAGGATGGGGCGCAATGCTGCAGCGCAGCATCTGGGGGCGATGTTCGGTGAAACCATCAGTCCTCGCTCTTGCGGCTGCTGTGCAGGCCGAGTTGTTTCAGCTTGCGATAGAGATGGGTGCGTTCGACGCCGGTCTTTTCGGCCAGTCTCGTCATGTTTCCGCCTTCGAGTCGCAGGTGGTGGCGGAAGTAGATGCGTTCGAATTCCTCCCGAGCCTCACGCAGCGGGAGTTCGAGTGACAAGGGCGTGCCGTTGTCGGTCGAACGGGTTTCTGCGAGCAGCGCATTGGCATCCTCGGCATCGATTTCCTGGTCGAGACTGGCCATTGCCAGGGACTTGACCGTGGCACGCAGTTCCGGGTATCCGCCCGGCCAGTGGTGGGTTCTCAACATGTTGAGCACTGCGCTCGAGAAGCGCCGCATCGGCACCTCCCCGGCCTCGATCAACTGCTGCAGGATCAGGCCGGCGAGTTCCGGGATGTCGTCCTTGATCTCGGTCAGTCCCGGTAGCGGCAGACTGGTTTCGAACAGTCGATCGACCAGGGCCGGATCCCAGCCCTCGGAGCGGAAGGTTTCGCGCCCGTGCTCGGTCGCGACCACCAGATGGAGCTTGTAGCGCTCCAGGCGATCGATCAGGAAGCTCAGGTTGACGCGTTGTGCGCGGGTCAGGCGCAGTAGCTCGGGGACGAACACGGTGCCACCGGCAAGCGCGGTCAGCTGGTCGCCGTCGAGCTGTCCCGGCTGCGCGGACAGGTCGAGCCATGCGCCACTGTTGTTCTGGATGCTGCGGGCGGCCAGCTCGGCCAGGCTGCCCGCGCCGACCTTCAGCAGCAGCGAACGCGAGCCATCACTGAGTTGTACCAGCCGGCGCCGTAGATCACGCAGCGCGAGCGATCGGGTCAGCGCGGCCAACGTCGGGTGATGGGGCGCACTCGGCATCGCGCGATGGGCCAGACCGCGCTTGACCGAGGCCAGCAGCTTTTGCAGGGCGATCGGTTTCTCGAGGAAATCGAGGGCACCGATGCGCGTCGCCTCGACCGCGCTGTCGATCGTGCCGTGGCCCGACATCATGATCACCGGCATCTTCAGCTGTCCGTTGGCGGACCATTCCTTCAGCAGCGAAATGCCGTCCGAATCGGGCATCCAGATATCCAGCAGAACCAGGTCCGGGCACAGTTCGTTGCGGATATTGCGTGCCGCACCGGCATTTTCGGCGAGCAACACGTCGTGTCCTTCGTCTCGCAGGATTTCCGAAAGCAGTTCGCGAATGCCGATCTCGTCGTCGACGATCAGGATCTTTGCCATGGTCTCTAGGTACCCTCTCTGATTCTTTCCGTGCGCAGCCTGACGCGGACTTCGGCGCCGCCGGCGTCGCGATTGGTGATGCGAATGTCGCCACCGTGTTCATCTATGATCTTCTTGACGATCGCCAGCCCGAGGCCCGAGCCATGGGGACGCGTCGTGAAATACGGCTCGAGGGCGCGCGGCAGGACATCGGGGGGGAAACCGTTGCCATTGTCGCGCACCACCAGCGCGGCGCGGGTGCCGGACAGGCGCGTGATAATCTCGATCGACGGCGCTGCGATACCGGAACCGTCGCCGACCGCATCTTCGGCATTCTGCAGCAGGTTGTGGATGACCTGGCGCAGCTGGCCGGCATCGCCGATCACCGCGGGCAGGTTGCTGCCGAGTTCGGCGCGGACGCGGACCGGCGATGCCTCGTAGAGCGCCGCGACCTCGCGGACGAGCTGGTTCAGGTCGAGCGGCGACAGCACCGGCGCTGGCAGCTTGGCGTAGTCGCGGAACGCGTTGACCAGGTTCTTCATCGCCTCGACCTGGCTGACGATGGTCCGGCACGAGCGCACGAGCATTGCGCGCAGGTCGTCGTCGAGGTGTTGTGCCAGTTTGTGTTCGAGTCTTTCGGCCGAGAGCTGGATCGGCGTCAGTGGATTCTTGATCTCGTGTGCCACGCGGCGGGCGACCTCGGCCCAGGCAGCCGTGCGTTGTGCAGAGATGAGGTGCGAGATGTCGTCGAAGACCACGACGAAGCCGCCGCCCGAACTTTCCGGCAATCGCGAGCCATGGATCAGCAGCGTCTGTGGCTGGCCAAGTTCGCTGGTCATTTCTATCTGGGTGTTCCAGTCGGTATCGTTTTCGGCAAAGCCCTTGATGACCGCGTCGCGGAACTCGGCGTGACGTGGCCAGTCGTCGAGCTCGACGGCTTCCATGCCGACCAATTCGTCGGCGAGGATGCTGGTGGCACCGGCATTGGCGGCACGCAAGGTACCGTTGGGGTCGAATGCGAGCACGCCGGCGGAAAGGTTTGCGAGCACGCTTTCGAGATAGGCGCGTGCGCCCTCGACCGCCATCCGGTTGCGCTCTGCGAGGCTCCTGGCCTCGTCGAGCTGGCGGGTCATCTGACTGAAGCTCTGTGTCAGGACGCCGAGTTCGTCGCGGGCGGGCAGCGCCCGGCGCGGCGAGAAATCGCCCTGGGCGACGGCCTGGGTGCCTTCGGCGAGCAGCCGCAATGGTGCGGAAAGGCGGCGGGCGAGGACGACGGCGACAGCCATCGCTGCGAACAGGGCGAGCAGCAGGGTCAGGGTCAGCGTCATCGTGAAGATCTGTTTGAGGCCCTCGCGGCCCAGCGAGAGCTGCTGGTAGTCCTGATAGGCTTCCTGAACGTTGTCGGCGTGGCGCGCGATGGTGTCGGGGACGGCCTGAACCGCCTGCAGATAGACGGGATCGGCGAGCAGCTGGCGAACCGGCAGGGCAACGACGACACGTAGCTCGAGGCGGCCATCGGCGAGGCTCTCGATCTGGCGAATGCTCTGGCTGTTGTGCAGGTTGCGCAGGTTTCGCAGCATCACAGGGTCGGGGCTCTCGAGCGGAATGACGCTCGCGGTCGGATCGATGTCGGCCGATGAAGTGGCGAGCAGCTGGCCAGAGGCTGTGAAAACCGACGCGCGTTGGGCAGGGATCTCGTCGCGCAGGCGGTTGAGCCTGCCCAGATGTATGCCTTGCGCGTCGGCCAGGGCCAGTGCGGCGAAATTGGTCTTTTCCTCGAGCTGGTCGAGGAGATAGTCGAAGGCGCTTTGACCGAGGGCGAGGCCGCCCTCGAGTGCGGCGTCGACGCGGACGTTGAACCACGATTCGATGCTGCGCACCGCGAACTGCATCGACACCGCGTAGATCAATGCGCCCGGAAGGATCGCCATGGCAGCGAACATCAACAGCAGCCGCAGTTTCAGACGGGAGCCGAACTGGGAGGCGCGGCGCTCGTGCCAGGTCTTGCGGAGCTGGTAGGCTACGGTGCCGCCGAGGAGGACGACCAGTGCGCCATTGGCGGCCAGCAGCAGCGGATAGTTGCGCGCGAACAGCGACGTATTGGCACTGGCCGATGCGAGCAGAAACAGCAGGATGCCGGCAAGCGCAGCAATCGCGGCGAGCGAGATGGCCTTTACGGCACGGCGGGAGCGGTGGCTAGGAAGGTCCATTGCAGCCAATCGGTTTCGAGGGTCCAGTCACTGCTGCCGAGGGCCGTGACCTGGAAGGGTTTGGGTAATTGCGAGGTATCGAGCTGGAAGCGCAGGGACACGTCGTAGGAGTTCCCTGCCTTGAGTCGGTCGCGGGGGATGATGTTCCAGCCGCGAACGCGGCGCACCGGCTGCAGTGCTTCTTCGAGGGTGTCGAAGTTCTGATGAAGACTGCCAAGGGTCAGACGGTAGCTTCGGGTCAGCGGGTGGTACGAAAGGCGATAGGTTCGGATGCGCCGTCCGATCTCTTCGTCGAACCAGTACCAGCGGTCACGGCTGACCTCGACTTCGAACACGAAGTACAGGGCGACGCCACGCTGGACGGCATCTTCGAGGCGGTCGTTGAGCGTGAAATGCACATCCGCTTCGAGCACGTAATCGTCGTCCTTGGCCTGCATGGCCGCATAGCCGAAGCGCGGATCCCGGGCCTGGGCGCTGGCAGGCGCGAACAACGTGCCGGCGACCAACAGGCTCAGCGCCAGAGCGGATGCGAGATCACGCACGCTTCGCAAGGAGGGCATAGAAGAACCCGTCATGTTGGGCACAGGGCAGAAGTTGTCGGTGCGGCTGGCCGGCGATCGGCAGCCGCCGTGCATCGGCATGCCGCCGGCAGAATTCCTCAACCTGCAATACGTTTTCGAGATCGAAGACCGAGCATGTGACGTAGAGCATTTTGCCACCCGGCGCGAGGGTCTGCCAAAGGCGATCCATGATCTCGGCCTGCTGTTGGGCAAATGCGGGTATGTCGGTATTCCGGCGCAGCCATTTGATGTCGGGATGCCGGCGCACGACACCGCTGGCCGAGCACGGTACATCGGCGAGAACACGATCGTAACGCTCGCCGTTCCACCAGTCCTCGAGATTGCGGCAATCGGCGACACGCAGATCGGCCTGCAGTCCGAGTCGATTGAGATTCTCGGCAACACGCGCCATGCGTTCGGGGGAGAGCTCAAGTGCGGTCAGCGCAACGTCTGCGGTTTCGAGGATATGTGCGGTCTTGCCGCCAGGCGCGGCGCAGGCGTCGAGCACCCGCTGTCCGGGATGGAGATCGAGTAGCCCGGCGCTGTGCTGCGCGCCAGGATCCTGCACTGAGCACCAGCCCTGGCTAAAGCCCGGAATTTCGGTGATCGGGCGCGGTGTTGCTAGCGCGATGGCGCTGCCGCCGAGTGCGGTGGCGTCGATGCCGGCTTCGGCGAGGGCGCGGAGCAGGGTCGACGAGTCGCAGCGGCGGCGATTGACGCGCAGGGCCATGGGCGGGCGGCAGTTTCCGGCATCGAGGACATCGATCCAATGCTGTGGAAGTTCCGTACGGACGCGCTCGATCCACCAGTACGGGTGACGATAGCGCGCTTCGTCGTGCTGCGCTGCCTGCGTGTGCAGTTCGCTGCGTCGTCGGACGTAGTTCCGGAGGACCGCATTGACCAGCCCGCCGAATCGGGCCGTGTGCAGGGTGGTAGCCGCCTCGACGGCTTGATCGACGATGGTATGCGCGTTTTCCGGGCGTGTGTCGAGACGGTAGCGGGCGGCGAGCAACAGGGAGTAGATCGGCTCGGGCGGTGGGTTCCGCAACAGTGGGCGCAGCAGCGCCGGGCCTAGGGCATGATCCCGAAGACTGCCGTAGGCGGTGTCCTGGATGGCTGCACGCTGACGCAGCGCGGCGGGATCGTCGGAGGCAACGAGATTGGCGAGCGCTTGGGTCAGGTTCTGGCCGCTGCGAACGGCAGCGATCAGTCGGGCGCTGTGTTGCAGGGCAGCGGCGAGGCCATCGGGCGGCAATCCCCGGCTGCCGGCATCGCGCCGTGTCTTGGCTTGTGGGTTTCGCTGTTTGATCATGGCAGCGGCGCCTGTGCGCAGCGGCTGCGGCTTCAGCGCGCGAGCAGGTCGCGGACGTAGTTGGGCAAGGCCTGGACGGCCTGATGCGTTGCACCATTGTAATACTGCAGATGCTCGAGCCCGCGCGCCGAAATACGCCGATCCACTTCGACGGGATCAAGGCGAGCGGGCTCCACCCGATCGGATGCACAGGCCATTCCCCATAGGGTGCCGTATAGGGGAATGTGGACGAAGTACGGGCTGACATGTGTGAAGACCTGGCAAAGGTCCAGGAACTGTCGGCGCACACGCTGGGGTTGGTAGAACGGCGAGCCGACATGCAGGCTCAGTGCCCCACCGTGTGCCAGTAGCATTTTGCAATCGGCGAAGAAGGCCTGACTGTAGAGTTCGGCAGCAGGCCCCACAGGATCGGTGAGGTCCAGGACGATCAGGTCGAAGTGCTCATCGGCCGCTCTGGCCGTATTGCGGACGTAGTCGAGCCCATCGCATACGTGCAGCGCGAGGCGTGGATCGTCGAAGGCACCGCGATGGATGCTGGCAAGGTAGCGACGGGAGATGTCGATGACCTTGCCGTCGAGTTCGACGAGCACGACGCGCGTCATCGTCGGGTGCTTGAGCAGTTCTTCTGCCGAGCCACCGTCGCCGCCGCCTATGATCAGGGCGCAGCGCGGGGCGGGGTGTGAGATGGCTGGAACGTGAATCAGGTTTTCATGATAGAAGAATTCGTCACGCTCCGAAGTCATGAAAAATCCGTCCAGACGAAACAGCGTGCCAAGCAGCGGGCTGTCCCAGACTTCATAGCTTTGGAAGGGGGTATCACCGGCCTCGAGCAGGGTTCCGCAGTCGAAGAAAAATCCGGCTGTGTCGGTGAGCGCCTCGTCGATGCGGTGCTGCGCGCTCATGCGGCCGCGAGGAGTTTACCGCGAACGACCTGGTGATCGATGGTTTCGATCGGCGCGAGGGTTTCGTGGAGCTTGTGAAATAGATGGCGTGCCAGTTCGCTGTTGTCGCGACTGAAGTTGCAGACGTAGATGTCGAGCGTGACGCTGCCGCTTTCGGGCCAAGTATGAATGGCGAGATGGGATTCCGCGAGGACGACGGTGCCGGTGACGCCGGCCTTCTGGCCGTCATCGTGTGTGAACTGATAGAAATAACTGCCCAGGGGGGTCAGGCCTGCGGTGGCACATTCGCTGACGCACAGGGCTTCAAGCGTTTCACGATCGATCAGTAGCTGCTCGCTACACTGACAGCGGTACATGTCCGCAATCAGGTGAAGCCCGTTCATGCGCATCACTCCTAAAGCGTCGACGAAAAAACGTTCATTGTATCAGCTACTTTCAGGAGGACGGCAGGGTTTTAGGCAAGGGCCATCGGCTTGGTTTGGTTGGTGTCGCCCATGTCGGTTTCACGTGAAACATGCGTGCAACGGTGCTGGCCGGGGGGTACTTGCCAACAATCAAAATAGGGCACCGAAACTGCCGCCAGGTATTGACGGCTTTGGAGGGGCCAAAGCTGGCTTCGCCCAGGTCGGGAATTGCAACAGAAGCCGAATCGGGCAGCTTCTGAGCTTTCGGCCCACGTCTCATCGGTGCCGGTGTGCGGATGATTTCAGCGGTGGATGATTTCCCCGGGGTTCAACTGCACTGTTGCCTACCCCTGAAACCAGGCAATGTGTCTCGGGGGCACGCGATGTCGGACTGAGGAGCGAATGCTGCGTCCGCATGGGCAAGGTCGAAGCTTGTGAAGGCAATCTGCCGGAGCATGGCGTCAGAGTTTCAGCACGGCAACGAGCCTTCACCCGGCGAGTTGGCCGAAAGCGTGTGGTATTGCAGACGGGGACCGATCAGGTCGGGTTGCGGATTCATCGATGCGGTACTTGGCCTCACCTTCGGGCGCAGGGGCGTTCATCGTTGTGCGTGCGGGCGGGCATCGCTCGTCATAGGATGTGTGTACGCAATGGCGAAAATCGTTGATCGCCCGGTGCTTGGTCACAATCCCTGCGATGGCAATTGGGGGTATTTTCAAGGGTCCGCTTCGCGATGCGGGGGTGCGTTGTGCCCCACGGCAATCAGGGTGTAATCCCCGAGCTGTGCGACTACGTCTGTAGCTTTTGCGTCGTCGGTGGCCAGTGGCGGGAGTCATGCAGTGCAAGGGAAATCGCTGCCTACGAGCTGATATTCAAAATGACCTTGGGCAATAGGATCAGATCGGCGTTGGAATTGAGCGTGGGACCGTCAAGATCTGCACGTGCAAGAGGTGTGTCAGGGGCTAAACAAGGATATGGTGCTCGCAAGACGTTGCCATTGGCGGAGGATGGCTTGGGAGGTCGGTCGTAATTGACCTTGTTTGCAGTGTCTGGCGTGAGCCTGGGCTTGGTCCAAGGTTCGAGGCATGTCACATTTTGTGCCCCGTTCTCTCGCGACGAAGTTCGTGCGGCGCGACGCCGCATGATTGGCACCAGCTGCTGAGGATGGGCGGAGGGTTTCCGAGCGCTAATGTTGCAGCAGATCCCAGCATAGCTTGGCAATCAGCGCACAAACCACGAGCAGGAACACACGGCGAATGAAATGGCTGCCGTGCTTGAGGGCCAAATGACTGCCCGCCATTGCGCCGGTGAGATTGGCCACGGCCATTGTGAGCGCGGCTTCCCAGATGATGGCGCCGTTGATAGCAAAGAATGCAAGCGCTGCGAGGTTGGTCGCAACATTCGTGAGTTTGGCTGTGACGGACGCGCGCAGGAAGTCCATGCCGAGAAATCGGATGAAGGCAAAGATCAGGAAACTTCCTGTGCCCGGGCCAAAGAATCCGTCATAGAAACCGAGTGTCGCACCGATGGCGTACGCTGACAGTCTCGGTCGAATCCCTGTCGGTCTAAGGTTGCTGGAATGGAGCCCGAATTCCTTGCGGCGAAAAGTGTAGATGGCGACCGCAATCAACATTACCAGGACCAGTGGCCGAAGAATGTCGGGAGGAAACAAGGTCACAGAGCGTGCGCCAAGCCAGGAGAAGAGGAGCGCAGCCAGTATGGAAGGAAGCGCGATGGACCATTCGATTGTGATTCGGCGCGCGTACTGAATCGCGGCGCTGCTTGTTCCGACGATGCTGGCGAGCTTGTTGGTCCCGAAGAGTGGCGCCGGTGGATGTTCTGGAAACGCAGTGAAGAGCAGTGGAATCTGGAGCAATCCGCCACCGCCGACGACGGCATCGATCAGGCCGGCGAGGAACGCACCGAATGCAAGCGCGAGTAGAATCGGGTCTGCGATATCGGCGAGCTGTTCGATCATCAGGGACGTTCCACGTGAAACATCGACTTGTCTGACGCTATTTGCCGATACAGAATCGCGAGAATATTTCGCCGAGCAAGTCGTCCGCAGTGAATTCACCCGTGATACGAGCCAGCGCGTCGTGAGCCAAACGAAGTTCCTCTGCGAGCAAGTCAAGCGCCCCCTCTTGCTCGCTCGCCAGCGCGACGTGCTCACGTGCTTCGCGTAGCGCGATCAAGTGTCGATCGCGGGCCAGGATCACATCTTCGTCGTGGGCATGCCAGCCAACGATCCGCAAGAGCTCGGCTTCCAGCAGGGACAATCCTTCCCCTGTTCGTGCGCTGAGATCGACCCCTATGCGGCCAGCCGATTCGTATCGTCGCGGCAGATCGCCAGTCAGGTCGATTTTGTTTCGTACCGTGATCCGAACGGCAGTGTCGGGAAGGCGGGCGTCGATATCGCTGGTCTCGCGTTGGTGTACGCCGACCGCGGCTGTGCCGGGCGCGGCATCAACCAGTCTAAGGATCACGTCGGCTCGGGCTACCTCTTGCCAGGTTCGCTGGATGCCGATCCGTTCGATTGCATCATCGGTGTCGCGCAGCCCCGCCGTGTCGATGATGTGCAGCGGAATGCCTTGAAGATGAATCGTCTCGCGCAAGGCATCCCGCGTCGTTCCAGCGTGTTCCGTGACGATTGCTCGGTCTTCACCGGAAAGTTGGTTGAGCAGGCTGGATTTTCCGACATTGGGTGGCCCGATCAGCACGACCGAAAGTCCACGCCTGAGCAGGCTTCCCTGCTGGGCGCGATCCAGCATCGAGTCGATCAGCCCGCGGAGCACATCGATACGCACGAACGCCTGGGCGGCTTCGAGGAAGTCCAACTCCTCCTCCGGAAAATCAAGGGTCGCCTCTACCAGCATGCGCAGCTCGACGAGACTCTCCCGAATCTTCGTCAGCTCCGACGAAAACCGCCCAGACAGGGAGCGCAGCGCTGAGCGCGCCGCGGCCTGCGACGAGGCTTCGATCAAGTCGGCGACGGCTTCTGCCTGCGCGAGATCAAGCCGCTCATTCAGAAACGCCCGCCGGGTGAACTCGCCAGGTTCGGCGAGCCTCGCTCCCAGTTCGAGACAGCGGGCAAGCAGCATCTCCATCACGATGGGGCCGCCGTGGCCCTGAAGCTCGATGACATCCTCGCCCGTAAAGGAGTGGGGTGCCGGGAAGTACAGGAGCAACCCTTCGTCGATCACCGTGTCGTCGCTTCCGCGAAAGCGAGCGAAATGTGCGTGCCGTGGCTTGGGTTTGATGCCGGCAATCGCTTCGGCAAGAACAAAAAGGGATGGTCCGGAAACCCGGACCACCCCGATTCCGCCACGGCCCGGGGCCGTGGCAACCGCTGCTATCGGCTCAAGCCTTCTTGGCTTTGCCACCCTCGATCATCCGGGTGATCTGCCATTGCTGGGCAATGGAGAGCAGGTTATTGACGACCCAGTACAGCACCAGGCCCGACGGGAACCAGAGGAACATGAACGTGAACACGATTGGCATAGCCATCATAATCTTGGCCTGCATCGGGTCCGGCGGCGTCGGGTTGAGCTTGGTCTGAACAAGCATCGACGCACCCATGATGATTGGCAGCACGTAGTATGGATCCTTGCTGGACAGGTCCTGGATCCAGCCGAGCCACGGCGCATGGCGCATCTCGACGCTGCCGAGCAGCACCCAATACAGGGCGATGAAGACCGGGATCTGCACGAGGATGGGGAGGCAGCCGCCGAGCGGGTTGATCTTCTCCCGCCGGTACATGTCCATCATCTCCTGTTGCATCTTGGCCTTGTCGTCACCGTACTGTTCCTTCATGCGCTGCAGCCGCGGACCGAGCGTGCGCATCTTCGCCATCGACTTATAGCTTGCCGCCGACAACGGAAAGAATGCTGCCTTGATCATGACGGTGACCAGGATGATCGCCCAGCCCCAGTTGCCGGTGAGCTTGTGGAACCACTCCAGCAGCCAGAACAGTGGCGCTGCAATCACGGTCAGCCAGCCATAGTCCACGACGAGATCCAGTCCCGGCGCAATGCTTTGAAGCTTGTCCTGCTCCTGCGGGCCAGAATACATTGGTACGGTAATGCCTCCGTCCTGGCCACTGGCAATCTCACCCACCGGCAGAATCACACCGGCCGCATAGAGATCGGGGCCGACCTTACGTGCAATGAACTCACGTTCGGCATCCCCATTCGGTAGCCACGCACTGACGAAGTAATGCTGGACCATGGCGATCCAGCCATCCTGCGACTTGCGGTTAAACTTCGCGCTGTTGTCGGCGATATCCGCGAAACTGATCTTCTGGTACTTCTCGGCCTCCGTGTAGACGGCTGGGCCAGTGAATGTACTGACCCCCATTCCCTTGGCCCCCTCGGCGGGCTCGCCGTCGCGGGCGAACTGGAAGTAGGCGAAGGGCGCCACGCTATCCACCGATTTGTTATCGATCTCGTAGCGGGTGTCGATTTCGTAGCTTCCGCGCTTGAAGGTCAGCAGCTTGAATACGCTGACCCCTTCGGGCGCCTGTTCCGCCTGCATGCGGATCGTCAGCGAATCGGCGCCGGCCGTCAGGCTCTGGTCCGTACCGGGCAGCGTGTAGCGTGTCTTGTGAGTCGGCATGCCTTCGCCGATCAAACCACTCTGGGCGACGTAGACGTGAGGATTGCTGCGGTCGAGGAGGACCAGGTTGTTCTCGCTGCCGTGGGTCTGCTTGTGCTGCTTGAACTCGAGATGCACGAGACTGCCGCCTTCGGCAGAAACTTCAGCGATGATCAGGTCGGTCTCGACGCGAATGGTCGGCGCCGAGTTGCCGACAGCGGCACTGACCTCTGGTGTCGCAGGAGCGCCTTCTAGCGTCGTCGTCGGCGCCGCCGCGTCGGCCGCGGAGTCGGAGGTTGCGGTCGCCGGGGCGGCAGCCGAAGTGGCTGGTGGCGGTGGTGCGTTGAACTTCATCCAGCCGTCCCAAAGCATGAACAGCGAGAAGCAGAAGATCAGGATCAGAAAAAGTCGACGATTGTCCATCGGATGGATCACTCGGATTCGGGTGGTTGGGGCATCAAGGCACGGGATCGTAGCCGCCGTGCGAGAACGGGTGGCAGCGGCCGACCCTCTTGATCGCGAGCCAACTGCCACGGATTACACCGTGACGCTGGACGGCCTCGATGGCGTATTCGGAACAGCTCGGATGATAGCGGCAGTTGCGACCCAGCAGAGGACTGATCGCAAGCCGGTAGGCCTTCAACAGGCCGATCAGCAGGGTCTTCATCGGCGCAGTCTGCCAAGCAGATTGTCGAGATCGTCGCGCAGGTCGCGGCGACTGGCGTCCTTCGCGGGCGAGGTCAGCCGGACGATCATATCGAACTCGGGCAGACCGGACCGGCGTAAACGAAAGGCTTCCCGGGCGAGCCGCTTGAGCAGGTTTCTCTGGACTGCGCGACGTGCCAGACGCTTGGCAACGATCAGGCCGAGTCTCGCGCTGCCCGCGTCGGAGGGGCGAAAGTGCAGCGTGAAGAAACGGCCGCGCAGCGCACGCCGAAAAGCAAAAACGGATGAATATTCATCCGTTTTGCGTAAGCGGAAATCGGCGGAGAACCGGTTCCGACCCGCGGACTCGGTGCACGCCGGCTCGGCCACCCCTTATACCGACAAGCGATGCCGGCCCTTGGCTCGCCGAGCAGCGAGTACCTTGCGACCGCCACGGGTGCGGGAACGGACGAGAAAGCCGTGAGTGCGCTTGCGGCGCACGACAGAGGGTTGGTAAGTACGTTTCATGATGGCTTGCGGCGTTGGATACAGAACCCGTAATTGGAATCGATAATCTACTGTTTGTCAATAATTTTTTAACGTTTCCCTTGTGGATAACTTGCCTGCACCGAGGTACAATTCCTCCTTCGCCCGGTTGCTGTCGACTCGATCCACAGCGCCGTCGGCCGCGCTGAAAATGTCCAAGAAGGAGAACCCCGCGTCACCGCATTCAGCGAGATTGCGGGCGTTCCCCCGTCATGCCCCTCTGCACCGTTGATGAATTTGTGAGTCAAGACTTCTGGTCGTTTTGTTTGCTGAAGCTCGAGCAGGAACTGCCGTCCCAGCAGTTCAAGACCTGGATCAAGCCGATGCTGGCGGAAGATGCGGACGGTGAGCCGCCCGGTCTGTGCCTCGTCGTGCCCAACCAGTTCTTCCTGAATTTCGTTCGGGATCGCTACCTGCCACGGATAACCGAGCTCGGCACGGAGTTCTTCGGCAGCCAGCGCAGCTTCGAACTGAAGGCCCGCTCCGGTTCCGTGCGGGGCGCTGCCGCCCCGGCGACTGCGCCTGGCCGGGCGCCGCTCAATGGCGGGCGCCCGGCGACGTCCTCTCCGCTGCCCGAGGTTGACGACGAGCCACCACCGAAACCGGTCCGCCGTCCGTCGGCGAAGGCGGCGGCGTCCGGCAATGCCTACGATAAGACCCGGCTGAACCCGGAATTCACGTTCGACAATCTGGTCACCGGACGCGCCAACGATCTCGCGCGGGCCGCAGCCGTGCAGGTCGCCCAGAATCCCGGCGCTTCCTACAACCCGCTGTTCGTCTATGGCGGTGTCGGTCTCGGCAAGACCCACCTGATCCACGCCCTCGGCAATGCCATCCACCACCACAATCCGCGCGCGGTGATCCGCTACGTGCACGCGGAGGACTACTACGCAGATGTCGTGCGGGCCTATCAGCAGAAGAGCTTCGATGTCTTCAAGCGCTACTATCGCTCCCTCGATCTGTTGTTGATCGACGACATCCAGTTCTTCAACAACAAGAACCGGACGCAGGAAGAGTTCTTCCACGCCTTCAACGCGCTGACCGAGGCCAAGAAACAGGTCGTGATCACCTGCGACACCTACCCCAAGGACATCCAGGGCCTGGAAGATCGATTGATCTCGCGTCTCGACTGGGGCTTGACTGTCCAGATCGAACCCCCGGAACTCGAGATGCGGGTCGCAATCCTGCAGAAGAAGGCGGAAGCGGATCGTATCGCGCTGTCGGACGACGTTGCCTTCCTGATCGCCAAGAACCTGCGATCCAACGTCCGAGAACTCGAAGGCGCGCTGAAGAAGGTGCTGGCCTTCGCACGCTTCCACGGCAAGGATATCTCGCTCGAACTGGCCAAGGAGGCGCTGAAGGACCTGCTCAACGCCCACAACCGGCAACTCACGATCGAGCACATTCAGAAGACCGTCGCCGACTATTTCAAGATCAAGGTCGCCGACATGCACTCGAAGAAACGCACGCGTGCCATCGCCCGGCCACGTCAGGTGGCGATGGCTTTGGCCAAGGATCTGACGCCAATGAGTCTGCCGGCGATCGGCGAGGCCTTCGGCGGCCGTGACCACACGACGGTACTGCATGCCTGCCGTACGATCGCCGATCTCAGGCGTGGCGATCCCCAGCTCAATCACGACCTGCACGTATTGACTCAGGTCCTGCGCGGCTAGGCCCGAATACAACAACAAGCCTCACCACCACCACCAAGACGAATCAAGACGGAGAACGCCCCCCGATGCTTCTTCTCAACACCACGCGAGAAGCCTTGCTCGGCCCGCTGCAGTCGGTTGCCGGCATCGTCGAGAAGCGCCACACACTGCCGATCCTGTCGAACGTGCTGATCGAGAAGCACGGCGACTCGCTCACCATGCTGGCGACCGACATCGAGATCCAGATCAAGACCAGCGCAGCGGGCGCCGGCGGCGGTGAGGACGTGTCGGTGACGGTCGGGGCGCGCAAGTTGCACGACATCCTGAGGGCACTGCCCGACAGTGCCGAGATCGGCTTGAGTCTCGACGACAAGCGGCTCACCGTTAAAGCCGGCCGCAGCCGCTTCCAGCTTCAGACCCTGCCCGCCGCCGACTATCCGCGACTCAATCCGCCGACCGATGACGTCGTCAGTTTCCAAGTACCCCAGCAGGTGTTCAAGCGCCAGCTCGCCCAGGTCAGCTACGCGATGGCCCATCAGGACATCCGCTACTACCTGAACGGCCTGCTGATGCTGGTCAATGGCCATGCCTTGCGTATGGTCACCACCGACGGCCACCGCCTGGCCTTCGCCGAGACTGCGATCGACGGCGAGTTCCCGTCCGCCGAGGTCATCCTGCCGCGCAAGACGGTGCTCGAGCTGGCACGCCAGCTCGGCGATTCTGAGGAGCCGCTGGAAATCACGCTAGCGGGCAATCAGGCCGTGTTTCGCTTCGGACCCATCGAACTGATCTCGAAGCTGATCGACGGCAAGTTCCCCGATTACGAGCGCGTCATCCCGCAGCATCATCCGACCCAGCTCGCCTTCGCCCGGTTGCCGCTGCAGGCCGCCCTGCAGCGCGCCGCGATCCTGACCAACGACAAGTTCCGCGGTGTGCGGCTGGTGCTCGAGTCTGGCAGCCTGAAGATCATCTCGAGCAACGCCGAACAGGAAGAGGCGCAGGAAGAGCTCGAAATCGACTATCAGGGTGGCGCCCTCGACATCGGCTTCAACGTCACCTACCTGCTCGACGTTCTCGCCAATGTCGGCAGCGACGAAGTCGTCGTGCACCTGAACGACTCGAATTCGTCGGCGCTGATCACCGTCGCCGACATGCCCGGCTTCAAGTACGTGGTCATGCCGATGCGCATCTGAGCATCACCCGACCCGCGGCCACCGCAGCCGGTCGCCGCGCCCCCGCTCTTTGCAGGACTCCGGAGCGCCTTGCGTTCCAATCACCGGGATCGACGATGTCCGAATCATCCAAGCCGCAAGCCAGTTACGACGAATCCAGCATACAGCAGCTCGAAGGCCTCGAGGCCGTGCGCAAGCGCCCCGGCATGTACATCGGCGATACCTCCGACGGCACCGGCCTGCATCACATGGTGTTCGAAGTGGTCGACAACGCGATCGACGAAGCCTTGGCCGGCCATTGCGACGACATCGTCGTCACAATTCATCCGGACAACTCGATCTCCGTGGCCGACAACGGCCGCGGCATCCCGACCGGTGTCAAGATGGACGACAAGCACGAACCGAAGCGCTCAGCGGCCGAGATCGTGATGTGCGTGCTGCATGCCGGTGGCAAGTTCAACCAGAACAGCTACAAGGTCTCCGGCGGGCTTCACGGGGTCGGCGTGTCCTGTGTCAACGCGCTGTCGAAATGGCTGCGCCTGACCATCCGGCGCGACGGTCGGAAGCACTTTCTCGAGTTCAATCACGGCACGCCGGTCGATCGGCTGATCGAGCTGGTCGATGGTGTCGAGGTGTCGCCGATGAAGACCATCGGTGAATCCGCCAAGAGCGGCACGGAGCTCCACTTCCTCGCCGACGACGAGATATTCGGCGTCGTCGAATTCCACTACGAGATCCTTGCCAAGCGCTTGCGGGAACTTTCGTTCCTGAACAACGGCGTGCGCATCCGCCTCGTGGACCAGCGCAGCGGCAAGGAAGAGGATTTTGCCTTCGCCGGTGGCGTGCGCGGTTTCGTCGACTACATCAACCGCTCGAAGACGGTACTACACCCGAATGTCTTCTATTCGGAAGGTGCCAGCCACGTCTCGAACGGCACCGAGCACGACATCGAGGTCACGGTCGAGGTTGCGATGCAGTGGAACGACAGCTACCAAGAACAGGTGCTGTGCTTCACCAACAACATTCCGCAATCAGACGGCGGAACCCACCTGACCGGCCTGCGGGCCGCGATGACCCGTGTCATCAACAAGTACATCGAAGAGAACGAGATCGCAAAGAAGGCCAAAGTCAACGTCTCCGGCGACGACATGCGCGAGGGCCTGGCGTGCGTACTGTCGGTCAAGATGCCGGACCCCAAGTTCGCCAGCCAGACCAAGATGAAGCTGGTCTCCTCCGAAGCACGTCCGGCAGTCGAGGAGGTCGTCGCCAGCAAGCTCTCCGACTACCTGCTCGAAAATCCGATCGATGCCAAGACCATCTGCGGCAAGATCGTCGAGGCGGCACGTGCACGCGAAGCCGCCCGCAAGGCCCGCGAGATGACCCGCCGCAAGGGCATCCTCGATGGCGTCGGTATGCCCGGAAAGCTCGCCGACTGCCAGGAGAAGGACCCCGCCAAGTGCGAGATCTACATCGTCGAGGGTGACTCCGCCGGCGGCTCGGCCAAGCAGGGACGCGACCGCAAGTTCCAGGCGATCCTGCCGCTGCGCGGCAAGGTGCTCAACGTCGAGCGCGCCCGTTTCGACAAACTGATCAGCTCGGAACAGATCGCCACCCTGATCACGGCGCTCGGCACCGGCATCGGCAAGGAGGACTACAAGCCCGAGAAGCTGCGCTACCACCGCATCATCATCATGACCGATGCCGACGTGGATGGCGCCCACATCCGCACCCTGCTGCTGACCTTCTTCTATCGCCAGATGCCGGAACTGGTCGAGCGAGGCCACATCTACATTGCCCAGCCGCCGCTCTACAAGATCAAGCACGGCAAGAACGAGCGCTACATCAAGGACGACCACGAACTCAACGCCCACCTGCTCAAGCTGGCGCTCGACAATGCCGCCGTGACACCGCGCACCGGCGCCGACGAGATCACCGACGAGACCCTCGGTGGTCTTGCCCGCACCTACCTGCTGGCAGAAGCGGTCATCAAGCGCCTGTCCAGCTACATCGACTCGGAAGTGCTGCATGCGCTGCTGCACCACAACCTCGAAGTCTCGGTCGCCGACGAGGCCGCGGCGATCGCATCGGCGGATCGGCTGCAGCGGGTCGTTCCGCCGGAGCTCACGTTGGGGGCCGAGTTCGACGACGCCGCCGAGACCTGGCGCATCACCATCGCCCGCCAGCATCATGGCAACGTCAAGAAGAGCTGGATCGAGGAGGAATTCATCGCGTCCGGGGACTACAAGACCATTCGCACCGCGGCCGACAGCCTGGATGCGTTGATCGGCGACGGTGCCACGGTCCGCCGCGGCGAAAAGACCCAGGCCGTGTCCAGCTTCGCCGAAGCCATCGGCTGGCTGTTGTCCGAGGTCGAGCGCGGCATCAGCAAGCAGCGCTACAAGGGGCTCGGCGAAATGAATCCTGAGCAACTTTGGGAAACCACGATGGATCCGGCCATCCGGCGACTGCTGCGTGTTCAGATCGACGACGCCATCGCCGCCGACGAGATATTCACGACATTGATGGGCGACAACGTCGAACCGCGTCGGGCCTTCATCGAGAGCAACGCGCTCTACGCACAGAATATCGACGTCTGAATCAGCCTGGACCGAGCGAACCGTTCGGCGCCCGGATCGGGGCATGGGTGGCACGGTGCCGGTCGCTTCCCCGAGCACCATGTCCACCGCGATGCGCGCCGCCGGACCACAGCTTGCCGCAACGAAATCGCGTCAGCCCGTTTGCCGGGACGCTGCGGAGCCCTGCGCCGCGACTCACCTCTGCATCAATGCTTCTGGCGACGAGAACAGAGCAGACCCAGCAGTCCGATACCCACCAGCGCAAACGGCCCGGGTTCGGGCACGTCATTGACGTCGCGGTCATCGATCGGATCGTCGTTGATGGTGTCGATCAATGCCGTGGTGTGAAGGTGGGCCAAGAAGATGTTGTCGTCGTTCGTCGCATTGAAGGTGTTGATCGAGAAACCGGCATCGCCGGCCGCGAGGAACGGGGACAGGTCGTAGAGTTCGTCGTCTTCGGCATAGCTGCCGACATTGTTCGCCGGATCGTCGCCGAGACCTCCCACGGTCAGCAGCGAACCGTCGGTGACCGTCAGGCCGTCATCGTTGTTGCCGGCGAAGTTGGTCAGCAGATCGCCATTGACGGTGATTCTCGACGCCTGACTGCAGCAGCTGAATGAACTCGCGATGCCGAAATGGGCAAAGAACGTCGGATCGGACGGATCGCCGATCGGGGTCGAGAACAATACGTCGGTCGTTTCGCCCCCGGTTGCCTGACCACCGTCCAGCAGGACGACGCTGGAGGTCGGAAGACTGGCATCGGAATAGACCACCGCCAGCACCGATCCGTCAATCAACTGGTTCAGTCCGCCTTCCGCCATCGCCCACGAGAAACTGGAGGTCGCGGCACCGACCACCAGCGACTGTACCAGCGACGTGACATCCGCCCGCGCGGTAAACCACTGACCAAGCTCCGGTCGCGTGCTGACGGCGCCGACCAAGGTGTCGTAGTTGGTGATGGCGTTTCCGGCCAGGGTGATGCCCGCTGAGTTGTAGGCGTCCAGTGTCGTCGGGCTACTCGAATACCACGGAAAGGGCGTGCCTGCGGTATATAGAAATGCCTTCAGAATGGTCGCCGATACGGGTATCTCGGCCTGTACCGTGCCGACGGTCGCATTATTGCTGCCGATACCGTCCACGCTGAGACCGACATTGCCGACGACGCCGTACGATGGCACCAGGGCCGCCGAGGCCGCCGACGCACCCAGCGCGAGCGCGAACGGCAATGCCGATCGAATGAACGAACGTCCTTGCATTTGAAACTCCAGACTTGATTGATCGAGTTTCACCGGAAGGCAAAAAATGCGCCCGTGTCTGCAATGTCATGATATTCAAGTATTAACAAACCCATTTTCGAAGCGTTCGTGCCATCCATGTCAATTATGTCGACAGCATTGCGTTCGCGTCCTGGTGGCAGTTGGAGGCCCGGCGGTCCGAGAATGCGACAGCGCCATGGGCGACCATCGATGTCCGGATGCGGCCCACTATCGTCGTTTTCCCTGCGAACCATTTCCGCGATTTTCGCTGTCGCCGCATCCCCGACAATGCCACGTCCTCGCCAGCCGCTGCGCCGCCCGTCCGCGATGTGAACGGACGCTATTGAGGTGACGCGAATCCGTATCCGGCCGACCGAGCAACTTTGAAGCCCGGCACCGCACAAGCTCGAAAGGCGATCCCGCCATGAAACCGGCAGGCGGCGGGGCGCCCATTGGCGCTTCGCCAATTCGCCGTTCATCGATGTCCCGACAGATTCGGCCATGCCACCGGCACCATGCGATTCCCCGAGAACTTTCTGCATTTCGCCCTCGGCAGCAGTACGCCCGACACAATGGTGACGGTGCCGATTGCCTGGCCGTACAATCTGCCGGCGACAGCCGTCTGCCGGAAGATCGGTCCGACTCCGGATTCTTCGTGAGGCCCGCACCGAAGGCGGCACCCAGTTGGTACAAGGTTGCCTCGACAGGTTGCGGCAACACCGCTGCCTTCAGCGTCACGCACGGGCCGTTGGGCGACGACCGTCTGCGCGAACGGCCACATCATCGACCAGGGCGGACCCACTGCACAGGCATCGGCCGCTCGACTGACCTCGTCCGAACGGGGCATGCTGCTCCCGAATCCGCTGTGTCTCGGGACGGCCGCAGTCGAGCAGCGAATCGCCCGCGTCCCGGGACGTGGCCTGCGGCCCGCCCATTGATGCAAGACCCGGATCCTGGCCAGCGTCCTGCCGGCTCGGCCATCCGAACCGGCAGCCTGGCCGCCGACAAAGCCGGAGGCCGCGATCGGCATCCGAGTATCCTGTCGCGGACAGGCACCATTTCACTTTGAGCGGACAAGACGACATGAGCAGCCTGGCCCCACCCTTCACCGGTCTTGACTGGTCGCAGCGCGGGTTGCTGTTGGCAATGTTTGCCGCCGTTTCGGCCTGGGTGATGCTGCGCCGAATCGAACCGATCGACCAGGTTCTCCAGAGCCGCGTGCCGGGCGGCATTCTGGCGCTCGAGTTCGCGTGGTCCGGCGAACGGGCATCGGCGATTCTCGCCAGCTGGCACGGACTGGAGGATCAGGTACGAAGCCAGACGCTTTGGGACTACCTGTTCCTGCTGTGCTATCCGCCGGCACTGGCCCTCGCCTGCGCCATGTTGTGCGGCGCCGACGGTAACCCGGTGGCGATGATCGGGACTTTCGTGGCCTGGGCGGTGCTTGCGGCGACACCGCTCGATGCCATCGAGAACCTGGCGATGATGGCGATGGTCTCGCACGGCGCCTCCGAGGTTCTCGCCAAGCTCGCGGGCTGGTGTGCCGGGCTCAAGTTCACCGTCTTGCTGGCCGCCGTCGGCTACCTGCTTACGGCCGGAGCGGCGACATTCGTTCGCCGATACGTGCTGCCTTAGCGGCGCGAATGCACTGTGTAAGACGCGCACCCACAGGCATCTTCACGCCATGCCGTTGGACGCCCTCCGCTGCGCTGCGCGAAGCCCAAACGAGCGCGCACGGAATGGCTTGGGAGGGGGAACCGAAAACCGGATTTCATCTCTTGGCGTCTGCTTGAGACGCACGCCAACTGATGCATCGACGGTGCCAGTGAGGCTGCGCTTCGTCTGCAGCGAGAACCAACTGCGTAGCCCCACCGCCGAAGCCGTATTCTCGGAATACGAAGGGGTCGAGGCAATCGGCGCGGGGACGAATCACGATGCGGATACACCGCTGTCGGGGGATCTGATCGAGCGGGCGGATGTCTTCCTCGTGATGGAGAAGTTGCATCGCGACAAGACTGCCAGGAAATACGGAGCCGTGCTCGCGGGCAAGCGGTTCGTCACGCTCGACATTCCGGACACGATCGATTGCGTGGATCCGAAACGGGTCAGGCTGCTCGAAACGAAGGTGCCGAAGTACATCTGTCGATAGCCGTGCGACAAACCGGGAATCCATGGATCCCCGGGGACAGAACCAGTTCTGTCGGGGCCCGCTGGACAATCCGTCCGATATGGCTAGCCTACAGGGTGCACCCCGGCCCGCAAGCAAGCGGTCCCTGACCGGCACATTTTCGAGCATGGATCGGTTTTCGTCGCCGGGCCCCTGCTTCGCACTTCTTTGGATGACTTCGCTTGAAACAAGAGGGGAGGTCGCTATGCCCGCTTTGACCCCGAGATCGACGCACGCACTCTCGGCGCTTCTATTTGCCGGTTCCGTTGCGAATGCCATGGCGCAGGAGATGCCCAGGCAATTCGAGTTTTCCGTAACGTACCATGCAGTCGTCGACAGCAATATCGTCGCGCTCGGCGGCGACGACTTTGCCGGCAGCTTTCATGGCAGCTTCATTGCGACGAACGACGCCGGGGGTGCCTTCATGCACGACATGTTCGGTACTTGTTCCTATGCCGTGATTCGGGCGGAGGGCGTGCTGGAGATGAGCGGCGGATGCACGTACGCCGACAAGGAAGGCGACCGACTTTTCGAGACATTCAGGATTCCCCCAGGTGGCAGTGGCGAACTGGCATTCATCGGGGGAACCGGGAAATTCGCGGGCATCAGGTGCGAGGGCAAGTTAGAGACGCGAGCCCGCAGCCAGGACCGCTCGATGACGATCGGCACGAAGACGGGAAGCTGCAGGCGACCTTGATGCCGGCCGTCTCGGCGGCGGTCATCGAGCGGGCATCCGACGGGCGCCTGGCATGCGTCCTTGGATTGCCACTGCAGCGGGATGTCGTGCGCGCTAGTAGCCGGCCTGACCCGGCACCGGCGCTCGCGGAATACGAAAGTCCGGGGTCAGCGAAATCTGCCAGCTCGCCTCGACGACGCCCTCGTCGGTCACGGCGAGCGGCTTCGTGGTCTGGTCTTCGGCGCCGGCGAGTCTCGGATGCCAGACGCGGACCTTGTAGTGCCCGCTCGGCAATTGCGCCAGTGTGGCGGTGCCGGCGGCATCGGTCTTGGCGTAATACGGGCTGTTCGCGACATAGACGTAGGCGATCATCCAGTCGTGGATGTTGCAGCCGAGAATCACGGTGCCCGGCTTGTCGAACAGCACCGGGGTCGCCGGATCGCCGATGTACAGCGGCAGTTCGAAGCGCTTGGCGTCGGAGAACGAATAGACGTGATGGCGAATATTGTCCCGGTTCGGAAAATTGACCGAAGTGCCGACCTCGACCGGCAGCACGTAGGGAACGAATTCTTTGTTTACCTGGTCGATGATGATGGTGTCGGTACCGGGCGTCGCCGGCCGACCGGCGCGTTGCCCGGCGACGTCGGCCACCGCCACGACCACCGCGTCGGCGAGCGGCTTGCCGTCGGCGTCCCGTACCAGCGCTCTCAGCTCACCCGCCGAAGCGGCGGTCGCCGCCAGCAGCCACGCCGACATCAGGGCGGGCAGTCGAAGTGCGGGAGTGGGGGCCGATCGTCGCATCGTCGTCAGAATTGCTGCAGGTAGGTGGCCCGCAGCAGATTGGAACGATACGCGATGCCGCCCTCCGCATTGCTGTCGATCAGCTGGTAGCCGAGGGTCATCGATGCGTCGGCGCCGATCAGGCGGCTGAGCGAAAGCTGCAGGTCGCGGGTCATGGCGGTGAGGGTATAGGCAAAGCGGTCGGGGCCGAACACTTCGTCGGGTGCAATCGCGTCGGAAGCCAGGAAGATCGGCAGGTTGCGCAGCGTCGTCGACACGATGTCGCCCTTGTGAATCGCGTAGCTGGCGCCGAGCAGGTAGCTTGGCGTCAGCATGGCATTGATGCCGACACGCAGATGGCGGCTGCTGGTGTCGAAGACGTCGGCCGCGATCTGCGGCAACACCCGGTCGCCGACATCGTCCGAGCGGCGCAACTGGAATCCATAGCCGGCCTGCATGTCCACGCGCGGCGAAAATCGCTTGTGCAGCGTGGCTCCGGCCTCGTATTGCCAACCGGTGCGGGCGCTGTCGCGATACATCAGGCGACTGGCCGATACCGCGAGCGCCAGCGCGGGCGCATAGGCGCCGAGGCCGAACTTGTGGCGGTGCGTGAGCGTGACCCGTGCGGCGACATGGTCGAGGCCGTCATAGCGACGGAACGCGCTCGCCGAAAGCTCGAAACTCAGCTTCAGGCGGTCGCTGTCGCTCACCTGATAGCCGGCGCCAGCGTCTGCGGAGACCACCAGCGTGCTGTCGCTGGTGATGTCGCGGTCGAGTTCGGCGCGTGCCAGGTTGTCGTCGAGGCGCAACTCGATGCCGACCTGGTCGATCAGTCCGGCATGAGCGGCAAGGCACTGCATCCCCCACAGGCCAAGCAGCAGTGCGGGAACTCGGATCATGCATCGATTTCCTTGTACGCCATGGCGATTTCGCCGCGGGCGGTGCGGGGCCTGCGGATCCACTGCTCGAAGTCCTTCGCAGGCATCGGTATGCCGACATGGTAACCCTGCGCGTGATCACAGCACAGCCTTTGCAGCAGATCCAGCGCCTGTTGCGACTCGACGCCTTCGGCGACGACCTCGAGGTTCATGTTGTGGGCGAGGTCGATCACCGAGCGGACGATCGCGAGATCGTCCCGTTCGGTCGTGACCTTGGCGACGAAGGACTGATCGATCTTGATCTCAGTCACCGGCAGGCGCTTGATCTGTGCGAGCGAGGAATAGCCGCTGCCGAAATCGTCGAGGGACAGGCCGAAGCCCAGGTTCTTGAGCTGCGTGGCGATCTTCCTCGTGCGCTCCGGGTCGTCCATGATCGCGCTTTCGGTGATCTCGAGCACGAACCATTGGGCCGAGGCGCCATGGTTCTGCAACAGCTGCTGAAGTTCCGGCACGAGGTCTTCGGACAGCAGATCGCGCACCGACAGGTTGATCGACAGCGACATCGGCAGCCCCTGGTTGCGCCAGCGAGCGACCTGGGCGAAGGCCTCGGCGATCACCCAGAGCGTGATGGCATGGATGCAGTCGGTTCGTTCCGCGAACGGAATGAACTCGTTGGGCATCAGCAGACCGCGCTGCGGATGTTGCCAGCGGACCAGTGCCTCGGCGTGCATGGTGCCGCGCCGCGACAGATCGACCCGAGGCTGGTAGTACAGGCGAAATTCGCTACGTTCCGCCGCCTGGCGCAACTCGGTCGCCAGCGCCAGCGTCTCGCTCCCGTCCAGTTCGGCCTCGTGACCGTCCTCGAACACGACGCAGGGAAGTCGCCGTCGCTTGCAGACATACATCGCCGCGTCGGCCCGGCTCATCAGCAGATTGGGCTCGTCGGCGTGCTGCGGGAAACTGGCGACGCCGATGCTGCCGTCGACATCGAGCAGGTGCCCTTCGATCTCGACCGGCTGCATCAACGCCTGCCGCAGGCGCTGCGCCACCTCCTGTGCCTTGGCCGCTCCGACGGCCGGCAGCAGCACGGCGAACTCGTCGCCGCCGAGCCGGGCCGCCGTGTCCGAAGCACGCGCCAGCGCACCCCGCAGTCGAACCGCGACCTCCCGCAGCAGCAGGTCGCCGACATAGTGTCCGAGCGTGTCGTTCACTTCCTTGAAGCGATTGAGGTCGATCAGCATCACGCTGACCGGATGATCGAGCCGCTGGGCAACGCCGATCGCCTGATGCAGCCGGTCGTTGAACAGCACGCGGTTCGGCAGGCCGGTCAGAGAATCGTGATAGGCCATCGCCTTGATCTGCTGCTCGCGTGCCGAAATCGCCTGCCTCATGCTGTTGAAGGCCGTGGCGAGCTGGCCGAGTTCGTCGTTGCCGCCGGGGGGCGGACCATGCTCGTAGTCGCCGCCTTCCAGCCGCTGAGCGAACGCCACCAGTGCGGTCACCGGGCGCGAGATGCTGCGTGCGATCAGCAGGCTGCCGACGATTGTCGCGCCGAGGCTGATGGCCCCCAGCCACAGCAGAATCTCGCGCAGGCTGCCGAAACGCGCGAGCGCCTCGGTCATCGAGCGTTGCAGGATCGCCAGCACCGCGTGGTTGTCGTCGATCGACAGTGCCGACGCCGACGTGACATGGTCGTCTGCGACCGTCGTCGCCAGCCTGCCGATCGCGCCGGTCGGCGACACGTCGGCCAAGGTGTGTCGCAATTGCTCGCGTCGTTCGGCGCCGAGCGTGCTGGCCGCAAGCGTCCATCCCCGATCGCGCTGCCAACCGGCGAACGAGATGTCGAGCGAGGTCAGCGCACTCAATTCCTCGGCCAGTCGTGCATCGATGCTGAAGCCCAGCACCACCCAGCCGATCGGCGCAGGCGCAAGTACCGGGACCACCACCACCTGGGATGGCTCGCCGTCGCTCAGTTTGATCCCCGACGCGGTGCCGGACCTGGCCGCATCGGCGACCAGCTCGGCAAACGCGGTGGCGGATGCGGCCGGCGCAGTCGTTGCGGTCGCGCCCGCGGTGGCCATGATCCGACCATCGGGTCCGACCAGCACCATCTTTTCGGCGCCGATGCGGGATCCGTGGTTGTTGAGGGCCGATGCGATCGTGCCCTGGTCACCACTGGCGATGGCCTGGCGAAAGGCGAAATCCGAGGTCAGCAGCCGGGCGGCGGTAATGAGCTGGTCGGAGCGCTCCCGCAGCAAGCGATGGAAAATGCGCTCGCCGACCGCAATTTCCTCGCGCACGCTGACCAGAGTGTTGGACGACACGGCGCGGTCGATCGCCAGGAACACCAGGACCTGGCTCGCCACCAGCAGCAGCGCGACGAACACGATCATCCGGTGTGCGAGCGCCCGCGCGAGGGAACTGCGGCGGGGCGGAGCCTCCGCCGCTGACCCGCGGCCGGATTCGGGCGTGCCGCCGACGGCGCGCCGCAAGGGGTTCCATAACGAAGAAAACAATCGACCGGTCATAGGTCCACGCACTGCCTCGGCTGACCCACCGGGTGCGCGAGTTGCGGCTCTCCGGCCACATGACAAGCGCGCGACATTGCTGCTGTATCTATAACTTTCAGCCTATCACCGCCGGATCTTCCAATCCAGCCGGTATTGCCCCGAAGTGCGAGCAAGTTCACGGATGAGCACGGAATATTCGGATGCAGCGGCGCGTCCCGCGACGGCCCACGATCCTCCTGTGATGTCCTGGAATCGCCTGCTAAGATGCCGTGGCGTGCGACATGGCGGTGACCTTGTCGATCGCCGGTCTCCGCCAACGGCCCGGAAACTGTCGGCGCGTCGCCGAGCGTGACAGCCGTCGTGTCGATCAGGCCGGCTTTCGCACGACATGGCCGACCCTTGTCCCAGATCACCAGCACGTACCGGAGACAGCCATGAGCCGTTTGTTCTCGCCCGCCCGCATCGGTCCCCTCGAACTCCAGAACCGGATCGTCGTCGCGCCGATGTGCCAGTACTCGGCCGCCGACGGCTGCGCTACCGACTGGCACCTGATGCATCTCGGGCAACTCGCCTTGTCGGGTGCGGCGCTGTTGATCACCGAAGCGACCGCGGTGCTGCCGGAGGGGCGCATCTCGCCGCTCGATCTCGGCCTCTATGACGATGCCAAGGAAGCTGCCCTCGCCCGCGTGCTCGGCGCCGTGCGTCGCTATTCGTCGATGCCGATCGGCGTGCAGCTGGCCCATGCCGGCCGCAAGGCGTCGGTACGTCCGCCGTGGCAGGGAGGCACGCAACTCGCACCGGACGCGGGTGGCTGGCAGACCGTCGCGCCGTCGGCGGTTCCCCAGGTCGCAGGCGATCGTCCGCCTCACGTGCTCGAACCGGCGGCCATCGCCCGCGTCGTCGCCGCCTTCGCCGACGCTGCGCGCCGCGCGGTGCGCCTCGGTGTCGATCTGATCGAACTGCATGCGGCCCATGGCTACCTGCTGCACCAGTTCCTGTCACCGCTGGCCAACCGGCGCGACGATGGCTACGGCGGCCCGCTCGATAATCGCATGCGCCTGGCACTCGAAGTCTTCGACGCGGTCCGGCAGGTCGTCCCGTCGGGCAAGGCGCTCGGCATCCGCGTTTCGGCCTGCGACTGGGTCGAGGACGGCTGGGATCTGGAACAGTGCATCGAACTCGCGCGTGCCCTGGACCGTCGTGGCTGCGATTTCATCCATGTTTCCAGTGGTGGTATCTCGGCCGCCCAGAAGATCACGCTGGAACCGGGCTATCAGATTCCGTTCGCCGAAGCGATCAAGCGCCGGGTATCGATGCCGGTGATCGGCGTCGGTCTGATCACCGAAGCCGAACACGCCGAGTCGATCGTTGCCGACGGACGCGCGGATTTCGTCGCGCTCGCCCGCGGCCTGCTGTACGACCCGCGCTGGCCCTGGCATGCCGCCGCCAGGCTCGGCGCCCAGGTCAGTGCGCCACCGCAATACTGGCGCTGCGAGCCCGCTGCCCATCGTGGGCTGTTCGCCGGCACGCAAGCACCCGTGCGCTAGCGGCCGGCCGGGCGCGCAGGTTCCAGCCGTTCGATCTGCGCCGAGGTCAGGCCGGCGGCGGTGGTGGCGGTGCCATCGCCGCAGCTCCACCACATGCTGACCCACATCAGCCCGTGTTCGTCGATACGATCGACCTCGCACTCGCTGCCGATCATGAACGCGATCATCTCGGCATCGTCCTCGTCCATGTCGTGGTACGGGGTCACCCCGAGCACGCGTACGCGGTCGCCGACGGCGACCGTGCAGCCATGGCGATCCATCGCGGGAAACTTGTCCGACATCTGCAGGCTCCTGTTCGAATGTCGCCCATGCGACATCCGAGAGGGCGTCGCAGGTTATTGAATCATCGAATTTTGTTCCGGTACGGCTGGCGCCCCTAAACGGCTTTCTGCAAGTGGATGCAAGGCCCGTGCCGCAGTGCGCCCAGGCACACGATCGACGGCGACCGGGCACCCGTGGTCGGCGCCGCGGCGCTAGTATTGAAGCTGGGCGCCGCGATGCTGCGGAGGATTGCCATGCGTTACCGCTTCGACCGATTCGAGCTCGACACCGAACGATTCGCACTGGCCCGGTCTGGCCGGGCGCTCGCGGTCGAGCCCAAGGTGTTCGATCTGCTTGCCCATTTCGTGGCGAACCCGGGCCGGGTATGCTCGATCGACGATCTGGTGTGCGAAGTCTGGCATGGACGGGTGGTATCCGATACAACCGTCGCCACCTGCATCAAGAACGCGCGCAAGGCACTCGGTGACAGCGGCGACGCGCAGCGGCTGATCAAAACCGTGCGCGGACGGGGCTATGCCTTCGAGGCCGTGGTCCAGGTCGACGCCGGGCCGCAGGCGCCTCTGCCGCAGACACCAGCCTATCGCGCGCCTTCCCTGCTGCTGATGCCGCTGCGGGCGGATGGCGGCGACGCGGCCGCTGTGCGCCTCGGGGAGGCCGTGCGCGACGAGGTGGCGGCGATCCTCGGGCGAATTCCGCTGCTGCGCATCGCGGTCCATGCGCCATGGCAGCAGCAGGCGATCGCACCGGCCGCCCGCGCGCTTCACGAACAGCTGGGCGCGGACTTCCTGCTCGACGGCTCGCTGCATTCGGCCGGCGACGGCTTTCGACTGAGCATGCAGCTGGTCGACGCCCGCAGCGGATTTCAATGCTGGTCCAGTCGCTTCGCGCTGGCCGGTCCGCTCGACCACGCGCTGTCCGAAGCGCCGGTGGCGGTCGTCGCTCGGCTGGAACCCCATCTGGTGCGCGCGATTCACGACTCGGTGCGCGCGTCGTCCGGTGAATCGAGCGCCCAGCGGCTGTTCCTCGAGGCCTACGGCGTGCTCGGGCTCAAGGGGTGGCAGCGAGAGGGGTTCGCCGAAGCGGCCGACCTGCTTCGCCGAAGTGCGCAGGCCGATCCCGGCTTCGCTCTGACGCCGGCCTTCCTGGCACTGGTCTGCGGGCTCGGACAGCGGATCGGATTGATCGGGTCGCGCGATGAGGCGATCGCCGAAGCCGAGGCGGCGGCGTCGCTGGCGATGCGACTCGACCCGCTGGACCCGACGGTGCTGGGCTATGCTGGTTGCTCGCTGGCCGACATCGGCCAGGCGGAGCGGGCGCTGCCGATCCTGCGTCAGGCGGTCGAACTCGACGCAGCCAATGCCCAGGCCTGGGCGGCGTTGGGTTCCGCCTGCATGCTCGCCGGCGACCTCGAGCAAGGGGTGCACCATCTCGCCCACGGCATCGAAATCAGCCCGCTCGACAGCCGGCTTTCGTTCTGGGGCACCTTTCTCGCGATGGGCCTGCTCGCCCTCGGTCGGGTCGACGAAGCCCGCGGCCAGGCCGAACTCGCGTGCCAGCGGGACGCACGCTGCGCATTCGCGCGCCTGGCGCAGGCCGCGATCCGGCTGAGCTGCGGCGACGCCCATGGCGCCGGCGCGGCTGTACACGAAGCCTTTCGTCTCGATCCCGCGCTCTCGCCCGAGCAGATCGCGTCAGTCACCGGACGGCGGGCGGCCGCGGCACTGCTCGCCCTGCGCCCGACCTGAATTCGGACCGGCACCGATCCGATCCCCATCGAATCCCCACACCGCCCACAAGTGGGCCGCCGAATCGCTGCGTAGTCTCTCTTCCGTGGTCCGAGCAGTCGCGAATCCTGCGACCGGCACGATGATCCGCAAGCCCGAAACCCATAGGAGAGACCATCATGGAAAGCGCCACCCTCGAACGATCCGCCACCCCCGATTTCACGGTGATCAAGCAGCGTCAGCGAGCGACCTGGAGCGCCGGCGACTATGGTCGCATCGGCGTCACCCTCCAGATCACCGGCGAGAGCCTGTGCGAAGCCCTCGACCTGCGGGCCGGCGAGCGGGTCCTCGACGTCGCCGCTGGCAACGGCAACGCCACACTCGCCGCAGCGCGGCGCTTCTGCACGGTGACGTCGACCGACTACGTTGAAGCCCTGCTGGCGCAGTCGCAGGCCCGGTCGCGAGCCGAAGGCCTGCCGGTCGAATATCGGCAGGCCGATGCCGAAGCGCTGCCGTTCGCTGCAGCCAGCTTCGATACCGTGGTGTCCACCTTCGGCGTGATGTTCACCCCTGACCAGCAAAGGGCCGCCGACGAACTGCAGCGGGTGTGCCGTCCGGGCGGACGGATCGGCCTTGCGAGCTGGACGCCGGATGGCTTCATCGGTCGCCTGTTCAAGGTCATCGGTCGCCATGTCGCACCGCCCCCGGGCCTGAGTTCGCCAGCGGCCTGGGGTACGCGCGGGTTCATCGAGCGCTGCTTCGGCGAGTCGGCGCTGCGCATCGAGACCGCGACGCGCCGCTTTGTCTTTCGCTACCAGTCGCCAGCGCATTTCGTCGATGTCTTCGCCAATTGGTACGGGCCGGTGCTGAAGGCATTCGAGGCGCTCGACGGAGGGCGTCGCGCGGCACTTCGGCAGGACATCCTGCAACTGATCGATGCGTTCAACGTCGCCGACGACGGCACCATGAAAGTGCCGTCGGATTACCTCGAAATCGTCATTCATCGTCGCTGAGAACCGCCGGCCCCGGCGTCGGCCGGGGCCGGCTCAGCCCATCACCGATTCCAGGAGAACAGATCATGAATCGTGCAATCGAAACCATCGCACCCGAACAGTTGGGTGCTCTCAAGGCCGGCCTGCAGCGGACCTGGGCCGCCGGCGACTATTCGCGCATCGGCACCACCCTGCAGATCGTCGGCGAGCGTCTGGCCGAATCGATGGATCTCGCGGCAGGCATGCGGGTGCTCGACATCGCCGCCGGCAATGGCAATGCCTCGCTGGCGGCCGCCCGGCGCTGGTGCGACGTGACCGCCACCGACATCGTGCCGGCCCTGCTCGAACAATTGTCGGTGCGCGCCACGGCCGAAGGTCTCGACATCGCGTGTCGGGCGGCCGACGCCGAGAATCTGCCGTTTGCCGACGGCGTGATGGATGCGACGATGTCCACCTTCGGCGCGATGTTCGCACCGGACCAGGCACGGGCCGCCGCCGAGCTGGTCCGGGTGACCCGGCCGGGCGGCCGGATCGGCATCGCCAACTGGACACCGGACGGCTTCGTCGGGCGCTTCTTCGAACTGCTCGTCCACTACAATCCGCCGCCGCCGGGGCTGCCGATGCCGACCCGCTGGGGTGTCGAGACCTTCGTCGACCGGTACTTCGCCAGCCACTGCGCCGACGCGACGATCAGGCGCCGCGACTATGTTTTCCGCTACCGTTCGCCGCAGCATTGGCTGACGGTGTTCAGCCAGTGCTGCGGCATGACGCGGCGCACGCTGGCCGGCCTCGGACCGGCGCACCAGCGATCCTTGCAGCAGGACATCCTGCGACTGATCGACGCATTCAACCGGGCCGGCGACGGCACGATGGTGGTGGCTTCCGATTACCTGGAAGTGGTATTGCGACGCTGAATCCGCCCCCGCCCGACCGCGCCGCCCGGGCGGCGGGTCGCGGCCTGTGCGAGAATCGGCTCCGGCTTGTTCGTGACCCGGATGGCCGGAGCCCGAAACGACATGACCCGCAGCATTCTCAAGTTGGCAACCCTCGTCGTGGCAGTCATTGCGGCTGCACTGGCGCTGAATCCGTCACCGGAGATGCACCGGGAGACGATCAGCCGGGCACTGTCGTCCCGCAGCGAGATCGCATCGCTGCTCCGGCTCGGTCGCCTCACCGCATTCTTCTCCGAATACCATTCGCTGGCCGTTGCTTCGTACACCACGGTCGATGGCAAGGTGGTCTCGATCGGCGCGTTCGGCTACGTCCACGTGCGCGATCGAGACGTCGGTCGCGCAATCGACTGAACCGACCCGGACGTGACCGGTGTCAGCGGCCGATACCGGTCAGGTAGTCCGGCGTCGGCCCGACCGGTACGATCCCGTTCGGATTGAGGGCCTTGATCGAGTAGTAGCCGGCCTTGATGTGTTCCGGCCGTACGCTGGCGGCGAAGGCCGGAATCGCCATCAGCCGATGCAGGTAGGCCAGGACCGACGGGTAGGCCGACAGCGGCCGCAGGTTGCACTTGAACAGGCCGTAATAGGCCAGCTCGAAGCGGATCAGCGTGACGAAGGCGCGGATGTCGCTTTCGGTGAGTTGCTCGCCGACCAGCCAGGTGCTCTGACCGAGCCGCCGCTCGAGCCAGTCCAGGGTCGCGAAGACCTGGGACACGGCCTCTTCGTAGGCCGTCTGGCTGGTCGCGAAGCCGGCGCGGTAGACGCCATTGTTGAAGTCGTCGTAGAGGCGGCCGTTGCAGGCGTCGATCGCATCGGCGAGCGCGGGGGGGCGCAGGATGACGTCGTCACCGGCGAGTTCGCCGAAGTCCTGGTCGAGAATGCGCAGGATGTCGGACGATTCATTGTTGACGATCGTCCCTTCGCGCTTGTCCCAGAGCACCGGCACCGTCGCCCGTCCGGTGTAGGTCGGGTCGGCGGTGCTGTAGATCTGGTGGAGATAGCGCGCGCCGTTTTCGCGATCGAGGTCGCTGCCGAATTCACCGGTGAATGCCCAGCCCTGGTCCGACAGGCGTGGGTCGACTACGCACAGGTCGACAACCGATTGCAGCCCCTTCAAGCGCAGCGCGATCAGCGTTCGACTGGCCCACGGGCAGATGTAGGCGACGTAGAGCTGATAGCGCCCGCTTTCGGCGGCAAAGCCGCGCTCCGATGCGGCGCCGATGCGATCGCGGAAGCTCGAGCGCTGGCGCAGGAAGCGACCATCCTGATCGCTTTCCTGCACGGGTTGCCAATCGTCTGTCCAGCGTCCATTGACGAGCACGGTTGCCTCCTGAGTTCTTCGCCTGATGCGGTAGCTGCCAGGGTATTGGACAATCGAAAGGCAACAAACAGTGACCCGCGCGAAATTCTGTCCCGATAAATGCAACAGTAGAACATCGCGCCGACTCCCACCGGCCTCACCGCGCTCGCGCCGGGGCCGGTCGTCGTCGAACGGCCGTCGCAAATCGGCGCGCCCGCCCGCTGGTGGCGCGAATCGTTAGACTGCGGTGACGGCGGCCGGCCAAGACACCCTCGGCCCGGTCCGGGATGCCGCTGAAACCCACGGAGGACGACGATGGGCTACGACCGCAGTTACTCCCGCGAAGAGATCCATCAGATGCTCTACCTGAGCGAGCGGCGCCTGCGGCCCACCGCGCCAGTGGCCAAGGCCCATACCGGCCACGCGATCAGCCAGCATACGGAACAGCGCGACGATCCCTTCGATCGTCGCCACATCCGCCAGGACTCCACCTTCGCCAGCCGCAAGGATCTGGTGCTGGCGGTCGAGGAGGCGCTGCACGCCAATGCGGGACAGGCCGAACTGGCGACGCTCAACAGCCATGGCGTCGATAGTTGCAAGATCGCGTTCCAGCTCAGCGCCACCCAGGGACGCATTCGCGCCGACGTGGTGTTGAACCCGATGGCCAAGGTGGGCAAGAAGCAAGTGCCGGCCCAGGGCCCGGCGCAATATCTTCGCAACGTGCCGGTGAACTCGGTGGTGCTGATCATCGACAAGCTGGCGCCGCCCGAATCCTGGGCACCGCTCCATTTCCAGACCGCTTTCCCGAAGGACGTGGACCATTAGCGCTGGCCTGACCGCAACGGTGACCGATCGCGCGACCGCAGGCCGTGTTCAGTAGGTCTTGTAGGGCAGGAACTTGCCGCTCATGACGATCTTTACGCGATCCCCCTTGGGATCGGGCTCTCGCGCGATGTCCATCGAGAAGTCGATCGCGCTCATGATGCCGTCGCCGAACTCTTCGTGGATCAGTTCCTTGATCGTCGTGCCATAGACGTTGATCAGCTCGTAGAAGCGGTAGATCAACGGGTCGGTCGGCACCGCGGTCGGCAGCGAGCCCTTGTACGGTACCTCCTGCAGCACCGCGACAGCGTCTTCGGGCAGCTCCAGCAGGTTGCCGATGGTGCCGGCCTGGGCGTCGCTCAGCGCCATCTGGCCGAGCAGTGCCGCGGTCGTCCATTCCTTGCTGAGTTCGAGCGCCTCGCCGAGATGGCGCCACGAGAGCTTCTTGCGTCGCTTGGCGTCGAGGATCAGTTGCGTGGCTTGGTCGCGCGTCATGGCATTTCTCCGAATCGGGGTGAGTGAGATCGGCGGCAGCGCGCGATCGCCGTCAGTCCGCGACCTGCCGCCACACGTGATGTCGTCGCCTGGGCGCGCAAGGATCGCGCCAAGCCGGTCGCGGCCCGGATGAGCGGATTCCTGGGACATGCCGCACCGTCAGCAGACGTCACCGGCATCGAAACGGTGCATCGGCGCATGGGTTGCCCGATCGCGGTGCGTCGGCCCGTGAAGTCGCCGCTGGCGCCCGAAGGCGCGCAAAAAAAGGGGAAGGCCATGTGGCCTTCCCCCGAGGCCGGCCGTTGCCGGCCGGGCCCTTACGTGACGGCGATGATGCCGTTCGCGATCAGTGCTCCGATGCGGCGGCGGCGCCGATTCCGGTTTCGGAACGCACTTCCTGCGCGTCGTAGGCCAGCTTCTCGCGTGCGGCCTGGGCGCTGCTGTCGAGCAGCGAGAACAGCCAGATGCCGACGAAACCGGCGGTCACCGAGAACAGGGCCGGCGACTTGTACGGGAAGAGCGCCTCTGCGTTGTGGAAGATGTCCACCCAGATCGACTTCGACAGGATGGTCAGCACCACGGCGGTGATCAGGCCGATGAAGCCGCCGATGAAGGCGCCGCGGGTGGTGGTTCCCTTCCACAGCACCGACATGAACAGCACCGGGAAGTTGGCCGAGGCCGCGATCGCAAACGCCAGCGACACCATGAACGCGATGTTCTGCTTCTCGAAGGCGATGCCGAGAATCACCGCGACGATGCCGAGAATCACCGTGGTCACGCGCGACACGCGGAGCTCGGCACCGGCCGGAGGGTTGCCTTTGCAGATCACCGACGCGTAGAGGTCGTGAGCGACCGCCGATGCACCCGACAGGGTCAGACCGGCGACCACGGCGAGAATCGTCGCGAAGGCGACCGCCGAGATGAAGCCGAGGAAGACGTTGCCGCCGACTGCGCTGGCGAGGTGGATTGCCGCCATGTTGTTGCCGCCGATCAGCTTGCCGCCCTCGCTGACCAGGGTGCCGCCCTCGGTGAATGCCGAGTTGGTACCGACCAGCACGATCGCGCCGAAGCCGATGATGAAGGTCAGCACATAGAAGTAGCCGATCCAGGTGGTGGCCCAGAACACCGACTTGCGGGCTTCCTTGGCATTCGGCACGGTGAAGAATCGCATCAGCACGTGGGGCAGGCCCGCCGTACCGAACATCAGCGCCATGCCGAACGAGATCGCCGAGATCGGATCGGTGATGAAGTTGCCCGGCGACATGATGGTCTCGCCCTTGGTGTGCACTTCGGTCGCCTTGGCGAACAGCGCTTCAGGACTGAAGTTGAAGGCCGATAGCACCATCAGCGACATGAACGTGGCGCCGCAGAGCAGCAGGACGGCCTTGATGATCTGAACCCAGGTGGTGGCCAGCATGCCGCCGAACAGCACGTACATCATCATCAGCGCGCCGACCAGCACCACCGCGATCCAGTAGTCGAGGCCGAACAGCAGCTTGATCAGCTGCCCTGCACCGACCATCTGCGCGATCAGGTAGAAGGCGACCACGACCAGCGTGCCCGACGCTGCCAGCGTCCGGATCGGCGTCTGCCCGAGGCGGTAGGAGGCGACATCGGCGAACGTGAACTTGCCGAGGTTACGCAGCCGCTCCGCCATCAGGAACATGATCACCGGCCAACCGACCAGGAAGCCGATCGAGTAGATCAGGCCGTCGTAGCCATTCAGGAACACCGCGGCCGAGATGCCGAGGAAGGAAGCTGCCGACATGTAGTCGCCGGCGATCGCAAGGCCGTTCTGGAAGCCGGTGATGCCGCCGCCGGCGGTGTAGAAGTCGGACGCCGAGGTGGTCTTCTTGGCGGCCCACTTGGTGATGCCCATCGTGAAGATCACGAAGGCGATGAACATCGCGATCGCGGTGATGTTCAGCGGCTGCTTCTCGGCGGGTCCCTCGAGGGCGCCGGCGGCGAGCGCAAATCCGGAGAACGAGGCCAGCGCGAGCGCGCCCAGCAGCTTGTGTTGGCGCGTCATCACTTGACCTCCTTGACCAGCTCTTCGGTCATTTCGTCGAACTCACTGTTGGCACGCCGGACGTAAATGCCGGTCAGGATCACCGTGAAGATGATGATGCCGATGCCCACCGGGATACCCACCGTCATGACCCCGTCGCCGAGCTTGATCGCCAGCAATTCCTTGTCGAAGGCGATGATCATGATGTAGCCGTAGTAGACCACCATCATGATCGCCGTCAGGATCCAGCCGAAGCGACTGCGCGTCGACACCAGTTCCTGGTAGCGCGGATTCTCCTTCATCCGCCGAACTGCTTCTTCGTTCATCGAATCTCTCCCTCTTGTGTTATTGCGCATCGTGTGTTGCGCTGCAGCAGCATAGTTCAGTTCGCTTACTGACAGCTTACTTGGCGCCCGTATGTCATGGCGGCCGCGATCAGTGCACCAAAAATGGGAAAGGAAGGCAAGGGCTGCGTCACAAGATTCGGAGTCAACGGAATGATTTCGGATTTTCCCCGTATTGAGCAGTCGGAGTCGACGGCGCAGGAAAGCGCTGGCAGCGGCAGGCGCGGTATCAGCGAGGCAGCCGCAGGGGTCGAAGTGGACCCGCATCCGTGGCTCGGATGACCGCTCCGGTCACGGTGCTGCCGGAGCACGGCGCGCTCTCGGCATGTGCTGCGATGCAGCAAAACGGCCGCATCGAAGTCTCTCCGTCGGCCGTTCTGCGGATGCCGATGCTGTAGGGCGGGCCGCCCCGCGCCGGCAGGTCGACCATCATCGGCCCCGAGTCATGCCGGTGGCGACGTGACGGATCATTGCTATTCGCGCGAGCGCTGCCGGAACGTCAGCGAACCAGTCCGCGCGATGCGTCTGGCGAGATGATCGAATGGACGCCGTTTCCCGAAGACCTGGCTGCCCGCTGTCCGGCATCGGCGCCTGTTGGTTCGCCTGGACAACATCCCGGTTCGACGGTATCCGAGCTACACCGTGGCTGGATCTCAATCGAGGCCGAGCGTTCGCCGCAGTTCGGCCGCGGTCATCGCGCGTCCGAAGACCTCGGAGCCGACGTCGAACTTTCGCGCGTCGGCCAGCGGGCCGACGATCACCGCATCGAAGCCCGCGTCCTCGACCAGGCGGCGTGCCGTCGCCAGCGCATCCCGATCGTCGCCTGCGAGTGCGACGGCGACGCGTTCGCCGGCACGATGGGCTTCGCTGCGCAAGCGTTGATGCGGAATCGACGTGAATGCCCGCACCAACCGCGCGCCTGGCAAATACGCCGCCGACGCGAGGCCGGCGCCCTTGGCCCGGGCCAGATGGGCCATGTCGCCGTCCCGACCCGGAAACGGGTTGCCGGTCTCGAGGACCACCTTGCCTGTGATCAGGTGCGCGAGGTCGCGGCCGACCTGCGGCAGCGCGCCATAAGGGACCGAGACCAGCACCACCTCGCCGAAAGCCGCCGCCTGGACCGGTGTGCCGGTGCGAACTTGCGCCCCGAGCCGGTTCGCCAGTGCTTCGAGCCGCTCGGGATGGCGGGACGAGATCACCAGTTGGTGCCCGGCACCGGCCCACAGTTCGGCCAGCGCCCCGCCGATACGCCCGGTACCGACGATACCGATGCGCAGATGAGTGCCGTCCGCCCGGGCGGACGGCAGCAATGTGATGCACAGGGACAGTGCCAGCGCCGCGCGCCACAGCAGACGCCGCGTCGGCTCGACATGGTGGCGGCTCATCGCTTGCACTCCCGACAGGTGCGGCCGGCACGGGCCGGTTGCGCTTCCGTTCACTATAGGTCCCGCCGCAGACGCGTAGAAGCCGCGCCCGCTGCTGTGCGGGAACGGCTTCGGGATGGGGCGGGCGTGGCTGCCGGTCAGTTGGTGCGGACCGTCAGGTGGTTCATGACTTCACGCACGCCATCGATCGCACTGGCCACCTTCTGCGCCTGGGTCGATTCCTTCTCGCTATCGACCTGGCCACTCAGCAGCACTACGCCGCGCGTGGTTTCGACGTCGATCTCGAAGGCCTCGGTGACGCTGTCGGCGGCGAGAGCGGTCTTGACCTTGGCGGTCAGCGCGGCGTCGTTGATGTAACGGGTCACGGCGCCCTTGTCCTTGCCGTCGGCGTCCTTGGCGATGATCAGTTCGTTGTCGACCTCGCGAACGCCTTCGATGCCGGCGGCGAGCTTCTCGGCCTGCTTCGATTCGGCCTCGGAATCGACCTCGCCGCGCAGGCTGACGACGCCTCGGGTGGTCTCCACTTCGATCTCGATCGCTTCGGTGGTGGTGTCGGCCGCCAGTGCGGTCTTGACCTTGGTCGTCACCACGGTGTCCGAGACATATTGGCCGATCGCGCTCTTCTCTTCGCCGTCACCGCTGCCGACGACGGTCAGCCTGTTCATCACCCCCTCGACGCCTTCAACCGATTGGGCGACCTTCTCGGCCTGGGCCTTCTCCTTGGCACTGTCGACCTCACCTTCGAGGAGCACGACACGGCGTGCGGTTTCGACTTCGATCTCGATTGCGTCGGTCACCGGATCAGCCGCCAGCGCCGCCTTGACCTTGCCGGTCAGGGCCGAATCGTTGACGAACTGGGTAATCGCGCCGGGATCGGACTTCTGATTCTCGACGGAATCGTTGGCTAGCGCGACGGTCGCGGCGGCGCCGGCAAACAGCGTGGTGGTCAGGGCAATGGCAATCGCGGTCTTCTTCATGACTTCCTCCGTGTATTCGCATCGGACTCGTTTCCGGCGCACAAGGCGTCGGCATCTGTCGGCATCGGCGCGCAAGAGATTGCGCTGACGCCTTGATGCGAACTCTAGATTTCGACGAAGCCGCGCCCTATCGGCGCCCGTCGCGACCGGACGTCAGCCGATGCCCACCCCTGGTAGGGGCTTTCCTACGCGGCTGTACGAGGGTCGGCGTCGGATGCGTGGCCAGGCGTGCGAGAACACGGTGGATGTCGCCTGCAGGGACCCGGTGGATGCACGGGCATATGTCCACGAAGTGCGTCGGCGGCGCAGCAAGGCAGCGCCGTGCGCCGGCGCATTGTCGCGAACCGGCAACGACCTGCGCCGCAGGTGGGACAGTCTGTGTTGCCCGAAGCTTCAGGCGCCGAGCAGGCGCTTCAGCCAGCCGAGCAGTCCGCCACCCGACGAGGGCTGGCTGGCCACTGCGGCGTCGGGACGCGGTGGTGGCGCGCTGGCCGCCCTGGCTCCGGGCTGCGCCGGTGCCGCCGGCTGCGCGGAAGGTCGTGGCGTCGCCCTCGCGGTGGCGCCCGCGGCGGGCGCTGCGGACCGTTGTTGCAGCTGCATGTAGTGACGCTTCAGGACCGAGTCGGTCGGCGGCAAGCCGAGTTGCCGGTTGCGCTCGGTCTCGGCATGGCGCCGCAGGACGGAGTCTTCGGGAAGGGCGTCTGCGCTCATGGACTGGTCTCCGGTGTGCAAGGCTCCCGACATCGTCACGACACCACACGCTTGCAGGCTGTCGGGACGAAGGTCCGCTGAGTCGGGTCCCGATTCTCAGCAAGAGCCGCGCCAGCCGTGCGGCCGCGAAGGGAACATCTGGTGTCGTCCTGGTTCCAACGCACTGAGCCAACGTCTCGGAGCGGATCTGCGTATGAGCTGGACTGAGGGGACCGTCGTCGATCGCAAGGCGTGGACCGACCGCCACATCTCGCTGCGGATCGAGGCGTCGATCGGCCGCTTCCAGCCGGGCCAGTTCATTCGGCTCGGGCTCGAAGTGGACGGCGAGATCGTCGGACGGCCCTATTCACTCGTGAATGCCCCCGACGACCCGCTGCTGGAGGTCTACTTCGACGTCGTGCCGACCGGCCCTTTGTCGCCGCGCCTGGCGGCGCTGGCGCGTGGCGACCGGCTGCGGGTCGGGACCGCCGCCTACGGCTTCCTGACCCTGTCGGAAATGCCGGCGGGCTCCGAACTGTGGCTGATCGCCAGCGGTACCGGCGTCGGCCCCTTCGTATCGATGGTCTCCGACGGTGGCCTGTGGCGTCATTGCGATCAGCTGCGCCTGGTGCATGGTGTCCGCCACGCCGCCGAGCTCGCCTACGCCGGGCGGCTGCAGGCGCTCGAGCCGCCTGCCGGGAAAAGTTTCGCGTACGTGCCGATGCTATCGCGCGAATCCAGCGACGCCGCGCTGTCGGGCCGGATTCCGGCGGCGATCGACGACGGTCGCCTGCAACTCGCCGCCGGGCTGGGCTTCGACCAGGCGCGCAGCCGGGTCATGCTGTGCGGCAATCCGGGCATGGTCGCCGACACCATGACGGCGCTGGCCGCGTTCGGACTGGCGCGCCACCGCCGACGCGAGCCGGGTCAGATCCTGATCGAGGAGTACTGGTCGCGACCCGACTGACGGGTCGCGACGAATTTCACTTCTTGCTGACCACCTCGGCCAGCTCGACCTCGAAGATCAGCGTCGCGCCCGGCGGAATGACGGCGCCTGCGCCACGATCGCCGTAGGCGGTGTCGGCGGGGCAGGTCAGCCGCGCCTTGCCGCCGACCTTCATCATCGCCACGCCCTGGCTCCAGCACTTGATCACGCCATCGAGCGGGAAGGTGCTCATTTCGCCACGCTTGTACGAGCTGTCGAACTCGGTGCCGTCCGTCAGCGTGCCCCGATAGTGCACCTTGACGACGTCGCTACCCGAGGGTTGTGCGCCGTCGCCCTCGGTCAGGGGCAGGTAGACGAAGCCGCTCTCGGCCTTGATCGCGCCGGCCTCGGCGGCCGCTGCAGCGACCACCGCCTTGCCTTCCTCCGCGACCTTCTGTGCGGCCGCCTGGCGTCGCGCGGTGGCGAGTTCATTGACCTTGGTGGCGTAGACGTTCATGTCCACCGCGCTGTCGGCGCCGGTCACCGCGTCCCGCCAACCCTGTTGCACGGTCGCGAGCTCTTCGGCGCTGAGCTGGAAGACCGCGGTCTGCCTCGCCACCAGCCGGCCGAGTGCATAGAGGGTTTTCTGTTCTTCGGACATGTCTGCGGCGACGGCGCCGGTGCCGGAGCCGACCAGCGCGATGCCGATGGCGAGTAGAAGCGGTCTGTTCATCGTGATTGCCTGTCGATTGCAAGGGCGCGCCGAGCTCGACGCGGGAGGCACAAGAATAGTCGATCGCGGAATTCGGTGCGCGGGACTGGCGGTTGGCCGCGATTCGGGTCGGCCCATCAGGATCGGCACTTGCAGGTCGATGCCGGTGCCTGACACCTGCGGAAAACCCGTGTCACCAAGCCGGCTCGTCTGCGGCGCCCGGGTGCTGTTCCCGCCCGGCGCCGATGCCGGTCGGACAGGGATCGGAGCGCGCCTTGACTGTCGCCGGCAGCGACCGGGTAGTCGTCCGTCGCGCGCGGCACGGGGTCGATCGCATCGGCTGGCGTCGCAGTGTATCGGAACCATTTTCCGCCGTCCGCGCTCTGTCGATCATGCGCTGCGTTCGTCTGATACCGCTCCTCTGCCTGATCGCCGCACTGGTCGCCGCCGGCCGGCTCGGCGCCGAGCCGTACGCGCATGGGGTGTTCTGGCAGGTGCAGGCGCCGAACGGTGCCAAGAGCCACTTGCTCGGAACCCTGCATGCGCCGGATGCGCGTCTCGCGCAGTTGCCGGGCTTGGTGTTGGAGGCGATGTCGGATTCCGAGCAGATCGCGACCGAACTGGTCGGCGACGAGGTCTCGGCCTATCGCTTCCGTCGCGCGATGATGATGCGCGAGCCGAGGTTGCCGGACCTGCTCGGTTCCGACGACTTCACGCGGGTCGAGTCGCTGCTCGCGCAGTCCGGTGTTCGCTTCAGTGCCCGCCCGCGGATGAAGCCATGGGCGGCCCTGCTGGTGATCGCCCAGCCCTCCGGCGGCAGCGGCGTCAGCATGGACGAGGCGCTGCTCGCGCATGCCCGCGACGCGGGCAAGCCGGTGCGGCCGCTCGAGAGCATCGAGGAGCAGATCGCGTCGTTCGAGGGCGTGCCACAGGAGTCGCAGGTCCAGTTGCTGCGCCACGCAGGCCGCTTTCCACAGCTCATGCGCGCGAGTTTCGAACCGTTGATCCGGGCCTATCTGGCCGGCAACCTGGCCGAGATGTTCCGCATCAACGAGTCGATTCTCGACAACGCGCCGGAACTGCGCCGCCACAATGCGGACTTTCTCGGCGCCGTGCTGTACTCGCGCAATCGGCGCTTCGTCGAGCGACTCGAGCCGCTGTTGCGCAAGGGTCGCCTGTTCGCGGCGTTCGGTGCCCTGCACCTGTTCGGCGAAGAAGGCGTGCTGTCACTGCTCGAACGCCGCGGCTATCGCCTGCAGCGGGTCGAACCCTGAACCGTGATCAGGCGGCCTTGACCGCCTGGAACTCCGCGAGCACCGACAGCGCCCGGGCTTCGACGTGACAGCGGACGTCGCTGAAGCCGGCGGCGCGCAGCGTCGCCAGCACTTCGTCCGGCGACGCGCAGGCATCGATCGTGTCCCAGTAGTAACGCCATAGCCGGGCGGTCTCGGCACCGCCACCGACAACCCGCGCCAGGGCAGGTACCACGCCGCGCATGTAGGCCTTCAGCAGCGCCCGGCTCCAGCCGTGGGTCGGACGCGTGATCTCGAGCAGGCACAGCCGGCCGCCCGGTTTCAGCACGCGGTGGAACTCGGCGAACGCCGCCGCCAGGTCGCCGATGTGGCGCAGCGCGTAGCCCATGCTCAGCATGTCGAACTCGGCGTCGGGCAAGGGCATCTCCTCGGCTCGCCCTTCGACCAGGCGAACGCCGTCTGGCAAGTCCGCGTTGGCCATCATGCCGGGACTCGGGTCGACGCCGACGACCAGGGTCGGATCGCCGACCAGTTCCGCTGCCTCGCGTGCGACCAGGCCGGTCCCGACGCCGACATCGACGACGCGCATGCCGGGACCCAGTCCAGCCCGCATCAGGGCTTGCCGTCGATACCAGGGCCCGGTGCCGAGCGCCAGCAGGCGCTCGATCCGATCATAGTGGCGAGCGGTGTTGTCGAAGATGTTGCGCACGAAGCCCCGGCGTTCCTTCTCGCTCGCGTAATAGGCGGTGAGCGGCAGGTGCGGCGCATGAACGATTCTGTCGTCCGGCGGAGTGCTCATCTGGTCTGACCCGCGAATGTGGCTCCGGCTGCCTTTGTACCCGATCGCGCGCTTCGATGCACCGACCGGGATCAAGCTTTGCGGCCGACCGTCGTCGCCTGCGTGAGTCGTCGCGCCGACACCTCGAGCGGCGACGGGATCTGCAGCAGGTGGGCATTGCCGTTCTCGGCCATTTCGGAAAGTGCACGCCGGCTGATCAGCAGCAAGGATTCGCCGTCGGTGCCGACCAGCGTCAACAGCTGGCGCATCGGCCCGATCCAGCCGACGCAGCCATGCCAGCGCCCGAGTTCCTCGCCTTGCAGGAACAGCCAGGCGCCGATGTCGACCGACTGCAGCCACTTCGGCGCGACCGCGTCGCGCGGACTGTGGCCGCCATGCATCAGCAGGCGCACGCGATCGATGCCGGGAACCGGACGCAGGCGCAGGCCGATCGGACGCATCCGGCGATAGGCCGGGGGCGGCACATTGCGCACGATCGCTGCGTGAAGATCCATGCATGGCGCCAGTGCCGCGTTGCGGCGCTGGGGATCGAGGCCGAGCAGATCGATGCCGCTCTGCAGGCGCTTGATCAGATCGGGCAGTCGCGGCAGCAGCCGCTGACCGTCCTCGATCGGCTGAACGCTGTCCACCAGTTCCGCGCCTGCACGCAGCAATGTGTCGTACTCGACACTGCGATCGCCCTTGGCGTAGGCGGTGCGCGCCAGTACCTGCACCCAGTACAACTCGAGAAAGTCGACGACGGCATCAGGCGTCCGTGCCTCGATCAAGGCCCGCAGCGCCCGGCTGGCGCCGGCGAGACAACTGTCGTGTCGTTCGGAGCGCAGGGCGGCATCGGAGGCGACACGGGCCGCGTCACGCATGCACTGGAGCCGTTCGTCGATCAGCGCGTCGGTGGCGGCCAGGGCGCGACGCACGGCCTCGAGCGGGGAATCGGACGGTCCCGACAGTTGCTGTGCGATGGCCTGGACGCGGCCCAGCCAGGCGGACTGGCCGGCGGCATCCGCTTCGATGCCGGCGCAGGCAGCGGCCATCGCCTGTGCCAGGCGACTGGCCGGATGTTCGGGCGAGATCAGCATGGCATCGCTCTCGACAGCGAGCTTGAGCAGCGGCAGGCGAAGGTGTCCGAGCGCCGTGCGCAGGCCGGCGGCCAGCGAGGGATCGACCGACAGGCCGTCGAACAGGCGCTCGACGGTGAGGACCGCCGTCGCGCGTCGGGGCGACAGCAACGAGGCCAGCTGGCTGCCGCTGAACTGGGCGCCGCTCGCCCCGCAATGCTCGTCGATCCACTGGAAGATCACGCGCATCAGGTCCGGCGGTACCGGCTGGTCGGTGCCCTCGCCAGTGCCTTCGGGCAGCAGCGACTGGTGAAGCGCCGCGATCGCACGGCCGGCCGGTGCCGTACCCGGCACCCCGTCCCGGTCGACTTGCGCGGCGCGCGTCGAGGCGGTGCGACAGGCAATTCCGGCGGCGGCGAACCGATCGAGGAGGCGGCGATAGAGGCCGCGCAGCACGTGCGCCAGCTCGTCGGCATTGTCGCTGAGCAGCTTGAGGCGCAGATCGGGATCCAGATCCGCCGACTCGGCCAGTCCCCGCAGCCCCCGGCAGGCAGCTTCGGGCCCGACAGGACACTGTTCCGACGTCGTGTCGCGCTGTCCGAGCAGTTGCATCATGCCGGCGTGCACGCGGGCCAGGTCATCTTCGCAACGCTCGCGCGCACGCCTTGCCACGTCGTTGAGGACGATCGAGAATTCCAGATCTTCCTCATGGACCAGACTGATTCGCGAGGCGGTGAGACTGCGCACTGCCTCGAAACCCTTGCGGTCCTTCAAACCGGCGAGTTCGTCGAAGGCGGCACCGGCTTCGTCGGCGAGTCCGGCGAGAACTTCGGCACGCACGAAGCCGCGATCGCGGGCGAATGCCTCGAGCGCATCGAGAAAGTGTCGCCGGCAGCCCGCGAGCAACTCGGCGTGGTCGGATTCGTTGGACGCGTTCAGTGCTCGAACTCTCGTGATATCAAGGCGCTCTGGGCCGATGCTGACGTAATTTCGAGGTCACTGCAAGATCCGATGATGGCAAGCAGACGAAGGGCGGTAAGGATGGTCCTCGACGCGTGGGAGGAGATCGGATGCACCCGTTGATGCCCTTGCACGCAGCGATCGGTGGCATGGGCGCCATCGTCCTTGCTTTCTGCCTCGCCGCGGGTCATGCCAGGACTGCGCTGCTGGTCACCGCCCTGTGCGCCTATTCCTGGGGCGCGCTGCTGGTCGAGGCAGGCTCGCGACTGCCGGCGCTGCTCCGCGCATTTCACTACCGCGGCTGGGAGGGACGCTACTACGAGTTCGACGGTCGTCAGATCCGGATCGAGGACGCCGACGATGGCGAGCCGTGGGCCTGGCTCGACGACGTCCTGCATGCGCTCGAGCTGCAGCGACAGGGACTGCGCCTGGGTGGCTTGTCCGCAAACGAATACCGGCAGCGCGCGGGCGGTCCGGAACTGGTGTCGCTGGCAGGCATCGTGCGGCTGGCGAAACTCCGCCACGGCCCGGTCGCGGCCCGCTTCATGCACTGGTTCGAACGAAGTGTCCACCGGCCTGCGATGCGCCGGACTGCTGCTGGCGAGCGCGGGCAGGGGTGAGCCGTCGATGGCATCGAGAATCGCGTCGGAGGACGGCGGTTGAGGTGCGTTCGTTCCGTGTCATGCAGTTCTGGCGGCCATCAACAGGGCGGGCAGCACGCAGCCGGCGGCGCCATGCAGGTTGTAGGCTGCGATCTCGTCGAGCGCCGTCGGCTGCGGATTGACCTGCACCACGCAGGCGCCGTGCTGTGCCGCCCAGACCGGAATCTCCGCAGCCGGCCAGACCAGAGACGAGGTGCCGACGCTGAACAGCAGATCAGCGCTACCGATGGCCTCCATCGCAGCCTGCCAGTCCGCTGGCGGCAGCGATTCACCGAACCAGACGACGCCGGGTCGAACCATGCCGCCGCACTTCATGCAGGTCGGTGGCGGGATGCGCGCGCCGTCTTCGACCACGGCCGGGATGCCGGCCGGGTGACGCGCCGGGCTGCCGCAATCGATGCACCGGGGTCGGTTCAGGTGGCCGTGAAGATGGGCGCAGACCTTGCTCCCCGCGCGCTCGTGGAGATCGTCCACATTCTGCGTCACGACGCTGACGCGGCAGTCGGCCGCCAGCGCCGCAATGGCCTCGTGGGCGGCATTCGGACGGGCGGTCAACACCTTCATCCTGCGCCACTCGTACCAACCCCAGACCAGTGCGGGGTCCCGGGCGAAGGCTTCGGGTGTGGCCAGTTCAGCGGCATCGAAGCGTGACCAGAGGCCGCTTTGTGCGTCGCGGAAGGTTGGAATACCGCTTTCGGCCGAAACGCCTGCGCCGGTGAAGAAGATGACGTGGCGGGCGCGGGCGACCCGTGTCGGCAGATCGGCGGGAAAATCCATGGATGTGAGGGCTGGCGTCGGGTGGCCGTCAAGGATACGCCGTGTGCCCGGAACCAAAAAACATCGGGCCGGTGTTCAACCGGCCCGATTTCTTGCGCCCTCGCCGGGCGCGTCAGGCTGATGGCTTCTTCGGCGTACTCATCCCGCCACGGTCGTCCGTTCCATGGTCACCTGAGCACCCGGCCCAGGCATTGACGCTTGCTACGGATAAAAGGGTTGCCATCAATGCCGCAATGAAACGTGACATTCAGTCTCCTTTACCGTTGCCACGCTCTTTTTCTAGACAGCGCATCCGTGTGAATCAAGCCGACTTTGGGCGCCGTCGGACGAGTGGCCGAAAAGGCGGATCGAGCGGTTGCCCGGATCGACCATTCCGATCCTGCAGGGACGGTCCTGATGGCTACCGGACCTGTGCATGAACCGGTCCGCGAAATCCCGGCGAACCGGGATTGGTCCTTCGCCTGCAGCCTGCCCGGGCGCTGCAACCGGCTTGTCGTCGATCGTCCCGGTGCCGCCACGGGCATGGGCACGATGTCGCCCCGGCGGCGTGGAGCCGGGTCGGGCGCTCCGACGCGGTGGGCGCCGTCCGCCCGGCCCGGCTCGGGTGCCCGAAGCCGGATCGGCGCGTCGCCGTGGCCGCTCCGCTGCAGCCAGTCGAAGACCGATTCGACCGTGACTGTGGCGATTCGACCGGCGACGCGGTCATGCCAGGGGTGGTCGTCGAAGGCGATGTGTCGGCTTCCGATCCGGGCCGCGAGGCGGGTCAGCGCAGGCAGCCGCAACACCTGCGGACGGTAGTCGAGGCGCGCCAGCGTGCGTTGGGCGCCGCGACGGTCGCCGACCCGGGGTTCCAGCCCGCGGGCGAGGGTTTCGAGCGCCCACTGGTTGCTCTGCTGATAGCGGGTGCGCCATGGGTAGGCCAGCATGCTGTAGCGCGGCTCGTGCAGCTGCGCGAGCCAGCGATCGTCGGCGAGCCGCGCCGGCAGCGTGTCGGCCAAGGGCGGGCGCAGCACATCGATGCCCGCGACGAAGCGGTGCAGGCCGTCGCCGAAGAACTCGGCAAGCCCCTGGCGGTACAGTTCGCCGCGCGTCGTGCCGCAGGGGTTGAGCTTGTGCACCACCCGCCACGCGCCACGGCCGCTGAGCGCATCGTCGTCGCAATAGGCGATGCCCAGATGCGAGTATTCGAGCCCATAGGCAGCCAGGTCCTGACCGGCACGGGCCAGCACGACGACGCGTGCACCGCGAACGTCGAGCTCGCGCGCAGTGTGCGCGGCCAGCGCCAGGGCGCGGCGGAAGGCATCGAAGGTCGGCCGCTGCGCCGTGCAATCCTGACCGCCCCAGGCCAGCACCGGCAGGAGCAGCAGCAGCCACAACCAGCGCGACACGGCATGCCCGATCATCGCGTGATGCGCTCGTCGTGGAGCAGCGAGCGGCCGATCGTGTTGGGCACGAAGCACAGCGCCTCGCCCGCCGCCGACAGGATCCAGCCGGCGGCGACGGCGGTGACGGTGAGAATCGCGCCGACCGTCGCCGCGGCCGCCAGCGCCGCACCCGATGCGAATTCGAGAATCGCCGAAGCACCGTCGGACGCCCGTTCGAGTACCCAGGTCGTGGTGTCTGCCGAGATCTCGATCGCGCTCAGCGTCAGGGTTGCGCCGGCTGCCAGGAACAGCACCGGCGCGGCCACCAGCGAGGCCACCGGCAGCGCCAGCGACGCAGACGACGCAGCGCTTGCGCTGGACGGGCCATCGTGGGCGTGGCCGACCAGCGCAAGCGTCGATGCCGCCACTCCGATCAGCAGGCCCAAATGTCGGCGACGCTGCGGGTTCATTGCATCACCCCGGTCGGCCGCGCGCCGTCGCGATCCGTCGACGACGATTCCGCACGCTCGCATTCCAATTGGTCGCGCAGCGTCTTGGCCAGGGTGAAGGCGCTGGAGATCAGGTACAGCCAGCTGACCGCGAGATAGGCTTTCCAGGTCGGGTTGATGCCCATCTTCCACAGACCCCAGGCGGTCATCGCCAGCGCCGTCGCGAAGCCGCCCCAGACCACCAGCCTCCAGCCCGGCGTGTCGCGGCTGCCGGCCTCGCCGTCGCGGATCGCCTTGGCCAGCGCAAAGGCGGACGACAGGCTGAAGGCATAGCCCATCACGATGAAGGCGCGATCGAGCCCGTCGCCCGGCAGCCAGACCAGGCCGCTCGCGCACAACAGGCCGGCGAGGCCGAAGGAGATCCAGACTTGCGCTCGCCAGGCGCGGGTGTCGCGGCGGATGGTTGCTTGCATCGCGTGCTTCCTCGTCGGTTGAAGGTGCGTCGATGCTGGCGTCGGTATCGCCAGGCGACAACGGATTCGGCCGTGGTGCCGGATCGAGCGCTGTTCGGTATCGTTTGCCGATACCGGGGCAAAGGCACTCGTCAGCCGCGAAGCAGGCTTCTATGCTTGGCACCGACCCATCCGGAGCAGCGGCGATGAGCACGACCCATGACCTGATCGAGATCCTGAAGGCCGAGTTGAAGGCCGCGGGCCTCACCTACGCGGCGCTGGCGCGCGAACTCGGCATCGCCGAATCCAGCGTCAAGCGGATGTTCTCGACGGCCGGTGACATTTCGCTGTCGCGTGTCGACGCGATCTGCCGGATCCTGAAGCTCGACTTCGCCGACCTGTCGCGCAGTGTCGCCGAGTGCGAGCCGTTGCTGACCGAGCTGTCGCTGGCCCAGGAGCGGGCGGTGGTGGCCGACCGACAACTGCTGTTGGTGGCAATCTGCTGTCTGTCGCGCTGGAGCTTCGAGCAGATCGTCGCGACCTATCGTCTGTCCGAGCCCGAATGCATCCGGGCGCTGGTCCAGCTCGACCGCCTCGGCGTGATCGATCTGCGGCCCGACAACCGCTACCACCTCAAGCTGGCCAAGGGCTTCCGCTGGCGACCCCATGGGCCGGTGATGGGCTTCTTCCGCGCCGAGGTGATCGACGACTACTTCGACGGCGGCTTCGACGGCGAGTCGGAGATGCTGATGGTGGTCAACGGCCAGATCGGGCGCAGCCAGGCCCGCGCGTTGCGCGAACGCCTGGCGCGCATCGGCCAGGACTTCGCCCAGCAGCACATCGTCGATCAGAAGCTGCCGGCCGACCAGCGGCGACCCTACACCATCGTCGTCGGCATGCGTTCCTGGCTGATGGCCGCCTTCCGCGACCTGATGCGGCCAGAGGTGCAATGGCCGCCGCAGGCATGAGGTCCGGCCCGCAGCGACATGGCGCGACCATGATGGACGCCCTCGCCCGATTCCTCCGTCGACGGTCGCGAACATGAGCGCACCGTTCGATCCTGCCCGTCGTCGCTGGCTGCGCGGCTCACTCGGCGCCGGTGTGCTGGCGGTGGCCGGCATCGCGACGCAGGCCCGGCCGCGCCTGGTCAATCCGTGCGAGGCGTCCATGCCCGATGACCTGGCCACGCACCCGCGGGTCGTTGCCGCCTGGCACGGACTCGATCCAGAGCGAGTCTGGGACTGCCATGCCCATCTCGCCGGTGTCGGCGATGTCGCCAGCGGCATCCGTATTTCGCCGAGGATGCTCAGTCCGTGGCACCCGGCCGAGTACGTTCAGCGGCTGTTCTACATGAATGCCGCCTGCGTCGAGGACGCCCCCGGCCGGGTCGACGACAGCTTCGTCGAGCGCCTGCACGACTTGATGGGCGACATGCCGGCGGGCTTCAAACTGATGCTCTACGCGTTCGAACAGGCCCACGACGGTCGTGGTCGTCCGCTGCCGGCAGCGAGCGCCTTCCATGTTCCGGATCACTGGGCCCGGCGGATCGCCCACGCGGCGCCGGCGCGCTTCGAGTGGGTATGCTCGATCCATCCCTATCGACCCGACGCGCTCGACGCGCTCGAGTCCGCCGTCGCCGGCGGCGCACGTGCCGTCAAATGGTTGCCGCCGGCGATGGCGATCGACCCCGCCGACCCGGCCTGCGATCGCTTCTACGCGACCCTGGCCCGACTCGGACTGCCCCTGATCACCCATGCCGGCGAAGAGCGCGCGGTACAGGGCGTCGGTCGTCCGGACTGGGGCAACCCGCTGCGCCTGCGCCGGGCGCTCGACCACGGCGTGCGCGTCGTGCTGGCCCACTGCGCGAGTCTCGGCGAAGACCTGGATCTCGATCGCGGGGCCGCCGCCCAGCCGGTGCCGAGTTTCGAACTGTTCGCCCGCATGATGGATGAGCCGAGGGCGCGGACCCGCCTCTTCGGCGACATCTCGGCGGTGGTCTTTCGCAATCGGGCACCCGGCGTCGTCCGACGCCTGATCGAAACCGACGACTGGCACGGGCGCTTGCTCTACGGCAGCGACTACCCGTTGCCGGGCGTCTTGCCGCTGACGTCGCCGTCGTCGCTGGCCGCGGCCGGCCTGCTCGACGATGATGTGGTCGATCTGCTCGACCGCCTGCAGCTTGTGAACCCGCTGCTGTTCGACCTGGTGTTGAAGCGCTCGCTGCGCAGCGGCGATCGCGTGCTTCCGGCCCGGGTGTTCGAGACCCGCCGCGTGTTCGATCGGGGCGAGTCGTGATCCTCCGTTGGGCAATGATCCTGTCAGCAGTCGCACTGGGGTCCGCGGCTGCGGCGCCGCCGCAGCCTGAGCCCTTTTCTGGCGCTGCGGCGCTGACCGGCAGTTGGCGTCACGTGCCGTTGCCGAAGGTCGCGCGCGCCAACAGCTTTCGCCTGGCAATGGACGGCGGCGAGCAGGTCCTCGAGGTGGTGTCCGCAGGCTCCGCGTCGACGCTGTCGCACGCCGTCACGGTGGACCCGGCCACCACGCCGTGGCTGCGCTGGCGCTGGAAGGTCAGTGCTGCTGTGCCCGGCTCGGACCTGCGCGCCAAGGCCGGCGACGACTATGCCGGCCGCGTCTACGTATTCTTCGACTACGACCCCGCGCGGCTGCCGTTGGGCCAGCGGATCGCCTATCTGCTGGCCCGTTCGATCCACGGCCACGACTTGCCGGCGGCGGCGCTGTGCTACGTCTGGGGCACCGCCCAGCCAATCGGCACGATTGCACCGAATCCCTACACCGATAGACTGCGCATGGTGGTGCTCGAGAGCGGTGATCGACTGGCCGGTCGATGGATGGTCGAGGCGCGCGACGTCGCCGCCGATTTCGCGACCGCCTTCGGCGAACCGGCGCCGATCGTGACCGGCATTGCGATCGGCGCCGACACCGACAACACCGGCGCCGCGGTCACGGTCCGCTTCGGCGACATCAGCTTCGGAACCCGACCATGAAACGATTGATCCTGCTGGGCGGCGGCCATGCGCACGTCCATGTTCTCGAGGCGATGGCGGCGCGGCCGCTCGCCGGCTTCGAAGTGGTGCTGGTGTCGCCATTCACGCGCCAGATCTACTCCGGCATGCTGCCGGGATGGATCGCCGGCCACTACCCGATCGAGGCCTGCGCGCTCGACCTCGGGCAACTGGCCGCCAAGGCCGGCGTGCGTTTCGTCCAGGCCTCCGGCGAATCCCTCGACGCCGCGGCCCGCGCGCTCGCCTGCAACGACGGCGCGCGTCTCGATTACGACCTGCTGTCGATCGACACCGGATCGCGCACGCGCATCGAAGCAATCGACGGTGCGGCCGAGCACGCGCTGCCGGTGCGGCCGATCGAATCCTTCATCGGTGGCGTCGAGGCCTTGCTCGCGCGCTGCCGCGAGGCGCGTGACCATCCGGTGGCGATCATCGGTGGCGGCGTCGCCGCCGTCGAGCTGGCCTTCGCGATCCACCATCGGCTCGCCGGCGAGGGCGCCGCGCCGGCGCTGTCGGTGATCGGCGACGCCGGTCTGCCGCTCGACGGCCTTTCCCGGAACCTGCAATGGAAGTGCCTGCAGATGCTCAACGAACGAGGGATCCAATGGCATGCCGGCAGCCGCGTCGCGGCACTCGACGGCAGCCACGCCGAGTTGTCGGATGGCACCCGGATCCCGGCCGGTCACGCGCTGCTGGTGACCGGCGCAGGCGCGCCCGCGTGGCTGGCGGGCTCGGGCCTGGCACTGGATCGGGACGGATTCGTGCGGGTCGCCCAGAATCTGCAGAGCGTTTCGCACCCAACGGTGTTCGCGGCCGGCGATGTCGCCGCCTATGCTCATCCGCGCCCCAAATCCGGTGTCTTCGCGGTGCGCGCCGGCCCGCCGCTGGCGGACAACCTGCGACGTGCTGCCAATGGCGAGGCACTGTCCGAGTGGCAACCACAGAAGCGGGCGCTTTATCTGGTGGCGACTGGTGGCCGCCACGCCCTTGGCGCCTGGGGTCCGTTCGGCTGGTGGGGCGGCTGGGTCTGGCACTGGAAGGATCGCATCGACCGCGCCTTCATGCGTCGCTTCGGCAACGCCCACGTCGGTTGAGGCCGGCATGAGCTCACAGTTCGGGCTGTTGCACGAGCGGCGCTTCCTGCCGTTCTTCCTGACCCAGTTCCTGGGCGCGTTCAACGACAACCTGTTCAAGAACGCCCTGGTCGTGCTGATCACCTTCCAGGCGGCACGCTACACGGCCTTGTCGCCCGGCGTGCTGGTCAACCTTGCAGCCGGCATCTTCATCCTGCCATTTTTCCTGTTTTCGGCAAGCGCCGGCCAGCTTGCCGACAAGTACGAGAAGAGCCGGCTGATCCGCCTGATCAAGTTCGCCGAGATCCTGGTCATGGGGCTGGCGGCGCTTGCCTTCGCCGTCGATTCGCTCGGCCTGTTGCTGACCACGCTGTTCCTGATGGGAACCCAGTCGTCGCTGTTCGGGCCGGTCAAGTACGCCATTCTGCCGGCCCATCTGCGCGAACATGAACTGGTCGGCGGCAATGCCCTGGTGGAGTCTGGCACCTTCGTCGCGATCCTGCTCGGCACCATCGCCGGCGGATTGATGATCGCCACCGCCGACGGTGCCCTGTCGGTCTCGCTGGCGGCGCTGGCGGTGGCGACCGGCGGTTATCTGGCGAGTCGGCACATTCCGGCGGCGCCGATTGCCGACGCCGCGCTGGCGATCGGCTGGAACCCGTTGACCGAGACCTGGCGCAACATCCGCTTCGCGCGCAGCAATCGCACCGTGTTCCTGTCGATCCTCGGCATTTCCTGGTTCTGGTTCTATGGTGCTTTGTTTCTTTCCCAGTTCCCGGGCTATGCGCGCGAGATGCTGGGCGGCGACGAACACACGGTGACGCTGTTGCTGGCGGTCTTTTCGGTCGGCATCGGCGTCGGCTCGTTGCTGTGTGAGCGGCTGTCGGGTCGCCACGTCGAGATCGGGCTGGTGCCATTCGGCTCGATCGGCCTGTCGCTGTTCGCGCTCGATCTGTGGTGGGTGAGCCCGGCCGCCGCCCATGCCGGCATGCCGCTGCCGATCGGCATCGTGCTCGAACAGGCGCTGACCTGGCGCGTGATGTTCGACCTGGTGATGATCGGTGCCTTCGGCGGCCTCTTCATCGTGCCGCTGTATGCCCTGGTGCAGAGCCGTTCCGATGCCGCCTGCCGCTCGCGCGTGATCGCCGGCAACAACATCCTCAACGCCGCCTTCATGGTGGTCGCGGCCCTGCTCGGCGCCGTGCTGCTGGCAGCCGGCGCGACGATACCGCAATTGATCCTGCTGACCGCGGTGCTGAATGCTGCAGTGGCGATCTACATCTACTCCCTGGTGCCGGAATTCCTGCTGCGCTTCATCGTCTGGCTGCTGGTGCATCTGGTCTATCGGCTGCGCATCGACGGCGAGGCACACGTGCCGATGAAAGGGCCGGCGCTGATCGTCGCCAACCACGTCAGCTTCGTCGATGCGCTGGTCATCATGGCGGCCTGCCGGCGGCCGATCCGCTTCGTCATGGATCACAAGATCTTCCGTTGGCCGATCCTGTCCTTCGCCTTCCGCACCAGCCGGGCGATCCCGATCGCCTCGGCGCGGGACGATCCGGCGGCTACCCGCCGCGCCTTCGACGAGGTCGCCCGCGCCCTCGATGCCGGCGAACTGGTCGGCATCTTTCCCGAGGGCCAGATCACCGGCGACGGCGAACTGCAGTCGTTCCGGCCCGGGGTGCGCTCGATCCTCAAGCGCAATGCGGTGCCGGTGGTGCCGATGGCACTGCGCGGACTGTGGGGCAGCTTCTTCAGCCGCATCGGCGGCCGCGCGATGAGCCAGCCCTTCCGCCGCGGCCTGTTCAGCCGCATCGAGCTCATTGTCGGCGAGCCGCTTGCACCGACCGCGGCGGATCCCGCCGCACTGCAGCAGCGGGTCAGGGATTTACGGGGCGACTGGCCCTAGAAAATTTGCAAGCAAATGTAGACACCGCGTCCGCATCCCGCCATCATTTTCGGGCCGCCCGACGAACAAAGGGCACCGGCACCTCACGAATGGCCATACTCGGAGAAAAACAATGAAATTCATGCTCGCCGCCGCCCTCGTCGGGCTGGCCCCGGCTCTTGCCAACGCGACCTGCCAGACGGTCACAGGATCGGTGTTCCTGGTGCCCGAAGTGGATTCGGCCGGAAACCCGGCATGCACGGTGTCGACGATGATCGACGATGCCTCGTTCGCCGCCGGACAGTGCTTCTCGGTCAACCTTTCGCTGTTCGGTCTGCCGGCCGGCCGCGGCTTCGCCGGCGTCACCCACGAACTCGCGGTCGGCGTCGACGACAACGCGACGATCAGCCCGCTGACGCTGCTCGAGTCCGGCGATCCGCTGCCTGGCGACACCGTACCAATGGTGCGCAACCAGGTCCTCACCGCACGCAGCGCGATCGGCATCGGCTTCGGGCCGTTCCGAACAGTCGTCTATTCGAGCGACGTCATCGTAGTCCGTCCGCAGGGCGCCGCCGCGCCGATCGTCACCGAGCAGATCGTGATCAGCGGCACCGACGGCAAGGGCCTGTTCAGGAATGCCAGCGGACACTTCGCGGTGCTCGGCAACAGCATCGGCCAGAGTGCGCCGGTGGTCGGGCAACTGTGCTTCTGAGGATTCGCGCGCCGGCGTCGCGCGCGATCGCGGCGGGCATGTCCACGTGACCGACATGCTCGTCCGCCTCTACGAGCTGCCGGACTTGGCGTCGGCGGAGGCCGCCCTGGCCGCCGCCGACGCGGTCGTCCAGCGCCCCTTGGTGCTCGATGCCCGGCGAATCCTGTCGGTGGTGGCCGAGCACTTCGGCGACACCGCGCCCGGGTGGGCGGACGAATGTCACGCCTGCCTGCTGCGGCAACCGCCGACCTGTTTCGTCGCGACCCGCCAATCCGTCGTGCTCGGATTTGCTTGCTACGACGCCACCGCCCGCGGCATGTTCGGGCCGGTCGGCGTGATCGCGGGCGAGCGTGGCAAGGGCATCGGCCGAGCCCTGCTTTTGCGCTGCCTGCACGCGATGGCCGGCGACGGCTATGCCTACGCGGTGATCGGCTGGGTGGACGATCCCGCGTATTACCGCAAGGCCGTTGCCGCGGTTCCGATCGCCGGTTCCGAACCGGGCGTCTATCGCCGCGCACTCGGGCACTGAGTGCCGCCACCGGGCGGGCGGTCGACGTCGCCGGGTGATGCGCTGCGACTTGATTGTGTAAGCCTTCTCCGACACAGTCGGTCCAATGCCTGTCAGCCATCAAACGACCGAGCCCATGTCGCCGCCCCAGATGTTGACCCGTACGCCGCTGCTCGCCGGCATCGACCCCGAAGCCAAGCGGGCGGAGATCCTGCGCTATTTCCACGACACCTTCGATCGCTACGAGTCGCTGTTCGAGTCCCTCTCCTGCGACGAGGCCTACTTCGTGAAGCCGATCGCGCTGCGTCATCCGCTGATCTTCTACCTCGGTCACACCGCCACCTTCTTCGCCAACAAGTTCGTGCTCGCCGGACTGCTGACTGCACGCATCGACCCTCGACTGGAGTCCACCTTTGCCGTCGGCGTGGACGAGATGAGCTGGGACGATCTGGACGACGCCCACTACGAGTGGCCGACTGTCGACGAGGTCTGGGCCTATCGGCGCAAGGTGCGCGAAGCGGTGGACCGGGTCATCCGGGAGACGCCACTGGGCCTGCCGATCGGCTGGGACGACCCGTTCTGGGCAGTCCTGATGGGTATCGAGCACGAGCGCATCCACCTCGAGACCTCGTCGGTGCTGATGCGTCAGCATCCGTTGAAGTACGTGCGCCCGACCGCGGCTTGGCAGCCGTGCACCGAGCGTGGCGAACCGCCGCCGAACAGCGTTGTGGACATCCCCGCCGGAACCGTGCGGCTCGGACGGCCGTTCGACGATCCCTACTATGGCTGGGACAACGAATACGGCAGCCACGAACATCGGGTGGCGGCATTCAAGGCGGCCCGGCAACTCGTCAGCAACCGCGAGTTCCTGGCATTCGTCGAGGCCGGTGGCTATGCCGACGACGCCTTGTGGGACGACGAAGGCCTGTCGTGGCGCAAGTTCGCCCGCGCCGAGGCGCCGACCTTCTGGGTGCCGGACGGCGACACCTGGCGCCTCAGGCTGATGGCCGAGGAAGTGCCGATGCCCTGGAACTGGCCGGTCGAGACCAACTGCCACGAGGCCCGCGCGTTCTGCAACTGGAAGTCGCGCGAGAGCGGCCAGCCGGTGCGCCTGCCGACCGAAGACGAGTGGCACCGCATCTACGACCACGTCGGACTGTCCGACGTGCCGGCCGACGCGCGTGCCGGCGCCAACCTGCATCTGGACCATTGGGCATCGAGCTGCCCGGTGGACCGCTTCGCCCACGGCGAACTCCATGATGTGGTCGGCAACGTCTGGCAATGGTGCGAGACGCCCACCTACCCGTTCGACGGCTTCCGGGTGCACCCGCTCTACGACGACTTCACGACGCCGACCTTCGACGACCGCCACAACATGATCAAGGGCGGCTCGTGGATCGCCGCCGGCAACGAGGCGAGGCACGTGTCGCGCTACGCCTTCCGGCGCCATTTCTTCCAGCACGCGGGATTCCGCTACGTCGTCACCGATGCGCCGACGGCCTATGTGTCGTCCCAGTACGAGACCGATTCGCTGCTCTCCCAGTACGCGGAATTTCACTACGGCGATGCCTATTTCGACGTGCCGAACTTCCCGCAGGCACTTGCCCGGCTGGCGATCGGGGCGATGGCCCGGCGCCCCGCGCGCAAGGCGCTGGACCTCGGTTGCGCCACCGGCCGCGCGAGCTTCGAACTCGCGCGTCACTTCGACCGGGTGGTCGGCGTCGATTTCTCGGCGAGATTCATCAATGCGGGGGTCAAGCTCGCCGAGCAGGGCGTGCTGCGCTACACCATCCCGGACGAAGGCGAACTGGTGCTGTACCGGGAGTGCCGGCTCGAGGATCTCGGGCTGGCCGAGGTGAGCGACCGGGTCGAGTTCTGGCAGGGCGACGCCTGCAACCTGAAGCCGGTGCTGAGCGGATTCGACCTGGTGCTCGCCGCCAATCTGATCGATCGCCTCTACAGCCCGCGGCGGTTCCTGTCGGCGATCCATCATCGGATCAACCCGGGCGGCCTGCTGCTGCTCGCGTCACCCTATACCTGGCTCGAAGAGCACACCCGAAAGGACGAGTGGATCGGCGGCGTCAAGAAGGACGGCGAAAGCTACTTCACGCTGGACGGCATCAAGGAACTGCTGCTGCCGAACTTCCGCTTGCTGCGTGACCCCCTCGCGGTCCCGTTCGTGATTCGGGAGACCCGGCGAAAGTTCCAGCACACGATCTCGGAGGTCACGATCTGGGAGCGATTGCCGGACTGACGGCGCAATGCGGCCGGTGCGATGCGATCAGCCTTGCCAAAGCCTCGATGACTGTATAAATTTGCACTGTTTGTTTAGACAGTCATCGGGAGATTCCACCATGGACAGGCTGTTTTCCATCGCCATTGCGCTGGCCGGTGTCGCCGCAGGCCTGCTGATCGCCACCGGCCACGTCGCCGACGTCGCCGTGCCGCTGATCTTCGCCGTCGCGGCAGCGGCGGGCTGGCGCCTCCAGCATCGCGACTGGCGCAGCGAGCCTTGAATCCGGTGCTGCGGTCCTCGCTGCGCGTCGGTACATCCTCTATCATCGGGCGCCGCGTCCTCCGAGGCAGCCCCGATGCCGTCATCCTGCGATGATCCCACTCCCTACGCCAGCCTGACGCCCGAACGCATCCTGCACGCGGTCGAATCGGTCGGCATCGAATGCGACGGTGGGCTGCTCGCCCTCAACAGCTTCGAGAATCGTGTCTGGCAGATCGGCGTCTACGATCAGGCACCGGTTGTCGCCAAGTTCTATCGCGCGCACCGCTGGACGGACGAGGCGATTCTGGAAGAGCATCGATTCACCCTCGAACTCGCCGACAACGAGGTTCCGGTGGTGGCGCCGCTGTGCATTGCGGACGACAGCCTGCACCACTTCGAAGACCTGCGATTCGCGTTGTTTCCGCGGCGCGGCGGGCGCGCGCCGGAACTCGAGGACAGTCGGGTGCTGAGCTGGACCGGTCGCTTTCTCGGGCGCATTCATCTGGTCGGCCGGCGGTTGCCCTTCTCGCACCGGCCGACCCTCGACGCGACGAGCTTCGGGCGCGTGCCGATCGACACCATCCTCGCCAGCGACGTGCTGCCGCCGGAACTGCAGCTGCCGTGGCGTACGATTGCCGAGCAGGCACTCGCAGGGGTCGAGGCCTGCTACGAACGTGCCGGCAGCACGGCTTGCCTGCGCCTGCACGGCGACTGCCATGCCGGCAACCTGCTATGGACCCCCGACGGCCCGCACTTCGTCGATTTCGACGACGCGCGCAACGGGCCGGCCATCCAGGACCTGTGGATGCTGCTGTCGGGTGACGAGCACAGCATGGCCCGCCAGCTCGACCACGTCGTCGAGGGCTACCAGACCTTCATCGCCTTCGAGCCGCGTGAACTGCATCTGGTCGAGGCCCTGAGGACGCTGCGCCTGCTGCATTTCGCCGCCTGGCTGACGCGCCGTTGGGCGGATCCTGCCTTTCCGCCGGCTTTTCCGTGGTTCGCCGACGGCCGCTATTGGCAGGATCACATCCTGGCGCTGCGCGAACAGGTTGCCGCGATGTCGGAATCGCCGCTGGTGCGGCTGTTCGGCTGACGCCGCGATCGGCTGATTGCGGTCGCATCGCTGCCCGATGGCGCGCGCGACGTTCGTGGGAGAATGCCACAATCGCTGTGATTCCCCGGTGAATGAACGATGTCGCGATGGATCGTCTGGTGGGCCGCCGTCCTGTCGCCATGGGCGGCAGTGACGGCGACGGCCGCCGGCCTCGACCTGCACTGGCTGTGGGACGATCGCTGCGCCGAATGTCACGGACACTCGGGCGACTTCGCCCGGCGGCTGGTTCGCGTCGATGGCGAACTCCGGGTCCGCCACCCGGTCGGCGACATGCGAGAATTTCTTCGCCACCATTACCCGGTCGGGCGCGAGGTCGATGCGCTCTACCAGATGCTGAAGGCACAGGCGGCCACGCTGCCGCGCTTCAAGACCGAATGCGCGCCTTGCCACGGTTCGGCTGCGGCGTTGGCTCGGGCGCGGCTGGTGGTTCACGGCGGAGAAGTGGTGTCCGCCGTCGATGGCACGGCGGTTGCGCCGTTGCTGCGGCGCCACTTCGGCATCGCTGCCGGCGACGTGCCGTTCTTCAGCGCTCAGCTCGAGCGCGTCGCGCGGGAAGTCCATCGCGAGTGAGCGCCGGGCGCCGATTCATGCGCCCGCGACCGTCGCCCAACGGCACCGAGACGCGGTCGTGATCACGCCGCTCAGTCGTGTCCGAAGACCAGGCGCAGGCGCTCGCGCTGGGCGTCGAGATCGGCCTGGGGATCGGCATAGCGCTTTGCGATCTGCCGGAACTGGTCGGACAGGTCGATGAATGCGTCGCAGACATCGGGGTCGAAATGGGTGCCGTGGCCCGAACGGATCAGGTCTACGGCGTCATCGTGCGTGAAGGCCTTCTTGTAGACCCGTTCGCTGATCAAGGCGTCATAGACGTCGGCGATCGCCATCAGTCGCGCCGCCACCGGGATCTCGCTGCCGGCGAGGCCCTTCGGGTAGCCGCTGCCATCCCATTTCTCGTGATGGCAGCCGGCGATCTCCTTGGCGAACCGCAGGAAGGTGACGGACAGTCCGAGCATGCGTTCGGCTGCGACGATGGCCTGCTCGCCGAGCGCCGGATGACGCTTGATGATCTGGAATTCATCGGGCGTCAGCTTGCCCGGCTTGAGCAGGATGCGGTCCGGGATGCCGACCTTGCCGATGTCGTGCAGCGGCGCGGACTTGTAGATCAGGTGGATGTTCTCGTCGGACAGGATCGGCCCGAATCGCGGGTGGTCGCGCAGATGCGAGGCCAGCGCCAGCACGTACTTCTGGGTCCGCCGGATGTGGTTGCCGGTCTCCGCGTCCCGGGTCTCCGCAAGCGAGGCCATCGCCATGATGGTGGCGTCCTGGATGACGCCGACCTCGCGCGTGCGCCGGTCGACCTCCTGTTCCAGGAACTGGTTGCGATCCTTCAGGAAGTCCCGCGCGCCCTTCATCATCAGATGGGTGCGGATTCGGGTCAGCACGATTGGCGGGCTGATCGGCTTGGCGATGTAATCGACTGCGCCGGCGTCGAATCCCCGCTGTTCGTCGCACTCGTCGGTGCGTACGGTCAGGAAGATGACCGGGATGTCGCGGGTCTCGGGCAAGGATTTAAGGTGTTCGCACACGGCATAGCCGTCCATCCCCGGCATCATCACGTCGAGCAGGATCAGATCGGGCCGCGGCTGGGCCGACGCCAACGCGATCGCGCGCTCACCCGAATTGGCGATTCGCGTCCGGTAGTGGCCGGTATGCAGGCACTGGACGATGGGTTCGATCGATTCGGGTGCGTCGTCAACGACCAGTATCGTCGGCTGGCCGCTTTCCTGGGCAATGGTCGGCGTCATGGACTCTCTCCGGGGCGGGGGTCTCCCAACTGCTGCTGCAGGGCTTCGAGCGTGCGTTGCGCCGCTGCGAAATCGTAATTCTGGATCTGCTCGGCCAGCGTTCCGACGGCCTCAGCCCCGTATTCTTCCACCATTCGGCCGCGAAGTTGGCGGAATATGCGTGGGGCATCGCCATCCGAGGCCGCCAGCAGACGCGCCAGTTCCTCGGTGTCCGACGAGCTGGCCGGCGGCTGAGCGGCAGTGTCGCCATCTCGACCGTCGGCGGGCAGGCGTTCCACGATCATCCGGATCAGACGCCGCAATTCGGCCGTGGCCAGTTCCAGCGGTGGTTCCGGTTCGAGGCCCTCTCGCAGCGCCCGTTCGAGTACGCGAAAGCATTCGGCGGCGTCGGCGGCGCCGATGCTCGCGACTGCGCCGCGCAGTTCATGAGCCAGATGTTCCGCCCTGGCGACGTCGCCGACCGCCACCGCGGCACGCAAGGCCATCGCCGAATCGGCATGCGCCCTTGCGAAGCGCGACAACAGATCGCGGTAGGCGTCGACGTCGCCGCCCATGCGCCGCAGCGCCGACTCGGTGCGCAGCCCGGGCCACTCGTCCGGCGTGGCCGCGCCCCCGGCTCGACTGGGCCGCGTCGATGCGACCCGGGCGAGTACGGCGAACAATTCGGGCGGATCGATCGGCTTGGGCACATGTTCGTCCATGCCCGCTTCGAGACAGCGGCGGCGTTCGTCGGCCATGGCATGGGCAGTCATCGCGATGATCGGGATGTTGGCGAGAGCCGAATCGGCACGGATCCGCCGGGTCGCCTCGAAGCCATCCATGACCGGCATCTGCAGATCCATCAGAATCGCCTCGAAGGCGGTCGGCTCGGCGCCGAGCATGGCCAGCGCCTCGGCGCCGTCGCCCGCACAGCGCACTTCGACACCGACCCGGCGCAGGGTCTCGCGGGCCACCTGGCGATTGACCTCGTTGTCCTCGACCAGCAGCACCTGCATGCCGGAGATCTCCGGCGGCGCACGGTCGAACAGCGGCAGCGAATCCACTACCGCACCGGCGCCGAACACATTCATCACGCTGTCCAGCAGGCTCGACGTCGTCAGCGGCTTGTGCAGGTAGCCGTCGGCACCGGCATCCAGCGCCGCCTGCTCGGCGGCGTTGTCGCCGAAGGCCGATACCACCAGCACCGCCGGCACGTTCTGCAGGTTGCGGTCGTTCTTGAGGCGCCGGGTGGTTTCGATGCCGTCCATGCCGGGCATGCGCATGTCCACCAGCACCAGGCCGTAGGGATCGGACTCCGGCGCGCCGCGCACCATCGCCAGGCAGTCGCCACCGGAAGCGGCGGCGTCCGCACGCAAGGGCAGACCGGCCAGCACACCGAGCATGACGTCGCGCGCACTCGGGTGATCGTCCACCACCAGTACCCGCAGCTTGGCCAGCACGCCCGGCAGGCGGCGGCGTGCGCCGGCTTCGTCCGCGATCCCGAACCAGGCATTGAAGCGGAAGCAACTGCCGATTCCGGGCGAGCTGTCCACGGCGATCGTGCCCTGCATCATCTCGACCAGTTCCCGTGCGATCGAAAGACCGAGGCCGCTGCCGCCGAATCGGCGTGTGGTCGAGCTGTCGCCCTGCGAGAACGCCACGAACAGCCGACCCTGTTGTTCGGCGTCCATGCCGATACCGGTGTCGCGCACCTCGAAGCACAGTTCCAGCCGGCGCAACTCGCGCTGGCCGCAGCGCACTGCGACGCGGACCTCGCCCTTGCTGGTGAACTTGATGGCATTGCCGACCAGGTTGGTGACCACCTGGCCCAGGCGCAGCGGGTCGCCGATCAACTGTCGCGGCACCTCGGGCGCGACCTCGAGCAGGAATTCGAGTCCCTTCTCCTCGGCCCGTTGCCCGACGAAGGTGACCACCGTCTCGAGCATTTCGTCGAGTTCGAAGGTGTGGTTCTCGAGCACCAGCTTGCCGGCCTCGATGCGGGAAAAGTCCAGGATGTCGTTGATCAGCGCGAGCAGGCTGCGACCGGCGGCGTTGATCTTGCCCACGTAGTCGCGCTGCTGGGCGTCGAGGTCGCCGGCCAGCGCCAGTCGCGACAGGCCGATGATCGCATTCATCGGCGTGCGGATCTCGTGGCTCATGTTGGCGAGGAAGCGCGACTTGGCCTCGGCGGCTTCCTCGGCCAGTCGCTTGGCTTCCGCCAGGGCCCGGGTCGCCTCGCGGCTGGCGTTGATGTCCTCGAGCACCCAGACGCACTGACCGAGGCCGGCGCCCGGCGTGATCAGGCCACTGACCGACACCACCACCCACGGTGACGCGCCGGAGCGGCTGCGCAGGCGACATTCCGTGCGCCACAGCTTGCCCCCCGTTAGCGTGGCCCGCATCTGGGCGACGAAGTCGAGGGGGCGATCGTGCTCGTCGAGCAGTTCCGGCAGCCCGTTTCGCAGGTCGTCCAGCGTCCGGCCGCAGACCCGGCAATAGCGGGGGTTGGCATATTCGATGATGCCCAGCGGATCGCTGATGACGACCATCGCCGGACTCTGTTCGACCGCACGGGAGAGCTTGCGCAGTTCCAGCTCCGCCTGCTTGCGTCCGGTGATGTCGTATGCCCAGCTGATCACCGCCGGCGCGCCGTGGACATCGATCATGGCCATCGTCAGCAGCGTCCAGAACGGCTCGCCGCGGGCATTGACCATGGCGACCTCGCGATCGCGCACCGGCTGGCCGTCCTTCAGCCGCGCGAGCAGGCGTGCCGCCTGATCCTGATCCCGGAACCAGCCGATCACCGAACGCTGCATGTAGTCGTCCAGCGTCACGCAGGCCAGTTCGCAGGCGCGCTGATTGCCGAAGATCGGCGTGCCGTCCGGCCGGTTGATGACGACCGCGATCGGACTCGATTCGAGCATCCGGGTGGCGCGCTCCTCGGCGTCGCGCGCGGCCCGCTCGGCCCGCTTCTGTTCGCTGATGTCGACGATCACGCCGAGCAGTCCGCCGGGTTCGCCGTTGGCCGAGCGAAAGCCCGTCACCCAGTACAAGGTGTCGTGGTCGCGGCCGTCGGCGAATGGGATGCGAGACTCGCGATGCACTGTGCCCGCGGTCGCGATCGCGCGCACGTCCTCTTCCTGGTGGGCGATCCGCGTCCCGGTCGGCAGATAGGGTAGGTCAAGCACGGTCTTGCCCAGCAGAAAGCCCCGGTTGGTGCCGAAGGCCGCTTCGTAGGCCTTGTTGCAACCCAGAAAACGCGCGTCGGGGCCCTTGTAGAAGACCGGATTCGGGACCGCGTCGATGAGCACCTGGACGAACAGCAGCTGATCTGCCAGCCGCGCCTGGTTCTCGGACAGTGCCGCCGTGCGCTCAGCCACCTGGGCTTCGAGTTCGCCGCGGGCGCGGTGCAACTCGTCGGTCGCGCTGCGCAGGTGTTCCCGCATCCGCTCCTGGGCCTGGACCAGGCGCTCGATCTCGAGCCAGTCGGCCTGCATCGGAGGGTTCGGTGCCAGGTCGAGGTTGCCGATCCGCTCGCTGCGCTCGGCGAGTTCGCGCAGCGGTCGTCCGACGCGCTGTGCGAAGCGCGTCGCCGCACTGGCGCCGGCGACCCCGATCAGCAGCATGATCAGCCCGACCGGCGCCACGTCGCGCAGCCGCGCCGGCACGAAGTCGCTCTCCCGCGCAAAGGCGCTGACCCAGGTGGTCTGCTCGCCGAGACGAAACGGTTCGTAGCGCCCGATCCAGCCCTCGTTGCCGAGTTTGAAGCGGAAGGTCTCGCCGGACGGCCTGGCCGCCTGCACCCAGGCCTGGTGGCCCGCGCGCAGATAGGGCAGGTCGCTCTCGGCGACCGGTGTCAGCAGCATCTCGCGGCGCACCGCGTTGTCCTGCAGGCGGTGGTCGCGCGGCAGGCTGAGCAGGCGCTCGTCGCCCGACAGCACCGCCGCGCCGCCGACTTCGCCGACGCGCTGTTCGAGCGTGACCGTCGACAGGTCGGCCAGCAGGATGTCGAAGGCGAGGATGCGGGCACTGCCATCGGCCGTCTGCCAGCGCGCCGACACCGTGATGCCGGGCTGGCGCGCAGTGTAGAAGGTGTAGTAGGGCGTCCAGAAGTAATCGCGCTCGGAAGCGAGCGACATCGCCCCCTTGAACCAGGGCCGGGCGCGCGGATCGTAGCTGCTCTTCTGCCATTCCGCGCCGATCTGCACGAGTTCTGCATTCCAGCGCAGCCATGCGCTGCGCTGGCCGATGTCGTCGGGCGTCGTGCGGCGACTTCGCCAGCCGTCACCGTCGCGGATCAGGAACAGCTCGTGGCCGTCCTGCTCGGCCAGCAGCACGCCGGAAATGCGGGGATGGGCACTGAGCAGCGGCGCCATCAGCGCGACGAATCGGTCGCTGTCGTCCGCATCGAGCCGACCGCGACGGCCCCAGGCGCGGGCGGTGCCGAGCAGCGCCTCGGCCGCGCGCAGGTCGCGCGAGACCAGTTCGGTGATGCGGCCGACGGCCTGCTGCAGCGAGTCGTCGGCCAGCGCCCGGGTGGCGGGCCGGATCACCGTGAAGTACCAGCCCATCGCCAGGCCGGCAAGGCACAGGGCCAGCAGCAGCCAGGTCCTCAGAAGCAGGCCGCGGGCAAGGGTGGCACGAGATCGATGGACTGCGGGAGCCGCCATGGGCAGAAACGAGGGGCGCGGTGCGCCGTTGGCTGCCAAAGCTGCAGTCTATCGCCGGCTCGTGGACGGCGATAGTCCAAATGACATCAGAATGGAGCGCGGTCAGCGCCCGGCCTGCTCCATCCGTTCGAGCTGTTGCTGCCGCGCCTGCATGCTGGCGTCGACTTCGCGCTGGATGCGTTCCTGCATCGCGCGCGCGTTCTCGAGTTCCCGCTGCTTTGCGGCGGCCACCGTCGCCACCGCGCTGCCGCTGTCGGCGACGCCACAGCCGCCGAGCAAGGTGGCGGCCGCGATCGCCAGCGCGAGTCTGATGCCCATGAGCGTTCTCCGGTGTCGGATGAGCGGAGCGCCAGCATCGCGCCGGTTTGATCGGCAGGCAAGCGCGGGCCTACCGGCGGCCGGATCGGCGGGGATGGCCGGTCTCCGCCAGGCGGTCCGGTTGCGGGCGCGCGGGGGCTCGGGTATACCGGCAGCCTTTGCCGGGCCGCCGCGAGGCTGCCGGCGCAGTCGACGCGAGTGCCCTATGACCACCCCTTTCCCTCCCGAACTGCTGCGCGATGTCGAGAAACGACGGACCTTCGCGATCATTTCGCACCCGGACGCGGGCAAGACCACGCTGACCGAAAAGCTGTTGCTGTTCGGTGGCGCGATCCAGCTCGCCGGCACCGTCAAGGCGCGCAAGAGCGCACGCCATGCCACTTCCGACTGGATGGAGGTCGAAAAGCAGCGCGGCATCTCGGTCAGCAGCTCGGTGATGCAGTTCGAATACCAGGGCAACACCATCAACCTGCTCGACACGCCGGGCCACGAGGACTTCTCGGAAGACACCTACCGCGTGCTGACCGCGGTCGATGCCGCGGTGATGGTGATCGATGCCGCCAAGGGCGTCGAGGCGCAGACCATCAAGCTGCTCGAGGTCTGCCGCCTGCGCGATACGCCGATCATCACCTTCGTGAACAAGTTCGACCGCGAGGTCCGCGAGCCCTTCGAACTGCTCTCCGAAATCGAGGACGTGCTGTCGATCGAATGCGCGCCGGTGAGCTGGCCGCTGGGCATGGGCAAAACCTTCCGCGGCGTCTACCATCTGCTCGAGGATCGCCTGCTGCGCTTCACGCCGGGCGAGGAGCGTCGCAGTGTCGCCGAGGTCATCCAGGGCCTGGACAACGCCGAACTCGACCGGCTGTTCCCGGGAGAGATCGCGCAGTTGCGGGACGAGGTCGAGTTGATCCAGGGCGCCAGCAACCCGTTCGACCTCGAAGGTTTCCTGGCCGGTCGCCAGACGCCGGTGTTCTTCGGTTCGGGGATCAACAATTTCGGCGTGCAGGAGATCCTCGAAGCGCTGATCCGGTGGGCGCCGCCGCCCCAGCCGCGGGACGCCGGCAGCCGCATGGTGGCACCGGCCGAGATCCCGTTCTCCGGCTTCGTGTTCAAGATCCAGGCCAACATGGACCCGCGACACCGGGATCGCATCGCCTTCTTCCGCATCTGTTCGGGCCGCTACAACTCCGGCATGAAGGTCCGCCACGTGCGCGCCGGGCGCGAGATCAAGCTCGCCAATGCGCTGACCTTCATGGCCAACGAACGGGTGCACAAGGAAGACGGCGTGGCCGGTGACATCATCGGCATCCACAACCACGGCCAGCTTCAGATCGGCGATACGCTGAGCGAAGGCGAGGAACTCGGCTTCAAGGGCATCCCGTACTTTTCGCCCGAGTTGTTCCGCGCCGCCCGCCTGCGCGATCCACTGAAAACCAAGCAGTTGCAGAAGGGCCTGCAGGAACTTGGCGAAGAGGGTGCGATCCAGGTCTTCGAGGCGATCGGCGGCAACATGTTGCTCGGTGCCGTCGGCCAGCTCCAGTTCGAGGTGGTGGCCCAGCGCCTGAAGGACGAGTACAAGGTCGATGCGATCTTCGAGGCCGCCGACATCTACACCGCGCGCTGGCTCACCTTCCCCGACGACGCGACGCGTCGCAAGTTCGAGAGGGAACAGTCGATGCGGGTCGGCAGCGACGTGGATGGCAACCTGGTGTACCTCGCGACGTCGCGCTACAACCTCGAGGTGACGATGGAAAAGTGGCCGGACGTCGGCTTCCACGCGACCCGCGAGCACGGCCAGCGACTCTGACGGCGGGACCCTGCCTGCTGCGGCCATTCCGCACGCCGGCACCACGCGAGGCCGGCGGCGGTCACGGCGCAGCTGTCATTCGTGGGCGATGTCGCCGTCCGAGAACAGGTAGTCCTTCAGCTCCTTGTCGAAGCTGGGGTCACGGCGCCGGATCCATTCGAGGACCATTGCCGCGTGCTCCTTCTCCTCGTCCCGGTTGTGGGCGAGGATTGCCGCCAGTTCCTTGTCCTTGCAGGCGTCGACGCGCTGGTTGTACCAATCCACGGCCTCCAGCTCTTCCATCAGCGAGGTGATCGCGCGATGCATGTCGCGGGTCTCGTCACTGAGTTCGTCGATCGGTTCGTGGTAACCCTCATTGGCCATCGTCAGCTCCAGTGGTTGATGAATCGGGGTCGGATGCCTGCATTGTGCGGTGCATCGCAGTGCAGATCAAAGCGCCGTCGCCGGCCACGGCCGGCACACGTGCTGCTGTTCGCCGAGGCCATCGATGCCGGCGCGCACGCGGTCGCCGGCGGCCAGCCAGCGTTGCGGCTTGAGGCCCATGCCGACGCCCGGCGGCGTCCCGGTGGCGATGACGTCGCCGGGATACAGCGCCATGTGCCGGCTGATGTCGCTGATCAGGCGCGGCACGCGAAAGATCATCTCGGCGGTATTGCTGTCCTGCAATCGCTGGTCATTGACCTCCAGCCACAGGTGCAGCGCATTGGGGTCGGCGATCGCGTCGCCGGTCGCCAGCCACGGACCGATCGGCGCGAACGACGGGAAACTCTTGCCCTTGACCCACTGGCCCGGACCTTCGAGTTGCCACGCGCGCTCGGAGAAGTCGATGAAAGTGGCGTAGCCGGCAACGTGATCGAGCGCGTCGGCTTCGTCGACGCAGATCGCCTCACGACCGATCACCACGGCCAGCTCGATTTCCCAGTCGACCTTGCTGTGTCCGGGCGGTAGCCACAGCGGCGCATCGGGTGCGCTGACGCGGCAGGCCTTCATGAACAGCAAGGGCGCCGACGGCACCTGCATGCCGGCTTCGCGGACATGATCGGCGTAGTTGAGGCCGACCGCGACAATCTTGCCGCCGGCCTCGATGCAGGCGCCGAGCCGGGTATCCGGCGGCAGCGCCGGCAGGTTCGCAGGATCGAGGCGCGCCAGTGCCGCCTGCACCTCCGGATCGAGCGCCGTCGCAGTGCTGCCGCCGAGCGCCGCGGAAAGGTCTCGCAACCCGCCGTCATCGTCCACCAGGCCCGGTCGCTCGTGGCCCTCGGCACCCCATCGCATCAGTTTCATGATCTCCTCCTGGCCCTTGTCGGCGCGCCCGCGCATCGGCGATGCCGCGGCGCTTGACACACGGGCGGTGCGCCCCCATTTTGCGATTGAACGGCCGCGCTTGGAACTTTCTCTCCGCGATGCGGCCCCATCGCCCAAGCTAGGAGATCGAGACCCATGTCGAAAACCCGTTCAGTGCTCACCTTCGGCCTATGCGCGGTGGCGTTGTCGTTGGGCGCCGGTACGCCGGTCGGCCTGTCTGCAGCCGCTGCCGCCAGCGTGACGCCGGCGGTCGCCGCGGCAGTCGCGCCACTGGCGCCGGGGCGCTACGGCCTGCCCGACTTCGCCGACCTGGTGGACACGGTCGGTCCGGCGGTGGTCAATATCAGCACCACCCAGCAGCTGGCCGGCGGTCGCGGTGGCATCAGTCCCAACGATCCGCTGTACGATTTCCTGCGGCGTTTCGGCGTACCGGTCCCGGGCATGCCGCCGCGCGGCAGAACGCCGAACCCTCATGGCGAAGATGGACCACAACGCCGCGGTGTCGGTTCCGGTTTCATCGTCTCCGAGGACGGCTACGTGCTGACCAATGCCCACGTCGTCGCCGATGCCAGCACGGTCACCGTCAAGCTCAGCGACAAGCGCGAGTTCCAGGCCAAGGTCGTCGGTTCCGACGAACGCACCGATGTCGCCCTGCTCAAGATCGACGCCGACGGCCTGCCGGCGGTCAAGATCGGCGATGCCGAACAGAGCCGGGTCGGGGAATGGGTGGTGGCGCTGGGTTCGCCCTTCGGCTTCGAGAGCACCGTCACCGCGGGCATCATTTCGGCCAAGGCGCGGCGCCTGCCCGACGAGACCTACGTGCCCTTCATCCAGACCGACGTCGCCATCAACCCGGGCAATTCGGGCGGGCCGCTGTTCAACCTGGCCGGCGAGGTGATCGGCATCAACTCGCAGATCTACTCGCGCTCCGGTGGCTTCATGGGCATCTCGTTCGCGATCCCGATCGACGTCGCGATGAGCGTCAAGGATCAGCTCCAGGAATTCGGCAAGGTCAAGCGGGGTCGCCTCGGGGTGCTGATCCAGGGCCTCGACGAGGATCTGGCCCAGTCCTTCGGCCTGCCCGACACCGCCGGCGCGCTCGTGGCCCGGGTCGAACCCGACAGCGCCGCCGACAAGGCCGGCCTGCAGCCGGGCGACGTCATTCTCGCCGTCAATGGCGACAAGGTGCGCGAGAGCAGCGAATTGCCGCGCATGATCGGCGAGTTGCGCCCCGGCACCGAGATCGAGCTCAAGGTTTGGCGCGACGAGCGATCACGCAAGATCGACGTGACCCTCGGCTCGATGAGCGACGACGACGGTGTCGACACCATCGGGCGTGGCGAAGAGGCCGGCAAGCTCGGCATCACCGGCCGCGCGCTGGCCAAGGAAGATGCCGAGGAGATGGGCGTCAAGGGCGGCATCGTGGTCGAATCGGTGAGCGGACCGGCGGAGAAGGCCGGCTTGCGCGAGGGCGACGTCGTGCTTGCGCTGAACAACCAGCCGGTCACCGGCATCGATCAGTTCCGCCAGATGCTCGACGCGGCCGGCAAGCGCTTCGCACTGCTGGTCCAGCGCAACGATGCGCGCATCTTCGTGCCGGTGCGCATCGAGTAGCGCCGAATCGCGGCAGCCCGGCGACCGGGCTGCCGGTGGCCGACCCGGCACCTTGGCGGGTGCCAGCCGGCGCCGGGCGCCCGGGCCCTCAGACCTTGAAGCGGCGGACGTCTTCCAACAATGCGCTGGCGAGGCCCTGCAGGCCGTCAGCGTTGTCGGCCGCGTCGGCGACCGCACGGTCGGCGCTTTCGGCCATGCCCGCGATGTGCTCGACGTGGCGGGCGATGTCCTCGGCCGCACTGCGCTGCTCGGCCGCGGCGTGGGCGATATCGGTAATCTTGCCGGCACTGTCCGCCGCCGCCTGGCGGATGCGCGCCAGCGCGGCAGCCGCCTGATCCGCCAGCCGCGCGCTGGCCTCGACCTGCCCGGCGCTGCACTCCATGCGCGCGAGCGACTCGTCGGTGTCCTTCTGCACCGCGCCGATCATCTGGGCGATCTCGCTGCTCGCGACGCGGGATCGTTCGGCGAGCTTGCGCACCTCGTCGGCGACGACTGCGAAACCGCGCCCCTGTTCGCCCGCACGCGCCGCCTCGATGGCCGCATTGAGCGCCAGCAGGTTGGTCTGGTCGGCGATCTCGTGGATGGTGGCGACGATCGAGTTGATCTCGGCAGCACGCTCGCTCAACTGCGCGACGCCTCGTGCCGATTCCTTGACCGCCTGGGCGGCGCGATTGATCTCGTTCGACGCTTCGCGGGCGAGTTCCTCGCCTTCGCGGGCGGTGCTGCTGGCCACACCGGACAGCTTGCTGGTATCGGTCGCGTTCTGTGACACCTCGCCGATGCTGACGGTCAGTTGCTCGACCGCGGCGGCAGTCCCGCTGGCGGCTTCGCTGTGGGTGCGCGACGTCGCCGCCATCGCCGACACCGAGGCCGCCAGAGCCTGGCCGCGCGCGTCGACCGCGCCAGCGTTGTCGCTGATCCGACCGATCATCCCCTGCAGCGACGCGAGCAGGCGGTTGATCGCCGCGGCGATGCGGCTGGTTTCGTCGCCCGGCGGCTCGTCGAGACGCACCCTCAGGTCGCCGCCGCCGCCCGCCACGTTGTCGAGCGCACGCTCCAGCTCACCGAATCGCGAATGAAGGACCTGGCGGAACACCACGGTGACGACGAGGCCGATCAACACGGCCGCCAGCGCGATTGCTCCGGACAGCCAGGCGGCGAAGGTGCCGCCGGCCGCCAGCGCGTCGGTGATGTCGAGATCGACTTCGAGCACGCCGCGGACGTCGCCCATCTGCCAGTCGCGCTTCGGCGAGTCCGGATGGGAATTGTGGCAGTTGACGCAGGCTTCGGCGACCATTCGGTCGGCGATCGCCACCCGCAACACATCCCGCCCGTTGACCTCGGTGACGCGCATGAAACGATGGTCGGGGTCGGAGGTCAGTGCCTGCCAGGCCTGCGTCGAGAATTCGTCGAGCTGGCGCGAGGCACGGTTCGGGAACGGATACGCGCTGTACAGGCTGAGCGACGTGCCCGACGCCTGCAGCTCCTGCGACAGGTCGTGAATCATCGTGGCCGGCAGCGGTATCCGGTCGGGGTCGTCGCGGTGATCGAAGTGCGGCTTCATCGCGCCGTTCCGGACCACCTTGCCGATCACGTTCTGGGTGTAGTACTTGCGGATGGTCTTGAATTGATCGACGGTCTGCTGCGCATTGGCCGCCGCGCTGGCAATGGCCCGCTCCTCGATCAGGCGAGGGACGACGACGATGCTTGCCGCGCACAGCGCGAGCAGCACCGCGAGCACCGGTATGTTGATCTTCCAGAAAAGGCTCTTGGGCACAAGTCGCATCGGGCGATCCTCGATATTCGTCGAACTGCCGGCTTAACGACAAGGCGCTTCCCGACCTTGAGAATATTCCGGATGTTTCCGCCGCGCGGATCTGGACGACGCGATCGCGCCTGCTCCGGATCTGTCGAATGCCGACGGGTGCCTTGAATGGATCGATCGCGTCGACTAGCTTTTCAGATACGAACATTAAATATGGATTCGGCATGATTGCGCCGCGCCGCTACGCCTGCCTCGGCCGCGTCTCGTCCTGTCTGGCTGCGCTGGCACTGGTCGGATGCGCGCCTCACGCCGCTTATCACAAGCTGGCCGCAGCGCCCGGCAACTGCGTCGGCGATGTCCTCGCAAAACAATGTCGCGACAGCTATTACCAGGAATTCGCCGACCACGACCTGGCTTTTATCGAATTTTCCGAGCGCGGCAATGCCTTCGACGACCGCATGGTGAATGAGGTCATCGATCGCATCCGTCGCAAGGCCGACGACGGCGGCGTGGTGGTGCTCACCTTCGTCCATGGCTGGAAACACAGTGCCGACGAGGCCGACGACAACGTCCAGGAGTTCAAGGGCAGCCTGCAGCGCACCGTCGCGCTGCTGAAGGAACGCTTCGGTGGCGGCGCGCTTGCCGGGCGGCGGCTGGTCGGCGTGTATGTCGGCTGGCGAGGGGCCAGCATCACCGTGCCGGGACTGGAACAACTGACCTTCTGGGACCGCAAGGCGGTGGCCGAGGAACTGGGCAGCGGCGGCGTCACCCGCCTGCTGCTCGAGCTCGACCGCGCCACCGGCGATTCCCCGGGCAACGTGCTGGTGGTGATCGGCCACAGTTTCGGCGGCGCCATCGTCGTGCGGGCGCTGTCCGAACTGATGACCGAGCGCGTGATGGTCCGCAATGGCACCGATGGCGACGCGCGCGCATTCGGCGACGGCGTGATCGTGATCAATCCGGCAATCGAAGCCACTCAGGCGCTCCATCTGGTCGAAGCTGCGATCGACGGCGACTACCATGCCAGCCAGTTGCCGCTGTTCGTCTCGCTCAGTTCGGATGCCGACCGGGCCACCCACTATGCGTTTCCGGCAGGCCAGACGATCGGCCTGTTGAGCTGGAAGCAGACCGTGCTGAGCCGCAGCCGCAGCTACGATCGACGTCGGCCCGGGCAGGCGATCCTGCTCAGCGAGAAGCATCTCGACGCCACCACGGTGGGCAATTTCGCGCCCTATCTGACGCATCGTCTGCGCTATCACGGCACGGGCGATGGCGCGCCGTTCGAATTCCTGAATTGCGATGCGGTACCGACCGAATGCGAACCAATGGGCTGGACCTCGCTGTCCGGGCAGCCGGCGATCGGGCCGCTGCCCGCGCACTATCCGCTGTATTTCGTGAAAACCGACGAATCGGTGATGGACGGGCACAACGACATATTCAACGACCGTGTGCGCAGCTTCATCTACGTCGTCATCGACGATGTCATCCGGCGCGCATTCGCGCGTGACGGCGCGGTGCCGCGGGCGCGCCCGGGCGAGGCGCCATCAGCCCCGGTGCTGGCGCGTCCGGGCGAGTTTGCCGAAAGGCTGGGCGCGACGCTGGATGCGATCGAGGCGCTGACGTCGGTGCAGGCACCGCCGAGGTAGCCCTCGCCGTGATCCGTGCAGCCGTCGGCGGCAGCTGCTGCTACAGCCATTGGGCCAGCGACACGCCGAGGCCGAACACCGTCTGGCGGTGGTTGTAGTCGATCAGGGTTTCGCCGTAGCCGGTGAACAGCTGCAGATGACCCTTGAAATAACCGCGGATCGGAAACGCCCAGTCCAGCGTGGCGGCGCCTCGGCTCGGATGGGCGCGCAGCGAATGACGCAGGCCGAGCGACACGACATGGCCGTCGCGCTTCCAGATGCCGGTCAGCTCGCCGCGACCGATGTAGTCCTGAATGTCGCGGTTGTCGTCGCTGTCCTCGGCCTCCGGCACCCGCACCCAGGGCTTGATCAGCAGCGCGAAATCCTCGCCCTCCAGCCCGAATTCGGCGTAGATCCTGTTCCAGCTGCGCGAGGCGGGTTCGGTCTTGCCGTTCGACTGGTGGTTGAAGCCGAGGCTGACCATGCGCCAGCGCAGCCCGAGCACCGGAAGATCGGTGCGCCACACCGCGATGAACTCCGGCTCATAGACGCTTTCGCGGAAGGGCGCCGAGTCGCCCTTGTCGTAGACCTGCCAGTTGGCCTGCTGGGTGTAGCCGAACCACAGGTCGCCGTTGTCGCCGAACACGCTCTCCAGCAGCTTCGCCTTGAAACTGATCTGGAACTTCGCCTCGATCCGCTTGAGCCCCTGGCCCTCGGGCGTGTTGCGCTCGGTGTAGCCGCGGGGACTGCGGTTGGGGCTGTCGGACCAGCGCAGCGGCAGCATGTAGACCGGCTTGTACGGGCGGAACAGAAAGGTGCCGCGCTTGTGTTCGGGATCCAGCTCCCAGCGCAGCGACAGGCTCGAACCGCGGCTGTCCCGCGCCTTGACGCGGCTCGCCGGCTCGACCGCCCCCTGTTCCATGCTCAGAGTGTCGGCCGGCGGTGCGACGCGCCCCAGCACGTCGTCGTAGCAGGCCAGCCGGCGCGCATCGTCGACGATCGCCTTGCACACTTCCAGGTTGTCGGCGTGGGCGGCGCCGACGCTGCTGGCCAGCACCAGCGCCGCTCTCAATGGCTTCATCGCGATCTCCGGCTTCGATGCACACCGGATTTTCCCATGAAGCGGCCGACCCGGTTCAGCCGGGCTTGCCGTCGGCGCGGACGCGCACCAGCATCGGCCCGTAGCGCAGCAGGTAGAGGCCGAATGCGAGGCACCAGCCGAGTGCGGCGACCATCAGGCCGGCCATCGTGTGGTGCGGTGCGAACAGCAGCGGCAACACCCGCGCCAGCACTGCCAGGTGCAACGCCACGTAGGCGGCGGTCTCGACCGGGCCGGCCTGCAGCAGGCGGCCGGTATGGCCGAGGGCGGTACGCGTGATCATGCCCAGGATCAGGCCCGACATCGCCCCCAGCGCGAGGCCGTGAATCGCCGCGCTGCGCGGCACCAGTCCGGCCTCGGACAGGGCCAGCAAGGTCAGGCCGAGCGGGATCCAGGCGTGCGAAAGATGCAGGATCCACAGCAGCGGCACCCGCAGCGTGGCCCACGGCTGCCAGCGGACGATGCGGTTCGCCTGCGCCAGCGCCGCGGCGGCAGCCAGCGGCATCGAAACCCCGGCCGGCAGCGCCAGCGCCCAGGCCAGCAGCGCCGCCACGCTCAACGCGATGGCGACAGTGTCGTGGCGCGTATGCTGGGCGATCGATACCGCGCCCTGCAGGCCATTGACCGTGAACATCGGAATCACGCGGCCACCGATCACCGTCGTCAGCGTGATGATCAGCGCCAGCGCGAGATAAACCCCCTGCATCGGATCGCCGCCGACGGCGCCGGCCGCCCGCAGCTGGAAGAGGAGATTGGCGCCGGCCAGCGCGCCGAGCAGCACCAGCACGAAGTAGTTGCGGCGGCTGCCTGCCTTGACCAGCACGCGCCCGAGCGCGATCGCCACCAGCGGCAGGAACGCCAGCTCGATCGCCGCACCGACGCCGCCGGGGCCGACCAGCATCGCCACGCGCCCGGCCAGCCACAACAGCGCCAGCGCTGCCAGCGCAGCGCCGGTCGGCGTGTCGATGCCGGTCCAGTTGCGGCCGGCCGTGAACAGGAAGCCGGTGATCACCGCGCAGCCGAAGCCGAACAGCATCTCGTGGGCATGCCAGGCCACCGGCGGCAGCGTCGTCGGCAGTCGAATGTGGCCGGCGAAAGCCGCCAGCCACAGCGGCACGATCACCACCGCCAGCGTGGCCGCGAGCAGATAGAAGGGGCGAAAGCCCAGCGCGAACAGGGCAAAGCCGCGGGCGGGCGCCTGTGGTCGGCGCGTCGGCTCGCCGAGGGGAATCAGCACGGTCGAACTCTCTGGTGTGGAAACAAACGGGGCCGACGATAGCGCGGATCTGATCGCCGCGGCCTTGTGCGTCGTCAACTTTTCCGGTTGCGCCGCGCTCGCGCGGCGCCGACCCCGGCTAGCGGCAATTCGCGCCCATGCGCGCCAGCTCCGAAGGCTTGGTGTTCTTGCCGACCACCGCCTCGCAGGCCTTGATGATCTGCGGGTCGGTGTGCAATTGGGTCAGGCAGAAACATAGGTCCGGTCCGACCGACGGCGCCGACTGCGCCGAGCAGCGGCCCTTCAGATCGACCACCTGCGCCGGCGACAGCGAATCCAGCAACGGCCCGCACCGGCGCACGTCGTCATCGGAATCCATCGCGCTCGAAACGCAGCCGCAATGCTCGTCACTCGCCGCGACCGCGCCCTGGTCGCCCGCCAGCGCCATGCCCGATGCCAAGCCGAGCAAAGCTGCGGCAAGGGCTGCAAACAGGTGTGATCTCATCGGCCGCACTCCATCCGGCTGGTTGTCTCTGACGCATGGTACGCCCGTGCGCGCCCGTCGGACGCGCCCGATCGCGCCCTGCGGCGATCTCGCATTGCGCTGCGCTCGTGGTCGTCCGGCAATCGTCACCGGAAGCGGCGAATCGCCGGCCGAAATAGGATCGTACCGCGGCCATTGACGGCTCCAGGCGAAGGCGACCGAATCCAATCAGCGCCTTCGGCCATCGGCGTGGGCGACTGATGTGTTCTCCGTCGACGGCCGTCGTCGTCGCACTCGCGCGCCTTGTCCAATTCGAAGTCACGGTTCGACACGTCCAATGACAAGGCTGGCATGGCCTTCTCTGAGGTGACACCTTTCCCGCGAGCAGCGCCAGCGATGTCCGCCACCACCACCCTTAAGCTACCCGACGACTTGAAGCCACGCATCGCGCCACCGGCCGCCGCTGCGGGGGTCAGTGCCCACGCGTGGATGGTGGGCGCCCTCGGCCCCCAGGTGAAACTGGCAGAGCAACGGCAGTCCTTCGTGCGCGACGCGCTCGCTGCGGCCGACGAGGTGGACGGTGGCGGCGAGGTATTCGCCGCCAGGACGTCCACGATTACCTGCGCGAGAAGTTGGCCGGTCGAGCCTCGAAGCGCCCGACGCCCACGACTCGGTGACGGCGCTTCGCTATGCGCGACGGGCGCTCGAAGACCTCGAAAGGCTGGCTGATCTCGTCATCGACGCGTCGCCCGCTGTTGCCTCGGCGACTTTCGCCCTGATTGAGTCCGCGCTCGTCGTGCTGGAGCGCCACCCGCTGATCGGTCGCCCAGCCGCACCGGCTACCTTGCGCTTTACGGCTATGACGAAGTGCGCGACGAAGCGTTGGTGCTCGCGGTCAGGCACCAGCGGGCGGCAGATTTCCAGGCGTAGGGCGGATGCACGCAGCACGCCCCCGACGCTTCAGACCTGGGGGGGGGCAGTTGATCGGCCAATGCGGCCATTCGGCCGACCGGGTTCGAACGGCTCGTCGTCCCCATACACCTGACATTCATCAGGCAGTCACTTCCAGCGGCAGTTGCCGGCATCCGATCCCAGCGATTCCTCACACCCATGCGATATCCCGTATACCCTTGACGTCCTTGCCCGCCTTCAACAGACCCTCGCCGACGTCGACGATTTATTTGCCATCCTTGAAGTACCCGTACACTTCCTTGCCAAACGGGTACAGCAGCCTACGAATTCGATCATGGCTCTCTCCCGAAGTGCGGTCAGGGTAGAGTCGCATGCGAAAATGTAGCAAAGGAGATGAGCATGTCAGGGACGATGGTGCTCCGAATCTGGGACGTTGAACACGGTGCATGCGC
>JACKMA010000004.1 GCA_024235635.1 Zoogloeaceae bacterium
CCGCCCAGTCGCGCGGCATGACCGTGGCGATTCGCAACGCCAACGACGCCATTTCGCTGACCCAGACCGCCGAAGGCGCGCTCGGACAGATCAAGGACCACCTGCTGCGGATGCGCGACATCGCGGTGCAGTCGTCCAACGCCACCAACTCGTCGAGCGATCGCGCTGCCCTCGAGGCCGAATACGACCAGTTGCAGTCGGAAATCGACCGGATCGGCCAGCAAACCACGTTCAACGGACTGAAGATCCTTGACTCGAATGCCGGCGCCCAATCCTTCCAGATCGGCGCCAACGGCGGCGAGACCATCAGCGTGACCACCACCGCGATTTCCGGTGGCGCCGTCTCCTCCGCTACCGCGGCCGCTTCGACCGTATCGTCTGCCGGCGGCGCATCGGCCGCGATTGCGACCATCGACGCCGCCATCGACAAGGTCAATACCGACCGTGCCACCTACGGTGCTGCGCAGGTGCGCTTCGAGGGCGTGGTGTCGATGCTGCAGATCTCGCGCGAGAACCAGGAAGCCGCCGCCAGCCGCATCATGGATGCCGACTTCGCCGCCGAAACCGCCGCCCTGACCCGGGCGCAGATCCTGCAGCAGGCCGGTACCGCGATGCTCGCCCAAGCCAACGCTCTGCCGCAGAACGTGCTCAGCCTCCTCGGCTAATCAAGGCTTGCAGTCGGTATGCGCGGGAGACGGCTGACGCCCTCTCCCGCGTTGTCACTTCGCGGAGCATAAGACCATGTCCGTCCAATCGATATCCCCAGCAGCGCTATCGCAAGATCCGCTGAACGTGTCCCAGGCCCGCCAGCTCGCCAACACGGCCGACAATCAGAAAGTCGATCCGGGAAGACGCAGCGGCGAGGCGGCTCCGAGCGAACTGGTCGCAGCGACAGGCCGCGCCAGCGACACCGAAAAGCCTGCTGCACAGGCCGGTCCGGTGGATCCCAGGCAGTTGGAGCGCGCCCTCGAAAATATCCGGCGCGTCGTCGAACCTGTGGCACACAACTTGCGATTCACCGTCGATGAGGATACCGGTCGCACCGTCGTCAAGGTGCTCGACAGCGCGACCGATCAAGTCATCCGGCAGATTCCGAGCGAGGAGATCCTGTCCATCGCCAAGGCCCTGGACAAGCTGAGCGGTCTGCTGCTGGAACAGAAGGCCTGAACTACAGGAGACGCAGATGGCCGGCACGATCACATCGGCAGGCCTGGGTTCCGGACTGGCGGTAGAGTCCATCATCAGCCAGCTGATGCAGCTGGAACGCCAGCCGATCACCCAGCTTCAATCCCGAATCACGACGGTCGACGCACGACTGTCGGCCCTCGGTCGGGTCAAGAGCGCGATGTCCGCCCTGCAGACGGCGGCAAACGACATCAAGACGGCGGCAGGATTTTCCGTTTTCAAGACTGCCGTCGGCGACAGCAAGGTGCTGACTGCCAGCGCCGGATCGACGGCCAATGTCGCCAACCACAGCGTCGAGGTCAAATCGCTCGCCGCGACCCAGAAGCTGGCGGCCCAGGGGCTCGCCAGCAGTACGTCGACAATCGCCACCGGCACCCTGACCCTGGAACTCGGCAACTTCGACGGAGCCACCTTCACGGCCGACCCGGATCGCACATACACGGTCACGATCGGGACCGGCAACAACACCCTCGAGGGCCTGCGCGACGCCATCAACGACCTCGACGCAGACGTCACCGCGTCGATCGTCAATGACGGCAGCGCCAACCCGGCGCGTCTGGTGTTGAGCCCGAAGGGTTCGGGCAGCGCCAACGTGATCCGTACGTCGGGTCTGACCGGATTCGATTTCAACCCGGAAGCGCCGCTGGCGGGTGCGATGGAGCAGACCGTCGCAGCCAAGGATGCGGTGGTCGTCGTCGACGGCATCACCGTCACCAAGTCGAGCAACACCATCACTGACGCGCTCGAGGGCGTCACGCTGAACCTGGTCGGCAGCAACGAGGGCGCGCCAACGACGCTCGACGTCTCGCAGGACGTCGATGCGGTCAAGGGCAAGATCGAGGCCTTCGTCAATGCCTTCAACGAACTCAATACGCTGATCCGAAGCGAGACCAGCTTCAATACCGATACCGGCGTGGCCGGCACGCTCAATGCGGACTCGTCGGTGCGCTCGATTCGTGATCAATTGCGGCAGATCGCCTCGTCCGACCTCGATGCTGCGGTCGGCGGCCTGACCCGTCTCTCGGACATCGGCATCAGCTTCAACGTCGAAGGGGCGCTCACGATCGACAGTACGGCCCTGGACGAGGCACTAGCGGATCCGGCGAAGAACGTTGCCGGCTTGTTCGCCGGCAACAGCAGCGTCTCGGGACTTGCCGTGCAGATCAGTGACCGCCTCGGCAGCCTGCTCGGCGTCGGCGGCACGATCGCGTCTCGCACCGACAGTTATACGCAGACCAAGGAAGGCTTCGGTGATCGCATCGAGCAGCTCGAGCTGCGCATGACCGCGATCGAGGAACGCTATCGCCGCCAGTACGCCGCGCTGGATACGCTGGTTGCCAGCATGAACACCACCGGCAACTTCCTTTCCCAGCAACTGCTGTCCCTTCAAAACCTGACTTCGAACGGCTGAGGCCACGGAGACACATGCCCATGTTTGGTCAAAAAAGTAGTGCTGCCACCGCTTACGCCCGCGTCGGCGTCGAAACGAAGGTCAGCACGGCGAGTCCGCACCAGTTGATCGTGATGCTCTACGACGGCGCCCTGCTGGCGATCAACACGGCGGCTGTCTCGATGGACGCCGGCGATATCCCGAACAAGGGGAAATCGATTTCGCAGGCGATCAACATCATCGCCAATGGGCTCAAGGCGAGCCTCGACATGGAAGCCGGCGGCGAGATCGCCGAACGCCTGTCTTCGCTGTACGACTACATGAGCCAGCGGCTGCTTCATGCCAATCTGCAGAACAGCCGCCCGGCACTCGACGAGGTCAGCGGCCTGCTCAACGAGCTGCGCGAGGCGTGGCTGCAGATCGCCGATGCGGCGGCGGAAACCGCCTGAGGCCGGCACGATGAACACCCTCGACGACTTCGAGGCAATGAGGGGACTGTCCGCTGGCATGCTCGCGTCCGCCCGCGCCAACGACTGGGAGCGACTGACCCGCCTGGAGCACGAACTCGCAAACCGGCGCGACGCCCTGGCTGCAGGTCCGGACCACCTTGCCGGGCTCTCGCGCGACGAATGCCATCGCGTGGGCACCATCATCCGCGAGATGCAGGCGCATGACCACGCCATCCGGCAGATCGTCGAACCCTATCTCGACAGCGTCCGCGCCCTACTCTCGCGGCGTGCGCGCAAGCGCGATCTGAGCCGCAGCTACGGCGCGTTCGCCCAGTCCCTCTGAGCCCGTGATCGGCGCTGACAAGAAGCGCTAGCCCGCGATGATCCCGGCCGACCTGACCGCCCGCCTGCGCCTGCTCACCGAGGCGTCGTTCTTTTCGAAGGAACCCCGCGAAGTCGGACCATTGCGCAACGCGCAGGCAATCTCGAAGGATCCCCAGGATTTCCTTCCAGGCCAGCGCATCGTCGCGACCATCGGCGAGGCCAAGTCGGAGAACAGTTTCCGGGCGCTGATCGACGGCCGCGAGTACACGCTGACCCTACCCCGCAATTCGGCTCGCTCTGGGCAGACGCTCGACCTGATCGTGACCCATGCGTCGCCGCGAGCGGTCATCGCCACGCCAGCGGAAGGGAGCGCGGCGGGCGCCGCCTCGGCGCGCCTCAGCCAGACCGGTCGTCTGATCAGTTTCCTGCTGACCGGTCAGCCACCGGCGCCACCGGCAAAGCTTGCCGGCGGACAGCCGCTGGTGCCCGTCCCGCCGACCTCCGGGGGCCAGCTCGCTGTCGCACTGCGGCAAGCGATCGGCGAAAGCGGGCTGTTCTATGAATCCCAGCTGGCGCGGTGGCTGTCGGGCACGGTCGCGACCGATGCCCTGCTGCGCCAGCCACAGAGCCAGTTGACCCGAGGGCGGGACGGTGTCCCGCCGGGCACGCCCGGCGGCGGCAGCGGCGACGGAGCCCCCGCGACTTCCGCCCAGACCGCCACCCGAGCCGGCCCCTCGTCGACACCGGCGACGCTCAACACGACCGCGGCGGCGGCCTTCGGCGCCGATGCCGAAGAAATCTCGGCCGCGAGCCAAAGCGCCGCCGCCCAGCGCAGTCCGGGCGCGGCCGCCGGCAATCCGGTACCTGAACGCCTGATGCCCCTGGTGCACCAGCAACTCGACGCACTGGCAACCAACAACTACGCCTGGCAAGGCGCCGCCTGGCCCGGCCAGCACGTCGAAATCGAGATCGAAGAGCCCGAACAGCGAGAAGGCGACGGTGCGGACCCAGAGGATGCTGCCTGGAAAACCACGCTGCGCGTGACGCTGCCGCGACTCGGTGGCGTCGAGGCACGTCTGCATCTGACCCCAGCGGGCGTCGCACTGCAGCTCACGGCCGACGACGCGGGGACCGCGGCCGCGCTCACGGCGGCCGAGCGCGAACTCGCCGTCGCGCTCGCCGCAGCCGATCTGCCCCTGACCGAAATGCGGGTCGATCTGGCGGCCGCCCCGGACGATACGCCATGAGCGACACCGACGAGTATCCACGTGCGGAGGCGGTCGCCCTGGCCTACACGGCGGGCGACGCGGCACCGAAGGTGGTCGCCAAGGGGCGTGGCCTGATCGCGATGGAGATCATCGAACGGGCGCGCGAGGCCGGGGTTTATGTCCACGAGTCGCCGGAACTGCTCGGTCTGTTGATGCAGGTCGATCTCGACGACCGGATTCCACCGCAGTTGTACCTCGCGGTCGCCGAATTGCTGGCCTGGCTGTACCGGCTCGAACAGGGCGGAACCGAAGAGCCGCCGGTCGCGCACGACCTGCCGTCGAGCCTCGAGCGGCGGCCTAGGCGCTAGGCCGATGCCAATCCCGCGGCATACCGGGATACCATAGAATCCCGCAACCCATCAGCAAAAACGGCACTCCTAAATGGCGGCAACGACCGACGACAAGCGAATCGAACTGCTGGATGCGGCAGATTACTCCGAATACGTGCTGCGTGATCCGCGCGAGATCAATGCGGTATTGAACGGCCTGGTGCAACAGCGCTGCATTGTCTCCGCCCACCCGGACGGCCGGCGCGATTTCGTCCTGACCACATTGCTCGGAATCGACGCCAACGACGGCAGCCTGTATTTCGATCCGGCTCACGACGAGGCCAGCAACCGAAAACTGGCGTCGGCCGCGACAGTGACCTTCAGCGCACTGCTCGAGAAGATCAAGATCCAGTTCTCGACCAACCCGCTCGCCGACAGCACGCACGACGGCCATGCGGCCCTGGTGGCACCGGCACCAGAAAAGGTTCTGCGGCTGCAGCGCCGTGAGTATTTCCGGCTGGTGACGCCGACGGCCCAATCGGTGGTCTGCAAGATTCCGGTGCCGGATGGCGCCGGCGTCAAGACCTTCGAAGCGCGCGTGATGGACATCTCGGGCGGTGGCATCGGCGTGCTGGTGCCGCCCAAGGGCATGCGCCTGTCGACCGACATGCTGTTCGACGACTGCTCGCTGGTCCTGCCCGATTTCGGCACGATCGTCACGCGTCTGAGGATCCGCAACATCTTCCAGGTGACCAATCGCACCGGCGTCACGATGATGCGGGCAGGCTGCCAGTTCGTGAACCTGTCGGCGAGCGCCGAAAACACGATCCAGCGCTACATCCTGAAGACCGAGCGCGAGCGCAACGCCCGTTCGCGCAGGCTGTGACCGCCCGGCGCGTTCCCGTCAACGAAAAACCCCGCGCAGGACGCGGGGCTTTTCAATCTTCGGCTGACACGCTCAGACCGGCATGTTCATGATGTCCTGATACGCCGTCACCAAGCGGTTGCGCACCTGGACCATCTGCTGGAACGACAGATTGGCCTTTTGCAGATTGACCATCACGTCCTGCAGGTTGACGTTGGGATCGCCCGCCTGGAAATCCTTCGACATCTGGCGTGCTTCCTGCTGCGCCGCGCTGACGTCCTTCAGCGCATTTTGCAGGACTTCGCTGAAATCGACCTGCTCGCTACCCGAATCCTGACCGGCGGGCTTGGCAGCGCCGGCCGCCTGCGCGGTCGAGCGCAGTTCGGTAAGCATCTGTTCAATCCCGCGGGTGTCCATCGTCGATCTCCGGATCGAGGCGTAATCGCAGTCTAGCACAGCAACACCCGTGCCAAATCGCCCTACCGCGTCGCCCCCGTGCTCACGCCACGAAACCTAGCCGATTTCGTAACCTTCCGCGCGATACTGCTGCAGCTTGTAGCGCAGCGTCCGCTCCGAGATTCCGAGCCGGGCGACCGCATCCTTGCGCGACCAGCCGACTGCCCGCAAGGTATCGAGGATGTGTTCGCGCTCGAGGTCCTTCATGTTGCCGGGACGACCCACACTCGCCGTGCCGGCAGAAGCTGCCGCCGAAACGGCAAATCCTGCCGGCAGGTCTGCCGCTTCAGGTTTTGCGCCGGCTGCAGGCGATGCCCATTGCGGCAGGCACGTTTTCAGGGTCTCGGGCGTGATCAGGTCGCCGACCGCGAGGATCTGCGCCCGCTGCATCGTGTTTTCGAGTTCGCGGACGTTGCCCGGCCACGGATAGGCGGTCAGCAGCACCTCGGCCTCCGGTGCCAGTCGGGCACCCCGCTTCAGCCGCTCGCCGTGAATCGACGCGAAATGACGAGCCAGCGCGACCACGTCGCCGGGCCGCTCGCGCAGCGGCGGAATCCTCAGCGGAAACACGTTTAGGCGATAGTAGAGATCCTCCCGGAATCGACCTGCAGCAGCCTCGCTCGCCATGTCCCGGTTGCTGGTGGCCAGCACGCGAAGATCCAGCGCGATCGGCGTCTTGCCACCGACCCGCTCGACCTCGTGCTCCTGCAGCACGCGCAGCAGTTTAGCCTGCAGACCGAGCGGCATTTCGGATATTTCGTCGAGCAGCAGCGTACCCCCGTCGGCCTGCTCGAACTTGCCCGGCTGCGCCTGACTGGCGCCGGTAAACGCGCCCTTCTCGTAGCCGAACAAGGTCGCTTCCAGCAGGTTCTCCGGTATCGCCGCGCAGTTGATCGCGATGAAGGGTTTGGCCGAGCGCGCGGAGTGGCTGTGAATGTAGCGCGCGAACACCTCCTTGCCGGTGCCTGATTCGCCGGTCAGCAGTACCGTCGCGTCGGTTTCCGCCACGCGCGCCGCCATCGCCAGCACGTTGCGGGTCACCGGGTCGACCGCGATCGTGTCCTCGCGATCGTCCGGCACCGCCGCGTAGCGCCGGATGTGTTCGAGCAGGGTCTGCGGTTCGAACGGTTTCATCAGGAAGTCGCAGGCACCGCCGCGCATCGCCGACACCGCCTTTTCGACGTCGCCATAGGCCGTCATCAGCAGTACCGGCAACTGCGGCAGGCGTGCGCGTACTTCGGCGAGCAACTGCAGTCCGTCCATCGGCTCCATCCGCAGATCCGACAGCACCAGATGAAAGGCCCGTTGGCGCAGCAGTTCGAGGGCCGCCGGGCCGCCATCCACGCCGACCGGCCGATGTCCCGCCAGTTCGAGGGTCAGGCCGACGGCATCGCGCAAGGCCGCATCGTCTTCCACTACCAGGATGTCGAGCTTGTCGGTCATGGCATCGGTTCCAACTGCGCAGCCTCGTCGCATGCTGGCAGATTCAGCGTGAAGGTGGTGCCGAGGCCCGGACTCGACCGGACTTCGATGTCGCCGCCGTGCGCACGGGCCACGCTGCGCGCGATTGCCAGGCCGAGGCCGGTCCCCTCGGCGCGCGTCGTGAAGAACGGTTCGAAGATCCTGTCGATCAGCGCCTCGTCCATGCCGCGACCGGTGTCCGAGATACGAAAGCTGATCTGTTCGCCATCGCGGCTGACGCGAAGATCCACCGAGCCTTCGGCCGGCGTCGCCTGAACCGCATTTTCGAGCAGGTTGGTCAGAGCACCGGCGAGCGCCTTCCGATCACCACTGAGCAAGGCATCGGGACACTCGCAGTGGTCTGCGAAATTGACCTCGCGCGCGCGGGCGACCGGATCGAGCGTATGGGTCAGTTCGGCCGCCAGCTCGCAGGCGCCGAAGCGTTCGCGCTGCTGAGTGTCGCCGCGGGCGAACAGCAGCATGTCGCGGATCAGGCGTTCCAGCAACCGCAAGCGCTCGAGCGTGCGATCGACGACGCGGGCACGATCGGCCGCACCGAGTTCCGGCTGTCCGAGGTTGGAAACGTAGAGCAACGCCGCCGCCAGCGGTGTGCGCAGCTGATGGGCCAGCCCCGCGACCATCTCGCCCATCGCCGCCAGTCGATCGTTGCGCTCCACCTGCAGCCGCATGCGGTGCGTGTCGCTGATGTCGTGCAACAGCACGATCGAGCCCTCGCCTGACTCCAGCGGTGTCAACGAGACGGACAGTCGATGGCTTCCGACGCCGCCGTCGAAGCGCCACTCGCCCGGCGTCTCGGTCGATGCCAGGCGTGCCTCGGTGCGGCCCCAACCCGTGCCCTCGAGGGATTCACCGAACAGCCGCTTCGCGGCGCGGTTGGCCTGGGCGATGGCGCCGTCGCGATCGAGCACCAGCACCCCGGCCGGCAGCGCTTCCATCAGGACCGACAGGCGCTCCGTGAGCTGCCCGACCTGACCCTGGAGCGCGCCATAGGCCGACGACAGCTCCTCGGAGGCGCGGCTGAATGCGGCAAAGGCCTCTGCCAGCTCTGCCGCGCTCATGCGCGGCAGCGCGCTTTCGGCTTCGCCGATTGCACCGACGGCGGCGGGAGACGGACTCGACATCGCGGACCTTTCCAACGTGTTGCCGCCACTTTACGGGCGCCGACGGCCTGTGCTACGCCCAAATAGGCGGCAAAAACTGCCGCTAATTCGATGACCGCCATCGACGGCATCGCCACAGAATGCGTCCATCCGGAATAGCGTTGTCCGCAGGAATCCTTCGCGATGGCCACCGCCGAAACAGCAATCGAAGCACCGGCGCCCTCGGGCGTCGGTCAGGTGATGCAGAACCTCAGCAATCTGTCGCAGCGACAGAAGCTGTCTGCCGCCGCAGCGCTGGCCGCCGCGATCGCCCTGCTGGTCGGCGTCTGGCTGTGGAGCCAGGAACCGGACTACGCGGTACTGTTCTCGAACCTCGAAGAACGCGACGGCGGCGCCATCGTCACGGCTTTGCAACAGCAGAACGTGCCGTACCGCTTTTCGGCGGGCGGCGGCGCCATCCTGGTGCCGCAGAGCATGGTCCACGATGTGCGCCTGCGACTTGCCGCCGAAGGACTGCCCCGCGGCGGCATGGTCGGCTTCGAGCTGATGGAAGGACAGAAGCTCGGCGTGTCGCAGTTCCACGAGCAGGTCAATTTCCAGCGCGCGCTCGAAGGCGAATTGTCGCGCACGATCCAGTCGCTGGCTTCGATCGCCCGCGCCAGAGTCCATTTGGCGATTCCCAAGCAGACCGCCTTCCTGCGCAACCAGCAGGCACCGACCGCATCGGTACTGGTCAATCTGCTGCCCGGCAGACGCCTCGACGAGGCCCAGGTCGCCGGCATCGTCCACCTGGTGGCGTCGTCGGTGCCTCAACTGGCGACCGACCAGGTCAGCGTGGTCGATCAGAGCGGTCAGTTGCTGACCCAGAATACCAAGCACGACAGCGGGCTCGACCCGACCCAGCTGGAATACGTCGACGAACTCGAGCGCAGCTATATCGAACGCATCCGCACCATCCTGACACCGGTGGTCGGCGCCGGAAACTTCCGCGCCCAGGTCACCGCCGATGTCGATTTCACGCGCACCGAGCAGACCGCCGAGATCTACAAGCCGAACCCGACGCCCGATCAGGCAATCCGCAGCCAGCAGACGTCGGAGAGCCTGAGTGGCGACCTCGGCGCCCAGGGCGTGCCAGGTGCGCTCACCAATCAACCGCCGGTGCCGGCGACCGCACCACTGACGGCGCCACCAGCCGGCGGCGCCGCAGGTGGCGAGAAGATCGGCACCAGCAGCCGCAACGCCATCATCAATTACGAACTCGACAAGACGATTCAGCACGTGCGCCGGGCCGCCGGCGAGATCCGCCGACTGTCGGTCGCAGTAGTGCTGAACCACAGGAGCACGACCAACGCCAAGGGCAACGTCGAGACCGGGCCGCTCAGCGACGAAGAGGTGCGCAAGATCACCGATCTTATCCGCGAGGCGGTGGGCTATTCGGAAGCGCGAGGCGACACCCTGAACGTCGCCAACAGCATCTTCGCCGAGGCACCGGAGGAAGTGCTGCCGGAACTGCCGCTGTGGAAGGATCCGGAGATCATCGCGATCGCCAAGGAGGCCCTGCGCTACCTGATCGTGGTCGCGGTACTCGCCTTCGTCGCCTTCGGTGTCATCCGTCCGCTGATGAAGCAGGTGATGCCGCCGCCAGTGACCGAGGAAGACGAGGATGAAGGCGCAGCGGCCGATGAGGAGGCCGAGGGCGAGGATGGCAAAGAGGACGCCGAAGTGACGCTGTCGCCCGAAGCCGCGGCCCAGCAGAGCTTCGAGGAAAAACTGGCGCGTGCTCGCAAGCTGGCGCAGGACAATCCCAAGATGATTGCCAACCTGCTCAAGGAATGGATCGGAGGCGGTGGCAATGAGCAGCGATGAGGGTCTAGAAAAGGCGGCGACCCTGCTGATGACGCTCGGCCCGGACGAAGCCGCGGAAGTGCTCAAGGTGCTCGGTCCCCGTGAAGTCCAGAAGCTCGGTGCGGCGATGGCCAGCATGCCGTCCCAGCCGCGCGAGAAGGTCGAGGCGATCCTGGACGAACTCGACGCCCATTCGCTGAAAGGGTCACCGCTCGAAGCCGATCACGAGCACATCAAGGAAATGCTGACCAAGGCGCTCGGCGACGACCGCGCCGCGCATCTGATCAACCGGGTCCTGCAGGGTTCGGACACGGCCGGCATCGAAAGCCTGAAGTGGATGGACGCCGCGACCGCGGCCGACCTGATCAAGAACGAGCATCCGCAGATCATCGCCACGATCCTGGTACACCTCGAATACGATCAGGCGGGCGAGATCCTCAAGCATTTCTCGGAACGCCTGCGCAACGACGTGGTCCTGCGCATCGCCACCCTCGACGGCGTCCAGCCGACCGCGTTGCGCGAACTCAACGATGCGTTGACCCGGATGCTGGCCGGCTCCAGCAACGTGAAGAAGGCGGCGATGGGCGGCGTGCGGCACGCCGCCGAGATTCTCAACTTCGTCGGCTCGGCCGCCGAGACCGCGGTGGTGGACAACGTCCGCGAATACGACCCTGATCTGGCACAGAAAATACTCGACGAAATGTTCGTGTTCGAGAATCTGCTCGACATCGACGATCGCGGCATCCAGACGATCCTGCGTGAAGTGCAGTCCGATTCGCTGGTGGTGGCACTGAAGGGCGCGCCGCCCGAACTGCGCGACAAGATATTCAACAACATGTCGAGCCGCGCTGCCGAAATGTTGCGGGAGGACCTCGAATCTCGGGGACCGGTGCGGCTGTCGGAGGTCGAGGCAGAGCAGAAGGAGATCCTGAAGATCGTCCGTCGTCTCTCCGAGGAGGGGCAGATCATGCTCGGCGGCAAGGGTGGCGACGATGCCTTTGTCTGATCCCAGGCTCGCCCTTGACCCCGGGACGCCGAAGTGAGCACGATCAGCCGGCATCAGGCCTCCGGCGCCTATCGCCCGTGGCAGCCGCCGGACTTCGGCGCCGACGAAAATCCGGTTGCCGCGGAAGACGCTTCGGGCCATACGGATTTCGACGCCGACGACCGGGCGGCCGCTGCCGAGCAGCCGTCCGACGCGGTCGAACTGCCCGAGCCGGACATGGCGCCGGAACCCGAATTCAAGCTGCCTACGGCCGAGGAAATCGAGGAGATCTACGAGTCCGCGCGCAAGTCGGGCTTCGACGCCGGCTACGAGGAAGGCACCGCGCGCGGGCGAGTCGAGGCGATGCAGTTGCACGGGCTGGTCGAGGGCATCGATCAGGCGATCAAGAACCTGGATACCGAGATCGCCCAGGATCTGCTCGACGTCGCGATCGAGATCGCGCGGCATCTGATCCGGCGAGAACTGCGATCGACCCCCGAAAGCGTGCTCGACACCGTGCGCGAAGCCCTCCAGCAGTTTCCGCAGAACAACGCGATGATTCACCTCAATCCCGAAGACACCGCCCTGATTCGCGAATATCTGGGCGAGCAGGTGGCACACATGGGCCATCGCCTGATCGAGGACGACGCGATCACTCGCGGCGGCTGCCTGATCGAAGCCAGCGGCAGCGAACTCGACGCCACGGTGGAGACCCGCTGGAAGCGGATCCTGTCCAATCTCGGCCGCGACGACGCCGACGGATTCACACCATGACCCAGCCCCATGCCGAAGTCTGGCGGGACTTCCTGCAGGACTCGCGCAAGCTGGCGAGCGCCAGTTCCCCATTCCAGCTCTATGGACGGCTGACGCGGATCAACGGGCTGGTGATGGAAGCCGCGGGGCTCAAGCTGCCGCTCGGCTCCGGCTGCCGCATCATGGTGCCCGGCAGCGGTGCGGTCGAGGCCGAGGTGGTGGGATTCCACGGCGAAAAGCTCTACATGATGCCGACCGACGACGTCTTCGGGCTGGCACCCGGTGCGCTGGTGCTGCCGGTCGAGCCGGTACAGCCTCAGTTGCAGGCGCGCGAGCGAATCGAGCCACGGCGTCGCGCATCCGACAGGGCCAAGCACCTGCCCGTCGGTGTCGAACTGCTGGGCCGGGTGATCGACGGCGCTGGCCGCGCCCTCGACGGCAAGGGGGCAATCAAGGCCAAGGCGGTCCGGTCGCTGCAGTCGCGCCCGACCAACCCATTGCAGCGCGCCCCGATCCGCCAGTCGATGGACGTCGGCATCCGAGCCATCAACGCCCTGCTGACGGTCGGCCGCGGTCAGCGAGTCGGTCTGTTTGCCGGTTCCGGCGTCGGCAAGTCGGTGCTGATCGGCATGATGGCCCGATTCACGGCGGCCGACGTCGTCGTGGTCGGACTGATCGGCGAGCGTGGCCGCGAGGTCAAGGAATTCATCGAGGAGAACCTCGGCGAAGACGGACTCGCCCGGTCGGTGGTGGTCGCCGCGCCTGCCGACACCAGCCCCCTGATGCGCCTGCAGGGCGCGGCGTATGCGACCACGATCGCCGAATACTTTCGCGACCAGGGCCATCAGGTCCTGCTGATCATGGACTCGCTGACCCGCTATGCGATGGCCCAGCGCGAAATCGCGCTGGCGATCGGCGAGCCGCCGGTGACCCGCGGCTACCCACCCAGTGTTTTCGCGCGGCTGCCGGCGCTGGTCGAGCGGGCCGGCAACGGCCCCGACGGCGGCGGTTCGATTACCGCGTTCTACACCGTGCTGACCGAGGGCGACGACCAGCAGGACCCCATCGCCGACGCCGCGCGCGCCATTCTCGACGGCCACTTCGTGCTGTCGCGGGCCCTCGCGGATCAGGGTCACTACCCGGCACTCGACATCGAACAGTCGATTTCGCGGGCGATGCACAACCTGGTCAAGGCGCAGCATTTCGACGTGGTTCGCCAGTTCAAGCAGTTCTTTTCTCGCTACCAGCGTTCTCGCGACCTGATCGCAGTCGGCGCCTACCAGTCGGGTGCCGATCCCGTGCTCGACACCGCGGTGGCGCTCTACCCCAAGATCGAAGCCTTCCTGCAGCAACGCATCGACGAGCGCGAGAGCTACGACGACTCGGTCCTGAAGCTCGACGCCCTGTTCAGACCATGACCGCTCGATGACTCCGCCACGCCCTAAAGATTCGTGTCGCCCGTCCGATAAGGCAGTTCGTGGATGAGCGAGAACTTTCCACTGCAGAAGCTTCTGGATCTGGCCCACGAGCGAACCGACGATGCCGCACGCAGGCTCGGCGAACTGATCGGAGCCGAACAGGAAGACGATCGCAAGCTGACCCTGCTTCGACAGTACCGGGACGAGTACCAGGCGCGCTTCATGGATGCAGCCCGCGAAGGCATCGGACCGGACGCGTGGCGAAACTTCAGCGCCTTCATCGGCCGACTCGACGAGGCCATCGAGCAGCAGCAACGCATCGTCGCTCAGGCCCGGGACCGAACGGCCGCCGGCCAGCAGGCATGGATCGCCGAACGCAACCGGATGAAGGCTTTCGATGCGCTGTCGCAGCGGCACGAACGCCAGCAAGCGCGCAAGGAAGCCAAGCGCGACCAGACGCTGACCGACGAACACGCTGCCAAGCTGGGGCGCAACCGGGACGACGGCTAGCGTGCTGGCATAGGCCTTGCAGACAGGTTCTCGAGCGTGCCACCAAAAGGACCCAGGCGATGCCCGAGATCTTCCTTGCCAACGAACCGAGCGCTGCTCGACGTTCGACCGAAACCCGCCCGAAGAGCCAGCCGGCCACTTCGACGGCCGACGCCGCTTCCGAGCCGGGAAGCTTTTCCCGCACCCTGCAGGCCCAGATCGACGATCGCCGGATCTGTGAGCGACGGGCGGCCAGTGCCGACCGCGCGTCGGATAACGGTCAGAAACCTGCCGACACTCAAGCGCCCCAGGCCGACGGCCATCGGCGCAGCGAGTCCCCCCAGGCGAATCGTCTCACCAAACCCGAGCCAACGGCTTCCGAAAAGGCGGCGCGCCCGGCCGATGCGCAGGCCGAAACCGATGAAGCAGATGCGACCGACGCTGTGCCGATTGTTACGGCGGCACTGACACTGGTCCAGCCGGCAGCGGATGCCGCCGCCGGCAACAGCGTGCCGGCAGCCATTGCCGCGAAGCTGCAGCCGACTCAGGCCACCGATGTGTCCGCCGGCGGCGCGCCGCCGGCGAATGCCCAATCGGATGCACCGACGCTCGCCGGCGACGGCACCGAAGCCGCACCGGACGACAGCAACCGGCAAGCTGCGGGTGATCGCGCTCAGCCGACACCGAAACTCGCCGCCGGCAACGCGCCGCCGACCGCCACGGCAGACGCCATCGCCGCGCCATCTGCGCCGGATGAGGCACAGCCGGCCGCGCGTCCAGATGTCGTTCTGGCGCGCTCGAGCCGCGAGTCGCGTTCGGATCCGCCGCTCTTCCGCCCATTGGAGATCAGCGCGACTTCGGGCGCGGATATTCGGGCCCGATCCGGCGAGCACGGCCTCGACTTGCAGCAGCCTGCAATGCCCAACCAACCGATCCAGGCCTCGATCAGGCAGGCATCCACGTTCTCCGCGCCAATGCCAACCGCCTTCGTATCGACGCCCGCGGGACACCCAGGCTTCGCCGACGACGTCGGCCAGCGCGTGCTGCTCTTCGCCGGCCGTGGCGAGAGCAAGGCCGAGCTGATCCTGACGCCGCCCAACCTTGGACGCGTCGAGGTCTCGCTGACCATCTCCGCGGAGCAGGCCACCGCCCAGTTCGTGGCCACCAGTCAGAGCGCTCGCGATGCCCTCGAGCAGGCCATGCCGCGGCTGCGCGAGATGCTGGCGGATGCGGGGATCCAGCTCGGCCAAAGCAGCGTGGGCACGCGCTCGGAACAGCAACCCGGCGACGGTCGTCAATCGAGCCGCTACCCACTCGGGGATCAGACATCGAATTCTGCCGACGCCGCCACGGCCGGCGTGCGGCAATGGACAGGAACTGCTATCGGCCTGATCGACACCTTTGCCTGAGCCTGCCGGAATAGCGGGCGTTGGCACCGTCTATTCCGGGCTTGGCCCGGCGCACGATGGGTGAGAATCGAGGCAGCAACGAAAGGAGCAAGTAATGGCCAAAGCGCCCGCCAAACCTGAAGCCGAGGAAGGCGACGCCCCCGCACCGAAGCGCGGCAAGAAACTCGTCATCGTCCTGATCGTGCTGGTCCTGCTGCTGCTGGTTGCAGTGGGTGCCACCGCCTTCCTGCTGCTGAGCAAGAAGAGCGACGACAAGCACGAGGAGGAACATGCCGACGAACCGCCGAAGATCACCGTCGACCGCAGCAAACCGCCGACCTTCATCCCGCTCGACGCCTTCACGGTCAATCTGCAGCCGGGAGAGGGGGACCATTACCTGCAGGCCGTGATCCAGTTGAAGGTCACCGAACCGGCGATCGCCGAAGACCTCAAGGTGTTCATGCCCGAGATCCGACATCGCATCAACCTGCTGCTGTCGAGCAAGTTGCCATCCGAGATCGCCAACATCGAGGGGCGGGAAATCCTGGCTGAGGAAATCATGATCGAGACCAACTACGTACTCGGCTTCGAACCACCGAAGCAATCGCGGCGAACGACCAATGCCGAGCCGTGGGGTCCGATCCTGGCCGTGCTGTTCGACTCGTTCATCGTGCAGTAGGTGCGGAGCCATCCATGTCATCGGACTTTCTTTCTCAGGACGAGGTCGACGCCCTGCTGCGCGGCGTCACCGGGGAGTCCGATGAATCGGAGCAGGAAGAACCGAGCGGCGACGGGGTCCGCCCGTACGACCTGGCGACGCAGGAGCGCATCGTACGTGGGCGGATGCCCACGATGGAACTCATCAACGAGCGATTCGCGCGCTATCTGCGGATCGGCCTGTTCAACTACATGCACCGCAACGCCGAAGTGTCAGTCGGGCCGATCAAGGTCCAGAAGTACAGCGAGTTCGTCCGCAATCTGGTGGTACCGACCAACCTCAACCTGGTCACTGCCAAGCCCCTGCGCGGCACCGGTCTGGTCGTGTTCGATCCGAATCTCGTGTTTCTGGTCGTCGACAACATGTTCGGTGGCGACGGCCGCTTCCACACCCGGGTCGAAGGCCGCGACTTCACGCCGACCGAGCAAAGGATCATCCAGGGACTGCTCGGCGTGGTGTTCACCGAGTACCAGCGTGCCTGGGCACCGGTCTACCAACTGTGCTTCGAGTACGTACGATCGGAGATGAACTCCCAATTTGCGAACATCGCGACGCCGAGCGAAATCGTGGTGTCGAACGCCTTCTCGCTGGAGTTCGGCGGCTCTCAGGCGGAGATGCACGTCTGCCTGCCCTATTCGATGGTCGAACCGATCCGCGATCTGCTCTATTCGACGATGCAGAGCGACCACATCACGCAGGACAACCGCTGGGTACAGACGATGGGACGCCAGTTGCAGTCGGCCCAGGTCAGCCTGGTCGCCAAGCTCGGTACGGCGACCGTGACGCTGGCCGACATCGTAAACATGAAGCCCGGCGACATCATCCCGTTGAATGTGCCGGAACTGATCGAGGCCGATGTGGATGACGTCGGCGTGCTGCAGGGACGCTACGGCGTACTCAACGGCCGCTACGCCCTGAAGGTCGAGAATTTCCTGATGCAGGCGGAATCGGAACCGGCGCCGCGAGGAGAAGACGATGTCTGACGAAGAACAGATCACCGACGACGACTGGGCAGCGGCCATGCAGGAGCAGGCTGCTGCCGAGGACGGCGACGACGGCATGAACGATGCCGATGTCGAGGCTGCGCTGCGCGAAGCAGCCGAAGGCGGCAGCGATGATGGCGCAGAAGAGTCACCGTTCCAGGCCAAGCCGGCGAGCCAGCTGTTTCCGGATTTCGGGGCATCCACCAAGGGATCCGGTTCGCTCAACGACTTCGACATGATCATGGACATCCCGGTCCAGCTGACGGTGGAACTGGGCCGGACCAAACTGTCGATCCGCAACCTGCTGCAGCTCGCGCACGGATCCGTGGTCGAACTCGACGGCCTTGCCGGAGAACCGATGGACGTACTGGTCAATGGCACGCTGATCGCCCAGGGCGAGGTCGTCGTCGTCAATGACAAGTTCGGCATCCGGCTCACCGACATCATCACCCCGGCAGAGCGGATGCGAAAACTGCGCAACTGACGCGCAGCGGATTTCGGCACCTTGCAATCGGTCGCCCCGGGCCGCGCTGGTCAGTCGCGCAGCATCGGTTCAAACTGCGCCCATCGATCCCAGGCCAGGAGATTGTCGATGCGCGCCATCGTCACAGGGCATTCCCGCGGACTCGGCGCCGCGATCTGTGCGGCATTGCTGGAGGATGGTGCGACCGTGCTCGCGCTTTCACGGAAGGGCAACGCGGCGCTTGCCGAGCGCCATGGTGAGCGGCTCAGGGAGATACCGATCGACCTCGCCGATACCGGGCAGTTGATTGCGCTGACGACAGCAGGCGACTGGCATGGCTTTCTCGGCGGGAGCACCCCCGCCTTTCTGGTGAACAACGCCGGCGACCTGGGACCGGTCGCTGCAATCGGGCGTCAGGGTGGCAGCGAGATCGGCCGTGCGGTCGCCATCAATGTGACCGCCGCATTGATCTTGGGCGACGCCTTCGTCGCGGCTACCGAAGCCGCCACCGACCGTCGCCTGCTCCATGTCTCGAGCGGTGCCGCGAGGTCCGCCTACGCCGGATGGAGCGTCTATTGCGCGTCCAAGGCGGCCCTCGATCACCATGCCCGCGCGGTGGAACGCGACCGGGTACCGGGACTCCGCGCCGCCAGCGTCGCACCGGGCGTCATCGACACCGACATGCAGGCCGTGGTCCGTTCTTCGACGGCGGATGACTTTCCGGCAATCGATCGGTTTCGCGCCCTGCACCGCGACGGTCAGTTGCAGTCGCCCTCCGCGACCGCGCGCCGGCTGGTCGACTACCTGCAGTCGCCGTCGTTCGGCGCACAGGCGACTGCCGATCTCCGTGATCTGTAGCGCGCGCCGGCACCCCTAGACAACGCAATCGACGCGCGTCGGGCGGATGCCACCGGAACGCCGCGGAGGCCGACAGGTATCGCGAGGCGGATGGGCTAACCGGCCTTGCCGTGGGTGCCGAGCAACTGGTCGATGGCGCGCTCGACCCTGCCATTGGGCTGGCGCTGCAACCACACGCTGGTGCGGCCGACCAGCGGTCGCAGGCGCTCACCATCGAGCGTCGGCTTGCCGAGTTCCAGGAACAGCCTGGAGGCGTCCTGGTGAATCTCGGAGTCCTTGTCTGCCAACACCATGCAGACCATCGCGAGCGACATCATGTCGGTGAGGTGATCGTCGCAAAACCAGGGCTGACCGACGGCTTCGAGCGCAATCAGCGCCGGCAGTTCGGTCTTGACCTGATCCTTGATCCCGAGCGGAAGCAGCTTCTTGCGTTTCCTCATGCCATCTTGACGGCCCCTGACGATCGACCTTTAGCGCAATCGGACGGCGTTGCAATCGACCACCGTGATCGCCGTCGCCGGCGGATGGCGCTATCCTGCGATTCGCACATCGAGAGTGAGCCGGCCATGAATATCGCGGACTTTGCGATCGACCCGCAAATGCTGATGCGATTCGCACTGACGCTGTTCGTGATTGTCGCGGTCACCGTCGCCAGACGCATCGTGGTGCACCGCCTGACGCCCGGCGAGACCGTGCTGACCCCGCAGAAGCGCCGCCAGATCTTTTACGTCCGCACCGGGTTCAACACCATGCTGGCACTCGGCGTGCTGATGATCTGGCTGGGTCTGCTGCAGAACCTGTTGTTGTCGCTGACCGCAGTGACGGTGGCGCTGGTCGTCGCCACCAAGGAACTGCTGATGTGCATCAGCGGCTTTGCGCTGCGTACCGGTGCCAACAGCTTTTCGGTCGGCGACTGGATCCGGGTCGACGGCATCCGCGGAGAAGTCACCGACTTCAACCTGCTCAGCACCAGTATGCTCGAACTCGGCGCAAGCAATGGCGGATTGAACTACACCGGCCATCGCATCGTGCTGCCCAACAGCATCTTTCTGACGCGTCCGGTGCGTAACGAACGAGTGCTGCGACACTTCGTGCTGCATTCGTTCGACATCGTCGTCGATCCCGTCCCCGAAGCCGCCGGCGCGCTCGACTGGCTCAATCGCTACTGCCAAGCGCGATTCGCAGGCTTCGAGGGTGAAGCGCGGCGGCTGAGTGCGAGCATCGACCGCAAACTCGGCGTCGATCTGCCGGGCCCGGAGCCGGTCGTCAGCCTGCATACCAACGACAGCGCGAAACTCGCCTTCCGGGTAACCTTGTTCTGCCCACATGTCCGCGCCGAGGATCTTCAGCGCGACATCACTTGTGCGCTGCTCGATCGGCTGAACGCGCTGGCAGACAAGGATCCGGTCCGGACCGTGGCTGTGCGGCACCCGGCCTGAAACTTCCCGCGGCCCCGAATCCGCCGCGAAAGCCCGAAATGAGCGCGTCTTTGCCGCCTAATTGCGGCAAGGATTGCCGATCGCCCACGGTAACTTGGCGATGTCCGCCACTGTATCCGGGTCCTTCCGTGCGAGTTGCCCATATCGCGCCCTTGCTGCTCGTTCCCGCACCGACCGCTGCCGCCGAAGGGCTGTCGCTCGCAGGCTCGGTCGCCCAGATGATCCTGGGCCTCGGCCTGGTGCTCGCCCTGCTGTTCGGTGCCCTGCTGCTGATCAAGCGCCTGTCGTTGCCCAGGGGGCCGGCCGCGTCGAGCCTCCGGGTCGTCGGCGCGGCCGCGGTCGGACCGCGAGAGCGCGTCGTGCTGGTCGAGGTCGGTGACAAGGTGTTGGTACTCGGCGTGGCTCAGGGGCAGGTCGAGAGCCTCCACACCTTCGACGCGGCGGATTTTCCGAGCGAATCGCCGCAGGCATCGCCCGAGGCCGCCCCGGCCAGCTTCGCCGATCGGCTGCAGCGAATGATGGAGCGGCGCTGACGATGCACATGCGCCGGCTTTCCGCGCTGGTCCTGCTTGCGGCGCTGCCGGCGGCAGATGCCCTCGCACAGTCGATGCCGGCCCTCACCAGCTCACCGACCGCAGACGGTGGCACCAGCTACAGCCTTACCGTCCAGACCCTGGTCCTGCTGACGCTGTTGTCGTTCATTCCGGCGGCCGTGCTGATGATGACTTGCTTCACCCGGATCATCATCGTCTTCTCGCTGCTGCGTCAGGCAATGGGAACCCAGACGTCTCCGCCCAATCAGGTGCTGCTCGGGCTCAGCCTGTTCCTGACTTTCTTCGTCATGGCGCCGGTCGCTGAGCGTGTGTATACGAATGCCTATCTGCCGCTGGCCGAGAACGCGATCGGGCTGGAGGAGGCTTTGACCCGGGCCAGCGTCCCGGTCAAGGCGTTCATGCTCGATCAGGTCCGCGAGCCCGACCTCGAACTGTTTGCATCGCTTTCGCGCGCAGACCCGGTAGACAAGGCTGAAGACCTACCTTTGCGGGTGGTGATTCCTGCCTTCGTCACGTCCGAACTGAAGACCGCGTTTCAAATCGGATTCATCGTCTTCCTGCCCTTCCTGATCATCGACATGGTGGTTGCCTCGGTGCTGATGTCGATGGGCATGATGATGATGAGCCCGGTCATCGTGTCGCTTCCGTTCAAGATCATGCTGTTCGTGCTGGTGGACGGCTGGACGCTGCTGGTCGGCTCGCTGGTGCGTAGTTTCGGATGAAGCAGAAGGGGATGGCGCCATGACTCCGACCACTGTCATCGATCTCGGCCGCCAGGCGGTCGAACTGACCCTGCTGGTGTCGGCCCCGCTGTTCCTCGCAGCATTGGCCACCGGCCTGCTGGTCAGCATCTTTCAGGCTGCAACCCAGATCAACGAAATGACGCTGACCTTCGTGCCGAAGCTGGTCGCGATCTTCGTCACGCTGGTGGTGATGGGGCCGTGGATGATCACGCACATCACCGATTTCATTCGTCGCCTCTACGGTTCGATTCCCGGCATGATCGGCTAGCCGATCGGCACTGCATGCTGACCGTCACCGACGCTCAACTCGATGCCTGGCTGGCGGCACTGATGTTCCCGCTGGTTCGCATTCTGGGCATGGTCAGCTCGGCGCCGTTGTTTGGCAATCGCGGCGTCTCGATCCGGGTCCGCGTGGCGATCGGCCTCGGCATTGCCGTCGCCGTGCTGCCGGCACTGCCACCGATGCCGCCGGTGGCGCCGGCATCCGGCGTCGGCCTGGCGATCATGGCGCAACAGTTCCTGATCGGCGCGGCGATCGCAGTCATGATGCGGATCGTGTTTGCCGCGGTCGATGTCGCCGGCGAATTGGTCGGCCTGCAGATGGGACTGTCCTTCGCAGCCTTCTTCGATCCCGATTCGGGCGGACGAACGGCTGTGGTCGCCGAGTTCATGGGCCTGATCACCAGCCTGCTGTTCCTGGCGCTGAATGGTCACCTGTTGCTGGTGGACGTGGTCATTCGAAGCTTCGAATGGCTGCCGGTCAGCGCGACGCCACTGCACGGTGACGGCTGGATGTCGGCGGTTCGCTTCGGCACGACCCTGTTTGCAGCCGGACTGCTGCTGGCCATGCCGATCATGGCGACCCTGCTCGTCGTCAATATCGCCATGGGCGTGCTGACTCGGGCAGCACCGCAGCTCAACCTCTTCGCGATCGGTTTCCCGGTGACCCTGGGCACCGGCTTCCTGGTGCTGATGCTGTCGATGGAAGCGTTCGCGCCGGCGATGCGGCACTTCTTCGATCGTGGATTCGACTCGGTCGGTCAGTTGCTTCAAGCGCTCCACTGAGCGCGGTCGAACGTGCCTAGAAGCCGCCGAAGCTCGACGAGCTGAAGAAGCGCAGCTCGGCGTCGACATAGCGCCGCCCGACGAACCAGCCGGAACGCACGCCTTCTTCGTAGTGAAGCAATTCGTAGCCGGCCCGGCCCTCGGCACGGAGCTGTTGCTTCGCCCAGCGATGGACGATCAATCGAGCGCTGCCGTCGTCGCCCGTATGAAGGCGATCCAGGTGCAGGTGCAAGCGATGGCGCCCGCCACCGAGATCTTCGTGCTCGAGCGACCATGCCCCGGTCGGCAGGCTCGATTCCGCGAGCGGGCGCTCCGGGTTGCCGGTCGATTCGCCATGCTCGAATTCGGCGGCGGAAGCCGTCAGCGACGCGACAACAAGCAGGATGGACCAGTGGCGCATCAGTTCAGGAAATTGAACAGCGACAGATTGGCGACCCGCAGGAAGGACTGCTGTGCCGCCTGCAGGAAGGTCTGCTCCAGGGTCAGGTCGCTGATCGCCTCGGCGTAGTCCACATCCTGAAGTCGCGAGATCGCCTGCGCATATTGGAGGTCCAGGTCGCCGGAAACGTTCTCCAGCGCTTCGACCTCATTGACCCGCGACCCGATCGATGCCTGCACCCGCAGGATGTTGTCGAAGGACGAATCGAGTTCGGTCAGTGCCGTGCTGACCGCCGCCGGCATCGACGCCAGCGGATCCTCGAGGTCGGTGATGAAGTTCGAGATCACGCTGAACAGGTCCTCGGTCGATCCGGGCACCTTCATGAAGACCTCGTCGCCGCTGTTGGACACCGGCAGCACCCGCGACGTCGACACCTGCATCGTGCGCTCGCCCTGGTCGCCCTGGTAGGTCACGCCGGACAGCCCGCCCGCGAACGGCTGGGTGTCGCCCTTGAAGCCTGAAAATACATACTCGCCCTTGCCGTCCTGGCTGTTGGCCAGCGACAGCAAGGCATCGAAGCGCGCCCGCAGGTCGATCGCCACGGCGTCTCGTTCGGACTGGCTGAAGGTACCGTTGCCGGCGGCGACGACCTGATCGCGCACGTAGCCGAGGATGTCCTTGACGCCCTCGAGCTTGTTCTCGACCAGTCCCAGCGCTTCCTTGGCGTAGCCCTGGTTGAGTTGGAACTGATTGTTCACGCTCTTCGATTGCGACACTTCGAGGGCGCGTGCAGTGGCGATCGGATCATCCGACGGCTTCACGGCACGGCGTCCGGTGGCAACCTGCTGCTGCAGAGATAACAGCTTGGTCTGCTGGTCCTGGATGCTGCCGACGGCGGTATCGTGAATCAGCGCGGTACTCACTCTCATGATCTGTTGCTCCTGCGCTTACTGCGCGATCGACAGGATTTCGTCGAACAGGCGACCGGCGATCTGCATCACGCGCGCAGACGCCTGATAGGCCTGCTGGTAGCGCACCAGATTCGCTGCTTCCTCGTCCAGGTTGACGCCGGACAGGGCTTCGCGCGACGCGTTTGCCTGGTCGAGCAGTTTTTGTTGGGCCTGTTCCCCGACCTGCACCTCACGCGCCTTGCTGCCAACATCGGCGACGAGTTGCGAATAGACGGACTGAAAGGTCGCCGTCGCGGTACCTGCTACCGGCGAACCGCCGGCATCGCGCCGCACCAGTAGCGACTTGTTGAACTGCAGGGCACCGAGGGCGACCATGTTGCGACTGTCCGAAACCCCGATGTCGCCACCGCCCTGGTTCGGCGACAGCGTAAACGTGTCGCCGTTGGCCGGAACACCGCCGATGCGGAACTCGACGTCGAACGACGAGCCACTGCTGTTGACGGTGAGGGTGAAGGTCTTGCCGGCGGAGTCGGTCGCCGGATCGAATGCCAGACTGGCCGGCGTGAACGTCAGGCCGGTTCCGGTCGGCGCCAGCACATTGGTCCCGGCATTGAAGCTCAAGGTGATGTCGCTGAAGTCCGGCTTGTTGTCGGTCGGCGTGCCATCCATGTTGCCGATGCGGGTTGCGCGAACATCGGACATCACCGCGGTACCGGCATTGGTCAGCGTCGTGTTGCCGACCACCGGATCCGCCGCTGCCACCAGTCGCGTGTCGCGGATCGCCAAGGCGATGTCGCGCGCCACGTTGCGCGTCGGCTGCAGCAGGAATTCGTCACCGTCGGTCAGCGAGGCAGGCGGCCCGAGGGTGACGCTGAGGCCGACGTCGGCGGCACTCACGGCCTGACCGTCGGAGCGGCGGGTCAGCACGTAGCCGTCGGCGGCACCCGAATCGACCGTCAGCAGATACTCGTCGGCCGTCAGATTCGCTGCGCCCGCCGGGTCGAAGGCAACCGTCACGTCACTGGTGGCGCCGTCGATGCCCTTGACCGTCGGAACCAGATTGGTGAAGAAATCACCGCCAAAGGCACCGTCGAGATCGATGCCGAGGCGATGCTGTTCGTTGAAGGCCACGCCGAGACCGGCGGCGATCAGGCCGAGCTGGTTCTGGGCGGGATCGAGCGCCTCACGCCGAAATGCCAGGGCGCCACCGAGTTGGCCGCCACCGAGAAGACCTTCCGGAAACACGATGAGGCCACCCGACGGCGTGGTCATGCCGATGGCCAGCCGCGCCGGATCGTCCGGTGCCGGAAACGCCGAAAACGTTGCCGCCTCGCCACCGATCACCAGTGCCTGTCCCGAGCCGACGAACACCGATACCGAGCCGTTCGACTCCTCGACCGCGCTTACCCGGACGAAGCGATTGAGTTGGCGCAGCAGGTCGTTGCGCTGATCGAGCAGGTCGTTGGCCGGAAGGCTGGGGCCACCGACCTGGGCAGCGGTAATGTGAGCGTTCAGGGCAGCAATTTCTTCGGCCAGCGAGTTGATCTGGTCGACCGAGCCGGCGATCACGTCTTCGTTGCTTGCCCGCACCTGATCGATGCGTCCGTTGATCGCCTGGAAGCGCGAGATCATGGCTTCCGCCGAGGACAGCAGCGACTGGCGGGCCGGGACGTTGGACGGGTTGGCGGCGACGTCTTGCACACCCTTGAAGAATTCCTCGAGCGCGCCGGAAAGACTCACCGCCGGATCGGCCAGGAGATTGTCCAGTTCGCCGATCTGGCCCGAGTAGGTCTCGAGTTCGGCACGTCGGGTATCGGCGCCGAGCACCTGGTTTTCAAGGTATTGGTTGTAGGCTCGCTTGACCGTGTCGACACGGGTTCCGGTACCGAAGAATCCGCCACCCGAGAACACCGGATCCTGGGTGCTTTGGACGATGCTCTGGCGGCTGTAGCCAGGCGTCCCAGCGTTCGAGATGTTGTGGCCGGTCGTCACCAGCCCGGATTGGGCGGCATTGAGTCCGGTGATTCCGATGTTGAGCAGACTGGCCATGGTTTTCCCTAGCGACAGGTGTTGTTACGTCCCCCTGATGCAAAACCTTTGCCAGCTCTGCGCACCGCCGTGAGATCAGTCGCCGTAGAGCGCTGCGCGCAGCGTATTGCCGCCGATGATCCGGGCCAGCTTGTCGGCATACATCGGGTCCGTCGCATAGCCGGCCTGCTGCAGGCCACGCGCGAACGCTAGGGCATCGTCCTGCCCGAGCACTTCCGAGTAGCGTGGGTTGTCACTCAGCAGGCGGGCATAGTCTTCGAAGGCATCCCTGTAGTTCGCATAGGCACGGAATCGCGAAGGTTCCCGGAAAGGCTTGCCATCGCTGTATTCCAGCGCATCCAGCGATACCGTCGCGCCGCGCCAGTCGCGCCCGGCTTTGATGTTGAACAGGTTGAACGACGGCGAACCATCCGAGCGTTTCAGCTCATGACGTCCCCAGCCGGTCTCAAGGGCAGCCTGCGCCACCATGAAGTGCGCCGGGATGCCGGTTGCGCGACTCGCCGCCATCGCATGCGGCCACACCTGATCGACGAAGGCGCGGGCTTGGATCGGAACCGACGCACGCGGCGACCCCGGCTCGGCAAAGAGCTCGTCGACCGGCAAATCACCGCCGCCGATGCCGGTCGCAGCGGCATCTTTTGCCGCGCGTCGGACGGCCATCGCCGCCACCTGGTCAAATCCGACAGCCGTGCCCGGTCCGGGAGGCACATTTTCGAATGCGACGGGATCCGCACCCAGTTGGCGGGCAATGACTTCGCCGAATCCGGTGCCGCCGCCGTTGGCGAGTTGCATTGCCAGTTGTTGGTCGAGCAGCGATTGGTACAGACGCGACTGGTCGCTTTCGAGCAGGCCGTCCTTAGGCGTGGCGTCGCGCATCGCCTTCAGCACCATCTGCAGGAACAGCGCCTCGAACTGGCGCGCCGCAGCCCGGATCGCCTCCGAGGAGTTGCCTTCGCGCCCGAGACGCTTCAATTCGTTGAAACTGCGAGGATCGATCGCGTTGATCGCATCTGCCGCGTTCATCGTTCAGATCACCTCCAGTTCCGCGCGGAGCGCCCCGACCGCCTTCATCGCCTGCAGGATGCTGACCAGATCGAGCGGATTCGCACCGACCGCATTGAGCGCCTTGACCACCTCGGTCAGGTTGGCGCCGTCGGGCACGTTGATCAGGCTGCCCGGGCTTTGTTCGACCGAGACGCTGGCGGATTGCGTCACCACCGTCCGGCCTGCCGACAGAGGGGGCGGCTGACTTACTGCCGTGTCGGTTCCCACCGTCACCGACAGGTTGCCGTGGGCGACTGCGCAGCGCTGCAGCGTGACCGCCTGGTTCATCACGACCGAACCCGTGCGCGAGTTCACCACGACCTTGGCACTCTGCTGCTCGGGCGTCACCGGCAAACTCTCGAGCATGCCGATGAAGGCGACCCGGGCGGTCGAGTCGAGCGGCGCACGAACCTGTATCGTGCGTGCGTCGAGCGCGGCTGCGGTGCCTGGCGCGGTGGCGGCATTGACTGCATCGACCACCTTGCGGGCGGTGCCGAAGTCGGTTTCGTTGAGTTCGAGGTGGACGAAGTCACCCTGACCGAGCGCGGTCGCGACCGCCCGCTCGACGGTTGCCCCACCCGGAATCCGTCCCGCCGACAGATGATTGATCACCGCCGACGCGCCACCAGCGGCCGCGCCCGCCCCGCCGACCACGACGTTGCCCTGGGACAAGGCATAGATCTGGCCGTCGGCACCCTTCAACGGCGTCAGCAACAGCGTACCGCCGCGCAGGCTTTTGGCGTTGCCAATCGACGAAACGGTGATGTCGATCTGCTGACCGGGACGGGCGAAGGCCGGCAGGTCCGCGGTAACCATCACGGCTGCGACGTTCTTTAATTGAAGGTTGGTGCCGGGCGGCAGTTGCACGCCGAGGTTGCCGAGCATGTTGATCACGCTCTGAACGGTAAACGGCGTCTGCGTCGTCTGATCGCCACTGCCGTCCAGGCCGACCACCAGGCCGTAGCCGATCAACTGGTTGTCGCGCACGCCGGCGACCGACGCGAGGTCCTTGATGCGCTCGGCGGCAGCCGGCCCCGCCAGCACCAACAAGCCGACGAGCAACGCTGCAAGTCGTTTCGAACAGTCGAGGAAGGTGCTCATCGACGACCCCTAGAACGGCATCAGCGCCACGAAGAAGCGCTGCAGCCAGCCCATCGCCTGGCTCTCGCTGATATAGCCGCTAGACTTGTACTCGATGCGGGCGTCCGCCACCTGGGTGGACTGCACGGTGTTCGAGCCGGTGATGTAGTTTGGATTGACCACCCCCGAAAATCGGATGAATTCGTTGCCCTGGTTGATTGCGATCTGCTTTTCGCCCGAAACCAGCAGGTTGCCGTTGGGATAGACCTCGACCACGGTGACGGTGATCGTTCCATTGAAGCGGTTGTTGGCGGCGGCCGAGCCCTGTCCGGTGAAATCGTTGCTCGTACCGGCCTCGACACCGAGGCCGGCGAGCCCGGTGAAGGGCACCTTGGCGGCCGACGTGATGCCGCCCGAGACGCTCGACGCGCGGCTGGCACTGGCGTTGGAAGCCTTCTGCGCCGTGTTGCTCTCGACCAGATTGATCGTCAGCGTGTCGCCGAGCAGGCGCGCCCGCCGATCCTCGAACAGCGGTCGTACCTGCGCGACATGGAAGATCGCGCCATTGGCCGGTGCATTGTCGGCGCGTGGCACCGGCCGCACCGTCATCGGCTGGTGCACCGCCGTGCTCGCGGTCGGCTCGAGCGTCGAGCACGCCGCCAGCATCGAGATCAGCACGAATAGCGCCTTGTTCATCACTGTCAGAGCTGGGTCAGCCGGCCGAGCATCTGGTCCGATGTCTGGATCGCCCGCGAATTGAGCTCGTATGCCCGTTGCGTCTGGATCAGATTAACGAGTTCCTCGGCGACATTGACGTTGGCGGTCTCGATGAAGGTCTGGTTCAGAATGCCGGCACCGTTCAGACCCGGCGTGTTCGGCGTGGCAGTACCGCTGGATGCGGTCTCGAGGAACAGGTTCTCGCCGATCGACTGCAACCCGGTCGGATTGATGAAGGTCGCCAACTGGATGGTACCGACCTGGCTCGGCGCCGCCTGCCCCGGCAGGGTCACGCTGACCGTGCCGTCACGTCCGATCGTTACGGTCTGCGCGTCCTCCGGAACGATGATGGCGTCGGCCAGCGGATAACCCGCCGCGGTGACCAGTTGCCCGGTATTGTCACGCTGGAACGAACCGTCACGCGTGTAGGCCGTGGTGCCGTCGGGCAACGTGATCTGGAAGAAGCCCTTGCCGCTGATCGCGACGTCGAAGTCATTGCCGGTCTGGTTGAGGTTGCCCTGGGTATGGATGCGCTCGGTGGCCACCGGACGCACACCGGTACCGATCTGCAGTCCCGTCGCAATCTGGGTCTGCTGGGTGCTCTGCGCGCCTGCCTGGCGAAGGTTCTGATAGATCAGGTCCTCGAAGACCGGCCGCGAACGCTTGAATCCCGCCGTCGATACGTTGGCGAGGTTGTTCGAAATGATGTCCAGATGCATTTGCTGCGAATCCAGACCGGTTCGGGCAATCCAGAGCGAGCGGATCATGTCGTGCTCCTGCAGTGCGTCGATACCCTGCGCTCGAAACGGCGGCGCGCGCACGGTGACAGCTTCATGTTAGGGCCGGCTGCGGCCGTTCGATCGGCCGAACAGCGCCGGCTTTATCGGGTTTCTCGAAAGCATCAACTGTTCGCCAGCAGCCGGGTCGCCGTTCGATCGTCCTGTTCGGCGGTGGTCAGCATCCGGGTCTGCATCTCGAACTGGCGAGCCAGCGAGATCATGTTCACCATCTGGTCGACGACGTTCACATTGCTGCCCTCCAGATGTCCACCGATGACCCGGACCCCATCGTCCGTCGGCGCGGCCCCCCCATTGCGCAACCTGAACAGGCCGTCTTCGCCACGAATCAGGTCCGCTTCGGGTGGATTGACCAGCTTGAGTTGGCCGACGACATTGACGATGTTCTGGGCGCCTGTGGTCGGCAGCGTCGAGATCGAACCGTCCGCGCCGATCGATACTTCGTTGTCCGGCGGGATCGTGATCGTACCGCCGTCGCCCTGCACCGGCAGGCCGGACGCCGTCTCGAGCACACCGTTGACCGACAGCTGGAAATTGCCGTTTCGCGTGTAGGCCTCGCTGCCATCCGGCAATTGCACCGCAAACCAGCCCTGACCGCGGATCGCGGCGTCAAGACTGCGTCCGGTCTCCTGCAGCGGCCCTTGCGAATAGTCGCTGTAGGCGGATGCATCGACGACAAAGGCACGGGTCGGCAGCCTGGCCTCGCTCTGAACCTCGACCGCCCGCAGTCGGTGGATCTCGGCGCGAAAGCCGGTGGTGGTGGCATTGGCGAGGTTGTGCGATACCGCCGCCTGCTGCCCGAGCGTATGCTTGGCGCCGGTCATCGCGGTATAGATCAGGCGGTCCATGGCGTTGCTCCGTTCAGTCCGCTAGCAATCAGCGCAGGTTCACCAGGGTCTGGAGAATCTGATCCTGGGTTCGGATCGACTGAGCATTGGCTTGATAGGCACGCTGCTGGGTGATCATGTTCACCAGTTCCTGCGTCAGATCGACGTTCGACTCCTCGACCGCACCTGCCGACAGCAGGCCCAGACTGCCCGAACCCGGCGCACCGACCAGCGGCTGGCCGGAAGCCGGACCTTCCGACCACAGGTTGCCGCCCAGCGACAGCAGTCCGTTGGGCGCCTGAAAATTGGCCAGCACGATCTGGCCGAGATTGCGTGACTGCCCGTTCGAATAACGACCCAGGATGATGCCGTCGCGGTCGATCGTCACGCCGGAAAGCCGGCCGGATGCGTACCCGTCCTGTGCCTGGCTATTGACGCCGAAGGCGCTGCCGAACTGGGTGGTCGCATCCATGAACAGTTCGACGTCGAAGTCGAGCGCGCCACCGAAGGCGACGTTGTCGAAGTCGATCGTGATTGTCGTCGGCGATGACGAAATCAGGGTCCCGGAACTGTCGAACTGGACGCTGATCGGCGTGGTCGAGGCGGTGCCGCCATCGATCTGGGTGTACATTTCCCAGTCCCCGACGCCCGAGCCGGATGCCGGAATCTTGCGGAAATACAGGGTCAGCACGTGGGCATTGCCGAGGGTGTCATAGACCGACACCGAGGTTGAAGAGCTGTAGGTCGTCGGGTCCAATTCGTCGAAGGCAGGATCGCCCGCGCCGGTGTCGAAGATCTGGGCGCGCGAATCGAGATTCATGCCGAGCCGGATCTCGGTCGTGATGTTGGGCTGCAGATCGGCAGTATCGACCTGCAGCGGCTCGGGCTGGGCCGGCAGGATCACACCAGCGGTGTTTGCGGTGTATCCGGTCAGCTTGTAGCCGGGACCGCCGACGATGAAGCCATCCTTGTCGACCTCGAACTGGCCGTTGCGCGTGTAAGCGACCGAGCCGTCGGTCTGCTCGACGCGGAAGAAGCCTGCGCCGTTGATCGCGACGTCCAGCGGGTTGTTGGTAGGCGAGATATTGCCCTGACTGAAGATCTGATTGACTCCGCCGACGGTGGTACCGATGCCGACCTGGACACCAGCGGTGGCGCCGTTCAGTGCCGCCGCGTAGACATCGGCAAACTGAGTGTTGGCGAACTTGAAACCAATGTTGCCGGAGTTGGCAACGTTATTGCTGATCACATCCAGCGACTTCGATGCCGCGTTGAGGCCGCTCAAACCAGTCTGGAATCCCATTTTCCGCTCCCGCTCAGAGAATCTGCTTGATTTCGGCCATGCCGAACATGCCCAGGGAACCGACTTCGGCACTGACGCCGTCATTGCCCCGGACCACGCTGGTCACCGTGCCGCGCTCCAATTCTGTCGATCCAATACGCTCGCCGCCGACACTCGCCGTGACCGAGATCAGGTAGTTACCGACGACTGCCGGCGTTCCGTTCTGGGTCGTCCCGTCCCAGGCGAAGCCGTGAGTTCCAGCGTCGAGGGGCCCGAGATCGAGGGCCGACACTTCGAGCCCGTTGGCATCGCGAATACTCACGATCACCGAGTCTGCAGGCTCGTCCAGCGTCAGTCCGCCGCGTGCGCCCTCGTCGCCAAGCGACAGGTGATTCCCGGGGACCAGCACTGAACGGCCAACCAGCGCAGCGGCCTGCATGGTCTCGTTACCGTTGAGGCCGTCGAGCAGCTTCCCCATCGTCAGATTGAGGCGCTCGATGCCGTCGACGGTGCTGATCTGCGCCAATTGAGATGTGACCTGGGCGTTGTCCAGCGGATTGAGCGGATCCTGGTTCTTCAACTGAGTCGTCAGCAAGGTCAGAAACTTGTTCTGGGCTTCGTCCTGGGCGCTGGCGACCTGGGCGCTGCGGGTCAGCGACGCCAGGACGTCTGATGTGGTGTTGGATGAAACGGCAGGGGTGGCCATGGATTACTCCGACGATTTCTTACTGTTGCTGACCGATCTGCAAGGTGCGCTGCAGCAGCGTGCGCGCCGTGCTCATGACTTCGGCGTTGTTCTGGTACGCCCGCGAGGCCGAGATCATGTTCACCATCTCCTCGACCACGTTGACGTTGGGCATCGACACGTAGCCATCTTCGTTGGCTGCCGGGCTGCTCGGGTCGTAGACCACGCGCAACGGCGCTGCACTTTCGACCACGCGGGTGACCTCGACGCCGACCGAAGAGGTGCCCGAAACCTGACGAGCCGCGAACACGACCTGCTTGGCCCGGTAGGGCTGGCCGTCGGCGCCGACGACACTGTCGGCGTTGGCGAGGTTGGAGGCAGTCGTGTTGAGTCGCGCCGACTGCGCATGCAATGCCGAGCCCGCCACCTTGAACACGTCCATCATGCTGCTCATGTCCGTTCTCCGGTCACTGGCCGACGATCGCCCGCTGCATTCCGGTCAGCAGGCCATTGATGAAAGTCACGCTGGCTTCGTAGTGCAACGCGTTCTCGGCGAACGCGGCACGCTCGACATCCATGTCGACCGTATTGCCATCGACATTGGGTTGAATTTCGGTCCGGAAGCGTGCAAAACGATCCATCGCCTGGTCGGCGGAGGCCGGTAGGTGATGGGCGGCGGTTCTGGTCAGCGCCAGGGAACCCAGGCGTTTGCCCACCGCACCTGCCAGCGCGGAACGGAAGTCGATGTCGCGCGCCTTGAAGTTCGGCGTATCGGCGTTGGCGATGTTGGAGGCCAGCAACTGCTGCCGGTGGGCACGCAGGTTCAGCGCGGTCTGATGGAATTGAAGTTCCTGTTCGAGTCTGGCTTTCATCGGTGGCTCCTGAAATCTCCTGCCCGCTTGCGTGTTCCGCTGTCGGCGCCCAAGCAACTGCACCTTCCATGCCAGCCAGCGTAGCCGTGACCGATGCCACCAAATCCCCGGAGAAATCGACCAAAATCAAGCCAATTCGGGGCGATCGCTGCGGCAGCCGGCAAGCTCGGCCGGCAGCGACGGCAGCAATTGCCGCTGCTCCGGTCGAGGTCGGCGGTGCACGGCAATGTGCCCGCCGTGGTTCAATGACGCCATGACCCGCCTCGGACCCGTAATGCTGACGGCCATGCTCGCGGTACTCGTGCCGTCGGTTGCCGAGGCACGCCAGCCGCCGGCGCCAGTGCTCGAAGCCGTGGATCGCCTGCTTACAGAGCATGCGGCCGGTCAGGCCGGCGAGATCCGCATCGAGATCGACGGCATCGACCCCGGCAATCACCTGCCGGCCTGCGAACGGCTTCAGGCGTTCATGCCGAAGGGCCGGCGCGCATGGGGCAAGACCTCGGTCGGCGTGCGTTGCGAGGTGCCGGTACCCTGGACGATCTATGTCAGCGCGCGGGTCCGGGTATTCGGTGACTATCTGGCGCTCGCCCGCGACCTGCGACCCGGAAAGCTGGTCGCGCCTGACGACCTGGTGCGGCGCCATGGCGACCTCGCCGATGAGGGCGCCGGCGCACTGACCGACGCAACCCAGGCCATCGGCCACCCTGCACGCGTGGCGGTGGCGGCGGGACAAGTGCTCACGCGCGACATGTTGCGTATTCCGCCAGTGGTGAAACGTGGCGATCAGGTTCGCGTCATCAGCGAAGGTAGCGGCTTTCAGGTAACCAACCAGGGCCGCGCATTGAACGACGCCGGGGAAGGACAAGTCGTACGTGTACGACTGACAAGCGGCAAGGTGCTGACCGGCAGTGCTCGCCTCGATGGCACTGTCGCCGTCGGCCGCTGAGACGACAACAGTGCCGCAAGTCAAGAAATTTGAAACCAGCATCAAATTTTTTAACGATTTCGATGGCGCAGCCACCTGTCTGGGACCCAAATGGGTCTAAAGTTGCGCACGGGTCTGGCCGTAACGTCAGTCAGATTCCTACTGAGGTAGCTAGCTGTGAAAATCGATAATTCCATCAAGCCGGTCGGGAACCTTGAGACCGGTGACAACCGCGCGAAGGCGGTGCCCACCACAGGTGCCCCGCCATCGGCAGCGCCAGCAGGCGACCGGGTGGAACTCTCATCGCTGTCGTCGGGCATGCAGCAGGCCGAGCAGGCGATCCAGGCAACGCCGGTCGTCAATCAGGTGCGCGTGGACGAAATCAAGCAGGCGATCGCCGAAGGCCGCTTCAAGGTTGACGCGAACAAGGTCGCGGATGGTCTGGTCGACAGTGTCCGCCAGATGCTCGCGGCGCAACCGAACAAGGTCTGAATTGACGACCCGCGCCCCGGACAGAGCAATGTTGGCAACGCTGCTCCATGAGGAAGCGGCGATGCTGAACGACTTCGTGTCGCTGCTGGAGCGCGAGCAGTCATTGCTATTGGAAGGCCAAACCGACGCCTTGCTTGAGATGGCCGAGCAGAAGACCCGGATGTACCGGCGACTCCAGTATCTGTCCGACGAGCGCGCACGACTGTTTGCCGGCGCGCGCCAGACACCGACCGATGGCGCGATCCGTCAGGTATTGTCCGACCAAACCGCGGCGCTCGCCGACTGGGAAAAGGTCGTGAGTCTCGCGCAGCGGGCCAGCGAGCAGAATCAGATCAACGGTCGCCTGATCGGTGAGCGCATGCAGAACAACCAGCAGGCGCTCACCGTGCTGATGGCCGCCGCCGCCCAACCAGGCGCTACCTACGGCCCGGACGGCCAGTCCCGCCCCTTCCTCTCCGGCAGACGCTTCGGCAGCGTCTGACGCCGACCCGGCGTCCAGACCTTCACCGGCCTCCCTAGAGCCGCTTCAATCGCTGCAAACGGACGCGCCCGTCGCCTTGGCGGCAAGCATCCCGCGTCTCCCCATTCGCACGACCGGCAAATTATTCCGCCCGCTTGCCGCGGAGAACCCTTGTTGCCGGCAAATGCCGCCAAAACTACCTTTTCATCGGCCAAATCAGCTCGTTTCAACCCTGGCATTGTAGTTGCTCAGCAGTGCTCGGCCGGCTTGCCGCACGGGACCGGCGGCCGCCACAGCTGCACAGGACGGGAATCCGAAAAGGAGTGACATCATGGCTTCGATCATCAACACCAACATCCCTTCGCTCAATGCCCAGCGAAATCTGAATGCATCACAAAATTCACTATCGACCGCGCTGCAGCGCCTGTCCTCGGGACTTCGCGTGAACAGCGCGAAAGACGATGCCGCCGGACTCGCGATCGCGACCCGCATGAATGCCCAGGCGCGCGGCATGACGGTCGCCATCCGCAATGCCAATGACGGCATCTCGCTGGCCCAGACGGCCGAAGGTGCACTGGGACAGGTCAAGGACCACCTGCTGCGCATGCGCGACCTGGCGATCCAGTCAGCCAACGCAACCAACTCGTCGAGCGACCGGCTCGCACTGGAGTCGGAGTTCGACCAGTTGCAGAGCGAGATCGATCGGATCGGACAGCAGACCACGTTCAACGGACTGAAGATTCTCGATTCCGACGCCGGCACCCAGGTCTTCCAGATCGGTGCGAATGCCGGTGAAACGGTCACCGTGACGACGACGGCGATCTCCGGCGGCGCCGTGTCGGCCGCGACGGCATCGGGCTCGACGACGGTCGCATCCGCCAGTGGCGCATCCGCGGCCATCCAGACGATCGACTCGGCGATCGACAAGGTCAATACCGATCGCGCAACCTACGGCGCGGCCCAGGTTCGCTTCGAAGGCGTGATTTCGGTCCTTCAGGTCTCGCGCGAGAATCAGACGGCAGCCGCCAGCCGTATCCTCGATGCGGACTTCGCGGCCGAAACTGCCGCGCTCACCCGCGCGCAGATCCTTCAGCAGGCCGGCACCGCGATGCTTGCGCAAGCCAACGCATTGCCCCAGAACGTCCTGCAATTGCTGCAAGGCTGACGGCGCAGCCCGCCAGCGGGTTTGAAGCCGGTTCGATTCCCGTCGACCGCAAGGCGTCACGGCGGCCCCGGCCGCCGTGACGCCGCCCACTCCAGGCTGCCCGTATATGGCCCGCCGGCTCGCGCCTCAGGACTTGCGGCGGAGGAAGAACTCGAATGTGCCTTTCTCGCCGTCGAGAGCGCCATGGCCGACCAACTCGTTGCCGGTCTGCTTCGCGAAGGCGGCAAAATCCTTGACCGATCCCGGATCGGTCGCCAGCACCCGCAGAACCTGCCCGGCGTCCATCGTCGCCAAGGCCTTCTTGGCACGCAGAATCGGCAGGGGGCAGTTCAGCCCACGTGCATCCACTTCCATATCGCTGTGGCCCGCCATTGAATGTCCTCTCGCAGTCCGGCGACCCGATGCCGCCTGAATTCAGTCGTCTGCGATTGTAGCGCGCCCTCCGCGCAGCGCCCGCTTCAACCGCCGGCGCCGCGCGCCTGCTCGCGCTCGGCCGCGAGCTCGGCGCGCAGCATACGCATGCGCGAGTCGATTGCCGACGCCTCGTAGAAATCCGCATCTCCCGCCTTGCGCGCCAGTTCGAGCTGCTCCACCGCAGCACGCAATGCGCCCTGCAACCGGTATACCTCGGCCTGGGCACGGTGACGGCCCGAACTGCTGCCTTCCGCTGCCCGTGCCCGCGCCAGCAAGGTCCACAGACGGACATCGCCTTCGCTCAGCGCCAGCCGTGTCCTCAACAAGGCGCTGGCGTCGGCCGGGCGCCCGGACCCGAGCAGCGCCTCGGCTTCACCGTAGAACAGCGCGCGATCCTCGGGAAAACGCGTCAGTGCCTCTTCGTAACGCGCGACGGCCTGTTCCCATCGACCCGCAGCCCGCAATGCCTCGCCCATGACCGAACGGAACATCGCGTGGTCCGGATGCTCGCCCAGCGCGGCGAGCACCTCGATGGCAGCGTCTGGGCGTCCCCGCGCCAGCTCCGCTCGTGCCCGCGCGTATCCGATCACCCACGGCGCTTCTCCGTCCAGCAGCTTGAGGCGCGTTTCGAATTCATGCGCGTCGCCGCCTTCGGCGATCAGCTTGGCGCGCACGAGACGGAAGCTGACGGAATCCGGCACCTGCCGATAGGCGATCGATTGCACCCGGTTCTCGATGTCGGCGATCCGCTCGGTCGTCAGCGGGTGGGTGCGCATATATACCGGTGCATGGTTCTCGTAAAGCCGGCTGCCACGCTGCAGGCGCTCGAAGAAGCTGGACATGCCTCGGACGTCGAAGCCGGCCTGCGACAGGATCTGCAGCCCGATACGGTCGGCTTCGCGCTCGAAGTCGCGGCTGAACGAGAGTTGCGACTGGATGCCGGCGGCCGATCCGGTCGCTATTGCGGCCTCGGCTGCCTGGGAATTGCTGCCGGCGGCGAGAATTGCGACGATCAGCGATGCCAGCATGATCAGTCCGGTACGGCCTTGGTTGCCAACCATCTGGGCGATATGACGCTGAGTCACATGGGCGATCTCGTGGCCGAGCACGGCCGCCAGTTCCGACTCGCTGCGCGCCTCGACGATCAGCCCGGTATGCACGCCGATGAAGCCCCCGGGCAGCGCGAAGGCATTGAGCGAGGCATCGCGCACGGCGAAGAAGCTGAAGCTCTGACTGATCGCGGGCGCGTGCGCCGCCAGACCGAGCCCAAGCCCGGTGAGATAGTCTTCGACCTCCGGATCCTCGACGTAGGCCTGTTCGCGCCAGCGGATCTCTCGCATGGCCTGCTCGCCGACGCGCCGCTCGGCAATCGGACTGAGATCGCCCGCGCCAACCTCACCGAGGTCGGGAAGGCCTGCGGCGAACGCCCGAAGCGTCATCATGAGGGCCATCGCCATGGCCAGGAGTCGTCTGATCACGATGCTATGATAGCGAGCCTTTCGAAGGCGTTCCCTTGGCGGTGCAACGCCGCGAAACCACCCCACCCGGGAGACCTGCGCGATGAGCGATGCGCTGACCCATTTCGATCGCGACGGCAAGGCCCACATGGTCGATGTCGGCGGCAAGGCCGAAACACGCAGGATCGCGCGAGCAGCCGGCTATATCTCGATGCGCCCCGAGACACTTGCCATGGTGGAAGCCGGCGACACCCGCAAGGGAGATGTCATCGGCATCGCACGTATCGCCGCGATTCAGGCGGCCAAGCGGACTTCGGAGCTGATACCGCTGTGCCATCCCCTGCCGCTGACCCGGGTGGCCGCCGAATTCGACATCGATCGCGGCGCAAGCCGGATCCGGTGCGTCGTCACAGCGGAGACCTTCGGCCGGACAGGCGTCGAGATGGAAGCCCTGACCGCGGTGCAGATCGGCCTGCTGACAATCTACGACATGTGCAAGGCCATCGACCGGGGCATGACGATCGGCGACGTCCGGCTGCTCGAGAAGCTGGGCGGCAAGTCCGGCCACTGGGTTGCCGACGCGAACTGAACGATGCTGCGTGATGGAAGGGCCGAGGCCGGCTTGTCGGCATTGCTGCCCTACCTTGGCCTGCTGATCTGCGCGCTCGTCTACCTGGTCGATCCGACTCCGCTGAGCGCTGCCCGCCACGCCTATTTCGATCAGCTCCAGCGCTGGCACCCGCGTCCTGCGGCTGATCGCCAGGTCATGGTGGTCGACATCGACGAAGAAAGCCTTCGGCGCCTCGGCCAATGGCCCTGGCCGCGCAACCGCCTCGCGGAAATGCTAGTTCGACTCGATCATGCCGGTGCCGCCGTGGTCGGCTTCGACATGGCATTCACCGAACCCGACAGGACGAGTCCGCGGGCGATGCTCGATCTATGGCCGGCGACGCCGCTGCTGGCCGACTTGCTCGGCGCGCTTCCGGACCACGACCGGCAATTCGCCGAGGTTGCGGCCAGGACGAATGTCGCCCTGGGCTATCCATTGCAGAATTTGCCGCGCCAGGCTGTACCGGACAAGGCTGTTTTTGCCGTAAGCGCGGGGACTGACCCGGATGTCGGCCTGTTGCGCTTTGCCGGTCGTCTCGGCTCGCTGCCGGCTCTCGAACGGGCGGCGCGCGGGATCGGACATTTCAGCGTCGTGGACAGCGCGGACGCAATCGTCAGGCAGGTCCCCCTGCTGGTCCTTGCCGAGGGCCGGCGCGCACCGGCACTGGCGCTCGAGATGATCCGCCTGAGTGTCGATACCGACCGCTATCGGCTGGAGGCCGCGCCCTCAGGGCAGGGGCTGTCGGCGATCGGCATCGGCGCGCTGCGCATCCCGACCGAGCCTGACGCTCTGGCCTGGGTTCACTATCGGCCGCGGCTGGCCAGTGCCTATCTCCCCGCCTGGCAGGTGCTGAACGACGAGGCGCCCCTGCCCCGGCTGGACGGGCGCATGGTACTGGTCGGCAGTTCAGCCGCGCTGTTGCACGACGTCCGTCAGACTCCGATGGGCGAACAGGTGCCCGGCGTCGAAATCCACCGCCAATTGATCGAGCAACTGCTTGGCCGCGACTGGATCGGCCGGCCCGGCTGGCTGATCGGTTGCGAGATCATCACGCTGCTGGGCGTGGCCCTGCTGCTGATCCGCCTCGCTCAGCGCTGGCCGACCTGGCGGATCGCTCTGCTGCTGGTCGCCTTGCCGCTTGCCAGCCTTTCCGTCGGTCGCTGGCTGTTTGTGCAATTCGGACTGGTGTCGGACGCGGTGTCGCCAGTGCTGGCATGGGTCACGTGTCTGTCATTGGCTTCGCTGTCCCGCCTCTACCGCAGCGATCGTCGCCAGCGCTGGATCCGCGATGCCTTCTCCCGCTATGTATCGCCGAACCTGGTCGAGCATCTGGTCGAGCGCCCGGACGCGCTGGAGCTGGGCGGGCGGCGCCAGGAGTGCAGCTTCATATTCACTGATCTGGAGGGCTTCACCGGATACATCGAAAGCACGCCGCCGCGCGAAGCAGTCGGTGTCATCAACAGCTATCTCGACGGCATGATCGCGATCGTCTTCCGCCATGAAGGAACCCTCGTCGGCATCGCCGGCGACGGCATGATCGCGATGTTCTCGGCTCCGGTCTATCAGCCGGACCATGCAGCCCGGGCCCTCGCCTGCGCTCGCGATCTCGACCGATTTGCCTACGACTTCGCGGCCGGCCACAGCAGTGCGGAGCAGCGCTTCTGCAGGACGCGGATCGGCGTCAATAGCGGCGAAGTGACGGTCGGCAACTTTGGCGGCAGCACGATGATGGAGTACCGGGCGCTGGGCGATCCCGTCAATTCGGCTGCACGGCTCGAAGCTGCGAACAAGATCCTGGGCACGCGAATCTGCGTGTCCGAGTCAACGCTGGTCCAGTGCCCCGGCGCGTCGGCCCGACCGATCGGGCGGCTGCAGCTGCGGGGCCAGCGACGCCCGGTGACGGCATTCGAGCCATTGCAGGCGCCGGATCAAGACTATCAGCAGGCATTCGAGTCGATGAGGCGCGGCGACCCGAAGGCGCTGTCGCAATTCGAATCCCTGTCCCGGGAAAGGCCAGACGACCCGCTGTGCGCGCTGCATCTGACACGCCTGCGCCAGGGCGCGCGGGACGACATGATCGATCTCCGGGGCTGAGGGCGCGGAACCACCGACCCGGTACGATCCGGGCAGCCAGAGATCAGCGGACGACGACCTCGACCCGGCGGTTATAGGGTTCCTGCGTATCGTCGGGCGTCTTGACCAGCAGGTTGCCCTCGCCGTGGCTCTCGGTGGAGATCCGGTCAAGGCGCAAGCCGGCGGCGACCAGCGCGTCACGCACCAAAGTGGCCCTGAGCATGCCGAGCGCCTTGTTGTCGGCCGGATCGCCGGTCGTGTCGGTATGACCGACGATCGAGATGTCGGCACCGTCGCGTGCCGCCGACTCGGCCAGCACCGCCGGCAGCAAGGCCTCGGATTCCGCGGTCAGGCGAGCCCCTCCGCTTTCGAAATACAACGTGAACACGGCGGGCGGCTTGGGCTGGGCCGCGAGCGCACCACCGAAGGTCTGCTCGATCCGGTAGGGCGTGACCTTGAAGGTCTCGGGCTTCGGCGTGTCGAGCGATGCCGCGACGCCGGCTTCGGCAACCTCGGTCTGCCCTTCTTCGCCGCTGACGATGATGCGGCCGGTACGGCCGTCCTCGTCGGGAAGCAATACCACCCACGACTTCGGCGCACAAGCCGTCAGCACCACAGGCAGCGCGATCGCCACGAGACGAAGAGTCCTTGCCAAGACCATGGGTCAGTTCCCCGCGTCGACAAGAAACCGTGTCCCGCGGACACCGATCGTTCCGGTCGCGGTCTTGACCTTCACCGCTTCCGGCCGCAGCTTGGCGATGACCCCCGAAATGAACTGCATCGTGCCGCGCAAGAGCCGGACGCCCAGTCCGAGCTGCTCGTTTCCAGGCTCGAACAGGTATTCGTCTATGACCATCTCCGCATTCGGTCCGAGTGACATCACGGTGTTGTCGAGCAGGATCAGGCCGAGGCGACCGTCGTCACCGGTCCGAAGGACATCGCCTTGTCGCAGCGCAAGCCCGGGCACCGCTTCCATCGACTTGCCGGCCGAAACGACGAAGGCCGCACCCGCGTGGGTCTTGACGTATCCGATCGGTCCGTCTTCAGCCAGCGCGACACGTGTCAGCAAGGCCAGGGCACACGCCAGCATCAGGCGCGAAAAAGCGGAAGGCAGCGACATCGGCGGAGTCGGGGCTTGTTGCGGGTGATGCGGATTGTAGCGCTTCAGCCCTGCCCAGGCTTTGCGTAACATTCGCTTACCAAAGAACCGTGACGACCGACCGGGAACGAGACGGCGCATCCGCCGTCCTTGCCGCTGCCGCGCAACGATCGATGCCGGTACGCCACGCGGCGCATCGTGCGGAATACCGCAGCGCCCGCCGCGCACGAAACGAACCCAGTCGCAGGCCCGTCCGCCGGCTGCGGCTGCCGCTGCGGCCCGCGCGGTGTCCCCATCTTTCGCAAGCACTGTGGCGCGAGTCCTCCCCGGGACAGCCTCGGCGCGATCGGCCCGGCTGTTGCATAATCGCTGCGGCCGCGCCAGTCGCACCGAATTGGTGCACGCCGCATGGCCTCGACTTACAAGTACGGATCAGGAGTTGCCGGTGCAAGCTTGCAAGGGCAGGCGAATCGTCCTGCACATCGGTTTTCACAAGACGGGCTCGTCCGCGGTGCAGGCCAATCTGGCGGAATTCGCCGCGATCTACCGTGAGCGCGGCCTGTGGGTACCGGAGGGACTCAGCCGCTGGACCGGCCACCCCGAACTGGCCTGGGCCTGCTGCCCCGAAAAGTTTCCGTGGGCAGATCGCGACTTCACGCTCGGCGAGATCGCCGACTACTACGACGCGCGTCGTGCCGAGATGCCGGTCGATGCGACCTTGCTGCTGACCTCCGAGGAATACTGCCGCCTTAACTACTATCCGGGCGCAATCAAAGCCGTTCGCGAGTTCTTCGGCGATGCCGACGTTACCGTCTTCGCCTATCTGCGCGAACCGCTCGATTTCCTGATTTCTCGCTACCGACACGAACTCACCCACGGCGAAGCCATGCCACTCGAGCGCTTCCTGCGCTACCACCTGCGTTCTGCGGATCTGTCCTGGCGCCTGGAACCCTGGCTCGAGGTGTTCGGCGCCGACCGGGTCCATGCGCGGCTGTACGATCGGAAGGCTTTCGACGGCGGCTCGATCATCAATGATTTCCTCGGCGCCCTCGGCATCGCCCCGGAAACATCGGATTTCCGCCAGGGCGAGTTCAGCGGCGCCCATCCCTGGCTGTGCGAGGCGTGGCAGAAGCTCAATGCCAGCAATGTCGATGAGGCTGCGCGGGACGCCGCGCGCCAGGCGCTCTACGCGGCAAGCCGCTCGTTCCCCCAGGTCGATGCCATGCACTGCCTGCTGGAACCGCTCGATCTCGCCGATCTCGTCCCAGATCTCGAAGACATGAGCCGGCGCCTGCAGGCCACCGTGCGCAACCGATGCACGCTTGCCACGGCACAGATTAGCGAGGCCAATTGAATCTCGACGCGCGCCAGATCGACGTGATCGTGCCGGTGTACAGGGGGCTCGATCACACCCGTGACTGCATTGAAAGCGTGCTCTGCAGCATGCCGGATGCGCACCACCACCTGGTGGTGATCGACGATGCCAGCCCGGAGCCGGCGGTGGCGGCCTACGTCGCGGCGCTCGCGGACACGGCAGGCGTCACCGTTCTGCGCAACGCCACCAATCGCGGCTTCGTCGTGACCGTCAATCGCGGGATGGCACTGCATCCGGAGCGCGATGTCGTGCTGCTCAACAGCGACACCCGGGTTGCCGGTGGCTGGCTTGCACGGCTGGCACGTTGCGCCTATTCCCGCCCGCGGGTTGCCACGGTCACACCGTTCTCGAACAGCGCGACGGTATGCTCGTATCCGTTCGACGGCTGGTGCGGCGGGATTCCGGGCACGCTCGGGCTCGAGAGGCTCGACGCACTGTTCGCCCGGGAATTGTCCGGCGAGAGCCGAGAGTTGCCGACCGCGGTCGGCTTCTGCATGTACATCCGACGCGACGCGCTGACGGCGACCGGCCCGTTCGACGAGGAACGATTCGGCCGCGGCTACGGCGAGGAGAACGACTTCTGCCTGCGGGCGTCGGCGCTCGGCTGGCAGCACCTGCTCGCAGCCGACGTCTTCGTCTTTCACGAGGGTGGCGTCAGCTTCGGCGAGGAACGGACGCGGCTGCAGCAGGACGCCCATCAGCGCCTGCTCGAGCGCCACCCCGACTACCTCGAACGGGTCGCCGACTTCGTGTCCCTGGATCCGCTGGCCGGTTTTCGCGAGCGCATCGACCGCGCGCGCAGTGCCCTTGGTGGCCGCGAAGAGGCGTGTGTCCAGCAGGAGCGGGGCATTCTCCCGAAAGATTTCGCATGGCCCACGGCATCTGTGCGGCCACGCGACCAGCGGCCGGTCCAGCTGCACGTCGCGCACGGCTGGGGGGGCGGCATCAGCCGCTGGATCGACGATTTCCACGCCGCCGATGGCGAGCATCGCAATCTCGTGCTGCAGTCGGTAAGCCACCGCAACGCGGCCGGATTCCGGCTCGAGCTGCGCGAACCGGGACGGCCACAGCCGCTGGCAAGCCGCGACCTGTTGCTGCCGATCCGTGCCTGCAGTTTCGACCACCCGGAATACCGCGCCTTTCTCGAAGAAATCGTCGCATTCTGCAGTGCCCGGCGGCTGATCGTGTCCTCGCTGATCGGGCACAGTCTCGACGTTCTCGATACCGGCCTGCCGACTGCGCTGGTGTTGCACGACATGTTTCCGTTCTGCCCGGCGCTGTTCGGCCATTTCGGGAAGAGCTGCACGCGTTGCGAGCCGACCGATCTCGATGCCTGCCTCGGCCACAATCCGGCAAACGTCTTCTGGCACAACACGACAACCCGCGACTGGCTGCAACTGCGCTCGCAATTGGCCAGCCGCATCGACGCGGGCGGTCTCGAACTGGTGGCGCCGAGCTGCAGCCTGCTCGATCGCTGGCATGCGCTGATGCCCGCCGTCACGACCGAGAACACGACGGTCGTGCCGCACGGCATCGACCTCTCGTCGCTCGGGCCGGTGTCGACGCCGCCGACCGGCGGCGGCAAGTTGCGCCTGCTGGTGCCGGGCCGGCTGGCGCCCCACAAGGGGCTGGATCTGCTGACCGAGGCCTTGCCCGGTCTGCTGGCCAACGCGGAGTTGTTGCTGCTCGGCGCCGGCGACTTCGGCCGCTGCTTTGCCGGCACCGAAGGCGTTCGCGTGGTTCCAAACTACCGCGCCGACGCCCTCGGCGATCACGTGCGCGCATTTGCGCCCGACGCCGCGCTGTTGCTGTCGTCGGTGCCGGAGTCGTTCAGCTACACCCTCAGCGAAATGCAGGCGCTTGCGGTTCCAGTGATTGCAACCCGTGGCGGTGCGTTCTCCGAACGCATCGACGACGGCCTCGGCGGACTCCTGATCGACGCCGACGCGCGCAGCCTGATGCAGGCAGTGGCACGGCTCGACCGGCCGAGCCTGCAAGCGATGCGGGCGCAACTCCGCCAGTCTCGGTCGATCGACCGCCGCCAGAGCGTCGCCGCTGTCAATGCGCTACTGCCCGTCGGCGAGGAGCCGCCATCGTGCGACCCGCTGCCATTGCTGGCGGACTCGGTGGCCGATCTGAGGCTGCGGCACGATCTCGGTGCCCGCGCGCGCATCCGGCTCGAGGCGGCGCTGCACCATGAGCGCGGCAACCGCGCCCTGTGCGAAGCGCGCGCCGCCGACCATTCGCACGCCGGCGGAACCTCGCCACGCCATCCACGCATTGCCGAACTGCGCACCGATCGGGCGCAGATCCGCGCGCGCATCCATTACTGGCTGGGCATCCCCGACCGCATGCGGATCGCGCTGCATCCCGGCAATCCCGACGACGTGGCCGCGGCGCGAAGCCTGCTCGACGCGGTACGACAATTCGTCGCTACGCGCAACGACATTGCCGTCGCCGTCACCCGCAGCACCGGAGACACCGTCATCTGGCAGGACCTGGCACACGAGGTCGCCAGACTGACCGCAATCCGACGCCTGTTCTTCGTTCCCAAGGCGCCGGAAGACGCGAGTTGGCTGTTGGCGTGCGACGTGCTGCTGACGAGCTCGGCGGCAATGGCCGAACGCTTCGCGCAAGCGGCGACCGAAGCGGGCACCCTGCCCTGTCGGCTCGGAACCTCCAATGCCGACGTCGTTGCCGAATGCCTGCACCGGCTCGATCGGTTGGCGCCGCCACCCGCCGGGCTCAACCTGTAAGTTTGAGGATCATCGCAACATGTCGCCGGTCGTCAGCGTCCTGCTCCCGTCCTACAACCATGCCCGCTATCTGCGCGCCGCAATCGACAGCGTACTTGCGCAATCCCTCGACGCGCTCGAGCTGATCATCATCGACGACGCGTCCGCGGACGAGTCCTGGTCGATCATCGAGGCAATCGACGACCCCCGCGTCAAGGCGAGCCGGCACGACACCAACGCCGGCGCCCACGCCACCCTCAACGAGGCCCTCGCCCAGGCCGGCGGCGAATTCGTAGCAATCCTCAATTCCGACGACATCTACTCACCCGGACGCCTGCAGCGGATCGTCGATGAGATGCGCGCCCACGATGCCGGATTCGCGTTCTCGGACTTGCGTTTCATCGACGACGCGGGCACCCCTTGCCCGGACCACGAACGCGCCCGCGAATACCGCGATGCCTGTGCCTGGTGCGTGCCGAGGCCGGCTACCGACTGGTTCCTGAGCGGCAACCTGGCGGTCACCACCTCCAACTTCGTGTTCCGGCGCGCGCTCGCCGGTGAAATCGGTGCGTTTCGCCCGCTGCGCTACACCCACGACTGGGCCTGGGCGCTCGAGGCCGCCGCACTTACGCCACTGGTCTGGTTGCGGGGCGAACCGTTGCTGGACTATCGGCTGCACCCGAGCAACACCTTGTCGGAAGGTGATCGCTGGCGCCACATCCATGAAAACGCCTTCATCCAGACGCTGTCGATCGGTCGAATCGATCGGATCACGCAGGCGCAGGGCGATCCGCGCCCCATCGACGACGCGATCTGCGCATTGCTGAAGAATCCCAGCGGACCACCCGCGGCCACGCTGGCGCTGCTGGTGCGTGCACTGCACGGCGCCGACGAAGCCGACCTTCAGCGCGACACGGCCCCCGCCGACGGCGGCTGGTGGGCCGAGCAACTCGCGACCTGTACCGCGCTCGATCGCCGGGTGTTCGCCAGTGCCGGCGAGATCGCCAAACTGGCGCACCAGCTGGACTCCCAGGCGGAGATGCTCGAGCAGCGCTGGCAGGCAATGGAACGCATGCGCTTCATGATCGACGAGCGCAATGCGGCAATCATGACCCAGAAGGATCTGATCGAGGCCCGCTGGCGCACGGTCAAGGCCCTCGAGGGCGACATCGCCAGCCGCGAACAGACGATCCGCGACCAGACCCGGCTGGTGGACGAGCGCGACGCCACGATCGCCGCCCAGGGGAAGATGCTCGAAGAGCGCTTTGCCAACATGCAGAAGATGGGCGACGAGATCCATCGACGCGACCAGCGAATCCAGTCGCTCGAAGCCGACGTCGCGAGAATCCGAAACAACCCGGTGGTCCGGCTACTGCTCAAGCTCCGGCGAATCGTCCGCGGTCGATGATCACGACGGTCACCTTGCGCCTGCGAGCGTGCCACCGGCATGCGATAATGCGCCCCGCCCGGGACGCGGCGGCCGAGCTGCGGCCGCAGTCGGGCATGACTCACGACCTCCATCATTCCCGACCTCGCAATCTTCATGGCTAGTTTCGCCTGGTTCATCCCCCGGCTGATCGAAGGCTCCGGCGGCCATCGCACGATGCTCGAACACGCCCGTGCGCTCGAGGCACGGGGGCACCGTTGCCATCTTTATCTCGAAGGCAGCCACAGCGAGCCCGGCCGCGGCGCCAGGCAGATCGAAGAACTGTTCGGTTACCGCTTCGAGCGCGTCAGCTATGGCTGGGACACGGTCGAACCGGCAGACGCGGCGGTCGCGACGATCTGGTATTCGGCTGCAATCGTCCGAAATCTCCCCTTCGAATGCGCACGGCTGTATTTCGTGCAGGACTGGGAGGCTTGCTTCAATCCGATGGGCGACGCCTTCCTGATGGCCGAGAATTCCTATCTCTATGGCCTGACGCCAATCACCATCGGGCGCTGGCTCACCCACGAACTGGGCAGCCGGTTCGACGTTCCGGCCTACTTCTTCGACTTCGGTGCCAACCTCGACATCTATCGGCCGCTGCCCACGAACGAGCGGGAAAAGGCGGTCTGCTTCATCTATCAGCCGGACAAGCCGCGCCGATGCAGTCGCATCGGCATAGAAGCGCTCGGCATCGTCAAGCACCGCATGCCCGACACCCGGATCGTCCTCTACGGCTCGTCGCCGAAGGACAAGGGCAACATCTGGTTCGACCATGAACATCTCGGGCTGCTGTCACTCGACGACTGCAATGCCCTGTACAACCGCTGCGCCGTCGGCCTGTGCCTGAGTTCGTCGAACCCCTCACGGATTCCGTTCGAGATGATGGCCGCCGGTCTGCCGGTGGTCGAGCTGTGGCGCGAAAACACGCTCTACGACTTCCCCGATTCGGCGATGACGCTGAGCCACCAGACGCCGGAGTGCATCGCCGAGAGCATCCTGCGGCTGCTCGATGCACCGGACCAGAGCAGCGCGATGGGCCAGGCCGGCGCGGCCTTCATGCGCGAGCGTCCGTTGTCGCTGGAGACCGAGCAGTTCTGCAATGCGGCCGAGTCGGTGCTGGCCGGACGCCAGCCGGAACTGGGCGCGGTCTCGCGGATGTACTCGGCGGCTCCGCAGACCTCCCACCACTATGTCGGCAAGCTGCCGGCCAGCATCCGCCAGCGGCTGATCTCGCCACCCAATGCCTACGTCAACAGTCTGCCGCCAACGCTCAGGCGCATCCTCGGCTGGGGCGCGCGCAAGGTTCGCCGCATGCTGAACTACGGGTGAGACGTGTATCGGCTGCGAACCCTGGACGTCTGGGACACCTTGCTGCGACGCAGGTGCCACCCCGACCTGATCAAGCTGATTGCCGCCCGCCACCTGACGCTGCGTCATTGCGCGGTGCTGGCGGCGGACTGGCTGGACCCGTGGAAGCTGCTGCGCGAGCGTTGCCTGATCGAGGGAGAGCTTGCACGCGCTGCCGCCGCTAGCGGGGCCGACGACGAATACACGCTGCAACAGGTGCTCGAGACCCTGCTCGAACGGGCTACCGCGCTCGATCGAAGCGAGCGGGCTCGGCTCGCCGCCGAACTGGTGGGCGCGGAAGTCGCCATCGAGAAGGCCAATACCTTCGCCGACCCGGATTGCCGTCAGGCGCTTGACCGATACCCGGCCGAGCGCAGCCTGTTCCTGTCCGACTTCTACATGCCTGCCGGCCTGATCCTGGAACTGCTTCAGCACCACGGCATCGCTGATCTCGCGCCGGAGGGGATCAGCTCCTGCGACGTCGGCCTCAACAAGCGTTCGGGGCGGCTCTTTCGCCACGTCGTCGAGCGCCACGGCATCGCGCCGTCCGACCATGTCCATATCGGCGACAACCGTCACTCCGACCTCGACATGCCCCGCAGCCTCGGGATCGACGCGGTACATTACGAGCCGGAGGAAGCCCATCGGGCACGCCGTCGACGTGAAGCGCTCTACCCGGATCGCGGCACGCTGTTGAATCACATCGACGACGAAGTGACCCGCGACGTCGAGGCGCTCGCCGCACAGTCGGGCGAGCCGGCTCGCAGCGCCCTGCTGCTTGGCGCCCGCTGTGCGCCGCTGTTCGTCGGCTACGCGGTGCTGATTGCCGAACGGGCCCTGGCCGAAGGGCTGAAGCGCCTGTTCTTCCTGACCCGCGAAGGCGAATTCTTCATCGAGGTCTACCGCCGGGTGTTTCCGCAGGCCAGCCTTGCCGGCTGCGCCCTGCCGTCGACCGACATCCTCGAAGTGAGCCGGCTCTCGACCTTCTGCGCCTCGCTGCAGGAGATCACGACCGGCGAACTGATGCGGCTGTGGAACCTCTACAGCACCCAGTCGATGGCTGCTCTCGGCAAGACCCTGCGGCTCGACGGCAAACGACTCGAAGCGCTATGCACGCGCCACGACATCGCCTACCCGGACCCGGTCACCTATCCATGGAAGGATCCGCGCGTACAGGCGCTGTTTGCCGATGTCGATTTCCGGCAACTGCTGCAGGCGCAAATTGACGGTGACCGCAATCTGCTGCTCGCCTATCTCGACCAGCATGGCTTCGGCGACGACCTGGCAAGCGCGGGCATCGTCGATATCGGCTGGCGCGGCACGATCCAGGACAACCTGGCTCTGTTGCGTCCGCGCACGCGGACCTGCGGCTACTATCTGGCATTGGCGCGCTTTCTCAATCCGCAGCCGGAAAACGCGCACAAGCAGGCGTTCGGCCCGGATCTCAACCGGGCCCAGGAGTTCACACACTTCCTCGACGCGGTCAGTCCGATCGAAATGCTGTGCAACTCACCCAACGGCAGCACCGAAGGCTATCGCCGCGGCGACGACGGCCGGGTCGAGGCGATTCGCAACGTCGATCCCGACGAAAACCGGGTGCATGACGATTTCGTCAGCCATTTCCAGCGCGGTGTGCTGCTGGCGGCCGAGCACTGGGGTCGCTATGCCGACAGCCACGCGATCCTTTCCGGCGAACTACGCGGCCACGCCTGCGAAATCTGGGACGCACTGATCAGCCGCTCCCCTCAGGAATTGAGCGAGGCCTATGCGGCGCTGTCCCACAATGAGATCTTCGGCGTCGGCCATTTCGTCGACAAGCGCGCCGTGCCGTCCATCTCGACCCTGATTCGCGGCGTCGTCGATCGGCGATCACGCTACGAAGTGATCCAGTACATCAAGCAGACGCAGTGGGAGGCGGGTCTCTGGAAGCGGCGGGATCTCGGCCTGATCCATCGGGCCATGCTGATGCTGGCATTGCTCGGCGGCCGCCTCTACAAGGGCTACCTTCGCTGGCGGCGTCAGCGTCGCCAGCACGCCGACACTTGAAGACTCCGACACAGGCGCTGCACGAATTCGTCGAGTGGCTGTTGCTCCCCGCCCTCGCGGCAGTGCTGCCGTGGCGGTTCTACTTTCGCGTGCTGCGCCGCCTCTCCACCCGTGAATGGCTGCTGCGCGAGGAAGTGGCTCGGGCGGTGCGCGGCCACCAGACCTTCTATGGCCGGCCGCCGGACACGCTGTGGCGTCAGCGCCATCGCCTGACGATTCTGGTCGATCGGGCGGACGCGTTCCTGTCGGCGACACGCGGCGACCGCTGGCTGGACCGGCATGTCGAACGCGACGGCGAATGGCCCGCCGGCGCATTCCTCATTGTCACCTTCCATTACGGCAACGGCCTTTGGGCGATGCGCGACCTGCGCCGCAACGGCCATCCGACATCGATGGTCTCGATCCGCTTTTCCGCGGACACCTTCGCCGGCCGTGCGATGCCCTATCGCAGCGTCCGCTTCCGTTTTCGCGAGGTCGCACGCGCAGGCGGCGCACCGGTCATCTACACCGGCGGCAGCGTCCCGGTGATCCGGACATCGCTCGAAGCGGGCCACTGCGTTCTCGGCCTGATCGACGTGCCGCCAGGCCAGGCCGGGGGCAGCGTGCGCGTTCGCTTTCTCGACCGGGAGATGCGACTGCCCGGCGGCATGTTGCGGATTGCCGCCGAGGTCGGCGTACCGGTGGTTGCCTTTACCCTCGACTTCGACTGGAACAGCGGACGGCGCATGCTGCGAATCCGGCCGCTGCCGGCGGCCTCGATCGACGGACAGGCGGCGTTCTTGGCAGCGATGCTGAACCGGGCGCTGGCCGAGAATGCGCCGGCCTGGCAGCTCTGGTCGTGCGCGCCGGAATTCATGGCACCGTCGTCCGGAGCTGCATGATCGGCCACCGCGTTGCCACGACCGACACGCATGGTGGCCGGCCGTGACGATGGTCCTACCGCGCAGCCACGATCCCGCCCTGACAGGTCTGCGCGGTTTCTCCGCGCTCTGGGTGGTGCTCTACCACCTCTGGCAATTTCACGGCCGACCGCAACTGGCGATCGGCGCCCTCGATCTGACGCCGCTGGCGGCCTGCGGCTACTTCGGCGTGGATCTGTTCTTCGTGCTGTCCGGCTACCTGCTCGGTCGCCCCTTCGTCGTCGCCTCGCTCACCGGCGCAGCGCGGCCGTCGCTGTGCCGCTTCTGGGTGCATCGGGCGCGACGGGTCCTGCCGGCCTACCTCGGACAGCTCGCGCTGCTGATGGCAATCGGCTGGTATGTCGCCGGGCAGCCGCCACTGGGCGCCATCGACCTGGCCGTCCATGCGCTGCTGGCGTTCAACCTGTTCGAAAACGGTTCGAGCCTCAACCCGGTGTACTGGTCGCTGCCGGTCGAGTGGAACTTCTACCTGGTGCTGCCGCTGCTGGCGGCGTGCTTTCCGCGCTCGCGTGCGCAAGGGCCCTGGATTCTGCCGGCGCTGGTGCTGTTCTGCATCGCCTTCCGCCTCGCGTGCTGGCTGGCGATCGACCGCTGGGGTGCCGACGGCGTCGCCTTCTACCGGCTGGTGCTGCAGTTGCCGGCCCGAATCGACGAGTTCGCCTTCGGCATCGCGGCGGCATGGTTCGTGGCGACCAGGGATGCAGACCACGATCGCCTGGGCCAGGGATTCGGACTGCTGGGGCTGGCGGCGCTGTGCTGGTACGTCGCACCCAAGGGCGATTTCCTGGTCAGTGCGGAGATGCCTTGGCTGCTGGTCCACTTCAGTCTGCTCGGTGCCGTGCTGGCGACGGTGCTCGTGTCGCTCCAGCGACGCCCCTTCGGCGTGCCGGCTCGGCTGTTGTCGACATCGCCGATGCTGTGGCTCGGCACCGTCAGCTACAGCCTGTACCTATGGCACTTTCCGCTGATCGAGGCGATCCGGGGACTTGCCCGCAGCCAGCACCTGCCGCTGCTGGCGAGCGCCGTCGGTGGCCTGCTGGCATCGTTGTCGGCAGCGTGGCTGTCCTATCGCCTGCTCGAGCGTCCGTTTCTGGCATCGGCCGAATCGACGGCAGTGCAGCAGCCCGCCAACGGCGGGTTCGGGCGCTCATGATAGAATCCGGGCGCCCGAACGCCGGCATGGCCATGCCGGCGCCACACGTCCCGGCCGAACCTTGCCTGCCGCGACCGTGACGGCGGCGTCCCCTCGACCGATAGAGCCCATCCGATGACCACTGCAGCCGCCGAACACCACGCGCACGTCGAGGCATCCGGCGCATCGCCACGTTCGTTCGGCATCGTCCTCGCCATCGTGTTCGCGCTGATCGCCCTGTTCCCGCTGTTGAAGGGCTCGTCCTGGCATCCCTGGGCCCTGGTGGTGGCCTGCCTGCTGCTCGCCATCGCGCTGGCCGCGCCAGTGTTGTTGACACGGCCAACCGCCTGGTGGATCGCCTTCGGCGGCCTGCTCTCCCGTCTTGTCGGTCCGATCGCGCTTGGCATCGTCTTCTACGGCGTATTCGTGCCCTACGGACTGCTGTTGCGCCTGCGCCGCGCGGATCCGATGCGCCGTCGATTCAGGACCGGGGACGACAGCTACTGGATCGCACGTCCCACCACGCGGGACGACGACAACCGTTTCACCCACCAGTTCTGAGCACCATGTCCTTTCTACGCGAGTTGCTGACCTACATCCGGGCACGGCGCAAGTACGTGCTGCTGCCGCTGCTGCTGATCATGGTGCTGCTCGGCGCCCTGCTGGTCCTGTCGAAGGGCTCGGTAATCGCGCCGTTCATCTACACGCTGTTCTGATCGGACATGTTGATCCTCGGGCTCTCGGCCTTCTACCACGACAGTGCCGCCGCCCTGCTGAGGGACGGTGAATTGCTCGCGGCCGCCCAGGAGGAACGCTTCAGCCGGCGCAAGCACGACCCGGCATTTCCGCGGCAGGCGATCGAATGGTGCCTGCAAAGCAGCGGCGTGCGTCCGTCCGAACTCGATCACGTGGTCTACTACGAAAAGCCGTTCCTGAAGTTCGAACGCCTGCTCGAGACCTATCTCGCCTACGCACCCCGGGGGTTTCGGTCCTTCACAGCGGCGATGCCGGTGTGGTTGCGGGAGAAGCTCTTCCTTCGGCGCATGCTCGACGACGAGTTGCGACAGATCGATGCGAATTGCGACTGGAACGGCAAGATGCGCTTCAGCGAGCACCACCTGAGTCATGCCGCCAGCGCATTTTTCCCGTCGCCATTCGATGAAGCTGCGGTGCTGACCCTGGACGGTGTCGGCGAATGGACCACCTCCTCGCTCGCGGTCGGGAGTGGCAACCAGTTGGAGATCCTGCGGGAGATGCATTTCCCCCACTCCCTCGGGCTGCTCTACTCCGCCTTCACGTATCACGCCGGCTTCAAGGTCAATAGCGGCGAGTATAAGTTGATGGGCCTCGCGCCATACGGCGATCCACGCTATGCCGATTTGATCCGGGAGCAACTGATCGACATCAAGGACGACGGCTCCTTTCGCCTGAATCTCGAATACTTCGACTACTGCACCGGCCTGACGATGACCAATGAGGCGTTCGACGGCCTGTTCGGCGCCGGCCGCCGCAGCCCCGATCAGCCACTGACCCGACTGCAGATGGACATGGCGGCGTCGGTGCAGCAGGTCACCGAAGACGTGCTGCTGCGCATGACCCGCGAGATCGCACGCAGCACCGGCCAGCGCCGCCTGTGTCTGGCCGGCGGCGTCGCACTGAACTGCGTGGCGAACGGCAGAATCCTGCGTGACGGCCACTTCGACAAGATCTGGATCCAGCCGGCGGCCGGCGACGCCGGGGGCGCGGTCGGTGCCGCGCTTGCGCTCCACCACCTCGAGTTGGGAAGACCCCGGACGGCGGCCTCAGGTGACGGCATGCGGGGCAGCTATCTCGGCCCTGAATACGGCCAGACGGAGGCGGAGTCGAGACTTTGGGCGGCCGGCGCGAACTTCGACGTGCTCGACGACGATGCCCTGTTCGCCCGCTGCGCAGATGACATCGCCGCCGGCCTGGCAATCGGCTGGTTTCAAGGGTGCGCCGAGTTCGGCCCGCGGGCGCTGGGCAATCGCTCGATCATCGCCGACCCACGCTCGCCGAAGATGCAGTCGCAATTGAACCTCAAGGTCAAGTTCCGCGAATCCTTTCGCCCGTTCGCGCCAGCGATCCTCGAAGAGGACTGTGATCAGTGGTTCGACCTCGCGTCCACCAGTCCGTACATGCTGCTGGTGGCGCCAGTGGCGCAAGCACGACGGATCCACCCGCAGGAGACATCGGCGGCGTCCGGGCTGGAGCGGCTCGGCGACATCCGCTCCTCGATTCCGGCGGTGACCCATGTGGACGACTCGGCCCGGGTCCAGACCGTGAGTCGCGACACCAACCCGCGCTTTTACCGACTGATCGAGGCATTCAAGGCGCGTACCGGCTGCCCGCTGGTGATCAATACCAGCTTCAACGTCCGCGGCGAACCACCGGTACTGACCCCCGAGGATGCATTCGCCTGCTTCATGGGCACCGACCTGGACCGACTCGTCGTCGGCAATTGCTACCTCGAGAAGTCGGCCCAGCCGGCCGGGCTGTTGCGCCGGACCAGCGATGACTTCGAGGACGACTGAAGGCATGGCGGACACGGCGATGAGGACTTCGCTCACGGTCAGGCTGGCAGCCTGGCTCGGTCTCGCGGCTCTGACCCTGGCGCTGCTCGAGATCGCCGCCCGGATCGTCTTTCCGCTGGTCGAAGCACCCGGCTTCAACCGCGCGAATTATTCACCGCAACTGGTCTCCGGGCCCTTGCTCAAGAGTTCGCTCGCCCACGCCCATTTCATCGTCGAATCGGCACCGGACGGCGCACGCTCGGACCATCGCCTCAATCTCTATGGCTTTCGCGATCGCGAATGGTCACTCGACCACGGCGAACTGAGGCGGGTGCTGGTGCTGGGCGACAGCATGATCGAGGGATTTCTGGCGACGCCGGAGCAGACCATCCCGGCCGTCCTGCAGCAGATGTCCCGTGCGGACAGTCGCGCCGAGGAGTATCTGAATCTCGGGGTCGGCGGCGCCGGGCTGCGCGAATACGTGCGGCTGTTGCAGGACGCGGTGAGCTTGTTCGAACCCGACCGGGTGGTGCTGGTGATGCACGCCAACGACTTGCTCGGCGACCCGCGATTCGACACCTCGATGGTGGCGGCGCAACCCGGATTTCCGCAGCACCCCGGCCTTCGCCCGCGATTGCTGGAAGTGCTCACGGCAATCGTCGAGGCGCGCCCGGTGCCGCGCAGTTGGTATCAGCCGCCGTTTCCATTCTTTGCGGCAGTACCGGATCCAAGCAATCCGTGGACCGGCCAGGGGCACAAGTTCGAGAAGTTCGTCGCCCCGGAGATCGCAGAGGCGATGCGCCAGGGGCGATTCAACCCGTTCAACGTCTCCGAGGTGCAGAACTACGAGCGCTATCTGCGCCAGCCGGTCACGATCGGACCGTGGCTCGAATTCATGCGTGACTTCGTTCGGGCTCGGGGGATCGCGCTGGAACTCGCCTACATTCCGCAGCCGGCTCAGGTCAGCGACGCCTACATGCCCTACAAGCAACGTTATTGCCCGCCGGGCATACCATCACTGATGGGCGACCAATACCAGCAAGGTGCGCGCACAGTTGCCACCGAGGCGCGCAGGCTTGGCATCGACTTCGTCGACATGACCGACGCGTTCCGCCAGCACGAGGCCGAGGGTATTCGCCTGTACTGGAACTATGACGAACATCTGAACGGCACGGGTTATCAACTGGCCGCTCGCCTGATCTACCAGGCCACCAGGGGTTCGTCCGGAGGGTCGGTCGAATGAGTGCGGGGATCGGCAGTCTGTTGAAATCGCAACTCGACATCTTCGTCAATCCGGCAACCGGGGCCGCGCTGCGGCTCGACGGCGAAGAGCTCGTCGACGTCGACGGCGGCTTGCGCTTTCCGGCCCCGGACGGCATCCCCAACCTCTACGTGGAAACGGACGCGCCGACCGCCACCGGATTCTCTGTAAATCAGGTATCAGACACCGTCAAGAGCTTCTACGAGGAAACGCCGTTTCCGAACTACGACGACGTCGACAGCCGGCAAAGCCTCACCGAAAAGGCCGGTCGCGGCCACTACGCGCGCGCCCTCGACGAACAGTTGCCCCCCGGTTCATTGATCTGGGAGGCCGGCTGCGGCACCGGGCAGCTCAGCAACTTTCTCGGCATGTCATGGCGCCGCAGCGTGATCGGTGGTGACCTCTGCCGCAATTCGCTGCGCCTGGCCAAGGACTTCGCCGAGCGCAACGTGATCCGCAACGTCGGCTTCGTCCAGCTCAATCTGTTCAACCCGCCGTTTCGCAATGAGGTCTTCGACGTCGTGATCTCTAACGGGGTATTGCATCACACGGCAGACTGCGAACTGGCGTTTCGTTCGATCCTGGCCAAGCTCAAGCCCGGCGGGCACATCCTGATCGGCCTCTACAACCGCTACGGGCGGCTGCCGACGCTGTGGAAGCGGCGCCTGTTCGATCTGATCGGTCGGCCGCACCACCTCCTCGACCGCCGCCTGCGCAATCCGGATATGAATGCCGCACGCGTACGTGCCTGGTACATGGATCAGTACCGCCACCCGCACGAGACCCGGCACTCGATGGACGAGGTGCTGCAGTGGTTCGACCGCCACGGCGTCGAATTCGTAAACGGCATTCCGCGGCTGGACGGCCGCCCCTTCGCGCCCAAGGCTCCTCTGTTCGAGCCGCAGTCGCCGGGCAGCACGATCGACCGGGTGGCGACGCAACTCGAAATGCTGTTGGCCGGCGGGCAGGACGGTGGGCTATTCATCATGATCGGTCGCAAGAAGGCGGCCACGACGCGGCCGCCGACGGTCCAGGATAAATGAGCGATTCGACCCACACCCCTGGCGCAGGCGACACGCCCGAGCTGGCATTTACCGGGGAGCGATTCATCCCCGGCTGCCAGGGCGAGATCGTCTATGAGCACTGGCACCGCTATCTGCTGGCCGCCGAGCACGTCACCGGCCGCCGGGTGCTCGACATCGCCTGCGGCGAAGGCTACGGCAGCGCGATGCTGGCGCGCACGGCAGCCGACGTCACCGGCATCGACATTTCGGCAGAAGCAGTGGCCCATGCCGGCAGGCGCTACGGTGATTTCGGGAATCTTCGCTACCTGCAGGCGAGCTGCGACCGCATTCCGCTTGCGGACGCCTGCTGCGACGTCGTGGTCACCTTCGAGACGATCGAGCACATTCATACCCAGCAGGCCTTCGTCGAAGAGATTGCCCGGGTACTGGCCCCCGGCGGCATGCTGGTGATGTCTTCGCCCAACCGCGACGAATACTCGACGGTGCTCGGCCACCAGAATGAATTTCATGTCCGCGAACTCGATGGGCCCGAACTGCGCGAGCTGTTGCATCCCCATTTTCCCGCACAGCGCTGGTTCGCCCAGCGCCCTTGTTTCCATTCGCTGGTCTGGCCCCTCGACCAGGACACCGACGACAGCCGGATGATGGCCGTAGATGGCGCCAGGGACGAACCGGAACCACTCTATTACCTGGTCTTTTGCGGGCGAAGCGAAGAAGACGTGTCGGCTGTGGGGTCGACCCTGAGCCTGGTCGCCGACGCCGATCGTTCGGTCTATCGCGAATGGAGTCGGACTTACGCCGAGAACCGGCGGCTGCACGAACGCAACCGCGAGTTGCGCGAACAGCTTGCACGGGCCAAGGTCACGGACGCCGCGGCGCCGACGCGCCCGTCCGGCTCACCGCTGGCGCGCCTCCTGAGGCGTTGGCTTGGGGGCTGACGATTCCGCAGCACCGTCCGCAGCCGGCGCGAGCCAGCGATGCTGCAGGCGGCAGGATCCGAGCTCCCGCGTTGCGCCTGTCACCTCCAGCTTACGGATGACGTCGTCGAAGTGCCGAACCGCTTCCGGGTCCATCGCATGGGCGCGGATCTCATAGCGCCCGGGAAGCAGCTCGAGCGGCCCAAAGGCGATGCGAAATGCGAATTCGCTATTGCCGCAGGGCTGCAGAGGATGGCTCTCCATGTCCGAAGACAGACCGTAGATCGCCGCGCCGCCGATTCGCACGCAGCCGATCGCGACCACCGGCATCCGCCCATCGGGCGAAAATATTCGGCCCGAGACCACCAGTTCGCCCCCCATCGGCACCTCGACCGGCTCGTCCACGTCGAGACCATTCAAGGCCAGCGCGGTCGTCGCATAGGTCGCCGAGGGCCCGCCAACTCGCTTGGATGCCGCTGCGGGTTTGTCGGCAGCGCGCTCGTCGTGCCAGCCGAGATAGTCCTTGGTCACCTGCATGGCGTCGCCATAGGCGCGAAGCCGGCCACCATGGATCCAGGCGGCCTTGTGGCAAAGCTTCTGGATCTGAAACATGCTGTGGGCGCACAGCAGGATGGTTCCACCGTCATCGAGGAATCGACGCATCCAGGCGACGCACTTGCGCTGGAAGGATTCGTCGCCGACCGCCAGCACTTCGTCGGTGATCAGCAAGTCCGGGCGAACCACGGTGGCGACTGCGAAGCCGAGCCGGACGACCATGCCCGACGAATAATGCTTGATCGGCTGGTCTATGTGCTCGCCGATGTCGGCAAAGGCCAGTATCGAGTCCATTTTGTCGCGGGTCTCGCGCTCGGACAGGCCGAGCAGCGCGGTGGCGAGATGGACGTTCTGTCGTCCGGTGTATTGCGGGTGAAAACCGGCCCCCAGCTCGAGCAAGGCACTGATCCGGCCATGGACATGAATGCTGCCGGCACTGGGCTTGACGACGCCGGCTATGGCCTTCAGCAGCGTCGATTTTCCCGCGCCGTTGACGCCGACCAGGCCGAGCGATTCGCCGCGGCGGACTTCGAGATTGATATCGTCCAGCGCATTGAAATGTCGTGGCGGACAGCGCCCGGAGAGCAAAGCGACCAGGGTCTGGAAGCGCTCGCGCGGCGTCGAGGCGATGGGATAGATCTTCGACAGATGTTCGATCCGAATCAGCGGTCCAGCTTGTTCGGGCATCGCGGAATCAGGCAAAGTCTTCAAAATGGGGTGACAGGCGATTGAACATGCGCTTGCAGGCCCAGGCCAGCACGAGGGCACCGAGCAGAGCGACGAGCAGGTGGCCGGAGTTGTCGAAGCGGCCTTGCAGCAAGCCCTGACGCATCGGGTCGAGTATGTGGGCCAAGGGATTGAGTTGCATCACCCACGAGACGGATTCCGGGACCCGGCTCATCGGATAGAGGATCGGCGTGCCATAGAACAGCACCATCAGCGTAGGCGTCAGGATGTGCTCGACATCCTTCAGGAATACCTGCAGCGGCGCGGTGACGAAGGCCAGCCCGCAGGACAGCGCGAACAGGGTCAACCAGGCGGCCAGCATGAGCGGCAGCGCTGCCAGGTGCAGGGTCTCGCCAGTTAGAGCGAGTCCAACCAGGACGACGACATAACCGAACAGATGGAGCACGAAGGTCGCACCGACCGCGGCATAGACCAACAACTCGTGCGGAAAGGCAACCTTCTTGATCAGGCTGGCATTGCCCGCGATGGCCTGGGTGCCGCGTTGCAGGCCTTCCGAAAAGGCCATCCACGGCCACAGCACCGACGCGACGAAGACGACGAAACTGTGCTGTTCCAGCTCCGGAAAGCGTACGCCGAAGATGACACGGAACACGAAACTGTAGATCGCCAGCAACAACAGGGGCTGGACCAATGCCCAGAGACCGCCGCCGAGACTGCCGACGTAGCGGTTGCTGAGTTCCCTGCGAACGATCGACGCGAACAGGCGGCGGTGCGGCCAAAGACCGACGGGCCTCATCACGCGTTCGGCATGGCCGATCCGACGCCGGCGGCTTGCAGCGCCGGCGACCCGACGGCGCTCATCGTCCCGCCGCCTCCTCTCGCAGGATCTCCTTGAGGCGCTCGAGGTCGACCGACGTCTTCTCCCGGTCGACGATCGGCAATGCGATCTCCGCGCGGACCTGGCCACGCATACGACGATAGATCGATTCGGCGAGAGGATCCTGGATTTCTTCGAACGGCCGCACGTAGGCATCCTTGTGCTCGACCAGCTGGATGATGTGGTAGCCGAAACCGGTTTCGACGACCTTGGACAGTTCGCCGGGCGTCTTCAGCTTGAAGGCGGCGCGATCGAAGGGGCGAACCATCTTCTTGCGCGGGAAGAAACCGAGATCTCCGCCCTTTTCCGCATTGGTCGGATCTTCCGAGTACGCCTTCGCCAGTTCCTCGAAGGATTCGCCATTCTCGGCGCGCGTGAGCAGACCTTCTGCGATTTCGCGCGCCTGCTCGCGGGAGCGTTCGGCGTTGGGCCGTATCAGGATATGCCGAACGCGGATCTGTTCGGGCACCGTGTATCGGTCGGGGTTCGCGCGATACTCGTCGCGAGCCAGCGCGACGGCGCCGGCGCGATCGATCTTGGCGTCTTCGGCGCGCTCCATGTAGGCGTCGTAGAGAACCTTGTCGACGGCATTCTGGACACGCTGGCGGACCAGCGGATCTTTGTCGAGCCCATCCCCACGGGCACGTGCGGCGAGCACGCTGCGCAGTATCAAATCATTGACGAACAGTTCGATGCTGGGCGAATCCGGCAGGTTCTTGAGCTTGTCCAGATCCCAATTCGAGACCTCGGCCCGGATCGAATCGGCACCGACCGAAGCTTCGGGGCCATTGATGACGGCTTCGTCCGCCGCCGGGGCAAGACCGGAAAACAGGGCGCCAGCCAACATGGCGACGATTGATAGGTTTCGCATGTATCGCTGTCTGTACTGGAATTTCGGGGGACTAGAAACGAAAAAACAGAGGCGGGCAAGCCCGCCTCTGTATCGACCTCTAAGCCTTCATCAAATGAAGGCTTGCGCTCCTGTTACGGACGGTAGCGCAGCGGATAGGTCAGGCCGTAGTTGGTACCAGCCGAACCGACAGCGGCGTTGAACACGTTCTGCGCGGTGTAGCCGATGACCGGCAGTGCGCCGCCACCACCACCAGCGACACGGTCGCCGACAACAGCGGTTTCGGAGAACGAGTACTGGTCGGTGTAGCCCAGACCGTCGCAGTTCGAAGCAGCCTGGTTGGTCGCGGTGCAAGCCTCGGCAATCGTGCTCAGCACTGCCCAGCCGTTAGCGAACACGCCAGCAGTACCGGTCGCGGTGTAGTCGTCGGCGGTCAGTTGCGCACCGAGAGCACCCGACGGGATGCCACCGTTGTTGATCGACACGACCGAGACTTCGCCCTTCAGCGAGAACTCAAGGGTCACGCCCGGCGGGGTCGGGGAGATCACGATGTCGTCGGAGGTAACGAGCGTGTTCTCTTCACGGTCCCAGAAGCCCGGAGCGCCGACCGGCACGCGGTTGGAAGCGCCGTCGAGCGCATCGTAGACCGTGCCATCCTCGCCATAGACGTCCCACGCACCGCCGTTGATGTTGCGGTCCGGGGTGTCGCCCGATTCCGTGCCGATGTAGTCGTAGTGGTAACGACGGGTCGGCTGGCTCAGCACGACGTCCGTGGCGCCGAGGATCGAGTCGGAAGTCTCGTACTCGGTGATGGCCGAGGACTTCGACAGCAGCAGGGTCAGGGCGTCACGCATCAGCGTGGCGTCAGCACCCGAGCCGACATCGTAGGTGGTATCCAGCGGAGTGGACAGGTCCGGCAGGTCGAACTGGAACATCGGCAGCGAGGTGCCGCGCGTTCCGAGATCCGAACCGGCGGCCGCGAAGATGCGGTCGGAGGACTGGTCAAGCGAATAGCCGATGGCCTCGTTGGCCTGACGGAAGTACTGCTTCACACCGTTGGTCACCGACACGGCGGTGGCGTTGGTGGTGAAGGCCTTGGACGACGGCACGTTGATCACGGTGACCGAAGTGGTCAGCGAGTTCGTCGGATCGTCCATCCAGTTTTGCTGGGCCACGGTAGCGGCGGCGACCAGCGCATTGTCCTCGTCCAGACCAGCCAGCAGGGAGCCGTCGGCCTTGCAAGGCGGCGCAGCGTCGGCCGGGTGCTTGATGTTGGTCCACAGGGCGGAGGTGACCGGGCCTTCGTTGGCGACACCGTCGTTGTCGAAGTCTTCGCCGACGCCTTCAATCAGATCTTCCGGAATGTCGGCCATCGTGATGATCTCGACATAGCCTTCCAGCGCGCCGGTGGTGGCGGAAGCCGGATCCAGGCGGATCGTCACGAAGTTCTGGTTGACACTGGCCGGCAGCGTGCAGCTGCTGTCGGTCGTCGTCATCTTGACGGCACCGCTCGACAGGCTCACGGCACCGGTCCAGACGTCGGCCGGCGACATGAAGATCTGGAAGTCGAAAACGTCGTCGGACCACTCGGCACCACGGAAACGCACCTTGACGGCCTTGCCGTTCAGGGTGTCGGTGTTGACGATACTGATCAGGGTCGCATTGCCACCCTGAACACTGTAATAGGGGATGAGGTTGATCGCGCCCACGCCGCCAGCATCAAGCTGTACTTGTGCGCTGGCAACGCCAGACATCATTCCCAGGGTCGCTGCAACACCAACAGCGAGAAGCTTTTTCTTCATTGAAGACTCCTTTGTTAGCCTTAAATTAGCGCAACGTGGTTTCGAGTTCACGCTAGCGGCAACACTAGCATACCCGTCTCGCCTATAACAACCAACGGTCGCGCCACTTCCGCCAGTCGTTGCAAAAAAACGACAGCCGATCCACACGGGCTCGGATGTCGCGAATTCATGGTTTGAGTTGGATCCACCACTGGCCGTTTTCCAGCAGCCATTTTTCATTCACGGTCGTCGACAGCCCCTTGAAGCCTTTCTGCACCACCGGCTCGAAAGCGACGTCCACCTCGACCTCGCAGACCTCACCGCCGCATTTGGAATCGACGCTCCCGACCCCCTGCCAGACCACTGCGCCGCCGGAGTGGCGCAGCTTGAATCCATTGAGGTCGATCGCGGACCGGTACGCGGGAGACGCGAAACTATAGGCTTTTTCCCAGTCCTGGGCAACCAGGGCTTCCCAGCGGGCGCGGGCGCGCTCGTTCACCGCCTCTTCGGCGGTCTTGGGCGGTCCCGACAGGCTGGCGCAGGCGCCAAGGCCGATCGCAAGCAGCGGGAGAAGGCGGCCGACGGGCCGTCCATTCGATTTCATCAGGTGGCAACTCCATTTCGATTGCATGGAAGTGAAGCCGAACATGCAATCCAGCCCATGCTTTCGGCCTCGTTGAAGAAAACTTTAGCGCTGGCCGGGCACCGCATCGTCGGTCCGCTCGGACAGGAAGCTGCGCAGCGTAAACATGCGCTGCTTCATTTCGTCGGTGACGTCTCGAACGTCACGTTCGGTCCTCACCACGCGCGGCGTGATCATCACCAGCAGTTCGGTGCGATCCGAATTGAGTGTCGTGGTTCCGAACAGGGCCCCCACGATCGGCAGATCGGCCAGCAACGGCACGCCTTGGCGGCCGCGCGAGGCGTTGTCGCGGATCAGCCCGCCGAGGACGACGGTTTCGCCGGACGGCACCGCCACCTTGCTCGCGATCTGGCGCTGCAGGAAAGCGCGCTGGCCGGTGGCGGCATCCACCTGGCCGACATCGGTCACACTCTGGTCGATCTCCATCATGATGGCATTGCCGGCATTGACCGACGGCGTCACCTTGAGGACGACACCGGTGTCCTTGTAGCTGATCGAATCGGTCGTCGTGCCGCCGTCGGTGACGGTACGCGCGTTGCGGATCGGCTGCTGGTCGCCGACCTTGATCTCGGCGGTCTGGTTGTCCAGCACCATCACCGATGGCGACGAGATCACCTTCAGCAATTGCTTGTCGGCCAGCGCATTGAGGACGGCACGAACCTCGCCGAGCGGATTGGTGATGGTGTAAGAAAATCCGCTCTGGCTGACGATGCCACCACTGGCGCCGAGACCGAGCTGGCCCGTGCCGGTCCACCCTCGACCGCGAAGATTGTCGGTGAAGAACCACTGCAGCCCGTAGCGTGTTTCGTCGGTCAGGCTGACTTCGACGATGCTGGCCTCGATCAACACTTGGGACGGTGCGACGTCGATCTGACGCAGCGCGGCTTCGATCTTGTTGTACTCGGTGCGCGGCGCGTAGATCAAGAGGGCGTTGTTCTGGTCGTCGGCGACCACACGGACGTCGCCGATGGTCAGCTGGCTGACCTGACTGGCGTTCGCGGTCGCCGTGTTGCCGCCGACGGTCCCCGATGAGGCGGTCGTCGTCGGACTGTTCGTACCCAGGGCGCTGGCGGTGGTCGTTCCGAGACCCGGCGCAACACCGCTGTCCCGAGTACTGCGGCGCGTGTCGAGCGCGCCACCGCCGAAGATGCCGTTCAGCAGCGTGGCAAGGTGCGCCGCCGAGCCGTTCTGCACCGGGTATACATATAGGCGGGGACCACCGTCATTGTCCGGACGATCGAATCGCTCGATCCATTCGCGGGCAATATCGAGATAGGCCGATCGCGGCGTCACGATCAGGATCGCATTGAGTCGCTCGATCGGCAGGATCTTCATCGCGCCGCCCAGCGGCGTGCCGGCCGGCGCGGCAGCGGCCTCGGGCCTGCCGGTGACGACACGCCCCGGCGCCGCGCTCCGCTCATTGCCGGTGACCAATCTCAGCGCCTCCTCGACCTCGTCGACCGACGTGTTCTGCAACGGAAAGAGCCCGACCGACATGCCCTTCAGCAGGTCCACGTCGAAGATTTCGACGATGTCCATCCAGCCTTGGAGCTGGCCGCGCGAGCCCGCCAGGATCAGCAGATTGCGGAAGTTGTCGACCCGCACGAAAGCAGTCGGTCCGGCCACCGGCGCAAGGATCTCAGCCATCTCGGAGGCGCCGACATATTGCAGCGGCACGATCAGCAGCGAATTGCCGGCCGGAAGGCGGCCGACCCTGCGCGACTGGGGTGCGAATGACTTGAGGGCCTCAGGCCGGCCGATGTGGTAGATCCCGGTCGCGTCCTGGGCGATGCCGAGTCCATTGGCCTGCAGCATCGATTCGAGCACGGTCAGGATCTGGTCGGGCGGCAGCGGCGACAGCGTATGCAGCGTCACCTCACCGGTCACCGGCGGGTGGATGGTGTAGTTCTGCTTCAGCATGTCGCCGAGAATCGCATGCACGACTTCGGCGATCGGCGCCTGCTCGAAGCGCAGCGCGACCGCTTCGCCTCGCAGGGGTCTTCCCGCTGCGCCCGGCAACTTCACCATCGTGTCGTTGCCTCGGAAAATTCGTGGCTCGAGCCGCGGGGAGGCGTCCGCGCCGCCACCGCCGTCATCGGCAGCAGTCTTGCCAGCCGCGCCCGCCGGATCATCGGCAACCGACAACCGTTCTGCGCGAGCGGCGACCGAGGCATTGGGATCCTGCATCCGGGCAGCGCGCCGCAGTTCCTGCTCGAGAGAAGATTCGGGCGGCTTCCCGAGACCGGCACAACCGGCCAACAGCCATGCCGCGAACAGTCCGGCCAACCCGCTGCAATGCAACAGTCGATTCACGTATGCCCTCGTCATTCCATCATTCCCGCCGCTGATCGCGCTGCTGTTCGCGGCGTGCCTTGAGTCGCTCGCGGGCGTCCCGAATGGCCGCCAGGCGCCTGGCACGTCGATCCCGAATGTCGTCGGCGATGCTGCCGCCAGCGGCGGCTGCCGTCACCGCCGCCGTGTCCGCCTGGGCGGAAGCCGGCGTCTCGGTCTCGTCCTTTCCATCCCGCGCATCTGCGGACGCGGTCGCACCTGACCCGAGCTCCGAATGCCGCAACTGCAGGAGCGCCTCCTCGTCGCCCCGCTTGAACCGCGCCTCGAGGCCGTTCAACGCGACCAAAGTCCAGTTTCCGACCGTGCCACCGACCGCGACGCGGCGGCTGACGCCGTCCTCACGAACGATCAAACCACCTCCGCGACCAGTTGAGAACAGGCCGAGCAACTGCAGGTCGGCAAGCGCATCTTCTTTGGCGTCCGCCACCTCGGCGGTATCGGTGCCGTCGGCCGGAAGCGGCCTGCGCGACGGGAAGAACAACGGGCGCGCGAGCGTCGTCTGCAGCAGGGCGGGATCAATCGCGGCCTCAACCTCGTGCGGCACATCGAAGGTGGCCGCATCCGGCGCGATCGGCGTCGGCGGCTGCCAGTCCCAGGTGCCGGCCGGTATCAGCGACACCAGCACGGCAATCAGTGCGACGTCGAGCGCCAGCCAAAGCAACAACGGGCGGGCACTCAAGAGCTGATCCTCATCGCGGTAACGGCCAGGTCGCAGATCAGGCGGTGCTCGGCTTCGCTGCGGCCAAGCCGGGGATCGGGCGAGATCCGCAGGGTCGCAATCTGCACGCGCGGGTCATGGTCTGCGATGGCGCCGAGGAATCGGGTCAGGGACTCGAGACTGGTCGTCAGCTTCACAGTGACCCTGAGTACATCGTAGCCAGCTTCCTGGCGGCTCTGCATCAGCTGGCTGCCGGTCACGGTCGCGCCCGCCCCCTCGGCGAGTTCCCGCATCGACTTCTGCAGTGCCGCGCCGGCCTGGATGGCGTCGGTGCTGGGTGGATAGGCCAGCCGGGACGACAAATCAAGCGCGCCCGATAACGCCGCGTCGAGTTGGCCGCCGGCAGCGCGCAGTCCGGCCAGCCGGGCGTAGCGCGGCTCCACCCGTTCGATGCGCGCAGCTGCGAGGTCGTATTCCTCCTTCAGCCAGCTCGCCCAGCCCAACAGCATCATGCCGAGCAGCAGCAGCAGGGATCCGATCGCGAAGACCGGTCGTGACAATACGCGCGTCACGGCGCGCTTCCGGCAAGCTGGAACTCGATCATGAAGGCCTCCTTGCCGGTCAACGCATTGCGGGTGATCGCACCGGGCGCCCGCACGCCGGTGAAGCCCGGCTGCCGGCTCAGCACCTGCAGCAACTGGGCGGCATCATCGGCCAGACCGTTCAACTGGACGCTGTCGCCTTCGAACGAGAGTCGCCTGACCACGGCCGCATCCGGTACGGCATCGGTGATGCGGCCCAGCACCGCCAGCAGCTCGCGCGCTCCGCGACCCGAGCTCGATAGTTCGGCCAGCAGGCGCGTCATCCGACCGAGTCGCTCCTTGGCCGCCATCTCGTCGCGCACCGAATCTTGCAGATCCAGCAACGCGGATTCAGCCTGGTCGGCCTGGCGTCGTTTTTCCCACACCGGCAGTGCCATCATCGCGCCCACCAGAATCACTGCCAGCGCAATCAGGACGGCCGTCAGGGTCGCACGCCGGCGTGTCCGCCTCGCGCGCGCCCCCTCTCCGAATCCCTGCAGGACAATTGGCGCGACCGCGTCGACCCACAGTTCGGGATCGCCGTTCCGTTCGCCGGTGGCGGCTCGGGTCGCCAGCCATTCCGACAACTGGGCGCGGGAGGCCAAGGCGACGTCGATCGTCAGCCGTCCACCGCCGGCATCCTCACAGCGCCAGCCGGCGACGGTGTCGTCTGCCTCGAACGGGCTCAGTTGCTGGACGCGCAGCGCCACCGCCCGCGACAAGGCCTCGTCGTCGAGCATGGGCATCACGCTGCGGGTACGCAAGACCAGGTCGTCGGGCACCTCGATCGCCGTCGCCCGCGCGTCACGGCGAGTGGCCACACGCCCGGGAAAGCGGCCGTCGCGCACGCTGACTGCGCCGTCGCAGGCCACCAGGCGCACCGGCTCGTCGGGCGCCAGCCACGCCAACGCAGGCAGCCGCATTGCCTGATTCCAGCCAGCGCGATAGGCACGCCAGTACCGACGCAGGTCGAGCCCGAACAGATTGAGCGAATCAGTACGCGAATTCAGTTGTGCCTTCCTCAAACATCACCACTGCGGACCGTCACCGGATCCCTGCGCAAAACCGTGACCGCCCCCGCGCCACGACGCGCGCGATTGACGCGCAGCCACAGGACACGGGACAAGCGGCGCCCGTCCGGCAGCGCGACCTGGGCTTCCAGCCGATAGCTGGCGGCCGGCGCGCGGTCGATGAATCGACCGTCCAGCGCCGACAGGTCGAGCAGCGGATCGCCCTCGGCTCGGCGTGCTGCGATTGCCTCGGCCAGCCGGGCGTCGCCCCCGGTCAGGATCTGCAACACTTCGACCGGCGCAGCCATCGGGTTGACGCCCCCGCCATCTGCACCCGTGACCGCAATGCAATCCTTTATGCTATCAAAGACATCGAAGCTCATGCCCAGAACTTGCAACAAGTCTTCGGGCGTCTGGAATCCACCGTTGAACGGCCGATAGGGCGAACCCGCTGCCTGATAGGCCTCGTCTTCGCCGCCATCGCCCTGTGGCATCTGATCGAGGTCACGCCAGTCGACGATCGCCGCGGCAAGGCGAACGGCATCGCGCTCGACAAGTCCGGCGCGAATCATCAACATGGCCTGCAAGAGTTCGCGCCCGGCGGCATTGAGATTCACCCAGCCCGAACTCGGACTCGCCTCAACCGCCACCGGGCGCCCATCCACGCGGTAGGCGCCGGCAACCGGCGCGTTCGTCGGCGTAGCCGCTGCCGCCAGGTCACGGGCAGCAAGCATGATTGCGCCGTCCGCCAGCGCAGTCGCGGCGATGCGCTGGCGGAACCCGTCGGCGCTGCGAACCTCGCCCTTCGCCGATGAACCGATGCCGGCGACGATCAGCACCAGCGCCGCGGCAATCCACAGCACCGCAACCAGGACCACGCCGCGCTGCTGGTGCCGCGGCCGGGCTGGTATCGGCCTCATCGGACCGGCCCGTGCACGATTTCCTCGCCGGGGCCTGCGCCGCCCTCGGCGCTCGGCGTGACAATGATGTCCGGCCACGCTCGGCCATCCACCCAGAGTCTCAGCAAGACCCGGCGGGGAAGCTTGTCGCTGTCATCCCAGGCCTCCAGCCAGCCGTCATCGTCGCCCTGATAGCGCACGAGCAGGCGGTCCACATGGTCGATCGACACCGCCGGTGCGATGGCATCCCATTCCGGTGCCTGCGGTCCGCGCAGGCGCGGCGCGAAGTGGATCCTGACGCTGCCGGGCTGGGTGCGGCCATCGAACTCGAGGAGGAATCGGTGCATCCCGCCGGCACCGAAGCGGGCCGGGAACAGACCGACCCACTCGAAACGCTCCGGGCCACCCCAAAGCGAGGGCCGCGCGGTCTCGACGCCACCGACCGGCGATGGCGGCGGCTGGATCACGTCCAGGCTGGCCCGCAGGAATTCGGACGTGGCGCGCATCTGCTCGCTGCGCTCGACCAGCGCATCGACGCGGGTGGCGGTGCCGCCGAGGGTACGCATTGCCGAGATCATGCCCAGCAGGATGACCGAGACCAGCGACACCGCCACCACCACTTCGACGAGCGTGAAGCCGGCCGCGAGCGAACCGCCGCGCTGCCCACCACGCACGCCGGATTCAACGCTCGCCATCGTCATCGGCCTGCGGCAACACCGTGGCTATCCGGAATTCGCGTCGACGACCACGATCGGTCCAGTCGATCGTGACCGCGACTTCGTGCAACGGTATCGCGACGTCGACATCCGACGATTCCTGCAGTGGCCGACTGCCGATCTGCCAGTGGAAGCCGTCCTCGGTGCTGCCGGAGTCGTGCCAACCGCCGGCCGGTACCGTTTCGAGGGCATCGATCAGGCTCTGGCCCCACAGGGCCGCCCGCACGTACTGGTCCGACAGCACCGCCGCACGCAGCGAGCCGGCGCCGCTCTGATAGAGCACGCCGAGCGCAAGCGCCATGATCGAGAATGCCACCAGCACCTCGATCAGCGAGAAGCCGCGTGCGGACCGCATCAGGACTCGGCCCCGCCCGGATCTTCCTGGGTGATGCGGCCGAACAGCCAGTCCACCCGCAGCCGTACGCCCTGCCCGCCAGGGCGTGTGATCGTGATGCTGCCCCCGGTCGAACCGCCGTCGGGAAAGAAGCGGATCCCGCCGATGCCCCGATCATCGCGTTCGGTCGCCGCCAGCGTCGCGTCGATCCGATAGGCTTCGGGAAATGGCACCGACGGCCTGCCTGCCTCGCCGTAGCGTCGACCGCCCAGATCGAGTTCGAATCGCACCGGCCTGCCTTCGGCCGCCGCACGCTCGCGTGCCGAACGCAGCGCACCCAACACCGAGCGTACGGTCGCGCGGTATTCGACCGACTCGTAGAACTTGGTCGCCACCATCGGCACGACCCCCAGCAGCAGGCCTGCGATCGCCAGGGCAACGATCATCTCGAGCAGCGTAAAGCCCGCCGCGCCCCTTCGAGGCAGCCGATCCGCGGCGCTCCGCCGGCTTCGCAGGTCAGTTCCAGTTGCCGACGTCGGCGTTCTCACCTTCCCCGCCTGCGCTGCCGTCGGCGCCGTAGGAATAGATGTCGACCTCGCTGTGCTGCCCGGGCGCGGCGTATTGGTAGGCCCGCCCCCACGGATCCGACGGAATGTCCTTGCGCTTGAGGTAGGGGCCATTCCAGCCGGTGGCGGCGGCCGGCTTGCTGACCAGCGCCGAGAGCCCTTCGTCGCTGCTCGGGAAGCGGCCGACGTCGAGCTTGTAGAGTTCCAGCGCCTGCTCGAAATCCTTGATCTGAACGTTCGCGGTCTTGCTCTTGGCACCCCCGAGCTGATTGAGCACGCGGGGTCCCACGAGGCCGGCCAGCAGTCCGAGAATGGCCAGCACGACCAACAGTTCGACCAGCGTGAAGCCCTGGTGGCGGGAAGTTGCGGAGTCGGTCATCACAGTACTCAAAATGGTTGGAATTGGGCGGCGGCCAAGGCGCTCAGGCGGCCAGATCATTCACCGACAGAATGCCCAGCAGGATCGACACGATGATCGCCGCGATCACCACACCGAGGGTCAGGATCAGGATCGGTTCGATCAAGGTCAGCGCCCGCTTGATACCGGCCTGCACTTCGGCGTCGTGAACCCGCGCAAGTTCCAGCAGCATCGTGTCCAGGCGGCCGGTCTCTTCGCCGAGCCGCACCATGTTGAGCGCGAGCGGGGTGAACAATCCGGTCTCGGTCAGGGCGTCGGCCATCCGTCCACCCTTCTTGATGAACGGCGCGACGCCGTCAAGCGCCAGTCGGAGTGGCGAGTTTGCCACAGTCTGCGCAGCGATACGAACCGCCTGCACGATCGATACCCCGCCACCGAGCAGGGTGCCCATGCTGCGCGAAAATCGCGTGACTTCGTACTTGCGGATCAGATCGCCGATCAACGGCAGCGCCAGCATCCTCGCATCCTTCCAGTTGCGGCCGCGATCGGTGCGCACATAGCGCCGCCAGCCCCAGACCAGGCCCGCGGCCAGCAGCGCCAGCAACCACCACCAGTCACCGAGAAAATGCCCGGCGGCAACGATGATCGCGGTTGGCAGCGGCAAGGCATCCCCCATGTCCTCGAACAGCGCCTCGAATTGCGGCACGACGAAGGTCAGCAGCAGAAAAACCGAGAGCAGCGCGACGACCACCAGGATCATCGGGTAGATCATCGCCGACACCACGCCCTCGCGCAGTTGCCGGAAGCGCTCGAGGTGCTCGCCGACCCGGGTCAGCACGTCCGCGAGTTGCCCCCCGGCTTCGCCCGCCCGCACCATGTTGATGTAGAAGTCGCCGAACAAGGCCTGGTGGGCGCCGAGTGCCGCGCTGAACGACTTGCCGCCCTTGACCGCCGCATGCAGATCGCCGACGACGCGGGCCATCTGTTCCTTTTGCGCCATGCCGGCGATCACCTTGAGGGCGCGATCGAGCGGTACGCCGGAGCGCAGCATCACCGACAGCGAGCGCGTCAGGTCCTCGATATCCACCGCCCGGATGCGGCTGCCGCCCAGCCGACGGGCGCGTCCGGGCGGCGCCGCCCCGCTTCCGCGGGCAGCGGCGTCACTGGCCTCGAGCAGGTCGATCGGCGTCAACCGCATGCGCTCGATCTGCGCGAGCGCCGCGCTGCGGCTGTCTGCACTCAGCCGGCCTTCAGTGAAGCTGCCGTCGCCGCGCACGGCCCGGTAGCGAAACTCACTCATCCTGCTGATCCTGCGTCACCCGCGCCACTTCTTCGAGCGAGGTGACGCCCTCGGCGACCTTGCGCAGGCCGTCCTCGAACAGGGTCCGCATGCCCCGGCTGCGGGCCAGCGCATGCAGCGCGGTGGCATCCTCCCCTTCGAGGATGGCGTGCACCATGGCATCGTCGATCGGCAGCAGTTCGTGAATCGAGGTGCGTCCGAGATAGCCGGTGTGCTTGCAGGACGGGCAACCGGCGGCGCGATAGATCCGACCGCCCCCCCCACCGAAGAAGCGGGCCAGTCCCGCCGCCGCTGCCTGCGCGGCATCGAGATCGACCCCTTCGCGACAATCGGAACACAGACGCCGAACCAGGCGCTGCGACAGCACGCCATTGAGTGTGGACGTGATCAGGTAGCGCTCGATGCCCATGTCCACCAGACGCACGACCGCACCGGCGGCGGTGTTGGTGTGTAAGGTGGACAGCACCAAGTGGCCGGTCAGTGCCGACTGCACGGCGATCTGGGCGGTTTCACCGTCACGCATCTCGCCGATCATGATCACATCCGGGTCCTGACGCAGGATCGAGCGCAGAGACTGTGCGAAATCGAGACCGATCTGGGACTGCACCTGAACCTGGTTGATGCCGCCGAGCTGGTATTCGACCGGATCCTCCACCGTGACGATCTTGAGCGCCGCCGAATCCAGCTTGGTCAGCGACGCATACAGCGTTGTGGTCTTGCCCGAGCCGGTCGGACCGGTGACCAGCAGAATGCCGTGGGGTCTGGCCAGGAGATCCCGGAATCGGGCCAGGATGTCGCTCGCGAAGCCCATCTTCTCGAGTTCGATGCGTACGCTGGCGCGATCGAGAACCCGGATCACGACGCTCTCGCCGTGGACCGTCGGCAAGGTCGACACCCGGAGATCGATTTCGCGACCCTTGACCCGCGTCTTGATGCGCCCGTCCTGCGGCAGGCGCCGCTCGGCGATGTTGAGGTGGGCCATCAGCTTGATCCGCGAGGTCACGGCGGCCGCCATGTCGATCGCCACCGCCGCATCGTTGCGCAACACGCCGTCGATCCGGTAGCGCACCTGCAAGGTATCCTCGAACGGCTCGAGGTGAATGTCGGAGGCCCGCATGTCGACGACGCGGCCGATGATCTGATTGACCAGCCGGATCACCGGCGCCTCGGTCGCGAGATCGCGAAGGTGCTCGACGAACTCGCTGTCGCCGGCATCGCGCCGGGTCTCGCCCGAGCCTTCGTCGTGGTCGGGCTCCTCGAAGTAGCGCTCGAGCGCGGCGTCGATCTCGGACTCCAGCCCCAGTGCCGGCGCCACCGCCAATCCGCTGGCGAGTCGCACCGCCTTGACCAGAAACGGGTCCTGCGGCGTCGCCATGGCGATCCGTAGCACCCCCGCCTCCACTGCCAGCGGCAGCAGCCGGTGCATCCTCAGGTAATCGGCCGCGAGGCCATCGACTGGCAGCAGATCCTCGGGAAACGCATTGGCCGTCGCCAGCGGCACGGCCAGTTGCTGCGCCAGCACCTGCGCGAGGTCGCCCTCGGCGAGCAGGCCCAGCCGCACCAGGATGCGCCCGAGCAGGTCCTGCATCTCGGTCTGGGCCGCCAGCGCATGCTCGAGGTCGCGGGCAGCGAGCTTGCCGGCTGCCACCAGCATCTCACCGATGCGCGGCCTCGCCTGCACTCGCTCCTCCGTGTCCGACCGATTGTCCAGGGCCTCGTCCGCTGCCATCCTCAGTGCTCCGTGTGCTGCTGTCGCTGCACGGCGCCATTGCGCCGCAGGTGTCGCCTGGCGAAGCGTGACAGCCGCCAGGCGTGGCTGGCCGCATACAGATAGGCGCCGGTGAGCGCCAGGAATCCGAGGAACAGCACCAGTTCCGAGACGCGATAGTGCCAGCCGGCGATTCCGACCATTCCGAGCAGCGCGTTCACCAGCATCAGGAAGAATACTACCCGCCTGTCCGAAAAACCGATGCGGATCAGCACGTGGTGGAGGTGGGTGCGGTCCGGGTGCAGCGGATTGCGCCGCTTGCTCATGCGCCGCAGGGTGACCGCGAACATGTCGATCAGGGCCAGCCCGCACACCCACAGCATCACCACGGGCGGCACACGGACCCGGTCCGGCCCGACCGGCTGGGTCAGTTCGACCGAGAACCACACCACCAGGAAGCCGATCGCCATGCTGCCGGCATCGCCGAGAAACACCGCCGCGCGCTGGCGCCAGGGGTGACGCAGGTTGAATACCAGGAAACCCGCCAGGCAGCCGGCGAGGATCATCGAGAACGACGCCAGTTCCTGCTGACCGGTGACGTCGCCGAGATAGGCCATCATCGCGAAGGTGATCAGCGCCCAGCCCCCTGCCAGACCGTCCACCCCGTCGCTCATGTTGTAGGCATTGACCACCGACAACGCCGCGAACAAGGTGAATGGGATGCCCCAGTCCTGCAGGTCGAAGATCGCATCGCCCCACAGCATGCCGAGGTCACGCAGGTAGTTGCCGCCCCACGAGGTCATCAGCACCGCGGCGATGAACTGATGGGCGAGCTTGTTGCGCGGCGCCAGTTCCCGCAGGTCGTCCATCACGCCGATGATCACCAGCAGCGCGAGACCGACGAACAGTGGCCGGTAGGGGGCGACGATGGGCACGAAAATCAGGCTCGACAGGGCGAACGAGAGCACGATCGCGACGCCGCCGATCAGCGGGATCGAACCCTGGTGGCGCTTGCGCCCGCCCGGTGAATCGACCAGGCCAACACGCAAGGCCGCGGGCCGCAATGCCTGGATCAGCACGGCGACGAACGCCGCCGATGCGAATACCATGGCCGCCTCACGCATTCACGGCCTCCCCGCGGCGTGGCCGCGACCGGCCGGTAGCCCCGCGACGAAGCGGCGATAGGCCTGCGATCGCCAGAATCGCAACAGGCTCGCCACATGCCAAAGGAAATGACCGGGGTCGCGCAGGCTCGCCCGGCGCGCGTCATGAACGATCCCGCGCGCCGGCACGCAGCAGACCGTCCACCCAGCCAGCCAGGCCCGCACGCACAAGTCCATGTCCTCGCAATACATGCGATAGCCGGCGTCGAATCCGCCCAGTTCGTCGAAAGTCCGGCGCCGGACCAGCAGGCACATGCCGGCGACCCAGTCCGGCTCGCAGGCGATGCCCACATCCGCATAATCGCTGCGACGGCGCGCCGGATGGAGACGATCGCGCAACAGGCGGCCGGGCGTCAGCACCCGGCGCGCATTGTCGGCGATGGTGCCGTCGGGCGCCTCGACGCGCGGCGCGACGATGCCGACCGCCGGGTCGTCGAATGCCGCCAGCAGTCCCTCGAGCACGGCCGAGTCGACGCGCAGGTCGGGATTGAGTATCGCGATGATCTCGGCCTCGCCGCGTCTGGCCAGCAGATTGTGATTGGCGGCGAAGCTGCGCGGCTGGCGGTCCGCGTGGCGCAGCGCCGGCCGCTCGGTCGATGCCTCCGGGGCGTCGGCAAGATTTTCGAGCAGGTGGATGCGTGCCGCCATGCCGCCCAGATCGGCGAGCAGCGTCCGCACCAGTTCAGGGGTGCCGTGCGATACGATCTGAATGTCCAGTGATCTTGCCACGGGTCGGGTATGGGACGGCCGCCGCGCGACCCCGTCGCCACCAAGTAAAATTTGTCAATGGTAGCGCGTCGCCACGTTTCGCCGAAGCGCCGACGTCGACCCGGTCACGGCGCAAGGCGGCTCTTGCGTGCCGGTTCGCGAAACACCAGGCCATCGTCGAGCCGCACGGCGGTCAGGTCGCCGCCCCACAGGCAGCCGCTGTCGAGAGCGAGCAGGCCCAGTTCCCGGCGAAATCCGAGGGCCGACCAGTGCCCGCAGACGATGGTATGGGTTCGACTGGCACGATGCGGCACGTCGAACCAGGGCAACAACCCCTTGGGTTGGCTCCCCGGCGGCCCCTTGGCGCCGAACTGCAGGCGTCCGCCGGCACTGCAGAAACGCATTCGCGTCATCGCATTGACGATGAAGCGCAGACGGTCCTGACCTTTCAGCCGATCCTCCCATTGGTCCGGACGGTTGCCATGGAGCTGCGCGAGGAAGCCCTTGCGGCGGGCACTGCGCAATACGCCCTCGACCTCGCCCGCGAGCGTCCGGGCGAACGGCACCGACCATTGCGGCGCCAGCCCCGCGTGCACCATCGCGAACCCGTCTTCGACGTGCATCAGCGGGCGTCGTGCGAGCCAGTCCAGCAGCGACTCGCGGTCTGGCGCGGCAAGCACGGCGGCCAGCGTGTCGTCCTTGCCCCGCTTGCGAAACCCGGCCGCCACCATCAACAGGTAGAGATCGTGATTGCCCAGCACCACCGTCGCGAGCTCACCGAGATCACGAACCAGTCGCAACACCGCCAGCGAGGCCGGGCCGCGGTTGACCAGGTCCCCCACCAGCCACAGGCGATCGCCGGCCGGATCGAAGTGGATGCGGTCGAGTAGCGCCCGAAATTCGTCGAAGCAGCCCTGGATGTCGCCGATTGCGTAGATCGCCATGCCTGCGCCGGGCGCCGCTCAGGCGCGGCCGTAGACGTCACTGAAGCGCACGATGTCGTCTTCGCCCAGGTACTCGCCGCTCTGCACCTCGATCATCACCAGATTGACCACGCCTGGATTCTCGAGACGATGCTTGTGGCCGGCGGGGATGTAGGTGGATTCATTCGGCCGCACGAAGAACTCGTCTTCGCCGTTGACCACCCGCGCCATGCCGCTGACCACGATCCAGTGCTCCGAACGATGATGGTGCATCTGCAGCGACAGCGATTCGCCCGGCTTCACCTCGATGCGCTTGATCTTGTAGCGGCTGCCGTTCTCCAGCACGGTGTAGGAACCCCACGGGCGAAACACCGTGCGGTGCAGCTTGTAGGCCTCATGGCCGCTCTGCTTGAGCCGTGAGACGACCTCCTTGACCTCCTGCACGCGGTCGCGATGGGCCACCAGCAATGCATCGGCCGTGTCGATCACGACCAGGTCCTCGACACCGACCGCGGCGACGGTGCGCTCCTCGCTCTGGACGAAGCAACCGCGGCTGCCCACCAGCACGGTATCGCCCTGCACGCAATTGCCGTCGCTGTCGGCCTCGGTCAATTCGGCGAGCGCGGTCCACGAGCCGATGTCGCTCCAGTCGAAGGTCGCAGGCACGACGGCGACGTTGTCGGCCTTTTCCATGATCGCGTAGTCGATCGAGATGTTCTCCATCGCCGCAAAGCCGTCGCGGTCCAGTTCGACGAAGCGCTGCCCGGGCTCGTCGATGGTCGCCTCGCGACAGCGCCCGGCTGCCGCGAGCATCTCCGGCGCGAGGTCGGCGAAGGCCCGGACGAGCGCGCCGGCGGTGAAGCAGAACATGCCCGAGTTCCAATAGTAGCCACCGTCGTCGATCATTCCGCGCGCCGCGTCGACATCCGGCTTTTCGACGAAGCCCAGCACCGCACGGCCACTGCTGCCGGACAAGGTGTCGCCGGCCCGGATGTAGCCGAAGCCGGTTTCGGGGCGCGTCGGACGTATGCCGAAGGTGACCAGTCGGCCATCGAGCGCGAGCGCTGCCGCCTGCCCGACATCGCCGGCAAACGCCTGCGTGTCGCGGATCAGATGGTCGGCCGGTAGCACCAGCAGGATAGCGTCGTCGCCGTGCCGCGCCTGCACATCGAGCGCGCCCGCGAGGATCGCCGGTGCGGTGTTGCGCCCGACCGGCTCCAGCAGATAGCGTGCCGCGCGAGACGCCGTGTTCCCCAATTCCGACCACACGTCACGGGTCTGAAAATAGTAGTCGCGATTGGTGATCGTGATGACTTCGGCGACTTCGTCGCACCCGAGGGCGCGCCGGTAGGTCAGCCCCAGCAGTGAATGGCCGTCGGCCAGTCGCATGAAGGGCTTGGGATGGCTTTCGCGGGAAACCGGCCACAGGCGTGTGCCGGCGCCGCCGGAGAGGATCATCGGTATCAGCATCGGGATCGGCTCGATTGGTCGAAACACGGGTTGGGGCGGATATGGAGCTTGACCGATCCGGCGACCGGCCGGCAACTCCGCGCCGGCTCAATGATGACAAAGTATTGCGACACGCGTCGTCAGGCGCGCAGCAGTCCGGCGAGGATCGCGACGATTCGTTCGGCCGCGCGGCCATCCCAGAGATCGGGCTTGCGGCCGCACTTGCCCTGCCCGTCGCAGGCCTTCGAGGCCTCGGCGACGATGCGCTCGGCGTCGGTGCCGACCAGCACATTGGTCCCTTGGTCGATCGTCACCGGGCGTTCGGTGTTCTCGCGTATCGTCACGCACGGCACGCCCAGTGCGGTGGTCTCCTCCTGCAGACCACCGCTGTCGGTCAGCACCACCACGGCATCCTTCCAGAGATTCAGGAACTCCATATAGGCCCTCGGCCCGACCAGCGATACCCGCTCGCCCAGGTCGATGCCGAAGCGCTCCAGGTTCCCCCGGGTGCGCGGATGTACCGGAAAGATCAGCGGCAGCCGTTGCGACAGCCTTCGCAGGGCGCCGCCGATGCGGGCGAAGGTGGCGGCGTCGTCGACGTTCGACGGGCGATGCAGCGTGACCACGCCATAGGCCGGGTTGGCCGCCTTGAATGCTGCCGTCTCGAAACCCTCGGTTTCGATTTGGCCGAGACGCGCGGCCTGGTAGAGCAGATTGTCCACCATGACGTGGCCGACATAGTGCACGTCCTGCGCATCCTTGCCCTCGCGCAGCAGATGCGCGCGCCCGCTCGGTTCGGTGACGAAGAACCAGTCGCTGATCGCGTCGGTGACCAGGCGGTTGATCTCTTCCGGCATCCTGCGATCGCCGCTGCGCAGGCCTGCCTCGACGTGGGCCACCGGAATGCAGGCCTTCTTGGCGACGATCGAGCAGGCCAGCGTCGAGTTGACGTCGCCGACCACCAGTACGCAGGCCGGTGGCTGCGTCGCGCACAATTCCTCGAAGGCGGTCATGATGCGCGCGGTCTGCTGCGCGTGGCTGCCGCCGCCGGCCCCCATGAACAGGTCCGGCGCCGGGATCCCCAACTCCTCGAAGAACACCTCGTTCATGTCCCGGTCGTAGTGCTGGCCGGTGTGGATGATCTTGTAGGCGAGCCCACCGTGTGCATCGAGCGCTCGCACGATGGGCGCGATCTTCATGAAGTTGGGGCGCGCGCCCGCCACCAGGTAGATCGTCGGTTTGTCCATCGAACCGCCCTCAGACCTTGTAGTAGCCGCGGTACCAGTCGATGAATCGGGCCACACCCTGCTTGACCGGAGTTGCCGGCTGGAAATCGGTCCACTGGCGAAGTTCGGCGGTATCGGCATAGGTCGCCGGCACGTCGCCATCCTGCATCGGCAGGAAGTTCTTCTCGGCCGTCTGCCCCAGGGCCACCTCGATCGCCTCGATGAAGGCCATCAACTCCACCGGGTTGTGATTGCCGATGTTGAACACCCGGAACGGGGCCTTGCTTCGGCCCGGGTCGGGCTGGTCGGGATCGAACGCCGGATCGCCCTCGGCAACGTGGTCCATCGTGCGCACGACCCCCTGCACGATGTCGTCGATGTAGGTGAAGTCCCGTCGCATCCGGCCATGGTTGAAGACGTCGATCGGGCGCCCTTCGAGGATGGCCTTGGTGAACAGGAACAGCGCCATGTCCGGCCTTCCCCACGGACCATAGACGGTGAAGAAGCGCAGTCCCGTGGTCGGCAGCCCGAACAGGTGGCTGTAGGTATGCGCCATCAGTTCGTTGGCCTTCTTGGTGGCCGCATACATGCTGATCGGATGATCGACGCTGTGGTGCTCGGAGAACGGCATCAGTGTGTTGCCGCCATACACGCTCGAGCTGCTGGCATAGACCAGGTGCTCGACCCGGTTGTGGCGGCAGCCCTCGAGAATGTTCATGAATCCGACCAGATTGCTGTCCACATAGGCATGCGGATTCTCCAGCGAGTAGCGCACACCGGCCTGCGCGGCGAGGTGGATCACCCGATCGAACTTCTCGTCGGCAAACAGCTTCTCCATGCCCGGACGATCGGCCACGTCCAGCTTGACGAAGCGGAAGTTCCCGCTCGGCGCGAGACGCGCGAGCCGGGCTTGCTTGAGCGTCGGGTCGTAATAGTCGTTGAGATTGTCGATGCCGACGACCTCGTCGCCCCGCGCAAGCAACACCTCGGAAGTGTGCATGCCAATGAAACCGGCCGCACCGGTCACCAGAATCTTCATCCAGGCCTCGTCATATCAGATCGCAATCGGCGGATTTTCGCACAGCGGCCGCACGAAACCAGGAATGATGCCGCAGCGCACCGTAATCGGTCACGGTGCACCGTGCGCGTCACTGAAAGGTTTCGCAGGCGTCGAGCAGGCTGCCCTGGCGGTCCTTGGCAGACAACAAGGGCTCGCCTTCGATCGGCCAATGTACGCCTACTGCCGGATCGTTCCAGAGCAGGCAGCGCTCGTGCTCGGGCGCATAGTAGTCGGTCGTCTTGTAGAGGAAATCGGCTTCGTCGGAGAGCACCAGGAAGCCGTGCGCGAAGCCGGGCGGCAGCCACAGCTGGCGATGGTTGTCGGCGGACAATTCGGCGCCGACCCAGCGTCCGAAGGTGGGCGAGCTGCGGCGCAGGTCGACTGCAACGTCGAATACCGCGCCGCGCACCACCCGCACCAGCTTTCCCTGGGGCTGGCGGATCTGGTAGTGCAAGCCGCGCAGCACGCCACGTGCCGAGCGCGAGTGATTGTCCTGCACGAAGACCGGCGCGAGTCCGGTGAGCTGCTCGAAACCTCTCGCGTTGAAGCTTTCCAGGAAGAACCCCCGAGCGTCACCGTAGACCGTCGGCTCGAGAATCACTACGTCGATGATCGCCGTGCGCCTTGCCTGCATCAGAACACCCGCTCCTGCAGCAGCCGCGCCAGATAGCGACCGTAGTCGTTGCGGCTGAACTGCTCCGCCAGCCGTGCCAGCGCGGCATCGTCGATCCAGCCGGCGCGCCAGGCGATCTCTTCGACACAGGCGATTTTCAGACCCTGGCGCTTCTCGATGGTCTGGATGAACAGGCTGGCCTCGAGCAGGGATTCATGAGTGCCGGTATCGAGCCAGGCATGCCCACGCCCCATCACCTGCACGTCGAGCTCGCCCCACGCCAGGTACTGGCGGTTGACATCGGTGATCTCGAGTTCGCCACGGGCGCTCGGCGCCAGCCCGCGCGCGACCTCGACCACCCTTTCGTCATAAAAATAGAGGCCGGTGACGGCATATCGGCTGCGCGGAGAGGCGGGCTTCTCCTCAAGGCTGACGGCCTTGCCGGCGGCATCGAACTCGACCACGCCGTAGCGCTCCGGATCGTGCACCGGATAGGCGAACACCGTTGCGCCGCGGGCGCAGGTTGCCGCCCGCTGCAGGCCCTTGGCGAAGTCGTGACCGTAGAACAGGTTGTCGCCGAGCACCAGCACACTCGGCCCGCCATCGAGAAAGCGCTCGCCGATCAGGAAGGCTTGGGCCAGGCCATCCGGGCTGGGCTGTACGGCGTATTCGAGCTCAAGCCCCCAGCGTGAGCCATCGCCGAGCAACTGCTCGAAGCGGGGCGTGTCCTGCGGCGTCGAGATCACCAGGATCTGACGCACACCGGCCAGCATCAGCGCCGACAACGGATAGTAGATCATCGGCTTGTCATAGACCGGCAGCAACTGCTTGGAGACCGCCAGCGTCGCCGGATGCAGGCGCGAGCCGGAACCGCCGGCGAGAATGATGCCCTTGCGGGCGCAAACCTGGGTCGTCATGGCGCCCGAACCTCCCGCAACACACGCTCGACGCCAGCCTGCCACGGCGGCAGCACGAGGTTGAAGGTTTCCTGCAACCGACGGCAGTCGAGTCGCGAATTGAGCGGCCGACGGGCAGCGGTCGGGTAATCGGCGGATCCGATGCCGACGACTTCGCCGACTGTCATTGCCACGCCGCGTCGCCGCATGAACTCGATGATATGGCGTGCGTATCCGCACCAGCTTACCTCGCCGGCCGCGGCCAGATGGTAGGTGCCGCCGGCGTCCGGCCGATGCTGCACGTATCGCAGCAAATGGGCCGAAATGTCGGCGATCAGCTCGGCGCCAGTCGGGGCGCCGATCTGGTCATCGACGATGTCGAGTCGTGGGCGTTGCGAGGCCAGGCGCAGCACGCTGTGGATGAAGTTGCCGCCGCGGGCGGAGTAAACCCAGCTGGTCCGCAGGATCAGGTATCGGCAGCCGCTGTCGCGAATCGCGATCTCGCCGTCGAGTTTGCTGAGGCCGTAATGGTTCAGTGGCGCGGTGCGGTCGTCCTCGCGCCAGGGCCGCTCGCCGCTGCCGTCGAACACGTAGTCTGAGGAATAGTGCAACAGCCATGCGCCGGCCTCTCGCGCCAATCCGGCGAGCACCGCCGGCGCCTCGGCATTGACTGCGGTGGCGAGCCCGGACTCGGCCTCGGCACGATCGACGGCTGTGTAGGCGGCTGCATTGACCACCACCTGCGGCGCCAGACGACGAATGATCGCGGAGAGCGCTGCCGCATCCGACAGGTCTGCAGCGCTGCGGTCGAGGGCATGCAGTTCGCCGAGCGGCGCCAGCGCCCGCTGCAGTTCCCAGCCGACCTGCCCGTTGGCGCCCAGCAGCAGGATCCTCACGGCGTCGGCCCCGCTTGGCGGTAGTGGCGGGACATCCATTCCCGGTAGGCGCCGCTCTTGACGTGGGCGATCCAGTCGCCATGGTCGAGATACCAGCGCACGGTCCTGTGGATGCCGCTGTCGAAGGTCTCCGCAGGTCGCCAGCCGAGCTCGCGCTCGATCTTGCTCGCGTCGATCGCATAGCGGCGGTCGTGGCCTGGGCGATCCGCAACGAAACGGATCAGCCGCTCGTACGGCCCGTCGGCCGACGGCCGCAATTCGTCCAGCAGACGGCACACGGTCTGCACGATGTCGATGTTGGCGATCTCGTTGCGGCCGCCGACGTTGTAGGTTTCGCCACACCGTCCCGCGGCGAGCACGGTGCGAATCGCCGCACAGTGGTCGCCGACGAAGAGCCAGTCGCGCACCTGCCGCCCGTCGCCGTAGACCGGCAACGACTCACCGGCCAACGCATTGACGATGACCAGCGGAATCAGCTTCTCGGGAAACTGGAAGGGGCCGTAGTTGTTCGAACAGTTGGTCGTCACCACCGGCAGACCATAGGTGTGGTGCCAGGCCCGCGCCAGGTGATCCGACGCCGCCTTGCTCGCCGCGTACGGGCTGTTCGGCCGGTAAGGGTGGGATTCCGCAAACGAGGCGTCGCCGGGCTCGAGCGAGCCATAGACCTCGTCGGTACTGACGTGCAGGAAGCGGAAGCCGCTTTTGTCGTCGCCGACGAGCCCGTGCCAGTAGGCACGGGCGCCTTCGAGCAGCGTGAAGGTACCGTCGACATTGCTGCGCATGAATTCGCCGGGCCCGCGGATCGAACGGTCGACGTGACTCTCGGCAGCAAAATGGACGATCGCACGTGGCCGCTGCTCGGCGAGCAGCGTGGCGACCAGGGCGGCATCGCAGATGTCGCCCTGGACGAAACGGAATCGGTGATCGTCGGCCACTGCGGCCAGCGACTCGAGGTTGCCGGCATAGGTCAGCTTGTCGAGCGTGATCACCGGCTCGTCGCCAGCGGACAGCCAGTCGAGCACGAAATTGGCGCCGATGAAACCCGCTCCGCCGGTCACCAGAATTGTCATGTCCGCTGTCCCTGTCCCTGCATACCGCGGAATTTTCCCACACCCGGCCTGCTGCTTGCAGAGAAGCGGCCGCGGGTGCCACCGCAACCGGCGTTCAGTCCGCGACGGACGGGCGATTGCGAGCGGGGGACCGGGCACGACCCGTCGGGCATCGCTGCGCGCTAGTCGGCCGCGTCGGGATCACTACCCGGGTTCGGTGATCGGGTCGAAGCATGCCGCTGCGCCCAGCGCACCGCCTGGATGCGGGATCCGACGGCAAGCTTGCGATAGATGTTGCGCAGGTGCCACTTCACGGTCTCGGGCGACAACGACAGGTTGCGGGCGATCGCCTTGTTCGAGAGTCCGTCGGACAACAGGAACAGGACATCCCGCTCGCGCGGTCGCAGGTCGGCGAGCCGGGCGTCGGCCGCAGCACGGTCGTCGCCGAGATCGTCGTCGAGCCCGAGCCCGAGCAATCTGCCGAGATTCTCGGCATACCAGACGTCGAGCCCGATCGCGGCGAAGCGCTCGGCCGGCATGCCGAGGATTCGCGCCACGATCGCGCCGATCTCGTCGCCGGCATCGAGAAAGCTGCGCACCATGCCGTTCGCCTGGCCGTAGCGCAGCGCCGCAGCCAGGGTCGTCATGGCGCCGGCCGGATCGCCGGCGCGCTCGAGAATCGCCGCGAGCAGGACGCGCGCGCGGGCGAGCGTGTATTCGCAGCCCATTTCGGCGAGTTCGTCGCAAAGCTCGGACAAAATGATCTGGGCATCGACGACGTGACCTTTCGCGAGCATCAGGCGGGCCATGCTGACCGAGACGTTGAATCGCACTTCGATGAACGAGCCCAGCGGCGACGGTGCGCGGCGCGGCATGCTCCGCAGCAACACGTCGAGGGTCCGGTTGGCGCGAACCACCTCGCCATCCTGCAGCATCAGGCGTATCGCTTCGGCCTGACATCCGGTGAACAGGCGCAGCCAGCCACGCTCACGACCGACGCGGCTGGCCCGTTCGATCGTCTGGAACGCCTGATCGACCTTGCCCTGGAGCGTCTGCAGCCGGATCAGCGAGACCGCGAAGCGGCTCGCCGAGCCGTTGGCACAGACCCCGAGTGCGGTCGGAAGGCGGCGCTTCAGAACGCCGTCGAGACGCTCGAGTTCGTCCCACTCGTAAAGAATCGCGCTCAGATACCCGGCAGGCAGTGTCGCCGCCGGCGAATCGAATCCGACCTCGCTTTCGCCGCGCATCAGCGAATTCGAGAACACCAGTTCCGCCTCGACCAGATTGCCGGCCATCAACTCGCTCAGGCCGAACATGCAGCGCTGGTACACCGCCGCGTAGGTCGGCTCGAATTCACTGGCTGGATCCCGTCCTTCGACGACCTCCTGCAAGGCGCGCGCCTCGTCGTGCCCCCGCTCGTAGGCCAGGCCGAACACCAGGGCCGTGTGGGCGATCCGCTCGACCCACGAACCGGGTTCCGGCGCCAGTTCCAGGACCTGACGTGCCAATCGGAGGGACAGCGGCGAGTCGTCGGTGAGGCCGGCGATGATTGCCCTGATCGACAGGATCTCACGCCTCAACGTATCGTCCCCGTCGTCGTTCAGGCTGCCGGTGGACATGTCCTGTTCGAGGGCTCCGAGCGTACGCACGGCGTCGTTCGGGCGCAATGCGAGCGTGAATGCCCACGCCTGGGCGAGGCGCAGGCGAATGCTGCCGGCGATGACCCGTTCGGGCAGGCGGCCGAGCCAGCCGATCACCGTGCGCAGCGCGCTGCGGCGGATCAGATCCATCGCGCAGCGCTCGACCCAGCCGGCAGCCTTTGCTTCCTGACCTGCCGCCAGTGCGTGCTTGACCGCCTCCTGCCACCATCCTGCGCGCGCGAAGTACTCGCTTGCGCGATCGTGCAGTTGCGGCAGGTCATCCGAAATCTCGCGGCGCGCGCGTGCCCGCAGGTAGTCGAGAAACAGGGCGTGGAAGCGATACCACTCGTGGGCATCGTCGAGAGGCGCCAGGAAGAGGTTGCTTCGTTCCAGTTGCGCGAGCAGGCCGGCAGCATTGGGAATGTCCGTGACCTCGGCCGCCAGGGCGCCGCTGACCCGGTCCAGCACCGAGATCCGAAGCATGAAATCGAGCAGTTGCCGCGGCATGTTGGCCAGCACGTTCTCGGTCAGATAGACCGAGATCTCGTGACTCGCCCCCGCCAGCCCCTCGGCGATGCCGGCCCGATTGGAACGACCATGACCGGCGATCGACGCCAGCTGGATGCCTGCGACCCAACCTTCGGTCGCGCGCCACAGCGCGCTGACTTCGAGCGGGCTGAGAGGCAGACCCACCACCTCGTCGAAGAAGCGCCGCGTGTCTTCCTCCGAGAATCGAAGATCGTCGATGTCGAGCCGAAACAGTTGCCTTTCGGTCTGGAACCGACTGACGTGAATCATCGGTTCGGTCCTGCCGGCGGTGGCAACGTGCAGATTGGCCGGGGCATAGCGGACCAGCCGATACAGCGCTTCATTGACCGGGCGGGTCTCCAGCAGGTGGACGTCGTCGAGAAACAGCACCACCGGCTCTCCGGCGGCCGAGATCTCGTTCAGCAATGCCGACAACACCTGGCGGTAGGGCAGCAGCGGATCGTTGCGGATCAGTTCGCGCGCCCGCTCGGCGGCACTGGGACATGCCTGGCTGACCGCCTCGAGCAGATACGAGAAGAACTGGTGGATGTCGTCGTCGTCCGAGTCGAGCGTCAACCACGCCGTGGCGACGCCATCGGCGGCGAATGCATTGCACCAGCGCGCCAGCTGCGTCGTCTTGCCGAATCCGGCAGGCGCCACGAGGACGGTCAGCGGCACGTCCAGAATGGCCGGCAGGGAACCCTGGAGCCTGTCCAGTTCGATCGACGGATGCGAGCCGACCGGTGGGCTCAGCTTGGTCCTGATGAAATCGCTACCAATGTCGGCCATGTCCCCATTCACCCTCGTCTTGTCTGTTCTTCCGGCGAAGGACGTGCTCGACCCTTCCGCCGTGATCGCGGCAAACCGCTCCATTTTCCTCCGGATTGCCGAGTCGGCTGCGGCGTGTCTCGGGCATTCACGAAAAAAAGACGGCACATCGCTGTGCCGTCAAGAGGAGTCGCAGCGGCTGAGGCTGCGCATGGAGACGCGAGCTGCCGATTCGGGAATATCGCCCGGACCGGGTGTTCGGCATGGTTCCCTACCGTTCGTGGCGGCCGTGGCTGTCGGCTGCCTCCATTTCTGCGGTCGAGTCCGCAATGATGCTGACGTCGGCAGCGTCGCGCGTACCGATGCGGTGCGGGCGCTCGATCAGCAGATACAGCACCAGGCCGATCACCACGGCATAGACGGTGGACTTCGGGTCGGGCATCGCCAGCGTCACCGCCACGATCCCGGCGACGCCACGTTCGGTCGAGTGCTTGAGCTCTTCCATGCCCACCATGATGCAGATGTAGGCGGTCAGGACCAGGGTCAGCGACAGGGCGATCGGCAGCACCGGCTTGAACACGCTCACCAGCGGCAGCGCGAACAGCGCAACGAAGCCGGTGATCCAGAACGTGCCGCCGCCGCTGTAGATCGAATCCATTGCCTTGCGGCCCAGCGCGTAGCGTTCGGCGACGGTAGCGTGGGCCGCCGTCCACAAGGGGCCGGCGAGGCCGGGCCAGGGCGCGAAGAAGGCGTGCATCGCATTGCGAATGCCGGTCACCAGATGCACCCGGCTGACGCCCTCCTCGATCTTTTCATCCTCGCGCAAGTGGTCGACCCGCTTGACCAGGGTGAAGCCGACGACGATGTCGCCGAAGGCGATGACGTAGGCGATCAAGGCGGTCGGGATCGCCAGCAGGAAGGTGTTCATGTCGGGCATGCCGGTGTTGAACACCAGGTAATCCCACATCCCGCCGAAATCCGGCTGGGTGATGCCCCATTGCACGTCGGGCCACGGATACTCGCCGACCACCCAGCCCACCAGCATGGCGAGAACCATGCCGGGCACCATGCCGAAGTTGGAGATCTTCTTGGCCAACGAGTTCTTCTCGACGATGCTCTTGAACGACAGCGAGAACAGCACGTAGGCCGACACGATCGAGCCGATGATCAGCGAGATCGGCGTATTGTCGATGCGGCCGCCCGTCTTCAGTTCGCCCATCATCGCGGCGATGCCGGCGCCGATGATGATGCCGGACTTGAGCGAGTTGGGGATCAACGTCACCAAGCGGTTGCCCAGGCCGGTGATGCCGAGGAACAGGAAGATGATGCAGACCTCGAGCTGCAGCGCGAAGAGCGCCTTGACCGCCTCCGGACCGGGCTCGAAGCCCTGCAGGTAGAGGATCACCACCGGGATCGCCGGCGTGATCCAGCCGGGGACCAGCGGCACGCCGAGCAGGGCCGGCAGCATGTAGCCGATGCCGGCGATCACGCAGAATGCCAGTGCCGCCTCGTAGGGCATCGCGAGGTATTTCTGCAGCAGCGGAATCATCGCCAGGCCGACCACGAACATGATCAGGCCCTGGATCATCTCCGGGTATTCCCAGCGGTAGTGAATCAACGGTAGCCGGAGCTTGAATGGCCCCATGGGCCAGTACGGTTGCTCGGCGCCGTGAGCGCGCTCAATTGCCAAGGTGGGTCTCCTGATGTGTGTGGATGTGATCGGTGCGGGCTGCGTGGCCCGTCACATGTTTGGATAGTTCGGTCCGCCACCGCCTTCGGGGGTGGCCCAGTCGATGTTCTGCAGCGGGTCCTTGATGTCGCAGGTCTTGCAGTGCAGGCAGTTCTGGGCGTTGATCTGCAGTCGCGGGTCGCCACCGTCATCGACGATCTCGTAGACCCCCGCCGGGCAGTAGCGCTGCTCGGGCGACGCATACACCGCGAAGTTGGTCTTCATCGCCTGGGCCGGATCCTTCAGCTTCAGGTGACAGGGCTGATCCTCTTCGTGGTTGGTCGCCGAGATGAACACCGAGGACAGGCGGTCGAAGCTCACCTTGCCGTCCGGCTTCGGATAGTCGATCGGGCGGCACTCGCCGGCCGGCTTCAGTTGCAGGTGATCGGCGTGGTTCTTCAGCGTCCACGGCGCCCGGCCCCGCAGCACGTAGGTCTCGAGCGCGCTGTAGGCGAGCCCGAACCACAGGCCGCGACTGAACGACGGGCGGATGTTGCGCACCTTGTAGAGCTCGTCCCACAGCCAGCTCTGCCGGAGCCGCTCCGGGTATTCGCCCACTTCGCCGCCGGCCCCCGCCGAGGCCCGGTGGGCATGGATCGCTTCGGCCGCGACGATGCCCGACTTCATCGCCATGTGCGTGCCCTTGATCTTGGGCACGTTGAGGAAGCCCGCGGCGTCGCCGACCAGCAGCGCCCCGGGGCAGATCAGGCGCGGCAGCGACTGGAAGCCGCCCTCGTTGAGCGCCCGCGCGCCGTACGAGATGCGCCGACCGCCCTCGAAGGTCTTGCGGATCGCGGGATGGGTCTTGAAGCGCTGGAATTCCTCGAACGGCGACAGGTGGGGATTGGCGTAGTCGAGGCCGACGACGAAGCCCACCGCCACCTGGTTGTCCTCCAGGTGGTACAGGAAGGAGCCGCCATAGGTGTCCGCGGCAAGCGGCCAGCCGATGGTGTGCACCGTCAGCCCCGGCTGGTGCACGGCCGGGTCCACCTCCCACAACTCCTTGATGCCCAGCCCGTAGGTCTGCGGATCGCAATCCCGGCGCAGATCGAATCGCGCCATCAGCCGCTTGCTGAGCGAGCCGCGGCAGCCTTCCGAGAATACCGTCTGCGGCGCGCGCAGCTCGATCCCCGGCTGGAAGTTCGGACCCTCGCTGCCGTCGCGCGCGACCCCCATGTCACCGGTGATCACGCCACGCACCGACCCGTCCTCGACGATCAGCTCGGCCGCGGCGA
>JACKMA010000005.1 GCA_024235635.1 Zoogloeaceae bacterium
AGGATTTCTCGGCCTTCCGCGCATCGGCCTGCCAGGCGAAGTCGCCGGTGCGCGAGATGCGCCGGATCGCGATCGAGGCGCGCGACGACATGATCAGCTTCGATTTCGAGGCCGACGCCTTCCTCCATCACATGATCCGCAATCTCGTTGGTGCCCTCGTCTACGTCGGCTCCGGCGCCTGGCCGGTCGAGCGCCTCGCCGAGGTGCTTGCGGGGCGCGATCGCGCGCAGGCAGCGCCGACCTTCGCCGCCGATGGTCTTTACCTGTGCGGCGTCGTGTATGCCCCGGAATGGTCGCTGCCTGGTGATGGGCGTATCATTTGCCGCCCCGAGACGCATCTGGGCTGACCACTTGGCTCGTACCCGTATCAAGATCTGTGGGCTGACCCGTGAGCAGGATGTGCGGGCGGCCGTCGATGCCGGCGTCGATGCCGTCGGTTTCGTCTTCTATCCGCCGAGTCCGCGCTTCGTCGACGCGAGCAGGGCCGCCGAGCTGTGCGCGCTGTTGCCGCCGTTCGTGACGCCGGTCGGTCTGTTCGTCAATGCGGATCCGGCGCATGTCGCCGCGGTGCTCGCCGAAGCGCCGCTGCAATTGCTGCAGTTCCACGGCGACGAGCGCGAAGACGATTGCCTCGCGGCCGGCCGGCCCTATCTCAAGGCCGCGCGGATGCGGCCGGGGCTCGATCTGGTAGACTACGCCGCGCGCTTTCCTTCTGCCCGGGCGATCCTGGTCGACGCCTTCGTCGATGGCTACGGTGGCGGCGGAAAGGTCTTCGACTGGTCTCTGATTCCACAGGGTTTTTCCCGCCCGCTGGTATTGTCCGGCGGACTCGACGAGAACAACGTCGGCGATGCAATTCGTCGGCTGCGTCCGCAGGCCGTGGATGTGTCGAGCGGGGTCGAGTCGGAACCGGGCATCAAGGACGCCTCGAAGATCCAGAGTTTCGTAGCAGGAGTTCGCAATGCAGATGGCTGATGCCTCCTATACGCTGCCGGACGAGAAGGGCCATTTCGGCCCCTACGGCGGCATATTCGTCGCCGAGACGCTGATTCCGGCGCTCGAGGAACTGCGGCTGGCCTACGAGGCCTGTCGTGTGGATCCGGCATTCCAGGCCGAATTCGAATACGAGCTCAAGCACTACGTGGGACGGCCCAGTCCTGTCTATCACGCGGCGCGCTGGTCCCGCGAACTGGGCGGTGCCCAGATCTACCTGAAGCGCGAAGACCTCAATCACACCGGCGCCCACAAGGTGAACAACTGCATTGGCCAGGCGATGCTCGCGCGACGGATGGGCAAGCCCCGGGTCATCGCCGAGACCGGTGCCGGCCAGCACGGCGTCGCAACCGCTACCGTGGCCGCGCGCTACGGCATGGAGTGCGTCGTCTACATGGGGTCGGAGGACGTCCGCCGCCAGGCCGCCAACGTCTACCGGATGAAGCTGCTGGGGGCCGAGGTGGTGCCGGTCGAATCGGGCTCGAAGACCCTCAAGGATGCCCTCAACGAGGCGATGCGCGACTGGGTGACCCATATTGCGGACACCTTCTACATCATCGGCACGGTGGCCGGGCCTCATCCCTATCCGCAGATGGTCCGCGACTTCCAGTGCGTGATCGGCCGCGAGTGCATCGAGCAGGTGCCGGAACTGACCGGCAGGCAGCCGGACTACGTGATCGCCTGCGTCGGCGGCGGATCGAACGCGATGGGCATTTTCCATCCCTACATCCCGTATCCGGACGTTCGCCTGATCGGTGTCGAGGCCGCTGGCGACGGCCTCGACACTGGCCGTCATGCGGCGTCGCTATCGGCCGGCAAGCCGGGCGTGCTGCATGGCAATCGAACCTATCTGCTGCAGAACGAGGATGGCCAGATCATCGAGACCCATTCGATCTCGGCCGGCCTCGATTACCCGGGGGTCGGACCGGAGCATGCCTGGCTCAAGGACAGCGGCCGTGCCGAATACGTCGGCGTCACCGACGACGAGGCCTTGCAGGCCTTCCATGATCTGTGCCGCCTCGAAGGCATCATTCCGGCGCTGGAATCTTCGCACGCGCTTGCTCACGCGGCGCGGCTGGCACCGACGCTGCCGAACGACCGGATCATCCTGGTCAATCTTTCCGGGCGCGGCGACAAGGACATGCATACCGTCGCCGAAAAATCCGGAATCCAGTTCTAGTCGCGCGGCCTTGCCGTCCGTATCAACAGAGCAATCCGTCCATGTCGAAAATCCAGGCTAGATTCGCGCGCCTGCAATCCGAGCGGCGCAAGGCGCTGATTCCGTTCATAACCGCTGGTGACCCGTCACCCGCGGCGACGCTGCCGCTGATGCGCGCGCTGGTCGACGGTGGGGCGGACATCATCGAACTCGGCGTGCCGTTTTCGGACCCGATGGCCGACGGCCCGACCATTCAGCGGGCGTCCGAGCGTGCGCTGGCGGCGGGCATGAGCCTGCGTCGGGTGCTCGGGATCGTCTCCGAGTTCCGCCAGCAGGATGCCGACACGCCGATCGTGCTGATGGGATACGCCAATCCGATCGAGGCGATGGGAATCGAGCGCTTCGTCGACGATGCCGCGGCGGCGGGCGTCGACGGGGTCCTGGTGGTGGATTATCCGCCGCAGGAGAGCGAAGCCTTCGCGGCCCGCCTGAAGGCGGCTGCGATCGATCCGATCTTCCTGCTGGCACCGACCTCGACCGAACAGCGCATGCGTGACGTCGGTCGTTTCGGCAGCGGATACATCTATTACGTCTCGCTGACCGGCGTGACCGGCGCCGGCCACCTCGACCACGGCCAGGTTGCCGCCCGGATACCCGCGATTCGCGAGGCCGTCGGCATGCCGGTCGGCGTCGGATTCGGCATTCGCGATGCCGCGTCGGCCAAACGCATCGGCGAGATCGCCGATGCCGTCGTGATTGGAAGCCGCATCATCGAGGAGATCGAGCGCGCCGGCGAGGCCGATGCGCCGGTGCGGGTGAGGGCGCTGATCGGCGATATCCGCGAGGCCCTCGATTCGCTCCCGCAGGGGACCGCATGAAGCTGTGCTGCCGACGGTGGGATGAACAAGCGATGCCGCCCCGCGGGTGCGCGCTGGCTCGGGATCGGCGCACGGCCACGTCCGACCGGCAGCGGGCGGGCGGGGGTTTGTGGACACACGGCTTGGTGCGGGCCGGACGCGCTGGCCGGGCGAAGCCGGCCTTGTACGATCGCGCAGTGATGGGAGGGTTGTCCAATGAGTTGGCTTAAGAAGCTGCTACCGCCGAAGATCAACCGTGACGCGTCGAGTCGGAAGTCGATTCCGGAGGGGCTCTGGAGCAAGTGCGAGGCCTGCGAGGCGGTGCTCTACCGTTCCGACCTCGATGCCAACTGCTCGGTCTGCCCGAAATGCGGCCATCACCAGCGGATTCGGGCTCGGGAGCGTCTGAATGCCCTGCTCGACGCCGACGGCCGGACCGAGATCGGCGATTCGGTGGTTCCGATGGATCCCCTCAAGTTCCGCGATTCGCGCAAGTATCCCGATCGCTTGTCGGCAGCCGCCGCCGATACCGGCGAGGCCGACGCACTGGTCGTGATGCAGGGATCCATCCATTCGATGCCGGTCGTGGTGGCCTGTTTCGAGTTCGATTTCCTCGGTGGCTCGATGGGTTCGGTGGTCGGTGAGCGCTTCGTACGTGGCGTCGAGGTCGCCCTCGAACAAAAGCTGCCGTTCATCTGCTTCACCGCGACCGGCGGCGCACGCATGCAGGAAGGCCTGTTCTCGTTGATGCAGATGGCCAAGACGACGGCTGCAATCACCCGTCTGTCGGCCCACAAGTTGCCCTTCATCACGGTGCTGACGGATCCGACGATGGGCGGCGTGTCCGCCAGCTTCGCCTTCATGGGCGACGTGGTGCTGGCCGAACCGGGGGCGCTGATCGGATTCGCTGGACCGCGGGTGATCGAGCAGACCGTGCGCGAGACCCTGCCGGAAGGATTCCAGCGATCCGAATTCCTGCTTGAAAAGGGCGCGATCGACATGATCGTCGATCGACGCGAGCTGCCGCAGCGCCTGATCGCGCTGATCACCTTGCTGTCCCGGCAGGCTGCCGTCAGCGCCTGAGGGGTCTGCAGCCGTGCAATTGCCCGAGACCCTGGCGGGGTGGCTCGCCCTGCTCGAAGCGCGCCACGGGCAGACCGTGCGACTCGGCCTGGAGCGCGTCGCCGGTGTCGCCGGACGGATCGCACTCGAGCCGCAGTGCCCGGTGATCACCGTCGGCGGCACCAACGGCAAGGGCTCGACCTGCGCAATGCTGGAGGCCATCCTGCAGGCGGCGGGTTACCGTGTCGGGCTGTACTCGTCGCCGCACCTGCTGCGCTACAACGAGCGCGTTCGCATCGACGGCCGCGAAGCCGACGACGAGGCCCTGGTGCGGGCGATGGCGCAGGTGGAGATTGCTCGCGGGGACACCCCGCTGACCTATTTCGAGCACGGCACGCTGGCGGCCCTGGCGGTGTTTCGCGCAGCGGCGCCGGACGTCGTGATCCTCGAGGTCGGCCTTGGCGGTCGCCTCGACGCCGTCAACGTGATCGATTCGGATTGCGCGATCGTCACCAGTGTCGCCCTCGATCACATGGATTTCCTGGGCCAGGATCGCGAGGCCATCGGATTCGAGAAGGCCGGCATCTTCCGCGCCGGCAAGCCGGCCATCTGTGCTGATCCGGAACCGCCGGCCTCGCTCGTCGCGCATGCCGGCGAGATCGGTGCGCGGCTGCAGGTCAGCGGTCGCGATTTCGGTTTCGGTGGTGACCGCCAGCAGTGGGCGTTCTGGGGCCGGGGTGGGGCGCTGCGGCGTGGGGGGCTTGCCTTTCCGGCGCTTCGGGGTGCCAACCAGTTGCTCAATGCCGCGGCTGCGATGGCGGCGCTCGACGAACTGCGAGACCTGCTGCCGGTGCCGATGCAGGCGGTGCGCGAAGGCCTGATGCTGGTCGAACTGGCGGGACGCTTCCAGATCCTGCCGGGACGGCCGACGATCGTGATGGATGTCGCGCACAACGTCCAGGCGGTTGGCGTGCTCGCCGAAAACCTGTCCAACATGGGCTATTTCCCGGAAACCTGGGCCGTGTTCTCGATGCTATCGGACAAGGACGTCGAAGGCGTCGCGGAACGCTTGCGCGGGCGCGTGGATCACTGGCTGCTGGCGGGGCTCGACGGGCCGCGGGGCATGCCGGCCGAAACGCTTGCGCAGCGTATCCGGCAGGTCGTCGGCGATACCGATCTACGCCTCTTCGACAGCCCGTCCGAGGCCTTCTCGGCGGCCCGCGAGGGGGCCTCCGAGGATGATAGAATCGTCGTCTTCGGCTCGTTCTTGACTGTCGCAGCGGTGCTGCCGATGGCGCGAGCCTCGCGCTGACTGGGTAGTGATGGCGGACGACGAGAAGCAGATCGAAATCAAGAAGCGCGCCCGCCGGCGGCTGGTGGGTGCCGCCGCCCTTGCCCTCGCCGCGGTCATCGTGTTGCCGATGGTCATGGACAGCGAACCGAGGCCGCTCGAGCAGGACATCCAGGTCAGGATCCCGCCCCAGACCGGCAGTAATTCGATGGCGAGTCAGATCGAGCCGCGCGTGCCGAGTCGACCCGTCGAGCCGGTTCAGGAGGCCGCCAAGCCAGACGTGGGCGCCGCCGAAGAATCGCCGGCCGGCGCAACGGCCAGCGATGCCGCGACCGGACCTGCCGACAGCGAGCCGGTGCAACCGGCGTTGTCGCGGAAGCCGGCGGTCGAGCAAGCGCCGCCGGCGAGCGGGCCTGCCCCCCAGCCCGAGGCGCTGGCGATGGACGAGGCCGCCCGCGCCGCTGCGATTCTGGCCGGGCGAGATCCGACGAATCTGGCGGCAGACGGCCGCTTCGTCGTCCAGGTCGGTGCCTACCGCGACCGTGGCAATGCGACCAGCCTCGAGGGCCGGCTCAAGGCCGACGGCTTTTCGGCCTTTACCGAACGCAGCGGAGACAAGACACGAGTGAGGATCGGACCGTTCGACGAGCGCGCGGATGCCGAATCGGTGCTGGCGAGAGTTCGCCGCATGGGGCTGGGCGGCAGCGTGCTGCAACTGAATTGATGCCGTGACACCTTTCGATATCGCTGTCGTCGTGCTTTTCGTAGTATGTGCGGTGCTGGGATTCTGGCGCGGGCTGGTGTCCGAAGTGCTGGCACTGGCGGCATGGGGGCTGGCATTGGTGCTCGCCCTGCTGTTTTCGGGTCAACTGGCGCAGTCGATGGTGTTCGTCGATGGGCCGTGGTTGCGACAGGGGATCGCCTTCATTGCAATCGTCGTCGTGACACTGCTGGCCGGTGGCGCAATTCGCTGGGTCATGAGAGAGTTGCTGAAGGCCGCGGGCCTGCGCGTCGCCGACCGGGTGCTCGGCGCCGGTTTCGGACTGATCAAGGGCCTGGTGATCGCCATGCTGGTGGTGCTGTTCGGTGGCCTGACCGGAATCTCGCAGGCCGCCTGGTGGCGAGAGGCTGCTTTGACGCCGCCGTTACAGGCCGCCGTGCTGGCGTCACGGCCCTGGCTGCCGGAAGCGGTGGCAAAACGTGTTCGTTTCGATTAGGTAGCAATGTCATGTGCGGGATTCTCGGGGTCGTAGCGACCACGCCGGTCAATCAACTCCTCTACGACGGGCTGCTGGTGCTCCAGCACCGTGGCCAGGACGCGGCTGGTATCGCCACCGCGGAAGGTGGGCGCTTTCATATGCACAAGGGGCCCGGCCTGGTCCGGGACGCCTTCCGGACCCGCAACATGCGCAACCTGTCGGGCAACTGGGGTATCGGCCACGTCCGCTATCCGACCGCCGGATCGGCCTACAATCCGTCCGAAGCGCAACCGTTCTACGTCAATTCGCCGTTCGGACTGATGCTTGCCCACAATGGCAATCTGACCAATTCGGAAGCGCTCAAGCGCGAAATGTTCCTGTCCGATCTGCGCCACATCAACACCAATTCCGATTCCGAGGTGTTGCTGAACGTGCTCGCGCACGAACTGCAGGAAGCCTCCGATCGCTACCGGCTCGACGAGGATGCGATCTTCCGGGCGGTGGCGGGTGTGCACCGGCGCTGCCGTGGCGCCTATGCGGCGGTGGTGATGATCGCCGGCTATGGCCTGCTCGCCTTCCGGGATCCCTACGGCATCCGTCCGCTGGTGATCGGACGCAATGCGGCGATGGGCGGCACCGAATGGATGGTGGCGTCGGAGAGCGTGGCGATCGACGTGCTCGGCTTCGATCTGGTGCGCGACGTCGCGCCCGGTGAGGCGGTGCTGATCGATACCAGCGGCAACTTCGCCAGCCGCCAGTGCGCCGAGGAGACGACGCAGGCGCCGTGCATGTTCGAGTACGTCTATCTGGCACGCCCGGACTCGTTGATCGACGGCATCTCGGTCTATGATTCCCGCGTCAAGATGGGCGAATACCTGGCCGCGAAGTTCCGCCGCAGCCTGCCCAACGTGCACCCGGATGTGGTCATCCCGATTCCCGACTCGAGCCGGCCGGCGGCCATGCAGATGGCGCATTGCCTCGGTATCCCCTACTCGGAAGGCTTCGTCAAGAATCGCTACATCGGGCGCACCTTCATCATGCCCGGACAAGCGGTGCGGCGGCGTTCGGTCCGCCAGAAGCTCAACGCGATTCACCAGGAGTTCCGTGGCAAGAACGTGCTGCTGGTGGACGATTCGATCGTTCGTGGCACGACCAGTCAGGAGATCGTCAGCATGGCCCGCGAGGCCGGTGCGAACAAGGTGTATCTGGCCTCCGCCGCGCCACCGGTACGTTTCGCCAACGTCTATGGCATCGACATGCCGACCCAGGAGGAACTGATCGGTGCCAACCGCACCGAGGAAGAGATCAACCAGGTGGTCGGTGCCGACGGGCTGATCTACCAGGATCTCGAGGACCTGAAGGCGGCGGTGCGCGCGATCAATCCGGCGATCAACTACTTCGAGACGTCCTGCTTCGACGGTTGCTACGTCACCGGCGACATCACCGCGGAGTATCTGTCCGGCGTGGCCAACAAGCGGAGCAAGGTCCCGGCGGACATCGACGACCATGACGGTGACGGCGGTGGCCAGCTCGATCTGAATCTGGTGTCCTCGGAACAGGAGCACTGACCGGCTCGACGCCGGCCCATTTCACGACTATGCAGCGATACGACCAGGATACGCTGGCGGTGCGCGCGGGTACCGAGCGCAGCCAGTTCAACGAGCACAGCGAGGCGATATTCCTGACCTCGAGTTTCGTGTTCGAATCCGCCGCCCAGGCGGCCGCACGATTTTCCGGCGAGGAGGCGGGCAACGTCTACTCGCGCTTCACCAATCCGACCGTGACGGCGATGCAGGAACGGCTCGCCGCGATGGAAGGGGCCGACGCATGCATCGCGACCGCCTCCGGCATGTCTGCGATCCTGGCGACCGTGATGGCGCTGATGAGCGCCGGCGAACACGTGGTGGCCTCGCGTGGCCTGTTCGGCGCCACGCAGCAGCTCTTCGGCACCCTGCTGCCGCGCTTCGGGATCACCACCGATTTCGTGCCCGCCAGCGATCTCGCCGCATACGACGCGGCGATTCGGCCGGAAACGCGGATGATCTTCGTCGAGACGCCGTCGAATCCGCTGACCGAGCTGGTGGACCTCAAGTCACTGGCCGAGATCGCGCACCAGCGCGGGGTCAAGCTGGTGGTCGACAACTGCTTCTGCACGCCTGCGCTGCAGCGCCCGCTGGCGTTCGGTGCCGATCTGGTGGTGCATTCGGCAACCAAGTATCTCGACGGGCAGGGCCGGGTGATCGCCGGCGCGGTCGCCGGCTCGCAGGCGGACATGGACGAAGTCTTCAAGTTCCTGCGGACGGCCGGGCCGTCACTGTCGCCTTTCAATGCCTGGGTCATCCTCAAGGGTCTCGAGACCCTGCGTATCCGCATGGAAGCGCAGTCGGCCGCGGCCGCCGAACTCGCCGCCTGGCTCGAAGCCCACGAACGCGTCGCCCGGGTATTCTATCCGGGGCTGGAGTCCCACCCGCAGTTCCGGCTGGCCCAGCGGCAGCAGCGCTCGGGCGGTGCGATCGTGAGCTTCGAGGTCCATGGCGGGCGCGAGGAGGCTTGGCGCGTGGTCGACAATTGTCGTCTGCTGTCGATCACCGCCAATCTCGGCGATACCCGGACGACGATTACCCATCCGGCGTCGACGACCCACGGCCGGATCGGCGCCGAAGCGCGCGAAGCGGCCGGCATCGGTGAGGGCTTGCTGCGGATTGCGGTCGGACTCGAGGCGATCGAGGACGTCAAGCAGGATCTGGCGCGCGGCCTGGCGCTGATCTGATCGGGTCGAACGGGTCCGGTTTCAGCTCGGCGCGACTGCCGTCGCGTCGCCGTGCTGCCAGGCGAGGTAGGTCGCGTGCTCGTGCCAGTCGGCGAGCACCCAGCGCGTCACGTCGCGGCCGCCGACGATATGGTGGTGACGTGCCGGGCGATGTGTGTGGCCGTGGATCAGCACGGTGCATCCGGCGCCTGCGATCGCCGACTCGATCGCCGATGGTGTCGCGTCCATGATCGCTCGGCCTTTCCGGCGTCGCCTGGCGGCTCATCTCCCGCGCCTGCTCGCGCCTGTTGCCGACGCTCGGGCAGGGGCTGCGACAGAAATTGGCGCTGCCAGTCCCGGTCGCGCAGCTGCGCCCGTACCGCCTGATAGGGCAGGTCGTCGACGCACAGGCTGTCACCATGCATCAGCAGCAGGCGATCACTGCCGCAATGGAGCAGGCAGGGATCGTCCAGCAGTGACAGGCCGGCACGTTCGGCATAGCCGGCGGCGATCAGGAAATCGCGGTTGCCGGCCATGAAGCGGATCGCCACGCCGTCGCCATGCAGGCCCGCCAGCGCCTCTGCGACGGTGACCGCCAGCGGCCGGTCGTCGTCGTCTCCGACCCAGTATTCGAACAGGTCGCCGAGGATGAACAGCTGGTCGCAACGGCGCGCTTCGTCGCCAAGGAATGCAAGGAAGGCTGCGGTCGTGGCCGGCCGCGACTCGCACAAGTGGAGATCGGAGATGAACAGCAGGCGTTCGCCGGCCCCGACCTCCAGATGAAGCATCAGAGCACTTCGGCCTTGACGATCACGACGTCCTCGACCGGCACATCCGAATGAAAGCCGCGGCTGCCGGTTCTGGTGGCCTCGATCTTGTCGACCACGTCCATGCCGTCCGAGACCTTGCCGAACACCGCGTAGCCCCAGCCGTCCTGGCCCGGGTGGTCGAGGAAGCCGTTGTCGGCGACGTTGATGAAGAACTGCGCAGTGGCCGAATGCGGCGCATTGGTGCGTGCCATGGCGATCGTGCCGCGTGCGTTCTTGAGGCCGTTGGCGGCTTCGTTCTGGATCGGGCTGCCGGTGGGCTTCTGCTTCATGCCCGGCTCGAAACCGCCGCCCTGGACCATGAAACCGCGTATCACGCGATGAAAGACGGTGTTGTCGTAGTGGCCGGATTCGACATAGTCGAGAAAATTGCGCACCGATTCCGGTGCACGTTCGGTATCGAGTTCGATCGTGATCTCGCCGTGATTGGTGTGCAGCTTGACTGCCATGGGTTCTCCGCAGGGTGGGGTTCAGTTCGAGGCGGCCGCGCCTTCGCGAATGCGTGCAGACTCGATCACGATCGGCTCGACGGGTACGTCGCGATAATACCCCACGGTGCCGGTGCGGACCTGGCCGATCTGCCTGACGACGTCCATGCCGCCGGTGACCTCGCCGAACACCGCGTAGCCCCAGCCGTCCGGCGATGGATAGTCGAGCGTGGCATTGTCGACGAGGTTGATGAAGAACTGTGCGGTGGCGGAATGCGGATTGCTCGTCCGCGCCATGGCGACCGCTCCGGCGGTGTTCTTGAGCCCGTTCTTGGCTTCGTTGCGGATCGGCGTGCGCACCGCCTTCTGGTTCATCTGGACGTCGAATCCGCCGCCCTGGATCATGAAGCCATCAATGACCCGGTGGAAGATCGTGCCGTCGTAGTGGCCCGAGCGAACGTAGCCCAGGAAATTCTCGACACTGTCGGGCGCCTTGTCCGGATAGAGCTCCAGGGTGATCGTGCCCGCCGAGGTATTGAGTTCGACGGTCGGATTGGCGGCCCAGGCCGTGACGGCCAGGCTGGCGGCGGCGAACGCCGCGAGCGCTTTGATCATGAGGCGATTCCTTGTGGTCAGTCGAGCGCTTCGGTCGGGCCCTCGTAGACGATCTGCCATCGACCGTCCCGATTGTGCCAGTACTGGCGCATTTTCATCGTGGTGTTCAGATCGTTGCTGCGGTAGTCCTGCAGGAAGCTGACGACCAGCACGTCGTCGCGGCCGGGACTGCGGAAGATGCTCAGCTGGGCGAGCGACACGCTGGCCCATTGCTTGGTCGCATTGATGCGTGCGTGCTCTTCCCGCCATGCCGCGAGATCGAGCGTGCCGCTGCGGAAATCGCTGGCGTAGTGGCGCAGCAGGCGCGTCGTGTCCCGGCTTTCCCAATCTTGACGCCACGCTTCGATGACCTGTACCACGGCCGAGCGCTCCCGCCGCCAGGCGTCGGGCGAGAGCCATTCGGTGTGCTGGCCGATCACCACCGGTGTCTGGCCGGGTTCGACGAATCCGGACAGGGCGTCGAGATCCTGGTTCGCCAGCACCACGCAGCCGTCCGAGGCCAGCGGTGGGCGCGCGTAGGTGTCAGGTGGCGAGCCGTGCAGCCAGATGCCGTAGCCGTCGCGGCCCAGGCGGCGATCCCATTCGTTCGGATAGTTGATCGGAAAGGCGCCGCTGCCGTAGAACTCCGGCAACTGGTTGGGCGGGATCGACGAGGTCACGAAATAGACCCCGAGCGGCGTGCGCTTGTCGCCTTCGCGCCGTTTCTCGGCCCCGGCCTTGCCCTGGCTGACATAGTAGTCCGCCACCAGGCGCGGTGCGCCGTGTTCATTGCGAAACACGTAGAGCCTGGACCGGGCGGTATCCACCAGTACGGCATGGCGTTGCTCGGGCGCCAGCCCGAGCAGATCCCGCGGCAGCTGGTCCGCCTGCGGGCGCTGGCTGCGGGCCCGCAGTCGCGCCAGGGCCTCGGCCCGGAGGTCGTTGAGCCGGGCGCTCGAAACCCCCTGCACGCCACCGATCGAATCGATCGGTCGGACCCGTGCCATCAACAGATCACCGCGGATCAGGTGGGCCAGGCGGAAGTTCGGGAATGCGTCGATCAGGCGATCGGTGTGATGCAGGGCCTGGTCGAACCGGTTGGCCTGGATCTCCTCGATGATCTGCTGAAGTGCGGATTCCGGGTCCGTGCCTGCGTCGGCGGCGGCGAGCGGCGCGAACAGCAGCCATGCCGCCAGTGCGGCGAGCGTCAACAAAAAGCGATCCAGGGCACCTGCCATCAACCGCTCACGATCTCACGCCGTATGCGCCACTTGCCGCCGTCGTGAATCAACTCGAGCGTCTTGTCGGCAGACGCATCGAAATTGTACGAACTGTAGTGCTGGCGGAAATCGACCTTGGCGGTGTCACCCTTCAGTTCCACCCGCACGTTCTCCAGTTCCACCGAGATCTTGCCCGGCTTGCCGCCGACGCGCTGGCGGCGCTCCGCCTCCCAGGCCGAACGGGTACGGCCGCCGGGGACGACGAAACTCGGCGCGTAGAACGACAGGTAGGCATTGGCGTCTTTGCGTGACCACGCCTGCGCCCAGGCCGCGACGCTGTCGCGCACGTGGCGTTCGGCGTCACTGGCTGCCGCGGGCGGCGTGCTGGCCGGCAACGCAGCCGCGACCGTGGCGGGCGCCGCGGTGGCCGACGTTGCGGCGGCGGGCTCGGCCTTGGCCGCTGCCATTGCGCCGGACGGGTCGGCGGCTGCGGAAACCAGTTGGCGCACCAGCGCCAGCTTGGCCTCGGCGACGCTATTGCCGGCATCGAGCTGCAGGGCCTTGCTGTAGGCCTGGCTAGCGAGACGCGAATAGATGTCGCCGAGATTCTCGTGGGCGGTGGCGTAGGCCGGATGGGTTCGGATCGCCATCTCGAGGGCCGATCGCGCCTTGTCGAATTCCTTCTGCTGAGCGTAGATCACCGCCAGGTTGTTGTACGGCTCGGGCAGTTCCGGGTAGTCCGCGGTGAGATTCTGGAAGACTTCGATGGCCTCCTCACGGCGACCGAGTTCGGTCAACGCGAGACCTTTCAGGAATCTGAGCTCCGGATCCTTGGGCTGGTCTGCGAGGCCGGCGTCGGCCTCCGTCAGGGCCGATTCGTACTGACCCTGCTTGACGAGTTCCTGGACCCTGCCGGTGTCGGCGATCGCCGGCAGCGCGATCGAAGTTGCGGCGACCAGGGCTAGGAGGCGGCGCAGCATTGGATTTCTCATATGTTAGACTCGCGTGGTTTTCCGCGGTCACCGACGGGATCAACATGCCATTTTACCAAGAAGGTAAATGGCCTCAAAATCAGCCCGTGCGCGATTCCTGGCGCGTGCCTGGAAGCCGGTGACCTCGGCGTTCCGAATTGCGCAGCGGACCTTCCGTAATACCTTCCAGAACCTTTTTTCGGATGCCACGGCAGATGCTGGAGATCTTCAATACCCTGACGCGCCGGAAGGAAGCGTTCCGGCCGATCGAGGCCGGAAAAGTACGCATGTACGTCTGTGGCATGACCGTCTACGATTACTGCCATCTCGGCCATGCGCGAGTCATGGTGGTGTTCGACATGGTGGCGCGCTGGCTGCGGGCCAGCGGCTACGCGCTGACCTACGTCCGCAACATTACCGACATCGACGACAAGATCATTCGCCGGGCGCGTGAGAACGACGAGCCGATCCACGCGCTGACCGATCGTTTCATCGCGGCAATGCACGAGGACGCGGATGCGCTGGGCGTGCTGCGACCCGATCACGAGCCGAGGGCCACGGAGCATGTCGACGACATGCTCGATCTGATCGCCGCGCTCGAGGGCAGGGGGCTTGCCTACCAGGCCAGCAGTCGCGACGTCTGCTTCCCGGTGCGCAGCTTTGTCGGCTACGGCCGCCTGTCGGGCAAGTCGCTCGACGACCTTCGGGCCGGCGAACGGGTCGAGGTCGCTGACGGCAAGCACGATCCGCTCGATTTCGTGCTGTGGAAGCACGCCAAGCCGGAGGAGCCGGACGACGCCCGCTGGGCGTCGCGATGGGGCGAAGGGCGTCCGGGATGGCACATCGAGTGCTCGGCGATGAGTTCGCGCCTGCTCGGCCACCACTTCGACATCCACGGCGGCGGCCAGGATCTTCAGTTTCCGCACCACGAGAACGAGATCGCGCAGAGCGAAGGCGCCCACGGCAGTTTCGTCAATTACTGGATGCACAACGGCTTCGTCCGGGTCGATGACGAGAAGATGTCGAAATCCCTCGGCAACTTCTTCACGATTCGCGACGTGCTCGAACGCTACGATCCGGAGGTGGTGCGCTTTTTCATGTTGCGCGCCCATTACCGCAGCCCGCTCAACTATGCCGATGCTCTGCTCGACGATGCGCGCCACGCACTCACGCGGCTCTATACTGCGTTGCGTAACGTGGCGCCGGCGGCCGTCGAGGCGGAATTCGAATCCGGTCCGGGTGCGCGATTCCGGGCCGCGATGGACGACGATTTCAACACGCCGGAGGCGCTGGCGGTGCTGTTCGAACTGGCCGGCGAGGTCAATCGCGGCGGTGATCCTGCGGTCAGCGGCCAATTGAAGGCGCTGGCCGGCGTGCTCGGCCTGCTGCAGCGTGATCCCGTCGCGTTCCTGCAGGCGGGCACGGCCGCGGCGGACGGCGAGTGGAGCGAGACGCGCATCGAGGCCATGATCGCCGAGCGCACGGCGGCCAAGAAAGCCCGCGACTTTGCGCGGGCGGACGCGATTCGCGACGACATGGCACGGGCCGGCATCGTGCTGGAGGATTCGGCGGCGGGCACCAGCTGGCGACGCGCCTGAGCCGGTTGTGGCGGGGCGGCCCGGCGGCATCGCATGCGCGGCGTTCAGTGCAGGAACCTCCCGTTACGTCCGATGATGGTCAGTTCGACGAAATCCGACCCGGAATGATCGCGGGGCCCGAAGCCGACGACGAAGCCGCCGGTGTCGAACTGGCCCATGGACTCGAGGGCCGACATCAGCCGATCCCGGTCGAGTTCCCGCCCCGCGCGCTGCAGACCCTCGACCATGACCTTGGCCGCGATGTAGCCTTCGAGACTGGTGAATGACGGCTCGCCATTGACCTGGGCCAGCAGCCGGCGATACTCGCGCACGACCGGCAGCGATTCATTCCACGGGAACGGCATCACCTGCGAGATGCCGACGCCGACGCCCTGCGAGCCGAGTTCGTCTGCGAGCTGACGGCTGCCGACGAAGGACACGTTGTAGAAGGAGGCGAAGCTGCCGGCCGCGTGCATCGCCTTGATGAAGGCGGCGCAGGACCGATACGCACTGATCATCACGACGATGTCGGGCTTGGCGGCGTGGATCGCGGCGACCGCAGCGGCAACCTCGGTGGTGTTGCGCTCGACCGTGCCGGTCGCGACGAGCTCGAGACTCTTCGCCTTCATCGCCAATTCGACGCCGGTCAAGCCGGCCTGACCGTAGGCGTCGTTCTGGTAGAACACCGCGACCTTGCGCATGCCGAGGGCGACGAAGGAGTCGACGATCTTCGCAGTCTCGTCGTAGTAGCTGGCACGCAGATTGAATATCAGCCGATTGAAAGGTTGGCGCAGCAGTTCGGCGCCGGTAAACGGTGCGATAAACGGGACCCTGGCCTCGGTGAAGACCGGCAGCGCCGCCTTGCTGGTCGGGGTGCCGACGTAACCGAACAGCGCGAATACCTGCTCGCGCTCGATCAGCAGGCGGGTATTGGCGGCCGCCCGGTCGGGTTCGTAGCCGTCGTCCAGCGAGCGCAGTTCGATACGGCGGCCATGGACGCCGCCGGCCGCATTGACCTCGTCGAAGTAGAGCTTGGCACCGAGTCGCATTTCGCGACCGAGCGCTTCGGCGGGTCCGCTCAAGGCGGCCGATTGCCCCAGTACGATGCGATTGTCGGTAACGCCCGTGACGGCCAAGGCCGGCGTCGCGAGACCCAGGCAGGTGACGAACAGCAGCTTTTGCAGAACACGGGCGAACATGGGCGCCTCTCCATCGGGAAACCAGCGATGCAGATAGGGCTAGCGACCCGTCGCGCGAAAGGTTTAGGGCTGATTCCCGTACTGGATATCGTTCCCCGCCACGACGCTGGCGATGAACGGCGGTCGCGGCGCCGGATGGCCAGCCATTCCGCGGCTTCGCTGCAAGCCTTGACGGCGCCCGGCCACACGACGTTGTCCGACCGGCGTGCGTCAGGCGCCGAAGAACTCCTTGACCTTGTCCATCCAGCCCTTGGCCTTTGGATTGTGGCGGTCTGCGTTGTCCGCCGAGATCTCGTCGAACTCGCGCAGCAACTCGCGCTGACGTTCGGTGAGATTCACCGGAGTCTCGACCACCACATGACACATCAGGTCGCCGGGCGCATGGCTGCGGACATTGCGGATGCCTTTGCCCCGCAGGCGGAACACACGCCCGCTCTGGGTCTCAGAAGGCACCTTGATGCGCGCCATGCCATCGAGTGTCGGGATCTCGATCTCGCCGCCGAGCGCCGCGGTGCTGAAGCTGACCGGCATCTCGCAATGCAGGTCGTCGCCGTCGCGCTGGAACACCGGATGCGAACGGATGTGGATCTCGACGTAGAGATCGCCCGATGGCCCGCCATTGACGCCCGGCTCGCCGTGGCCGGCGTGGCGCAGCCGCATGCCGTCGTCGATCCCGGCCGGAATCTTGACCTCCAGCGTCTTCTGCTTCTTGGTTCGACCCGCACCGCCACAGCTGCGGCAAGGATCCGGGATGATGCGGCCCGAGCCGTGGCACTTGGGGCAGGTTTGCTGGATCGAGAAGAAGCCCTGCTGTATCCGCACCTGCCCGGCACCGCCACAGGTCGGGCAGGGCTTGGGCTGGCTGCCCGGCTTGGCGCCGCTGCCGCCGCAGGTTTCGCAGTTCTCGAGGGTCGGGATGCGGATCGTCTTCTCCGCACCGCGGGCGGCTTCCTCGAGCGAGATCTCGAGGTTGTAGCGCAGATCGGCGCCGCGATAGACGTTCGAACGACCACCGCCGCCGCCGCGACCGCCGCCGAAGATGTCACCGAAGATGTCGCTGAAGGCGTCGGCAAAGCCTTCGAAGCCCTGTCCGCCGCCCATGCCGCCGGCCGACGGATCCACACCGGCGTGGCCGTAGCGGTCGTAGGCGGCACGCTTCTGCGAATCGGACAGGATTTCGTAGGCCAGCTTGGCCTCCTTGAAATGCTCCTCGGCCTCCTTGTCGCCCGGATTGCGATCGGGGTGGTACTTCATCGCGGCCTTCTTGTAGGCCTTCTTGATCTGCTCCTCGGAGGCATCCCGGTTCAGTCCGAGAACTTCGTAGTAGTCCCTGTTTGCCATTGCTGGTGTAGCTCGCCTGCGCAAAGGCCGAGCCGGGCGACGCGGATGCGTCGTCACGGCCCGGCCGGGTTACCGGGGCACCGCCGGCGGGCGGTGGAGAGTTCGAATTACTTCTGGTCCTTGACTTCGGTGAATTCCGCGTCGACCACGTCGGCATCGTCGGTCTTGCTGCTGCCCGACGAGGTGCCGCTGCCCTCGGTCTGGGCTTCGGCCTGGGCCTGGGCATAGACCTTCTCGCCGAGCGTCTGGCTGGCCTTGGCCAGTGCCTCGCTCTTGGCCTCCAGCGTTGCCTTGTCGCCCGACTTGATGGCTTCCTCTGCCTCCTTGACGGCGGCTTCGATTTTGCCCTTCTCGTCGGCGTCGACCTTGTCGCCGTGCTCGGCCAGCGCCTTCTTCACCGAATGCACCAGGGTGTCGAGCTGATTGCGGGCGTCGACCAGTTCGTGCGCCTTCTTGTCCTCTTCGGCGTGCGCCTCGGCGTCCTTGACCATGCGATCGATCTCGTCGTCCGAGAGGCCGGAGTTGGCCTTGATCGTGATCTTGTTTTCCTTGCCGGTGGCCTTGTCCTTGGCGGATACGTGCAGGATGCCGTTGGCGTCGATGTCGAAGGTCACTTCGATCTGCGGCATGCCGCGCGGCGCCGGCGGGATGTCGGTCAGGTTGAACTGGCCGAGGCTCTTGTTGCCGGCGGACATCTCGCGCTCGCCCTGAAGCACGTGGATGGTCACCGCAGACTGGTTGTCGTCGGCGGTCGAGAATACCTGGCTCGCCTTGGTCGGGATCGTCGTGTTCTTCTGGATCAGCTTCGTCATCACGCCGCCGAGGGTCTCGATGCCGAGCGACAGCGGGGTCACATCGAGCAGCAGCACGTCCTTGACGTCGCCCTGCAGCACGCCGCCCTGGATCGATGCGCCGACCGCGACCGCCTCGTCCGGGTTCACGTCGCGCCGCGGATCCTTGCCGAAGAACGCCTTGACCTTATCGATCACCTTCGGCATGCGGGTCTGGCCGCCGACCAGGATCACGTCGTCGATGTCGGTGACCTTGACACCCGCGTCCTTCAAGGCGATCCGGCACGGCTCGATCGTGCGCTCGACCAGTTCCTCGACCAGCGACTCGAACTTGGCGCGGGTGATCTTCAGCGCCAGGTGCTTCGGACCGGACGCGTCGGCGGTGATGTAGGGCAGGTTGATCTCGGTCTGCTGGCTCGACGAGAGTTCGATCTTGGCCTTCTCGGCCGCTTCCTTCAGGCGCTGCAGCGCGAGTACGTCGTTCTTCAGGTCCACACCCTGTTCCTTCTTGAACTCGCCGACGATGTAATCGATGATGCGCTGGTCGAAGTCCTCGCCGCCGAGGAAGGTGTCGCCGTTGGTGGCCAGCACTTCGAACTGGTGCTCGCCGTCCACATCGGCGATCTCGATGATCGAGATGTCGAAGGTGCCGCCACCGAGGTCATAGACCGCGATTTTCGAGTCGCCCGGCTTCTTGTCCATGCCGAAGGCGAGCGCCGCCGCGGTGGGTTCGTTGATGATCCGCTTGACGTCGAGGCCGGCGATCCGGCCGGCGTCCTTGGTGGCCTGGCGCTGGCTGTCGTTGAAGTAGGCCGGCACCGTGATGACCGCCTCGGTGACTTCCTCGCCGAGGTAATCCTCGGCGGTCTTCTTCATCTTGCGCAGGGTCTCGGCCGAGACCTGCGGCGGCGCGATCTTCTTGTCGCGCACTTCGACCCAGGCATCGCCGTTGTCGGCCTTGACGATCGAGAAGGGCATCAGGGCGATGTCCTTCTGGACTTCCTTTTCCTCGAAACGCCGACCGATCAGGCGCTTGACGGCATACAGGGTGTTCTTCGCGTTGGTGACCGCCTGGCGCTTGGCCGGCGCGCCCACGAGGATTTCGCCGTCTTCCGTATACGCCACCACCGACGGCGTCGTGCGCGCACCCTCGGCGTTCTCGATGACCTTGGGCTTGCCGCCTTCCATCACGGAGACGCAGCTATTGGTCGTGCCCAGGTCGATACCGATGATCTTTCCCATTTCTCGCATCCTTTGACTTGTGGTGGCTTCGCCTTCGGGCCCGCTGCCCGGGCGGCTCCGCCTCCGTTTCTGGCTTGTTCCTCAGTTAGTGGCAGGGGCGCCCGATTTCAAGCGCCCTTGGCCTTCGAAACCACGACCAGCGCCGGTCGAATGACGCGTTCGCTCATGACATAGCCCTTCTGCAGCACGTCGATCACGGTGTTCGGCTCGACATCGGCCTCGATTGCGCTGATGGCCTGGTGCAGGTTCGGGTCGAATCGCGTGTTGAGCGGATTCTCCTCGCGGATGGTCGCGCCGCCGAAGGCGGATTCGAGCTGCTTGAGCGTCAGTTCGACGCCCTGGCGCAGGCTCTCGAGGGTGGCGTTTTCGGTCGCCAGCGCGGCCTCCAGACTGTCCTTCACCGGCAGCATCGCCTGGGCGAATTTTTCGCCGGCGAACTTGTGGGCCTTGGCCACGTCGTCGGCTGCGCGGCGACGCACGTTCTCGGTCTCGGCCTTGGCCCGGAGCCAGGCGTCGTGGTGTTCCTCGGCCTTGAGCTCGGCCGCACGCAGGGCCTCGTTCAGGTTCGGCATGGTATCGACTTCGGGGCTCGGCGCGGACGCCGGCCCGACGGTGTCCGGGGACGCCTGACCGCCGGCTGCCTCCGGCGACGGCACGTCGGTCGGCAGGGGTTGCGCCTCGGATTTTTCCTGTTGCATCGGATCGCTCCTCATCTTGACCACAAGCGTTGTGGGGGCAAGTCGGCGAGTTTCAAGCCCTGGGCGAAAAAAACCGTAGAGAACTGGAGGCCGTGCTCGCGCGCTGCGGCTGGGTCACGCATGCTTGCACATCGGATGGGCAGTCATGCCACAATCGGACACTCTCCCTGATGCCCACAATGGGTGGGCGCGGAACCCTAGCGATGGCGCAGAGCCCCGAAAAAGTCGGCAAATACAAGATCCTGAAGGAAATCGGGAAGGGGGCGACCGCTACAGTCTATCTTGCCGAGAGCCCGCATTATCCGCAGCCGGTAGCACTCAAGCATATCCGCTTCGGTGAAAAGAGCCGCGACGAAGCCCGCTGGAATCGGCGTTTGATCAAGTTGCTGAAAGCCGAGAAGGCAGTCTCGAAGCGGCTCGATCACGCCCACATCATCAAGATCTTCGAGGCCGTGATCGAGCGCGAAGAGGCCTACGTGGTGATGGAATACTTCCCCGGCGAATCGCTCGAGCGGTATTGTTCTTTCGAGAATCTGCTGCCGGTCCATCGCACGATCGGCATCGTCTTCAAGTGCTGCATGGCACTCGACTATGCCTATCGGCAGGGTATCGTGCATCGCGACATCAAGCCCGCGAACATCCTCGTAGACGATCAGGACAACGTAAAGATCACCGATTTCGGCCTGGCCCTGAACGTCTCGAAGAAGAGCGAGACGGATTCGACCTTCATCATGGGCGTGGGCTCGCCAGCCTACATGTCACCGGAGCAGATCAAGAACTATCCGCTGAACCAGAAGACCGATCTGTTCTCGCTCGGGGTCGTGCTGTTCCACATGTTGTCGGGACGCCTGCCGTTCCGTGCCAAGAACCCGGCGCAGCTGATCTACAAGATCATCAACGCCGACGCGCCGTCGGTCAGCCAACTCAATCCGGACGTGCCCGAGCAGATGGACATGGTGATCCGCAAGGCGCTCGAGAAGGATCTCTACTCGCGCTACAAGAACGGCGCCGAGTTCGCGAAGGATCTGTCGGCAGTTCGCTACAAGATCGTCGACGACAAGTTCGTGCCGCCGGACACCAAGCGATTTTCGATCTTGCGCAAGTTGAGCTTCTTCACCGAATTCGATGATCCTGAATTGTGGGAGGTCTTACGTCTCTCGGCCTGGCGGAAGGTCGAGGCCAACACCACGCTGATGCGCCAGGGTGACAGCGACCAGCGATTCGGTCTGGTGCTCCAGGGTGGCGTCGAACTGTCCGTCGACGGGCGGCACTTGACCGAACTCGGCGCGGGCGAGCCGTTCGGCGAAATCGCCTATCTCGACGAGATCGATCGAAAGCAGGCCCATACTGTCGTCAGCACCTGCGAGATGACCTATATCGAATTCAAGCCGTCGGCGATGGCGCTTGCTACCGAGGAGTGTCTCGAACAGTTCCGCAAGCGCCTGATCACTGTCGTCGCACGTCGACTGGCCGAGGCCGGCAAGCAGCTCTCGCAAGGTGGCGGCGCAGCCCGGCGTGGTTCGGGTTTCGCGTCCGGCTTCGAACTGAATCTGGTCGACGACTAGGCCCTGCGCACCCCATCGCGATCGGCCTCGCGCTTGCTGTCGTCTTCGCCGGGTGACCGGCCTTCGCTATTTGTTTGGAATCATCGCCCGTGCCTTGCCGATCTTTCGGCGATGGCGCACCGAAAGGCACTCACGAGTGCGCTCGTTTCCTAAAGTTTCGCCGCGCCACGCCGAAGAATTCCCATGTTCGGCCAGAGAAGCCAGTCGGGAGTTCGAGTGTGAGTCGAGGAAGCGTTTACGGGATCAGCCGTGTCGACAACGAAGCCAGCCGCACCCATGGCTGGCTGGTGACCATCCAGAGGCGTGGCGTCATCTACCGCAAGCATTTTTCCGACGGCATGCTCGGCGGCAAGCGCAAGGCATTCGCGGCCGCACGGGAGTACCGCGACGAAGTGCTCGCCAAGTATCCGCCATTGTCGATGCAGGAGTACTCGAGCATCGTCAAGAAGAACAACCGTTCCGGCGTCGTTGGCGTCTGCCGCTACTGTGCGTCCGAGACGCGGGACCTGCCCGAGGACAAGCAACGCTGGTTCTGGGTGGCCTCCTGGCCGCTGCCGGACGGCAAGCGCAAGCGCGTCAAGTTCTCGGTCAAGAAGTACGGCGAAGAAGGGGCCTTCCAACGAGCGCTGGCCGCCCGCCGGACCGCAATCGAAAAGCTCAACGGCAGTTTCGACCCCGGTGCCGTGCGCCGTCGCGGGCGCCGCCGGGCGACCCGCGGCATCGATCGCGAATCCGTGAGCGTGTGAGCGACTTCCAGCACCCGTATCGCGTCGCGGAGTCGATCGGCGAGGGGCGTTAGCGGCGCCCGTCGTCCAGTGCGATATTGACCAGCGTCGTCAGCACGCTGTAGAGCAGGGCGGCCCAGAACGCAGACCAGAATCCACTGACCTGCAGGCCGCCGACCAACCCGGTCACCATCCAGAACGTAAGGCCGTTGACCACCAGCGCGAACAGTCCCAGGGTCAGCAGCGTGATCGGCAGCGTGACGAGGATCAGCAACGGGCGGATCAGCGCGTTCGCGAGGCCCAACAGCAAGGCGCCGACCAGCGCCGCAGCGTAGGAATCCACCCTGAGGTCGCCGACCAGTTCCGGGATCAGCATCAGGGCGATCGCGTTCAGGGCCCACCGCAGCAGCAGCTTCAAGGCCGCCCGCCCTCAGTTGCCGGCGCCGAGCGCCCGAGCCCGTTCTGCGCTCGCAACGCGTTCGGCGTCGTCGTTGCCGGATGCCTCGAGCCAGCCACCGAGGTGAGAGAGAATCAATGACTCGAGCGCGCCGATCCAGTCGGCGCGTTCGTTGAGGCAGGGGATCAGGGAGAACCCGGTGCCGCCGTTGGCAAGGAAGGCGTCGCGACATTCCATGCCGATCTCCTCGATGGTCTCGAGGCAATCGGCGACGAAGCCCGGGCAGATCACGTCCACCTTGCGGACGCCGTCGCGCGCCATCTGTTCGAGCGTCGGCTGGGTGTAGGGCTGCAGCCACTCGGCCTTGCCGAAACGGGACTGGAAGGTCACGACCAGCCGGTCGGGCGGCAAGGCCAGCGCCTCGGCGAGCAGCCGCGCGGTCTTGCGGCATTCGCAGTGGTAGGGGTCGCCCTTGTCGAGGGTGAAGCGCGGCACGCCGTGGAAACTGACGACCAGCTTTTCGCTCTCGCCGTTGCCCTCCCAATGCTCGCGGACGCTGGCGGCGAGCGCGTCGATGTAGCCCGGGTGATCGCAGAAGCTGCGCACGAATCTCATCTCCGGCAGATTTCGCCAGCACAGCATCGACCTCGCTGCCTCGTCGCTGACCGACGCGGTGGTGCTGGCGGCATATTGCGGATACATCGGCAGCAGCAGGATGCGATCGCAGCCGCGGGCCCTGAGGTCGTTCAGCACGGACGGAATCGACGGCTGGCCGTAGCGCATCGCATGGACGACGACGATTTCGTCATGGCCGGCCGCGGCAAGCCGCTCGGACAGCAGCGCGGCCTGTCGCTCGGCATGCACCTTCAGCGGAGAGCCCTGGTCGGTCCACACGGTGGCGTACTTGGCGGCTGATTTCGCGGGCCGCGTATTGAGGATGATGCCGTTCAGGATCAGCCACCAGATCGGCCGCGGGATCTCGACGACGCGGGGGTCCCACAGGAACTGCTTGAGGTAGGGACGCAGCGCGGCTGCGGTCGGCGCTTCCGGCGTGCCCAGATTGGCCAGTACCACGGCGGTTCTGCGGGCACTGCCGTGGGCATAGGCGGGTTCTTGCCGGTAGCGGGCCATCGGCGGGCTTCCTCCATGTGGTGACCGGGTGGGGCCGATTCAATCCTTGCTCGACAGCGCGCTCGACAGCAGGCGGGCCGTGATGTCGACGATCGGAATGACGCGTTCGTAGGCCATCCGGGTCGGGCCGATGACGCCCACCGAGCCGACGATACGGCCGTCCACCTCATAAGGGGCGCTGATCACGCTGCAGCCGTCTAGCGGCTCGATGCCGGATTCGCCGCCGATGAAGATCTGCACACCTTCGGCCTCGTGCGACAGATCGAGCAATTGCATCAGACTGGTCTTCTGTTCGAACAGGCGGAACAGTTCGCGCAGTTGGGCAATGTTCGACGACAGGTCCTCGGAGTCGAGCAGGTTGTTTTCGCCCGACAGGATACAGTCGTCGGGATTCTCGCTGAAGGCTTCGCTGCCGGCAGCCATCGCCGCGGTCATCAACTCGCTGACGTCGCTGTGCAACTTCTTCAGTTCGGCCTTCAGCAGTTCGCGGATCTGCACGAAGTCGCGCCCGGCATAGTGCTCGTTGAGGAAGTTCGCCGCCTCGACCAGTTCCGATGCGGTGTAGGCGCGCCGCGTCATGATCACCCGGTTCTGGACGTCCCCGGCGGTTGTCACGATGATCAGCAGGATGCGTTGCGGCGACAGGCTGATGAATTCAATCTGGCGGATCCGCGCATTCTGCTTGCGCGGTGAGACGACGACGCCGGCGAAGCGGGTCAGGTCCGAGAGCAGGTGCGAGGCGCTGTTGATCACGCGCTGGGGTTGATCGCGCTGCAACTGGCCTTCGAGTTCCAGCACTCGAGTCTTTGCCAGTGGCTGCACGGTCAGCAGGCTGTCGACGAAGAAGCGGTAACCGCGTGCGGTGGGGATGCGTCCGGCCGAGGTGTGCGGGCTGGCGATGAAGCCGGCTTCCTCGAGATCGGACATCACGTTGCGGATCGTTGCCGGCGACAGCTCGAGACCGGACACCCGCGACAGCGCCCGGGAGCCGATCGGCTGCCCTTCGGCGATATAGCGCTCGATGAGCGTCTTCAGCAGGATCTGGGAACGGTTGTCGAGATCGTTCATGGCGCCGGGTTCCGGTAACGACAGCGATTCTAAGAAACTCGAGCCTGGGCGCAAAGCGCGCTTCTGCCGGATCACGCGCGCGCCGGCGTTTGTGATCTAATTCGGGCCATGGAGAGCCAATTCAAGACCATCGCGCTAATCGGCAAGTACCAGAGTCAGGACGTGTCGGACGCGGTGCTCAAGCTCGCCCAGTTTCTGCGCGATCATGGACGGAAGGTCTGGATCGAGCAGGGTACTGCCAGCTCGACCGGTTTGAGCGCGGCCTATCCGGTGAGCACCTACGACGAGATCGGTGCCGGAGCCGACCTTGCGATCGTCCTCGGCGGCGACGGCACGATGCTCAATTCGGCGCGCCGGCTGGCCGAATATACCGTGCCGATGGTCGGGATCAACCAGGGACGACTCGGCTTCCTGACCGACCTCGCGCGCGACGATGCGCTGGCCGGCATCGGCGAGATCCTGGCCGGTCGCTATGTCGCCGAGTCGCGCGCCATGCTCGACTCCGAAGTGGTGCGCGGCGACCAGCGGGTGTTCCACACGCTGGCCTTGAACGACGTCGTCGTGAACAAGGGCGAGTTGGGACGGATGATCGAGTTCGACGTCATGATCAACGGAGAATTCGTCTACACCCAGCGTTCCGACGGCATGATCGTATCGACGCCGACGGGGTCGACCGCCTACGCGCTGTCGTCGAACGGCCCGATTCTGCATCCGCGCGTGGACGGCATCGCGCTGGTGCCGATGTGCCCCCACACGCTGACGGCCCGTCCGATCACCCTGCCCAACGATTTCGTCATCGACATGATGCTGAAGCCGCCGCACGATGCCCGCGTGCACTTCGACGGTCAGACCCGCTTCGACGCCCGCGCCGGCGATCTCGTCCGGGTGACCCGGTCGAGCCAGTCGATCCAGCTGCTGCACCCCGAGAACTACAGCTATTTTTCGATGCTGCGCGAGAAGCTGCACTGGAGCGCGTCGCCGCGTCAGCTTTGAGTCGTCCCCGCATCCATGCTGCGATCCCTGCAGATTCGCGACTTCGTCATCGTTGACCAGCTCGATCTGGAATTCGGCGCCGGCTTCGGTGCGCTGACCGGCGAGACCGGTGCCGGCAAGTCGATCCTGCTCGACGCGCTGTCGCTGCTGCTCGGCGCCCGCGGCGACGCCAGCATGATTCGCGAGGGATGCGAGCGCGCCGAGGTGGGAGCCGAATTCGACCTGCCGGCCATCGCCGAGATCGGTGACTGGCTCGCGCACAACCAGTTCGATGTCGACGATGGCGTGCTGCTGTTGCGACGGGTGCTGGATCGCAGTGGCCGCTCCCGCGCCTGGATCAACGGCACGGTGGCCACCCTGGCCCAGTTGCGGGCACTCGGCGACGGGCTGGCCGACATCCATGGCCAGCATGCACACCACGCGCTGCTGAAGGGTGAGGCCCAGCGGCGGATGCTCGATGCCCTGGGTGATGCCGAAGCGCTGGCGCTGCGGGTCGCGGCCGCCTGGCACGATTGGCAGCAGGCAATCGCGGCGCGGCAACAGGCCGAGCAGGACAGCGAGCGGCTGGCGCGCGAGCGGGAGCTGCTCGACTGGCGCCTCGAAGAACTCGGCGCCGTCGGCTTCGATCCCGCGGAATGGACGACGCTGAACCAGGAACAGTCGCGCCTTGCTCACGCCGCCAGGCTGCTCGAGGGCGCGCAGGCGGCGCGCGAGGCGCTGACCCAGGCCGAACCCGGCGTGGTCGATCAGCTCGAGCGCCACGCCGCGCAGCTTTCCACTCTGGCGGCATTCGATCCGGACCTCGGCGACATCGCCGAGTTGCTTCGGACCGCAGCCATCCAGGCGGGTGAGGCGGCGCTCGGGCTCGGCCGTTATTGCGAGCGGCTCGACATCGATCCGCAACGCCTGGCGGAGGTGGACGAGCGTATTGCACGAGTCACCGCCGTTGCGCGCAAGTACCGGGTCGAGCCCGACGGATTGCCGCAATTGCTGACCACCACCGTGGCCGAGGCCCGCCGGCTGGCCGAAGCCACCGACGTCACTTCGCTGGCGGCCGTGGAACGGGCGCGGGAAGGCGCCTACCGAGAGGATGCGGCGGCGCTGTCGGCACTGCGGCGGCAGGCGGCAGATGCCCTCGGCCGGGACGTCAGCGAGGCAATGCAATCACTGGCGATGGCCGGGGGACGCTTCGAGGTCGCGCTCGAGGCGGAACCACAGGGCAGCGCTCACGGCCTCGAGCGAGTGGAGTTCCGCGTCGCCGGTGGCACCGGCCAAGCCCTGCGGGCGCTCGGCAAGGTCGCCTCCGGCGGTGAGCTGTCGCGTATCGGTCTGGCCATCCAGGTGATCGCGAGCCGGGACGGCGGCACCCCGACGCTGATCTTCGATGAGGTCGATGTCGGTGTCGGTGGCCGGGTGGCCGAGATCGTCGGTCAGATGCTGCGCCGCCTCGGCCGGGAGCGCCAGGTGCTGTGCGTGACCCACCTGCCGCAGGTGGCGGCCCAGGCCGACTGGCAATGGACGATCTCGAAGGAGGTGCGCGAGGGCGCGACCCTGAGCCGGGTACGCGAACTCGACGACGACGGCCGCGTCGACGAAATCGCCCGCATGTTGGGCGGCATTCAGATCACCGCGACGACCCGCGAACACGCCAGCGAGATGCTCGGCCGACGCGACTGAGCGCAAGATTTCCGCTCATTCCTCCTGCCGGTGGGGACAATCCTCTTTCAGGCATTCGGCGTACAGGTAGAGGGCGTGATCCTTCACCGCAAAGCCGCGTTCGGCGGCGACCGCCTGCTGGCGTCGCTCGATCTCGGCATCGTAGAACTCGACCACCCGGCCGCATTGCACGCACACCAGGTGATCGTGGTGCTTGCCTTCGTTGAGTTCGAACACCGCCTTGCCGGATTCGAAGAAATGCCGCTCCAGCAGTCCGGCCTGCTCGAACTGGGTGAGCACCCGATAGACCGTCGCGAGACCGATGTCCATGCCGTCCTGCATCAGCAGACGATAGACATCCTCGGCGGTCAGGTGCCGCTGCTCGGTGTGCTGGAACAGGTCGAGAATCTTCAGCCGAGGAAAGGTCGCCTTGAGGCCGATGTTCTTGAGGTTCTGGGAATTGGAGGGCATGGGGATCCGGAACCGCGCTCTGGTGGGGGCTGCTGCCGCCGGACCCGGCTCGGGCGGAGGCAGCCGCTATGATATATTTTCGCCCCGTTCTGAGAAAGGCGGACCGTCCCGGCCCGTCGCCGCAGCCCACCAACAGGAAACTCCGACCGATGCGTTCCATGCTGCTGACCGTCGCCGCGCTGCTGGCGGCTACAACGATCGGTGGATGTTCGATCACCGACTGGCTGCGGCCCTATCGCATCGACGTCCGTCAGGGCAATTACGTCACCCCCGAGATGGTCGCGCAGCTGAAGACCGGCATGAGCCCCGAACAGGTCCGCTTCGTGCTCGGAACGCCACTGGTCGTCGACCCGTTCCATCGCAATCGCTGGGACTACTTCTACCGCTTCAAGCCCGGCCGCGGGGAGGCCACCGAGCATCGCCTGACGGTGCTGTTCGACAACGGCGTGCTGGCCGAACTGCAGGGCGACATCGAGCCGGCACCGGCGGATCGCATCGCCCCGCCGAAGCGGGTCATCGAGATCGGTGCCGAACAGCAATAGCGACAAGGAACGGAGACGGGCATGCAAAAGCAGAGAATCGCGATCGCCGGCTGTACCGGGCGGATGGGACGCACGCTGATCGAGGCCACCCTGGCCGGCGAGGCCTTCGAGCTGGCCGCAGCCTTCGAGCGCGAAGGCAATCCGCTGGTCGGACGCGACGCCGGCGAAATGCTGGGGCAGCACACCGGCGTCCCGATCACCGACGATGCCGCAGCCGCAATTGCTGCTGCCGATTGCGTGATCGACTTCACCCTGCCCGACGGCACCCTCAGACACCTCGACATGGCAGCGTCCAGCGGCGTTCCGATGGTGATCGGCACCACCGGCTTCGACGCCGCACAGAAGGCTCGCATCGAATCCGCGGCCGAGCGCGTGCCGGTGGTGTTCGCGCCCAACATGGCGGTCGGTGTCAACGCGGTGTTCAAGCTGCTGGAGACGGCGGCGCGGATCCTGTCGTCCGGCTACGACGTCGAGATCATCGAGGCCCATCATCGCCATAAAGTGGATGCGCCGTCGGGAACCGCGCTGCGCATGGGCGAAGTGGTCGCTGCCGAACTCGGCCGCAATCTCGCCGACTGTGCGATCTATGGCCGACAGGGTCGTACCGGCGAGCGTGACGAGCAGACCATTGCATTCTCGACCATCCGTGGCGGCGACATCATCGGCGACCACACCGTGCTGTTCGCCGGCGCCGGTGAGCGCATCGAGATCACCCATCGCTCGGGTGGGCGCATGCCCTATGCGATGGGCGCGCTGCGCGCGGCTGCCTTCCTGCGCGGTCGCCCCAATGGCCTGTTCGACATGCAGGACGTGCTCGGCCTGCGCTAGACCGGCCCGTCGACCTTCCCGCGTCACGCGTCGCCCCGGCGTGCAGCGCGACACACAGGCTTGCGAAGCACACTCAAGACTGTCCGGCATAGCCCGATAAAGGTCGGTGGAAGCGACGCCGACGTCGGCAGGCGTGCGCACGTTCCCGTCTCTTCCGTTTCGCCCGTCCGGCTTCCCGGGCACGGCAGCGAATTGGCCTAGCCAGGTAGAGGGCTTTGAACGCAAACCTTGTCACGACGGAGATTCGGGCGCTGTTCGGCGTCGACTCTGCAGCCCAGTTGCAGACCCGCATGCGGGGTCTGGATCCGGCCGACGCAAGCCGTCAGCTCGGCCGCATGGTCGCGCTGCTCGAACGCCTGGAGGCGTGTGCCGGCACAGCCGACGGTGCAGCCGTTGCGGGCGGCTCGGGCGGTGCCGCCGCCGACACGGCCTCGCGGGACACCATTGCCGCCTCGCTCGATGCCGCCGGCGCCGGCTACTGGGTCTGGGATCTCGAGGCGCGCCAACTCGAGACCGGCGACGAATGGCGCGGGATGCTCGGACTGCCGCCGGACGCCGACCACGACGGGTCCTACCAGGCCTGGTTGCCGTTGATCCACCCGGATGACGTCGAAAGCGCGATCGCCCGCCTCAAGGATCATCTGCGGGGCGTGGATCCGGCCTTCCTGTGCGAGTTCCGGATGCGCCACCAGGACGGCGGCTGGCGCTGGCTGCAGGCGCGCGGCAGCGCCTGCGAGCGCGGCGCAGACGGGCAGTGGCGAATCGTCCGCGGCATCTATCGCGAGATCGCCGATCGCAAGGACTGGGAATTCGAACTGATGCGCACGAAGGAGGCAGCCGAGGCGGCCAACCGTGCGAAGAGCGATTTCCTCGCCAACATGAGCCACGAGATCCGCACGCCGATGAACGGCATCATCGGCATGGCCGAGCTGGTGCTGGACACGACGCTCGACCAGGAGCAGCGCGACTATCTGACGACCCTGCGGGCCTCGGCGGACGCCCTGCTGGTGATCCTCAACGACATTCTCGACTTTTCGAAGATCGAGGCCGGCAAGATGGAGCTCGAGGCGATCGAGTTCTCGCCGCGCTCGGTGGTGTCCGAAGTGGCCAAGGCGATGGCCATGCGCATCCACCAGCGTGGGCTCGCGCTGTACTTCTCGACCGCAGCCGACCTGCCGGACATCTGCGTCGGCGATCCGGGTCGGATCCGCCAGGTGTTGCTGAACCTGCTTGGAAATGCCGCCAAATTCACCGAGACCGGCGAGGTCGCGATCTCGGCACGGGTCGAGGCCCGCAACGGCGGGCGCTGCACCCTGGCCTTCGCGGTGCGCGATTCGGGCATCGGCGTGGCCAAGGAGCAGCAGCGCCACGTGTTCGGTGCGTTTGCGCAGGCCGACAGCTCGACCACCCGCAAGTTCGGCGGTACCGGGCTCGGCTTGGCGATCTGCAGCCGTCTGGTCGAGATCATGGGCGGCGAGATCAGGCTGCAGAGCGAGGTCGGCGAAGGCAGCACCTTCGAGTTCACGATCGAGGTCGAGGCGGTGCACGAGGCGACGGCCCCGCTGATGCCCGGACTGGGCGGCCGGCGCGTCCTTCTGGCCGTGGCGAATGACGCCCTGCGCGCCCACCTCGCTGAGCAGTTGTCGGGCTTTGACGTCGAGGTCGAAGCCGCCGGCAGTGCCGCCGGCACGAAGGCGTGCCTGCAGCGGGCGGCGGAAGCGGCGACGCCCTACGATTTCCTGATCCTGGATGCGCGCCTGCCGGACGATGCCGCGTTCGAGATCGCCCAGGGCTTCGCGGACGACACGCCGTGGCTCGACCGCATGCTGGTACTGCTCGATACCGACAACCAGCGTCGCGGCTCCGATCGTTGCAATGCGATGGGCGTGCGTGGCCGACTGATCCAGCCGATCTCCGAGCGCGACCTCGGTGAAGCGCTGCAACTCGCGCTGAGCGCCGGCGCCGATGATGACGACGAACTCGACGATTTCAATCCGAGCCTGACCCTGACCGAGATGATGATCATGCAGCCGGACGGTCCGGCCGGCCTGCACATCCTGCTGGTCGAGGACAATCCGGTCAATCAGATGGTCGCCAGCAAGATGCTGAAGAAGGCCGGACATCAGGTGTTGATCGCCGGCAACGGCCGCGAGGCCATCGACCAGTACGACAAGCAGGCCTTCGACCTGATCCTGATGGACGTTCAGATGCCGGTGATGGGCGGACTCGAGGCCACGCAGGCGATCCGGGCCCGTGAGGCCCGACGCAGCTGGGCCGCCGATGGCGACTGGCGACCGGTGCCGATCGTTGCGATGACGGCACATGCGATGCAGGGCGATCGCGAGCGCTGCCTGAACGCCGGCATGGACGACTACGTGGCCAAGCCGATCAAGCCTGCGGAGATGTTCGCTGCGATCGAGCGCGTGTGCGGAACCGTTCGCAGCGACGAATGTGGCGACGGCGGTCGCGATCGCACGCTGCTCGACGAGGCTGCCGACGGCGACGTCATCGATCTCAGCCACACGCGGGAACTGGTCGAGGGCGACGAATCGGCCGTGCTGCAGCTTGCTCGGGTGTTCTTTGCCGATTTCGGTCGCAACCTGCAAACATTGCAGAAGGCAGGCTCGAGCAAGAATCTCGACGAGCTGGCGGCGATCAGCCATTCGCTGAAGGGTTCGCTCGGTGTATTCGGCGCGGCCCGGGCGACCGATGCCGCGCTGCGGGTCGAACGCAGCGCGCGCGACGGCGATCCGGACATGGCCGTGCGCTGGCTGCCGGCACTGGTCGCGGAGCTCAATCGGGTCGCCAGCGCGTTGCGCGCATCGCTGGCGATCTGAGCCGGCCGCGAGGCGGCGCCCGGGACTTCGCGGTGCACTGCGGGTCAGTCGGCAGAGGGTGGATGCCGCGTTGCAGCACCGCCCGCCGGTTGCTATACTTCAGACACTAACGGGAAGGGCGTTTTCGCGCCTCTCCCGTTTTTTGTGCCGCCGGCCCAGTGGCGCTTCATGCCTCGATCAGGAGTAATGCCGTGACTGCTTTCCCTTCAGCCATTCTCGCCCTCGCAGACGGGACGGTGTTTCGCGGCAAGGGCATCGGCGCGGTCGGCAGCGCGGTCGGCGAGGTCGTGTTCAACACCTCGATGAGCGGCTACCAGGAGATCCTGACCGATCCCAGCTATTGCCGGCAACTGGTCACGCTGACCTATCCCCATATCGGCAACACCGGGGTCAACGACGAGGACTGCGAGGCCGCCACGATCCATGCCGCCGGGCTGATCATCCGCGACCTGCCGATCCTGGCGAGCAACTGGCGGCTGCAACGCACGCTCCCCGACTTTCTGGCGCAGGAGGGCGTGGTTGCGATCGCCGACATCGATACCCGTCGGCTGACCCGCGTGCTCAGGGAGAAGGGCGCTCAGGCCGGCTGCCTGATGACCGTCGACGGTCGCGGCGCGGATGCCGTTGACGAAGCGCTGGCCCTGGCCCGGGGATTTCCCGGCTTGGCCGGCATGGACCTCGCCAAGGAGGTGACGACGCCCTCGCGCTTCGACTGGCGCGGCGGCCAGTGGCGTCTCGAAGACGGCTACGGCGAAGGCGGTGACGGGCGCTACCATGTCGTCGCCTACGATTTCGGTGTCAAGCGGAACATCCTGCGCATGCTCGCCGAGCGCGGCTGTCGCCTGACCGTGGTGCCGGCCCAGACGCCCGCCCGCGAGGTCCTGGCGCTGGCGCCGGACGGCGTGTTCCTGTCGAACGGGCCGGGCGACCCGGAGCCCTGCGACTACGCGATCACCGCGATTCGCGAACTGCTCGCCGCCGGGCTGCCGACCTTCGGCATCTGCCTCGGCCATCAGCTGCTGGCGCTGGCGTCCGGCGCGCGGACCATCAAAATGAAGTTCGGCCACCACGGCGCCAATCATCCGGTCAAGGATCTCGACAGCGGCCGCGTGATGATCACGTCGCAAAACCACGGCTTCGCGGTCGATGCGGACACCCTGCCGAACAATCTGCGGGCCACCCACGTATCGCTTTTCGACGGCAGCCTGCAGGGGCTGGCGCGGACCGACGTTCCCGCCTTCTGCTTTCAGGGGCACCCGGAAGCCAGTCCCGGTCCCCACGACGTCGCCTACCTGTTCGACCGATTCGTCAAACTGTTGGAGGAAGGTCGCGCGGCACGTCAGTGAGCAGCGCCCCACGCGCCCGCCGACGATCGATTCCGCCGACACACCCCCGAGCCACCGAGCACAACCGACATGCCCAAGCGCACCGACATCCAATCCATCCTGATCATCGGCGCCGGTCCGATCATCATCGGTCAGGCCTGCGAGTTCGACTACTCAGGCGCCCAGGCGTGCAAGGCCCTGCGCGAAGAGGGCTACCGGGTGATCCTGGTCAACTCGAACCCGGCGACGATCATGACCGACCCGGGCACCGCCGATGTCACCTACATCGAGCCGATCACCTGGCCGGTGGTCGAGCGCATCATCGAAAAGGAGCGGCCCGATGCGTTGCTGCCGACGATGGGTGGGCAGACCGCGTTGAACTGTGCGCTGGACCTGGCCAGCAAGGGCGTGCTCGAGAAATACGGCGTCGAGCTGATCGGCGCCTCGCAGGAGGCCATCGACAAGGCCGAGGATCGGGAACGCTTCAAGGAGGCGATGACCAAGATCGGGCTCGGCTCGGCGCGTTCCGGCATCGCCCACAGCCTCGAGGAAGCGCTCCAGGTGCAGGGCGGGCTCGGCTTTCCGGCCATCATCCGCCCTTCCTTCACGCTGGGCGGCACCGGCGGCGGCATCGCCTACAACATGGAAGAGTTCCTCGAGATCTGCAAGCGCGGCATCGAGGCCAGTCCGACCAACGAGCTCCTGATCGAGGAGTCGCTGATCGGCTGGAAGGAATTCGAGATGGAGGTGGTGCGCGACAGCAAGGACAACTGCATCATCGTCTGCTCGATCGAAAACCTCGACCCGATGGGCGTGCATACCGGTGATTCGATCACCGTGGCGCCGGCCCAGACCCTGACCGACAAGGAATACCAGATCATGCGCAACGCCTCGATCGCGGTATTGCGCGAGATTGGGGTCGATACCGGCGGGTCCAACGTGCAGTTCGCGATCAATCCCGACGACGGCCGCATGATCGTCATCGAGATGAATCCGCGCGTGTCGCGTTCGTCGGCACTGGCTTCGAAGGCGACCGGCTTCCCGATCGCCAAGGTGGCGGCCAAGCTGGCGGTCGGATTCACCCTCGACGAACTGAAGAACGACATCACCGGCGGCGCAACCCCGGCCTCGTTCGAGCCTTCGATCGACTACGTCGTCACCAAGATTCCGCGGTTCGCGTTCGAGAAGTTTCCGCAGGCGAACGACCGCCTGACCACGCAGATGAAGTCGGTCGGCGAAGTCATGGCGATGGGACGCAACTTTCAGGAATCCTTCCAGAAGGCGCTGCGCGGACTCGAGGTCGGTGCCTACGGGCTCGACGCGGTCGAGGCCGACGAGGAGGACCTCGACCTCGAACTCGGCAATCCGGGTCCCCAGCGAATCTGGTACGTCGGTCAGGCCTTCCGCGAAGGCATGAGCCTCGAACGGGTGCATTCGATGACCCACATCGACCCGTGGTTCCTGGCGCAGATCCAGGACATCGTCGCCACCGAGAAATCCCTGGCCGGCCGCTCGCTGAAGAACCTCGGCGCCGGCGAGCTGCGCCAGTTGAAGCGCCAGGGCTTTTCCGACCGGCGCCTGGCGACGCTGCTCAACAGCGACGAGACCTCGGTGCGCCTGCATCGCCAGGCGTCGGGCGTACGCCCGGTATTCAAGCGGGTCGACACCTGTGCTGCCGAGTTCGCGACCGCAACCGCCTACATGTATTCGACCTACGAAGAGGAGTGCGAGGCGGCGCCGACCGGTCGCAAGAAGATCATGGTGCTCGGCGGTGGGCCGAACCGGATCGGCCAGGGCATCGAGTTCGACTACTGCTGTGTGCATGCCGCGCTGGCGCTGCGCGACAATGGCTTCGAGACGATCATGGTGAATTGCAATCCGGAGACCGTCTCGACCGACTACGACACCTCCGACCGGCTGTATTTCGAGCCGATCACCCTCGAGGACATTCTCGAGATCGTCCACGTCGAGAAACCGGTCGGCGTGATCGTCCAGTTCGGTGGCCAGACGCCGCTGAAGCGGGCCCGTGCGCTCGAAGCCAACGGCGTGCCGATCATCGGCACCTCGCCGGACATGATCGACGCCGCCGAGGACCGGGAGCGTTTCCAGCGCCTGCTGACCGACCTCGGGCTGCGCCAGCCGCCCAACCGCACCGCCCGCACGCCCGACGAAGCGGTGCGGCTGGCAGCCGAGATCGGCTATCCGCTGGTGGTACGACCGTCCTACGTGCTCGGTGGACGGGCGATGGAGATCGTGCACGAGCAGAAGGACCTCGAGCGCTACATGCGCGAGGCGGTCAAGGTGTCGAACGAGTCGCCGGTGCTGCTCGACCGCTTCCTAAACGACGCCACCGAGGTGGACGTCGATGCGTTGGCCGACGGCGAGCAGGTGATGATCGGCGGCATCATGGAGCACATCGAACAGGCTGGCGTGCATTCGGGGGACTCGGCGTGCTCGCTGCCACCCTACACGCTGTCGCCGGCGCTGCAGGACGAGCTGCGGCGCCAGACCGAGGCCATGGCCCGGGCCCTCGACGTCTGCGGCCTGATGAACGTGCAGTTCGCGATTCAGGGCGAGGGCGACGATGCGGTGGTCTACGTGCTCGAGGTCAATCCCCGCGCCTCGCGCACCGTGCCATTCGTGTCGAAGGCTTGCTCGCTGCCGCTGGCCAAGATCGCGGCGCGCTGCATGGCAGGCATATCGCTCGCGGAGCAAGGCATCACCGGCGAGATCGTGCCGCCGTACTACTCGGTCAAGGAGGCGGTGTTCCCGTTCGTCAAGTTCCCGGGCGTGGATACGATTCTGGGGCCCGAGATGAAGTCGACCGGCGAGGTCATGGGCGTCGGCCGCAGCTTCGCCGAAGCCTTCGTCAAGTCGCAACTCGCTGCCGGCAGCCATCTTCCGAAATCGGGCCAGGTGTTCATCAGTGTCAAGGCGAGTGATCGTGCCGCCGCGGTCGAAGTCGCGCGCGAACTGCATGGCCTGGGCTTCACACTGCTCGGCACGCGCGGCACCGCCGCCGCGATCGCGGCCGACGGCCTGCCGGTCGGGGTCGTCAACAAGGTGACCGAGGGTCGACCGAACATCGTCGACGTGATCAAGAACAACGAAGTCTGCATGGTGATCAACACCGTCGACGAGAAGCGGCAGGCGATCGCCGACTCCCGTTCGATCCGAACCAGCGCACTGGCCTCCAAACTCACCATCTTCACGACCATCGAGGGCGCTCGCGCTGCCTGCATGGGCATGCGTCACCTGGCCGGCCTCGAGGTCTATTCCGTGCAGTCGCTGCACGCCGAATTGAGCTGAACCATGATCAAGACACCCCTGACCCTGCACGGCGCGGAGTTGCTGCGGCAGGAACTGCATCGCATGAAGACCGTCGATCGCCCGGAGGTAATCGCCGCGATCGCCGAGGCCCGCTCCCACGGTGACCTTTCCGAAAACGCGGAATACGACGCCGCCAAGGAGCGGCAGGGTTTCATCGAGGGCCGCATCAAGGACCTCGAGGGCAAGCTCGCGACCGCGCAGATCATCGATCCCAAGCTGCTCGACGCCGACGGCAAGTGCGTGTTCGGGGCCACCGTCGACCTCGAGGATCTCGATTCGGGGCAGGCCGTGACCTATCAGATCGTCGGCGACGACGAGGCCGATCTGAAGCAGGGCAAGATTTCCATCAGTTCGCCGATCGCGCGGGCGCTGATCGGCAAGTATGCAGGCGACGTGGCAGAAGTCCAGGCGCCGGGCGGCATCCGTGAATACGAGGTCATCGACGTCCGCTACGAGTGAGCGCGGCGGTCGCCGCGGCTGGTGCGCCGGTCTGTGCCAATTGATCGCCAGCCTGTGGGCCGGTGCCCAGTGGGCGGTCGGCTACCTCGTCGCGCCGACCCTGTTCGCGCTGCTCGACGATCGCCGCGAGGCCGGGCGTATCGCCGGCTGGATGTTCGAGCGGGTCAATCTGCTCGGACTCGGCTGCGCGGCATTACTGGTCGCGCTGCTGGTGGCCCGGCGCCGCGCCGCGGTGACCCGCGAATTTCTGCTGGTCGTCGTCGTCGCGATGCTCGCCTTGAGTCTGGTTCTGCAGTTCTGGATCCAGCCGACGATGCAGGCGCTGAAGCTCGCGGGCGAGGCCGCCGGCGCCGCTTTTGCGACGTGGCACGGCGTGTCGAGCGGGCTCTACCTGTTGCAGTCGCTGCTGGCCGGCGTGCTGGTGGTCGGCGTCCAGCGCAGGCCACCGTGCTGATTGCGTGCGCTGGTCCGTCCGGTCCCGTGCGACGCCTCGGTTCAGCGCCGCTTCGAGCCGGTGGCGGCCGCCGTTGGCTTGCTGTCGGCCGGCTTCGCCTTGCGTCGAGGCTTCGGCGGGCCGCCGCCCTCGGCCAGGGTCTGCGCCGCGCGCTTGGTCAGCGGTGCCGCCGAGCGTGGTCGACGGCGTGCCGCCCGTGTCGTCGCTTCTTCGTCCTCCGTCCGCTGCCGCCACACCACCAACAGCTTGCCGATGGCCTGGACCGGTGCCGCGCCGGTCAGCCGGCAGATCTCGTCGAGGTAGCGGCGGCGCGCCTCGCGGTCGTCGCCGAAAACCCGGATCTTGATCAGTTCGTGCGCCTTCAGCGCGGTCTCGATTTCCTTCAGGACGGCCTCGGAGAGTCCGTTAGCCGAAATGGCGACGACGGGATCGAGGTGGTGGGCGAGGGCCTTGAGCTCGCGTCGGCGGGCAGGCGTTATGTCGTTCATGGTGGCTGTTCCCGGGCAAGGGGCGCGATTCTACTCCGATGAAACCGAGCAAGACCAGCAAGGCGTGGCTTAACGAACATGTCCACGACCACTACGTGCAGCGGGCGAGGAACGAAGGCTTTCGAGCTCGAGCGGCCTACAAGCTGCTCGAGATCGACGAGCGCGACCGGCTGCTGCGGCCGGGCATGACGGTGGTCGATCTGGGCGCGGCACCGGGCTCCTGGAGCCAGGTGGTCTCGCAGCGACTGGCCGGCAACGGTCTCGCGATCGCGCTCGACCTGCTGCCGATGGTGCCGATCCCCGGTGTCGACGTCATGCAGGGTGACTTCGCCGACGACATGGCGCTGCACGAACTCGAGGATCGTCTCGGCAACCGTCCGGTGGACCTTGTGTTGTCGGACATGGCCCCCAACTTGTCCGGTGTCGCCAGCGTCGACCAGGCCCGGGCGTTCGCGCTGGCGGAACTGGCGCTCGAGTTCGCCGAACTGCGACTGGCACCTTCCGGCCGATTTCTGGTCAAGGTCTTTCAGGGGGCCGGATTCGACGATTATCGGCGCCACCTCAACGAGATCTTCGCCAAGGTCGCGGTGCGCAAGCCGAAGGCCTCACGCGACCGCAGCAGCGAGGTGTATTTCCTCGCGGGCGGCAGAAAGTAGGCGGGGTGTTTGCCCACTTTGAACGTTAGCACATAGAATCAGTCCATTGAGCAGCCGGCCCCTGTAGGGCCTATCGGGAGTGCAGCTTGAACAATCTCTTCAAAAATCTGGCGATCTGGGTTGTGATCGGCATCGTCCTGATGACCGTCTTCAACCAGTTCAACACCCGTCAGGTCGCACAGAACACGATGGAGTACTCCCAGTTCATGGAGGAAGCGCGTTCCGGTCGCATCTCCAAGGTACTGGTGGATGGCCGCGTGCTCAAGGCCACGACCCAGGAGGGGCGCCAGATCACCATCTACACGCCGGGCGTTCAGGACATCTGGATGGTTTCGGATCTGATGAAGTACGGCGTCAAGGTCACCGCGGCCAAGCCCGAGGAAGAGCAGTCCTTCCTGATGAACATCTTCGTGTCCTGGTTCCCGATGCTGCTGCTGATCGGGGTCTGGATCTTCTTCATGCGCCAGATGCAGGGTGGTGGTCGTGGCGGCGCATTCTCGTTTGGCAAGTCGCGGGCGCGGATGCTCGACGATTCGGCCAATTCGATCACCTTCGCCGACGTCGCCGGCTGCGACGAGGCCAAGGAGGAGGTGTCCGAACTGGTGGATTTCCTGCGCGACCCGTCCAAGTTCCAGAAGCTCGGCGGACGGATTCCGAAAGGCGTGCTGATGGTCGGCTCGCCGGGTACCGGCAAGACGCTGCTGGCCAAGGCGATCGCCGGTGAAGCCAAAGTGCCGTTCTTCTCGATCTCCGGCTCGGATTTCGTCGAGATGTTCGTCGGCGTCGGTGCTGCGCGGGTGCGCGACATGTTCGAACAGGCCAAGAAGCAGGCGCCCTGCATCATTTTTATCGACGAGATCGACGCCGTCGGTCGTCAGCGCGGAGCCGGCCTCGGTGGTGGCAACGACGAGCGCGAACAGACCCTGAACCAGTTGCTGGTCGAGATGGACGGATTCGAGGGTCAGACCGGCGTCATCGTGATTGCCGCGACCAACCGTCCGGACGTGCTCGACCCGGCGTTGTTGCGACCGGGGCGCTTCGACCGCCAGGTGGTGGTGCCGCTGCCGGACATACGCGGTCGAGAGCAGATCATCCGGGTGCACATGCGCAAGGTGCCGATCGCACCGGACGTCGATCCGATGGTGCTGGCCCGCGGCACCCCGGGCTTTGCCGGCGCCGATCTCGCCAACCTCGTGAACGAGGCGGCGCTGTTCGCCGCGCGCGCCAACAAGCGCCTGGTGGACATGGAAGACTTCGAGCGCGCCAAGGACAAGATCATGATGGGCGCCGAGCGGCGTTCGGTGGTGATGCCGGAGGAAGAGCGCCGCAACACCGCCTATCACGAGTCGGGCCATGCCGTTGTCGCGAAGTTGCTGGACAAGACCGATCCGGTGCACAAGGTGACGATCATCCCACGCGGTCGGGCGCTCGGCGTGACCATGCAGCTGCCGGAACAGGATCGCTACAGCCAGGACCGCGAGCGCCTGCTGCAGACGATCGCGGTGCTCTTCGGTGGGCGCATCGCCGAGGAACTGTTCATGAAACAGATGACCACCGGCGCCTCGAACGACTTCTCGCGAGCCACCGACCTGGCGCGACGGATGGTGACCCAGTGGGGCATGTCCGATGCGCTCGGCCCGATGGTCTATGGCGAGGAGGAGGGTGAGATCTTCCTCGGACGCGCGGTCACCACGCACCGCAACGTGTCGGAAGCGACGATGCAGAAGGTCGATGCCGAAATCCGCCGGATCATCGATCAGCAGTTCGCGCTGGCACGCCGGCTGATCGACGAGAACCGCGACAAGATCGAGGCGATGACTGCGGCGCTGCTCGAATGGGAGACCATCGACGCCGACCAGATCAACGACATCATGCAAGGCCGCGAACCACGACCGCCGAAGCCCTCGGGCCAGCCACCGCGCCCGAAGAGCGACGACTCGTCGGGTCCTGAGCCGAGCGCCGCGACGTCCGCCGCCTGAGTCGGCAACGGCAGCATCGACCCACGGGGGCGGCATGGCCGCCCCCGTTCCTTTATCCCGAGCCCTGGCCATGCAGGAACTGACTTGCGGTGATTTCCGACTCGACCTGAGTCGCCCCCGGATCATGGCGATCATCAACCTGACGCCGGATTCGTTCTCGGGGGACGGCCACCATCGCGACCATGACCGGGCGCTGCGCCATGCCGAGCGATGCATCGACGACGGCGCCGAGATTCTCGACCTCGGTGGCGAATCCTCCCGCCCGGGTGCCGAGCCGGTTGCCGAGGACGAGGAGTTGTCGCGGGTGATACCGGTGGTCGAGCGCCTTGCCGGCTGTGGCGTGCCGATCTCGGTGGACACCGTCAAGCCGGCCGTGATGCGCGCGGCCATCGCTGCCGGCGCATCGATGATCAACGATATCCGCGGCTTTGCCGACCCGGCTGCGATCGATGCGGTCCGCGACAGCCCGGTCGGGCTGTGCGTGATGCACATGCAGGGCGAGCCGCGCAGCATGCAGCATGATCCGACCTATACCGATGTCGTCGCCGAAGTGGAGGATTTCCTCGGTCGGCAGCTCGACAGGCTTCAGAATCAAGGGGTCGCGCGCGAGCGCATCGTCGTCGACCCCGGCTTTGGCTTCGGCAAGCGGCGCAGTCACAATGAAGCGCTGTTCCGCAGCATCGGGCGCCTGACACGGACCGCGCCGGTGCTGGTGGGGGTGTCCCGCAAGTCGGTGCTCGGCATGGTCACCGGACGCGAGCTTGCCGATCGCCTGCTGCCGAGTGTCGTCGCGGCGCTGCTCGCCGCGCAGAAGGGGGCGGCGATCCTGCGGGTGCACGACGTCGCCGAGACCCGCGATGCCCTGCGCCTGCTCGAAGCCTTCGGCTAGCATGGCGGTGGCGCCGCCGGCCGATGGTGCACCGGCGCACGCAGAAACCTGGAGAACAGCGACTGATGGGAAGACGGTATTTCGGCACCGACGGGGTGCGCGGCAAGGTCGGCGAAGCGCCGATCACGCCGGATTTCGTGATGCGGCTCGGCTACGCCGCCGGCAAGACCCTGGTCAGCCGCGAGAAGCTGCCCCACGGTGAGCGTCCCGGCGTACTGATCGGCAAGGACACGCGGATTTCAGGCTATATGCTCGAAGCCGCACTGGAAGCCGGATTCGCGGCAGCGGGCGCCGACGTGATGCTGGCCGGTCCGATTCCGACCCCGGCCGTGGCGCATCTGACCCGTGCGCTGCGATTGCAGGCCGGTGTCGTGATCTCGGCCTCGCACAACCCGTACTACGACAACGGCATCAAGTTCTTCTCGGCGGACGGAGCGAAGCTGCCGGACGCGGTCGAGGAAGAGATCGAGCAGCGACTCGAGGAGCCGATGGGTTGCGCCGAGTCGGCGCGGCTCGGCAAGGCCCGCCGCATCGAGGATGCCGCCGGCCGCTACATCGAATTCTGCAAGAGCACGTTTCCGAACGAGCTCGACCTGCGGGGCCTGCGCATCGCGCTCGACTGCGCCCATGGTGCGGCCTACCACATCGCACCGAGCGTGTTCCACGAACTCGGCGGCGAGGTGGTCAGCGTCGGCGTCGAGCCCAACGGCCTGAACATCAACGCCGAGGTCGGCGCCACGCGCCCGGAGGTGCTGCAGGCCGCGGTGCTGCAGCACCGCGCCGACGTCGGCATCGCTCTCGACGGCGACGGCGACCGGGTCGTCATGGTCGACCGCGAGGGCGCGATCTACGACGGTGACATGCTGCTGTACGTGATCGCGCGTGCGCGCCACGCCGAGGGGCGACTCGACGGCGTGGTCGGTACGCTGATGAGCAACCTCGGTTTCGAACATGCCGTGTCGCGCCTCGGCGTGCCTTTCGAGCGGGCCAAGGTCGGTGATCGCTACGTGCTGGAGCTGCTGCAGCAGAAGGGCTGGAAGCTGGGTGGAGAGAACTCGGGCCACATCCTGTGCCTCGACCGTCATACCACCGGTGACGGCATCATCTCGGCGCTGCAGGTACTGGCCGCATTGCGCGCCTCGGGAACGGACCTGGCGCAGGCCTGCAACGATCTGGAGTTCTATCCGCAGGTGCTGGTGAACGTGGGGCTGGTGGCCGGTTTCGACTGGCAAGCCGATGCCGGCATCCAACGCGCGCGCGAGGCCGCCGAACAGGCGCTGGGCGAGGACGGCCGGGTGCTGCTGCGCCCGTCTGGCACCGAGCCCTTGCTGCGCGTGATGGTCGAGGGTCGCGATCGCGACGCGGTCGAGCGCCATGCCAATCGCATCGCGGACGCCGTCACCAAGGCACGATAGTGCGTCGGACGTGCGGCGCTGTCATCCAGACGTAACGAAACAGTCATAATATCGGCCGTTCGAAGCCATCTCTCCGCTTCTCTGCCGACTTGAGCGTTTCCGCCCGCCTGTTTCGCTGCCTGCTGTGCTTGCTGCCTGTGCTGCCGTCGATCGCCTGCGCGCGTCCGCTGGTGACGATCGACGGCTCCAGCAGCGTCTATCCGATCACCGAGGCCGCCGCCGAGGAGTTCCAGGATCTGAGGCAGCGCGAGGTCTGGATCACGGTCGGCATTTCGGGCACCGGGGGCGGCTTCCGCAAGTTCTGCCGCGGCGAGATCGACATCGTCAATGCGTCGCGACCAGTGACGGATGACGAGACGCGCCGTTGTCGAGCCCATGGCGTCGAATTCGTCGAACTGCCGATCGCACTGGACGCGCTGGCGGTGGTGGTGGCCCGCGGCAATCCCCTGACCGAGATCGATGTCGCGCGGCTCAGGCGCATCTGGGAACCCGCCGCCCAGGGCAAGGTGATGCGCTGGCGCGATCTCGGCGAAGGCTTCCCCGACCGGGCGCTGTCACTCTACGGGCCCGGCAGCGACTCCGGCAGCTTCGAGTACTTCACCGCCGCAATCGTCGGCCGGCCCCGCGCGTCACGCGGCGACTACACAGCCTCGGAGGACGACAATCTGCTGGTGACCGGCGTCGCCAGCGACGAATCGGCCCTGGGCTATTTCGGGCTCGCATACTACCTGCGCAACCGCGACCGGCTCCGTGCGCTGGCCGTCAGGGCGTCGGCAGAGGGCGAGGCGGTCCTGCCGACGGCGGAGAACGTCCGCGCCGGCCGCTACCGGCCTTTGGCGCGGAGCCTCTACATCTACGTCAATCGCGACGCAGCGCGCCGACCGGCGGTGCGAGATTTCGTCGAATTCTACTTGGCGCACGCCGCGGAACTGGTCGCGGAGGCGCGCTATGTTCCGCTCGACGCCAAGGCGTATCGAGCTGGGCTCGGCCGATTCCACGACCTTCTGTCCGGGGCCACGCGGTGACCGTCGGGCGGAGCTGGCGTGCGCGGCGGCGAGGGCACGAGCGCGTCCTCGAGTGGCTGCTGTTGCTGGCGGCGCTGGTCTCGGTCGCCGTCACCGTTGCGATCGTCTACGTGCTGGTGGCCGAGTCGATCGCCTTCTTCGATACCGTGCCGATATCGGATTTCGTTGCCGATTCGCAATGGACGCCGCTGTTCGAGGACGCCCATTACGGGATCGGCGTGCTGCTGTCGGCCACCGTGACCTGCACCGTCGTGGCACTGGCGGTCGCGCTGCCGGTCGGTGGCGTGATCGCGGTCTACCTGTCCGAATTCGCCTCGCCGGGCACCCGCGATCTGGCAAAACCGGTGCTGGAACTGCTTGGTGCCGTGCCGACGATCGTCTACGGCTACTTTGCGCTGATGTTCGTGACGCCACTGCTGCAGGGCTTGATTCCCGGGCTGCCCGGCTTCAACCTGCTGTCGGCGGGACTGGTGATGGGCATCATGATCATCCCCTATGTCAGTTCCCTGTCGGAAGACGCGATGCGTGCCGTGCCGATGGCCCTGCGCGAGGCGTCGTACGCCATGGGCGCCAGTCGCTTGCAGACCGCGCTCGGCGTCGTCGTGCCGTCGGCCGCGGCCGGTATCGCCAGCGCCTGCGTGCTGGCGGTGTCGAGAGCGGTCGGCGAGACCATGATCGTCGCAATCGCGGCCGGCAGTCAGGCGCGTCTCGGCTTCGACCCGACCGCGTCGGCGGCGACCCTGACCTCGTACATCGTTCAGGTCGCGCTGGGCGACGTCGATCACGGCGGCGTCGCCTATCGGACGGTGTTCGTCGCCGGGCTCGCACTGATGCTGATGACGCTGGCGATGAACATCGCTGGGCACCTGCTGCGCCAGCGATTCCTGCGGGCGAGCATTCGCTAGATGGGCGCCGGCAACGCATCCCCGGTCGACCGCCAGCTGCAGCGACGCCGGCGGCTCGAACTGGCGTTCGTGGTCGCCGGGCTGCTGTGCCTGACCCTGGCGATGCTGACCTTACTGACCCTGTTCGCCGACATGGCACGCCAGGGGCTGCCGCGATTGAGCGTCGCCTTTCTGACCGGCTACCCGTCCCGGCATGCGGAGATGGCCGGCATCCTGCCGGCGTGGGTCGGTTCGCTGGCAGTGATGGCAGTGGCCACGGCGACCGCGGTGCCGCTCGGTGTCGGCGCAGCCGTCTACCTCGAGGAATACGCCCCGAGGAACCTGCTCACGGCGCTGGTCGAGATCAATCTGACCAATCTCGCCGGCATGCCGTCGATCGTGTTCGGGCTGATGGCGCTCGGCATCTTCGTCTTCGAATTCGGCCTCGGCCGCAGCATTATGACGGCCGGTCTGACGCTTGCGCTACTGATCCTGCCGATCGTCATCGTGACGGCGCGCGAGGCGCTGCGCACCGTGCCCGACAGCCTGCGCGAAGCGGCCTACGCCTGTGGCGCCAGTCCGTGGCAGACGGTCAGGGACCACGTCGTGCCGGCGGCGGCGCCCGGCATTCTCACTGGCGTCATCATCGGGCTGGCGCGAGCGATCGGCGAGACCGCGCCATTGATTGCCGTGGGCGCGCTGACTTTCGTCTCCTTTCTGCCCGAATCGCCGATTCGCGACGACTTTCCGTACATCAGCTTCGATTGGTTGGACGCGCCATTCACCGCGCTGCCGGTGCAACTGTTCAACTGGACGACCCGGCCCGACCCGGCGTTCCATGCCAACGCCGCGGCCGCAGCCTTCGTGCTGGTGGCGATGGCGCTCGCGATCAACGGCCTCGCGATCTGGCTGCGTCACCGCCTGCGACGGGAGACTCGATGGTAGCGCATGGGCAACCCGGCGCCGTGCCGCCGGCTGCACCCCCGCTCAAGGCGTCGGTCCGCGACCTGAGCTTCTACTACGAGCGCCAGCGCGCGCTCGTCGATGTCGCCTTGCCGGTGCACGAGCATCGCGTCACCGCCTTGATCGGTCCCTCGGGCTGTGGCAAGACCACGCTGCTGCGCTGCTTCAACCGGATGCACGACCTCTACCCCGGCAATCGATGCACCGGTGAGCTGCGTCTCTATCCCGACGACATCGATCTGCTGTCGCGCGAGGTGGACCCGATCGCGGTACGAATGCGAATCGCGATGGTGTTTCAGAAACCCAATCCTTTTCCCCGCTCGGTGTATGAGAACGTGGCCTACGGGCTGCGGGTGCGTGGCCAGCGCTCGCGGGTGGTTCTCGACGAGCGGGTCGAACAGGCGCTGCGCAGCGCGGCACTGTGGGACGAGGTCAAGGATCGGCTCGACGCGCCCGGCGCCAGCCTTTCCGGCGGTCAGCAACAACGGCTGTGCATCGCACGGGCGCTGGCCACGGAACCGGAAATGGTGCTGTTCGACGAACCCACCGCGGCGCTCGATCCGATCGCCACGTCGAACATCGAACAACTGATCTCGGAGTTGCGCCGAAGCGTCACCATCGTCATCGTGACGCACAACATGCAGCAGGCGGCCCGGGTGTCGGATTACACCGCCTACATGTACCTTGGGCGCGTCATCGAATTCGGCGTCACCGACGAAATCTTCATCCGTCCGCGAATGAAGCAGACCGAGGACTACATCACCGGGCGTTTCGGCTGAGGGCGGATCCCGGTTTGACCGTCGGCGGGCCAGCGAATAAACTCCGCGGGTTTTGACCCTGGAAATCGGGCCTCATGGCACGCAAGCTGGTGGCGGCAAACTGGAAGATGAACGGTTCGGTCAGCGGCAATGCCGAACTGGCAGCGCGGGTCGTCGAGGGTGTCGCGTCGCTCGCATCTGAAGTCGTGCTGTGCGTCCCGTTTCCCTATCTGGTTCAGGTCGGCTCGCTGCTCGAACATTCCCGTATCGGGCTCGGCGCGCAGGATCTGTCCGAGCACGAAGCCGGCGCCTATACCGGGGAAGTCAGCGCGGCGATGCTGAAGGACGTGGGTTGCTCGCACGTCGTCGTCGGTCATTCGGAACGGCGCAAGTATCATGGCGAGTCCGATGCCGTCGTACTGGCCAAGGTGCGGCGGGCGCAGGCGGCAGGGCTGGTGCCGATCGTCTGCGTCGGCGAGAGTCGCGAGCAGCGCGAGGCCGGCGACACCGAGCGCGTCGTGCTCGGTCAGCTGGAGGCGGTGTTCGGTGGTCTCGACGATGCCGCGGCGCGCCGCCTGGTGCTGGCCTACGAGCCGATATGGGCGATCGGGACCGGTCTGGCCGCGACGCCCGAGATGGCGCAGGCGGTGCATGCATCGATCCGTGGCGCTTTGCGCGCGCGGGTCGGCGACGAGGCCGACGACCTGCCGCTGCTCTACGGCGGAAGTGTCAATGCCGACAACGCGCAAGCACTGTTCGCGATGCCGGATATCGATGGGGCGCTGGTCGGGGGTGCGTCGCTGGACGCTGAAGCTTTCGTATCAATCTGCATCGCCGTTTCGGGGCGATGACACTGCAGGAACGCACATGGGTAGTTATCTGTTCTCGATTGTATTGTCCGTGCATGTGCTGGTCGGGCTGGGCGTGATCGCGCTGGTCCTGCTCCAGCACGGCAAGGGTGCCGACATGGGTGCGGCCTTCGGCAGCGGGGCCTCCGGGAGCCTGTTCGGCGCCTCCGGCTCCGCCAATTTCCTGAGTCGCACGACAGCGGCCCTGGCGACTGTTTTCTTCATCACCAGTCTCGGCCTGAGCTATCTCGCGACCGATCGGCAGAAGGCGCCGACGAGCGTCATGGACGTTGCGCCGGAAGTGCCTGCGGCGGCTGCCGAAGAGGCGCCGGCGGTTGCGCCCGAGCCTGCCGATTCGAAGGCTCAATCGATTCCTAAGTAAGTTAAAAGACTTTGCCTGGGCACCGCAGCAAGATATAATTTCGTCCGTTTTCGCTGCAGCGCCGACGTGGTGAAATTGGTAGACACGCCATCTTGAGGGGGTGGTGACGCAAGTCGTGTGAGTTCGAGTCTCACCGTCGGCACCAACAAGGATTCAACGCCCGCTCATGCGGGCGTTTCCATGCGGAAAAATTCCGCCATAACGATAAGACAAGAGGGAGCCACGAATGCTGGAAAACTATTTCCCGGTGCTGGTCTTCATCGCGGTCGGTCTGGCGTTCGGTTGTGCTCCCATCCTCCTCGGGCGTCTGGTGGCGCCCTACCGCCCGGACGGCGAGAAGAACTCTCCCTACGAGTGCGGCTTCGAGCCCTTCGAGGATGCGCGCATCAAGTTCGACGTGCGCTACTATCTCATTGCGATCCTGTTCATCCTCTTTGACCTGGAGATCGCGTTTCTGTTCCCGTGGGCGACGATTCTTCAGGAGCTGGCTGGCATCGACTCCCTGCGGCTGTTCGGTTTCTTCGAAATGATGGTCTTTCTCGGCATCCTTCTGCTGGGCTACGTCTGGGTCTGGAAGAAGGGCGCGCTCGAGTGGGAATAAGCCTCCCGCAACGTAGAGGCAGGTAGTCCACAACAACGCGGGGGAGGGGTCTTATGAGCATCGAAGGTGTATTCAAGGAAGGTTTCGTCACGACGTCGCTCGACACCGTGATCAACTGGACCCGGACCGGGTCGCTGTGGCCGATGACCTTCGGCCTCGCCTGCTGCGCGGTCGAGATGATCCATGCCGGCTGCTCGCGCTACGACCTGGACCGCTTCGGTGTGGTGTTTCGTCCGAGTCCGCGCCAGTCGGACCTGATGATCGTCGCCGGCACGCTATGCAACAAGATGGCCCCGGCCCTGCGCAAGGTGTACGACCAGATGGCCGAGCCGCGCTGGGTGATCTCGATGGGGTCCTGTGCCAATGGCGGCGGCTATTACCACTATTCGTACTCGGTGGTCCGTGGCTGCGACCGCATTGTGCCGGTCGACGTCTATGTACCGGGGTGTCCGCCGACGGCCGAGGCGCTGCTCTACGGGATCATCCAGCTGCAGAACAAGATCCGCAAGACCAACACCATCGCACGCTAACGGGGTCGCCGCACTATGAGCCTGAAGCTAGAAAAACTCTCTCAACTGCTCGGCGAAACTTTCGGCGAAAAACTCCTGTCGGTGGCCCCTGATCGTGGTGAGCTGACGATCGTCGTGGCGGCGGCCGACTATCTCGAGGTCGCACGCGCATTGCACGATCGTCCCGAGCTCGGATTCGAGCAGCTGATCGACGTTTCCGGGCTGGACTACTCGGCGTACGGCAATGGCGGATGGGAGGGCAAGCGCTTCGCGGCGGCCGCTCATCTGCTGTCGGTCGCCAACAACTGGCGGCTGCGGCTGAAGGCCTTCGCCGACGACGACGACTTTCCGGTGCTGGATTCGCTGTGCGGCATCTGGCATTCGGCCAACTGGTTCGAGCGTGAGACGTTCGATCTATACGGCATCATGTTCTCCGGTCATCCGGATCTGCGCCGGATCCTGACCGACTACGGCTTTGTCGGTCATCCCTTCCGCAAGGATTTCCCGGTCACGGGCTACGTCGAAATGCGCTATGACCCGGATCAGGGTCGGGTGATCTACCAGCCGGTGACCATCGAGCCGCGCGAAAACACGCCGCGCATCGTTCGCGAAGACACATACGGGGACGTCGGCCATGGCTGAAATCCGCAACTACACGATCAACTTCGGCCCGCAGCACCCCTCCGCCCATGGCGTTCTGCGCCTCGTGCTCGAACTCGACGGCGAGGTGGTCGAGCGTGCCGATCCGCATATCGGGCTGCTGCATCGCGGCACCGAGAAGCTCGCCGAGACCCGCACCTGGGTGCAGTCGGTGCCCTACATGGACCGGCTCGATTACGTTTCGATGATGTGCAACGAGCACGCCTACTGCATGGCCATCGAGCGTCTGCTCGGTCTCGAGGTGCCGCTGCGAGGCCAGTACATCCGCGTGATGTTCGACGAGATCACGCGGATCCTGAATCATCTGCTGAACATCGGCACCCACGCCCTCGACATCGGTGCGATGACGATGGTGCTCTACACCTTCCGTGAGCGCGAGGACCTGATGGACGCCTATGAGGCGGTGTCCGGTGCGCGCATGCATGCGGCCTACTATCGTCCGGGCGGCGTCTATCGCGATCTGCCCGACCAGATGCCGCAGTACCAGGTGTCGAAGTGGAAGAACGCCGAGACGGTGAGGCAGCTCAATGAGAATCGTCACGGTTCGCTGCTCGACTTTCTCGAGGACTTCACCAACCGATTCCCGCGCTACTGCGACGAATACGAGACGCTGTTGACCGATAACCGGATCTGGAAGCAGCGGACCGTCGGTATCGGCGTGGTCAGCCCGGAGCAGGCCCTGAACTGGGGATTCACCGGCGCAATGCTGCGCGGCTCGGGCATCGAATGGGATCTGCGCAAGAAGCAGCCCTACGAGGTCTACGACCGGGTCGATTTCGACATTCCGGTCGGCGTCAACGGCGACTGCTACGACCGTTATCTGGTGCGCATGGAAGAGATGCGCCAGTCGAATCGCATCGTCCGCCAGTGCATCGACTGGCTGCGCAAGAATCCGGGCCCGGTGATCGCCGGCAACCACAAGGTCGCGCCGCCGCCGCGCGAGAGCATGAAGGCCAACATGGAAGAGCTGATCCATCACTTCAAGCTCTTCACCGAGGGGATCCACGTGCCGCCGGGCGAGGTCTATGCGGCGGTCGAGCATCCCAAGGGGGAGTTCGGTGTGTATGCCGTCTCCGACGGTGCCAACAAGCCCTACCGCGTGAAGCTGCGGGCGCCGGGCTTTGCCCACCTCGCTGCGATGGACGAGATGGCGCGTGGGCACATGATCGCCGACGTGGTCGCGATCATCGGCACGATGGATGTCGTGTTTGGCGAGATCGACCGCTGAACGGTAACAGGGGCCAAGGGAAGCCGAGCGAAATATGCTGAGTCAGGAATCGCTATCCAGAATCGACCGGGAACTCGAGAAGTATCCCGCCGAGCAGAAGAAGTCCGCGACGATGTCGGCGCTGCGCATCGCCCAGGAGGAACTGGGCTGGCTGTCGGACGAGACCATCGCCTTCGTCGCCGACTATCTCGGGCTGACCGACATCGAGGTCTTTGAAGTCGCCAGCTTCTACAACATGTACGAGCTGGCGCCGGTCGGGCGCCACAAGATCACGGTGTGCACCAACCTGCCGTGTGCGCTGTCGGGTGGGGTCCATGCCGCCGAGTACGTCAAGCAGAAGCTCGGCATCGACTTCAACGAGACCACCCCGGACGGCAAGTTCACGTTGAAGGAAGGCGAGTGCATGGGGGCCTGCGGCGACGCGCCGGTGCTGCTGGTGAACAACCACCACATGTGCAGCTGGATGACGCCCGAGAAGATCGACCAAATGCTCGCGGACCTGGACAAATGAGTGCCAAAGAACTGATCCTCGCCGATCTCGACGGCGACCGGACCTGGCGGCTCCAGGACTACATCAAGCGCGGCGGCTACGAGGCGCTGAAGAAGGTCGTCAGCGGGCAGATGTCGGCCGACGACATCATCGGCGAGGTCAAGAAATCGGCCTTGCGCGGCCGCGGCGGTGCCGGCTTCCCGACCGGGCTGAAGTGGAGCTTCATGCCGCGTTCGTTCCCGGGGGACAAGTACCTGGCGTGCAACTCCGACGAGGGCGAGCCGGGCACCTTCAAGGATCGCGACATCCTGCGCTACAACCCGCACACGGTGATCGAAGGCATGACGATCGCCGCCTATGCGATGGGTTGCTCGCGTGGCTACAACTACATCCACGGCGAGATCTTCGATACCTACCTGCGCTTCGAGGAGGCGCTGGCCGAGGCCCGCGAGGCCGGTCTGCTGGGTGAAAAGATCCTCGGCAGCGACTTCAGCTTCGATCTGTTTGCCCACCACGGGTACGGCGCCTACATCTGTGGCGAAGAGACGGCGCTGCTGGAATCGATCGAAGGCAAGAAGGGCCAGCCGCGCTTCAAGCCGCCGTTTCCGGCGAGCTTCGGCCTCTACGGCAAGCCGACGACGATCAACAACACCGAAACCTTCGCGTCGATTCCGTTCATCATTCGCGATGGCGGCGAGACTTTCCTCAACTACGGCAAGCCCAATAACGGCGGCACCAAGATCTTCTCGATCTCCGGCCACGTCAATCGTCCGGGTTGCTATGAGATCGAGATGGGGACGCCGTTCCCGGAACTGCTCGAAATGGCCGGCGGCATGCGCGGTGGTCGCAAGCTCAAGGGCGTGATCCCCGGTGGCTCGTCGGCACCGGTGGTGCCCGCCGCCGTCATGATGGACTGCACGATGGACTACGACTCGATCTCCAAGGCGGGATCGATGCTCGGCTCCGGCGCGGTGATCGTGATGGACGAGAGCACCTGCATGGTCAAGGCCCTGGAACGGCTGTCCTACTTCTACTTCGAGGAGTCCTGCGGTCAATGCACGCCGTGCCGCGAGGGCACCGGCTGGCTCTACCGGGTCGTGCATCGGATCGAGCACGGCAAGGGGCGCCAGGACGATCTGGATCTGTTGAACAGCGTCACCGCGAACATCATGGGCCGCACCATCTGTGCGCTCGGCGATGCCGCTGCGATGCCGGTGCAGAGCTTCGTCAAGCACTTCGGCGACGAATTCCAGTATCACATCGACAACAAGAAATGCCTTGTGCCGCCTGAAGTCCAGTACGAGGGCAGCAAGATCTACGTGGGTCCGTCATGCTAGAACTCGAAATCGACGGGAAGGTCGTCCAGGTCCCCGATGGCAGCACCGTGATGGATGCTGCCACCAAGGCCGGCTCGTACGTTCCTCACTTCTGCTACCACAAGAAGCTGTCCATCGCGGCCAACTGCCGGATGTGCCTGGTCCAGGTCGAGAAGGCGCCGAAACCGCTGCCCGCCTGCGCGACCCCGGTGACCGCCGGCATGAAGGTATGGACCCATTCCGAGCCCGCCATCAAGGCGCAGAAGGGGGTGATGGAATTCCTGCTGATCAACCATCCGCTGGATTGCCCGATCTGTGACCAGGGCGGCGAGTGCCAGCTGCAGGATCTGGCGGTCGGCTACGGTGCGTCGAAATCGCGCTACCAGGAAGAGAAGCGGGTGGTGGTCGACAAGAACCTCGGCCCGCTGGTGTCCACCGACATGACCCGGTGCATCAATTGCACCCGCTGCGTGCGCTTCACCCAGGAGATCGCCGGCCTGATGGAACTCGGCCAGGCTTTCCGCGGCGAACGCGCCGAGATCATGCCCTTCGTCGAGAAGACCGTCGATTCCGAACTGTCGGGCAACATCATCGATCTGTGTCCGGTCGGCGCCCTGACCTCTAAGCCGTTCCGCTTCGCGGCCCGCACCTGGGAGCTGTCGCGCCGCAAGTCGGTCAGCCCCCACGACTCGCTCGGCGCCAACCTGATCGTCCAGGTCAAGCACGACGAAGTGAAGCGCGTCCTGCCGCTCGAGAACGAAGAAGTGAACGAGTGCTGGCTGTCCGACAAGGACCGCTTCTCGTACGAGGGCCTCAATACCGACGAGCGTCTGACCGCACCAATGGTCAAGCAGGGTGGCGAATGGCGTGAGGTGGACTGGCAGGTCGCCCTCGAATATGTCGCCAACGGCCTCAAGAGCATCGCCCGCGACCACGGTGGTGCCGGCATCGGCGTGCTGGCGTCGCCCCATGCGACGCTCGAGGAGCTGGCGCTGCTCGGCAAGCTCGCGAACGGGCTCGGCTGCCGTAACATCGATACCCGCCTTCGCCAGACCGATTTCTCCGCTGATGCCAGCCGCCAGGGTGCGCCGTGGCTGGGCATGCCGGTTGCCGGCATCGCCGAGCTCGACCGGCTGCTGGTGATCGGCAGCTTCCTGCGCAAGGACCATCCGCTGATCGCCCAGCGCATCCGGCAGGCGGCGAAGAAGCGCGGACTCAAGGTCAGTGCGGTCGGTTGTGCCAACGACGACTGGCTGTTGCCGGTGAGCCAGCGTCTGACCGCGGCCCCGAGCCAGCTCGCCGACATCCTGCTCGGCATCGTCAAGGCGCTGTCGGCCGAGACCTCGAAGCCGGTCGACGAGGCGCTGGCCGCGACCGTTGCTGCGGCCAAGCCGTGCGACACGGCCAAGGCGATTGCCGCCGAGCTCGCCAGCGGCGGCCAGGTTGCGGTCTGGCTCGGCAACTACGCGGTCCAGCATCCGCAGGCGGCGGCGCTGCAGACCCTGGCGCAGCAGATCGCCGACCTTGCCGAAGGCCGCTTCGGCATCATCGGCGAGGCCGCCAACAGCGTTGGTGCCTACCTCGCCGGCGCGGTGCCGAGCGGTGATGGCCTCAACGCCCAGGCGATGCTGAACCGGGCGCGCAGTGCCTATTTGGTGTTCGGTGCCGAGCCCAGTGTCGATTTCGCCGATTCGCAGCTCGCGCTGCGCGGTCTCGGCCTCGCCGAGATGGTGATCCACTGCGGTGCCTTCAAGTGCCACGAGGCGCTCGGCTACGCCGACGTCATGCTGCCGATCGCACCCTTCACCGAAACCTCCGGCACCTTCGTCAATTGCGAAGGCCGGCCTCAGTCCTTCCACGGCGTGGTCAAGGCGCGTGGTCAGGCCCGACCCGGCTGGAAGGTGCTGCGGGTGCTCGGCAACATGCTCGGCTTCGACGGATTCGACTACGGCAAGAGCGAAGAAGTACGCGACGAGGTACTGGCCGGCGGCGAGCTCGCCGAGCGGCTCGATGGCCGCATTGCGCCGCAGCTCGCCAAGGTCGCGCCGGCCGAGAAGTCCGGATTCGAGCGGATCGCCGACATCCCGATCTACGCGGCCGATCCGCTGGTGCGCAGAGCCCCGTCACTGCAGCGCAGCCGCGACGCCAAGGCCGCATTCGCATGGCTCAATGCCGCCGCGCTCGCCGCGCTCGGCGCCAGCGAGGGCGACACCCTGCGGCTGCGTACGCCGAGCGGGGAAGTGCAACTGCCGGCCGCGCTCGACGCCGGCCTGCCCGACGGCTGCGTGCGGCTTCCCGGGGCCCAGCCCCTGACCGCGGTGCTGGGTGCCCTGTCCGGCCAGATCAGCGTGGAGCGTGCCTGATGGAATCGATGCTTGAACCCGTAGCCAATCTGTTCGGTTCGGCCTGGCCACTGGTCTGGACCCTCGTCAAGATCGTCGGCATCATCGCGCCGCTGATGCTCAGCGTGGCCTACCTGACGCTTGCCGAGCGCAAGGTCATCGGCTACATGCAGGTGCGCATCGGGCCGAACCGGGTCGGGCCGCTCGGCCTGCTGCAACCGATCGCGGACGGCGTCAAGCTGCTGCTGAAGGAGATCATCGTCCCGTCGGGTGCCAACAAGGGCCTGTTCGTGATCGGTCCGATCCTGGCACTGGCCCCGGTGCTGGTGGCTTGGGCGGTGGTGCCGTTCTCGGATGGCTGGGTCCTGGCCGACGTCAATGCCGGACTGCTGTTCCTGCTCGCCGTGACCTCGCTGGAAGTGTACGGCGTGATCGTCGCCGGCTGGGCGTCGAACTCGAAGTACCCCTTCGTCGGTGCGATGCGCGCAGCGGCGCAGATGGTCTCATACGAGATCTCGATGGGCTTTGCGCTGGTCTGCGTGCTGATGGTCTCCGCCAGCCTGAACCTCACCGACATCGTCCTGCAGCAGGGGCGCGGCACGATGGCCGACCTGGGATTGACCTTCCTGTCCTGGAACTGGCTGCCGCTGCTGCCGATGTTCGTGGTCTTCATGATCTCCGGCATCGCCGAATGCAACCGAGCGCCGTTCGACGTGGTCGAGGGCGAGTCCGAGATCGTCGCCGGCCACATGATCGAATACTCGGGCATGGCCTTCGCGCTGTTCTTCCTCGGCGAATACGCGGCAATGATCCTGGTCTCGATGCTGACCTCGATCCTGTTCCTCGGTGGCTGGCTGTCGCCGATCGGATTCCTGCCGGACAGCTTCGTATGGCTGGCGCTGAAGACCGCCGCGATCCTGTTCATGTTCCTGTGGGCTCGGGCGACCTTCCCGCGCTTCCGTTACGACCACATCATGCGGCTGGGCTGGAAGGTGTTCCTGCCGATCACCCTGGTGTGGGTCATCGTCGTCGCGGCGTGGATTCTCTCGCCGCTGTCGATCTGGAATTGAGAGGCTGATATGGGTGCCAAGGATTTCATCGGTAGCCTGTTCCTGAAGGAACTGGTCAAGGGCCTGGCCCTGACCGGGCGCCACCTTTTCGCACGCAAGATCACCGTGCAGTTCCCGGAGGAGAAGACGCCGCAGAGCCCGCGCTTCCGCGGCCTGCACGCGCTGCGTCGCTATCCCAACGGCGAGGAACGCTGCATCGCCTGCAAGCTGTGCGAGGCGGTCTGCCCGGCGATGGCGATCACCATCGAATCGGACCAGCGCGACGACGGCTCGCGTCGCACCACGCGCTACGACATCGACCTCACCAAGTGCATTTTCTGCGGATTCTGCGAGGAAGCCTGTCCGGTCGATGCGATCGTCGAGACCCGGGTGTTCGAGTATCACGGCGAGAAGCGGGGCGATCTGTACTACACCAAGCAGATGCTGCTGGCCGTAGGCGATCGCTACGAGGGCCAGATTGCGCAGGATCGGGAAACGGACGCCAAGTACCGCTAACCAGGACGAGGGGAGGTCCGGCCATCGGTCGGGACGTCAAACACGATGGAATTCAAGAGCTTCGTATTTTTTCTGTTCGCGACCATCACGGTGCTGGCCGCACTGCGCGTGATCACTTCGCGTAACCCGGTCCACGCCGCGCTGTATCTGGTGCTGACCTTCTTCTCGGCGGCCGGTATCTGGATGCTGCTCCAGGCCGAGTTCCTGGCGATCGTGCTGGTGATGGTCTACGTCGGCGCGGTGATGGTCCTGTTCCTGTTCGTCGTGATGATGCTCGACATCAATCTCGACCGCATCCGCGAGGGGTTCTGGAGCATCCTGCCGGTCGGCCTGCTGGTCGGTCTGGTGATGCTGGTGGAGATGGGCCTGGTCCTCGGCGGCAGCTATTTCGGTGCCGACGCGATGCCCGAGCCGCCGGCGCCCGAACCCGGGTTCAGCAACACGCGCGAGCTCGGTCGGCTGCTCTACACCGAGTACGTCTATCCGTTCGAACTCGCCTCGATCGTGCTGCTGCTGGCGATGGTCGCGGCGGTCGCACTGACCCTGCGGCAGCGGCGCAGCACCAAGTACGTCAATCCGTCCGATCAGGTCGCCGTCAAGCGTGCCGACCGCGTGCGGATCGTCTCGATGCCGGTGGAAAAGGAAGCACCACCGGCTGAAGCGGCCCCGGCCGACAACAAAGAATAAGAACACAAGAAGATCAGGGAGTCTCAGATGCTTTCGCTATCCCACTATCTCATTCTGGGCGCGGTCCTGTTCGCGATCAGTGTGCTGGGCATCTTCCTCAACCGGAAGAACCTGATCGTGCTGCTGATGGCGATCGAACTGATGCTGCTGTCGGTGAACACCAACTTCGTCGCGTTCTCGCACTATCTGGGTGACGCGGCCGGTCAGGTCTTCGTGTTCTTCATCCTGACCGTAGCGGCCGCCGAAGCGGCCATCGGCCTCGCGATTCTGGTGTGCCTGTTCCGCAATCTGCGCACCATCCACGTGGATGATCTGGACAGCCTCAAGGGTTAAGGAAGCGTTCGATGTCAGAAGAAATGCGGTTTATCTATCTGGTGGTCCCGTTCGCGCCGCTGATCGGTGCCATTCTCGCCGGCCTGTTCGGCAAGAAGATCGGTCGGACCGGCTCGCACATCGTGACGATTGCCGGGGTGGCGATTTCCTTCCTCGCAGCGCTGCAGATCTACCTGGAACTGGAGCCGGGGCAGTCGTTCAACGGACCGCTCTACGTCTGGGCCACCAGCGGCAATCTGGTCTTCGAGGTCGGATTCCTGATCGACTCGCTGACCGTGATGATGATGCTGGTGGTGACCTTCGTGTCGCTGATGGTTCATGTCTACACCATCGGCTACATGCAGGACGACCCGGGCTACCAGCGCTTCTTCTCGTACATCTCGTTGTTCACCTTCTCGATGCTGATGCTCGTGATGTCGAACAACTTCCTCCAGCTGTTCTTCGGCTGGGAGGCGGTAGGCCTGGTCTCCTATCTGCTGATCGGCTTCTGGTATACGAGGCCCACCGCGATCTATGCCAACCTCAAGGCCTTCCTGGTGAACCGGGTCGGTGACTTCGGCTTCCTGCTCGGCATTGGCCTGATCGCTGCCTACACCGGCAGCCTGAACTACGCCGAGGTGTTCGGCCAGGCCGATCAGCTCGCCGCCAAGTCGCTGGCGCTGCTGCCCGGCAGCGAGTGGCTGCTGATCACCGTGATCTGCATCTGCCTGTTCATCGGCGCGATGGGCAAGTCGGCCCAGGTGCCGCTGCATGTCTGGCTGCCCGACTCGATGGAAGGCCCGACCCCGATCTCCGCGCTGATCCACGCGGCAACGATGGTGACCGCCGGCATCTTCATGGTGGCGCGCATGTCGCCGCTGTTCGAGCTGTCCGACACGGCACTGTCCTTCGTTCTGGTGATCGGTGCAACCACTGCACTGTTCATGGGTTTCCTCGGCATCGTCCAGAACGACATCAAGCGCGTCGTGGCCTATTCGACCCTGTCGCAGCTCGGCTACATGACCGTCGCCCTCGGCGTCTCGGCCTACTCGGCCGCGGTGTTCCACCTGATGACGCACGCCTTCTTCAAGGCCCTGCTGTTCCTCGGTGCCGGCTCGGTGATCATCGGCATGCACCACGATCAGGACATGCGCAACATGGGCGGCCTCAAGAAGTACATGCCGATCACCTGGATCACCTCGCTGGTGGGTTCGCTCGCGCTGATCGGCTTCCCGTTCCTGTCGGGCTTCTATTCGAAGGATTCGATCATCGAGGCGGTGCATTTCTCGCACCTGCCGGGCTCGGGCTACGCCTACTTCTGCGTCATCGTCGGCGTCTTCGTGACCGCGTTCTATTCGTTCCGGATGTACTTCCTGGTGTTCCACGGCGAGGAGCGCTTCGGCAAGGACGATCACGATCATCACGGGGATCACGACGACGAAGAGCCGTCGACCGATCACCATCATGGCCTGGCGCCGGGCCAGAAGCCCCACGAGTCGCCGCGCGTGGTGACCCTGCCACTGATCCTGCTGGCGATCCCCTCGGTGCTGGTCGGTTTCTTCACGATCGATCCGATGCTTGCCGGCGACTGGTTCAAGGACGTGATCTTCATCGACCACGAAGCCCATCCGGCGTTCGAGGAGTTCCTCGGGGAGTTCCACGGCCCGTTCTCGATGGCGATGCACGGCTTCGCGACCTTGCCGTTCTTCCTGGCCATGGCCGGCGTCGGGCTCGCGTACTTCTTCTATATGGTGGCGCCGGGCGTGCCGGCAACCATCCAGCGCACGCTGAAGCCGGTTCATGCACTGCTGGAGAACAAGTACTTCTTCGACCGTTTCAACGAGATCTTCTTCGCCGCGGGCGCCCGCCTGGTGGGACGCGGACTGTGGAAGGGGGGTGACCAGGTGTTGATCGACGGCGTCGGCGTCAATGGATCGGCCTATGTCGTCGGTGTGCTCGCTCAGGTGTCGAGACTGCTGCAGAGCGGCCACATCTACATGTACGCGTTCATGATGATTATCGGGGTGGTGCTCTTCCTGTGGTTCTTCTTCAGGGCCTGATCTCGCCACCTAGGGACGGAATCAAAAGAAAACATGCGCCCGTCACGGGCGCCACAAACGGAAGTAGACGATGACGGGTATGCCTCTTCTCAGCCTGGCGATCTGGGTGCCGATTATCGGTGGCTTGGTCGTGCTAGCGACCGGTTCGGACCGGAATGCGCCGCTGCAGCGAATGATCGCGCTGGTCACTTCGGTACTCGGCGTGCTGGTGACCATTCCGTTGTTCACCGGTTTCGACACCGGCACCAGCCAGATGCAGTTCGTCGAGCTGGCCGCATGGATCCCGTATTTCAACATCAACTACTTCCTCGGCGTCGATGGCATCTCGATGCTGTTCGTGATCCTCAACAGCTTCATCACGGTGATGGTCGTGATCGCCGGCTGGGAAGTGATCCAGAGCAAGGTGGCGCAGTACATGGCGGCCTTCCTGATCATGTCGGGCCTCATGAACGGCATCTTCTCGGCCCTCGACGGCATCCTGTTCTACGTCTTCTTCGAGGCCTCGCTGATCCCGATGTATCTGATCATCGGTGTCTGGGGGGGACCCAACCGGGTCTATGCGGCGATCAAGTTCTTCCTCTACACGCTGCTCGGCTCGCTGTTGATGCTGGTCGCCTTCATCTACCTGTTCCGCGAGTCCGGGGGTAGCTTCAACATCCTCGACTGGCACAAGCTGCCGTTGGCGATCGAAGCGCAGACCCTGATCTTCATCGCGATGCTGCTGTCGTTCGCGGTCAAGGTGCCGATGTGGCCGGTGCATACCTGGCTGCCGGACGCCCACGTCGAAGCGCCGACCGGCGGCTCGGTGGTACTGGCCGCGATCGCACTGAAGCTCGGCGCCTATGGTTTCCTGCGCTTCTCGCTGCCGATCGTGCCGGATGCGTCGCACGCGATGGCGCCGCTGATCATCACGCTGTCGCTGATCGCGGTGGTCTATATCGGCTTCGTTGCGCTGGTGCAGACCGACATGAAGAAGCTGGTGGCCTATTCGTCGATCTCGCACATGGGCTTCGTCACGCTCGGCTTCTTCATGATGAATCCGCTCGGCATCGAAGGCGCGCTGATCCAGATGATTTCCCACGGCTTCGTCTCGGGTGCGATGTTCCTCTGCATCGGCGTCATGTACGACCGTGTTCATTCGCGCCAGATCGCCGACTACGGCGGCGTCGTCAACACCATGCCCAAGTTCGCGGCGTTCTTCATGCTGTTTGCAATGGCGAACTCGGGCCTGCCGGCCACCTCCGGCTTCGTCGGCGAGTTCATGGTCATCCTCGGTGCCGTCCAGTACAACTTCTGGGTGGCCTTCCTGGCGGCAACGACCCTGATTCTGGGCGCGGCCTATACCTTGTGGATGTACAAGCGGGTCGTATTCGGTGCGGTCGCCAATCAGCACGTGGCAGAGCTCGAGGACATCGGCAGGCGCGAATCCTTGTTCCTCGGGCTGCTGGCGGCCTGCGTGCTGGTGATGGGTCTGTATCCGCAGCCCTTCACCGAGGTCATGCACGCCACGGTGAACGACCTCCTAGCGCATGTCGCGGTAAGCAAGCTGTGAGCGGCTGGCGAATCAACTAAACGGAAATGGTCTGACGATGAACTTTGTTGTCCCTGATTTCGCTCCCGCGGCCGCAGAACTGTTCGTCGCCGCGATGTCGCTGGTGGTGCTGATGGTCACCGTCTTCGTCAAGAACAGCGCCCGTTCCCTCGGCTACCTGATGACACTGGGGGTGCTGCTGGTGGCCGCACTGATCACCTGGTCCGGTATGGACGGCGAGGTGGTCTACACCTTCAGCAACATGTATATCGACGATCCGATGTCCGATCTGCTAAAGCTGCTGGTGTATGGCTCGATGGCGGTTGCGCTGCTCTACAGCCGGCAATACATGGCGGACCGCAATCTGGACCGCCCCGAGTTCTACGTGCTGACGATCTACGCCACCCTCGGCATGATGGTGATGATCTCGGCCAATCACCTGCTGACGGTCTATATCGGTCTCGAGATGCTGTCGCTGTCGCTCTACGGCATGGTCGCGATGGATCGCGATTCTGCACGCTCGACAGAAGCCGCGATGAAGTACTTCGTGCTCGGCGCGCTGGCCTCGGGCCTGCTGCTCTACGGCATGTCGATGATCTACGGCGCCACCGGCAGCCTGGAACTGTCCGGCATCGCGCAGGCGATCTTCCACGATACCGGTAACCGCACGGTGCTGATGTTCGGCCTGGTGTTCCTGGTGGCCGGCCTTGCCTTCAAGCTCGGCGTGGTGCCGTTCCACATGTGGATCCCGGACGTCTATCACGGCGCACCGACTGCCGTGACGCTGCTGATCGGCACCGCGCCGAAGCTTGCCGCCTTCGCGATGGCAATGCGCCTTCTGGTCAATGGTCTGTTCGATCTGGCCGAGCAGTGGCAGGCAATGCTGATCTTCCTCGCCGTGGCGTCGATCATCCTCGGCAATCTGGTGGCGGTCGCCCAGACCAACCTGAAGCGGATGCTGGCCTATTCGGCGATTTCGCACATGGGCTTCATGTTGCTCGGCCTGCTCGCCGGCGTCGTCGATGGAGACCCGCGTTATGCCGGCACGGCCTACGGTGCCGCGATGTTCTACGTCGTCACCTATGTGCTGATGAGCCTGGCCTCGTTCGGCATGATCATGCTGCTCGCCCGTTCCGGTTTCGAAGCCGAGGAGATCGACGACTTCAAGGGGCTCAACAAGCGCAGTCCGTGGTTCGCGCTGATGATGATGTTCATCATGTTCTCGATGGCAGGGGTGCCGTTCTTCATCGGCTTCTTTGCCAAGCTTTCGGTACTCGCGGCCGTGGTCCAGGCGGGATACGTCTGGGTCGCGGTGGTGGCGGTGGTGATGTCGCTGGTCGGCGCCTTCTACTACCTGCGCGTGGTCAAGGTGATGTACTTCGACGAACCGGCCGACGATACGCCGATTGCCAGCAGTTTCGACCTCAAGCTCGTGCTGTCGGTCAATGGCGTCGCGATCGCGATCCTCGGCCTGATGCCGACCCAGTTGATCGAGGGCTGTGCCCGGGCGTTGTCGGCGTCGTTCATGTAGTCGCCGCCGCTCGCTTCGGCACGGATCGTCCTCAGGGCCGGCCTGCGCGCCGGCCCTGATCCTTTTGGCGGGCAGCCTCGGGAGAATCGTCCATGGCATTTCGTACCGGCCAGTACGATCGGCAACTCGAAGAGCAGACCCTCAGCAGTGAGGAGACCTACGCAGGGATCTTCCTGCGCGTGCAACGGGATCGTGCGAAGGCGCCGGACGGCAGCGAGGTCGGACGGGAATACGTCCGCCACCCCGGCGCCGTTGTCATCGTCGCCGAGCGTACCGACGGCCGGCTGTTGATCGAGCACCAGTATCGTTACCCGTTGAAGCGGGTCTTTGTCGAATTTCCGGCCGGCAAGATCGATCCGGGCGAGGCGATCGAGGCCTGTGCGATCCGTGAACTGGCGGAGGAGACCGGTCATCGCGCCCGGCAATGGAAGCATCTCGGCCGCATGCATCCATGCATCGGCTATTCCGACGAACGCATAGAGATCTTCCTCGCCCGTGGTCTGGAGTCGGTCGGCCAGCGGCTCGACGCCGGCGAATTTCTCGAACTCGACGCGATCAGCCCGAAAGAATTCGAGCTGGCCGTGCACGACGGTCTCATCACCGACGGCAAGAGCATCACCGCATACTTCCTCGCCCGGCCTTGGTTGTCCGGCAAGGACCAGTCCTGACGGCGCTTGCGGTCATGGCGCTGCCCTAAAGCTTGGCGTCCCCGGATCGTTAACCTGCTGTTGTTGCGCGCTGCCGATCGGCGCGCACGGGCACGGCAGGGGAGGGACCCATCAAGGCGTTCGTCGGCAGGATTCGCTACAAGATCATCGCAGTGGTCGGCATTGCCGTCGCCGCGGGGCTCATTGCCACCGCAGCCTTCTATACCAGCCACCAGGAAAGCTCGGTACTGGCACAGAACGAGCGGACCATGCGCAAGCTGACCGAGAGCGTGATCGAGGGCCTGCAGAGCGTCATGCTGGCGGGCTCGGCCGATATTGCGCAGGCCTTCGCCGACCGGCTCAAGCGTGTACCGGAAGTCGAGGATTTCAGGGTGTTGCGCGTGGACGGCCTCGAAGCCTTCCGCGACAACAGCACGATCGAGGAAGTCAATGAGCGCCGTGGCGAAGAACTGTTCCTGCCGCGCGACAGCGAACAGCGCATTCGCGTGCTCGACCATCGCGATCCGAACCTGCTGAAGGTGCTCGACAGCAAGTCGATCCTGACCATCTACGACGAAGACCAGAACGGCGAACCGACTCTGACCTTCCTGTCGCCGATCGCCAATCAGAAGCCGTGCCACAAGTGCCACGGTAGCGCCAAGCCGATCCGTGGCGTGCTCAAGCTGACGACGTCGCTGGCCCAGGTCCAGCGGGACATCCTGCGGGCGCGGCAGGACTCGCTGCTGGTGCTGGTCGTCGCCCTCACCGGAACGATGCTGCTGACCGGCTTCATGCTCGGCCGTTCGGTGGTCGGTCCGATCGAACGGGTGACCCAGGCGATGTCACGGGCCAGCACCGGCGATCTCGACCACCAGGTGCCGGTGGGCAGCCGCGACGAACTCGGACGGATGGCCCAGAGCTTCAATGTCATGACCGCCGAGTTGCGCAATACCTACGATGGCTTGCGACGTGAGCAGGACAAGCTGACGACGATCATCCGCAGCGCCGGCGAAGGCATCGTGCTGACCGACGGCAACGGCGCTGTTGTGCTGGTCAATCCCGCCGCCGAGCGCCTGCTCGCCAAGTCACGGGAACAGATCGCCGCAGAGGGGCTGGAGGCCTTGCTCGACGACCCCGCATCGATGCGTGCGTGGCTCGCCGACGATCATGCCGAAGGGCCTGTCACGGTGCGCTACGGTCCCAACGTGCTTCAGGTCTTCGCGTCGACGATCCACGCCAGCGACGGTCACGTGGTGGGCTCGGCGGCATTGCTGAGGGACGTGACCGAGGAGAAGCGGCTGGAGGACGAACTGCGGCGCCTGTCCACGACCGATGGCCTGACCGGCCTGTTCAATCGCCGTCACCTCGACGCGACGCTCGACACCGAGTGGCATCGGGCCGCCCGCAATCACGACCCACTGTCGGTGCTGATGTTCGACGTCGACCACTTCAAGATCTTCAACGACATGCACGGTCATGATCAGGGTGACCGAGTGCTGTGCCGTGTCGCGGCGATCTTCCGCGATACCTTGCGCGGTCACGACGTCGCCTGCCGCTACGGCGGGGAGGAGTTTCTCGCGATCCTGCCGGCGACGCCATCCAAGGGCGCGATGGCGGTGGCTGAGCGCCTGCGTGCCGGCGTCGCCGCCAGCGAGGTCGACGGGCTCAAGGTGACGATCTCGGTCGGCGTCGCCACCGTGCCGCAACTGGCCGCGGATTCGCCCAAGCACCTGCTCGAACTGGCCGATGCCGCGCTCTACGAAGCCAAGCGCGCCGGGCGCGATCGGGTACGGATGGCGGGAGACGGTGGTGCGCAGCTCGCCGATGCCTGAACAGGTGGTCGGCCTGTCGGTGCTGCGCAGGCTTCGCTTCCGGCTGCTGATCGGCATGAGCCTGGCGGTGCTGGTCGGCCTCTTCGGCACTGCCGTGATCTACGTGCGCCAGGCCGAGGAGGCCATACTCGCAGAACATCAACGTGCCCTGCACAAGGTCACCGAGGCCGTCGGCACCAGTCTCGAGTCGATCATGGCGGGCGGGCATGCCGAGGTGGCCGCGGAGTTCACCCGTCGCCTCGCCACCATCGGTGGCGCGAGGCGCTTTCTGATCGTGCGCATCGATGGCACCCCGGCGTTTCGCGACAACGTCACGATCGCCCGGGTCAACGCCCGCCTCGGCTACCCGGCGTTCGATCTGCGCGACGAAGGCGGGGATGCGCCGGCGCCGATCCCGGAGGCCGGTCGACAGGAGTTCGCGACGGTGATCTCGGGCCGTGAGGCGGTGGATATCACCCGCATCGAACCGGACGGCGAGCGCCTGTCGTTGTTCCTGGATCCGATTTTTGCGCGCCCGGTGTGCGCCGAGTGCCACGACGACGGCCAGCCGGTGCGCGGCGTGGTGGTGCTCGAGACCTCGTTCCGGGCGGTCGAGCACGACATGAGCGAAGCCCGTGTGCAGGCTTTGATCGGACTGGTGATCGCACTGGCGGTGACCATGCTGCTGACCGGCTATCTGCTTGGTCGCCTGCTGTTCGGCCCGATCGAAGGCGTCACCCGGGCCATGCGCCGGGTCGCCACCGGCGACTGGGAACATGGCGTTCCGGTCGAATCGGACGACGAGATCGGCCAGATGGCGAGCAGCTTCAACCTGATGCGCGAGCGACTGAAGGCCAACTACCTGAGCCTACTGGCCGAGCAGGACAAGCTCACGACGATCCTGCTGACCTCGCACGAGGCCGTCGTCGTCACCGACCGCGACGGGCAGGTGGTGCTGGTCAATCCGGCAGCCGAGGAGATCCTCGGAAAATCCACTGCCCAGATCTGCGACGAAGGATTCGACAACATCGTCGATCAGCCAGGAATCATCCACAGCCTGGTGATCGGCGAGCAGGAATGCGACCGCGTCCAACTCCAGTACCGTGGCCGGATGCTGGCGGTCAGCGCGTCGACGATCTGTGACAGCGGTGGGTCGGTGATCGGCTCGGCGGCGCTGATCCGCGACGTCGAGGACGAGCACCGGCTTCGCGAGCAACTGTCGGCGATGGCCCGTACCGACGAACTCACCGGCCTTCTGAACCGGCGCTATCTCGACTTGCGATTCGCCGAGGAGTTCGAACGCATGGGCATCCGCGGGCGTCCGCTGGCGGTGCTGATCTTCGACGTCGATCATTTCAAGCGCTTCAACGACGAACACGGTCACGAGGCCGGCGATCGCGTGCTGCAGGCAGTCTCGCGGCGGGCACGCGAAACGCTGCGCTGCTACGACGTGCTGGGTCGGTACGGTGGTGAAGAGTTCGTCGCGGTACTGCCGGGACTGCACTGCGGCGACGCGACACCGGTCGCCGAACGTCTCAGACGGGATGTCGAGCAACTGGACGTCGAGGGCCTGCGGGTGACGATCAGTATCGGCATCGCCTGTACCGAAGTGGTCGCGGCAGCGTCGCCGATCGAGTTGCTGTCGGCGGCGGACAGCGCCCTGTACCGCGCCAAGTCTGCCGGGCGGAACCGCGCGGAGACGGCAGTCAGCGCCTGATCATCGAGAAATCGAAGCGCAGCGGCTCGGAGATGCTCTTGTGTTCGTCTTCGGCGTGGTTGAACACCGCGATTTGCCCGAGGATCGTACCGCCTGCCGGCAGTACCACGTCGTCCGCGTGTCCGGTGTCGAGCGCGCGCGACAATTCGAGATGCCACATTCCGTCGTGCCAGCGCCCGTCGGCCGAAACATCGGCGAAGCTGCCATCGGCGACGCCGTCGATCGTCATCGCTTCGAACTGCTCCGCCTGCCGGGTCTTCGGCGGCCTGACGGTCTTGAAGGGCGAATGGCCCTGATCGGCGAATTTCTTGATGGAGACCGTACCGACGCCGGCGACCGTGTATTCCGCGGCATTGTCGATCATGCGCGTACCGATGACGTGGCGAAAATCGCCGGCAATGCCGGCGCGCTGGCTGCGGTGCGCGCTCCATTCCCACAGGTCCACTTCGTAGTTCTTGCCGGAGAGCATGCTGCGGTCATACTCGCCGGCCAGTTCGAAGCGCACCGCGAACATGTCGCCGTGGCGACGCACCCGAACATAGCGGCGGCCATTCCATGACCAGAGGTCGTCGTCAGAATTCTCGGCGTCGTCGGGCCAGCGCACGGCGAGGTAGAAGGTGTCGCGATGGACGCCGGCCTTGAGTTCGACGCTCGACTTGCCGACCGCATTGAGATCCTTGTCGCCGAGTCCGAGGGCGGCACGCTCGTCGGGGCGGACCGTGGGTGCAATGGCGATGCGCTGCCATCCGTCCGCGCCCCAGTCGTCGAGCGCACCATCGACCACGGGTGCGGATTCGAGCGCATGCACGGCAATGGGCCGGGGCTCGGCCTGCACCGGACCGGCCGGCGCCAGCAATAGTACCGACAGTGCCGTGGCGCGCAGGCAGTGCGTCATTCGATGACGATCTGTCCTTCCATCCCCTTCTCGCGATGATCGTCGATCGTGCAATAGACTTCGAAGCTGCCGCGGACCACCGGCACGAAGTACAGGTCGATGCGGCCGCCTTCCTTCAACACCTCGATCGCCTTGAAGTACGGCGCCTTGATCTCTGCCTGACCGTCCACCATCGCCTTGCGTGTGGCGATCGATCGGAAGAATGCCGGCGCGGTGAAGTAGTGGTGCTTGTCGCCTTTGTTGTGGAGCGCCAGCTTGTAAGGCGTTCCGGCCTTGAAGCGGAGCACGTCGGGCGAGTAGCCGTTCTCGTCGAACACCACCGAGATCGTCTCCATCGCATTCCAGTCGGCCTGCTTGACGATCTCGTCGGCATTTTCGACGTAGGCCTCCGCCGCCAGCGACGGCGTCGGACCCAATGCGAAGCTTAGGAGGGCGGTGGCGAGTATCGCCGGCAACGTGCGCTTCATCGTGATTCCCCCGGAGGACATCGTCGCGGCGATCATCGGTGCCGCGCTCGGATTCCGAGGTCAACGGACCGAAGATCGACTCCTTTAGCCCAGTGCCGGCAGAAGCTGGACGGTGCCCGGTGCACGCCTGCGCTCAGCCACGGGCATCGCCCCAGCGATAGGGGCACAGGTCCTCGCCGAGGTAATGGGCGGTGCCGTCGCGCGCAACACAGAATTGCGGAGAGACGATCATCTCGCTGAAGCGCTGGCTCTCTCCGATCCGGGTGTATTCCTTCAGGATGCATCGTTCGATCTTGGCGCCGGCCCGGATATGGCTGCCGTGGCCGATCCAGCTCGGCCCGACGATCGATACCCCGGGCTCGATGCGCACGCCCGAGCCGACATGCACGGGGCCGGCGATCTGCACGCTGTCCCATGCGATCGAGGTGTTGAGACCGACCCATACGCCCGGTTTCAGTTCGCGGCCCGGCATGTCCATCTGGGCCACCTCGCCGCGCAGCACCCGCTGCGACACCTCCCAGTAATCGGCCAGCCGCCCGATGTCGATCCAGTTGAAGAAGCGCTTCTGCGCGAAGAAGGGCAGTCGTTCCTCGACCAGCTTCGGAAACAGGTCGGCGCCGATGTCGTAGACCACGCCGGACGGTATCCGCTCGATGACTTCAGGCTCGATGATGTAGATGCCGGTGCTGGCCAGCGTCGACAGCGCCTCGTCCGGCGACGGTTTCTCCTGGAACGACTGGATGCGGCCGGCGTCGTCGGTGACCACGACCCCGTAGTTCTTGACGTCCTGGCGTGGTACGTCGAGCGTCACGACACTCGCGATCGCCTGTTTGGCGCGATGTTCGTGCAACGCCGCGCCGATGTCGAGGTCGACGATCGCGTCGCCGCACATGACGATCGTCGTATCGTCGAAGAATCCGCCGAAATCCTGGATCTTGCGCAGCGCACCAGCTGAGCCGACCGCCTTGGGCACCAGTTCGCCGTGTTCGCGGGCGCCTTCGTAGGAGTAGCCGAGATCGATGCCCCAGCGACGGCCGTCGCCGAAATAGTCCTCGATCTTCCAGTGATTGAACGCGACATTGACCATGATCTCGGTCACGCCGAAGCGGGCCAGGTGTTCGACCAGGTACTCCATGACCGGCTTGCCCAGGATTGGGACCATCGGCTTCGGCAACTGCGATGTCAGCGGACGCACCCGCGTTCCCTGACCTGCAGCCAGAATCATGCCCTTTGCCATGCATCGACCTCCGTCAATTCAAGTTCTCGCACTGCAATCATTGATACCAGAGAGATCGCGCATACCTCAAGGCGCCAATCCACCGCGCGCCTGGTCGACGCCGGTTGCCGGCGGCCGGATCAGTCGTCTTCGACCAGCGGCGTCGGACCCTGGGACGAGACGAATATCACCGCGTCGCTCAACGCCTCGACCCCGTGTTCCTCGCCGGCTTCGGTGAATAGGTAGTCGCCGGTCTGCATCCGCGCCTCGCCGATCAACACCTCGCCGGACAGCACCAGCACCTCCTCGCTGCCCCGGTGTCGATGCCGCGGAAATCGTGCACCGGCCGCCAGCCGCACCAGGGAACTGCGACCGCCGTTGGCGTGGTTGCGGAACAGGTTGCGCTCGATCGCTTCGAACGGGGTTGCTGTCCACTGCCTGTCTGCTGCGCGATGGTGTTCCATGCGTCTCCCTCCGATCGTGTGGCGGCCGCCCGATCAGGGCAGGCCGATGACGGTACCTTGACGGCGGCTGTCGGCGCCGCCGTGTTGTCGACCGGATTCCGGATCGATCGCGATTGCCTGCACCGAGCCGATGTCCGCGTCGCAGCGCGGCGGATCGACGTCCTGCCCGAACTCGTGGCCGAGGCGGACCAGATGCGTGATCGCGTCGTCCGGGAGGCCGGCCTCGCAGCGGATCGTGCCTCGTGCCGACGTCACCGAGAAGCGTGGCGCAGCGATCGCAGTCGCCAGATCCATGCGATGGTCGATCAGGTTCAGTGTGGTGTTCAGCACCGAATTGATGATCGTCGAGCCGCCGGGCGAGCCGTAGGCCAACACCAGCCTGCCGTCGCGGAATACCATCGTCGGCGCCATCGACGAGCGCGGGCGCTTGCCGGCGGCAACGTCGTTGCTGCCGGGATCACCGCTGGCCGTGTCCGCCCGGGGCGTCAGGTTGAAGTCGGTCAGCTCGTTGTTGAGCAGGAAGCCGTAGCCCGGAACCATGATGCCCGATCCCCAGGCGCTCTCGATCGTGGACGTGAAGCTGACGACATTGCCCCAGCGATCGACGACGGTGAAGTGGGTCGTGTCGGTGCCCTTGGCCTCGTCCTGGGCTGCCAGCGACGCTTCGTCGCCGGACATCGCACCGTGCTCGTGGCACGGCCACGGATCGGCCGCGTCCGGCGTTGCCATCCGCTTGCCGAGATCGATCAGGGCGCCACGCGGAGCCAGGAAGCAGTCGGACAGCAGCCCAGCCACCGGTACCGGTACCTGGTCGTCGTCACCCATCCATGCCGCCCGGTCGGCGAAGCCCAGCCGCATGGCCTCGGCCATCACGTGCAGCGTATGGCGGCCGCCGAATCCCCAGCCGGCATCGTCGCCGCCGATCGGGTACCGTTCAAGCAGACGCAGCATCATCAAGAGCGTCAGGCCGCCAGACGACGGCGGCGGCATCGACTGGATGGTGAAGCCACGATAGTGTCCTTCGACCGGCTTGCGCACGCGGGGGCGATATCCGGCGAGATCCGCCTGCGTCATGCGACCGCGGCCGTCATCGCCGATCAGGCTCTGTCGCTGCGCGGCGACGATCGCATCCGCGATCTCGCCGCGGTAGAACACCGCGCTGCCCCCAACGGCGACCAGCGCCAGGGTCCGTGCAAGTTCCGGTTGCTTTAGCCAGTGGCCCGGGGGCAGGGGTGTGCCGTCGTCACCGCGAAAGCGCGCGGCGGTCGCCGGGTACAGCGCGGCGCGCGGATCGGCCGTGCGCGCGGCCAGGTGGCGATTGATGGCGAATCCGTCCCGGGCCAGTTCGATCGCCGGCTTCAGCGTCTCGGCCAGCGTCATGCTGCCCCAGCGCTCGAGCGCCAGTTCGATGCCGAGCAGCGTCCCGGGCACGCCGACCGAGACGCCGCTGGTCGAAGCCTGCCGGAAGTCCATGCCCGCGAACATGTCGGCGCTCGCCGCCGCCGGTGCGGTTTCACGGCTGTCCACGATCAGTGTGCGTCGTTCGTCGGCGAGGTGGATCATCATGAAACCGCCGCCGCCGATTCCGGACGACTGGGGTTCGACCACGTTCAGCACGAACTGAATCGTGGCCGCCGCGTCGACCGCGTTGCCACCGCCTGCCAGCGTGTCTGCGCCGGCCCTGGCTGCCAGCGGGTGCGACACGGACACCACGCCGCCGGCAAATCCGCGCTCGCCGGCAGCCACGCCCGGCGACGCGGCCGGTGGCTCGGCGACATGGGCGCATGCGGTGAGCAGCAGGGCAGGAACGATGCCGGCGACCAGTGGGTGCCGGTGCCGGCGGATTCGGAACAGGAACATGGTCGGCTGCCGCCTCGCGGCCTGCGGGCCGCCATCGCTGATTGCGTCATCATGCCATAGCACCGGCGCCGCTCCCCCGTCCAAGGCACGGTCGCGGCCATTCGAAGCCACCGCCAACGGACGGCGCCGGCCGCAAAATTGTAAGCAATCGGCATTTCTGGTGCGCGCCTTGCTAAACCGTTGGCCATGGCCTGTGCGGGAGAACGGGTCGAATTTGTAACGCAGGTAAAGCCTTCAACCTCATTGCCGAAGACCTTCCTCATGCGGGATGACGGATTCATCCCGCGGGGTTCGAGTACAGGGCAAACCGCAGGAAACCGCGGGACGCAAAGCCCAGGGCCTAAAGCGTTGGTACGCCATGGCCGCCTGGTTGCCTCGATGATGGCGCGCAGACCCGTGTCGCGCTTCCTGCCTGTCTTGTCTCGTGCCAGCCGTTGAGTCACGCAGGAGCCGATGTCATGAGTTCTTACTGTCGCCCATCCACGACAGCCCGCCGCGCTGTTTCCGCCATCCACGCTCGCTGGGTTGCGCTGTTGCCCGCGCTGTTGCTGGCGATTCTCGTCAATATCCCGGTTGCGCAGGCAGCGTCGCTGATCGTCGACAGTTTCGACGACCGCAGCGATCCGTCGCCCTGGCATGCCTGGGTCGCCGACAGCACCGGAGCATCGCTCGCACTGTCGCTCACCCAGGGCCATCAGTCCTCCGGCGCCTTGCGGCTCGACTACACTTTCGACTGCCGGGTCGCGAACAGCAACTGCGGTCAGTACGCGCTGGCGATCAGGGGATACGCCGAACCGATACCCGCCAACAAGGTGATGGCACTGGCGGCGCGCATGCCGCTGGTGGCAACGCTCTATCTTAGGATCGTCGATGGCAGCGGTCAGACGCTGCAATACGCGGTGAAGCGGCCGGACGAGGCCTACGATGCCGCGGCCTGGTTTGCCGGCGTGGTCGATCTGACGAAGCCCAGGGAGTACTGGGGCGGCACGCGCAGCGGACGCATCGACGGCGGCATCCGCTCCGTGCGTTTCCTGGTGACGACGCGAACCGGCAAGGCCGAGTCCGGTGCCGTCGACATCGACGCGATCCGACTGCTCGACGAGACGCCGGTGGCGCAGCCGTCCGGCTTTTCCGGCGGCCAAATCCTGATCGACGACTTCGAGGACCGCAGCGTGGTCCTACCGTGGCGACCCTGGCATAGCGCAGGCAGCGGTACCGCCGCTTCGCTGAATTCGATCGCCGGCCACGGATCGACGCGAGCCCTGCGCCTCGACTATCAGTTCGCCTGCCTGGTGGCAGGAAGCAACTGCGGCGAATATGCGCTGGCCATCTACAACTTCTCGACTGCCCTGCCGGTCGCGGCGGCGCTGCGCTTCGCGACCCGTTCGCCGGCTGCCGCGCTCGTCATGGTGCGCATCGTCGACGCCAGCGGGCAGACCCTGCAGTACGCCGTCGACCGGCCGCCCGAGGGCTTCGATCCGAATGTCTGGTACGCCGCGGTCGTCGATCTCGCCGAGCCCGAGACCCATTGGGGCGGCGCCGACAGCGGTCGGATCGAGCAGGGCGTCAAGTCGGTCCGGCTGCTGGTGAGCACACGAACCGGGCGGGCGGAAGCGGGCGGTGTCGATATCGACGACGTCGTTCTACTCGATGCCGTGCCGGCAGCGCAGCCCCCGGCCGTGGTCGACGGCACGCAGGTCATCGACGACTTCGAGGATCGTCCGGTGGTGCAGCCCTGGTCCGCTTGGTCAACCGACGGCAGCGGGACCCGTGCGTCGGTCGCCAGTCAGGCCGGCTTCGAGTCGGCACGAGGCATGCGCCTCGACTACGCTTTCGATTGCCGCATCGCCGGCAGCACCTGTGGGCAATATGCGATGGTGAGCCTCGGCCTGCAGACGCCGGTGCAACCACTGGCGGCGCTCGCTTTCGCGACGCGTTCGCCCCTTGCCGCGAACCTTTCGGTGCGCGTGATCGACGCCGGTGGCCAGACGCTGCAGTATCGCCTGGTGCGGCCGCCCAGCGGTTACGAGCCCGGCGCCTGGTATCAGGCCGTCGTCGACCTGTCTGCGCCACAGGCCTTCTGGGGAGGCGCCGCCAGCGGCCGCGTCGAGCAGCACATCGTATCGGTCAGGATCCTGGTCGAGACACGCAGCGGAATGGCGGAAGCCGGCGCCGTCGAAATCGATCGGGTCGCCCAGCTCGCCGAACTGCCCGCGCCGGATACCCCGGTGCTGGTCAACGGCGAAGTGCTGATCGACGACTTCGAAGACCGCAGCGTCGTGCAGCCGTGGGCACTTTGGCACTCGGCCGGCGCCGGGACGAGTGCCAGCCTCGCCACTGGTCCGGGCTTCGAATCGACGCGGGGCATGCATCTTGACTACGCATTCGGATGCCTGACCGCCGGTCAGACCTGTGGCGAGTATGCCGCTGCGGCCTTGAGCTTCGAGCAACCGATCGAGGCCCGGGCGGCGCTCGCGTTGATGACCCGCTCGCCGTCGTATCTGCAGCTTCACGCGCGCATCGTCGACGCCAGCGGGCAGACTCTGCAGTACCGGCTGATCCGCCCGCTGTCCGGCTACGACCCGCAATCGTGGTATCGCGCGGTCGCCGATCTCGTCCGCCCCGACCAGTTCTGGGGCGGTGCCGCCAGCGGTCGCATCGAAGGGGGCATTCGCCGGATTCAGCTGCTCGCCTCGAGCGCAGCGGGCGCGGTCGTTGCCGGTGTTCTCGAAGTTGATCGGGTCAGCCTGCTCACAGCGGTACCGGATCCGGTCCGGACGCTGGGCGAAACGGCTTTGACGATCGACGATTTCGACCAGCGCTCGGTGCTCGGCCCGTGGCGCTTCGATTCAGGCGATGCGCTGTCAACGGGTTCGGTCGAGCGGGTGACAGCCGCCGGCGGCGGCGCGCTGGCGCTGAACTACGAACTCACTTGCAGCGGCACCGCCTGCGGCAGTCACGTCGTCGCCCAGCTCGGCCTGCCCGAGCCGGTCGAGGCGGGCCGTGCGATCGCCTTCCGGGCGCTTTCGCCGGGCAATGTCGATCTCGCGCTACGGGTCATCGACGCCACCGGCGAGACCTTTCAGTACATGGTGCCGCGCACGGTCGAGGGTGCGAGCGAGGCCCTCTGGTACCCGGCCCACGTCTTGCTGGATGCGCCCGACAACTGGTGGGGTGGCGACGCCGACGGTGTCGTCGATGGGCCGATCCAGGGGATCGCCGTGGTGGCGCGCAATGCCTTGTCGCGGGCCGCCAGCGGTCGGGTGCTGATCGACGCGTTGGCAATGGAGCCCGACGTCGATACAGTCTACGCGTTGGACCACGGGGCACCGAGGATTGTGCCCGCCGCGATCGACCGGAGCGTCGGCGCCCGCTTCGGCGCGGCCTTCCATCCTGGTGGATCGGAAGCGCAGATCGGCGCGGCCGCGGCGATCGACCTGTCGATGTTGCGACTCGACCTGTTCTGGGTCCGGGTCGAACGCGACGGGACTTTCGACTTCTCGTATTACGACGCGGTGGTCGATGCCATCCGCGCCCGCGGCCTGCGTGTGCTGTTGATCCTCGACTACGGCCACCCCGACCATGATTTCCGGACGGCCGAGGGCATCGCCGCCTATGCCCGCTTCGCGGCCGCGGCCGCGCAGCGCTATGCCGGCGACGACGTCGCGTTCGAGATCTGGAACGAGCCTGACCACGCCAGCTACTGGGCCGGTGCGCCGAACGCGCGGCAGTACGCGGCGCTGGCCTCGGCCGCCATGTCGGCGATGCGCAGCGTCGCGCCGGATGCCGTTATCAGCACCGGCGGCCTGTCGTACTTCGACTTGCCGTACCTGACCGAGATGCTCGCGGCCGGTGCTGCCGATCTTGCCGACGCGGTCGCGATACACGCCTACGGACGTCCGGAGGCGCTGCCGGCCAATTGGGTCACTGCCGACCGCCTGATCCGCGACCAACTCGGTGCGCAGCTGCCGATCTGGCTGACCGAATGGGGGTTCTCGCTCGGCATGGCCGGCCTCGGCGAGGACGGCTCGGACCCCGAGTTCCTCGATCGACAGGCCAAGCTGACGGCCCGCAGCCTGCTCGTCCACTGGGCGCTCGGTGCCGAGGTGTCGATCGCCTACAAACTCACCGGCCTGAGCGACGATCCGCTGTCGGTGCAGGAAAATTTCGCACTCCACGACTGGAGTCTGACGGCAAAGCCGGCGGCGCTGGCGATCCGCGCGTTCCTCGACATCGCCGCCGGCCGCAGCAATCGTGGCCTGCTCGCCGACGTGCCGGCCGGGCTTCATGTGATGGTGCTCGAGGATGTCGACGAGATCGTCTACGTTGCCTGGCAAAGTGAAGATGACCGCCGCACGATCCTCGACGTGCCGCTCGCCGGCTTGCTCGGCATGGCCGACCATCTCGGCAATGGCTGGATGCCGCCGACCAGTGCCGTGAACCCCGGATCGGCGACCCTGGTGCTCGACGAGGCCGACGGCCCGGTCTTCATCCGCTACGCGCGCTGATGGGGCCGCGAGCGGGCGCCGGGGGCGTCGAGCCGTAGTTGCAGCAGCGGCAGCCGGCGCCCGTGGATGCTCGCCGACGCCCGGCTGCCGGCCGGCTCCGCACCCATCGCCCGATAGAAGCCCTCGGCATGGGGATCGCTCTGGATCGACAGCGTGCGGGCGCCGGCGCGCAGGGCGCGATGGCAGGCCGCCCGAAGCAGGCTGCGGCCGATGCCTCGGCGTATCCGTGCGGGGTCGACGAACAGCCCGTCGACCTCCCAGGTCCGCTCCGCATCCCGGGTCAGCAGGCAGAAGCCGACGACGGCTGTGCCGATGCGGGCGACGACGCAGATGTGGTCGCGGCCGGCGAGAGCCGAAGGACTCACCCGGAGCTCTGCGCGGCAGGCAGCGAGAAAGCGGGTCAAATAGCCCCATAGCGATTTCGAGCGCATCGCCAGCGCGCTGAGCGATCTCGCATCGGCCGGTCGGGCACGCAGGATGGTCGCCGCGATCGCGCGATGCGATGTCGCCCCGGTGACGGGCCGGCGGGGCTGTTGTCGGGTCATCGGCGCAGGCATGGCTGGCATCGTGACGCCGTCGTCGGCGTGGCTGGCGCGAGCCCAGTCGGTGCATGACGCCGCAGCGGCCGACCATCGGCGGCGCACCGATGCACCTCGGATGTGAGATTCTTGCGCGACAGGAACGGCGGATTCGCACTCGCTCGGCCCACGGCGGGCGCGCGAAGGCTTTCATCGAAAGGCCACTGCGGCCGCCGCCAGCCATCGTCGGGGGAATCAGCTGATGTTCAGGTGGTTGTTCGCACTCTTGTTGTCGTCGCACCTTGCCGCAGCGATCGCTGCCACGCCCGGCGAAGTCGCCGAAGGCCATGTCCTGCGAGAGATCACGATGGACGGACTGACCGGTGAGTCGAAGGCCCTGTCGTCGTTCTTCGGCAGGCCGCTGATCATCAACGTCTGGGCCAGCTACTGTCCGCCCTGTCTTGCCGAGATGGCCTCGCTCGAGCGCCTGTCGCACCGGTTTCACGATGAGCTCACGGTGATCGGCGTGTCGATCGACGACCATCGTGATCGCGCCTTGCGGTTTCTGGACCAGGCGGATACCGGATTTCCCCATTTCATCGACCACCAACTCGGCGTCGAGAACATGCTTGGCGCCAATCGCATTCCGCTGACCGTTCTGGTGGATGGCAGTGGTCGCATCCTGCACAAGGTCTATGGCGCCCGCGAATGGGACAGCCCGGAAGCGCTGCAGGCGATCCGCCGCGCCTTCGGGTTCGAGCGGCGCTGAGTTCGATTCGGCTCTGTCGGCGGCGATCAGCGCCGATCCGCCGTCGATCCGGCGGCGTCGGGCGGCTCGATGGCCAGCGCCTGTTCCGCCTCGCCGCTTTCGAGTAGCGCAAGCAGACTCAGCGCCAGTCGATCATGGTCCGGGAAATGCAGGGCCCAGTAGTCTTCGAGCAGCATCGCGACGTTTCTCGCGAGTTCGCCGGGCGGCTCGGTGGCGCAGTGCCTGGCGCGGCGTTCGAGGCGCCTCAGCAGACGCGCGTGGCTACGTTTGTGTTCGCGCCAGGCCTGTCCGAAGCGGCGCATCCCGGCGCGGCGCAGCGCCTGCTCCTCGCGCGCGACGAGTGACCGACAATACTGGATGAGTTGCTCGATTTCGTCGCCCACCTGCAGTCTGAGGCAGGATTCGAGCAACCCGGGGGATGCCGCCGAGCGGCTGCTGACCGACTCCTGCCAGAGTTCGGTCATGCGTGTCGCGCAGTCGCAGAAATGACGCGCCGCCTCGCCATGCAAGGCGGCGAGGGCCGCCGCCGCGGCAGCCGAATCGGCAGTGCCTTCCGGTGCCGGGTGCGCCTGGGGCGAATGGTCCGGCGAATCCGGTGCGGGCGAAGTTTCGGACTGAGCGCTCAATCGTGGTCCCCGATGATCCCCGGCCGTGGCTCGCTCCCGGCGCACAGGCGCCGATGCGGGACATCCGCCGCCGACCGTTGGCCGTCGCTGCGTCGGACGGTGCCGGACGCGATGGTCGCGGCACCGGTTCACGAAGATTATGTCGTGTGAATCACCGCGGCAAGTCCGGCGAAACAGATTTGGCGGCCGGGCACCTCCCACGGGACAATTGCGTTCATGGAATCGTACGGCTTGCTCCTGCTGGCACTGTTGTTGATCGCCGCCCATCTGCTTGGAATGCGCCGCCAACGGCAGCGGATCGCGCTGCTGTCGGGCTATCTGCAGCCGTATCGGATCGAGGCACTGATGGCGGAGTTGATCGAAGGCTACCTGCGTGCGCTCGGTGAGACCGAGGAAGGCAGGCGCGCGCAGATCTGGGCATTGATGAGTGCCAGCGAGGCCCGGCTGGCGGCGCAGTTGCAGTCGCTGGCCGGCGATCTGGCCGGTGCCAGTGCCGCCACGATGCGGGTCGGACGCGCCGATCTGCGCAAGCTGATCGCCGTTCACGCCAACGGCGTGCGCCGCGCGATCGAAAACGTCACTGGGGTCGACCGGCGGGACCAGGCATACACCCTGTGCGCCGAAATGTACCTGCTGCAGCACAGCTGCCACTGGTACTGCCGATCCCGTGCGGTCGCCTCGGCGCGACTGCTGGCACGGCACAAGACCTCCTATGCTCAGGTCTTGGCCGCCGTTTCCGACGCGACGCGGGATGCCTACCTGGCGCTGGTGGGGCGCTAGGCGACGACCTTTGGCGTCGTCGTGACATTTTGTTGAATCTCCAATGCCCCGGCGTCTATTACTTAAGAAATACCGATGCCGGTCGATTGCTCCTTGGGTAGGGATCTGGCCGCCGCTGCCGGAGCGGCGTGGTCGCGATCACCGGGTCGGGCCAGCGGATGGCCGGCGGGCAGGTCCACGGCAACGGAGGGTGTTCGAATCGTGATCGAAGAGATGCGCAAGGGGATCGACAAGGTCGGCGGCGACAACCGTGTCGGCAAGCCGGTGCGCGGTGCCACCGGCGACGCGACGGGTCAGGCGGGCGCGGGACCGCACCAAGCCTGGCGCGGTGGGCCGAGCGTTGCCGCCGGTGCCGGCCGCAGGGCCGATGCCTGGGTCGGCGCCAAGGGCGTGGCAACGGATGTGATCGTCGGACCGACCGCGTGCCTGGATGACATCTCGTCCAACCTCGCGACGCTGAAGCGGATCTTCGGCCTCGACGGCGAAGCCGAGCGGAACGAGAGCGTCCATCGCCAGATGGCCGAGCGCGCAGCCGAGTGTGCCGCACGCATCGGCCAGGTTCTGGAAGCCGCGATCGCCAGCGGTCGCCTCGCCGAGGCCGACGTCTTCGACCGGGACTATCGCCCGATCCCGGGCACCCGCCCGCAGAAATATCACACGCGCTACGACGCCTACACCGACGAGGTCTTTCCGGCCGTGCAGGAGGCGGTCATCGACGCGTACGATGGCGTCGTCTACGCCGGTGCGGTCGACGTCAATGGTTATTTCCCGACCCACAACCGGCGATATGCGCAGGCGCCGACCGGCAACCACGACAAGGACCTGTTGATCCACCGCACCAAGCGCATCTTCGACGACCCGGTCGGCCGGCGCTGCGGCGCCAACGAATCGCCCATCCTGCTGCAGACCTACCGTCGCGATACCGGCGAACTGATGCACGACGTGTCGGCGCCGATCCGCGTCGGCGGGCGGCACTGGGGCGGTTTCCGCATCGGCTACCGCGCCTGAAGGCAGGTCGGCCGGGCATTTCCGGCACTTCCGCGATCGCTTGCGCACGACCGGCGGCGATGCCGTGTTCGTCCGCAGCCGGTCGACACCGCGGCGTCAGCGATACAGTGCTGGTACGCCGACCTGGCCGTGGATCTGGTTGACCGCCTCCGGACTCAATCCGGTGGCCCGTGCCAGCCGATCCAGGTAATTCACCTCGGCATCGGAATCGAGCTTGATCGCCAGCAGTGACATCAGATAGACCTGTGCCTCGAGACCGGCAGGAATCTCGCGCAGGAAGCCGTCGAAATCGAGTGGACGAGCCAGTTCCTGGCGGACGAATTCGAGTTCTTCGCTACCCAGTTCGCCGAGTTGCCCCAGAATTTGACGCTGTTCGTCCGGGTCGACGGCGCCGTCGGACTTGGCCGCGTTGATCATCGCCCGGATCAGCACCGTGGCCTCCTGATCGACCTCGGCCGACTGCCGGGGCAGCGACTCGCCGGCCATCGCGCGATTGAACATCTGACCGAGACCGCCTTGGCCGCGCTGAGCGCCACCTAGGCTCTCGAGCAGTTCTCCCAGCCCGCCGAGTCCGCCGGAAGCACGGGTGCCGCCACCGGACAGCACGCCACCGAGCAGGTCGCCGAGGCCGCCGCCCTGGCCCTGGGCACGCCCGCCGGCGAGCCCGCCGAGCAGGCCGCCCAGCAGGTCACCGGCGCCGCCACCGCGGGTCAATCCGCCCATCAGATCGCCGAGTCCGCCGCCGTTGCCGGCGGTGCCGCCGCCGCCGCCCCCGCCGCGGATCATCCTGCCCGCACCACGTGCCAACATCACACCGACGGCCACCTTGGCCAAGGTACCCAGTAGATTCATCGTGTCGCCTCCGCGCCGCCGACCGCGACGTCTGTTGTCAGGGCCGGCCGACAGCGCGCCCTGACGCATCGGATGGCAGGATTGCCGACCCGTCGATCGAGTATAGAGCGGGGGCAGTGTCGGGGCTGTGCCGGTAATGCGAAATCTGGTGACGCGGTGCCGGCTGGTGGAAATCGCCCGTCGCTTGGCGAAAACGCGCACAGGGTCGCGCAGCGCCTTCAAGGCCGGTCTGCAAGCCCTTGAATCATGGCATGTTTGTTTTCCATGCGAACTGGCGCATGGTTTGCATGGGAATGCCTGTCGGCCGCGAGGCGGCTTTGGCGGATGCCTGGAGGGCCGCCGGAGCCCATGCGGAATCCGCGCCCAGGGTCGTCCGCCAAGGTCTCGAGGGTGCGCCGGTCTGCAGTCCCCACTGCAGCGTGTCATCTGCGGCCCCTGCCCGGGGCCGCGTTCTCTTGATCCTGGCGCGGGCCGGGACTCAGTGCACCGGCAGCAACGGGCACTGGAAGTAGACCGGCGGGCCACCCGGGAACGAGCCGGGCGTCACCACCAGGTGGCCAAGTTCCTCGTGCAGGGCGATTTCATCGGCAGACGTCAGCACCGGCACGATGCCATGGTCCATGAATCCCTCAGCGGTCCATTCCACCGTGTGGGTGAACCAGCGCCCGCCGTTGTAGTCGCGATTGCCGGGCGCCGCTTCCGAGACGGGCAGCTGCCCTTCCGGATTGTTGGAGTTCGTGATGACGTAGAGTGCGTCGAACGATCCGCGATTGTGGCTGTTGGGCGCAGGCAGTGTGGTGGTGCCCTTGGTACCCCAGAGCTGGCCGTCGCCCCACAGCGAGGGCATGAAATTGGGTTTGCCGGGGTCGGCGGTGGCGATCTGCGAGGTCAGCAACAGGCAGGTGGCAAGGATTCCGAGCGAGCGTTTCATGAGGGTCCTCCAGCGGATGGGTGGGGTGCGCCGCCGGTTGCCGCTGAACGGCTGGGCCACCGGCGTCGTCCCGATCAGCATCGGTGATCCACGCCGGTGGAGTCCTCACGAAATCATCACGTTCGGGTAAAGATCCGGTCTGGCGCCCGTCACGGCGAAACGTCGCCGGCCTGCTCGGTCAATGGGAAATAGGCCTTGTCCGCGAGCAGCACGTGCTCGAAGACGAGTTCCCGGGCGAAGAAATGGAACAGGGTGCTGGGGGCCGCGGTCCCGGCGCGATAGTCGCGCAGCAGCGCGGCTGCCTTGTCGAGCAGTCGGGCGTGCTCGCGGGCGTGGGCGTCGGCATCGTCGAAGCCGAGGCGGCGAAGAATCATGATCTCGTCGCGGAAATGGACGGCGACCAGCCGCAGCAGCGCCACCACCTCGTCTTCGAAGGTGGTTCCGGAATCTGGTCCGGCCAGCGCCAGCAGCAGCCGGTCGGTGTGACGCATGATCTGCTCGTGCTGGCCGTCGATGTAGTCGTTGCCGCAGCGGTAGTGGTCGCCGAACTCGACCGCGGACGGCAGCGTGCTGCTGTCCGCGGCTTCGCGGGTGACCGCCTCCACCCGGTTGCGCCCACCGGATTTGGCGCGGTAGAGCATTTCGTCGGCGCTCGCCACCAGCGCCAGCGAAGAGGCCTCCCGCGTGCACGCGCCGGCTGCGACGCCGATGCTGACGGTGACCAGTGGACCAGCGCCGGGGGCACCATGCGCGATGGCGAGCGCTTCGACCCGCTGGCGGATCTCGTCGCCCATCTTGCGGGCGCCGTCGAGGTCGGTGTCCGGCAGCACCAGAACGAATTCCTCTCCGCCATAGCGCGCCACCAGATCGGCCGGTCGCATCGCGCAGCCGGCAATCGCGCCAGCGATCTGCCGGAGACACTCGTCGCCACCCAGGTGCCCGTGAAAGTCGTTGAATTTCTTGAAATAATCAACGTCCACAAGGACGATCGCCAAGGCGCCGCCGGTGCGCTGAAGGCGGGCATGTTCGACCGCCAGCACTTCGCGGAACTGTCGCCGGTTGGCGAGGCCGGTGAGGTGGTCCGTCCGGGCCTGACGGGCGCTCTCCTGAAGGGCCGTGTCGCGGTCGAGGACGAAGGGTCTCACCACCCAGAAGTAGATGCCCGGTGTCGCGATGCAGCCGAGCAGGAAGACGTCGAGCGCGATTTCCAGGACGGGATTGCCGTTGAGCGGGCTCGACTCGATCAGCAGCATGATCACGAACTCCACCGACACCATGACGATGAAGATCCGGAACAGCATCAGTCTCTTGGATAGAGATTTCGCGTGTCGCATCCGACGGTCTGGGATCCCTGGGCGGCGCTTCGATTGTTGTCCCGACTGCCGCTGCAAACATGGCAGTTGAGTTTTTCGGTCGAGTATCGGCGACGTGTCGTTGGCGGTCAAATGGCGTCGCCGTCAGCGCGGTGGTGCTCAGGCGGTGGCGTTGGCCCATGCCCCGTGGCGCGCGACTGCGAGCGGCCGCCGGTAGGCGCCGGAATGCGACTCTCCGTCGCGCCGAATCGCGCATTTCCGCCGGAGGGCGTGCGCCGACGGCGCGATTCGCGATAGATTCGAAGCTTGTCCGAGACGGAGTGACCGCATTGCCGAATTCGCCGCCCAGCAGCGTGCTCGGCCGGCTCGTCGAGCGCGGCGTCGGGCCGGGTGACGATTCCGGCCTGCGAATCCGCAAGATCGCATTGACCCTGGCATCGCTGATCCTGGTGCCGGCCGGCTGCCTGTGGGGGATGGCCTTGCTGATGCTCGGCCGGCCGCAGGCCGGCGCCGTGCCGATCGCGTTCGCGCTGATCTCCGGACTCAGCCTGCTGCGTTTCATGCGCACCAGCCGCGAGCGCAGCCACGAGATCTGTCTGCTGACCCTGGTACTGCTGGCGCCCTTCCTGACGATGTGGCTGCTCGGCGGTTTCGTCGGCGGCAGCATGGTGATGCTATGGGCGATCTTCGCGCCGGTGACGGCGCTGGTCCTGCATTCGCGACGTGCCGCCTGGATCTGGCTCGGGGCCTATGCAATGTTGGTCGTGGCGTCGATGCTGATCGATCCGTGGCTGGCCGAACGGATAGCGCCGCTGTCGGCAGGGGTCCAGCGCGGTTTTCTGATGCTCAATCTCGGCTGCGCGTCGACCGGCATCTTTCTGCTGGTGTCCTACATGGTCGGCGTCGAGCAGCGAGTGAACGAGCAATTGCAGGACGAGCGCGAGCGGCTCGAACAGGCGCGCGACGGCCTAGCGCGGGAGAAGGCACGGGTCGACGAACTCAACCTGATGCTTCATAGCGTGCTCGACACGATTCCGGTACGGCTCTACTGGAAAGACCTCTCGTCGCGCTACCTCGGCTGCAATCAGTTGCTGGCGGACGATGCCGGCAAGGCATCGCCGGACGAGGTGGTCGGTCGCAGCGACGACGAAATGGCCTGGCATGCCCGTGCCGACCTGATCCGCGCCGAGGATCGGGCAGTCGTGGACAGCGGGGAGGCGCGTCTGAAGGTCGAGCACGTGATGCCGGCGGTGGACGGCGGCGAGATCTGGTGGCGAACCAGCCGGGTGCCCCTGCGTGACGGGGAGGGCCGGATGCTCGGCCTGCTCGGCATCTACGAGGACATCACTCGCGAGAAGCGGGTCGAGGCGGCGCTGCGGACCTCGATCGACGAGGCCGAAAAGGCGTCGCAGGCGAAGTCGATCTTTCTCGCGAACATGTCGCACGAGATCCGCACGCCGATGAATGCGATTCTCGGCTTCGCGCACCTGCTGCGCCACGATGTCGCGGACCCGCGGCAATTGGCGCGTCTCGACCAGATCATCGCGGCGGCCAAGCTGCTGCTGCGGATCATCGACGACATCCTCGATCTGTCGAAGATCGAGGCCGGCCAGATGACGATCGAACGGACGCCGATGCTGCTAGGCAGCATCATCGACCACGTGCGGTCGATCTTCGGCAATCGTGTACGGGACAGGGGGCTCGCCTACCGCGAGCACATCGACCCGGCGCTCGCACGACTGCCTCTGCTCGGTGATCCGCTGCGGCTCGGCCAGATCCTGATCAACTTCATCGGCAATGCCGTCAAGTTCACCGAGCAGGGCTACATCGCATTGCGGGTCGTCCGACTGGCATCCGACGGCGATTGCGCGCGGGTCCGATTCGAGGTCGAAGACACCGGCATCGGCATTGCCGAACACAGCCGCCAGCGGGTGTTCGGCGCCTTCGAGCAGGCCGAGGCATCAACTACCCGGACCCATGGAGGCAGCGGCCTCGGGCTGGCAATATGCAAGCGGCTGGCCGGATTGATGGGCGGCGACATCGGCGTCGACAGCGAGCCCGGCGAGGGCAGCACATTCTGGTTCGAGCTGACGCTCGGGTTGGCCGATGCGACTGTGGGGCCGGCGGCAGCCGCTTCCGGGCAGAGCGTGCGGGCCGGCGCGCGCGTGTTGCTGGTCGAGGACAACCGGGTCAATCAGATCATCGCCGCAGAGCACCTGCGGCTCGCCGGCCTTGCCGTCGATATCGCCGAGCACGGCGGTGAAGCGCTCGACATGCTCGATCGCGCCGAATACGACATCGTCCTGATGGACCTGCAGATGCCGGTGCTCGATGGCCTCGATGCCTGCCGCGAATTGCGACGCCGGGGCATCTCGACACCGGTGCTGGCCATGACCGCCAATGCCTTCGACGACGACCGTCGCGCCTGTGCAGAAGCCGGCATGGACGATTTCATCGCCAAGCCGGTGGAACCCCAGACCTTGTTCACGGCGCTCGCCCGCTGGATTCCGGAGGGCGCCCCCGCCGGCAGCGAAGGGTCCTGAGGCCGCCCCGACGGTCAGTCGACGCGCGTGGCGTGCACGGCCGCCGCGCGTGCCGCCCGGTGCGTGGCAGGAATTCGAGCTCGGGCCGTCTCCGCCCATCGACCGATCGGCATGTCACGGCGTCGAAGCCCGCCGTCCGAAGGACACAACCCGCAACGCTGCGCGAAGGCTGTTTGCGAACATCGGCCCGAGTACCGGTGTCTCGGCCTTGCCCGCCCTGCCGGCGCGTTCGAATCCTATGCCAGCACGGTGACTGCCATGCCCCGCTCGATCAGCCCGGTGCCTTGGGCGATCAGGTTGTGACCGAACAATGGCGTGTGCTTGCCGTCGTGGTGGTGGCGTATCAAGGTGCGCAGGGGTTGCTGCATCGGGTGAAAGCTTTCGCTGCGCGGCGCCAGGGTGGTGAATACGCAGCGCTCGCAGGGAGAATGAACCTCGAATTCGAGCGCGCCGATGCGGATCCGGCGCCAGCTGTCCTCGGCCCAGGGATCGGCGCCGGCGACGACGATGTTGGGCCGGAACTGTTCCATCACCAGCGGGCTCGGGCATGCCTCCTGCAGATCGGCGAGTGATGCTTCGCTGGTCAGCAGCAGCGGGTAGCCGTCGGCAAATCCGACCTCCCGGTCCGACACGTCCTTGATCGGCCGCCGGCTGCGGGCGCCGAAATGCACCAGCCGGGCAGCCGTGCCGAGGTAATCGCTGAGCCAGGCATCGGCCGGCGCGCCGCAGCGCCGCGCCGGGACCGTCTGGCGCCAGATCACGACGTCTACATATTCGTCGGGAAACTTGCTGGATGCGAGCAGCAGCGGCGCACGATCGTCGGCAGCCAGCACGACGCCGCCCTCCACGGGCGTCGCCAGCAGGCTGGCCAGTCGTGGGTGCCGGCGTCCGGTGAGAAAGCCACCGTCCGGGTCGGTGACGAGATAGCGGCGATCGCCGGCGAGTCCGTAGTCGTCGATGAAGCCACGTCCGAGCGCGAGCGGCGCACAGGACTTCACCGGATACTGGAAAAGTGCGGAAACGTGCAGGCCGGCGGGGCTTGGGGACATTGCGCAATCCTCGTATCGATGGCAGCAGGCCGGGACAGCTGCGGCCGGTCGTGTTCACCGCACGCGCGCCTGCCCGCGACCGGTGTCGACGCATCTTACAGGGCGCACGATCGTGCGTCCGGAAGCATCTGAAAACATTGACCGGCATATATTTTGCAAAAAGACACGAGCGCCCGCGGTTGGCAGATGCGGACGCACGGCGGCCGCCGTGCCGAGGCAGTCAATCGGTCGCAGTGCTGCTGTACCGTGCTGCCTGCGGCGGCCCGCGATGTCCTTCCAAATCGATCCAGGAGGTGGATTCATGGGCAGGATCTCAACAGCGATCATTTCCGGCGCAATCTTCGCAGGGGCCCTGGTGTCGGCGCCGACATCCGCGGCCGGGCGGGGCGGTGGACCGCCGGTCAGCGCGATGGCGATCGAATGCAACTGGGGCAGACTGACGATGGAGACGATCCAGGGCGGTTTCGAGCAGGGCCCCCACGCAGCGGATCCGTCCGGCGACGGATTCGGCCCGGGTACCCTCGATGAGCCGCGGGCCGGCCTGGCCAACGTGGTCGAACGCGGTCGCCTCGACCTGCTTTGTCAGCTGATCGAAGATCTGATGTCGGAACCCTGAGCGTCGGCTTCACACCGAATCGGGCGGCCGTCCCGGGCCAAAGCAGTTCGGCCCGGGGACGGCCGCCCCGGCACGACGCCAGCTGACCGACGTCGGCCGTCAGGCACTGCCTGCACTCTCCCAAGTCACCGCGGTATCTCGTATGCTTGCGCGGCCGGGATCGACCCGGTTGATCGCGGGCGTTCGGGCTGCAGCCGGGTCTGGGCGCTCCTGGGGGAGCGCGGCATGTATTCGCTTCAGAGTTTCCGGCAAGACCTGCGGGGCAACCTCTTCGGTGGCGTGACCGCCGCCGTCGTCGCCTTGCCGCTGGCCCTCGCCTTCGGCATCGCGTCCGGCGCCGGTCCTGTCGCGGGGCTTTACGGCGCGATCGTCGTCGGCTTCTTCGCGGCCGTCTTCGGCGGTACGCCGGCCCAGATATCCGGGCCCACCGGCCCGATGACAGTGGTCATGACGGCGATGACCGCCGGCTATGCCGCCGAGTTTCCGGACCAGGGTCTGGCGCTCGCATTCACCACCGTGATGCTCGGCGGTTGCTTTCAGATCCTGTTCGGTCTGGCCCGCCTCGGCAAGTACATCATCATGGTGCCCTATCCGGTGATTTCGGGCTTCATGAGCGGCATCGGCGCAATCATCATTCTGCTGCAACTCGGCCCGCTGCTCGGTTTTGCCGCCGGCGGCAGTGTCGTCGATGCGGTCCGCGCGTTGCCTGGGCAGATCGCGGGACCGCAACTGCCGACGCTGACGATCGGCCTGCTGACATTGGTGATCGTCGTCGCTTGGCGCGGGCGTGCGGGGCGGGTGATCCCGTCGCCCCTGCTCGGACTGATCGTCGCGACGATTGCGGTCGAGGTGTTCTTTCCAGCCGCCGATGTCGCCCGGATCGGCGAAATCCCGACCGCACTGCCGACGCTGCAGCCGATCACCTTCGAGGCCGGCCTGCTGCAGGAAATGGTGGTCAATGCGCTGATGCTGGCAGTGCTCGGCGCGATCGATTCACTGCTGACATCGCTGGTGGCTGACAATGTCACCGGCACCCACCACGACTCGGACCGGGAACTGATCGGCCAGGGCATCGGCAACGGGCTGGCCGGCCTGCTCGGAGGGCTGCCGGGCGCTGGCGCGACGATGCGAACGGTCGTCAATGTGCGGGCCGGCGGCAGCGGACCGTTGTCCGGTGCGGTGCATGCGCTGTTGTTGCTGGCGATCGCCACCGGCCTCGGGGGCTTCTTCGAATCGATTCCGCTGGCCGCGCTGGCCGGCATCCTGGTCAAGGTCGGTATCGACATCGTCGACTGGCCGTTCCTGCGCCGCATGCACAGGCTGCCGTTGTTCCCGGTTGCGCTGATGATCCTGGTGTTCGCCTTGACCGTGTTCGTCGATCTGATCACTGCGGTGTTCGTCGGCGTCTTCATCAAGAATCTCGTGACCATCGAGAAGCTGTCGCACCTGCAACTCGGCGGCGTCGTGCTCAGCGATGGCCTGCGCGATGTGGAAGGCCTGGTGGAATCGGATCGCCGCCGGCTTGCCGCCGGCGACGGCGAGATCGTGCTGCTGCGGATCACCGGTCCGGTCAGCTACGGCGTCGGCCGGGGCCTGAAGCAGCGGGTGCGTCAGTACGACGCCTGTCGGACGCTGGTCGTGGACATCTCGGCGGCGACCATCATTGGCGTGTCCACACTGATCGTGCTCGAGGAACTGGTGCGTTCCGCCCTTGCCCGCGGCGCCGCAGTCAAGGTGATTGCCGCAACCGGTGCCGAAGCGCGGGCACTGGAGCAGGTGCGGCTGCGCGAGCTGGTCGGTGACGGCAACTGCGTGCCCTCACTCGAGCATGCACTGTAGTCAGTGGGCGTCGGCCTCGCGGCCGAGCGGGGCGGTGCGATGAATCCCGCGGCGACGTTGTGGCTGACGGTGGTCGCAATGATCGCGTTCGCGGCCAATTCGCTGCTGTGCCGACTTGCCCTGCGGGATACCGGCATCGACGCGGCGACCTTCACGACGATCCGCATCGCCGCCGGGTCCCTGATCTTGTGGGGCATCGTGCGGATGCGCCACGGGCGGGGCCGCGTCGCCGGTGACTGGGTTTCCGCGACGGCACTGTTCGCCTACGCCGCCGGCTTTTCCTACGCCTATCTCAGTCTCGAGGCCGGCACCGGCGCACTTCTGCTATTCGGTGCCGTCCAGGCGACGATGATCGGCTATGGCCTGGCCCGCGGCGAGCGACTTTCGCGGGGCGCCGTCGTCGGTCTGGTGCTGGCCGCAGGCGGACTCATCGGATTGCTGCTGCCCGGCTTGTCGGCGCCGCCCCTCGCCGGTGCCCTGCTGATGGGCACCGCCGGCTTCGCCTGGGGCATCTATTCGCTGCGCGGACGGGGCGGCGGCGACCCGGCCGCGGCCACCGCCGGCAACTTCGTGCGCGCACTGCCGCTGGCGCTGGTGCTGAGCCTGCTGGGGCTCGGCGATACCCGGTTCGATCCCGTTGGCGCCGCCTACGCGGTCGCCTCCGGGGCGCTCGCCTCCGGCCTTGGCTATGCCATCTGGTATGCCGCGCTGCCGGGCCTGCGGGCTGCCAGCGCTGCGTCGGTGCAGCTGTCGGTACCGGTCATCGCCGCGCTGGGTGGTGCTCTGTTGCTCGGAGAATCGCTGACGCTGCGGCTGCTGCTGGCTGCGGTTGCGATCCTCGGCGGCATCGCGATGGTGATCGGATCGCGACGCTGACCCGACTGCCGCGGCCGATCAGTCCGGCAGCAGGCCGCTCCAGCGAGCCATCCGGGTCGCCACCTCGCCACGGGTGGCACCACGGATCGCGCCGGCACCGAGCAGATGAAGCGTGGCACGGGTGATGTGAGTCTGCCAAGCCTCGCTCGCCACCATGGCATCGAGCTGCGATGGCTCGCCACGGACCAGGAAGAAGCCGTTGAGGTCGCCGCCGTGCGGGTCCAGCAGGACGACGTCGAAGGATTCGATCGTGCCGCTCCGTTCCAGCCCCGCCAGGAACTCGCTGAACTCGCCGAAATGCGCCTGACTGATGCGCTCGCGGCCCGGAATCGGGCGGTTCCACGCGAAGAACACCGCATTGTTTGCCATGTGCTGCCTCCCAGGTCGTTGCGGGCGTCAACGGCGGGACCCGCCATTCGGCCGCTCAACAAAGTCTAGTTCGGAAAATCGCGAACGTCGCCCACAGACGAACCGGCCGGTGCGGCGGGAGGCTGCGGCCGGCGCCCGCGATTCATTTTTCGAGGAAGCGGCGCACCGCGTCGAGATGCTCCGGCTCGTTGTGGCACATGCCCTGGAACACCGCGCACAAGTCGAGGAAATCCTTCAGTTCCATGCGCTGGGCCATCTTCATCAGCCGCTTCGTCAGTCGCAGCGCCTTCGGCGGCTGGGCGGCGAAGCGGGCGGCCAGCTGGTGGGCGCGTGGCAGCAACTGGTCGGGCTCGACCACTTCCATCGCGATGCCGTACTGCAGCGCCTCGGCGGCATCGATGACCCGGCCGGACAGCGTCAGCTCGAATGCGCGCTGGTAGCCGATCAGCCGCTGCATCAACCAGGCGCCGCCATCTCCGGGAATGATGCCGAGATTGAGGAAGGTCTCGCCGAACTTGGCGCGGGTCGAGGCGATGCGGATGTCGGCCATGTTGGCGAGGTCGCAGCCGGCCCCGATCGCCGGCCCGTTGACCGCGGCGATGATCGGCACCTCGACTGCCTGCAGCGCCAGCGGAATGCGCTGGATGCCGTCGCGGTAGCGCTGCGCGCATTCGGCGACGTCGCCGGCGAAATCGCCGCCGCGCTCGGCCATGTCCTTGACGTTGCCGCCGGCCGAGAAGGCCGAGCCGGCACCGGTCATGACCAGCACCGAAATCGCTTCGTCGGCGCGGTTCGCCCACTGTGCGACGGCGACGATGTCGTCGATCAGTGCGGTGCCGGTCAGTGCATTGCGCACGTCATTGCGTTCGAAGGTCAGGGTCGCGACGCGGCCGTCGACCGCCAGTGTCGCATCGGTCAGCACTGGGGCGTCCATCAGTGGGACTCCTTCGCGCCGGCGCCCGGTCGGTCGACGATGACACGGGCATCCACCACCGCGTAGCCGTCGCTGTAGAGGATCACCGGGTTGAGGTCGAGTTCGGCCAGTTCCGGGTAGGCCTCGACGATGCTGGAGATCTTCAGCAGCAGATCCACCAGCGCTTCCTTGTCCACCGCCGCCTCACCGCGCACCCCTTTCAGCACCTTGCTCGCCTTGATCTGCTCGACCATCGAACGGGCGTCGTAGCGGGACAGCGGAATCGCGCGGAAGGTCACGTCCTTTAGGATCTCGACGAAGATTCCGCCGAGGCCGAACATCAGCACCGGGCCGAAAATCGGGTCGCGCATGACACCGATGATGACCTCGAGGCCGCGTCGCGCCATCGGCGTCACCAGTACGCCTTCGATGTCGGCATCGGGCTTGTAGGCGCGACACGACGACATGATCTGGTCATAGGCGTCGCGCAGCGACGCCTCGCCCTGCAGTGAGAGCTTGACGCCACCGGCGTCGGATTTGTGCAGGATGTCTTTCGACACCACCTTCATCACCAGTGCGCGCTCGCCGAAGCGGGCCGCGACATCGGCGAGGTCGTCCGCGCTGCGCGCCAGCACCTCGTCGGCCACGTTGATGCCGTGACTGCGCAGCAATGTCTTGGCCTCGTATTCGAGCAGGTCGCGATCCTGGTCGCGGGCGTTGGCGAATGCGGCCTGCAGTTCCGGCTGCGGCGCGGCCGCCGGCACGATCTTCTTGTCGTGGCTGGCGGCGAGGAAGATGCCCCGCTCGCCGAGTGCCGCGATTACCCGTACCGCATTTTCCAGCGACGCGTAGACCGGTAGTCCGGCCTCGTGCAGGCGCCGCAGCGCCGGCGGTCGCACCGCTTCGTACAGGCTGTAGATCACCAGCGGCTTGCGGCACTTCCGCCACAGTTCGATCATCGACTCGGCGCCGCGCATTTCGCCGCCGAGCAGGTCTTCGGCGAAGCGCAGGTAGTAGCCGCCGAACATGCCGACCAGGAAGATGGTGTCGACGTTGTCGTCTTCGGCGACGATCTCCATGCACTTGGCCAACACCGACGGATCGGCATCGCTGGTGCCGGCGACGTCGATCGGATTGGCCAGCGAGGCCTGCGGGAACAGGATCTCGGCCAGGCGCTGGCGTGTGGCCTCGGAGATCTGGGCGAGTTCGACCCCGGCTTCGGCGAGGCGGTCGGAGGCGATCGTCGCCTGGCCGCCACCGTCCGACACCACCGCGACCCGCTTGCCGTGGGCCTGCTGCAGCAGGCCCAGGCCCTCGGCCACCGGCAGGATCTCGTCGGAATTCTGCACGACGCTGACGCCGACCTGACGCAACACGTCGACGGTCATCTCGTAGCTGCCGGCGAGTGCGCCGGTGTGCGATGCCGCGGCTTTCTGGCCCTGCTCGGTGGCCCCCGATTTGTACACCACCACCGGTTTCATCTCGGTGACCTGGCGCGCCATGTCGAGGAAGCGGCGACCGTCGCGGAAGCCCTCGACGTAGAGGGTCGCCACCCGCGTCTGGGGGTCTTCGCCGAGATAGCGCAGGTAGTCGTTGAAGCCGATGTCGGTCTGGTTGCCCGGCCCGGCATAGGTCGAGAAACCGACGTGCCCGTTGTGCTCCGCCTCGAGCACCAGCGACAGCAGCATGTTGCCGGACTGCGAGATGAAGCCGATGTCGCCGGCCTTGATGTTGGCCAGCGCCAGCAGATTGACCTTCTTGTGGAGGTTGAACATGCCCGAGGTATTCGGGCCGATCACCCGCACATTGCCCTCGCGGGCGACTTCGAGCAATTCCTTTTCGAGCTGGATGCCTTCCGCTCGCCCGGTTTCGCGAAAGCCGCTGGCCAGCACCACCGCGCCCTTGATGCCCTTTCTGCCGCATTCGCGCAACAGGCCGGGCACGCTGGTCGCCGGCGTGCAGATCAGTGCCAGGTCGGCCGCTTCCGGCAAGGCCTCGAGCGAGGGCAGCGTCTTGATGCCGAGGATCATGTCCGCCTTCGGATTGATCGGATAGATGGTGCCCTTGTAGCCGTCCTTGATCAGCCCGACCATCGCCTTGTAGCCCCGCTTGGTGGGGTCGGCCGAGGCGCCGACGATGGCGATCGAGTCCGGCGCCAGGAAATCGTGCAGCGGGCTCGGCTCGGTGAAGCCCTTCAGGATCCAGGTCATTTCACTCCCCCTTGAAGACCGGTTTGCGCTTTTCGGCGAAGGCATCGACGCCTTCCTGCCAGTCGCGCGTCGTGCCGACGAACGTCATGCCTTCGAGTTCCGCCGTCAGGCAGGCCTCGAGCGTTCGCTCGGCCGACATGTTCAGTTGTTCCTTGGCGAGCTGCATCGAGAAGGGCGCCTTGGTCGCGACCTTGAGGGCGAACTCGCGGGCCGACTCGACAAAACCGTCGGCCGGGAACACCCGATTGGCGAGCCCGATCCTGACTGCCTCGTCGCCGCCGACGCGTTCGCCGAGGAACACCAGTTCGCGCGCCTTGGCGAGCCCGACCAGGCGCGGCAGCAGCCAGGTGACGCCGCCACCGAGAAAATTGCCGATGCTGATCTCGGGCAATCCGATCTGAGCGTTGTCGGCCATCAGCAGGAAGTCCGATGCCAGCGCCATCTCGGCACCGGCCCCCAGCGCGAATCCGTTGACCGCCGCGATCACCGGCTTCCCCAGCTGCAGCAATCGCTTGCATACCACCTGTTCACCTTGCAGATACTGGCGCCGATCGAAGGCCGTTCGCCCGGCCTTGTGCTCCTTGAGGTCGGCGCCGACACAGAACGCGCGCCCTTCGCCGGTGATCATCACCACGCGTGCGTCGACGTTCTGCTCGGCCTCGCTCAACGCTGCGTTGAATTCCGAATACAGTTGGCCGGTCACCGCATTGAGCCGGTGCGGACGATTGAAACGGATCTCGGCGACACCGCCGGCGACACCGTACAGGATGGTTTCATAGGTCATCTGGAATCTCCTCCTGACTATATTTTTAGGCACGTGGCAGCCGCGACGCAAAGCTCCCTGCAAGGGGTCAGGTCTAGAACCGTATCATTTGTCCAGATTTCGTACTAGGCTTGAGGGCATGAGCAGACCACTTCGCATCGAATATGAGGGCGCCCACTACCATGTGACGACGAGGGGTGACCGGCGCGAGCAGATCTACGACGACGATCAGGACCGGGAGCGCTTCGTCGATCTGCTGGGTCGGGTGGTCGAGGACTTCAACTGGCTCTGCTACGCCTATTGCCTGATGGACAATCATTATCATCTGCTGGTCGCAACCCCGGACGGCAACCTGGCCAAGGGCATGCGGCAGCTCAACGGCGTCTATACGCAGGCGAGCAATCGCCGGCATGGCCGAAGTGGCCATCTTTTTCAGGGTCGCTACAAGGCGATTCTGGTCGATGCCGACGCCTACCTGCTCGAGTTGTCGCGCTACGTCGTGCTCAATCCGGTGCGGGCGGGAATCGTGGCCCAGCCCGATGATTGGTTCTGGAGCAGTCATCGCGCGATGCTGGGTGTCGCGCCATGCCCGCCGTGGCTGTCGGTCGACGCGTTGCTGGCCCAGTTTGCGCGCCGGCGATCCACCGCAATCAAACGCTATGCGCGTTTTGTAGACGAGGGGCTTGGCTCACCGTCGATATGGCGGCAACTGCAGCGGCAGGTATTTCTCGGGGATCCGGCGTTCTTCGAGCGGATCAGAGCCGAACATATCGGCGATATCGATGACGTGAACATACCCGCTGCACAGCGGCGCCCTGCGGCGCCTCCGCTCGCCGTTTTCGTTGCGCAGCGGGGCGATCGTGATGGAGCGATGGTGGCGGCACATGCCACCGGCGAGTACAGCTACATGCAGATTGCCGAGGCTTTCGGTGTGCATTTCACGACCGTCGGGCGGATCGTGCGGGCGGCAAGGCGGCGAGCAGGTTAGCGGTGGCTTTGGCGCGGTTCCGGTCGGTCGCCGGGTCGCTAGACGGCGAATGATCGGTCGCAGCCGACAGCAATGATTATAGACCTGACCCCTAAACCTATAGACCTGATAATCATCTAGCCCGCGAGGGTGTCGGCCTCCTCGAGAGGCGTATCGTCGAAGTTGCGAAACCAGACGAAACGCGACTCAGGAGGAGACCGACATGGAACTCTATGCGGGAATCGATCTGCATTCCAACAACAGCGTGGTGGTAGTGCTCGACGGGTCCGATCAGGTCCGTTTTCGAAAGCGCCTACCCAATGATCTCGGTGCGATCATCATGGCTTTGCGCAGTTGCGATGGAGAGATGCAAGCGGTGGCGGTGGAATCGACCTTCAATTGGTATTGGCTGGTCGATGGTCTGCAGGAAGATGGGTTTTCGGTGCGCCTGGTCAATACGGCGGCGGTCAAGCAATACGAAGGCCTCAAGCACAGCGGTGACGAGGCGGACGCTGCGCATCTGGCCCACCTGTTGCGGCTTGGTATTCTTCCCGAGGGCTACATCTACCCGCGCGAACAGCGTGCGCTGCGCGATTTGCTGCGAAAGCGCATACAACTGGTCCGGCAACGCACCAGCCAGATTCTGAGCATGCAGAACCTGCTCGCGCGCAATCTCGCAATACGCACGAGTGGCAATGAACTGAAGCGCTGGACGGCGGCCGACATCGAAGCGCTGGCGCTGCTCCCCGAACAACGGCTTGCGCTCGATGCGAATCTGACGGTGATGCACTGTCTCGATGCCCAGATCGACAAACTCGAACAGGCCATCCTCGCGCGCGCGAAGCTGCGCGAGGACTATCGCAGTCTCAGAACCGTGGTCGGCATCGGTGAAGTGCTGGCGCTGACCATCGCATTGGAGACCGGCGACATCGGACGCTTCGCCAGCCCTGGCAACTTTGCCTCCTACGCTCGCACCGTGGGCAGCCGTCGCGAGTCCAATGGCAAGAAGAAGGGCGAAGGCAACGTGAAGTGCGGCAACAGGCACCTTGCCTGGGCCTTCGTCGAGGCCGCGCACTTCGCCATCCGCTACGACGACAGGATCAAGCGCTACTACCGGAAGAAAAGTGCTCGCACGCTGCCAGTGGTCGCCGTCAAGGCGGTCGCCCACAAGCTCGCGCGGGCTTGTTACCACGTCATGAAGAACGGCGCCCCGTTCGACGTGACGCGCGCGTTCGGATAACGAACCATGGGGCGATGGCGCCAGTGCGGACATGGGGTTGGCAAAACCACGAGACCTGATTGCACGACGCCGTCGGCCCCGCCCGAGCAAGGCGAAGTCGCGCCCGCATCGCGAGCCACCTTGGGTTGGATCGCCAAGGCCAAGCCAAAGATCTGTGCGGAGCCAGAAGGCTCCCGAATATTGGACGCGATGGGGAACGGAGGGTTTTCTGGGGTCGCAACGGCGGCCAGGGGCAAGCACGGCGGCATCGTGCGCGCCTTGATCCTGATGGGTGACTGGTGCGCGACATCGCGCAACCTTCAACCGAGAACCAAGCGCGCAGGCGCGCCGGCTGGGCATGGTAGGGATCAACAAATGCGGGGGAACCGCAGAGCCTTGCTCGCCCTATTGCAACGGGGAGGCTAATGGGTGACCCCTAGGCCTATACGCGCCTAGCCCAAACGTCATGCCTGTCGCTCGCCCGCAGGCGGAACCGAACGAAGCGGACGCCGTCGATCGAGACCACACCGTCGCGGCGAAAGCCCATGCGACCCAGGCCCGCGGTTCGCGTCCGGCTCTCGGGCAGCCGCGCGGTGACAGATTCGACGCCGAGTTCGTCGAAACCGATTCGCAGGATCTCGCGACTGATGGGCGGGCCCAGCCCCCAATAGCGGGGGAACATCACCAAGGCGAGATCCACATCGTCTGTTTCCCGTTGCAGCCCGCCCCATCCGGCGAAGCGTCCATCGACCAGGATCGCCCGGGGGCCATGGCCGTGACGGTCCCACTGGGCCTCCTTGTCGGCAAGCCATCGCTCGCACGCGGCGGTGTCGAAGGCAACGGTCGCGAGTGGCAGATGGCGAAGAACCTTCGGATCGCGGTGGAGCGCGACGATCCCCTCCACCGGGACATCGCGCAGTTGCGTGAAGCGGAATTCCAAGTCGGTGCCTCCGTCGTTCGATGCGGAATCTTGATGCCGATAGTGGGCGTGATCCAGCTGATGCATGGACGATCGACGGCATCCGGACCTTACGGCGATGGCGTTGCCTGCCGATGCCGGCAAGGACGGGTGCGGAGGCATGCCCGCCCGGAGCGGACGTTACCGGATTGCATTGGCGGCGATGCCTGCACGCCGGCATGCGACGGCCGGCGCTCGTCGTTGCATCCACGGTGCAACCCGGCCGCCACGGGTCAGTCCGGGATCGAGCGGGCGAGGTACAGTTCGGGATGCACGAGCGCGATCGGGAATGTGTGCGTGGCGACGTGACCGACGGTGGGCGCGAGGCGCGAGACCTTGTCGCGACTCGCGAACAGCAGGATGTTCTGGCGGTACCAGAACGGGATGCTTTCGTCGTCCCAGATCTTGCTGCGTACGATGTCCAGCGCGACATGGCCGCGGTCGGCGAACATCGCAGCCCAATAGTCTGGCCACTGCTCGTTGACGTGGCCGACGCCTCCCTGGAACGGTATCGCGGCCGAGAACAGCACGAAATCGGATGCCCCGACCAGCGCGTCGACAAATCGGCCCGCGCCGCTCTCGGGGATGTGCTCGGCGACTTCGAGGCTGATCGCGAGATCGTATCGCTGCCGATGGACGATCGGCTTTTCGAAATCCGCGACCTGGAAGTCCTGCTGTGGAATCTGCAGCAGCGCCGGGTCGACCCAGGGTCCGTCGAGGCCGCGGACGTCGGTTGTCCCGAATTCCCGGAGCGCTGCCAGCCAGGTGCCGACGCCGCAGCCGAGATCGATCGCCGAGCGCACCGGCGGCAGCAGCTCGAGCACGATCGACAGCACGGTCCGCGCTGCATGGCGTGTCTGCCGGTGGCGATGCGAATAGAAGTCGTGCGCGTACTTGCTTTCCATCGCAATCTCCGTCAGAGGGGCGCGGCGGGCGCCGGAACGCTTGCAGCCGGCCCATTCGATGCACCGGGATCTTGCCGGCCGCGCCCCCGGTATTGCTCACCGGATCGTAGAGAGCGGGAGGGCGCAATGCAACGATGGACCCAGGTGCAATTCGTCCGGGGACGTCGCAGATTGCCGACGGCACCCCGTGGCTGGTGCTCCTGCTCCACCCACGAGACACGATGATCGATCCCCTGCGCTGCTGGCGCCCTTGCATGTGTGCGGCGCGGGCGGTGACCGATGACCGGGCGCAGTCGAGCAGTCGCCGCAGGCGCCGACCACGGCTGGTGCCGCGGATGGTCGTCGATGCCAGTCAGTGCCCAGACGACACGAACCGCCGTGGCCGAATCGGCACCGCCGAACGTCCCCACGACCTTCACTGGTCTCGTTGTCTCGTGGCGGCAGTGCTGCTCCGCTCTGCGATCGGGCGCCGTGGGTCTCGAGCCCGCGGCTTCGCTATAGTGCGAAGCTTTCGTCGTTGGGGCGGGCCAACCTGCACGAGCCGATGCTGAGTATCCTGATCCCGCTCGCCACGATCGTCGTCGCCAGCTATCTGGCGTTCTCCCGCCGGCTCGCCGGTTCCGCCGAGTGGCAGGCGACCGTAACGCCGCTGGCCTCGATCATGGGCAGCGGTTTCCTGATCAGCGCCCCCCTGCTCGGCGGCCTGGTCGGCGAACTGGCGATCGCCTGCATGGCCGTGCTGCTGCTTCTGGCCTATGGCGTCGGTGCGGTGATCCGCTTCAACATCCGGCATTTCGAGCCGATCGAGCACGCCGGCTCCGGGCCGGCCCAGCGCGTGGCATTTCTTGCGCGAATCGTGCTCGCCGGCGCCTACTTCATCTCCGTCACCTATTATTTGCAGCTGCTGTCCGCCTTCCTGCTCAACATCGCAGGCGTTGGCGGCCGGACGCTGGCATCGACGCTGACGACCCTGCTGCTGCTGTCGATCGGCGGTGTCGGCATCTGGCGCGGGTTGGGCCGGCTCGAGCGGCTGGAGACCTATGCGGTCAGCCTCAATCTCGGCATGATCAGCGCACTGCTGCTGGCGCTGGCGATCCACAACATCGGCCTGGTCGTCGACGGGCGCTGGCAGTTGCCGGGGCTGGGGGCGGGCCTCGACCTGCACGACGCCCGCGTGTTGCTCGGTCTGCTGATCGTGGTGCAGGGCTTCGAGACGTCGCGCTACCTCGGCGATACCCATCCGGCCGAACTGCGCATCCGCAGCATGCGCACCGCCCAGTTGGTTTCGTCGGCCATCTACCTCGCCTTCATCGGTCTGGCCACCGTGCTGTTCCACGGCGGCCTCGGCGCCGACGTGACGGCGGTGATCGGCATGGTGGCCCCGGTTGCTGCGGTGCTGCCGATCCTGCTCACCGTCGCTGCCATCGGCAGCCAGTTCAGTGCGGCGGTGGCCGACACCGTCGGCGCGGGCGGATTGATCGAGGATCTCAGCCGGCGCCGGGTGCCGGTGCGCATTGCCTACCTGCTGATCCTGGTGGTCACCACCGGTATCACCTGGATGACCCACGTCAACGCGATCATCGCCTACGCCTCGCGCGCATTTGCGCTGTTCTACCTGCTGCAATGCGTCGTCGCATTGATCGTCGCGTGGCAGATGCCGGCGCTGCCCCGCCGGCGGCTCCGGCTGGTGGCGTTCTCGACGGTTGCGCTGTCGTGTGCGTTGGTCTTCGCCTTCGGCCTCCCAGCCGAGTAACCCGGGCCATTCGAGCCACGCCCGCCATGTCGGGCATGCGGTGGCGGCAAGGCGTGGCCGCGGCCGGGAATTCACGTGCAGCATGACACCGTCCACCACCGACCGACCCGCGGTGAATGCTTCGCAGATGGGTGCAGGGGGCCGCATCCGGCATGCATCGCCGTAGGCGTCGACACCCCGTTTCGCCAAAGACGACGGCGCAGGTCAAGTGAAAGGGTGCACCTTTCATCGGTGACGTGAGGCATAGGCGATGGCGTCGACGGGTTGCAATCTGAAGGTGCAGGCCAGCGAGCCTGCGAGCCGACGATACCAACCCTTGGCCTCGAGGAAATCCAAAATGCATACCAAAAAACTCACCGTCACGACCGTGCCCACCTTCGCGTTGCTGATCGCCATGGCGCTGGGCACAGGCACCGCCATGGCCGCCGATGTCGGCCTGACCTCCCGCGCTGGCGAAGTGCCGCAATGCCCCGATCAAGGGCCGATCGTGGTCGAACCCTGCGCCGTGGACGAAACGCTGATCATCTTCGATCAGCCCGTCTATGACGACGACGGTCTGTTCGTGGTGTGTACCGAGAAGGTGCCGTATTGCGTTCCGTCCGGTCTCGAACCGGAAGGCGACAAGCCCGCCGCGGGCGGGACCACGATGCTGAAGATGCTCGGCGACTTCCAACGCGACGGCCACAAGCTTTCCCGTACGCTCGAAGAGCTGGCGCTCCGTTCGAAGACGCGTGACCCGCTGGCCGACACCACGATTACCTGCAACGACGACACGCATATCTGCACCTGCGTATCCGACGCCGACGGTGATTGCGAGGCGAAGCTGGCGGCGATCTGCGACACCGCGGAACCCTTCGGCTCCAACGGTGGCGTCGGGACCGACTGTCCGTCGGTGGACGACTAACCGGGCGCGCGCGGTGGCGATCGCGGCGAGTCCGCATGCACCGTTCGTCGGAATCAACCGGATGGCATGAACCAGGCCTGGTCTCCGCGGTGACCCACTGACGGAGCCGGCCCGATGACTGCCGTTGCACGCCGACCGGCCACAACCCACGGAATTCAGGAGACCCGACATGAAGGCAAGCGCGACCATCCTCGCCGCGGCACTGTTGGTGCTCGCCGCGCCGACAGCGCAGGCACAGCCGCAGCGTCAAGTCTACGTCAATGGCCAGCACCTGAACGCGACCCAGTTGGCCGTGCTGCAGCAGATGCACTGTGCGTGGATCCCGGATGGGGCCTACTGGATCAATACCCGAAGCGGGGCCTGGGGCTACGCCGGCAATGGCCGGGTGCAGGGCTACGTCGGCGATCCTTGCCGACGCGGCGGAGGCGGGCGGCGCAAGAGCCTGAGCGAGCGGGGCCTGCTGTATACCCCGGGTGACCTCAACTTCCGTTGAACCGTCACTCAACCGCGGGCGCGGCACCGCGCGAACGTCCGACCGGTACCCGAAACACCAGGACCCGGCAGATCCGTTCGCCCGGTGCGACCGCCGACAGCCGCCGCCGGATCGCGTCGACCGCCAGCCCAAAGCGGTGGCCGAATGGCCCGGACAGGAAGACGCCCGACCGGTGCGCGCCGGGCACCGCAGGGTCGCCGCATCGCCTGCAGCCGAGCGCTGCATCGCATGGATCCGGCGCGGCGTTGCTCGCCGGCGGTCCGATCAGGCACACTGGCCTGGCCAGCACCCGCGTGCACCGTCGATCACCGCAGGTATCCAATGCCCGAACAAGCCGAACCGACCGACCTCGAATTCGCCCGTATGGCCTTCGCCGTCGATGGCTTGAAGGTTCGCTGCCACCCGAACGTCGATGCCGCGATGGCCGAGCGACTGATCGAGCGAGGTCTCGCCGATCTGCACGACGATTTTGATGAATTCGTCCCAGGCGAGGCCCATCGCTGCCTTCGTCCGACCCAGTACGGCTTCGACCTGATCCTGGGCCGCATTGATCCTTAAGCGCGCCCATCGTGTGTCGGTCGCGCTCGGCCGTAGCGACCGGACCGGGGTCCGCCGTCAGCCAGCCGGCAGCCGAACCGCCGAGACCCGAAAATCCGCGATCCCGACGGCGCCACCTTCCTCGAATACCGCCACCGCCCGCAACTGCTGCCCCTCGCACATCGTGCTCACCGAGGTGCCGGTGTCGGGGCTATAGACGATGCCGTGCATCGAGCATCGCAGATAACGCCCGCTCGAATCGAACACCAGGTCCTGCTCGCAATCCAGCGCTCGGGGCATATGTACGCAACGATTGACGTAAGCGTAGGCTTTCCCACCAAAACGGATCAGCAGGCACTCCTCGTCACGCCCTTCAAAGCGGATCGAAAACTTGAGATGGCGACCCTCGACGAGGGACGAAGTGGCGCAAAGGCGGTAGCGGTGTGGCGCGATGTTCAATGACTTTCTCCGGGGTTCTGGCGCCTTCTGAGCCTGCGGCCGGCCTCATTTCTTGGCGATGCCTGCACTTGGTGGCAGCGGGATCAACTGCGCCATTCCGCTCGCAGGCATCCGCGCTTCGCCGAGGCCTGCCGCCAGCGGGCGCGCGGTCGGTGTGGAAGCGAGCAAATTGCTTGCCACCGCCATTCGTGCCTGGCGAGCCGGGTCGGCATGAGCGAAAGGAGCCCGATCGCGTCTGCGTACGAGAAGCACGGTTGGCGGTACGTCGCGCCATGTTCGCGGCGCGGCCGCGGAGCAAATCGGCGAAAATGCAGCGGGCATTCCGCGCCCGGTCCGGGCCGGTGTGGTTCGTCGACACGGATTGAGGAGGGGGCCATGCAGGTCCGACGCGTGCTCGTGTGGATCGCGCTGCTGCTTGTCGGCTGCGGTGGGGGTGGCGGCGGTGACGGCAGCCTTGACGGCGCCGTCAGCGGTGACGCGTCGGTGCAGACGGGAGATCAGGAGGAGGTGCCGGTTAGTGGGGGGGCGGCAGACTTATTCCTTCCGGCGCTCGGCGCCCGTTGGCAATGGCAGTTGCTCGGCACCGTCAATACCAGCTACGAGGCCGATATCTATGACGTCGATCTGTTCGACAGTCCGGCCGAACTGATCGGCCAACTCCAGCAGGCGGGCCGGAAGGTGATCTGCTACTTCTCGGCGGGCTCGTTCGAAGGCTGGCGACCGGACGCCGCGGCGTTTGCCGACACGGTGAAGGGCAAGCCCCTGGACGGCTTTGCCGACGAACGCTGGCTCGACATCCGCTCGGACGACGTGGCTACGATCATGCGCGCGCGCCTTGATCTGGCAGTGCAGAAAGGCTGTGACGGCGTCGAGCCTGACAACGTCGATGGCTTTGCCAACGACACCGGCTTTGCCCTCGGCGCCGCGCAACAGCTCGAGTTCAACCGCATGCTCGCGGGCGAAGCCCACCAGCGCGGACTGGCGGTGGGGCTGAAGAACGATCTCGACCAGATCGCGCAACTGGTCGACGATTTCGACTTTGCGGTCAACGAACAGTGTTTCGAGTTCAACGAGTGCGACAGGCTGATGCCCTTCGTCGCGCAGCAGAAGCCGGTGTTGAACGCCGAATATCTGAAGCGCTATGTCGATGACGCGACGGCACGGGCGGCATTGTGCGAGGCGGCGCGCAGCGCACGATTCAGCACGCTGGTCCTGCCGCTCGATCTCGACGACGCGTTCCGCTTCGCTTGCTGAGTTTCTGCCGGGTCGGCCCGGGAAGGCAAGCGAGCGGGCGGTGTTCTCGGATCAGGGATGCCGGATCGATGGCGGGAACCCCGGCAGTCAATCGGAAGGCACTCGGGGCACGCGGCCTGAGCTGTGGCTCGTGAATCCGCGGGAGTGATTGGTGCGCAGAGATCGTGTCTTGGGGTTCGGGCGGATTGTTCGACGCGATGCTTCGTTGCCACCTGTGTGACTTGTCGCGAGAGCTCGTTGGCAGTCGCGTCGTGCGTGTGGACCGACATGCCAAAAAACACACCGCCCGGCGGACCGGGCGGTGTGCAGTGCAATGGCGCTTCGGCGCTTACTTGTAGACGCCGATCTCGACCGTCTGCTTGGCGCGCGAGCCGCGGTTGGTCTGCTCGACCTGGTTGTTGTTGGCATTGACGGTGGCGCTGCCGATCAGCGGGCCGTCCATGAAGCCGATGCGCACGGTCTGCTCGGCGCGCGAACCGCGGTTGTCCTGCTTGACCTTGTTGTTGTTGGCATTGAGGCGGTCGGCCGCGAAGGCGCCAGTGGCGAACATGCCGATGGTGGCGATGGCGAGGGCTTTGGTCAGGGTGGCTTTCATTTTGAATCTCCTTGAAGGTCGGTTTGGGTCGCGGGAGCTTTGCATCCTCGTCCCGTCTGATCATGTGTCGCGCCTCCCCAGGCGTTCGGTTCTAGTCGGATGGGGTTCCGTCAGCGTCGTCGTGACTTATTGCCGGAATCCGCAGACGGCTGCCGTGTGCGCGCACCCACCATGCAAAAAGACACCGCCCGGCAAGCCGGGCGGTGTCTGGGGCGGGGGTGCCGCGACGCTTACTTATAGACGCCGATCTCGGCGGACTGCTTGGCGCGCGAACCGCGGTTGGTCTGCTCGACCTGGTTGTTGTTGGCATTGACGCGGGCGCTGCCGATCAGCGGGCCGTCCATGAAGCCGATCTTCACCTTCTGCTCGGCACGCGAGCCGCGGTTGTCCTGCTTGACCTTGTTGTTGTTGGCGTTGAGGGTGTCGGCCGCGAAGGCGCCGGTGGCGAACAGGCCGATGGTGGCGATGGCGAGGGCTTTGGTCAGGGTGGCTTTCATTTTGAATCTCCTTGAAGGTCGGTTTGGGTCGCGGGAGCTTTGCATCCTCGTCCCGTCTGATCATGTGTCGCGCCTCCCCAGGCGTTCGGTTCTAGTCGGATGGGGTTCCGTCAGCGTCGTCGTGACTTATTGCCGGAATCCGCAGACGGCTGCCGTGTGCGCGCACCCTCCAGGCAAAAAGACACCGCCCGGCAAGCCGGGCGGTGTCTGGGGCGGGAGTGCCGCGACGCTTACTTATAGACGCCGATCTCGGCGGACTGCTTGGCGCGCGAACCGCGGTTGGTCTGCTCGACCTGGTTGTTGTTGGCATTGACGCGGGCGCTGCCGATCAGCGGGCCGTCCATGAAGCCGATCTTCACCTTCTGCTCGGCACGCGAGCCGCGGTTGTCCTGCTTGACCTTGTTGTTGTTGGCATTGAGGCGGTCGGCCGCGAAGGCGCCAGTGGCGAACAGGCCGATGGTGGCGATGGCGAGGGCTTTGGTCAGGGTGGCTTTCATTTTGAATCTCCTTGAAGGTCGGTTTGGGTCGCGGGAGCGTTGCATCCTCGTCCCGTCTGATCATGTGTCGCGCCTCCCCAGGCGTTCGGTTCTAGTCGGATGGGGTTCCGTCAGCGTCGTCGTGACTTATTGCCGGAATCCGCAGACGGCTGCCGTGTGCGCGCACCCACCATGCAAAAAGACACCGCCCGGCAAGCCGGGCGGTGTCTGGGGCGGGGGTGCCGCGACGCTTACTTATAGACGCCGATCTCGGCGGACTGCTTGGCGCGCGAACCACGGTTGGTCTGCTCGACCTGGTTGTTGTTGGCATTGACGCGGGCGCTGCCGATCAGCGGGCCGTCCATGAAGCCGATCTTCACCTTCTGCTCGGCACGCGAGCCGCGGTTGTCCTGCTTGACCTTGTTGTTGTTGGCGTTGAGGGTGTCGGCCGCGAAGGCGCCGGTGGCGAACAGGCCGATGGTGGCGATGGCGAGGGCTTTGGTCAGGGTGGCTTTCATTTTGAATCTCCTTGAAGGTCGGTTTGGGTCGCGGGAGCTTTGCATCCTCGTCCCGTCTGATCATGTGTCGCGCCTCCCCAGGCGTTCGGTTCTAGTCGGATGGGGTTCCGTCAGCGTCGTCGTGACTTATTGCCGGAATCCGCAGACGGCTGCCGTGTGCGCGCACCCACCATGCAAAAAGACACCGCCCGGCAAGCCGGGCGGTGTCTGGGGCGGGGGTGCCGCGACGCTTACTTATAGACGCCGATCTCGGCGGACTGCTTGGCGCGCGAACCGCGGTTGGTCTGCTCGACCTGGTTGTTGTTGGCATTGACGCGGGCGCTGCCGATCAGCGGGCCGTCCATGAAGCCGATCTTCACCTTCTGCTCGGCACGCGAGCCGCGGTTGTCCTGCTTGACCTTGTTGTTGTTGGCGTTGAGGGTGTCGGCCGCGAAGGCGCCGGTGGCGAACAGGCCGATGGTGGCGATGGCGAGGGCTTTGGTCAGGGTGGCTTTCATTTTGAATCTCCTTGGATGTCGGTTTGGGTCGCGGGAGCTTTGCATCCTCGTCCCGTCTGATCATGTGTCGCGCCCCGCCGGGCGTTCGGTTCTAGCGAGATGCAGCCCCGTTGGGCGTTTCGTGACTTATTGCCGAAAACCGTCGATGGGCAGTCGGGTCGCCTCTCGCACGACGGATCGGCCTCCCGCGTCTCGACCGTCGTGCTTGGATAGTGGGCGGTCGGGGCGGCAGTGCCGGTCGATGTGGCCAGAGAACCCCGCGTTCCCAACGAGTCATCGGGCCCGGTCGTCACCGTCGCGGACGACGACCTCGCGGCCACCGACGCGCGTATTGACGTGTTTGAAGCCCCCATGCCGGTTCGATGCGTGGGGGCGAGCCAGGTGTGGCGGGGCAGTCGCACGCACATGGCCGAGATCGAGTGACGCTGCGCGTGACACCCCGCGTGGTCGAACCGGAGGATCGATGGCCCAGGAAAATCTTCCGACCGTGCGAAGCTTGGTACCGGGAAGGCGTACCATGTGCGAGCCTAACAAGCAGTTACAAATATTCACTCCACCGACAGAGGGGCAAGATGAGCAAGGATCGTTTTGGACGCGTCGTGGGTTCGATGACGCTTGGCACCGCATTGCTGTTTTGCGGTACCGAAGCAATGGCCCAATCGTTTCTCGAGAACCCGGCCAAGAATTCGCTGGTCAGCGGAATCAGCCTGGTATCGGGATGGAAGTGCTCGGCCGGGACGCTGACCTTCACCATCGATGGCGGGGCCGAGAGTCCGCTTTCCTATGGAACACCGAGAAGCGACATTCAGAACGCGGGCGCCTGTACCGGACTCAACGTCGGTTTCGGTGCGCTGCTCAACTGGGGCCTGTTCAGCGACGGATTGCACACCATTCGCGTGTTTGACGATGGTGTCGAGTTTGCCAGCGCGAATTTCGTCGTCACGACGCTGGGTACGGAATTCCTATCCGGCGCGAGTGGGATCTACAGACTGACGGATTTCCCCGCTTCGGGTCAGGACACGCTGGTGCGGTGGGATCAGTCGTCGCAGAACTTCCAGATCATCAAGGACGGCTACTACAAGCTGCAGACGGTGTTGTCGGAGAGTCGCGGCGAGTGCCTCGAAAGCAACTCGGTCACGGCGGGTGCGACCCTCGACGGCGCGACCTTCATGGATACCTGCGCCGACGTCACGGGTCAGTTGTGGAAGCTGGTGCCCCAGGACGACGGCTACGTCCAGCTGCAGTCGATGCTGTCGGAAGGACGGGGCGAGTGCCTGGAGGGCAACATGCTGGCGAGCACCTCGACGCTGGAGGGCGCGTCGTTCATGGCGACCTGTGGCAACTTCACGGGTCAGGTGTGGAAGATCTATCCGAGAGGCAACTTCTTCCAGTTGCAGACGCAGGACGCCGAAAGCCGCAACGAATGCCTCGAGGGCAACGCCGTGGGCGCCAGTTCGACGCTCGGAGGCGCCGCGTTCATGTCGACCTGCGACAACGTGACCGGGCAGCTCTGGAAACTCGTGCCGCAGTGATCGACGACCCGGATGCGCCGCGATGGCCTGTCGGCCATTCCGGACGATCCGTCTCGAGTGCTTCCCTGGCAACCGTGAGGATGGTGCCCCCCAAAGTCTTGGACAGACGAGGACACCTAGCCCGCGGTCGCCTCCGACCGCCTAGGACGCCTCCTCGCGAATCCGAGCGCTGCGAGCGCAGCCGGCAGTAGCGTCAGCGTGACGGGCTCGGACGCGGGGGTCCCGGGAATCTGCTCGAAGCCCTGGACGATCGCCGATACGGAGATGCCGCCGCCGTCCGGGGCTGAGCTGGCATCCAGGAATAGACTGGTCTCTATCGTCAGAATATTGAAAGCCGCAGACAGGTTCAGGTCGTCCGCCTCGAATGCCGGATCTGCCTCGTCGAGCCCCATCGTCTGGCTGATGAAGCCGACCAGCGCATTCGAATCCTCGGGGTCGAACACGCTCTCCGCGACGCTGCCGAAGGTGTCATCCGTCGATGTGCCGACGATCGATCCGGTCAGCCCGATGATGCGGTCGGCGTTGTCGGACGTCTGAACCGTATAGAAGAACTGCACGTCGAGCAAGTTTCCCGCTGAGACGTTCATTGCACCGGCAAAGCTGATCGCCGAATGGCCGTCGCTCGAAATCGCCTCCGCCGTGAGCGTGTCGCAGTCGATCTCGACGCTTACACAGGCGATGTCCGAGAACACCTTGTCACCGAAGACCAGCGATTGCTGGATTCGACCGTTCTGGAACGATACCGGCGCGGCCACGGCCGGCATGCAGGCAATCGCCACTGCGGTCGAGCATAGGATTTTCTGGAGCATGCGACGAACCTCCCGAGTCGAAAGCGACACGCCAGCGGTGGATGCTTCTCGCGGGCAGCGAATTGCAGGCATCAACCGGGCCTGCGACGATGTTTTTGCGCAAAAACAAATAATTGAAGCCGCCATCGAAAATTCGTGACGTGCCACTGTAAAGATTTCTGACAGTTCGTCCGTTCGGCGACCGAACAAGATGGCGTCACGAACGGGATGTGGCCACATCTTGATTGCCGGCATGCCGGGCGACGCCGGTTGTCCGATCGGCGCAATGCGTATCCTCGTTCGTGCGCCTCGACCGACCGGCTCACCGTCGAGCAATGCACGCCGAAATGCTCGGCAATCTCCTGCGGACTGCAGGCGCCGTTCGGACGGGCAGCTGCCATTGCCTCGTTGCTCAATCGATGGCGGACTGCGTAGTCGGCCGGCCTCGGCGTGACCCGCTGCGCGGGAAAGGAAGAGACAGAACGCTGGCGACCCGCGACCGTGCGTTCGGCCCATGTTAGGGCGGGGGCAGGCGGGCGCACCTGCCTGCGCTGCGATGTGACCACGGCACCTTGGCTGCGGTCATCCGTGTTCACGCAATGCCACCGACCGCCGTGCACGCTGGCAGCCGATCACCCAGCCGAACAGCAGCAGCGCAGGGATGAAGATCCACTCCTTCGCCGGCCGCTCGGCAGGCAGTTCGACCGCGCGAATGCGAAAACCGGCCTCGATGCCCAGTTTGGCGGCCTGACTGCCGAAGTCGACGCGGCTGACCGTGAAGCCGTCGTCCGTGATTGCGCTATGCACCCCTGCGTTGGCGAGGCGCGCGGGCGCGGAATCCGCGCCTGGGCCGAGCGGCAGCAGCACGCCACGTTCGACCTCGGTACCTTCGAGCGTGGTGCCGGTGAGGAACACGCGCAAGCGGGCGTTGTCGGGGGCGCCGACGATGGCCGTTGCGGCATCGGCGCCGGACAGTTGCCGATAAGGCGCGAACAGACGGTCCATGAACAGGCCCGGGTGGAACAGCATGATCACCCCCAGCAGCATCACCAGGCGTTCGACCGTCGTGCTGCGCACCAGCAGCCAGCCCTGATTGACCGAAATGAACGCAAAGCCGGCGAGCGTTGCGCTGGCGAGCGTGAGCAGCGTGTGGCCGATGCCGCTCATGCCGATCAGCAGAAGGTTCGGATTGAGCACGAACATGAAGGGCAGCAGCGCCATGCGCAGCGAATAGCGAAAGGCGATGATCCCGGTACGCAGCGGATTCGCCAGCGCGATGCTTGCGGCGGCGTACGAGGCCAGCCCGATCGGCGGGGTGATGTCGGCCAGCAGGCCGAAGTAGAAAACGAACAGGTGGGCCGCGATGAGCGGCACCAGCAAGCCGTTCTGCGCGCCGATGGCGACAATCACGGGCGCCATCAGCGAAGACACCACGATGTAGTTGGCCGTGGTCGGTAGCCCCATGCCGAGCACCAGGCAGATCATCGCCACCAGCGCCAGCATGGCGACGATGTTGCCGCCCGACAGCGCGCCGACCAGCTCGGTCATCACCAGGCCGATTCCGGTCAGCGTCACGGTGCCGACGATGATCCCGGCGGTGGCTGTCGCAATGGCGACGGTGACCATGCTGCGCGCGCCCGTGGCGAATCCCGCGACCAGATCGTGCAGCCCCTGCCGGGCCGCCGGCGCGATCCGGGTTTCGCCGCGGAACGAGGCCAGCAGCGGACGTTGGGTGAGCACGATGAAGGCCAGAAACAGCGTTGCCCAGAAGGCCGCGCGTGTCGGCTCGAGCTGCTCGACGATCAGATTCCAGACCAGTGCGCCCACCGGCAGCAGGAAGTGCAGTCCCGAGCGCAGCGTCGGTACGAATGCCGGCAGGGTGGTGATCGACTCATCGGCCGGGCTGTCGGCCAGTGCATAGGGCACACTCGAGCGCAACAGCAGGATGTACGCGACGAGCAGCAGACCGGTCATGATCAGGAACGACAGCTGGGGCGCGATCGCATGCACCGTGGCGCCCACGATCGCGACGATGGCCAGCATCGACGACAGTCCGCCGATACCGATCGCGACGTTCGCCAGCGAGCGGTGCCATCGTGCCGAACGCCTCCGCGGCAGACCGCGCAGATTGGCCTTCACGGCTTCGAGGTGCACGATATAGAGCAGCCCCAGGTAGGACACCAGCGCAGAGATCAGGGCGTGCTTGAGTACCTGCAGATAGGGCACGCCGACGTACTCGACCATCAGGAAGGCGGCTGCACCCATGACCGGCGGCATCACCTGCCCATTGACCGAGGCCGCGACTTCGATGGCCGCGGCCTTCTCGGCCGGGTAGCCGACTCGCTTGATCAGTGGCGCAGTCAGCGGCCCGGTGGTCACCACGTTGGTGATCGACGAGCCCGAGATCAGGCCGGTGGCAGCCGAAGCGAAGACCGCCGCCTTGGCCGGCCCGCCGCGCATGTGACCGAGCAGCGCGACCGCGCAGCGGATGAAATAGCTGCCGGCGCCGGCGACCTCGAGCAGGGCGCCGAATAGCACGAACAGGAATATCAGGCCGGCCGAGATGCCCAGCGCCGCGCCGAACACGCCCTCGGTGGTGAGCCACAGGTGGCTCATCGCCTTGGAAAACGACGCGCCCTTGTGCGCGATCAGCTCGGGCATCTGTTCGCCGAAGAAGATATAGCTCAGCATGGCCAGTGCCAGGCCCACCATCGGCAGCCCCAGCACACGGCGGGTGGCCTCCAGCAACAGGGCCACCCCGATCGCGGCCGCGCCCACCTCGACCGCCGTCGGCATGCCGGTGTGGGCGCTGATCGATTGATAGAACAGCGCCAGATGTCCCGCACACGCGGCGGCCACGATGGCGAGCGCGATGTCGGTGGGGGGAATGTGCTCGTTCGGCGCCCGTCGGCTCGCCGGCGAGACCAGAAACGCCAGCAACACGGCGAAGGCCAGGTGCAGTGAACGGATACGGGCTTCGTTGAAGACCAGCACCCCGAGGGTTTCCGGCAGTGGCGAAGCGACCCACAACTGGAACATCGACCAGGCCAGCGCGATGCTCAGCAGCACCGGCGCCGCCGGGCCGGTGGTCCGGTGGCGGCCCGGGACCGCGACGATGGGATCGGGGCTGGCCAAGGGCTTCAGGCTAGCGAGGCAGCTTGCCCGTGACGTTTCGCGGGCTGCACCGCAAGGGAGGGGCGCTGCTAAAGACGAGACACCCGCTGTGTCCGCCGGTGCGCAGACTGATGTTGGCAGAAGTTGACGGCGCGGACGATCGGCTGGCGGCGGTCATGCGACAGTGGCTCCCGGGATCGGTCCCGACGGCTCGATGACTGCAGCTTAGCCTGCGAATCGCCTCGCTGTCTCCGCCCGGCACGGGCGTATCACGAAACGGCTCTGCTGAAGTCCCGGGTCCCGCCGATGCGGCCATCCAATACCCCGGCTGCGACCCGGGGCGAGGGCCGGGCTCCGGTGGGGGATTCCGGGCCAGGCCGAGTGCCCTTCGGCGCGCCTGCGCCATCCGGTGGGCGGTGGCCCGGTGGCGGACGCATTGCCCGCCCTCGGGCGCAGCCTGCACGACCCCTCGCCCCACCGCCCGTGGCGACGACGATCGCTGCCATTGTCCCGGATCGGCTGTTACGGTTGCATCACCTGCACTGCCACCGGCCTGGCGCAGGCTACCGGGACGACACTCGAACAGAACATGATGCCGCGTTGCCCATCGCCGCGGGTGATTGCGCCGGTATCGTCGCCGCCGGCGGCGAATCCGGCGCAGGTGATGCCGGCGACGGCACGCGAGTATGGCCCCGAGATGCTCCTGACGCTGGCATTTGCAGTGGCGTAAGCGATGAATCGCGACGCCGAGGGTTCGACAATTGCGTAGTCCGCGACATTGGTCCAGGCGGCAGAGGCCGGCAACGGGATGGCGTCGACCAGCAGGCGGTCGGACACGGTGGCCATCCGCGCGCTCGTGCCGAAGTCCTGTTGGCACATCGCGTCCCCGGCAGCGACGCCTTGAGCGTCGCCGAAGCGGATTCGGCCGGACGTCGTCGTCGTCGTTACGCCCACGACCATGTATTCGACGGCGGAGATCGGTGCGACCGGAATCGGCGTGGTCTCCGGGTCCACCAGGGCAAGGTTCGTCGATCGCTGTGCGAACGCGGCAACCGGCAGCACGAACATCGTCACCATCGCGAAACTGGCCACTTGGTGCATGCCCAGGCGTTTCCAGTAAGGGGTTGCGGGGCAGCGCTTGCGCGCCTTGTCGCCGCCATCGGCTGACGTCTGCGGCAGGGCGCCTCGGAATTCCTGTGACACGCGGACCTGATCGGCTCTCATCTTCGTTCCTCCTTCGCTGTTGATCGTGAGCCGAGTGTCTTCCCTTCAAATCATTCCGTAAAATGAATAATAAAGATCCGGTAAATCTCATTTAGAGATGTTCGGCTCCGTTACGGTAGATGAGCTTGAGGGCCCTCGCACGAAACAGGTGGTCCGCCCGGATGCCGTGTCCGCCCAAGAACCAGGCTGTGGCGCAGTTGGATGTTGAATCCGCCTGCTTGCGACTGCGGGCTGCCGGCTTGGGCTATGATTGCCGCGGCCATTACAAAGGAACGAATTTTGCTACCGATGTCCGACCGAATTCCCGACTACCAAACCTTGATGCGACCGTTGCTGGAACTCCACGCCGATGGCATGGAGCACATCAATCGCAATCTTGTGAATAGGTTGGCGGAGCAGTTCAATCTCACCGAAGAGGATCGCAGGCAGTTGCTGCCAAGTGGTCGAGCGAAGACCTTCGAAAATCGGGTTGCGTGGGCAAAGACCTATGTCGTGAAGGCGGGCCTGCTCATGTCGCCAAGAAGGGCAGTGTCGGTGATCACACCGGCCGGATTGCGCCTTCTGGAAGATCACTCGGGGCCGATCAATCTGCGGGTGCTATCCAAGTTTGACGGCTTCGTTGCCTTCCGTGATCGGACTGGAAAGGAAGAGGAGTCGCAAACCGAATCGGAGGTCGAGACTGACGATGAGGAGACTCCTGAGGAGACCTTTGAGAATGCGTACTCCAGAATTCGAAGCAGTGTAGAACAGGAGATCATCCGAAAAATTCTGGGCAATCCGCCCGACTTCCTCGAGCGCGTGATTGTCGATCTGATCGTTCGGATGGGCTACGGCGGCAACAGAAAGGACGCTGGTGAAGCGATTGGCCGATCAGGCGATGAAGGCATCGACGGCATCATCAAAGAAGACCCCCTTGGCCTCGATGTTATCTACCTTCAGGCAAAGCGGTACGAAGGGACCATCGGCCGACCCGACATTCAGAGGTTTGCCGGTGCCCTGCAAGGGCAGCGAGCCAAGAAGGGCATATTTATTACGACATCGAGCTTCTCGCGCGAAGCCAAGGATTTCGCTGCCAGGATTGACTCGAAAATCATCCTCATCGATGGCAGCATGCTTGCGAGGCTGATGTTTGACCATGGTGTCGGGGTGTCGGTGTCCACGGTCTACGAGGTAAAGCGGGTCGACACTGACTACTTTGAGGATGCGTGAATAGGGAGGGAAAGCGGTCTGGTCTCGCATAGTTGCGTATCCTCGCCACGCTGGGCGGAGCCCTGCATCACCCCTCCTACTCGGCAACCGATGCAGCATCACGACCTCCGTAATGGCAACACTCTCAGCCTTGTGCGCCTCGCATCCACGGTAAGCAACGCCCCATCCTCAAGCTCGCCCGCCATCTGCTGCAGCGCAGCGAGCACCTGATCCCCGATCGCATCCGGACTCACGTCCACGGCACGGATTTGAACGACGCTCGGTTTTTCGCCATGGGTCGCGGCAAGAATGGCGCCAAAGTCGAGATCGTGGGTCAGCACGACATGGCCGTTGCAGCGTGCGTAGTCCATCAAGACAGCATCCGGCGCATCCGCAGCGCCGACGCTCGACCAGTGCTCCGCGGGAATGCCCGCGTCCGACAGCGTATCGACCCAGCGTGGCGACAGGTTCATGTCGACCAGTACCCTCACGCAGCGGGCAGGTCCACTTCGCGTTCGTCGGCGCGCCACGCGGCGTAGCGCAGCGCCTGAAGGATGTCTTCGCGCTCCAGGTACGGATAGTCGGCAAGGACGTCGTCGATGCCGTGACCGGCGCCGATCTGACCGACGATCATTCCGACCGTCACGCGCAGGCCTCTAATACAGGCCTTGCCGCCCATCACTTCCGGATTCTGGGTGATGCGATCGAGATCCTGCATCGCGTGCTCCTTTTGCGGTGTGCTGCGGCCGAACCGAACGATTGGTGGCGCGGGCGAATCGCGATCCGCCCGCGCAGTGGTTCTAGCTTAGCGAGAGACACACCTTGGGCGCCAGAATTCCCTCACCCACAAGTCCCCACCGCCCCACAAGCCGTACAAAAATCACACCCGTCCTTGCGGATCACCGAGTGGTTCCCGCATTCGTTGCACAGCCCGCCCTGCATCAGCTTGGGCTCGTTGGCGTCGCGGGGCACTTCGAGGATGCCCATCTCGCGCATCGGGTAGCCCTTGTCGTCGAGCACGCCGAGCATCGCGTAGCGGTGGATGATGAGCTGCGCCATGTAGGCCACGGTGGAGGGCCAGTTCTGCTGCTTGCGGCTGCCGGGCACGAAGGCCATGAAGTCGCCCAGCGGTTCCGGGTAGTTCAGCAGCTTCCGGAGCTTCATGCCGATCCAGGCCGGGTCCATGACCCGCATGTCGAGGGACAGGATGCGGGTCAGGCCGTCGAGTGCGCGCGGGTAGTTGCCGGACAGCCACACCGAGTAGGGGCGGGTGACGCCGTCGGGCAGGGTGATCTCCTTGAGGCCCAGCACGAACTCCTCGCCGGTGGCCGGGTTGCTGATGTCGACGGTCCAGGACAGGGTGCCGTCGGTGCCGGTCTTGGGCTCGTCGCGGGTGAACATGGTGTCGATCACCGGGGTGTCGCCTTCGCGGTCGAGCGCGTCGAGCTTCTCGCAGCGGTAGCGCACCACCTGGGCAAAGCCGGAGACCACGCCCGGCACCAGCTTCTTCTCACCATGGGGCGGCAGGCGCATCTCGAAGGATTTCTCGCCAACGGTCTTGGCCAGGGTGTCGAGCTTCAACTTGAGCCAGGCCGGGTCGTTGGCGCGCATGTCCATCGACAGGGTCTTGGCGACCGCGCCGAGGCCGCGCGGCTGGTCGGCGCCGTTCACCCAGACCTCGAACGGGAAGTCGCCGGTTCCCTCGGGGCCTTCCATCTGGCCGACGAACAGCGCGAACTCGCCGGCCGGGGTGGCCAGCATGTAGGTCCAGGCCATGTTGCCGTCGGCCAGGTCCGGGCGGCCGGGCCAGCGCAGGCTGGACAGCACCGGTGCCGGCAGGCTCTTGATCGACAGCCGCTTGTTGGCGTCGAGCTCGACGTCGTGGGGCTCCTTCTTGTCCTGCGGCGTCACCGACAGCACCGATCCCAGCACCGAGTTGGGGCGGTAGGTGGCGAGCCCCTTGAGGCCGGCCTTCCAGGCGGTCAGGTACAGATCCTCGAAGTCCTTGTAGGGGTAGTCTTCCGGCACATTGACGGTCTTCGAGATCGAGGTGTCGATCGACGGCGCGACTGCGGCCACCATGTTCTTGTGGGCCTGGGCGGAGATCTCGAGCGCGGTGACGAAGTAGGGCGGCAGTGCGTTGACGTCGCCGCCGCCGTGGCGGTACAGGCGCCAGGCGTAGTCCTCGACCATGTACTCCTTGAAGGTGCCGTCGGCCATCCGCTTGCGGCGGGTGTAGGTGTAGGAGAACGGCGGCTCGATGCCGTTCGAGGCGTTGTCGGCGAAGGCCAGCGAGATCGTGCCGGTGGGCGCGATCGACAGCAGGTGCGAGTTGCGGATGCCGTGCTTGCGGATCTGCTCCTTGACCTCGGCCGGCAGGCGCGAGGCGAAGTTGCCGCCCGACAGATACATGTCGGCGTTGAACAGCGGGAAGGCGCCGCGCTCCTTGGCGAGCTCGACCGAAGCCAAATAGGCCTGGTCGCGCATGAATTCGGAGATGCGCTTCGCCATGTCGAGCGCTTCCGGGCTGTCGTAGCGCAGCCGCAGCATCATCAGCGCATTGCCCAGCCCCGTGAAGCCGAGGCCGACGCGGCGCTTCGAGGCGGCCTCTTCCTGCTGCTGCGGCAGCGGCCAGTGGGTGGCGTCGAGCACGTTGTCGAGCATACGCACCGAGGTGGCGACGTTCCTGGCGAACGCCGGGAAGTCGAAGGCGGCCTTGTCGGTGAAGGCCTCGCGCACGAACAGGGTCAGGTTGATCGAGCCCAGGCAGCAGCAGCCGTAGGGCGGCAGCGGCTGCTCGGCGCAGGGGTTGGTGGCCTCGATGGTCTCGCAGTAGTAGAGGTTGTTGTCGCGGTTGATGCGGTCGAGGAACAGGATGCCGGGCTCGGCGTGGTCGTAGGTGGATTTCATCACCTGGTCCCACAGCTCGCGGGCGCGCACCTTGCGATACACCCACAGGCCGTCCTCGCGGGAGTAGGCGCCGGCCTCCTTGACCTCGTCGGTGGGTTCGGACTTGTGCACCAGCTCGACCTCGCCGTCGTCCTCGACCGCCCGCATGAAGGCGTCGGTGACACCGATCGAGATGTTGAAGTTCGACAGGTCGCCGGCGTCCTTGGCGTGCACGAACTCCTCGATGTCCGGATGGTCGCAGCGCAGCACGCCCATCTGCGCGCCGCGCCGTGCGCCGGCCGACTCCACCGTCTCGCAGGAGCGGTCGAACACCCGCATGTACGACACCGGGCCGGAGGCGTTCGACTGGGTACCCTTGACCACCGCGCCCTTGGGCCGGATGCTCGAGAAGTCGTAGCCGACGCCGCCGCCGCGGCGCATGGTCTCGGCGGCCTGGGCGAGCGCGGTGTAGATGCCGGGGCGGCCGTCGATCGACTCGGTCACCGAGTCGCCCACCGGCTGCACGAAGCAGTTGATCAGCGTCGCCTGCAGCTTGGTGCCGGCGGCCGAGTTGATCCGCCCGGCCGGCACGAAGCCGTGCTCCTGGGCTTCCAGGAAACGCGCCTCCCACTGGCTGCGCTTGTCCTCGTCCTCGATCGCGGCCAGCGCCCGGGCCACCCGGGTGCGCACCTCGGCGATGCTCTTCTCGTTGCCCTTGGCATATTTTTCGATCAATACCTCGCCCGAGATCTCCTGGGCTTCGAGGGTGCTGGCATCGGCCTTGATGGCTCCGTGCTGGTGGACGCTTGTGCTCATATGGACGTCGTCTCCCGGTGTCGTCGTTGGTTCGATCGCAGGGCTGCGATCGCCGCTAGATTACTCCTGCATGGGGGCAAAAGCAAAGTTTTTAACCGCATAAAAAACAATGACTTATGAAATTTAATAGTGGCCTGAGTTTTGCGTTGCTACTACATCTAGTAGCACAGATGTCGTCACCCGAACGCGTCATTTCATGACAAATCAGAGGCTTGCCGGCGCCCCTTCGCGACGTTGGACAGGCTTTTTGCGGCTGCTGTGCGACGACGACCGGCGAGGCGCATCGACAGCGCCTTTGATCTGGATCGAAAATGTCACCGGCAAGCTGATGCACGATCAAGCCGACGAATACGACCCGGCGGGAGGACACGATGCCGCGCAGTGCCGCACTCGAAGCGGAATTGGCCATGCAGGCCTGCGGCCGGCGGCCGGAGCACCTGCTGCAGATGCTGATCCGGTTGCAGGAGGTGTTCGGTCATCTGCCGCCGGAAGCGCTGACCCGGCTCGCCGCCGTCCTCGGCCTGCCGCGGGCGCGCATCGAGGGGGTGGCCGGCTTCTACAGTTTCCTGCACACCCGTCCGGTCGGCCGCTACCGGCTGCTGTTCCCGGACAACATCATCGACCGCATGCTGGGCGTGCCGCGGCTGATGGATCGCATCTGCCGCAACCTGTGGATCGAGCCCGGCCTGCTGTCCGAGGACGGCCTGGTCAGCGCCGACACCACCTCGTGCATCGGCATGGGTGACCAGGGGCCATCGATGCTGGTCAATGGCCGCAGCCTGACCGCCCTCGACGACGCCCGTGCCGACGCCCTGTGCGAGCGCATCCGCGCCGGCGAGCCGCTGTCGGCGTGGCCGGCCGAGTGGTTCGCGGTGGCCGACAACATCCGCCGTCGCGACATGCTGCTGTCGGCGCCGCCGGTCCCCGGCGAGGCCCTGGCCGCGGCCCAGGCCCGCGGCCGCGCGGCCTGGCTCGACGAGATGCATGCGTCGGGCCTGCGCGGGCGCGGCGGCGCCGGCTTTGCCACCGCGCGCAAGTGGCAGGCCTGCCGCGACGCCGCCGGCGAGCGCCGGGTGGTGGTGTGCAACGCCGACGAGGGCGAGCCCGGCACCTTCAAGGACCGGGTGCTGCTGACCCGGATGGCCGACGCCGTGTTCGAGGGCATGACGCTGGCCGCCTGGGCGGTCGGCGCCGACCAGGGCTTCCTCTACCTGCGCGGCGAGTACCGCTACCTGCGGGCGCCGCTGCAGGCGGTGCTCGAGGCGCGGCGCTCGGCCGGCCTGCTCGGCCACCACATCCGCGGCGTCGATGGCTTCGACTTCGACATCGAGATCCACCTCGGCGCCGGTGCCTACGTCTGCGGAGAGGAGAGCGCGCTGCTCGAATCCCTCGAGGGCCGGCGCGGCACGCCGCGCATCCGCCCGCCGTTCCCGGTCACCCACGGCTATCTCGGCCGGCCGACCGTGGTCAACAACGTCGAGACCCTGGCCGCCTGCTGCCTGGTCGCGATCCACGGCGGCGCCTGGTTCGCCGGCCACGGCAGCGCCGCCTCCAGCGGCAGCAAGCTGCTGTCGGTGTCCGGCGACGTCGCCCGGCCCGGGGTCTATGAATACCCGTTCGGCGTCCGCGTGCGCGAGGTGCTGGACGACGCCGGCGCCGTCGATACGCTGGCGGTTCAGCTCGGCGGCGCGGCCGGCATCATGCTGGCCGAGCACGAGTTCGACCGCCGCATCGGCTTCGAGGACCTGCCCACCGCCGGCGCGCTGATGGTCTTCGACGGACGCCGGGATCCGTTCGAGGTGGCCGCCAACTTCGTGCGCTTCTTCGCCCACGAGAGCTGCGGCTTCTGCACCCCGTGCCGGGTCGGCACCCAACTGCTGGCGGGCTATATGGACAAGCTGGCGGCCGGCAACGGCTCGTTCCGAGACCTCGCCGACATCGAGTGGCTCGACCGCCTGCTGAAGAACGCCAGCCACTGCGGCCTCGGCAGCAGCGCGCCGAACCCGGTGATCGACGGCCTGCGCAACTTCCGGCCGGCCTTCGAGCGGCGCCTGAAGAATGCCGACTTCCAGCCGGCCTTCGACCTCGACAAGGCCCTCGAGCGCGCCCGCCAGATGACCGGCCGCGACGATGCCGAGGCCCACCTCGACAACAGCCCGGAGCGCCCATGATGGAAACTGCCCACTTTCTGCTCGACGGCGTCGCTGTGCCGTTCGCCGAGGGCCAGACCATCCTCGAGGCGGCCCGCGCGGCCGGACGCTACATCCCGCACCTGTGCTGGCATCCGGACTTTCCGCCACACGGTAGCTGCAAGCTGTGCATCGTCGCGGTCGGCGGCCGCCACCTGTCGGCCTGCGCCACGCCGGCGGTCGACGGCGCCGTCGTGGCCAGCGATGTGCCGGAGATCAACGCCGAGCGCCGGGCGCTGTTGCAGATGTTGTTCGTCGAGGGCAACCACTTCTGCCCGTCGTGCGAGAAGAGCGGGCTGTGCCAGTTGCAGGCGCTGGCGAGCGAGCTGGGCATGACCACGCCGCGCTTCAACCATTTCTACCCGGACCGCCCGGTCGATGCCTCGCATCCGGACGTGCTGCTCGACTTCAATCGCTGCATCTACTGCGAGCTGTGCGTGCGTGCCTCGCGCGACCAGGACGGCAAGAGCGTGTTCGCGCTGACCAACCGCGGCATCCACAAGCATCTGGTGGTCAATGCCGAGAGCGGCCGGCTGGGCGACACCGATTTCGCCGCCGACGACGTCGCCGCCGGCATCTGCCCGGTCGGCGTCATTCTCAGGAAGCGCGTCGGCTTCGCGGTGCCGATCGGCAGCCGAACCTACGACACGCGGCCGATCAGCGCGGTGTCGATGGATCGGGAGGAGCCATGAGCGGGGAGGCCAAGCTGAAGGTGGCGACGGTGTCGCTGGCGGGCTGTTTCGGCTGCCACATGTCGCTGCTCGACATGGACGAGCGCATCATCGAGCTGCTCGAACATGTCGAGTTCGAACGTTCGCCGCTGACCGACATCAAGCGCGTCGGCCGCTGCGACATCGGCCTCATCGAGGGTGGTGTCTGCAACGCCGAGAACGTGCAGGTGCTGCGCGAGTTCCGTCGCTGCTGCCATACGCTGGTGGCGCTCGGCGCCTGCGCGGTCAATGGCGGCCTGCCGGCCCAGCGCAACCATCTCGACGTCGGCCAGTGCCTGCAGGCGGTGTATCTGTCGCGCCAGGGCCTGGCGGGCGGCCGCGTGCCGGACGACCCGGAGCTGCCGTTGCCGCTCGACAAGGTGCATCCGGTGCACGAAGTGGTACGCATCGACTACTTCCTGCCCGGCTGCCCGCCGTCGGGCGAGCTGATCTTCACCTTTCTGTCGGATCTGATCCGCGGCCGCAGCCCGCGCCTCGGCCATCCGGCGCTGCGTTACGACTGAGCAATCGAGGACGCGATGAGCTTCGAACTGGAAACCGCCTCCGACCGCGCCGGCCTGCGCCGGGTCGCGATCGACCCGGTGTCGCGGGTCGAGGGCCACGGCAAGGTCACCTTGCTGATCGACGACGCCGGCGATGTGCAGGAGGCGCGCCTGCACATCGTCGAGTTCCGCGGCTTCGAGGTCTTCATCCAGGGCCGTCCGTACTGGGAGGTGCCGGTGATGGTGCAACGCTTGTGCGGCATCTGCCCGGTCAGCCACCATCTGGCGGCGAGCAAGGCACTGGACCGGGTGCTCGGCGTGGATCGGCTGACGCCGAGCGCCGACAAGCTGCGCCGGCTGATGCACTATGGCCAGATCCTGCAGAGCCACGCGCTGCACTTCTTCTACCTGGCCTCGCCCGACCTGCTGTTCGGCTTCGGCTCCGAGCTCGGGCGCAGGAACATCGTCGGCGTCGCCGCTGCCGAGCCCGACGTCGCGCGCCGCGGCATCGGCCTGCGCCGCTTCGGCCAGCAGGTGATCGAGGCCACCGCCGGCAAACGCATCCACGGCACCGGCGCGGTGCCCGGCGGCGTCAATCGTCATCTCGCCGGCGCCGATCGCCAACGCCTCGCCGGCGAATCGGCGACCATCGTCGCCTGGGCGCGGGACGCGGTGCAGCTGGTGCGCCGGCTGCATGAATCCGATCCGACCCTCTACGACAGCTTCGGCCGCGAGCCGAGCGCGCTGATGAGCCTGGTGCGGCCCGGCGACGGCGCGCTCGAGCTCTACGACGGCGTGCTGCGGCTGCGCGACGCCGACGGCCGCATCGAACTCGATGGCGTCGGCGACCAGGACTACCGCCGCATCATCAGCGAGGAGGTCAAGCCGTGGAGCTACATGAAGTTCCCGTACATGACCCACCTCGGCCCCGAGCGCGGCTGGTACAAGGTCGGGCCGCTGGCCCGGGTGCAGAACTGCGAGTTCATCCCGACGCCGCTGGCCGAAGCCGAGCGCCGGGCATTCCGCGACTACGCCGGCGGCGCCATCCAGCACGGGCCGCTGGCCTACCACTGGACGCGGATGATCGAGATGCTGCACGCCGCCGAGCTGATCGACCAGATGCTGGAGGACCCGGACCTCGTCGCCGGCGAGCGCATGGCGGACGGCGAGCGCGGCCACGATGGCGTCGGCATCATCGAGGCGCCGCGCGGCACGCTGATCCACCACTACACGGTGGATGACGACGATCTCGTCGAGTGGTGCAACCTGATCGTCTCCACCACCCACAACAACCAGGCGATGAATGCCGCGGTGCGTCGCGTCGCGCGCGAGCATCTCTCCGGCCGCCCGATCGACGAAGGCCTGCTGAACCACGTCGAGGTCGCGATCCGGGCCTTCGACCCCTGCCTGTCGTGCGCGACCCATGCCCTCGGGCGGATGCCGCTGGTGATCGAATGCGTCACTGCCGATGGCCGCCCGCTGCAGACGCTGGTGCGAGACTCATGATCGCCGCGGCCGAGATCCGTCCCGGGCAGGGCCGAGCCACCGATGCCGCGCGTCGGGTCGATGCGGCCGCCGCCGTCGGTGGCGGGGGCGCCTGCGAACTGGTGGTGCTCGTCGCCGGCAACCCGGCCCGCGGTGACGACGCCCTCGGCCCGCTGCTTGCGGAACGGCTGGTGGCGCTGGCGATTCCGGGACTGCGGCTGGTCTGCGACTTCCAGTTCCAGCTCGAACATGCGGTCGAGCTGGCCGGCGCCCGGCGGGCGCTGTTCATCGATGCCCACCGCAGCCAGCGGGCGCCGGTGTGTCTCACCGAAATCGGGGCCGCGGCCGATTGTGGTCGCGCCTCCCATGCGCTGACGCCGGCCGAGGTGCTGGCGGTCGCCGACCGCATCGGCGAGCCGCGGCCGCCGGCCTGGCTGCTGTCGCTGCGCGGGGTGGAATTCGGGCTGGGCGAAGCGCTCGGGCCGTCCGGCCGGCTGGTGCTGGCGTCGGCCTGGGGCGTCCTCAGGGTTCTGATCGCAAATCCGTCGGATGCCGCGTGGCGTGCGATGGCAGCGCGGCTCGGCCGCTGAGCAGCAGCTGGTAGACCGGGCGCAGGCGGGCGAATTCGCTGGCGATGCCGGCCAGTGCGACCTCGCCGAGGCCGATCAGGTCGAGGGCGGCCACCGGCGGCGCCGGCGGGGCGCCGGGGAAGCCGGCGACCGAGGCCGCGACCTGCAGGATCGCCGCTTCGAGGTGATACGGCACCACCGAGGTCGGTGCCTCGCGGCCGGCCAGTGCGCGCTGGATCGGCGCCGGCAGCTGCCATTGGCGCAGCAGCGCCGCACTGACCGCGATGTGATCGGTGCCCATCGCCGCCCGCTGCAGCGCGACGAGGTCGTTGCCGTGGTCCGCCAGGGTACCGGCGACGCCGCTGGCGGCGCGCGGATTGGCGTGCCACAGCAGGGCCAGGCCGAGCGGCATCAGACAGCCGGCGCACAGCAGGCGGTCGCGTTCGGGGCGTCGGCAGATCGCCGCGATCGCGCGCGCGGCCAGGCCGCAGCGCACCGACAGCGGCCAGAAGTCGCTGCGCAGCAGGCTGGTGTCGAGGCGTTCGAGGGCCTGCGGCAGCAGGCTCAGCAGCGACAGATCGACGATGCGCTGCATGCCGAACTGGTTGACCGCACGCTCGATGCTCCAGTGCTCGCCGTTGGGCGAGTGCAGCGGCCCCGACAGCAGCTTGAGCAGGCGCGAGGCCAGCGGCGGACGCAGTTCCAGTGCCCGCGACAACTGCAGCACGGTGCCGTTGGCGTCTTCGAGGATCAGCCGCAGCGCGGCGTAGTCCCGAGGCAGCGCCAATTCGGCGGAACAGCGTTCCACCAGATCGGTTGCGCGCACCTGCGCGGTTTCGGTCATGGTCGCAGCGCTCATTGGGAGCGCGGGTAGAACAGTGACAGGGCCGATGCCAGATTCAGCTCCGCTTCCTCGCGGATCGTCGAGAAGTGCTCCGGCTGCAGGCCGGTGGACGGCCAGAGGTCGGGGTCGAGGTCGGCGGCGGCATCGTCCGATGCAATGTGCCCATTCTCGGCGATCACGATATGGTTGGCCAGATAAAGCATCCAGGCGTCGCGGCTGTTGGCACCGGCCAGGCCCGGCTGATGCTGGGCGCCGATGGCGACGCCGATCGCCGGTGGCAGCCCCCAGGCATCGGCCAGGCAGCCGCCGATCTCGGCATGATCGCAACCGACCACCGCACGTTCGATCGCCGGCAGGTCGCCGTCCTCCTCGGCCGCCCGGTTGGCGGCGACGATCGCCAGCTCGGGCACCGTCAGGAACATCACCATGTGGCCGAGGTTGGCCAGCAGGCCGGTGACGAAGCCGCGCTCCTGGCGCTGTCCGGAGCTGACATGGAACGCTGCCCGGCAGGCCACCGCCCGCAGCACGCTGCTGCGCCAGAACGCCTCGGGATCGACGTGGCGGGATTCGAGGCTGGTGAAGGTGCGCGTGACCAGGATCGCGACCGACAGTTCGCGCACCTGCTGCAGGCCGAGCACGGTGACCGCGCGGCTGATCGTGTCGATGCGCTGGGCGAAACCGAACAGCGCGCTGTTGGCAACCTTCAGCAGGGTCGCGGTGAGCGCGGGATCGGACGCGACCAGCTGCGACAGTCGGGTGACCGAGGCGTCGGGCGAATCGAGTTCGGCCTGGATGCGATGGAACACCGACGGCAGCGAGGCCAGCCGGTCCATGCAATGAACGAGTTCTTGGGCGGAGTGCATGCGTGCACTTTCGGCGCGGATTCGCCCGAGTTTAGCGCGGCTTGGTGATGACGCCGGCGTCGCCCGGGCGATTGGCCGTCGCCGCCGGCGGCATGTAGGTCAGCGGCTGGGCCGCCACCGGCTCCGGCTGGAAGGTCGGGTGGTCGATGCCGAAGCGCGTCCGCGCGCACTGTTGCAGACGCGCCAGCACGCGCGGCCAGTCGCCCATGTCGCGCAGGCTGACGTGGGCAGACAAGGCGATGCGCTGGTCGTCGAGTTCCCAGATGTGGAGGTCATGGACGCCACCGACGCCGTCGACCGCGGCCAGTTCGCGGCCGACCTCGGGCAATGACAGAGTGCGCGGCACGCCGTTCATCAGGGTGTGCATCGCGGCGCGCAGCAGGCTTAGCGTCGATGCTGCGATCAGGCCGGCGATCAACATCGCCAGCAGCGCGTCGATCGGCATCCAGCCGGTGAGCTTGATCAGCATGCCCGAGGCCAGCGCGGCGATCGACCCGAGCAGGTCGCCGATGACGTGCAGCAGCGCGGCCCGGGTGTTGAGGTCGTGGCCGTGACCGGCGAGCATCGTCGCGACGACGATGTTGATCGCCAGGCCGATCAGCGCGACCACGGTGACGGTATCGGCGTCGACCGCGCGCGGGGCGTCGAGGCGCTGCACCGATTGCCAAATCAGCGCCGCGATCAGCAGCAGCATGAACAGCGCATTGGCGAACGCAGCCAGCGTCTTGCTGCGGGCGAAGCCGTAGCTGTGGCGCGGTGTTGGCGGACGGCGGGCGAGGACCGCGGCGAGCGCTGCGATGCCGAGCGCCAGGCTGTCGGTCAGCATGTGGCCGGCGTCGCCGAGCAGCGACAGCGAATCGGCATGCCAGCCGGCCACCGCCTCGATCGCGGCAAAGCCGAGGGTCAGTGCCAGGGCCAGCAGCAGGCGCCGCTCCGATCCCGCCGAGGGGTCGGCGTGATGAGCGTGGCCGTGAGCGTGTGCGTGGTGGTGATGGGATTCGTGCATGGCTCTGCGGCGAGGGCACCCGCCGGTCGGCGCGAGCGTCGCGACGTTCGGGCAGATGGCCCATCGGGTGCCCTGGTCCAGGTGGCGTGCTCTGTCGTCGTGGTCCGTAAGCTGCCCACGGCGGGCAACATGCCATTATCCCGGAAATGCCGGCACGGCGGCCAGCGGCCGCCGCGCGCTCACGGCAGGGGTTCGAGCAGCACCAGATCGACGCCGTTGGCGACCTGTGCGACCCCGACCACGTGGCGCAACTGCAGGCCGTCGCCGGATTCGAGCAGGATCGGCTCGCCTTCCCGAATCGCGCCGGCGTGGCAGAGCAGGCCGGATCCGGCCGCGCGACCCGGCAGTCGGCCGACGCGGATCACCGGCGTCGCATTGCCCAGGGAATCGGGCCGGGCGGGGTCGATGATCTGGCAGGCCTCGCCGCGGCTGCCGATCAGCTCGATGCCGAGCACCGAACTGCGCGGGCCGCGGAATTCGGCGCGCCGGATCAGTCCGAGGTGCAGCTCCGGCCGACCATCCACCTGGACGCAGCACAGGTCGCAGACCTGGATGCCGCGCGGCGCGCTGGCAAGCTGGGAGAGCCCGAAGCCGGCGGCGCATTCGTCGATGATCATCCAGCGATCGTTCGACCCGGCGGCAGCGGGGGCTTCGCTGCGGGATGTGCCGAGGCGCGCCAGGATGTCGTCGAGGCCGATCGCCAGGGTCGCACGCGGCAAGAAGCGGTTGCGGCTGTACTTGCGCGGCCCGCGGCCGCTCCAGCGACTGGCCAGGCCGCTCAGGAAATCCTGGAAAAGGGGTTGCCGCGCGTCCCGTGGCAGGCCCAGCCGCGCCGGATCGACGCCGGCGGAGAGTCCGGTGAGCTGACGTTCGAGCCGCGCCAGCAATTGGCGGGTGTCGAGCATCAGCGAGCCGACCGCCTGCTGCCTGCGTTCGCCCGGCGGTGACGGCGGAATGTGGCGCCCGTCACAGTCGAGCGCATGCACGCCGGGCTTGCGCCGATCGGCTTCCGGCAGCGCGCCGATGGCGACGATACGCGCCAGCGCGCCGTGGCGTTTGAGGTAGGCGCGCAGTTGTTCGGTCGCGGCCGGATGCAGGCGGTTGGGGTCGGCCATCTCGAACAGCAGGGCACGGGCGTGCAGCCGCTCGATCTCGGACTGCAGCCGTTCGCGATGGCGTCCGGTGCGCGACAGCGCCAACTGCGTGATCCGGCACAGCTGCCGCCAGCCCGATGGCGAGCTTCGCGCGTAGACGCGATGGGCGAGTTCCACGCGCTGCAAGACCGCCGTCGCGCCCTGGGTCAGGGCGATGTCGAAGACCGCTTCCTGGCTCTTGCGATACCAGCGCGGCACCACCGCCTGTGCGGCCGCCAGGTACCAGGCCGCGATCCGCTTGAACTGCACCAGAAAGGCGCCGATCAGGTCGGCCTCGGCGGGCGCCACGGCGATCTCGTCGCGCATCCGGGTGGCGTCGTGGCGGGCCAGCACGTCGGTCAGCGCGTCCTGGATCGTGGTCAGCGCCGCGATCGTCTCGGGTGCGCTCAGGCGCGCTGCCTGCAACATGTTCATGCGCTCGTCGATCAGCCTGACCGCTTCCTCGGGCCGTCGCGACTTGAGGCTGCCGAGCCACGCGTCCCGCTCCGGGCCGAGGCCGGCGCTGTCGTCTTCGATCAGCGCGATTGCGCCGCTCGGTCGCAACTTGTAGAGGGTGGCTAGCATCGGTGGGCGCGGGCGGGCGCGGGCGCCCGGGAATGGTTCCGTCCGTTTCTGGAGAGCCGAAGTCTATCCCACGCCATCGCGCGCAACCGATGACAAACTCTACGGTTTGCAGAAATATATATGTTCGGAGCGGCAGGAGTTCACGATGCGTATCCTGAGCTGGAACATCCAATGGGGCCGGGGCGCCGACGGTCGTGTCGACCTTCACAGAACGATCGAACGGATTCGCGCCTGCGGCGCGCTGGACGCGATCTGCCTGCAGGAGGTGGCGCGCAACTGGCCGGGTCTCAAGGGGCAGGCGACGGCGATCGACGGGCCGGCCACGCTGGCGGCCGCCTTCCCGCAGCACACCATGCTGTGGGCGCCGGGATTGGAACGCGGCGATGGCGCTGGCGACAGCCAGGGCTTCGGCAATCTGATGCTGCTGGCCGGCGCGGTCGGCCAGATCTGGCGCCGACTGCTGCCGGCACCGCCGGACCCGGCAGAACGGAGCATGCAGCGGGTGTGCCTGGAAGTGGTGCTCGAGCGACCCGGTGGCGATCTGCGTCTGCTGACCACGCACCTGGAGTACTACTCGGCATTGCAGCGCCGGGCCCAGGTGGCGGCGCTGCGATCGTGGCAGGGCGAGGTGCTCGCCGAGCGCAAGCAGGCGCGTTCGTCCCGTGTCGAATCACTGTTCGGCGCACCCGAACGCCCGTCCGCGGCCGTGCTGTGCGGCGATCTCAATTTCGCCCCCGACGCGCCCGAGATGGGCATGCTGAGCGCGGCCGACGACGGTCCCGCGCCGTGGTCGGACGCCTGGCGGGTGGTGCACGGCGCTGCCGCCCACGCCCCGACCGTCGGCCTGCACGGGGCCGAGTGGCCCGACCACCGCTACTGTTGCGACTATTTCTTCGTCGCCCCCGAACTCGAACGCCGCCTGTGCGGTATCGAGGTGCTGGCCGACACGCCGGCCTCGGACCACCAGCCGGTGCTGCTGGAACTGGCAGACTGAGCGCCCCGGCCGAATGCGCGACGTCGCACCGAGACGTCGCGACACGACCGCCACGCCGTGCGCGGCGCTCGCCGTCAGTCGGTCGGCAGCGGCTCCACCAGTTCGCGGTAGGCGTGCCAGGTGGCGTGTCCGACCAGCGGCATGGCGATCACCAGACCGACGTGGAAGGTGACGAAGCCGAGAATCGTCATGCCGACGATGACGAAGGCCCACATCATCATCGTGAAGGGGTTCTTGAACAGGCTCGCGACGCTGGCCAGCATGGCCGTCACGGCGTCCTGGTTGCGATCGAGCATCAGCGGGATCGCGACCACGCTGACGGCGAACACGATCGTCGCGAAGAGCAGGCCGACGCACATGTAGACCAGCAGGAATTCGAGGTTCTCGAAGGCCAGGATCTGTTCGAGGAAGCCGGACAGGTTGGGCATTTCCTGGGTATAGAACAGCGCGAAGACGACCAGCGAGGCACGCGCCCAGACCAGGAAGATGACCATCAGCACCAGTGCGAAGACGCCGATGTTGCCGGCGTTGCGCTTCCACACCACGGTGGTCGGCGACAGCGCGCAGGCCTCGCCACGCTCGCGGCGCCGGCTGATCTCGTAGAGCCCCATCGAGAAGAACGGGGCGACCAGCAGGAAGCCCGAGGTCAGCGCTGAGGTGTACTGGTAGGCGTGTTCGAAGACGAAGGTGATCAACAGCCCCATGCCGGCGAAGCAGAAGCCGTAGAACAGGCTCGGAATCGGGCACGAGCGCAGATCCTGCCAGGCCAGCCCGAGCCAGCGCCACGGCGAGGCGACCCGGATGTCACGCACCTTGGGGAAGGGCAGCGCCTCGGCGCGCCGTTCTTCCTCCTCGCGGGCCAGCTTGTCCGCCTGATCCTGCTCCTGCATACGTCGCTCCTCTCAGTTCTACGATGGGGTCAAGGTCCGCCGCGGGCTCTTGGGGCCATTGCGGACGCCGTCGTGACGGCGGGCAGACCCGATATTTTAATCCCTGCAGCTGCGCGAGAGCGCCTCGTTCAGCCGCGCCGGCTGCTCGGCCATGATGGCATGGCCGCAATCGGCGATGATTTCGGTCTGCGGCTCGCAGCCGCCCGAGCGCAGGGATTCCCGCAACAGCTCGATGCCGGCCGGCGGTGTCATGCGGTCGTTCTCGCCACAGATCAGCCGGACCGGACAGCGCAGTGCGGCGGCCGCGGCGGGCCCGCCGTCGTAGCCGTCACAGGCGGCGAGGTCGATCGCCAGCACGCCCGGCGGCTGGCGCGCCATCATCGCCAGGTTGGCAGCCTTCGCGGCGTCGACGTCGGGCCCGCCGTCGCCGGCCGCAAACGACCAGTGATTGACCATCGCGCGGGCTTCGTCCGGATTGCTGCGCGCCGCCTCGAGCAGCGCCGGCGCGACCCGCATCGGCAGCGTGCTGCCGACCAGCACCAGTGAGGCCACCCGCTCTCCGCCGCGGGACGCGGCTTCGAGCGCGATCAGCGAACCCATGCTGTGGCCGACCAGGTGGACGGGCGCCGACACGCACGCCTCGAGCCGTGCGAGCAGCCACCCGGCCATCGCCTCGATCGAGGTCAGCGGCACATCCCGGTCGTCGCCGTGGCCGGGCAGGTCGAGCGCCAGCACCTGGCGCCCGGTGCCGTCGAGGTGTGCGTGCTGCAGGTGCCAGGTGTGGCGGTCGTGGCTCGCGCCGTGGACCAGGACGATCGGCCGCACGCGGACTGCGGACGAGTGCGCGTCATGCCGCCCGCGGGCGGCCGGCAGCGGCTGGGGTGCTTGCACCATGTTGGGTCTCAGCGCTGGAGGGTCATGCCGGCTCGTCGGGTTCGAGCATGCGTTCGATCAGCGTGATCCGGTCCTTCAGCATCAGCTTGCGCTTCTTCAGGCGACGGATCAGCAGTTCGTCTTCGGGCGGGGTCTCGCTCAACTGGCCGATGGCGGTGTCGAGGTCGCGATGTTCGGCGCGCAATTCTTCGAGGCGCAGTGCCAGATTCGTCACATCTTCGAAGGTCTCGCTCATTGCCGATCCGCTAAAGCCGGCGCCGTACGACGCCGTAATCGAGTACAAGGCTCGCGGTATGGTATGCCCGGTGTCGATGAATGACAACACGGCGCAAGCCCTTGAAATGCGAGTGGCCGCACCCATTTTCGGGATGTACCCCGGAGGCCAGCGCGCTTCCGGACTTTCAGGAGGTTCGCCATGCAGATTGTGTATAACGACCAGCAGCTCTATGTTGTCGATTACCCTGGCCACGATGCCATCGAGGTGATCGACAAGCGCCTCGGCCGTGGCATGGTGATCCGTGCGGCAGCCGCCCAGCGCTTCCGCGAGGAACTGGACGGCGTGATCGCCAACGGTTCGGACGAGGATGCTTTCGATATACTCGTCGAACACTATGGCGGCCTGCTGCACCAGCCGGCCATCTACCACTGATCGCTTCTCCGGACAGGGCATCCTGCACGACGATTGAACAAGGCGTTCGTTAAGGAATCCGACGACGAGGACGACGGCCAGGCTTCCCCCGAGCCGGCCGTTCCGGCCGGCCGCAACTACATGACGCGGCGCGGCTACGACGCCCTGCGCGCCGAACTCGACGAACTGGTCCGGCGCGAACGGCCGAAGATCGTCGAGGTGGTGTCGTGGGCGGCCGGCAACGGCGACCGCTCGGAGAACGGCGACTACATCTACGGCAAGAAGCGGCTGCGCGAGATCGATCGCCGCATCCGCTTCCTGATCAAGCGCATCGAGACCGCGACCGTGGTCGATCCGTCGGAGCAGGGCCATCTCGAGCAGGTCTTCTTCGGCGCGACGGTGACCATTTGCGACGCCGACGGCGACCACGAGCAGCGTTTCCAGATCGTCGGTGTCGACGAGGCGGATGCGGGTGCCGGACGGGTGAGCTGGATCTCGCCGATCGCGCGCGCGCTGATGAAGTCGCGCGAAGGCGATCTGGTGCGCTTCGACAGCCCGGCCGGTCCGCGCGAGGTCGAGGTGCTGGCGATCGAATACCGCTGACGGCGCCGGGCGGGCCGTCTGCGTCCCCGAGTTGCGTCCGGGGGGCTTGAAATTCTCCAGGGTGGACCCATGTGGCCAATCACCACGAGACCAACCCATGAACGGAGTTCGAGCCGATGACCGAAGCCAATGCCGGGGCCAGCAGCAGCGCGGCCCAGACCATGAACTTCCAGGCCGAGGTGAAGCAACTGCTTCACCTGATGATTCATTCGCTGTATTCCAACCGCGAGATCTTCCTCAGGGAACTGATCTCCAATGCGGCCGACGCCTGCGACAAGCTGCGCTTCGAGTCGCTCGACAATCCCGAACTGCTCGAAGGCGGCGGTGACGCCCGGATCCGAGTCAGTTTCGACAGCGACAGCCGCACCGTGATCGTGTCGGACAACGGCATCGGCATGAGCCGCGACGAGGTCGTAAACAACCTCGGCACGATCGCGAAGTCGGGCACCCGCGAGTTCTTCGGTGCGCTCACCGGCGACCGCCAGAAGGATGCCCACCTGATCGGTCAGTTCGGGGTCGGCTTCTATTCGTCCTTCATCGTCGCCGACAAGGTGACCGTGCTGACCCGCCGCGCCGGTGCCCCGGTGACCGAGGCGGTCCAGTGGGAATGCACGATGAGCGGCGACACTGCCGGTGCCTACACCATCGAATCGGCCGAGAAGGCCGGCCGTGGCACCGAGATCATTCTGCATCTGCGCGAGGATCAGGACGACCTGCTGTCGGGCTGGCGCCTGCGCTCGCTGATCCGCAAGTACTCGGACCACATCGTCCAGCCGATCGTCATGAAGAAGGAGGCATGGGACGAGGAGAAGAAGGCGCAGATCGAGACCGACGAGGACGAGACCGTCAACCAGGCCAGTGCACTGTGGGCACGGGCCAAGAGCGAGATCAGCGACGACGAGTACAAGGCCTTCTACAAGCATGTCGGCCATGACTACGACGAGCCGCTGGCGTGGACCCACTCGCGCGTCGAGGGCCGCCACGAATATACGCAGCTGCTGTACGTGCCTTCGCACGCGCCGTTCGACCTGTGGGATCGCAACGCCCGCCATGGCGTCAAGCTCTACGTCAAGCGGGTGTTCATCATGGACGACGCCGAGAAGCTGATGCCGCTGTACCTGCGCTTCGTGCGCGGCGTGGTCGACTCGGCCGACCTGCCGCTCAACGTGTCGCGCGAGATTCTGCAGGAGTCGAAGGACATCGACGCGATCCGCGCCGGCTGCACCAAGAAGGTGTTGTCGATGCTCGAGGACCTGGCCGAGAACGACAAGGAGAAGTACGACGGATTCTGGAAGGAATTCGGCCGCGTCCTGAAGGAAGGGGTCGGCGAGGACTTCGCCAACAAGGAGAAGATTGCCGGCCTGCTGCGCTTCTCGACGACCCATGACGACAGCGAGGCGCAGACCGTGTCGCTGGCCGACTACATCGGTCGCATGAAGGAAGGCCAGGACAAGATCTACTACGTCACCGCGGAGAGCTTCAAGGCGGCGCGGAACAGCCCGCACCTGGAGATCTTCCGCAAGAAGGGCATCGAGGTGCTGCTGCTGGCCGACCGCGTCGACGAATGGGTGGTCGGCAGCCTGACCGAATTCGACGGCAAGTCGCTGCAGTCGGTGGCCAAGGGCGGACTCGATCTGGGCGATCTCGAAGACCAGGACGAGAAGAAGGCCGCCGAGGCTGCGGCCGACGACATGAAGGAACTGGTCGAGAAGATGAAGGCCACGCTCGGCGAGCGCGTCAAGGAGGTCCGGGTGACCCACCGCCTGACCGATTCGCCGGCCTGCTTGGTCGCCGACGAACACGACATGGGGCAGAATCTCGCCCGCATCCTGAAGGCGGCCGGTCAGGACGCGCCGGCCAGCCAGCCGATTCTCGAGATCAATCCGACGCATCCCGCGGTGCGCCGCCTCAACCACGAGAGCGATCGCTTCGACGACTGGGCGCAGGTGCTGTTCGACCAGGCGCTGCTCGCCGAAGGCGGCACGCTCGAGGATCCCGCCAGCTTCGTCAAGCGCATCAACGCGCTGATGCTGGCGATGAGCGGGGATTCCGGCGAAAGCAGGATCATCGTCGAATCCTGAATCGGAACATCCGTCCTGGAAGGGTCTCGGGGAGCCTGCGGGCTCCCCGTTTTGATGGCGGGCGCCGCACGGCGCCGACCTTCAGCCGCCGTAGGCGATCCAACCGCTGCCGCGTCCGAGCATCAACAGCGCGACGGCGAAGCACACCAGTGCGAATGCCTGGTCGAGGCGGTGGCCCTGAACCCGACCGGCGACCAGGCGGCCGGCCAGCAAGGCCAGCGCGGCACCACCGGCGAACGGCAGTGCGGTCGGCCAGTCGATGCGTCCATGCAGACCGGCGGCAACGATGCCGCCGATCGATACCAGTGCGATCACCGCCAGCGAGGTCGCCAGGATGCTGCGGCTGTCGAGGTCGGTATGGCGCTGCAGCGCCGGCACGATGACGAAACCGCCGCCGACGCCGAGCAGCCCGCTGAGGGTGCCGGAGAGCAGCCCGACGGCGGCCAGCGCCCGCGCGCACGGTGCGGTCCAGTGCAGCCGCCCCTCGGCCGGATCGACATGGCACGGCAACGGCCGCCGCGCCGATGCGGACTCTCCGACCGTCGGGCGGGCACGGCGCCAGCTGCGAACCCCGGTGACGACGAGCACGCCGGCGAAGGCGATCAGCAATGGCGGATTCGGAATGTGCTCGGCCAGCCAGACGCCGATCGGTGCCGCCAGCATGCCGATGCTGCCGATCAGGGTGGCAGCCCGATAACGGACGATGCCATCCCGCAGCCCGAGGCCGGCGCCGAGCATGGCCGCCAGGCCGACCGCGATCAGGCCCACCGGCGCGGCCGCGATCATCGGCAGGTGCAGACCGAAGACCAGCAGCGGCACCGCGATGATGCCACCGCCGGCACCGGAGAGCGCGAGCACCAGGCCGACCACGCCACCCAGCAGCGCGGCGATCAGGGCGGGATCGGGCGACATTGGCCCCGGGTTTTTCCGGTCACAGGCGATTCAGCGGGATCTTGAGGTAGCGGGTGCCATTGTCTTCCGCCGGCGGCAACTCCCCGGCCCGCATGTTTACCTGGACCGACGGCAGCATCAGCGTCGGCATGTCGAGGGTGGCATCGCGGGCGGTGCGCATCGCGACGAAGTCGTCCTCGGCGATGCCGTCGTGAACATGGACGTTGTCGCGGCGCTGCGCCGCGACGGTCGTCGTCCACGCCGCGGTGCGACCTTCGGGCGGGTAATCGTGGCACAGGTAGAGGCGTGTCTCGGACGGCAATGCCAGCAGCCGGCGGATCGATCGATAAAGCGTGCGGGCGTCGCCGCCTGGAAAGTCGCAGCGCGCGGTGCCGTAGTCGGGCATGAACAGGGTGTCGCCGACGAAGGCCGAGGCGGTGTCGTCGTGGTGCACGACGTAGCTCATGCACGCCGGCGTATGTCCCGGCGTGTGCATTGCCCGGCACGGCAGCGTGCCGATGCGAAAGGCCTCGCCGTCGGCGAACAGGTGGTCGAATTGACTGCCGTCGGGGGTGAATTCGCTGCCGGCATTGAACAGCTCGGCGAAGGTTTGCTGGACTGCGACGATAGGGGCACCGATGGCAATCCGGCCGCCGAGGCGGCGGCGCAGGTAGGGTGCGGCCGACAGGTGATCGGCATGGGCGTGGGTCTCCAGGATCCACTCGACGCGGGCGCCCAGCGCCTCGACGCGGTCGATCAGTCGATCCGCGCCGACAGTCGCGGTGCGCCCCGAGCGATGATCGAAATCCAGCACCGGATCGACGATCGCGCAGGCGTCGCTGGCGCGATCGACGACGATGTAGCTGACCGTGCCGGTGGGCTCGTCGTAGAAGCTGTCAATCTGCAGAGACGGGTTCATGTCGGCGTATCGGAAGTAGACAGGTGGATCCGGATGCTCTGATGGACGGCCGCGACCGGCCGGAGTTCCACCATGTGGTCAGGCGTTGCCTTCCCGGCGTCGCCTGCCGAACAGGCCGAACCAGCGTCGTCCCTGGCGCGTCTTTGCCGGTGCCTCGTCGACCTGTTCGCCGCCTTCGGCGGTGTCCGCCGGTGTCGATTCGGCGTCCTCGTCCGGGGCGGTGCCATCGATCCGCGACAGGTCGGCGGCTTCGACGGTGGCTGCGGCGGAATCGGCTTCGGATGCTGCGCTCGCCTCCACGGCGACCTGCTCATCATCGATCTCGTGGCCGGCAATCTCGCCGCCGGAGAGCACATCGTCGCCCCGGTCGGGGGCGTCGTCCGCGTGCGCCATCGTCGTGTCGGCGGGGAGCACCTGCGAAGCCGCCGGGGCGGAGCCGGGGACGTCCGCGGCTGCCTCGGCAGCGACCGCCGGCGTCGGCGGGATCGGGTCGTCGCCCTCGGCCTCGTCGGGTTCGATCTCGGCATCGCCGTTCCCGAGCGGACGCGGCGGACGGTTCAGGGCCGGCACGATGCGATCGCGGCGCTTGAAGATCGCCGCGATCGGCGGCAGGCCGCGCTTCGGCCGCGGTCCGGTAGGGGCCGCCACGGATTGCGGCGGCGAGGCGAAACCGCCTTCACTGCGCAATGGAAGCAGGATCGCCGGCTGCTCGAGCAGCGCCGGCGGCGATGGCGCAGCCTCTGACTTCTTCGGCACGGCAGGGCCGGCCGCGTGTCGTGCGGCGAATTCGGGTTCGGCTGCAGCCTGTTCGGCGGCGGCCTGCTCGGCGGCCGCCCGTTCCTCCTTCTGCCGCCGTTGCGCCGCCATGTTCAGCTGGCCGCGCTTAACGGCGTTGTGCCGGCGCAGGATGGTGAAGGCCATGGCATCGTAGAGCGGTGTCGGCGCCATGCTGCGCGAGAAGGCGTTGGAGATCACCGAGGCGCACATCAGCGGCAGCAGCAGGCTGTGGTTCGCAGTCATCTCCATGACGATGACGAAGGCGGTGATCGGCGACTGGGTGACGCCGGCCAGGAAAGCCACCATGCCGAGCGCGAGCACTGCCGAACTCTGGGCTTCGGGAAAGAACGGCGCGGCGTCGGCACCGAGCCCGGCGCCGACCGCCAGCGCAGGCGCGAACAGACCGCCCGGAATGCCGCTGACGAAGGCGAGCAGGATCGCGCCGGCCTTGGCCAGCGCGTAGTAGAGCGGCAGCTGCTCGGTACCTTCGAGTGCGCCCTTGATCTCGGCGTAGCCGGTGCCGTAGCTGAGGCCGCCGGTGGCGAGGCCGATCAGCGCGGTGCCGAGGCCGCACATCGCGGCGAAGCGAACCGGGAATGCACGCGCGAAGGCGCCGAGCCGACCCGGCAAGTTGCGCGTGGTCTTGATCAGCAGACGCGTGAACAAGCCGCCGAGGATGCCGCCGCCGGCGCCGCAGGCGATCACCGGCCACATCGCGTAGGGCCAGCTCATGGTGGCGTGGGTGGTACCGAAATAGGTGTAGGTGCCGAGGGTCGCGAGCGACATCAGACCGGAGAAGATGACCGCGATCAGCGTCATGCTGTTGGCCATGAACGGCCGGTTTCGCGACAGTTCCTCGATCGCGAACATGATCCCGCCCAATGGCGTATTGAAGGCCGCGGCGACGCCGGCCGCGCCGCCGGCGATGATCAGGTCGCGGGTCGGCGCGATCCGCCCGCGCTTCTTCCCGGACAGCATGTTGAGCACCGACGCCCCGACCTGCACCGACGGGCCCTCGCGACCGATCGTGGCGCCCGACAACAGGCCGCCGAGGGTCAGCAGGATCTTGCCGACCAGGATGCGCGGCGACAGCAGCGCGCGTCGCAGCTTGTCGTCATCGGTGATCGACGCCGCGATGGTCTGGGGTATGCCGCTGCCCTGGGTGCCGGCAAAATATTTACGTGCGAGATAGGCGGTTGCCGCGAAGCCGGCGGGCGCGATGACCAGCGTCAGCCAGGGCGAGATATGCATCAGCTGCTCGTGGCCGCTGATCGCCAGTTCGGCGGTGATCGCGAAGATGATCGCCACCAGACCGGCCATCATCGCGGCGCCGACCAGGGCTGCCCGCCGACGCCAGCGGCGCAACGACAGCCAAGGCATCGCGAAGCGATGGCCACCGCGCCGGAGCCGACGAAAGTTACTCGTTCGGGATGTCTTGCCGGTCTCGGAGGAGTCGTCGCGGGGCATCCGTGTGCCGGGGTCTCTGTTGGGCTGCGTTCTGTTTATTCACGGCATGGTAACAAATGGTATTCAGAAAAACCGTGAATCACTGCGCCTCGCCGATGCGAATCGATTCCGGGCGTCGATTCGGCGACGTAGAATAGCGCTCGCACGGCGGCACCCGGCCCGCGGGGAGGGTGGCTGTCGGCAGCTGGGGACCGGCTCCAGGTCCTTTGTTCCGAGGGCAGCAGCGATGACCGTATACAGCAATTCGCAGCCGGCGATCGAACCCGGCGACGGGCCGGATCCCTTGTCCTTGCTGATTCGCTTTCGCGTGCTGATCCGTGCGGCACAGAGACATTCCCAGTGGATCGAGCGGCAGAGCGGCATCACCGGCGCGCAATTGTGGGCGTTGCAGGAGCTGGCAGACGATCCCGGCCTGAGGGTCGGCGAGCTCGCCAAGCGCATGGCCCTGCATCAATCGACCGCGTCGAACATGGTGGACAAGCTCGCCACGTTGGACCTGTTGCGCCGCGAGCGCGGCAGCGCCGATCAGCGCGTCGTTCGGCTCTACCCGACGCCGGAAGGGCTGGCGCTGCTGTCGCGGGCACCGTCACCGGCGCGAGGTGTGCTGCTCGAGGCCTTGCGTGCGATGGATCCGCAGGCGCGCGGTCAGCTGCAACTGGCGCTCGATGCGCTGGTGGACCGGCTCCGCGACATGGATGCCGGTTTCGGCTTGCAGCCGATGCCCTTCATGGAAGGGGCGGGCTGAGCTCGCGCGGCCGCCCGGGGCGGCTGGTCAGTGGCGCCCCTTCTTCGACAGTTCGCGAATCGCCCGGCCAAGGCCATCGAGGGTCAGCGGAAACATGCGTCCACCGAAAATGTCGGCGATCACGCGGATCGAGTGACGGTATTCCCATGAGCGCTCGGGCTCGGGGTTGAGCCAGGCCGCCGCTGGATAGGCATCGAGCAGGCGCCGCAGCCAGACCGCGCCGGCTTCTTCGTTGAGATACTCGATCGCGCCGCGCTGGTGCAGGATCTCGTAAGGGCTCATGGTCGCGTCGCCGACGATCACCAGCTTGTAGTCCGACGGGTACTTGTGGATCACGTCGAGGGTCGGAATCCGTTCGGTGTGGCGGCGGCTGCTGTCGCGCCAGACCCAGTCATAGACGCAGTTGTGGAAGTAGAAATATTCGAGGTGCTTGAACTCGCTGCGGCTCGCCGAGAACAGCTCCTCGCAGACCTTGACGTGATCCTCCATCGAGCCCCCCACGTCGAAGAACATCAGCACCTTGATGGCGTTGTGTCGCTCCGGTCGCATCAGCAGATCGAGCCAGCCGGCATTGCGTGCGGTCGCCGCGATGGTGCCGTCGAGATCCAGCTCGTCGGCGGCGCCGGTACGCGCGAATCGGCGCAGTCTGCGCAGCGCCACCTTGATGTTGCGGGTGCCCAGTTCGACGCTGTCGTCGAGGTTGCGGTATTCGCGGCGCGCCCACACCTTGACCGCCGTCCGGTTGCCGGCCGACTCGCCGCCGATGCGAATCCCCTCCGGATGATAGCCGCTGTTGCCGAACGGCGACGTGCCGCCGGTACCGACCCATTTGCTGCCGCCCTGATGACGCTTCTTCTGTTCGGCCAGACGCTTCGCCAGCTCTTCCATCAGGCGGTCCCAGCCGAGCTTTTCGAGGGCGGCCTTCTGTTCCGGCGTGAGGTGGCGGCGGGTCAGGGCTCGCAGCCATTCCTGGGGGATCTCTGCGTCCAGGCCGGGCAACTCGGCGACGCCTTCGAAATAGCTGCCGAACGCGCGGTCGAATCGATCGTACAAGGCCTCGTCCTTGATCAGGCAGGTCCGTGCGTACACATAGAAGTCGTCGATCGAATGTCCGCACACGCGGGCCTGCAGTCCTTCCAGCAGGGTCAGGTATTCCTTGGTTGACACCGGCAGGCCGGCGCCGCGCAAATGCATGAAGAAGTCGATCAGCATTGCGGTCGGGCCTCCTCAGTCCGCGACGTCCAGCGCCCACGCGAGCGCGCGCGCGTGGCATTCGCCGGCCTCTTCGACGGTGACGCCGGATGCCTGTGCGGCCTGTTCCAGCTCGTGTCGGTCGGCCCGCTCGCAGGCCCCAGCCAGAGCCAGCAGCCGCGCCCCGCGGCCTTCGTCCGCGAGCAGCGCGGCATGAATGTCGGCCGGCAGGTCGATGGCCGCCAGGGCGTCGGCCATCGGCATCTCGAGGATCACGTCGATCAGCGACAGCAGACCGGTCATGAACAGCGCGTCGCGGGTCGCGACCGGCTCGTCGCGCCCCAGCAGTTCCATCATCCGGCCCCGTACCAGCGCTGCTTCCAGTACCGCCGAGGCCCTCGGCGAGCGGCCGTCGGCCGACAACATCAGCAGCGTCAGCCAGCGCTCCAGTCGGGCGCGGCCGAGCAGCTGCAGCGCATGCTCGAAGGTCTGCACCGGTTCGGACAATCCGACGGCGGCAGAATTGACGTAGCGCAGCAGGCGCACCGACAGCGCGCCGTCGCGCTTCAGGGCGTCGGCCAGTTCGCGGGTGTCGGCGTCGCGCCGCAGCCGCGACAGCAGGTCGGCCAGGCGCGCGGTGTCGGGCCCGAGGCTGCGTTTCTCCCAGGGTTCGCGGGCGGTGACGAACCCCCCCTGGAACAGGCTCGCGCCGAGCGTGCCGGCCAGCGCGAATTCCTCGGGACCGGCAATGCCGCGAATCAGCACGGCACTGGCCGGCGCGGCGGCTCGCAGTCCGCGAATGCGCCGCGCGAGTGATTCCGGGCTGGCGGCGCCGCCGTCGAAGACCAGCAGGTCGGCTTCGGCCAGCAGCGGCTCGTGGTGCGCGGCCAGTGGGTCGCCGACGAGGCCGATGCGTACCCCTCGCCGCCGGAGGGCGCCGATGCGCGCGACCAGGGACTCGGCCGGCGGCGCGTCGGCAAAGCTACGTACTACCAGCATCAGTTGCCCGCAAGCCAGCGCGTCGACGCTGGTGTGGTCGACGAAGCTGTCGGGCAGTTCGAGCAGCGCCATCCGACGGCCGAGCCGACGGTCGAGGCCGAAGGCGGCGAGGCTGCGTACCAGTACTTCGGCATAGGCGTGGCGGACCGCGCGTCCGCGCTGTTCGGCGCGGCCTCGCGTCGCCGGCAGGTGATTGAACTGATAGCCGATCAGCGCCTGGCCGGCATCGAGCACGGCCTCGCGGCACAGGGTCGCCGCTGCCTGCTGTGTGGTCGTCGGCTCGGGCGCCGGTGTGGGCCTCGCGCCGGTGGCGGGCGCAGCATCGCCGAACAATCGCTTGAGCAGGCCGAACATCGCGATCAGCGGTTGTGGCGGGCCATGAACACCAGTCGCTCGAACAGGTGGATGTCCTGCTCGTTCTTCAGCAGGGCGCCGTGAAGCGGCGGTACCACCAGCTTCTGGTCCTGCGAGCGCAGGGCCTCCGGCGGGATGTCCTCGGCGACCAGGAGCTTGAGCCAGTCCAGCAGCTCCGAGGTCGAGGGCTTCTTCTTCAGGCCCGGGACGTCGCGCAGTTCGAAGAACACTTCGAGGGCCTCGCGCAATAGCGCCTTGCGAATGCCGGGAAAGTGCACATCGACGATGCGTTGCATGGTTTCCCGGTCCGGGAAACGGATGTAGTGGAAGAAGCAGCGACGCAGGAAGGCGTCCGGCAGTTCCTTCTCGTTATTGGAGGTGATGAAGACGATCGGACGTTGCCGGGCGACGACGGTCTCTCGCGTCTCGTAGCAGTGGAACTCCATCCGGTCGAGTTCGCGCAGCAGGTCGTTGGGGAACTCGATGTCGGCCTTGTCGACCTCGTCGATCAGGATCACGCTGCGCCCTTCCGCCTCGAAAGCCCGCCACAGCACACCCTTGACGATGTAGTTGGCGATGTCGCGCACCCGGTCTTCGCCGAGCTGGGAGTCGCGCAGGCGGGAGACGGCGTCGTATTCGTACAGGCCCTGCTGGGCCTTGGTCGTCGACTTGATGTGCCACTGGTGCAGGGGCAGCCCGAGCGCGGCAGCGACTTCCTCGGCAAGCATGGTCTTGCCGGTTCCCGGCTCCCCCTTGATCAGCAACGGCCGCTGAAGCTGGATCGCGGCGTTGACCGCCAGCATCAGGTCGGCAGTGGCGACGTAGCCTTCGGTACCTTCGAAGCGCATGGGCGGGCATTCCTGCAGTGGGCGGAGACTCGATTATACGTTCGGCGTGAGACAGGCCGGCGACGGAGCCGGCCTTGGTGATCGCGGTGAGCTTCGCGACGCGTGTGGAAATCCGGGCTAGAATCGGTGCCGTCGTTGCACCGCACCCGCCCCTCGACAGGAGACAAAATGAAGGTAAGACGCATCATCACGATCGCCGTGGCGACAGTACTCGTCGCCGCATCGGGGGTCGTATCGGCCGCCGACGGCGACGCCAACGCGGCGATGGACAAGCGCTCGATGTGTATCGGCTGTCACGGCATTCCGGGCTATCGCACCACATTCCCGTCGGTCTACCACGTGCCCAAGCTCGGCGGCCAGCATGCCGCCTACATCGTCAAGGCACTGCAGGCATACAAGAGCGGCGAGCGCAGCCACCCCACGATGCAGGGCATCGCGGAAGGCCTGAGCGAGCAGGACATGGCAGATCTGGCGGCCTATTACGCCGCGGGTGGTGAGTGAGGAGACGAGCGATGAAGACCTTGTGCAAGTGGGCGCCGATGATCCTGGCGCTGGCGGCGCTTCCGGTCGCTGCCGGCGACGTGGCCGCCGGCAAGGCCAAGTCGGCAACCTGTGCCGCCTGTCACGGCGCCGACGGCAACAGCCCGACGCCGGACTTCCCGAAACTGGCCGGCCAGCACCAGGACTACCTCTTGCGTGCCCTGCTGGACTACAAGCTCGGCAATCGCGGCAACCCCATCATGCAGGGCCAGGTAGCCAATCTGAGCAAGGCCGACATGGCCGATCTGGCGGCCTACTTCTCGAGCCGCAAGGGGCTGTACACGGTGCGATGAAACGGACCGGCGGTTGCCGTCCATGCGTGGCGAACGACCGCCGGGCGATTCGACATGGCGAGACCGCCAAATTTTTAACGATTTCCCAAAAATATCCTGACGGAATGTGCGAAACACACTAGCCTCAAAATAAGAATCGGCTTATTTCTCTGAGCCGTGAGCAATGGAACGTTTGGGAGGCTTGTGTGATCGACGACAACAAAAAACGAATGAGGGCGGTGGGGACTGCGGCAGTGCTCGGCCTGGCCGTGCCGCTGGCGCTGTTGGTCTGGATGTGGCCAGCGGACAAACCGCCTGCGCTGGAGATGGATGGCGCGCCGGGTCCGATCATCCCGTTCTCGATCGACAAGATCACCGAAGAGGAAGCGGGCCGCACGATCGTCGCGGCCTCCGATTTCTCGCTGATCGCCCCCAGCAAGTCCGGTGAATTCACGACCGAGTCCGGCTTTGGCAGCCTGATCACGATGTCGACCAGTGGCGAGGAGCAGCCGTCCGCAGCCGGCGGCGATGATGCCCGGCCGCAGCGGCAGCCCGGCAACATGGCCGTAGCCACCGTCGGCAGCGGCATCGCCGGTCCCTCGGGCGGTAGCCAGGCGGTTCGTCAGCGCGCGCCTTCGGGACCTGTCCAGGTTGCCCGTATCGGTGGCGGCAGCGGTGCCGCCGGTGGCGGCTCGCCGTCGTCGTCCTCGGCTTCCGGTGGCGCGACCGATGCGCCTGCCGGCGAATCGTCGTCGGCTCCTCAGCCGGTGGCGTTCGCCGACCAACCCGATCTGCTGCGCGAGCCGGCCGACGGGCCGGTGCCGCAGGCCGTGGCCTGTGCCAACGAGGCTGCCAACCTTTCTCAACCGAGCGATCCTGCGGTCGAGTGCGAACCGGCGGCTCAGCCGGGATTCACGCCGGCGTCGCCGACGCTGCCGAACGCACCGCGCGCCAGCGGTAGCAGCAGCAACGGCGGTGGCAGCAGCAACGGCGGTGGCAGCAGCAACGGCGGTGGCAGCAGCAACGGTGGCACCCAGGTCGTCGATGCCGGAGACGACGGACAGGGCGAAGGCCAGGATCCTGCCGGCAACGGCGAACCGGGCCCCGGTGAAGGTGGCTCCGGCAGCGAGGGCGATGCGGTCGCGACGCTGGCGGGCCCGAACGAAGGCGATCCGCTGCTGCAAAACACCGCGAACCTCGCGCAGCCGGTGGTCCAGGCGGCAAGTGCGATTCCCGAGCCGGCCAGCCTGGTGCTGGCGATGACGGCACTGGTCGGGGTCGGCGTCGCGCGCCGCAAGTCGGGGCGCTGAGCGCGGGTGCTTACGCGCCGGCGCGCCGCCTGACGCAATCGACGTAGGATTGGCCGTCGGGCGGGGTGCCGTTGCGTTGGGCCCGCCACAAGCTCTCGCCGAGACATTCGAGCACGTCGTGCAGCGCGTCGTGGCGGTCGCCACGACGCGCTGCGGCTTTTTCGAAGGCCGCCCGCAGGCCAGGCGGCTGGTCGATCGAGAGTTGTTCTTCGATCGCCAGGTGCAGCGAAAGATGAAGAAAGGGATTGATCTGCCCGTCCTCCGGTGAGAACTCCCGATGGACCGCGTCGGCGTCTTCGAGCAGCGCGTGATACTCGGGGTGCATCTCCACCAGTCTGGCCGCGATGGTCTCCTGAGGTGTCAGCACCTGCGCGCAGACATGCTTGCGCCAGCTGTCGATGAAGAAGCGTCTGGCCTGCTCACGGCTGGGATCGAACATCGTCCTCCTCAATCGGTCTTGTCGCGACAGCCGCACAGGTCCCGCACCAGGCAATCCCCGCAGCGGGGCTTGCGCGCGACGCAGATGTAGCGTCCGTGCAGGATCAACCAGTGGTGGGCATGTCTCAGATAGGGTTTCGGGATGCGGCGCGCCAGCGCGCGCTCGACGGCCAGCACGTCCTTGCCCGGCGCCAGTCCGGTGCGATTGGCGAGTCGGAAGAGATGGGTGTCGACGGCGATCGTCGGTTCGCCGTACAAGGTATTGAGTACGACATTGGCAGTCTTGCGGCCGACGCCCGGCAGGGCTTCCAGTTCCGCGCGGTTGCGCGGCACCTCGCCGCCATGGCGCTCCAGCAACTGGCGCGACAGCGCGGCCAGATTCCTGGCCTTGTTGCGGTAGAGCCCGATGCTGCGGATTTCCTCGGCGATGCCGTCGGCGCCGAGGCTGGCCATGGCCTCCGGCGTCGGCGCCTTCGGGAAGAGCCGGCGGGTCGCCAGGTTGACGCCCTTGTCGGTGGCCTGGGCCGAAAGCACGACGGCAGCCAGCAACTGAAACGGCGAGCCGTATTCCAGTTCGGTGGTCGGCGACGGCTCGGCGGCGGCGAAGCGGCGAAACATCTCCTCGACCTGGGCTGCGCTCATGCGCCGTCCGACCGATGCGGCGGCTGGATTCACCGCCCGTTCCCGCCCGCTGTGACCACGGTGGCCGCCCGGCGGGCACCACGCCGTGCTTCGCGCGCCTCCCGCGGCAGCATCGTGGCTGGCCGTGCGCTCATGCAGCGCCGGCTTCGGCCGCCGGTGTCAACACACCGCGGGCGTGACGCCGGGCGGTGGCACGGCCCTCGAGCCAGTTGCGCAGGGCGATCAGAAGGCCGAGCGCGAAGAATGCGCCAGGGGGCAGGATCGCCAGCAGGAACCCCGGGTATTGCGCTCCGAACAGCGACAGCGGTTCGGCGCCGTCGATCAGCAGGTCGATGCCCGAGAACAGCGTCCCGCTGCCGATGATCTCGCGCATCGCGCCGAGCACCGCCAGCACCGCCAGCAGGCCGGCACCCTGGGCGAGGCCGTCGAGGGTCGAATGCACGACATCGTTCTTGGCGGCGAATGCCTCGACCCGAGCCAGCACGATGCAGTTGGTGACGATCAGCGGGATGAAGATGCCGAGCACCAGGTACAGGCCGTGCAGCCAGGCATTGAAGGCCAGGTCCACGACCGTGACCAGCGACGCGATGATCAGGATGAAGACCGGGATGCGGACCTCGTACGGGATGAAGTTGCGCAGTGCCGCGACCCCGAGATTGGCCAGGATCATCACCAGGATCGTCGCCAGCCCGAGGCTGACTGCATTGATCACGTTGGTACTGATCGCCAGGATCGGACACAGCCCGAGCAATTGGACGAGGCCGGGGTTCTGCTTCCACAGCCCGTTGAAGACGATTTCGCGGGTGATCTGCCTGTCCATCTGTCGAGCTCCTAGAAGCGGCTGCCGGCTGGCGCCGCGTACAGTTCGGCGGCATGCGCCCTCGTCCAGGCGAGCGCGCGGGCGACCGCGCCGGATACCGCCCGGGCGCTGATCGTCGCGCCGACCCGGTAGTCGAGCTCGCCACCGTCCTTCTTCAGCCTGAGCGCGCCGGCCGGCGTTGGGCCGCGGCCGCGGAACTGTTCGATCCACGGCGAGTGCTTGTTGCGGTCCTTGCGCGGGTCGATGTAGTCGCCCAAGCCGGGCGTCTCCGAATGAGCGGTGGCGCGTACGCCGGCCACGCGTCCGTCCGCAGCGACCGCCACCAGCAGATCGATGCGCCCGCCGTAACCGTCCGGTGCTGCGGCCTCGACGATCAGTGCCGCGTCGTCGGCGCCGTGGCGCGCGCGATAGATGCGCCCGCCTTCGCGCAGGCCCAGCGCCGGCGTCGGGCCGAGGTCGACGGTGTCGTCGAGCAGTGGGTTGTCGTAGCGGTCCGGCGGCAGCACCGCATCGATCAGCTTCATCTTCGCCGCCTCACGTGCTGCTTCGATGTCCGGCCGGGTGAAGCGGTAGGTGGCTGCCATCATCATCGTGAATACCACGGCGAAGGCGAGCATCACGCCGGCACTGCGCAGCGAGGTGGCGGTGGCGGTATGTTCGGCGCTCACCGGGCGATCCTCCAGTGTCGGCAGGGCCCGGCGAGCCGGACGGGTGGCAACGGTGTCATGACGAGCCCCGCTTGTGGCCGAACACCGGCGGCTGGGTGTACATGTCGATCAGCGGCACGCAGATGTTCATCAGCAGCACCGCGAAGGCGATGCCGTCGGGATAGTTGCCGAAGCTGCGGATCATGTAGGCGATGAAGGCCGCGCCGCCGGCGAACACCAGCTTGCCTTTCGGCGTGGTCGAGCCGGAGACCGGATCGGTGACGATGAAGAACGCAGCCAGCATGGTGCCGCCGGTGGCCAGGTGGAGCAGCGGCGAGGCGAAGCGTTCGGGGTGCATGCCCCACAGCAGGGTCGCGGTCAGTGCCATCGTCAGCAGGAAGGCGGCCGGCAGATGCCAGCTGATGATGCGCTGCCACAGCAGATACAGGCCGCCGATCGCGAATCCGGCGACCACCCATTCCCAGCCCTGGCCGCCGATTGCGCCGAAAGCAGGACCCTGCAGGACCTCGGCGACGTGGGCGTCGGCGCCGCCGGCGCGCAGGCCGGTGCGCAGCGCGTCGAGCGGCGTCGCTGCGGTGATCGCGTCGAGCGCGCGTTCGCCGCCGAGGATCAGTTCGAGCTGCTGACCGAAGTCGAGACCGGCGTCGGGCCACTGCGACATCTGCGCCGGAAAGGCGACGATCATCACGCAGAAGGCGACCATCGCCGGATTGAACGGGTTCTGGCCGAGGCCGCCGTAGAGGTGCTTGGCGACTACGATCGCGCACAGGGTTGCCAGCACCACCATCCACCACGGGCCGATCGGCGGCAGCGACAGCGCGATCAGCCAGGCGGTGACGATCGCCGACAGGTCGCCGAGATAGAGGCCGAGCGGCTTGCGACGCAACCTGAGCATCACGGCTTCGGCAGCCAGCGCGGCCGTGCTGGCGAGCAGCAACTGGATCAGCACGCCCGCGCCGAATTGCCAGACATAGGCGACGATGCCGGGCAGCAGCGCCAGCAGCACCTGCAGCATGATCTGCCGCACGCTGCGCGACTCGCGGAGATAGGGGGAATGGGTCATGAATTCTCGGGCGGTTCGACGCTGCGGCCGCCGGTACGTGCGCGTCGTGCCTCGATCTCGTCGATCTCGGCCTGCTTGTCGGCCGACAGGTTGTCTGTATTGCGCGGTTTGACCGAGGATTTCTGCTGCTTGGCACGTTCCAGGGCGGCGGCGATCAGTGCCTTTTTCGCTTCCTCGGCCGGCGACGCCGTGCCGACCTCGGCCACTGGCTCGGAGTCGGCGAGCTTCTTGCGGGTGGCTTCGGCCTTTGCCGCGAGTCGTTCGGCCTTCTCGCGCTTCTCCCGTTCCTGGCGTTCGTTGCGCGCCTCGAAGCGCTCGCGGGCGAGGTCGGCAGCGGACTTGTCGCGCTCGCGCGCCCAGATCTCGCTCTTGGTGAAGCGGAAGTAGTCCACCAGCGGAATGTTCGATGGGCAGACATAGCTGCAGCAGCCGCATTCGATGCAGTCGAACAGGTGGTATTCCTGGGCCTTGCCGAAATTGTGCGAGCGACCGAACCAGTAGAGTTCGAACGGCTGCAGATCGACCGGACAATGGTCGGCGCAGGTGCCGCAGCGGATGCATGCCATCTCGGGCGGCGGCGGCGGCAACAGGCTCGGGCTGCCGGCCAGCACGCAGTTCGTGGCCTTGACCACCGGTGCCGCCGTCGTCGGCAGCGCAAAACCCATCATCGGGCCGCCCATCAGCACCCGGTCGGTATCCGGCCGTGGCCGACCGGCGGCGAGCAAGGTGTCGATCGGCGTGCCGATCAGGACCTCGTAGTTGGCAGGCGCCTCGACGTTGCCGGCGACCGTGACGATACGCGAGATCAGCGGTTCGGCATGGTCGATCGCGCGCGCCATGCGGTAAGCAGTGCCGACGTTGAAGCATTGCAGGCCGAATTCGAGCGGGCGCCGCCCCGCAGCCACCTCGACGCCGGTCAGCACCCGCAACAACTGTTTCTCGCCACCGGCCGGATACAGGGTCGGAATCGCGACCACCTCGATACCGTCACCGGCGGCCGTGCGCATTGCCGCCAGCGCTTCCGGCTTGTTGTCCTCGATGCCGATCAGCACCCGCTCGACAGCCAGCATCTGGGCCATGATGCCGGCGCCGCGGATGATCTCCGCCGCGCGTTCGCGCATCAGCATGTCGTCGCAGGTGATGAACGGTTCACACTCGGCTCCGTTGAGCACCAGCGTGTGAGTGGGCTTGGCCCCGGCGCGCAGCTTGACATGACTCGGAAAGGTGGCGCCGCCGAGGCCGACGATGCCGGCGTCGCGCAGGTAATCGCGCAATTCGTCGCCCTTCATCGATTTCCAGGGCACCGGTTCGCGCTCGATCCAGCGGTCGTCGCCGTCGGCCTCGATCACCACGCAGCTTGCCGGCAGCCCGGACGGATGCGGCATCGTGCGATCCTCGATGGCGCGGACGACGCCGGAGCTCGGCGCATGCACGGCGGCCGATACCGGCCCTTCGGCGGCGCCGATGCGCTCCCCCTTCAGCACCCGGTCGCCGACCCGTACCAGCGGGCGCGGCGTGCCGCCGATGCTCTGGTGCAGCGGCACGATCAATTCGGAGGGCAACGGCAGGCTGCGGATCGGCTGGCGTGTCGAATCCTGCTTGCGGCTGTCGGGTTTGACACCGCCATGAAACTTGAAGAGCTTCTGCAGCATCAGGCGGCCTTGCCGATCGGAATCGTCGGATACTTCCACTTCCAGTTCTGCACGGTCTCGGGCAGCGGCTCCATCGTGATGCAATCGACCGGACAGGGCGCCACGCACAGCTCGCAACCGGTGCACTCGCGCTCCACCACGGTATGCATCTGCTTGGCGGCGCCGACGATCGCATCCACCGGACAGGCCTGGATGCACAGCGTGCAGCCGATGCAGGTCTGCTCGTCGATCATCGCCACCGCCTTCGGTTTCTCGACGCCGTGCTCCTCGTTGAGTGGCTTGTATTCGCGGCCGAGGAGGTCGGCCAGCTTGCGCACGCCTTCGTCGCCGCCAGGCGGGCACTGGTTGATGTCCGCCTCGCCGTCGGCGATCGCGTTGGCGTAGGGCCGGCAGCCGGGAAAGCCGCACTGGCCACACTGGGTCTGCGGCAGGATGGCGTCGATCTTGTCAACCAGCGGGTCGCCCTGGACCTTGAAACGGACCGAGGCGAAACCGAGCACGGCGCCCAGGACGAGGGCGATGCCGGCCATCACGAGCAGGGCTTCGAACATGTGCGTGTATGGCCTACTGGTAGCGGTCCAGGCCGGCGAAGCCCATGAATGCCAGGCTCATCAGGCCTGCGGTGATCATTGCGATGGCGGTGCCGCGAAACGGCACCGGAATGTCCGCACCCTCCAGACGCTCGCGGATGCCGGCGAACAGAATCAGCGCCATCGTGAAGCCGATCGAGCTGCCGAATCCGAACAGCAGAGACTCGAGCAGGTTGTGACTCATCGCGACGTTGAGCAGTGGCACGCCGAGCACGGCGCAGTTGGTGGTGATCAGCGGCAGGTAGATGCCCAGCACCTGGTGCAGCAGCGGGCTGGTCTTCTCGATGATCAGCTCGGTGAGCTGCACGATCGCCGCGATCACGACGATGAACGACAGCGTGCGCAGATAGCTGAGGTCGTTGGGGGCCAGCAGGTAGTGATCGATCAGATAGCTGGTGCCGCTGCCGAGCGTCAGCACGAAGGTTGTGGCGTAACCCATGCCGAGCGCGGTCTCGAGCTTCTTCGACACGCCCATGAACGGGCACAGGCCGAGTACGCGCACGAAGACCACGTTATTGACGAGCACCGCACCGAGGACGACGAAGACGTAGCTGCTCATGAACGCGAATATTGGTCGAACCGCGGGATTATCGCCCGACCGTGGCGGGGCGCCAACCCTGATTCCGTCGCAGGCTTTCCACGGCGTCTGCGGCAGGCACGGCGTCGCGCGGGTCTGGGCTCAATTGCAGGCGCGCACCGCCTCGGCGACCAGAGTCGGACCGCGAAACACGAGGCCACTGTAGAGCTGCACCAGACTGGCACCGGCATCGAGCTTGGCGCGGGCACCGGCGCCGTCGACGATGCCGCCGACGCCGATCACCGGCAATTCGCCGCCCAAGGCCCGGCACAGGCTTGCCAGCACCGTGGTGGCGGCGTCGAACAGTGGTGCGCCGGACAGGCCGCCGCCTTCGTCGGCATGGGCGAGGCCGCGCACGCGGTCGCGGGCGGTCGTGGTGTTGGTCGCGATCGCGCCGTCGATGCGATGGCGACGCAGCGAATCGGCAATTTGGGCAATCTGTCCCTGGTCGAGGTCGGGTGCGATCTTCAGCGCCAGTGGCACGTAGCGGCCATGCTGGTCGGCGAGCCGCTGCTGGGCGGCCTTCAATGCGGCGAGCAGGGCGTCGAGTTCGGACTCGGCCTGCAACTGGCGCAGATTGGCGGTGTTGGGCGACGAGATGTTGACGGTGACGTAGCTCGCCAGCGGGTACACCCGGTCGAGACAGCTCAAATAGTCGTCGACCGCGCGCTCGATCGGCGTATCGAAGTTCTTGCCGATGTTGATGCCGAGCACGCCCTTGAATCCGGCCCCGCGAACGTTGGCCAGCAAGGCATCGACGCCGTGGTTGTTGAAACCGAGGCGGTTGATGATGCCCTCGGCCTCCGGCAGCCGGAACATGCGCGGACGCGGATTGCCCGGCTGCGGGCGCGGCGTGACGGTGCCGACCTCGATGAAACCGAAGCCGAGACGGGCCAGCCCATCGATCGCTTCGCCGTTCTTGTCGAGTCCGGCTGCCAGCCCGACCCGGTTCGGAAACTCGATGCCCATCACGGTGGCCGGCGTCGCCGGCAGCGGCCGGCCGGCCGGCAGCAGATCGCCGGCGGCACGCAGCGCGGCGATCGTCCATTCGTGGGCGCGCTCGGGGTCGAGCGCGAACAGCAGGGGGCGGATCAACGAATACATGGCCGCCGGATTGTATCGCAGTGCAAACTGGCGGGCGGCGTCAGTCCAGCGCGATGCGGACCTGGGCGCCGACGTAGCCGCTGTATCCGGGCAGGTTCGGCACCGCCAGCAGGTTGATGCCGAAACGCCGGCCTTCGGCGGTGATCGCGGGCAGCAGCAGTACCGGGGATGGATAGCCGCTGGCCAGCAGGCCGAACGCCCCGACGCGCAGCGGACCGAGTGCCAGCGGCGTCCATCGGCCGCCGACATACAGGCTGGGCCGGTCGTAGCTGTTGCGCAGATAGCCCGCCGAGAAGGTCCAGGGCCCGTACCGCCCGTCCCGGTGATCGCGTTCGAAGCCCAGGCCGGGATTGACCTCGCGCCAGTCGCGCCGTTGCTGGAAGTGGTGTGAAAGGCCGGAGATGACCAGCCAGTCCGAAGCTGCCGCCGGCGGCAGTGGCAACAGCGATAGCGCGGCAAGGGCCGGCAGCGCCCACCAGCGGATCAGTGCGCCGCTTCCCGCGCGCCTGGCGCGGTCGGGCTGGCACGCACTGTGCGGTCGTCCGCCATCGGACATCGCCGCCGGGTCGCGATCCGGCGCCCGCTCGCGACCGGCCCGATGCCCCGGATTCAACTCAGCTCCGCGAAGTCGCGCCGCGTCAATTCCCGCCAGAGTCCACCGACGCGCCCTTCGAGCGGATGGAAACGGGCCTTGTAAGACATCTTGCGGCTGTCGCGTATCCAGTAGCCGAGGTAGAGGTAGGGCAGGCCCAACTGGCGGCAGGTCTCGACCTGCCAGAGCACGCCGTAGGTGCCCAGGCCGAGGCGATCCAGCTCCGGATCGAAAAAGGTATAGACGCTGGACAGTCCGTCGGTCAGGCAGTCGATCACGCAGACCATGCGCAGGCTGCCACGCCGGGACGGATCGCGAAACTCGACGACGCGGGTTTCGACGTTGCTTTGCAGCAGGAAGTGGGCGTACTGCTCGCGGCTGTCCTGATCCATGCCGCCGCCGGCATGACGGCTGGCCTGGTAGCGCTTGTACAGGGCGTAGTGCTCTTCGGAGAAGGCCAGCGGGCGTTCGCTGGCCAGCAGTTCCTGATTGGCCCGCTGGCACCGGCGCTGGCTGCGATCCGCCTGGAAGCGCGATACCGGGATGCGCACCGGGATGCAGGCGCGGCAGGTATCGCAGTACGGACGGTAGGTGAAGACGCCGCTGCGGCGGAAGCCGTTGTGCACCAGTTCGCTGTAGACCGGCGTGTCGATCAGGTGGCCGGGCGTGGCGACCTGCGAGCGGGCCATGCGCTCGGGCAGGTAGGAGCAGGCGTAGGGCCCGGTGGCATAGAACTGCAGCAGCGCGTACGGATAGTCCTTCAGCATGGCTCGGCATCGCCCCAGTCGAAGTCGGCGGCGTGTTCGGGCCAGCGGCCCGCAGGGCCGCCGGCGGCGGTCAGCGACGCCAGGCGCCCGGTGAATTCGTCGCGGCCGATCTCGTGACCGCCGAGCGACGCCAGGTGCGAGGTCGTCATCTGGCAGTCTATGAGCCCGAAGCCGTGGATTTCAAGGTGCCGGCACAGATGGGCGAGCGCTGCTTTCGAGGCGTCGGTGGCGCGTGAGAACATCGATTCGCCGAAAAACATCCTTCCGATCGCCACACCGTAGAGCCCGCCCACCAGGCGGTCGCCGGCATAGCATTCGACGCTGTGCGCATGGCCGAGTTCGTGCAGCCGGCAGTAGGCGGCCCGCATTGCGGCAGTGATCCAGGTGCCGGCCGCATCGACGCGCGGCGCAGCACAGGCGCGGATCACCGCAGCGAAATCGTGGTCGAGGCGCACGACGAATTCGCGTCGGCGCAAACGTCGCCGCAGGCTGCGGGATATCTTCATCGCCGACGGTTCGAGCACCATGCGCGGGTCGGGGCTCCACCACAGGATCGGGTCGTCTTCGCCGAACCAGGGAAAGATACCGCGCCGGTAGGCCGCCAGCAGCCAGTCGGGATCGAGCCTGCCGCCGGCGGCGAGCAGGCCGTTGGGCTCCCGCAGGGCCATCGACGGGGGCGGAAAATCCGGTTCGCCGTCGAGCCACGGGATCATGCTTGTGCCGGGACGATCGGGATCGAGCGACGTGCGCCGGTCGCCGGTGTCGGGCCGGTGGGATCATGAAACGCCACCACGTGGTCCACCGCGAGGCGGATGCCGATCGGCTCTCCGATCGCGTGGTTGTGGTGGCTCGGTACCAGCGACAACACCCGGGCACCGCTCTTCAGCCTGAGGGTGTAGAGAATGTCGGCGCCGCGAAAGGCCTTGGTGACGACTTCGGCGCGCATCGGACTGGCGTCGTCATGGACGATGTCGTCCGGCCGCAGCAGCACGTCCACGTGGCAGCCAAGGTTGCAGTCGGAGCAGCCGACTCCGCATTCGACCGGGATCTTGCTCTCCAGCACGCCCAGCTCCATGTCCACCTGGCGGTTGTTGAGCACCCGGCCGGGCAGGAACACGCCCTGACCGATGAAATCGGCAACGAAGCGATTGGCGGGGCGGTGGTACAGGTTGTACGGCGTGTCCCACTGCTGGATGCGACCCTGGTGGATGATGCCGATCTCGTCGGCAACGGCGAAGGCCTCGTGCTGGTCGTGGGTGACCAGGATCGCCGTCGTGCCGGACGACTTGATGATCTCCCGCACCTCGGCTGACAGACGCTCGCGCAGATCGACGTCGAGGTTGGAGAACGGTTCGTCGAGCAGCAGCAGCGCCGGTCGCGGCGCCAATGCGCGCGCCAGCGCGACGCGCTGCTGCTGGCCGCCGGACAGTTCGTGGGGATAGCGACGGCCGGCACCGGGCAGGCCGATGCGCTCGAGCAGGGCGTCCACCCGTTGCCTGACCTCGTCGGCCGGCAGGTCGCGCAGGCCGAAACCGATGTTTCGCGCCACCGTCAGGTGCGGGAACAGCGCATAGTCCTGGAACACCATGCCGATTCGCCGCTGCTCCGGCGGCGTGTGACGGCGGGCATCGCTGACCAGGCGGCCGTCGAGCATGATGCGGCCGTCGACCAGCGGCTCGAAACCCGCGATCGCGCGCAGCACGGTGGTCTTGCCACAGCCCGACGGACCCAGCAGGCAGCCGATCCGACCCTGGTCGAGGGCGAAGCCGAAACCGTCGACGACCACCTGGGTGCCGAAGGCGAGGCGAAGCGAGTCGAGTTCGAGGTGGGCCATGACGGGCTGCAGTGACGGCGCGGGCGTCGTTCGTGACGACAATACACCTACCGAGCGTACGGGCTTGGTAAACGAGATCAATTATAATTACGCTTTCGGTTCCGCGCGATGCGGTTCCTCATTTCCGGAGAATGCGATCTTGCGAGCGGCAGCCGCCCCCGCCCGGCGTCGATGGACGATTCTGAGCCTGGGCGCCGCGGCGCTGGCGCTGCTGGTGATCGTGCCGGTGCTGTCGGTGTTCTCCAACGTGGTCGCCGGCGAAACCAGCGACACCTGGGGACACCTGGCCGATACCGTCCTGCCCGACTACGTCGGCAACACCGTGATCCTGATCTTCGGCGTCGGTCTCGGCGTCTCAAGCATCGGCGTCACCACCGCCTGGCTCACCGCCATGCACGAGTTTCCGGGACGGCGCTTCTTCGAGTGGGCGCTGGTGCTGCCGCTGGCCGTGCCGGCCTACGTCATGGCCTACGTCTATACCGACTTCCTGCAGTTCGTCGGCCCGGTGCAGAGCTTCCTGCGCGAGACCTTCGGCTGGCGCGCCCGGGACTACTGGTTTCCCGACGTGCGCTCGGTCGGCGGCGCCGTGGCGATGTTCATGTTCGTGCTCTTCCCCTACGTCTACATGCTTTCCCGCAGCGCCTTTCTCGAACGCGCCGGTGGCGTGCTCGAGGCCGGCCGTTCCCTCGGCCTCGGGCCCTGGGGCTGCTTCTTCCGGCTGTCGCTGCCGCTGGCGCGGCCGGCGGTGGTGGCCGGGACCGCACTCGCGCTGATGGAGACCCTGGCCGACTACGGCACGGTGTCCTACTTTGCCGTACAGACCTTCACGACGGGCATCTATCGTGCGTGGTTCTCGCTGGGCGACCGGATCGCGGCGGCGCAACTGTCCGCCGCCCTGCTCGGCTTCGTCATCGTGGTGCTGGTGCTCGAACAGGTCAGCCGCGGTCGCGCGCGCTTCCATAACACTTCCCGCCACCACCGCCCGCACCCGGGCCGTCGGCTGTCGCCGCTGGCCGGTGCCGTGGCGGCGTTCGCGTGCTTCATGCCACTGCTGTTCGGGTTCCTGATTCCATGCGCGCTCCTGTTGCACATGGCAATCGTCGAGGGCGACGCACAGTTCGGGTCGCGCTTCGTCGAACTGGCCGGCAACAGCTTCATCCTGGCGGTCGTGACCGCGACCATCGCCGTCGTCTGCGCCGTCGTGCTGGCCTATGCTCGCCGCCTGTCGCCGGCCAACCTGATCACCGCCGCGCTCAACCGGCTGGTCGGTCTCGGCTACGCGGTTCCGGGCACGGTGATCGCGGTCGGCGTGCTGATACCGGTGACCCGGCTCGACAACCTGATCGCCGAATGGTGGACCACCGCCTTCGATACGAGTCCGGGCCTGCTGCTGACCGGCGGCATTGCGGCGCTGGTCTACGCCTACCTGACGCGCTTCCTGTCGGTGGCGCTGCACACCGTGGACACCTCGCTGTCGAAAGTCACCACCAGCATGGACGATGCCGCCCGCAGCCTCGGCTACGGCCAGTGGGCGACGCTCGGACGGGTTCATCTGCCGATCGTGCGCGGCGCTCTGCTGACGGCGGCGCTGCTGGTCTTCGTCGATGTCATGAAGGAACTTCCGGCGACGCTGGTGATGCGCCCGTTCAACTTCGACACGCTGGCGACCCAGGCCTTCAATCTGGCTTCGGACGAACGACTGGCGGAGGCGTCGACCGCGGCGCTGACCATCGTCGTGGTCGGTCTGTTGCCGATGATCGTGCTGTCCCGGCAGATCGCGCGACAACGTCGGGTCGATTGACTAGCGCGTCGCCGGCTCGCGCCGCTTCGCCACGCAGGCGGCGCGCACTGCGTCGATCAGTGCGGCCAGCCAGCATCGGTCGCCATCGCCGGGGTCGTGCCGAATCGCCTGGATCGGGCCCAGTTCGGCCTTGTGCCAGCCGATCAGACGAACCTCGCCGAGCTGCAGCGGAATGATCGGCCGCCCGAGGCTGCGGGCCATCGCCAGCTCCTGGTAGACCTCGTCGGATTCGAGGGCTGCGGCGGACATCAGGAACACCATCGCGTCGCAAGCCCGGATCGCGTCGGCGATCTCGTCGCGCCAGCGGCGGCCGCCACCGATGTCCTCGCGGTCGAGCCAGACGCCGAAGCCGCGCTGCTCCAGCGCCGACACCAGTTTGTCGGCGATCGCGCCGTCGCTGCGCCGGTAGCTGACGAAGATGCGACGCCGCACGTGGGTCAGCGCGATCGGCCGCGGCAGGTTCCACGACCACATCTGCGGTGTCGTCGGCGGCACGCGCTCGCCGCCGGCGATGCAGCGCGGATGCACGAAACGGAACAGCTCGTCGGTGGTGACGACGCCGTCGCCGTCGGCATCGGCGCGGGCGCCGCTGAGGCCGTCCACCAGGCAGCGGGTGAAGAAGCCGCCCTCGGCGTCGCCGTAGCTCATCTCGTCGCCAGCGCACGAACTCAGCGCGAAGAAGCCGTTGGGAACGCCCCGATTGTTGGCGAAGAAGGCGCCGCTGTGGCAGCCGTCGAGCAGGATCACGATCTGCCGGCTACGGCTTCGCCGGAGTTCCGAGAGCACGAAGTCGGCGTCGAGACAGGTGGCCTCGATGAACGCCGGATCGGCGTCGCGCATCGGCAGGAAGAGCTGATCGCCGAGCCGCAGGCTGCATCCGGAATAGTAGATCAGCACGGTGTCGTCGGCCGTCGCCGCGTGCGAAACGCGGGCAATCTCCCGGCGCGCCTGGATCAGCGGTGGCTCGAACAGGCTGGTGACCTCGAAGCCAGCGCTCTCGCGATCACCGAGCACGGTCGCCATCGCTGCCAGGTCCCTGTCGATCGCCGGGACGTCCAACAGGCGGCTGCCGTCGGCGGCCTCGACACATCCATTGCCGATCAGCACCGCAAGACGCTTCGCGGTCCCGCTGTCGGCAAGCGGTGCATGATCTTCGGATTCATGGCCGATTGCCATGGCGGTCGCCTCTTCGTTGGTGGTCAGTCCGGTGCGTCGTGATCGCGTTGTCCGCCCATTCGCCGGTGGCTCCAGCGCATCACCGGCCGTTCGATCAGGCGATGACTGACCCATGCAAGCGCCAGCGTCGCCAGCAGTGCGATCAGCAGGCAGCCGGCCAATGGCCACGGCGCCAGCCAGTCGGCCGGCAGCAAGCCACGCAGCTCGCGCTGAACCGGGAAATGCCACAGGTAGATACCGTAGCTGAGTTCGCCGAGGACCACCATCGGCCGGGTCGCGAGCAGGTCGAGCGCGGGCGTCGGGACAATCAGGCAGGGCAGGGTCAGCGCCAGTGCGATGCCGATCGCCGAAGGCAGGATCACCAGCTGCCAGCCACCGGCCCAGTATCCCCGTATATCGGCCTCCAGTGATCCGAGCAGCACGTGCAGTACCACCCCGGCCGTGATGACGATGCCGAATCGGACCGCTGCCGACCGCGGCGCCGTCAGGTGGGCGGCGGCCATGCCGGCGGCAAAGACGGCAAGGCTGCCCGGCAGCGCGTCGATCACCGAAATGCGCACGCCGTAGTTGTCGAGCGCCAGGTGGGCGATGACGCCGGCCCGCCAGGTGATGCTCACCAACAATGCGAACAGGTAGGTCGCCAGCCAGCCGAAGCGCCGGCACGACAGCATCAGTGCCGGCAGCAGCAGATAGAAGCCGAGCTCGATCGGCAGCGTCCACCAGACACCGTTGAGCGGGCGTGTCATCGTCGGCGGCAGGTTGAGCCACAACAGCACGTGGTCGCGCACCGTGATCCAGCCGTCCAGCGGCGGTACGGCGGCGAAACCGGCGCCGAGTGTCGCCAGCATGGCGAGCTGGAGCCAGTAAGCCGGATAGATTCGCAGACCGCGCCGGACCCAGAAGCGCAGGATGGCCGGTGCCGTCAGATCAGATGTCCGCAGCTGGGCGGCAAGCAGGTAGCCGGCCAGCACGAAGAACAGGGGCACGCCGACCCAGCCTCGCAGCGCGACCAGCGACAGGGCGTCGGCGAGTCCGCCGCGGCTGCCGTCCGCGACCGGCAGCCACTGGGGGAAATGGTAGTTCCAGTGGAACAGCAGCACCGACAGCGCGGCGATGCCGCGCAGGCCGTGGAGGTCTGGATGGAAGCCGGTCGTCATGGTCACAACGCCATCGGCAGCCGTGGGCAAGGGCAGGGCTGTTGCGGCGACCAGCATAGCGCCGGCCCGGATCGGCGCGCATGCAGTTCTTGGCAGACCGGCCGCCGTCGACGCCGTCCCGGTCAGCGCGGCTTGCCGGCAGTGGCTTGCGGTGCTTCAATCGAAGCCATGCGACTGCCGCGTACGATTCCCGTGCTGCTGCTGGCGATCGCCGGCTGCAGCGACGACACCCGCCGCATGACGGTCACCGCGACGGCCTATACCTCGTCGCCGCGCGAGACCGATGCCACCCCCGACCTGGCGGCCTGGGGCGATCGCCTCAAGCCCGGCATGAAGGCGATCGCGGTATCCCGGGACCTGATCCGGGAGGGGCTCGAACACGGCACCGAAGTTCGCATCGAAGGGCTCGATGGAACCTACGTCGTGCGCGACAAGATGAACCGCCGCTGGCAACGCAAGATCGACATCTACATGGGCCGCGACCGTGCCGCGGCGCGCGACTGGGGGGTGCGCGAAGTGGAGATCCGCTGGCAGGACGAGTGAGCGGTCGATGTCGCCGGCAACCTCAGCCCGGATTGCGCTCGGCGATCAGGCGGTTGTCGATCGCCTTTGCCGCCTGATACGCAGTGCGGCCGCGGATACGCTTCGCGTAGGCGCGAAACCCGTCGCGGTCGGGCAGCGTACCGAAGGCCAGACCCCAATCGACATGGCTGCCGACATAGACGTCGGCCATCGTGAAGCGCTCGCCGCAGACGTAGGCATCGCGCTGCAGCTTCGCGTCGAGGACGTCGATGACCCGTTGTGGGTCGCCGCAGCCCAGCGTGCGCTGCTGCTCCGGCGTCGGCACGACGCCGAGGAAGCCGAGGCTGACGGCCTGTTCGAGCGGGCCGGCGACGAAGAATAGCCAGCGATAGTAGTCGGCGCGCTCGGTGGCGTCGGGGGCGAGGCCGGCGGCCGTAAAGGTCTCGGCGAGGTAGGCGCAGATCGCAGCCACCTCGGTGACGATGCGGCCGTCGTGTTCGATCGCCGGCACCTTGCCCATCGGATTGATCGCACGGTAGTCGGCGCCGTGCATGCCGTCACCGTATTCGACGATCCGGGTTTCGTAGTCGACGCCGGCTTCGTGCAGCGCCCAGCGGGCGATCTGCCCGCGCGACATCGGATGGGTGTGAAAAAGGATCGTGGACACCGGCGTCTCCTGTTTCGACGGGGAGCGTACGCCGATCGGCGCACCCGCTCATCATGCCATCGTCGACCGCCGCCTGGCCGGCGGCGTCAGCGTGAGATCTGCAGGATGCGGCCGTCGGCGGCGTCGGTCAGCAGGTAGAGCAGGCCGTCGGGCCCCTGCCGCACGTCGCGGATGCGCTCGCCGACTTCGTCGAGCAGCTTTTCGCGCGACACCACGCGATCGCCGTCGAGCACGAGGTGCCACAGGCCTCGACCGGCCAGGGCGCCGACGAAGACATCCCCCCGCCACTGTGCAATGCGGTCATGGTCGTAGAACGCGAGGCCGCTGGGGGCGGTCGATCGCGGCACCCAGGTGGTGATCGGCTGCGTCATGCCGGGCGCTTCGCGGGCACCGCCGACCGGCGTGCAGTCGGTGGACAGGCTGCCGTAGTTGCAGCCGTGGGAGATCGCCGGCCAACCATAGTTGCCACCCTTGACGACGACGTTGAGTTCATCGCCGCCTTGCGGTCCGTGCTCGACCGCCCACAGCGCGCCGGTCACCGGATGGATCGCAGCGCCCTGCGGATTGCGATGGCCGTAGCTCCAGATCGCGGGCAGCGCGTCGTCGTTGCCGACAAAGGGATTGTCGGGCGGCACCCTGCCGTCGGCCTCGATACGGACGATCTTGCCGAGATGGCTGCCCAGGTCCTGCGCCTCGCGGGTGTCTCCCGGGCGATCGCCGTCGCGCTGTCGCTCGCCGAGGGTCACGAACAGTCGGCCATCGGCGGCAAAGGCCAGTCGGCCACCGAAATGGCCGTTGCCGGCGACCTTCGGCCGCTGGCGGAAGATCACCACCTGATTGCCGAGACGACGGCGATCGGCCGACAGCACGGCGCGCGTGACGGCGGTACCCTTGACCCCGCCCGCGGCCTCGGCATAGCTCAGATAGATCCGCCGGTTGGCGGCGAAGTCCGGATCGAGGGCAACGTCGAAGAGCCCGCCCTGGCCGCCATAGGAGACCGCCGGTACGCCGTCGATCGGCGCCGACAACTCGCCCGCTGGCGTGACGTGGCGCAGGCGCCCCGGTTTTTCGGTGACCAGCATGCTGCCGTCGGGCAAGAAGACGAGACCCCACGGATAGTTCAGGCCGCGGGCAATGGTGGTGACCCGCAGCACGCCATCGGACGCGCCGACGTCGGGGCTGCCGCTGCAGGCGGCGGTCAGTGCGACGGTGGCGATGGGCAGCGGCGCCCATCGTGCTCGGCTCGATCGTCGGGACATCGGTGGCTCCCCCGGTGGCGAATGCTGGCTGCGTCGGCGTCAGGGCCTGTTTCGGTCCGGGACGATCGGAACACGCCGGTGTGTGATGTTCCGCATGCGACCCGGACCGCAGGTTCAAGTTCCCTGCCATGCAACCGATATGCACCTTGACGTGGCCGGCGCCGCGCGCCCGCATCGCGCGCGTCGACACGACTACCAGAAACTGGCGATGGGAGTGGACCCGATGAACTCTGCCTTCCGCATTGCGCTGGCACTGATGCTGCTGTTCGGCTCGGCCGTCGCGCGCGCCGGCGAGACCATCCGCATCGGCGGCACTGGCAGCGCGCTCGGGACGATGAAGCTGTTGGGCGAGGCCTTCGCGCGGCAGCATCCGGAAGTCGATGCCGTGACGATCCTGCCGAGCCTCGGCTCGCCCGGCGGCATCAAGGCGCTGGATGCCGGCGTCGTCGACGTTGCGGTCGTCAGTCGACCGCTGCGCGACAAGGAGCGGCGGCCGTATCAGCAGGTGTATGAATACGGCCGTTCGCCGTTTGGTCTGGTGACCAACAAGGCGGGCGTCGAAGGCCTGAGCGCGCGCCAGGTCGCCGACATGCTGACCGGCCGCACGCCGCAATGGCCCGATGGCGATCCGGTGCGGGTCGTGTTGCGGCCGGAGACGGACGGCGACAACCGCTATTTCGGGGAAATGGCGCCCGGGATCGCCGAAGCCCTCGAGGTGGCGCACCGGCGCCCGGGCATGATCGTTGCCGCCACCGACCAGGACGCGGCCGACGAGGCCGAGCGCCAACCCGGGTCGCTGGCGACCAACACCGTCGCCTTGCTGCGCGCCGAGGGCCGCCATCTGCGCATGATCGCGCTCGATGGCACGCAGCCGACGCCGCAGGCGCTGGCCGACGGCAGCTATCGCTTCTACAAGCCGTACTTCATGGTGACCCGCGACGACGCCTCGCCCGTGGTCGCCGCCTTCGCGGAATTCGTGCGTGGCAGCGAGGCCCGCACCATTCTCGAAGCCAGTGGCCATCTGGTCGCGGACTGACCACCGCCGACATCGCGCGGTGACCGGACCGACCGCCATCATCGGAAGGACATCATGGAACGGCTGCTGACGATCATCGCGATATCCGTCAGCCTGGTCGTCATCGTCGCCTTCCCGGCCGGCTACTACGCGCTCGGCCGGTCCACGCTCGAAGCCAAGCTGGAATCCGAGGCCGAGATCAACGCCCGCATCGTCTCAGAATACGTCCAGTCCAGTCCGCAGTTGTGGCGCTTCCAGCAGGAACGCTTGCTGCAGCCACTGCATCGGCGCCCGGACGACAGCGCGGCCGAGATCCGACAGGTCTTCGCCGCCGACGGTTCGCTGATCGCGGAGAGCCGCGACCCGCTGGCCCGCCCCTGGCTATGGCGTGACGGCCCGATCTACGACGCCGGACGGATCGCGGGCCACCTCCGCATCGTGCGATCGCTGCGCCCATTGCTGGGCGAGACACTGGTGGCGGGACTGATCGGCGCGATGCTGGCCTTCCTGGTGTTCCTGACCCTGCGGCAATTGCCGTTGCGTGCGCTGCGCAAGGCCATCGCGAAGCTCGAGAGCGAACAGCGCCATTCGCTGGCACTGGCGCGCGACAAGGCCGAGGCCGAGGCCGCCAACAGCGCCAAGTCGAAGTTCCTCGCGACCATGAGCCACGAGATCCGGACCCCGATGAACGGGGTCATCGGCCTGGCAGACCTGCTGCTGCGCTCGGACCTCGATCCGACGCAGCGTGCCCACGCCGAGCAACTCGAGCAATCCGCCAAGTCGTTGCTCAGGATCATCAACGACATCCTCGACTTCTCGAAGATCGAAGCCGGACACATGGAACTCGATCCGACCGATTTCGATCTTCGCCTGCTGATCAAGCAGACCGTCGCCACGCTGATTCCGGCAGCCACCGACAAGGGCTTGCGGCTGGGGTTCTCGGTCCATCCCGAACTGCCCAGCCACATCCGCGCGGACCACGGACGCCTGCGGCAGATCCTGATCAACCTGGTCGGCAATGCGGTCAAGTTCACCGATCGCGGAGCGGTCGAGGTGCGCTGCATGCCGGCTGCGAGCAACGACGATCAAAGTCGAACCGACCAGCTGACGCTGCGATTCGAAGTGCGCGACACCGGCATCGGCATCGATGCCTCGCGACTCGAGCGCTTGTTCAAGCCGTTCTCGCAGGTCGACGGTTCGATGAGTCGGCGCTACGGCGGCACCGGACTCGGCCTCGCAGTGTCGCGACAGCTCGCGCTCCTGATGGGGGGGGGGATCGGCGTCGACAGCACGCCTGCACAAGGTTCGCTGTTCTGGTTCACGATCACGGCGCAAGCGCTGGACGCGGTTGCCACGAATGAAATGCCTGCGTCGACCGAAAACATCGACGGCGACGCGACGCCCGACCTGACCGGGGTCGAGGTGCTGCTGGCCGAAGACCACCCGGTCAACCAGGAGATCGCGCGGGTGATGCTCGAGAGCCTCGGCTGCCGCGTCACCCTTGCTGCCGACGGCAAGGCTGCGGTCGCGGCCTTCAGGGAGCGGCCGTTCGACATCGTGCTGATGGACTGCCAGATGCCGGAAATGGATGGTTTCGAGGCCACCTACCGGATTCGAGCACTGGAGCCGGTCGGCACGCGCACGCCGATCGTCGCGCTGACCGCCAACGCCATGGCAGGCGATCGCGAGCAATGCCTCGCCGCCGGCATGGACGACTATCTCAGCAAGCCGATCCAGACCCGCGATCTGGCGATCGCACTGGCGCGCTGGCGCCGGGCGGGTCGCGCACCGGCCGTCGGTGCCGACACCAGACGCCCGCAGCAGCCGTTGGCCACTGGCATTACCCTGCCCGACGGAAGCTGAGGTTGTAGCGGCAGTCCCCGGTCATCGGATGCCGACCCGCAGCCAACGGCAGCACGCCGTGATAGGCCAGTCGCGACGCCCCGCCCCAGACCACCACGTCGCCGTGTTCCAGCGTCGTGCGCAACAGCCGTTCGCGGCGGTGTGGATCACCGAACTGGAAGCGCGCCGGCAGACCCAGCGACAGCGAGACGATCGGATGCGACAGGTCGCGCTCGTCCCGGTCCTGGTGCGGCGAGAGCTTCGCCCCGTCACCGTAGCGATTGATCAGGCAGGTGTCCGCCGCGAAGGCCGGATAGCCTGCGGCCGCGGCCGCGGCGGTCGCGAGCGCGGCGAAGACCTCGGGCATCGGCGGCCACGGTCGGCCGCTGGCGGGATCCAGGGCGGAATACCGGTATCCGTCGGCATCGGAGGTCCAGCCGCGATCGCCGCAGCAGCTCGTCGCCACGGTCATGACGTGGCCACCGGGCGTGCGCATCCGGCGCAGTGGTGCCTGCCGCAGGACCTCCTCGAGCGCGGCCAGCAACGCCGTGGCCCGATCGCGGGCGAAGCCCGGCAGCAGGGTGGCACCGTCGCCGAGCCGGATCGGTGCCGGCCGGTCGGACGGGTCGCGGAAGAGGTCGGCGGTGATCATCGGTACGGAGGTCGCGGCGAGTGAAGGGTCCTCAGCATAGCCGCGCTGGCGGGCCGGCGGCTTCACGACCGATCGGACGATCCTGCGCCGGCAGCCGGGTTGCAACCTGGTTCGACCGCTGCGCCATCGCCCCGGGCCTGGCCGTCGCGGCCTGCTGGCACGTCGGCATCATTGCCGTAGCGGGCGAGCAGGTGGGCACGGTAGGGGCCCGTATCGAGACCGCTGCCGGTGGCCCGGCGCAGCAAATCGTCGGTCTCGAAGCGGCAGCCCTGCGACCACACGTGGTGCTGCAGCCACCCGAATACCGGCTCGAGCGTGCCATGACGCAGCCGGCTGCCGAGATCGCCGACCTCGGCGCGCATCGCAGCGAACAACTGGGCCGCATAGATCGCGCCCAGTGTGTAGCTCGGGAAATAGCCGAAGGCACCCTTGCTCCAGTGAATGTCCTGCAGGCAGCCGTCGCGATGATTGCCGCGGGTGTCGACATCAAGCAGCCGGACCATCTGTTCGTCCCACATCGCCGGCACGTCGCCGGCTTCGATGTCGCCTTCGATCAGCGCTCGCTCGATGCGGAAGCGGGCGATCACATGCATCGGGTAGCTCGGCTCGTCGGCATGGACACGGATCAGGCCGGGCTGCACGCGGGTCATCGAGGCATACAGGCTGGCGGGCTCGAAGGCCGCGCGCGGGCCGGCCGCATCGACCAGCAGCGGCGCCAGCCGGGCGCAGAAATCGGGCGTGCGTGCCAGTTGCATCTCCAGGCCGAGGCTCTGGCTCTCATGGACGCCGAACGAGCGGGCGGCCCCGACCGGTTGTTCGCGCCAAGCCTCGGGCAGGCCGGCGACGTAGCGGGCATGGCCGGTCTCGTGGATGGTGCTGTTGATGCCCTGCAGCAGCGCGTCTTCGCTGAAGCGGGTGGTGATGCGCACATCGCCCGGGACGCCGCCGGTGAATGGATGGGCGCTCTCGTCGAGTCGACCGTGATCGAAGTCGAAGCCGAGCAGTCCCGCCAGCGATCGGGCCAGTCGCCGCTGGTCGCTGATGGCCACCTCGCCGATCGGCGGCAGGTCGCCGGCGCGTGCCCGCGCGCGGCTGATCAGCGCCGGCAGCCACTCGCACAGGTGGTCGAACAGCTCAGCGACACGGGCCGAATCGATGCCCGGCTCGTAGCGCTGGAGCAGGGCGTCGTATGGGCCGCAGCCGAGCGCGTCACCGAGGTGGCGTGCTTCGTCGCGACTGACCGCGACGACCTCGCGAAACGCCGGCAAGTAGCCTTGCCAGTCGTTCTGCGGACGCTGCCGGCGCCAGCCGAGTTCGCAGTCGGCGGTGGCCAGCGCGCGCCGCTCGATGACCGTGGCCGGAACCGCATTGGCGTCGATCCAGTCGCGCCGCATCTCGCGCAGGTTGGCGGCTTCCCAGTCGCCGAGTGCCTCGCCGGCGGCACCGTCGAGCAACTCGCCGACTGCCGGGTCGGTGCGTAGCGCGAGCGCCTGCAGCTGCAACTCGGCCTCGGCTGCGGCGCGTGCGCCGAGGCCACCCGGCGGCATCATCGTCGCGCGGTCCCAGGCCAGCATGGCGCTGGCGTGACGGAGGCGGAACAGGCGGGCGTGGCGGCGGGCGAGTTCGGCGTAGGGGCTGTCAATGGGCATCGTATCGGGCTCCGGAATGTCGCCTCGGCGCCATGTCTCGCGCCGTCCGTTCCGGCGTCGGCGCCGATCTGCCATTTTGCCGGTTTGAAAATTGGAAATGCATGGTATAGAGGGGATATTCGGGACGGATGCGGGGCGGGGCAATGTCGACGAAGTTCAGGATCGCCTTCGATGGTAACTTGCAGGAAGGGGTCGACCGGGCGCAGGTGATCGCGCAACTCGTCGCGCGTTTTCGCATGCCGGAAGACAAGGCGTCACGACTGTTCTGCGGTGAACGCGTGATTCTCAAGAAAGGCCTCGATGCCGAGCAGGCGGAAAACTACGTGCGCCAGCTCGCGGCGATCGGCATGAAGCTCGAAGCGCTGGGTGAATCGCCTGCTGGAAATGACGCCGTGGCGCCCGCAGCCCGGCCGGTCGACGGCGACGGTGACGGCTACCGCATCGTGTTCGCCGGCGGCGTGCTCGACGGCCATTCGCGCCAGCAGGTGATGGCGGCCGCCCGGGAGCGGCTCAAGCTCGACCAACGCAGCGTCGCCCAGGTCTTTTCGGGGCGCGAAATCGGGCTCAAGCGTGGGCTCGACGCGGCCGGCGCCGGTCGCTATCTTCACCTGCTGCGTGGGCTCGGCATGGACGTGCGCAGTGACCCCGCCCTGGCTGTGGAGCCCGATCCGGTCACGACCGCGGCGCAACCGACGGCAGCGCTCCGGGCCGAGCCGAGCGAGGCCGAGCGCCAGATGATGGAGACCGCCTTCTGGACCGATCCGGCCGCCCAGCACAACGACCGGGACGAAGTCGAACGCCGGCTGCTGCAGGCGATGACGGCCGATTTCGACCTGATGCCACCGCCGGCCTCCGGCGGCCGTGACGACGTCGACGACGACGACGGCGAGGATGCACTGAAGCAAATGGCCGAGACCATGCTCAATGCCGACGCCATGATGATGTACGAGCACGAGATCGCCGATGCCGAGAGCCGCATGCGGGCGCAGGTGGCCGCGATCGAACCGCCCATGGTTGCAACCGTCGCGGCGGCCGATGCCGACGTCCCGATGGATTCCGACGCCGCGGTGCCGGCCAGCGACGATGCATCGCGATCCGCGCCCGATGACGCCGTGGTCTCACCACTGCCCGAGGAAAGCCGGCGCGCCCTGGACCAGACCGTCGTCGTACCCGCCAGTGAAGCACAGGCATTCGCTGCCGCCGTTCGCGCGGCCGAGCCCGACCCGGCGACCGCGGAGGTGCCGCCGGCGGCCGCTGCCGAAAAAAGGCCGGTTGCCGCTGCGCCGCTGCCGGAGTCGCTGGCGGACGACGGCGAGCGCGCGGCGGACGATGCCGCAGGTGGCCTCAAGCTCGCGCTGCTGTTCGCGGCGCTGGCGCTGGCCGCGATCGCGGCGTGGCTGGTGATCGGGCGCTGAGCCCGCGAGCGCCCGGTGGCGCGGCGCATCGGCGGCAGGGGCATCGGGTACAATCGCTGACTTCCCCGCGCCCTCGCCGGACACGCGACCACCGACCAAAACACCCATGAAAAGCGCCGACATCCGCAAGAAGTTCCTCGAGTTCTTCGAGTCCAAGGGCCACCAGATCGTGGCTTCCAGCTCATTGGTACCGCACGACGACCCGACACTGCTGTTCACCAATGCCGGCATGAACCAGTTCAAGGACGTCTTTCTCGGGTTCGACAAGCGTCCGTACAGCCGGGCCACGACTTCGCAGAAATGCGTGCGTGCCGGGGGCAAGCACAATGACCTGGAGAACGTCGGCTACACCGCGCGCCATCACACCTTCTTCGAGATGCTGGGCAACTTCAGCTTCGGCGACTATTTCAAGCACGACGCCATCAGCTACGCCTGGGAACTGCTGACCGGGGTCTTCGGACTGCCGAAGGACAAGCTGTGGGTGACGGTCTATGCCGAGGACGACGAGGCTTTCGAGATCTGGACCGAGACCGTCGGCGTGCCGGCCGAGCGGGTCATCCGCATCGGCGACAACAAGGGCGCGCGCTACGCCTCCGACAACTTCTGGATGATGGGTGACACCGGTCCCTGCGGTCCGTGCACCGAGATCTTCTACGACCACGGCCCGGATATCTGGGGTGGGCCGCCGGGCTCGCCCGAGGAGGACGGCGACCGCTACATCGAGATCTGGAACAACGTGTTCATGCAGTTCAATCGCGACGAGGCCGGCGTGATGCATCCGCTGCCGAAGCCGTCGGTCGATACCGGCATGGGCCTCGAGCGGATCGCGGCGGTGCTGCAGCACGTACATTCGAACTACGAGATCGACCTCTTCCAGAACCTGATCGTCGCCGCCGCTCGCGCAACCGACTGGGAGGATCTGACCAGCCCGTCGCTGCGCGTGCTGGCCGACCACATCCGCGCCTGTGCCTTCCTGCTCGCCGACGGCGTGATTCCCGGCAACGAGGGCCGCGGCTACGTGCTGCGCCGGATCATCCGGCGGGCGATCCGCCATGGCTACAAGCTCGGCGCCCGTCAGGCCTTCTTCCACAAGCTGGTGCCGGATCTGGTGGCCGAGATGGGCGATGCCTATCCGGAGCTGACCCGGACCCAGGCCAAGGTCATGGAGGTGCTCAAGCAGGAGGAGGATCGCTTCTTCGCGACCATCGAGCACGGCATGGCGATCCTCGAAGGCGAGCTGGCCGAGATGGACAAGGCCGGCAACGTCGTGTTCGATGGCGAGACCGCGTTCAAGCTGCACGATACCTACGGCTTTCCACTCGATCTCACCGCCGATGTCTGCCGCGAGCGCGCGGTGTCGGTCGACTCCGACGCCTTCGAGGTCGCCATGGCCCGCCAGAAGGAGCAGGCCCGTGCCGCCGGCAAGTTCAAGTTGGCGACCAACCTCGAGTACGAGGGACCGCCCACCAGCTTCCACGGCTACGACACGCTCGAGGCCGGCGCCAACGTGCTGGCGCTCTACAAGGACGGGGTTGCGGTCAATGAGCTGGCCGAGGGCGAGGTCGGTGTCGTCGTGCTCGACGACACCCCGTTCTATGCCGAGTCGGGTGGCCAGGTCGGCGACCGCGGCGAGCTGCGCGGCAGCCACGGCATCTTCGCGGTCGAGGACACGCAGAAGATCCAGGCGGCGGTGTTCGGCCATCACGGCGTCGTCAAGACCGGCAGCCTCAGCGTCGGCAACGGCGTCCAGGCGCGCGTCGATGTCGCCGCCCGCGCCGCCACGGCACGCAACCATTCGGTCACCCACATCATGCACAAGGCGCTGCGCGAAGTGCTCGGCGGGCATGTACAGCAGAAGGGCTCTCTGGTCGATCCGGACAAGACCCGATTCGACTTTGCCCACACCCAGCCGATGAGTGCCGAGGAGGTGCTCGAGGTGGAGCGCCGGGTCAACGCAGAGATCCTCGACAACAGCGCCACCGAAGCCCGTGTGATGGCCCTCGACGACGCCCAGAAATCCGGCGCGATGATGCTGTTCGGCGAGAAGTACGGCGACGAGGTGCGGGTGCTGTCGATCGGCAGCTCGAAGGAATTGTGCGGCGGCACCCACGTCACCCGTACCGGTGACATCGGCTTGTTCAAGATCACGATGGAAGGCGGTGTCGCGGCCGGCGTGCGCCGGGTCGAGGCGGTCACCGGCGCCAACGCGCTGAGGCTGGTGCAGCACCAGCAGCAGACCCTCGACGAGGTGATCGGGACGCTCAAGGCCCAGCCGGCCGAGCTCGTGCAGCGGGTCGCGCAGATCGTCGACAACGTGCGGGCACTGGAAAAGGAAGTGGCTCGGCTGAAGTCGAAGCTCGCATCGAGCCAGGGCGACGACATTGCCGACCGGGCGGTCGACGTCAAGGGGGCCAAGGTGCTGGCGGCGCTGCTCGAGGGCGCCGACGTGCCGCGCCTGCGCGAGACCATGGACAAGCTCAAGGACAAGCTCGGCAGCGCAGTGATCGTGCTGGCTGCCGCCGACGGCGACAAGCTCAGCCTGATCGCAGGCGTCACCAAGGATCTCACCGGCAAGGCCAAGGCCGGCGAGCTGGTCAACTTTGTCGCGCAGCAGGTCGGCGGCAAGGGCGGTGGCCGGCCCGACATGGCGCAGGCCGGCGGCAACCAGCCCGACAAGCTGCCGGCGGCGCTGGCCTCGGTGCAAGGCTGGGCCGAGGAGCGTCTCTGAGCGCCCGTCACGGCGCGCTTGGCATGGCACGATGAACCGGTACCGCTTCTGCCCGTGTTGCGGCAGCCCGCTCGAGGAGTTCCCGATCGCGGGCAGCTTGCGCCAGACCTGCGCCGACATGCACTGCGGCTGGGTGTTCTGGGACAATCCGGTGCCCATCGTCGCCGCCATCATCCAGTGCGAGGATCGGGACGGCGCCGTGCTGCTGGCGCGCAATGCCGCCTGGGAGCCGGGCAAGTTCGCGCTGGTCACCGGCTTTCTCGAGCGCAACGAGGATCCGGTGCACGGGGTCGTGCGCGAGGTCCGCGAGGAGACCGCGCTGGCGGCCACCGAGGTCTCGCTGGTCGGCCTCTATCCGTTCGAGCGCAAGAACGAACTGATCCTCGCCTATCACGTCCGGGCACGTGGCGAGATCCGGCTCAACGAGGAGCTGGCCGAGTACCGACTGATCGCCCCCGACGTGCTCAAGCCCTGGGCGTTCGGTACCGGGCTGGCGGTACGGGACTGGCTGGCGGGCCGCGGCGTCTGACGATTTCAGCGGGGTGCGGCGTCCGCTTGTGCGGACGTCGTCAGCGCGCCGCCTGCCCTCGGCGGCATCGGTGCATCAGGACGTCGTCCTGCAGGCCGTAGTCCCGCAGCTTCTGGTATAGCGTGCTCTTGGCAATCGCCAGTTGGCGGGCGGCCTCGGTCAGGTTGCCGCCGGTGCTGGCGATGGCCTGGCGAATGCATTCGGCCTCGGCCTCGCTCAGACGGCCACTGTGGGTGGCCGGGGCGATCGCGCCGACGCGTCGCCGAGGTACTCGCCCAGCATCTTGGAGACGATGGTGCGCGCCAGTTGCTTGGCCTTCCAGCTGATCGTGCCGCCATGGGTCGCCATCACCCGCAGGTCGAACTTCGCGCCGTGCTTCTTGAAGCGGTCGCTGACCTTCTTCAGGGTCTGGCGCGACGGCTCGGCGCCGTAGGCTTCCAGCACCGTGGTGTTCATGCGGTGGCTTTCCTTGCGCGACGGGTAGTCGTCCACCGACGCGAACACCGGTATCTACGACTTCAGCTTGGCCAGCTCGTCGAGCACCACGTCGCGGGCCTGCTGCTCGCTGCTCTCGTTCTTGTGGGACTGCAGCAGGCAGATCACGATGGCTTCCGAACCGGCCTCGACCAGCTCGCGCGTGACCTGGCGCACCTCTTCGACGCGCAGCGGGATCACCGCCTTGCCCTGCACGTCGGTGCGCTCGGTGACGCCACGGGTGCGTGACACGGGCACCAACGGCTCGTCGTAGCGGTGGGTGTTCAAGTGGATGCGGTCTTCCAGCGCGTAGCCGAGATAGCTCTGCAGCGCGCACCCCATCGAATGGATCTGCTCGAAGCCCTTGTTGCAGATCAGGCCGACCCTCAGACCCTTGCGGCTCAGCACCCGGTTGAGCATCGCCGTGCCCGAATAGACGCAGGTCGCCAGTTCCGGATAGACGTCGTCGACACCGCGGGCCCAATGGGCCGGCGCGTCCTCGGACGAGTTGAAGATGGCGAGCGACTCCTCCACCGGGTTGCTCTGCGCCTTGCCGACCACGAAGCGGCCGTCTGCGCGGACGAAGAAGGTGTCGGTCATCGTGCCGCCGGCGTCGATGCCCATGACCTCCACGCGGGATGCGGTTTGGACTTCCATGTGTGTCTCCATTCCTGTTGATCGATGGCGGGCTCGCGAAGCGCCGCACCGGACAACGCGGCGCAACCGCTGTGCCAGCGCACGGATGGTGCGCTGCAATAGCGCGATTGGCGTTGCGGACAAGAAGATTCTGGCGAAACGATGGTGCAGTGAAGCAGCGGCCTGCAGTGCCGGCCTGCGATCAGAAACACGATGGACGTCCGGCAATCGAACGCCGCGGCTGATTCGGTGCCGCGCGCAGTGGCGCAGCAGTCGATCGGGCTTCGTGTCGGACCGCGCTCGGCGCGGGGGTTGTCGTCCCCAGTCGATGGGCCGCCGAGGGTCGGGGCTGCGAATTATCGGGAGAGAAATGGCTGTGGGTGCGGGTTCCTTCGTTCCGGGTCGACGGGCGGGCCGCGGCGATCGGCCACGGACGTCGGCTACGGACGTCGGCTACGGCCAGCCCGAACCGGTGCTTGGGCGCGACCCGATGGGTACCGGCGGCGTCGTGCAAATGGGGCTGGAATCCGCGTCGGGCGTCGCCGAGTCACATTCCCGGCACGCATGTGACGTGACCGGGAAATCGCTTGAGCCGGGTGGTCGTGTCGCGTCCAATCTAGGACATCAATCACGGGAGCCACACATGAACGCCAGGATCGAACGAGCGCCGCGCCAGAGTCCTGCGAATGCGACCGGTGGGTTGGCCGTCGTCGCCGGGCTCAACTACCTCGTCCCGACCGGCGAGCGACCATTCAGCTATGCCTGCGAGCCACCCGCAGGCACGCCATGGGAAAGCGGTCGCTATGAACTTCGGCAAATGGCCATTGCCGATGCGCGATCCACCGTGCCGAGGCCTTCGATCGATGTCGAGGGTTTCGAGCTGTGTGACGCACCTTCGGCCGTCCGCGACTTCTTCGATCCGGACGAAGTCAGGGCCTGCTACCATGCGGAGGCCGCCGAGCTCGCGCTGGCGGTCACGGGCGCGCAGCGTGCCCATGTCTTCGATCACCTCGTGCGCAGGCGCGAGCGCGACCGCGCCCCAGTCTCGTTCGGACGCAAGCCGGCCGTCGGACCGCCCGCCGTCAATGGCCGCATCCACAACGATTACACCGAAGCGTCGGGTCGGCGAAGGCTGGCCATGGTGCTGGCCGATGCCCTGGCCGCGGCCAGGGTCGAGCGCTATGCCATCATCAACATCTGGCGTTCGATCAAGGGGCCGGTCCGCGATACGCCGCTGGCCGTCTGCGACGCACGGTCGGTGGCGGCATCCGATCTGGTGGTGAGCGACGTGCGTTATCCGCGCCGGACCGGCGAGATCTACCATGCCCGCCATTCACCGCGGCACCGGTGGTCGTATTTTTCCGGCATGGACCGCCACGAAGCCCTGGTCTTCAAGCAGTACGACTCCCGCAACTGCGGCGTGGCCCGCTTCGTCCTGCATGCTGCGTTCGACCTGCCGCAGATTCCGGTGGACGCGCCGCTGCGCGAGAGCATCGAGCTGCGCTGTCTCGTGATCTACGATTGAGGAGCCCGCGAAATGCGCGACGCCGATTCTCCTGCAACGAATCCGACGGTCGAATTCTGGTTCGATTTCGGCAGCAACTACAGCTATATCAGCACGATGCGCATCGAAGCGGCGGCATCCCGATCGGGGCTGCAGGTGCGCTGGCGGCCGTTCCTGCTGGGTCCGATCTTCCGCTCGTTCGGGTGGGAGAGTTCGCCCTTCGTGCTACAGCAGGCCAAGGGCGAGTATGTCTGGCAGGACATGGTGCGCGAGTGTCGCAAGGCTGGCATCGCCTGGCGCAGGCCCAGTGTCTTTCCGCGTCCGGCGGTGCTGCCGCTGCGGGTGGCGTTGGTCGGCGCCGAGCAGCCGTGGATCGGCGCCTATTGCCGGCGTGTGATGTCGCTCAATTTCGCGGAAGACCGCGACATCGACAGCGTGGATGCCGTCGCCAGCGTATTGCATCAACTCGGCCTCGAGGTGCGAGACGTCCTGGCGGCCGCGCAGTCGGACGCCAACAAGCGCAAGCTGCGCGAGCAGACGGAGGCAGCGATGGCGCTGAAGATCTTCGGCGCGCCGACGTTTCTGGTCGGCGATGAAATGTTCTGGGGCAACGATCGGCTGGACGATGCCATCGCCGAGGCCCGGCGACTCGGGTCTCGACTCCCGGACAGGCGGCCGCGAACGCCTTGACCCGGACAGCGGCGACCGCCGGCGCTGCCGGGTTGCGGCTTCGGCTTCCCGACGCGGCTCCGGGAAGGCTCGGCCAGGGCAGCCCATGCCGCGCGCTTGCCGACCCGTCTCCGACGGTCGCCCGGGATCACGGCGAGGCCATGACCTGCTCCTGGATCCAGGCCGCCACGCGGCGAACGTCCTCGCGCGGCTGCGCGTCGGCCTGAATGAGCCAGTAGGCGTAGGCGGTCTCTATCCGAGGCCCGGCCGGGGCGCTTGCCACCAGACGGCCCGCGTCGAGCAAGGGCTGGATGAGTTCGAGCCTGCCGATCGCCACCCCTTGCCCCGCCAGCGCAGCCTGAATGACCTGGTCGTACTGGTTGAAGCGCAGGATCGTCCTCGGCTTCACGTCCGACCACCCGGTGGCGGCCAGCCAGTCGTTCCACTGCAGCCAGGGATGCTGCGGATCGTCGAAATCCAGCAGGTCCAGTTGCGACAGTCGTCGTGGCGAGTCGAGCGCCTGCAATGCGAGTGAGCCGTGGGCGACCGGTGCAAGCGACTCGCCGAACAGGCGGATCGCCCCGGCCGGCGCGGCCGATTCGGTCGTGTAGCGTATCGCCAGATCGATACCGTCGTGGCGAAGGTCGGCCACGCGGTTGTTGGCGGATACCCTCAGGTCGACGTTGGGGTGCCGTTGCTGGAGACCGCTCAGACGAGGCAGCAGCCATAGCCCGGTGAAGCCGATGGCAGCGCTCAAGGTCACCGGCCGTGGTGCGCCGAGGGCATCGATTTCGCCGAGCACGTCCTGCAATTGCTGCAGGGCGCCGTCGGCGCTTCTGAACAGCCGCTCGCCTTCGGGTGTGAAGGCGATGGTGCGATGGCCACGAATCAGCAACTTGACGCCCAATTGCCCTTCGAGCGCCTTGATCTGGCGGCTGACCGCCGACTGGGTCAGGCACAGATCCTCGGCGGCGAGGGTAATGCTCATGCGTCGGCCGACGGCGACGAAGCCGCGCAGCAGGTCGAGCGACGACAGTCGTACCAGCGGCAACGGCATTCCCATGGCGCATGTGTGACGGTAGAAGTCCGGATTGAAGCACAGGGCGGGACGTTTCGTCACTGCGGGCATCACTGCATGGCGCCGGTGACCGCCGAGTCGATCGCTGGATGCGGCCACGCCAACCCGCACCCGGACCGTCGATGCCGGCGACTGGCCGGCTTCGAGCCGGCAGGCACGTGCGCGCAGACGCCGGAGCCGGTGGCGCGGGGACTGATGCTGGGCGAAACCGGGCAATGGCGCGCTCATGCATCGCGCATGACTTGATCGGCCGACCGTCTCAACTTGGCTGATCCGATGCCGTTGATAGTGCCGACGATGCCGATCTGCTTGTGCAGTGCAATGTGACGGGCGGGACCACGGATACTTGAAACCGCGAGCAGCGCAGGCCCGTCACGTCCGCATCGGCGCTCGCGCAAGGCAGCCGCGGACGGTCGCGCGGCGCAGCCAACATCATACGGAGCCACTTGCCTGATTTCCTTCGATTGCCATCTCCCGAAGACCGGAGCCGGAGGCGAAATCGACATCGGCGGCCGAAAATGCGCCCGTATTGTCCGGCGCCGGGTGGCCGAAGCGCCGACGGTCGCTGCCGTCGTCTCCGGCCCATCGGACGCCCACTGATGCCGATGCAGTCCAGTTTCGAAGGCAGCCAGGCGCTCTACCGGACGCTTTGGGACCTGGTCCCGGACGCGGTCGTCGTCGTCGATTCCGATCAACTGATCCGATTCGCGAATCCCGCGGTGTGGGAGACCTTCGGCCATCAGCCGGACGATCTCGTCGGGAAGCCACTGGCGATGCTTCAGCCCGAGCGACTGCGAGCAGCCCATCGGGATGGATTCAGCCGGTACATCGCCTCCCATGCGCGCAGTCTCGACTGGCGCCGGGTGGAACTGACCGCACTGCACGCGAATGGTCGCGAGATTCCGGTCGAACTCTCGTTCGCCGAACTTCGACTGGAGGACGGTCACTGGTTCGTCGGCATCTTCCGCGACGTCACCGAACGCAAGGCGCACGAAGCCGCGTTGCTGCACAGCGCGAACTACGACAGCCTGACCGGCCTTCCCAATCGAAGTCTGCTCTTCGATCGATTCGACAAGGCGCTCGCCAGCGCGAAGCGCCATGACCGCCGGCTTGGCGTGCTGTACATCGATCTGGACAACTTCAAGGCCATCAACGATACCTTGGGCCACGATTGCGGCGACTTGCTGCTGTGCCAGGCGGCGGAACGGATTCAAGCCTGCGTGCGAGACGGCGATACGGTCGCCCGCACCGGCGGGGACGAATTCGTCGTGCTTCTTGCCGAGGTCGAGCAGCCAGCGGATCTCGCGCGGATCACCGACAGGATCCTGAAGGCCATGCGCCTGCCGTTCCAGATCGGCGAAGCCAAGGGGTTTTCAGGCGCGAGTGTCGGCAGTTGCCTGTTTCCCGAGGACGGCGCATCCCGGATGGAGCTGCTGCGGCGGGCCGATCTGGCGATGTACAAAGCCAAGGAGAAGGGCCGGAATCGCGTCCAGCACTACAGTGAAAAGCTGCAGGAACAGATCCGTTCGCGGATGGCCATCGAGCAAGCCCTGAGAATGGCGATCGAACGCGCGGAGCTGCAATTGCACTACCAGCCCCAGGTCGACCTGGGGTCGGGACGCATCGTGGCAGCCGAGGCCTTGCTCCGCTGGCACAATGCAGAACTCGGTGCCGTCGCCCCGGATCGATTCATTCCGATCGCCGAAAATACCGGCATGATCGTTTCGATGGGCGCCTGGGTGATCGAACGCGCATGCCGTGACCTGGCACATTGGCGCCAGCGTTCCGGTGCCAGCCACTGCAGGATCGCGATCAACCTGTCGCCGCGGCAGTTCGAACAGGACGCCCTGCAAAAGGTCATCGACGCCGCCATCGAACGCCATGGCGTACCGGCGTCGGCGCTGGAGTTCGAGATCACGGAAAGTCACCTGATGACCGATCCGGATCATATCGCGAAGGTCCTGCACGATCTGCGCGATGCCGGCTGCACGATCGCGCTCGACGATTTCGGCACCGGCTATTCGAGCCTTTCCTACCTGAGAAATCTACCCCTGGACTGCCTCAAGATCGACAAGTCGTTGGTCATGGACGTCTCGATCCTGGTCGCCGTCATCCAGCTCGCGCGAAGCTTCCGTCTCAAGACGATTGCCGAAGGCGTGGAGGACGAACACCTCGCCACGCTGCTCCGCGAGCTCGGTTGCGACATGGCCCAGGGGTATCATTTCGCGCGCCCGATGCCGCTGTCCGAGTTGACGGCACTGGAAATCGGATGACGCGATCGATCCGTCCGCGCCATGGGTCTCGCGCTGCCACGCATGGGATCCGCTGCAGGCCGTAATCGCACGGCAGGTGCCGGTGCTGCATGCGCCGGGGCACCGACGCCCGACCTCGGCCCGCGATCATCGATCGGCGGCACGCCTGCGAGCGTCGCGCCATCGGCTGCAAGCGCTCGATTGGTCGCAGCCGCGTCCGCCGGCTGCCCGGGCCGAACCGTCGTCCGGCCACCCGTAGGGATCACCTGCCGGAAGCGCGCGGCGGACGGTCGGCCCAGCGGGGCGGGTATCCCGTCGGCGTACCCGCCACGGTCTGGTCAGGCTGGCACCGGATCCGACTCGACGGGAAGGCCCGCCGCGATCCAGTCTTCCTTGCCTTCTTCGTATTCGGCCACGTTGCTGTAGCCCATGCCGGCCAGGGCCTGCGCGAGCAGGCGTGAGTTGCGGCAGGTCGTGCTGGCGCAATACACGACGATGAAGGCGGCCTTGTCCGGGAGCAGTTGTTCGGCCCGGGATCGTACCTCGTCATGGTTCAGACGGATCGCGCCGGGAAGGTGGGCCTGGCGGTAATGGCGCTCCGGCAGGGCTTCGACCAGGCGCATGCCCGTGTCTGCCCGAAGATGGGCGTCTACGTCGCCTCGATGGATTCTGCGGAATGTCGTCATGGCTGTTCTCCTGTTTTCGGTACGCAACGACAGGTTGCAATTGCAACTATATCGGCGCCTGAATAAAGTTGCAAGTGCAACCTTATCGCGCTATCTTCGCAGACATGAACGAAGAACCGGACCGCCGCGCGATCATCGCCTGGACCCGTCTGCTGCGCTCGCATCAGTTGTCGCTCGAGCGGGTCGAAAAGGCGCTCAAGGCCGCAGACCTGCCGCCGCTGCGCTGGTATGACGTATTGCTGGAGTTGCATCGGGCCGGCCGAGACGGCCTGCGGCAGTTCGAGATCGGCAACGCGGTATTGCTGAGCAAGCACAACGTGTCGCGACTGCTCGATCGTCTCGAGCGCGAGGCACTGGTCGTGCGGCAGGCCTGTGACGAAGACGGTCGCGGTGCCAGGGTGTTCATCACCGAGGCCGGTCACCATTTGCTGGCACGGATGTGGCCCGTCTATGGCGCGGCGATCCGCGCTTCCTTCGAGCGCTACTTCAGCGTGCAGGAACTCGACCAACTGGCGACCCTGCTCGCACGCCTGCCGGATGTCGGCGATGGCTGATGGACGGCTTCGCCGATGCCGGCACTCCACGCCTCGCGGCGGTGCTTCATGAACTCGCGATGGGCTGGGCCATCGCGCCGCGCCCGGAAGCCCGGCGCATCGATTTCGTCGTCGTCCCGGATTTTCGAAGCGGACCACATGCGATTCTGCGAAACCGGATTGGCCGGCTGGCTGCCGCGCGGATCGGGCACGGCGCGCCGTGCTTGGCCGGCGATCGCTGCGCAGCCCCTGTCGCAACCGACGCGCCATGCCGCCTCGCACGGGACCCAGCCGCACCCTCGCATCAGCCCTCGGCCCATGTCGATTGCGTGATGCCTGCCGTCGGTCGGGACATTCCAATCGGGTGGGATGGCGGGTTCGCCGCACCTGGCGATGTGCGAACGGGATCGTTGCCTGTTGTGAAAAATATTTTTATATCAATGCGTTGGGCGGATGCTGTGCAAACTCGCCGGCGCGCAGCCTGCCGTTTGCGTCGGCCGGATTTGTGAAAGAAAAGTTTATGGCGCGTACGCATGCCACGGTAGCCGCGTAGCCTAATGGCACCGTGAGATGCTTTTCCTGCGTCCGCCGGCGCACGTCGCCTCGACCGCCATCCCGGTCTCGACGCGGCGAAGCGACCCAGCGGATGCCCGCCGGATTTCCGATAGCCCGATGAATCGAACCACCGCCATTCCTTCCGACCGTGCGGACGATCCCGAATTCGGGGATGCGTCAGCGGCGACCGAAGCCGGCCGCGGCGCCCTTCCGCCCGGTGTCCGGCTCGACGAGTATGAACTGCGGGCGGTGCTGGACGAAGGGCGTCGCAGCATCCGCTATGTCGCCACCGACCACGCCCTGCAGCGGGATGTCGTGGTGCGGGAGTACCTGCCTGCCGGTCTGGCCTGCCGCGGCGCGACCACCGAGGTCAGGCCGATCGGCGATGACCGCGCCGAGGCCTTCGCCCAAGGCCTGCGCGGCTTCGTCGATGAGGCCCGGCTGCTCGCTCGCCTGGAGGATCCGGCGTTGCCCCGCGTGTATCGCGCCTGGGAGGCCAACGGCACGGCCTACATGGCGATGACCCATGTCGAAGGCATCGGCCTCGACCTGGCTCGGGCGGCGATGGCGCGCCCGCCGGAGGAGGCCTGGCTGCACGGTCTGCTGATGCCATTGCTCGATGCGCTGGAGCAACTGCACGCTGCCGGCCGCTACGATTGGGATATCTCGCCGGAAAGCATCCTGCTGTTGCCCGATGGCCGCCCGATGCTGTACGGATGCGACGCCGGGCCGCCGCCCGGTGCCGACCCCGAGCGCACCGTTCCGATGTCACCCGCGCCGGCCTATGCGCCGATTGAACGCCATGCCGAAATGACGCAACTGCAACAGGGACCCTGGACCAGTCTCTACAGCATCGCTGCGGTTGCCTACTATTGCATCGGCGGAAGGCCGCCGTTGGCGGCCACCGTGCGCGCGGTGGACGACCCACTGGAACCCCTGTTCGCGGTCGTCGATCGCCTCGGACGCCAGTTTCCGGACGTCACCTACAGTGTCGCGCTGGTGTCGACGATCGAACGTGCGCTCAGGGTCAGGCCGCAGGAGCGCCCTCAGAGCGTCGCCGAATTTCGCCAGGCGCTGCTCGGCGGGCGCGGCGCCGCGGCGCAGCCGGCCACGCAGCCGGCATCGCACTGGGATGAACCGACCGTGAGCCGTTACGGCTTCACCGGACCGACGTCCTTCGGTGATTGGCCGCCGCTGGCGCCGGGCGGCGCGGCGGATGATGCTTTGCGAGCGACGCCGGAACCCTGGCCGCCGGCGATAGACCCCAGGCCCGAGCCGTACTCGGCGTCCACGGTCGCGGGCGAGGTCGACATCGGACGGGCTGCCGCGGCCGAACCTCCGTCGCTCGCTGACCCGGTGGCAGCCGGCGACGTCGGGTACTCGCCCGAACTGCGTGCCGACGCGGCAGGGCCACACGGCGATCACGCCGAAGCCGGGTCGCGGACGGGCGGCGGGCGTCGCCACCTCCTGCTGGGCCTCGGCGCGGCAGTGTTCGTCGCGCTGGCCGTCGGCGGCGCATCGATCTGGCTGGATCTGCGCGACGCGAGCCTCGTCCGGCGCTCGACGACGCAGGGTGGCGTGCCGGCGCCTCCCGTCGTTGCCGTCGCGCCGGCGGCGTCCGGCGCAAGTTCAGTGCCGACCGGGCCAATGGGTGCCGCCGACGGGCTGTCGTCGGCGCCGTCATCGGCGACGCCTACTGGCATCGATCCGGTCCCGCCCCCGACGCCGACAGGGCTCGCGGCGGCATCGTCGGCCATGGCTGGAGCAGTCGCCCCGGCCGTCGATCCAACGCCTGGCGAGGCGCCGACCGATGGGTTGCCCGATCCGTCACCTGCCACCGGCGAACCGGCACCGCCGCCACCGCCGGCGGCTGAGGTTGCGGTCGAGCAGGTCGAGTCGCCGGTTGTCGCCGCGGTCGAGGAGCCGGTCGAGGCCGAATCGACTGGCAGCGCGACCGCCGAGGTAGCGAATCCGCCATCGCCCAAGGTCGTGCAGCGGGCGATCGACAATCCGCGCGAGCTGTGCGCACCGCGCACCCGGTTCGCCCTCTACCGGTGCATGACGCTGGAGTGCGAGCGGCCGCGGTTCTTCGACCACCCGGAGTGCCGCTATCTGCGCGCGACCGACGAGGTCCGGCCGTTGCAATAGCAGGGTCCGGGGGTCGTCGTCACGGTCGGTCAGTCGCCGCCGCCACGCCGGCGACTTCGCCATGCCGGCGCGGGCTGGCCGTCATCGGCGAGGCAATGACCGGCCGTCGCGGGCATAATCGATGGCGATTGCTGCGCATTCCACGCCGATGACCCTCGCCTGGCTGCAGAATTTCTCCGTCGCCGAATCCCTGTTGATTGCCGCCAATCTGGTGCTGATCGCATTTTCGCGGCCGTTGCTGAGGGCGCTGTCGCGATCGACGACCAGCGACGAGGCGTTCGTCGGCAAGCTGCACTTCTTTCGCTCGGCCAACGTGCTGGTGGTGCTGCTGGTGGTCTTTGCCAATGCCGTGCTGCCGGTCGTTTCCCACTCATGGATGGCGCGTCTGCTCGGCGCCGTGCTGGTCGCCTTCCTCGGCTACCTGTCCGCCCACGTCGCCAACTATCTGATCAAGCGACGCTTCGGTCGCCTGCGCGAGGTCGACGGCAGTCAGACCTGGACCGAGACCTACAACGTCCGGGTGCTGAGCCTGCTGTCGAGCGTGCTGCTGTTCGTCATGGTGCTGATCGCCGAAGTGCGGATCTTCGGGTTCGACAGCCTGCTCGAGGCGGGTGGTGTGATCGGCTTCGTCGGCGTGATGTTGGCGTTGACCCAGGGTGCCTGGGCGCCGGACATCATCGGCGGGCTGGTGATCCTCAACAGCCGGCTGGTGGAGGAGGGTGACGTCATCGAGATCAGTCCCGGTGAGCGCATCATCGGCACCGTCTACAAGACCAAGATCTTTCATACCGAGTTGCTGAACCTGGTCAACAACCACCGCATCATGGTCGGCAATGCGGCGCTGCGGGGCATGACGATCCACAACCTGTCGAAATTCGCGTCGGCCCGCGGTCTACGCGAGGCAATCGTGCTGAAAGTCGGCTACGACACCACCGAAGGCGCGATTCGGGAACTGGTGCATGCGGTGTTCGAGCGACTCGCAGGCGACGGCGATTGTGCCGTCGAGCACAAGTATCCGCCGGAGGTCTGCGCCACCGACGCCGGCGATTACGCCGTCGCCTGGACGGTGTTCTACTACACCAAGGATATCCGCCACCTGCTGCCGACGCGCCAGCGCGTGCTCGCGGCGATCATCGAGGAGGCCCGGATGCGAGGTGTCGACCTGTCGACGCCGAGCCTGCACGTGGTGCACGGTCGTCAGCTGGCGACTCGCGCCGAGGAGCCGCGAATCGCCGGCTGACGACCTGCTGCCGCAGCGTCGTTGGCGGGACTCCCGACGAGGGTCGACATCGCGATGCATCGGGTTGCCCGGAGGGCGCCGCTGGGCGAGGTGGTGCAGTCGATGCGAACCGTCGGCGGCCCGAGGCGCCAATGCGCGGGCGGCTGGCTTGCCGCCACGCCGGCCGGCCTTAGTCTCCGAGGCGCTGGGCGACGAGGTAGCCGTAGCCGATCTGCAGGCTCTCCAACAATTCGACCATCGCCGTGGTCTGCTCGGCGAGGATGGCGCCGAAGCCCGACACCAGGTCGTACTCCTGGTCGACCAGCTTCGACAGGGTGTTGGCCTTGCGGATGCCGGTTGCGCCGGCGGTCAGTTCGGCGATCTTGCGGATGGATTCCGTCTGGACAGTCGCGATGCGCGCGAGGGCGGCTTGCTGCATCTGAATCGTCTCGGCGATCAGCGAGAAGTCCGGGCGGGGCGAGAGCATCGCCGTCAGCGTCGCCTGCTGAATCTGGAACTGGCGCTGCGCTGCGCGTCCAAGCAATTCGTGGAAGGCGCTGGCATGCTGCATCGGCAGCCACGCCGGGTGCGGCAGGGCGCCTCCGTCGGCCGCCTGCGAGCGCTTTTCGCCGGCCTCGCGCAGTTGCTGTGTCGAACTTTCGGCGAGTTTCATCAATGCCTGGAACATGGGTGGTTCTCCCGGTGAAGGCGTTTCAGTTGCCGCCCAGCCGTTGCAGCATGCGATGGATCGCGCGGATCTGGATCGCGTCCTTCGAGTAGTAGTCCGGATTCTCCGGATCCTCTGCGGTGTAGCCCCACCAGTCCCAGCACCCGTCCGGGTTCTGGGTGTCGGTGTTGTCGGTGCCCTGGGCTTGCGGATAAAGGATCACCAGGTTGTTGGCGTCGGCGATTTCGTTGTAGCCGGTGGTCGTGAAGTAGCGGTTGCCGTAGGGCACCGAATTCTCGAGGTCAGGCTTGCCATTGACGAAATTCACATAGTCGTAACCCTGCTTGCAGCCGTGCAGCGCGATATGGACGCGACATGGCGCGCCGTCCTCGACCGCCTGCGGCACATAGGCGTAGGCGAAATCGCTCATGCTGGCGCGCGGATCGCCATCGAAGAACTCGGTCTGGTCGAAGCGCACGATGCGGCCCGAGAGCCGCTCGACCGGTGGCTTGAGCGGACCGTAGAGATGTTCGAGGATGCGTTGCGACTGCATGAAACCGCCGTTGTTGAGGTAGGGGGGGCGGTTGGCGTCGAGCGGATTGTCCTCGGGATTGTCGGTGATGATCGAGTGTCCTGCCGGCAGCCCTTGCTCGAAGCGAATGGCATCGTCCGGTACGCCGAGCAGGCGGTAGAACTCGCGAGTGGTGCGAACGACACTGGAATCGACGACCTTGTCGGCACTGCCGGTGAAGATGTAGAGCTTCTGCTCGCGCAATTGGTCGACCGGGTCGATTTGTCCGCGGGCGGCCGTCTCGCGCGCGATCTGGGCGAGTCGGGCGGGATCGGGCGCCGCCTGCGGAATCAGCGGATTCATGCAGACGTAGAGTGCATTGAGTGTCCACGCGTCTTCGGCGATCGCCGCGGCAGCGCGGAAGGATTCTGCGCAGCGGAAGGGACCGCCGGCAATGATGCCGGCACCGATGAAGGTCGACGAGTGGGCCAGGTGCAGTTGAACGGTCATGAATGCACCGGACGACAGACCCGATACCGAACTCTGGCGGAGGTCGGCATTCAGTGCCTTCAACGGCGAGACCTTCAGGGAAGTTCCGTCCGGCATCGTTCCTCCTGCGCCGATCGCGGCGATTTGCGAAGCGCATACGCTACACCAACTGATTAACAAAATGAAACGTTTTTTGGTGCAATGCAGAAGGGTGGGCAGATACTCGATCCGCCATCCGGGCGGTGGCCGTGGTCCATCGGCCGCGCGCGCATGGTGGGCTCCGGCTGACCGTCGGCCGGCGGCCCGAGGATCGCCACCGGCTCAATCCGTTGCCGGCCAGCTTCGGTCGCGCCGCCTCGCGCGACGAGGCCACTTGCGCGGGCGTCGCGCTCGAACCGCGCGATTGTCGTCCTCGTCCAGAGAAATATCACGATCGTCGTATTGCGGCGTTTGTGGCTTTGTGTAACGCGAGGGACAATGCGTGTCATTGGCATGGCTCCGGGCCTGATTGTCGATGGCACGACGACGCGTCTTCCTGCAGGACTGGTGGACCCAAATCTTCGACCGCTTCGCCCATTCCTATCTGGTCTGGGCGATGGTGGTGGTGATCCTCGCGTTCGGTGCGGTGAACATCCGCGAGGTGGTCGCCGACTATGCCGAGCGCGAGTCGGTGATGCTCGCCGATCACCAGGCGCTGTTGCTGGAACGCAAGCGGGAGGAGTTCGAGGACGTCTTCCGCGCGCTGCATGAGAGCACGCGCACGATCGCCCTGATCCCGGCGATCCGTGCCGTGGAAGGCGGCAACCGGCGCAGTGCGCTGGTGCGGGCCGAGCGGCAGGGCAGGCTGTCGCTGGACATCCACCAGACCGTGCAGCAGATCTACCGCAACCTCTACCGCAACATTCGGGTATCCGAAATCTATTACGTGCTGGATGGCTTCCGTCCCGATCTCGGCGAGGTGCCGTTCTTCATGTACGACGAGCTGATCAGCGCCGACGGCGACGTCGGTCCGAGCGGGGCGCACGATCTCGGGTCGGAGGAACAGGAGTACGACCACTACCTGCGCCAGCTCGACTGGTTCCGCGAACGCTATCCACTCTGGCTGTTCGACGACAACATCGACGGCATTCCGGCCGTGCTGTCGCCGCCGCTGCAGACCTGCGATCTCAGCCAGCTCACGGCGACCGAGCATCCGGACCCGCGTGACGCCGAGGGTCTGCTCTATTCAGTGCCGGTCTATGGCACATCGGACGGACACTTCAAGGGCTTGATCTCGGCTGTGCTGAGGGCGAACGTGCTCGAGGCCCTGATCATCGGCGTGCCGCATCTGATCGTCACCGCGGCGGATGCGGCCAACGCCCGTCGCCTGGGCTTCGCGATGCCCGAGGCCGCCGCGAGCTTCGTCCTGCGCCATGCCGGCTACGGCCTCGAGATCTTCGATCGCCGCAATCGACTGCTGGCCGACGGTCTCGACGCCGCGCGGCAAAGGAGCGACGCTGGACGCTGGGCGGAGATTCGCCTGCGCGGGCGGACCGACGGTGAACTGACGCTGCATCACTATCTTTCGGCCCAGACGATCGCGGAACTGGCCGCGCCCCTGCGCAACGAGCGTGATCGCGCGTTGGCGGCGCGAGTGCTGCTTTTGCTCGCCCTGATGGCGGTCTTCTGGCGATCGATCCGCGATCAGCGCCACCATCATGCCGAGCTGGTCAGGCTGGCCCATTTCGACAGCCTGACCGATCTTCCCAATCGCCGGCTGTTCATGCAGCGTCTCGAACAGTCGCTGGCCCGGGCTCGCCGCCACCGCAGCCGGCTTGGCCTGATGTTCCTCGATGTCGACAATTTCGGCAGCATCAACGACGCGATCGGTCACGACAGCGGCGATGCGCTGCTGGTGGCGGTCGCCACCCGGTTGCGGGAGACCCTGCGCGGTGGCGACGAAGTCGGACTGGGTGCCGCGTCGCGCGACGAGCGCACGACACTGGCGAGGCTTTCCGGCGACGACTTCACGCTGATCTTCGAGGATCTCGCCCGCGCCGACGACGTCGCGGTGGTTGCCGAACGATTGATCGACGCGTTTCGCGAGCCCCTGATACTCGGTGGCGAAGCGGTCGAGGTGACGCTGAGCGCAGGGGTCGCCGTGTTCCCGGACGATGCCGGCAACGGCAACGATCTGATGATCTGTGCCGAACAGGCCCAGCGCCATGCCAGCGCCACCGGTGCGCGCCAGTACCACGTTTTCAATGACGAAATGCGCCGCCGGACCGAGCGCCGCAATGCGCTCGTGCGCGAGTTGCCCCAGGCGGTGCGAGGGCGTCAGTTCAGCCTGGCCTATCAACCCAAACTGGCACTGCCGTCAGGCCGGATCGCGTCGTTCGAGGCCTTGCTGCGCTGGCACAGCCCGGTGTTGGGCCAGGTGTCGCCGGCCGAATTCGTGCCCCTGCTCGAGCGCAGCGGGCAGATCGTCGAAGTCGGTCGGTGGATACTGGATACGGCGTGCCGGCAACTGCGGCAATGGCAGCGCCAGGGGCACGCCGATCTGCGCATCAGCGTCAATGTGTCGGCACGCCAACTGCTGCTCTCCGACGTCGTCGCTGCGGTCGACGAGGTGCTCGCCGAGACTGGCCTGGCGGCAAATACGCTGACCCTGGAGATCACCGAATCGATGGTGATCGACAATCTGCAGGACGGGCGCCGACTGCTCGAGCGGCTGCGCGGGCTCGGCGTGCGCCTCGCGATCGACGATTTCGGCACCGGCTACAGCTCATTGACCTATCTGCAGAGCCTGCCGGTCGATTGTCTCAAGCTCGACAAGACGATGATCGATACGGTGCTGGACGCGCGGGGCGCCCACGTCGTGCGCTCGACCATTGCGCTCGCCCATGGTCTCGGGCTCGAACTGGTCGCCGAAGGGGTCGAGGACGCGGCCCAACTCGAGGCGCTCGCCGGCATGGCCTGCGACATGGTGCAGGGCTTCTACCTGTCACGCCCGCTCGAAGGGGAGGCCGCCGGGCGCTTCCTGGTGGAACATGTCGGCCGGACCGCCCGGCAGCACGCGGTGTCGTGAGCGGTGACCGGTCCCGGCCGCGACGCCGTGCGACCGACGGCCCGTCTAAGGGCTAGAACGGCAGTTCGAGGCCGGGCCAGACACCCAGGATGGCTTCGCGGAAGGCCTGCTGGATGCGACCGATCGCCGCTTCGGTGTCGGCCTCGAAGCGCAGCACGACGACCGGCGTGGTGTTCGATGGGCGGGCCAGACCGAAGCCGTCCGAGTATTCGACGCGGACGCCGTCGATCGTGATCAGTTCCCGCGCGCCGTCGAAACGGGCGCCTTCCTTGAGGCGACGTACCAGTTCGAACGGTTCGCCCTCGTTCATCTTGATGTTCAGTTCCGGTGTACTGACCGCGTCCGGCAGCGCCTTGAGGGTGGCGCCGGGATCATCCGTGGTCGACAGGATCTCGAGCAGTCGGGCGCCAGCATAGAGGCCGTCGTCGAAGCCGTACCAGCGTTCCTTGAAGAAGACATGGCCGCTCATCTCGCCGGCGAGCGGCGCGCCGGTCTCCCTGAGCTTGGCCTTGACCAGGGCGTGGCCGGTGTTCCACATCACCGGCTCGCCGCCGCGCTCGCGGATCCAGGTGGCCAGGTTGCGGGTGCATTTGACGTCGTAGATGACCTGGCCGCCGGGCACGCGCGACAGCACGTCGGCGGCAAACAGCATCAGCTGGCGATCCGGAAAGATGATCTCGCCGTCCTTGGTGACGACGCCGAGGCGGTCGCCGTCGCCGTCGAAGGCCAGGCCCAGCTCGGCATCGGTCTCGGCCAGCGCACGCACCACATCGCGCAGGTTCTCGGGTTTCGACGGATCAGGATGGTGGTTCGGGAAATGGCCATCCACCTCGCAGAACAGCGGCACCAATTCGCATCCCAGCCGTTCGAACAGTTGCGGCGCCACGGCGCCGGCGACGCCGTTGCCGCAGTCGATGACGATCTTCATCGGCCGTGCCAGGCGAACGTCGCCGACGATGCGCTCGATGTAGGCGGCCACCACGTCGGCCTTGCGGATCGTGCCCTGGCCCTGGTGCAGAACACCGTCGACGATGCGCCGTCTGAGATCCTGGATCAGTTCGCCGTGCAGGGTCTGGCCGCCGAGCACCATCTTGAGGCCGTTGTATTCCGGCGGGTTGTGGCTGCCGGTGACCGACACGCAGGAATCGGTGCCGAGCTCGAAGGCGGCGAAGTAGGCAAGCGGTGTCGGCACGCAACCGATGTCGACGACATCGACGCCGGCCGCGCAGATGCCCTCGGCCAGTGCGCCGGCGAGCGCCGGCCCCGACAGGCGACCGTCGCGGCCGACCGCGATCGCCTGCTGGCCGCGGTCACGGGCTTCGGAGCCCAGCGCATGGCCGATCGCGCGGACCGCATCGATGGTCAATGTGCGCTCGACGATGCCTCGGATGTCATAGGCCTTGAAGATCTCGGGAGCGGGGGCTGCGTAGCGGTCGGTCATCGGCTGAGGAGTCGGGTCGGTGGCAAAGCCCCGATTATCCCAAAGCGCGGGCTCGCCTGGGTTGGCAATTGTCACCTGATGTCGCACTGCAAAATGCCGGCGAAGTGGGCCAGCGTGCGCTGTGCCAGCCAACCCGGCGCGGCCACCCCGACGCCGCCCGGAAATCCGACATGGCCGCCGCCGGCGGTGACCTCGAAGCGCAGGGACGGCGGCAACCGGGACGGATCGGGCCAGGCGGCGGCCGGCACGAAGGGGTCGTTGTCGGCCACCAGCAGCAGGCAGGGCAGGCGTATGCTGCCCAGCCACGGCCGGGCGCTGGCGCGGCGCCAGTAGTCGTCGGCACCTTCGAAGCCGTGGGCCGGCCCGGTATAGGCATCGTCGAAGTCGTAGAGCGTGCGTGCGGCGCGGATCCGTTGGCCATCGAAGCCGGCGGCGCCGCCGGCGATCTTGGCCAGCGCCTTGGCCTTCAGCGTGGACAGGAAGTGGCGGGTATAGATGCGATTGAAGCCCTGCGCCAGGGCTCGACCGGAAATCGCCAGGTCGAGCGGGGGACAGATCGCCATCGCCGCAGCGATCGGTCGCGCCGACTCGGCGGCGCGCTCGCCGAGCCATTTCAGCAGGGCATTGCCACCGAGCGAAACCCCGGCCGCGACCACCGGTGCCGGATGCCGCGCGGCCAGCCTTGCCAGAATCCAGTCGATCTCGGCGCTGTCGCCCGAATGGTAGGCCCGGGCAAAGCGGTTGGGCTCGCCGGAGCAGCCGCGAAAGTGGGGCACCACACCGTTCCACCCGAGCGCCAGTGCCGCGCCCATGATGCTGCGGGCATAGTGGGAGCGGCTCGAGCCCTCGAGGCCGTGGAACAGCACCAGCAGCGGGGCGTCCGTGTGTTGTGGCAGCCAGTCGAGATCGATGAAGTCGCCGTCGGGGGTGGCCCAGCGCTCGCGACGATACGGTGGCATGGCCGCCTTGGCGGCGAGCGGCCAGATCGTCTGGGCATGGCGGTTGGGCAGCCAGCGTGGTGGTCGATACGGCTTCAAGCTGAATACGGGTGATCGCGTGTCGGGGCGCTCAGCCAACGGCCTGACCCCGCCGAAGTGTCTCGGCAGGCAGGATCGGCGAGTTCGTCGACCGCAGCTGCGGCGGCGGGCGCCTGTCGCGCGTGGGCCGGGTCAATGCACCGTACGCGGTGCGTCCTGGACCATCAGCGATCGCTCCTCCGGCGCCGGCGAGGCATGGTGCATGACCATCCGCCAGCCGTCGGGGCCCCGGCTGTAGATGTTGGTGGCGATCATCGGCGGACCCAGTTGCTCGTCGCCTTCGAGGCTGATGAACTCGAGCACACTGTGCACCGCGACCATCATGAAGTTCTGGGCCACGCCCTGAGTGATGCGGATGTCGAGCCGGGGGTTGCCGTCGAACAGCTCCCGCCAGCTCTCGCGCACCGCGGTCAGACCCTGCAGGCGGGGCCCACCCGGATGCACGCAGATCACTTCCTCGTCTTCCGACCAGACCGCCATCATCGCTTCCAGGTCGGAGTGCGCGAGGGCTTCGTAGAAGGCGGCCTCGACGTCCCGGGCCGAGGTGAAGATCGGTTTCTGGATCGGGCCTGTCTTCGACATGGGTTGGGCTAGGTGCGATCGGCGTGCCGGAGGGGCCGGCCCATTTTCAGTGATGACCCTTGGGACGCTCGCCGGTGAACTTGTACTGGGCGCTGCAGTACGGGCATACCGCCTCGCCGCTGTCGAGCACGTCGAGAAAGACGCGCGGGTGACGCGCCCACAACGGGGCACCGGGTTGCGGGCAGTGCAACGGCAGATCCTTTGCCGTCACTTCGATCACAGCGCTACTGTCCTTGTTCTCGGCCATCGATTTCCCCCTCCCTCAAATGAAGCTGAGCCAGTGTTCGAATTCGGGCGCGCGGCCATTGACCACGTCGAAGAAGCGCGCCTGGATCTTTTCGGTGATGGGCCCGCGACTGCCGCTGCCGATCACCCGGTTGTCGAGTTCGCGAATCGGCGTGACCTCGGCTGCGGTGCCGGTGAAGAAGGCCTCGTCGGCGATATAGATGTCGTCTCGGGTCAGGCGCCGTGGGCGCACCTCGAGGCCGAACTCACGGGCGATCTGGATCACCGAGTCGCGGGTGATGCCGGTCAGCGCCGAAGCGATCTCGGGCTCGTAGATCATCCCGTCCTTGATCACGAACAGGTTCTCGCCGGCACCTTCGGCGACGAAGCCCTGGGTGTCCAGCAGCAGCGCCTCGTCGTAGCCGTCCTGGGTGGCCTCGAGATTGGCGAGGATCGAGTTGGCGTAGGTGGTGGCCACCTTCGCCCGAGGCATCGTCACGTTGACGTGGTGGCGGGCAAAGGACGAGGTCTTGACGCGAATGCCCTTCTGCAGGCCTTCCTCGCCGAGGTATGCGCCCCACGACCAAGCCGCGATGGCAACGTGGACGGTGGTGCCACGGGTCGAGATGCCCATCTTCTCGGAGCCGTAGAAGGCGATCGGTCGCAGGTAGCAGCTCTCGAGCTTGTTGGCCCTGACTACCTCGAGCTGCGCCTCCATCAGGCGCTCCTTCGAGTACGGCAGATTCATCAGGTAGATCCTGCCCGAGTTGATCCAGCGCTGGGTGTGCTCGGCCAGGCGGAAGATCGCCGTGCCCTTGACGGTCTTGTAGGCGCGTACGCCCTCGAACACCGAAAGGCCGTAGTGCAGGGAATGGCTCAGTACGTGGGTGGTGGCGTCGCGCCACGGCACCAGCTCGCCGTCGTACCAGATGAAGCCGTCGCGGTCGGCCATGGACATGGGGGTATCTCCAACTACCTGAAGGTCAAGAGGCGAAATTCTAGCGGATTTGAGCCGCCGCAGAAATGTCGCCGGCGCGGTTAGAATGCCGGCCATGGAGAGAATCTGGAAGCCCAACGTCACGGTCGCGGCCGTGATCGAGCGCGATGGCCGCTTCCTGGTCGTCGAGGAGCAGACCAGCGACGGCCTGCGCCTGAATCAGCCGGCCGGCCACCTCGAGCCGGACGAGTCGCTGGTGGATGCCGCGCGGCGCGAAACCCTCGAGGAGACCGCCTGGGAGTTCACGCCCGAAGCGCTGGTCGGCATCTACCAGTGGCCGCGGCCGAGCGGCGATATGACCTATCTGCGCTTTGCCTTCGCCGGTGCCCTCGGTCGGCATTTCGAGCAGCGGATGCTCGACGACGGTATCGAGCGCGCGCTCTGGCTCAGCCGGGACGAACTCGAAGCCTGCCGCGATCGCCACCGCAGTCCGCTGGTGATGCAGTGCGTATCCGACTATGTCGATGGCCGCCGCTACGATCTGGCGCTGCTCACGCACTACGACTGAGGCGATGCGCTGCTGCTGGGCCGTGATCCTGCTGCTGCCGCTGGCGGCGATGGCCGCGGAAGTCCGGGTCTGCTTCAATTACGGCTGTGTCTCGGAGCAGGCGGTCCGCTTCGACGAGCGCCTGCTCGCCGGCATCGGCGCCAGCCTGGCCGAAGCGAGCGATGCCGAGAGCGAGCGCACGCGGGCGGCAGCGGCAGTCGGTCGCCTCTATCGCGAGGCCGGCCGACAGTCGCCGATCTCGGCCGATCGCGCGGGCAATCTTCGTGACGACGGCGCCTTCGGCAAGATGGACTGCATCGACCACTCGATCTCGACGACCCGGCTGCTGGCCCTGCTCGAAGCCCGCGGCATGTTGCACCATCACCGGGTGCTGCCGCGGGTGCGACGCACCCGACTGTTGCTGTTCCAGCACTACACGGCGGTGCTGGAGGAATTGCCCCAGGCGGCCGGCGGCAGCGCGGCGAGGCGCTTTGCGATAGATTCCTGGTTTGTCGAACAGGGCGAGCCGCCGGTGGTGCTGCCGCTCGAAGCCTGGCTGGATGGAGAAGGACCGGATGTCCACTGAAATGATCAAGGATGGGGAGGGCTCGACGGTCGTCGTCGGCATGTCGGGCGGCGTCGATTCGTCGGTGGCGGCGTTGCGCCTGCAGCAACGCGGCTATCGCGTGATCGGGCTGTTCATGAAGAACTGGGAGGACGATGACGACGACGAATACTGCTCGACCCGCGAAGACCTGGTGGACGTGGCGTCGGTCTGCGACCGGCTCGGCATCGATCTCGAGGTCGTCAACTTCTCGGCCGAGTACAAGGCGCGCGTGTTCGCCGACTTCCTGCGCGAGTACGAGGCGGGGCGTACACCCAACCCGGACATCCTGTGCAATTCCGAGATCAAGTTCCGCTGCTTTCTCGACCACGCGATGACGCTCGGGGCCGAGCGCATCGCGACCGGCCACTATGCCCAGGTCCGGCTTTGGAACAACGACGGTCGCTCGGAATACCAGTTGCTGAAGGCCGAGGACGGCACCAAGGACCAGAGCTATTTCCTGTATCGCCTGAACCAGCGGCAGCTCGCCAGGACCCTGTTCCCGCTGGGCGATCTGTACAAGCGCGATGTTAGACGGATCGCCGAAGCGGCGGGGCTGCACGTCCATGACAAGAAGGATTCGACCGGCATCTGCTTTATCGGCGAGCGACCTTTCCGTGAGTTCCTGCAACGCTACCTGCCAGCCCGGCCAGGGGAGATCCGGACGCTCGACGGCGATCGGGTGATCGGCGAGCACCAGGGCCTGATGTACCATACCATCGGCCAGCGCAAGGGCCTGTTGATCGGTGGCATCAAGGGGCACCAGGACGAGGCCGGCGAACACGAGGCCTGGTATGTCGCTGCCAAGGATGTCGCCGCCAACGTGCTCTACGTCGTGCAGGGCCACGACCATCCGGCGCTGCTGAAGCATCGCGTGAGGGCCACCGAACTGTCCTGGATCGCCGGCCGCGAGCCGCGCACCCACTGGGTGTACACCGCCAAGCCGCGCTACCGGACGCCCGACATGCCGTGCGAGATCGACGCGCTCGATGGCGACGCCGCCGAGATCGCCTTCGCCGAGGCCCAATGGGCGCTGACGCCGGGGCAGAGCGTGGTCGTGTACGAATCACGCGTATGCCTTGGCGGTGGGGTGATCGCGACCTGATCGCGTGCCGCCGGTCGCGGCCGTCGAACTGCGTACGGTGGCGGTGGTCCCAGTTCTGCCGCGGTTTCGCGGCATGCTCAGGAGACGATGATGGGAGAGCACACCCGCATGCACGATGGCATCGCCGGCGCTCTGATCCTGCTCGGATCTTTGCTCGCGGCGTTCGTCCACCCCTACTGGATTCTGTTGCCGGGCATCATTGGTGCGTTGATGGTCCAGAGCGCGTTCACAGGCTTCTGCCCGGTCTACTACACGCTTGCCAAGCTCGACCGGAAACAGGGCGCAGATCTCACCGGTCACGCCCACTGAGACCGGATCGGCGATTCCGCCAGGGCCCGATGCCGTTGCTGGCAGGCAGCAGCCTGGGCGCGGATTTGTAAGCGCAGGCATTGGGCCTGTTCACCATCGGCAGGCGGAATCGCCTGAATTGGCCACCGATTGACGCGGTGCAGCAACGCCGCGTCGCGGGGGGCGATTTACCTTCAGTAACACCCCGTATCGGTTTCCAGGTACCCGCGCCGAGACAATCGAGTCATCGAAACACGCGGGGAAATGCCATGTTGAGCAAGTTTTTGACGGGCTTGGCGCTGGTCGCCGTAGCCCAGGCGCCGGCCATGGCCGGTGGTGACGCGGGCAGCGCACTGGGTGGCGGACTGGGCGCCGCGGCTGGCGCAGTGATCGGCAATGCGGTCGGTGGCCGCGACGGCGCAGTTCTCGGCGGCGCCGTCGGCGGTGCAATGGGCGGCGCGGTCGGCAGCGAGCGGCGCGGACGGACCAGTGCGATGGTCGGTGGTGCCCTGGGCGGTGCCGCCGGCACCGCGGTCGGCCAGTCGGCCGGCGGTCAGAGCGGTGGTCTGCTCGGCGCCGGCATCGGCGGCGCGCTCGGTGCGGCCCTCGGCAAGGACATCGGCTCGGACGGTGGCGGTCACGACCGTGCGCGACGCGAGCAGTCGCGCGAAGTGGTGGTCTACCGCAGCGACGTCGAGCGGCGTTACGGCCGCAAGCATCGCGACAAGCACGAATATCGCGGCCGCGGTCGCGGCCACGACCGCCATCACGACTGATCCGGTCCGGGCGTCGACGCCCGGCTTCGATCAACCCTGCAACTCGCGGGGGATCGGGAAGTAAACCTTTTCGGGGACGCCGTCGAGCGGTCGCACCGAACGGGCGCCGAGGCTGCCGAGCCGCTCGATCACCTGGTCCACCAGCACCTCCGGCGCCGACGCGCCGGCAGTGACGCCGACCCGGCGGACACCTTCGAGCCACACCGGATCGATGCCATCGGCGTTGTCGACGAGGTAGGCGGGCACCTGACGCAATGCCGCCACTTCACGCAGGCGGTTCGAGTTGGAGCTGTTCTTCGAGCCCACGACGAGTACCAGGTCGACCTTTTCGCTCATGAGCTTGACCGCATCCTGCCGGTTCTGGGTGGCATAGCAGATATCGTCCTTCTTCGGCCCGATGATTCCGGGAAAGCGTTGCTTGAGGGCGTCGACGATCGACGCCGCGTCGTCTACCGAGAGCGTGGTCTGGGTCACGTAGGCGAGCCTTTCAGGGTCTGCGACGTCGAGGGTGACGACGTCTTCTGCACTCTCGACCAACAGGATGCCATCATTGACCTGGCCCATGGTGCCCTCGACCTCCGGATGACCGCGATGGCCGATCATGACGATTTCGCGGCCTTGGGCGCGCATCCGCGCGACCTCGAGATGGACCTTGGTGACCAGCGGGCAGGTCGCATCGAACACCGTCAGACCCCGTGATTCGGCGTCGTCGCGGACCGCGCGCGCCACGCCGTGGGCGCTGAAGATGACCGTGCTGCCGGCCGGCACCTCGTCCAGTTCCTCGACGAAGACCGCGCCCTTGTCGCGCAGCGAATCGACCACGAACTTGTTGTGAACCACTTCGTGTCGCACGTAGATCGGCGGCCCGAAGCGTTTCAGCGCGGTCTCGACGATTTCGATCGCCCGCTCGACACCCGCGCAGAATCCGCGTGGATTGGCGAGTAGCACTTCCTTGTCGCTCATTGTGTTCTCTCGATGTTGCCGGCAGATGTCACAGGATGCCGATGATCTCGACTTCGAAGGCGATCGTCTTGCCGGCCAGCGGATGGTTGAAGTCGATCACCGCGGTCGCGTCGTCTACCTCGCGCACCAGCCCCTGGTAGCGCGAGCCGTCCGGGGCGACGAATTCCATCACGCTCATCGCCTCGATCCTGTCCTCGGCCATGTGTTCGCGACGCACCCGCTCGATCAGTTCCGGCTTGTAGTCGCCGAAGGCCTGCGGCGGGGCCAGGGTGAAGCGCTCGCGCCGGCCGACGTCGAGGCCGGTCAGGCAGGCTTCGAGGGCAGGCATCATCTCGCCGGCGCCGAGTTGCAGCGTCGCCGGCGTCCCCTGGAAGGTGTCGATGACGGGCGTGCCGTTGTCCAGTTCGATCCGGTAGTTGAGGGTGATCAGGCTGTCGGCCTGAACGGTCTGGCTCACGATGTGGACTCCTGAGCGGATTGTCGCGCGTCACGGATCTGGGCCCAGATCATCAGCACGACGCCCAGCGTGATCGCTGAATCCGCGAGATTGAAGGCCGGCCAGCCGTAGCGGCCGATGTGAAAATACAGGAAATCGACCACCGCACCGTACAGGAAGCGGTCGATCACGTTGCCGACGGCGCCGCCGATGATCATGGCGAAGGCGAGAGGCAGCAGCCGTTCCGACTGATGTCGGCGCAACAGCACCACCAGCCACCCGCTGATCACGATCGCGAGGGCGACGAAAAACCAGCGCTGCCAGCCGGAATGGTCGGCCAGGAAGCTGAACGCCGCGCCCGGGTTGAAGACCAGCACCAGATCGAAGAAGTTCGTGACTTCGACGTGCTCGCCGAAGGCCAGGCTGTCCATGACCCAAAATTTGGTGACCTGGTCGAGCGCAGCCACCACCGCCGACAGCGCCAGCCAGGCGGCCATGCGTGTGCTCACGACGCCGGCTCCGAAAGCCGCTCACGCATGGCTGCGCGTTTCGCCATCGCCGTGCAGATTGGTGTCACAGCGGCTGCACAGGGCCGGGTGTTCGGCGATGGTACCGACCGATGGCACGTAGTGCCAGCAGCGGTCGCATTTGCCGTGGGGCGACGGGCTGGCGGCGATGCGTTCGCGATCGACACTGTCGACCGCTTCCAAGCGCACTGCCGAGGTCATCATGACGAAGCGCAGGTCGTCGCCGAGCGAGGCCAGCGACTCGTGCTTGTCGGCGGTCAGCGCGAGGTCGAGTTCCGCCTGCAGCGACGAACCGACCTTGCCCTCGCTGCGTAGCGTCTCGATCACCTTCAGCGCATCGCCGCGCACCTCGCGGATCAGACGCCAGCGCTCGAGCAACCCTTCCTCGCCTTCCTGGGCCGGCAGCGCATGCCAGGTGTGCAGCATCACCGAATCGTCGGCGTCGCCGCCGATTACCGCCCAGGCTTCCTCGGCGGTGAAGGAGAGCACCGGTGCCATCAGCCGCACCAGCGTCTGCGTGACCTGCCACAGGGCACTCTGGGCCGAGCGGCGAGCCATCGACGCCGGCGCCATGGTGTACAGCCGATCCTTGAGGATGTCGAGGTAGAAGGCGCCGAGGTCTTCGGAACAGTACACCTGCAATGCCTGCACCACACGGTGGAACTCGAAGCGCGCATAGTCGGCTTCGGCCTGGTTCGCCATGCGACGGGTGAACGCCAGTGCGTAGCGGTCGATGTCGAGCCACTCGCCGACCGGCAGAGCGTCCTTGGTCGGGTCGAAGTCGGCAGTGTTGGCGAGCAGGAATCGCAGCGTGTTGCGAACCCGGCGATAGATCTCGACCACCCGGTCGAGAATCTCCTTCGAGATCGACAGCTCGCCCGAATAGTCGGTCGAGGCCACCCACAGCCGCAGGATCTCGGCGCCGAGCTTGTCCGATACTTCTTGCGGCACGACCACGTTGCCGACCGACTTGCTCATCTTGCGGCCCTGGCCGTCAACCGCGAAGCCATGGGTCAGGAGCGCCTTGTAGGGCGGATGACCATCGATGGCACAACCGGTCAGCAGCGACGAATGGAACCAGCCGCGGTGTTGATCCGAGCCTTCCAGATAGAGGTCGGCGCGGGGGCCGTCGGCGTGGCCGTCAGGATGCGAGCCGCGCAACACGTGCCAGTGCGTGGTGCCCGAGTCGAACCAGACGTCGAGCGTGTCGCTGATCTTCTCGAAATCCGCCGCCTCGTCGCCGAGCAGTTCGCTGGCGTCGAGGCGGAACCAGGCCTCGATACCCTCGCGCTCGACCCGCTGGGCCACGGCCTCCATCAGCGCTACCGTGCGCGGATGCAGTTCGCCGCTCTCCTTGTGCAGGAAGAACGGGATCGGCACGCCCCAGTTGCGCTGACGCGAGATGCACCAGTCGGGGCGGTTGGCAATCATCGCGTGCAGCCGCGACTGGCCCCAGGCAGGAAAGAAGCGGGTGGCCTCGACCCCGCGCAGCGCACGTTCGCGCAACGACGGGCCCGATGCCGGTTCGGTGTCCATGCCGACGAACCACTGTGCCGTCGCGCGATAGATCACCGGCGTCTTGTGGCGCCAGCAGTGCATGTAGCTATGGTTGATCGAGGCCTTGGCCATCAGCGCGCCGACTTCGGCCAGCTTGGCGATGATCGGTCCGTTGGCGTCCCAGATGCCCTGGCCGCCGAAGAATGGCAGGTCGGAGACGAAGCGTCCGTCACCGGTCACCGGCGCAATGATCTCGTCGTTGCTCCGACCGTAGGCGCGCCAGGCGTTGAAGTCGTCCACACCGTGGGCCGGTGCCGAATGGACGATGCCGGTGCCGGCATCGAGTCCGACGTAGTCGGCGAGATAGACCGGCGACGGGCGATCGTAGAACGGATGGCGGAATTCGACCTGGTCGAACGCCTGGCCGGTTGCGGTCGCGATCACGCTGCCGTCGAGGCGATAGCGTTCGAGGCAGGCCTGATGGAGTTCCTTGGCCAGCACCAGCATGCGCTCGCCGGCATCCACGAGGACATACTCGAACTCCGGATGCATGTTGAGCGCCTGGTTCGCCGGAATCGTCCACGGCGTCGTCGTCCAGATCACCGCGAATGCCGGCTTGGCGATCGACCCGATGCCGAATGCGGCGGCGAGCGCCGCCTGGTCGGCGGCGGCAAAGGCGACGTCGATCTGCGGTGACTTCTTGTCGGCGTACTCGACCTCGGCTTCGGCCAGCGCCGATCCGCAGTCGAAGCACCAGTTCACCGGCTTCAGGCCCTTGAACACGTAGCCCGCCTCGACCATTGTGGCGAGCGCCCGGATCTCATTGGCTTCGTTGGCGAAGGCCATGGTCTTGTAGGGATCGTCCCAGGCACCGAGCACACCGAGGCGGATAAAGTCCTTCATCTGCCCCTCGATCTGTTCGGCGGCGTAGGCGCGGCACAGTTCGCGCACCCGATCGGCCGGAAGGCCCTTGCCGTGAGTGACTTCGACCTTGTGTTCGATCGGCAGCCCGTGGCAGTCCCAGCCCGGCACGTAGGGCGCATCGAAGCCGGCCATGGTCTTCGAGCGGACGATGATGTCCTTGAGGATCTTGTTCAGTGCATGGCCGATGTGAATGGCACCGTTGGCGTAGGGCGGGCCGTCGTGCAGCACGAATTTCGGCCGGCCGGCGGACGCCTTGCGGATCTTCTGATAGAGCTTGCGCCGTTGCCAGTCGGCGATCCAGTCAGGTTCGCGCCTGGCGAGGTCGCCACGCATCGGGAATGGCGTGTCGGGCAGGTTCAGGGTCTTGCGGTAGTCGGCCATGACGGGAATCGAAGTCGAGAAATCAGAGGGGTTTGGAGGCGAACCACGCGCGGGCGCGGGCAGCGTCGCGCGCGATCTGCGCCTTGAGCAGATCGAGATTCGGGTACTTCTCCTCGTCTCGCTGCTTGTCGAGGAAATTCACCCGCAGGTGGGCGCCGTAGCAGTCGGCGTCGTAATCGAAGACGTGCACCTCGAGAGTGGTCCTGCCGGCATCGCTGACCGTCGGCCGCAGGCCGATGCTGGCGACGCCGGGCAGCGCGCGCGCGGCCAGCCCCTCGACGCTGACCGTGAAGATTCCGGTCAGCGCGACGCGGCGGTGGCGCAACTGCACGTTGGCGGTCGGGAAGCCGAGGGTGCGGCCGATGCGGTCGCCGCGAACCACTCGCCCGGCAATGCTGTAAGGGCGGCCGAGCAGGCGGCCGGCGTGTGCCAAGTCGCCGGCTGCCAGTGCGCTGCGCACGGCGGAACTCGATACCCGTTCGTCGGCGACCGCGACCGTGGGCATCGCCTCGACCTGGAAGCGGTGGCGGTCACCGGCTTCGCACAGCATCGAGAAGTCGCCTTGCCGGCGTGCGCCGAAACGGAAGTCGTCACCGATGAACAGGTGTCGCGTGGCGAGGCCCCGCACCAGTACCTGCTCGACGAAGTCGCTCGCGGACAGCGCAGCGAAGTGCGCGTCGAAGCGCACGACGACGGCGTGATCGATGCCGGCTTCGGCCAGGCCGATCAACTTTTCGCGCAACGAGGCGAGGCGTGCCGGGGCGCTCTCCGGCGAAAAGAACTCGCGCGGATGCGGTTCGAAGGTCATCACCGTGGCCGGCAGCCCGAGCGCGTGGGCTTTTTGCCGCAGCAGCCCGAGCAGGCGCTGATGGCCGAGGTGGAGACCGTCGAAATTCCCGATGGTGAGCACCGCCGGGTGGGAGGCAAGCGCGGGAACGCCCCGAGAAACCTGCATGAATGCCCTTGAAAAAGCGGCAATTATAGGCCAAACGCCCGCCGCTGCGCGGCGACCGCCGGTGCCGGCGCCCGTTCCGCGCGCGAATCAGTCGGCCAGTGCGAGCTTGGAACGCGAGGTCTGGGGGTAGCGGTCGAAATGACCACGAATGCCGCGCAGGATGGCGTCGGCCATGGTGTCCTGGTAGGCGCGATCATTGAGGCGGCGCTCTTCGTCGGGATTGCTGATGAAAGCGGTCTCGACCAGGATCGACGGAATGTCAGGCGCCTTCAGCACGGCAAACCCGGCCTGTTCGACGCGCGCCTTGTGCAGTGCATTGATGCCTCCGATTTCCGCAAGCACGGCGGCGCCGACCTTCATGCTGTCGTTGATCGCAGCGGTCTGGGACAGATCGATCAAGGTGCGGGCGAGATGGCCGTCGTGATTGGCCAGATTGACCCCGCCGACCAGATCGGCGTCATTTTCCTTCTTGGCGAGCCATCGCGCCGCGGCACTGCTGGCGCCGCGTTCCGACAGCACGAATACCGAACTGCCATGGGCGTCCGGGCGGATATAGGCATCGGCGTGAATCGATACGAACAGGTCGGCACGCACGCGTCGCGCCTTGCGAACCCGCTGGTACAGCGGCACGAAATAATCGCCGTCGCGAGTCAGCACCGCTCGCATGCCGGGCTCTGCGTCGATCTTGGCCTTCAGGCGGCGCGCGATCGACAGCGTGACGTTCTTCTCGAAGCTGCCGCGCCGGCCGACCGCGCCGGGGTCCTCGCCACCGTGGCCGGGATCGAGTGCCACGGTGATCAGCCGGGCCACCGGCGGCCGTGATTGCCGCCGTGGCTCGCGCGACACCTGCCGGCGCGAGCCGCCCCGCTCGGGTGACGCCGCGTCGCCGGCGGCTGCTTCGGCCGGCGAGCGCTTCTCGATGAACGCGAGCAGCGGGTCGTCCTGCTCGGGCGGGTAGAGATCGAGAACCAGTCGGTGGCCGTAGCCGGCATAGGGCTTCAGGGTGAATACCTGCGGCGAGATTTCCTTGCGCAACTCGACCACCATGCGCACGACGCCGGGGCGGTTGCGACCGGCGCGGATCAGCTTGATGAACGGATCCGCGTCGCTGATCTCGCCGGGCAGGTGTTCGACGATGCTGTCGAACTCGATACCCTCGAGATCGACCACCAGTCGCTCCGGGTTCTTGACGATGTGGTGGCTGAAGCGGAGATCTTCGGCGCCCTCGAGGGTGATCCGGGTGTAGTCCTCGGAAGGCCAGACGCGGATCGCCAGGATCCGCGTGGCTGCGGCCTGGCCGACCGGGCTGACCAGCAAGGCCAGCACGCCGCCGGCCGTGCGCAGGAATCCGCGACGACCGACCGGGTGGTCTACGGATTCACTATCTTCCTGATTTTTCTTAAACATTCTTGTCCCCTGGGGCTCAGGCCGTGCGCCTCGACCTTGCGACCCGTGCCCTCGAATCGAATCAGGATGCGGACGTCCGCCGGCGGCAAATGGGGTGCCGCCCGGTCCGGCCACTCGACGATGCAGACCCCGTCACCGTCGAAGTATTCGTCCAAACCTGCCTCGAGGAATTCGTCAGGATCGGTGAATCGATAAAAATCAAAGTGATATAAGTTTAATCTAGAAATCGTGTAAGGTTCAATCAAGGTGTACGTGGGACTTTTCACACTTCCTGTGAAATCGAGTGCCCGCAGCGCTGCCCGCACCAGCGTGGTCTTGCCGGCGCCGAGATCACCTTCGAGGTGGATCATCAATCCCGATTCGAGGGCGCCGGCGAGGGCAGCACCGAAGGCCGCGGTATCCGCCTCGCCGGCGAGCGCGAGTTCGAGCCGGCACTGGTTATCATCGTCTTCATGGACGGAGACGGGCATCGACAATCCTCATCTGAAGGTTCCGGCGCGCTGCCGGCGCTGATCGCGCGCATCCGCCGCTGGGCGACCGAACTGGGCTTTGCCGCGGTGCGCATCGGCGATGCCGAGCTGCCGGGCGCCGAGCGCGAGCTCGACGCATGGCTGGCGGCTGGCTGCCACGGCGAGATGGATTATATGTCGCGCCACGGCAGCCTCCGGTGCCGGCCCGACCTGCTGATGCCCGGTTGCCGCAGCGTCATCTCCGCACGCATGAATTATCTGGCCGCGGCCCGGCCTGCGGAAGCGGTGCTCGCCGAGCCGTCGTTTGCATACGTTTCCAGATATGCGCTCGGGCGCGACTATCACAAGGTGCTGCGCCAGCGCCTCAAGCGGTTGGCCCTGCGCATCGCGCAGGAGCGGCCGCACCAATGGCGTGTCGTCGTCGATTCGGCGCCGTTGCTGGAGGTCGCGGTCGGTCAGCGTTCGGGGCTGGGCTGGCGCGGCAAGCATACCTTGCTGCTCGATCGCGATGCCGGCTCGGGCTTCTTCCTCGGCGAGATCCTGACCGACCTGCCCCTGCCGCCGGATCCGCCGGTCAGTGCCCACTGCGGTCAATGCAGCGCGTGCATCGAAGCCTGCCCGACACGGGCCATCATCGCCCCCTACCAGGTCGATGCCAGGCGCTGCATCTCGTATCTGACGATCGAGTTGCGCGGCGCGATACCGCAATCATTGCGATCACTCGTCGGCAACCGCATCTATGGTTGCGACGACTGTCAGATCGTGTGTCCGTGGAATCGTTTTGCCCAATTGAGCACCGAGCCGGATTTCCGGGTGCGGCATGATCTCGATTCGGCGACACTGGTCGAATTGTTCGCGTGGTCCGCGGCCGATTTCGACGAACGGATGGCCGGTAGCGCCATATATCGAATAGGCTATGATCTTTGGCTGAGGAACATTGCTGTCGCGCTCGGCAACGGCCCGGCCACGCCAGAGGCCATGTCGGCACTTCGGGCGCGCTCGACGAACGGATCCGCGCTCGTCCGGGAGCACGTCGCCTGGGCTCTGGCGCGTCTCGAGGCGCGCGTACAGTCTGAAACAAATTCGGACGTCGATCACGAGAATGTGCTTGATTTGAAAGGGCCAAGGCAGCATGATTAATGGGTTGAAATGCTGCTGTATGATACTTACGGCATAAGGCAGGGCGGGGAGGTCGATCCACAAGATGAGCTATACGCAATCCCAGCGTAACGATTCGCCCGCGTGGCCTCAGGCCCTAGCGGAAGTCACCGTGATGGACCAGACCCTGGCACTGCAGGCCATGTGCATCGAGCAGGAAGACAGCGAGGGTGTCGAGGAGTTCGCCGAGCGCAAGGACAAGTTCCAGCTCAAGCTGCTGACCGGCAGCAGTCGCCAGAAGAAGGAAACCAGCCTGCTGATCGAGAAGCGCTACTCGTGGCGTGGATACAACGGCGCCGCCACGCTCGATCAGCTGCCGAACCGGATGACGATGAACGCCGAGTTGTTCGGGCGGATCTACGCGACGCTGACCGTCAATGTCGATTCTCCCGCCGGTCTGGCCGTCGAGGAGACCTACCCCGAGGAGGTGGCCGCCTTTCGCAAGCGGGGCGCTCGCCTGTGCGAATTCGGCAAGTTCGCGGTCGAACCCAGCGTGCGGTCGAAGCGCTTGCTCGGGACCCTGTTCCAGTTGCTCTACATCTACGCCCACCGAGTCCAGGGCTGCACCGACTTCCTGATCGAGGTCAATCCGCGACATCGCTTCTTCTATATTCGCTATCTCGAGTTCAAGCAGGTTGCCGAGGAAAAGGTGTGTCCGCGCGTCGGCGCACCGGCGCTGCTGCTGCACGTCAGCGCCGAGCACGTGCGCAACCGTATTGCCGAGCTGGCTGGACGCTGGCGCGAGCTGCCGGACGAAAAGTCCCTCTACAAGTACAGCCTGCCGCAGCGCCAGGAGGACGAGATCGTGTTGCGGCTGATCCGCGAAGGTACGGTGCCCGACGCGCCGGCCGTGGCCGAGGAAGAGCGGCTCAGCGAATACGCCTGAGGGCGCTTCGCCGCCGCCGTGGCCCGCCGTCGGGGTACAATCCGTCGCCCCCGATCCCACGCGCGACCCATGCCAGACACCTCTGCGCCGATCGGCGTCTTCGATTCAGGCGTCGGCGGTCTGACCGTCGTACGGGCGCTGATGGAGCGCCTGCCCCACGAGAGCATCATCTATTTCGGCGATACCGCGCGGGTACCCTACGGCATCAAGTCGGTACCGACGATCGAGCATTTTTCCGAGCAGATCATCGATTTCCTCGTTGGCCAAGGGGTCAAGATGCTGATCGTCGCGTGCAACACGATGGCCGCGGTGGCCTCGGCAACCATCGCGCAACGCGCCGCCGGCATTCCCGTGCTCGACGTCATCGAGGCCGGCGCCAGGGCATCGGTGCGGGGCAGCCCGAACGGCGCGATCGGTGTCATCGGCACGCCGACGACGATCAACTCGAATGCCTACGCCCGGCGGATTCACGAGCTGGACGCCTCGATCCGTGTGTTCTCGCAGGCCTGTCCGTTGTTCGTGCCGCTGGTAGAGGAGGGCTGGCTCGATCATCCGGTCACCCGCCTGACCGCGAACGAGTACTTGAAGCCGGTTCTTGCCGAGCAGGTGGACACGCTGGTGCTGGGATGTACCCACTATCCGCTGCTGAAGGCCTTGCTCCACGACGTCGCGGGTCCGCGTGTCAAGCTGGTGGATTCCGCCCTGACAACCGCCGAACTGGCTGCCGGGTGCCTGCGCGAGCAGGGTCTGGCGCGGAGGGCCGGGGTGAGGCCGGTCTATCGCTTCTGCGTCACCGACATCCCGCTGCGTTTCCAGACCATCGGTGAGCGCTTTCTCGGGCGCAGCCTCGGCGACATCGAAAAGGTGGACTGGTAGGCGCGTCAGCCGGCGTCCGGACCGACCGCGACCGGCCGTTCAGGCGCGCTGCACCATTCGCTCCACGAGCCCGCATACAATTTCGACCCGACGATGCCGGCGGCTTCCATTGCGAGCAGGTTGTGGCAGGCGGTGACGCCGGAGCCGCACATATGCACGACCTGAGCCGGATGCACATCGCCGATCACGTGGCGAAACTCGGTGGCCAGCGTCGTCGGCGGCTTGAAGCGACCTTCGCGGTCGAGGTTGTCGTGGAAGAAGCGGTTGCGCGCGCCCGGTACATGACCGGCGACCGGGTCCAGCGTTTCGTTTTCACCGCGATAGCGATCCGGGCTGCGGGCATCGACCAGCACGATGTCGCCGCGTTCGAGGCCGGCGGCCACATCGTCGGCGACGACGTGGCCGTCGGTCGTCGCGATCTCGAATCTGGTTTCCGAAGTCGGCGGAAGCCGGCGCGAACTGAGCTTGCCGGCCGTTGCGCACCATGCGCGGAAGCCGCCATCGAGCACGGCGACGCGACGGTGACCGAGCCAACGCAGCAACCACCACAGGCGGGCCGCGAAGATGCCACCGCTGTCGTCGTAGGCGACGACCTGGGTGCCGCGGTCGATGCCGAATGCGCCGAGCCGAAGCGCAAGCGCCGCCGGATCAGGCAGCGGGTGCCGGCCGTTGCGCCCGGTTGGCCGTGCGGACAGGTCGTCGTCCAGATGCAGGAAATGTGCCCCGGGCAGATGGCCGTCGGTATAGGCGAGTCGTCCGTGATCCGGGTCGACCAGATCGTGCCGGCAGTCGATCACCCGCCAATCAGGCCGCTCGATCGCGCGGGCGAGTTCGTCCGCCGGGATCAGCGTCGTGTACTCGCTTCTCACGCGGCCGGCTCGTCGCTGGCGGTGACCCAGCCGCGGGCCTCGCCCTCGTCGTCGAACACCTGGACTTCGGCGTCAACGAAGAATTGGCTCAGCCACGCGCTCCACGTCACCCACTGATCGTCGGTCAGGATCGCGATTCGCCGGAAATCGTGTGCGTGCTCCCGCGTGTAGCGGATCTCTTCCCACGCGACGTCCACCGTGAATCCGGCCATCTCGCGCAAGTCCATCAGCAGGCTGATCGGCCCTTCGAACTTGACCTTGAAATTGACCAGTTCCTCGAACTCCTTGTAGTCGCTCAAGGTGAAATCGTCGATCACGACGACGCTGACCAGGTTGGGCGAGTGATCGGTTGTGATCATGGCGAACTCCGCAACGGGAAGGGGCTTTCGGCCACTATAGCGCTGCTCGGCCTGCGGCTCCAATCGACCGACGCCGGCGGTGATGCAGGCCGCAGCGGTCGTCGTGACGAGCGGCGACGTGGTCCGTGTAAGAATGACCGGGGCACGCAGGTCTATTGCCACGTGCGGTCCGAAATCCGGAGCGCATCACTCGAATCGTTACAGGAGATAGGGAAATGACCAAATCGAAATCCGGTGCCGCTATTGCCGCAACCGTGGCCGCTCTGTTCGTGTCCGGTGCGGTCGTGGCGCCCACCGTCGCCCACGCCGGCGACGCCGGCGTCAAGTGCGTGGGGACCAACAGCTGCAAGGGGCACTCCGAGTGCGCCACGGCCACCAGCAGCTGCAAGGGACAGAACGCATGCAAGGGCCAGGGCTGGGAGAAGAAGGCTTCGAAGGAAGAATGCGAAGCGGCCGGTGGCAAGGTGATGGAAGGTCACGGCTGACGATCGGGTCCGGGACGGCGCAAGCGCCGTCCCGCACTCGGATGGGGAATCGATGACAACGGAGATATCGGGCTTCGGGCTCGGCTTGCGCACGGATCACTATGCCGACTTCACCGCGACTGCAGGTCAGCCGGTGGACTGGCTCGAGGTGATCTCCGAGAACTTTCTCGTGCCGGGCGGCAAGCCCCTCCATTTCCTCGAGCGGATCCGTGCCGACTATCCGATGGTGATGCACGGCGTATCGCTGTCGATCGGCAGTGCGGATGCGCTCGATGCCGACTACTTGCGGCAGCTGAAATCTCTGGTCGACCGTATCGAGCCGGGCTGGATCTCGGACCATCTGTGCTGGACGGGGGTCGATCATGCGAACCTCCACGACCTGCTGCCGTTGCCCTACACCGAGGCGGCACTGCGTCACCTCGAACCGCGGATCGCCCAGGTGCAGGATCTGATCAAGCGGCCCCTGGTGCTCGAGAACGTTTCCAGTTACGTCGCGTATGCGGCCGACGAGATGAGCGAGTGGGCGTTCGTCGCCGAACTGATCCGGCGCGCCGGATGCCGCCTGCTGCTCGACGTGAACAACGTGTATGTCAGCGCGCGAAATCATGGCTTCGATCCGCGCTGCTTCATCGATGCGATGCCGGCCGAGGCAGTGGTCCAGATTCACCTGGCTGGTCACGAGGATCATGGCGATCTCGTGATCGACACCCACGACCACCCGATTCGCGACGAGGTCTTCGACCTCTACGCCTACACGATCGGCCGCATCGGTATGCGGCCGACGATGATCGAGCGTGACGATCGCATTCCGCCCTTGTCAGAACTGCTGGCCGAGCTTGCGCAGGTGCGTGCAGTGGCGGCCACGGCCGCCGATGCCAAGAGGGCCGCCGCGTGCGCCTGATCGACCTGCAGCGCACGATGCAGCGGGCGATCACCGAAGGGGCGGATCCGCCTGCCTTGCTGGGTGCCGACGGCATCGCGGTGTATCGCCACGCCTGGCGCGCGCGCATGATCGAAGCCCTGCGTGCCAACTATCCGGTCTTGCACCGGGTGCTCGGTGACGAAGCCTTCGCCGAGCTGGGCGACGCCTACCTCGCGAGCCATCCGTCGCACCGCCGCTCGATCCGCTGGTTCGGCGACCGCCTGCCGGCGTTCGTCCGGCAGAACCCGGACCTGCTGCCGCATCCGGCAGTGGCCGAGATGGCGCGCTTCGAGTGGGCACTAAGTCTGGCCTTCGACGGTCCCGACGCTGAGGTCCTCGACGTGGCGGCGCTGGCCGCGCTCGAGCCCGGGCAATGGGCGGCCCTGCGCTTTACCCTGCATCCGACCTGCCAGTTGCTCCGACTGGAATGGTCGGTGGCACCGGTGTGGCGCGAGCTCGCGGACGCCGTCGATCCGAATCACCAGGCGTCGCGGCCCGAGCCGCTCGACCACGCGGTGCTGATCTGGCGAAAGGGTCTTCAGCCGAGCTGGCGCAGCCTCGCGCCGCTCGAGGCCGGCCTGCTCGAAGGCATTCGCAACGGCCTGCCGTTCGAGGCGCTGTGCGCGCTGGCCGGCGACGTGGTCGGCGAACCCGATGCGCCTGCAGCCGTGCTCGGCTTCGTCCAGCAGTGGCTCGGGGACGGGATCTTGGCGGATTCGACGGCTGCCGACGGTCAGTCGCACGACGACAGCCAGCCGGCATGGCGAGGATCGCGCCCTTCGACGCACGCGAAGTAGCGTGATTGCAGCGCCCGCGCCACCGGCCCGGGCCTTCCGAGGCCGACCGGCCGACGATCGATCTCGATCACGGGCGTGATTTCCGCGGCGGTGCCGGTGAAGAACACCTCGTCGGCAACGTATAGTTCGTCCCGGCTGATGCGTCGGCAGCACACCTCGTAGCCGGCTTCGTGCGCGAGCACATGAACCGTGCGCCGGGTGATGCCATCGAGCGCAGCGGTCAGTTCCGGTTCGTACAGCACGCCTCTGCGCACGACGAACACGTTCTCGCCCGGCCCTTCGGCGACGAAGCCGTCGGTGTCGAGCATCAGGGCCTCGTCGAAGCCCTCCGCCCGGACCTCGCGGCATGCCATGATCGAGTTGGTATAGGCGGACACCGACTTCGCGCGACGCATGTGGGCATTGACATGGTGGCGGGCGAAACTCGACACCTTGACGCGGATGCCGGCCTGCAGGGCGTGCTGGCCGAGGGTATTGGCCCATGCCCACGCGGCGATCGACAGGTGGCTCGACGCACCGGCCGGATCGATGCCGGCCTTGTCGGCTCCGAGGAAAAGCAGCGGGCGGACGTAGGCCTGCTGCAGGCGGTTGCGCCGCACCGCTTCGCGACAGGCGAGGGCCACCGTTTTGGCGTCGAATCCGATCTCGAGTCCAAGGATTCGCGCCGATTCGAACAGCCGTTCGACGTGATCGGCCAGGCGAAAGATCGCCGGGCCATCCGCGTTCGGATAGGCGCGAAGGCCCTCGAAGCAGCCGAGCCCGTAATGCAGGGTATGGGTCATCACGTGCACGCGCGCGTCGCGCCAGGGCAGCCATTCGCCATCGAGCCAGATCCAGCCGTCACGGTCCGCCATCGACATCGCCATTCTCCTCGTCTGGCTGGCCGCGGGTGCGGTGAGCCGATGCGGCCAGCGTGCCCGCAGCGGGCCGGGCAGACAAACGAAAGCGGCGCAGTTATGGGTGAACGAAATTCATCCATGGCCGCGCAAGGGCCCCGTGCGCGTGAGACTGATACAGTAGGCAGACGACATTCCGGAGGAGAGCGATGCCTTGCCTGCTTGCCCTCGACCAGGGCACGACTAGTTCCCGCGCGATGGTCTTCGATGAGGATTCGCGCGTCGTCGCGATCGCGCAGAAGCCGTTTGAACAGCATTTCCCGAGATCGGGCTGGGTCGAACACGACGCCATGGAGATCTGGCACAGCCAGCTCGCGTGTGCCCGCGAGGCGCTGGCGAAGGCTGGCGATCGGGCGGGCGTGGTGGCCGGCATCGGCATCGCCAATCAGCGCGAGACGACCATCCTTTGGGAACGCGCGAGTGGCCGGCCGGTCGGCCCCGCGATCGTGTGGCAGGATCGCCGTACGGCGGGTCTGTGCGACCGCCTGCGCGCGCAGGGCAAGGCGTCGGAAATTCGCGGGATCACCGGTCTGGAACTCGACGCCTACTTTTCCGCGACCAAGCTGGCATGGCTGCTCGACAACACCCCGGGGGCCCGCGAGCGTGCGGAGGCCGGCGAGCTTGCCTTCGGCACGGTCGATTCGTGGCTGATCTGGCAGCTTACCGCCGGCCGCTGTCACGTCACCGACCCCGGCAATGCGTCGCGCACGATGCTGTTCGACATCCACCGCCAGTGTTGGCACGACGGCCTGCTCGAACTGTTCGACATCCCGGCCGCACTGATGCCCGCCGTCGTCGATTCCAGCGCGGTCTGCGGCGAGAGCGAAGCGCGCCTGCTGGGCTCGGTCATCCCGATTGCCGGCATCGGCGGCGACCAGCAGGCCGCGACCTTCGGTCAGGCCTGCTATGCGCCGGGTATGGCCAAGAACACCTATGGCACGGGTTGCTTCCTGGTGCTCAACACCGGCGCCGCCGTCGATTCCAGCCAGCGACTGCTGACCACCATCGGCTGGCGCCGCCAAGGTCGTACCGAGTACATGGTCGAGGGCAGTGTCTTCGTTGCCGGCGCGGTCGTGCAGTGGCTGCGGGACGGTCTCGGCATCATCCGCGACTCGGCCGAGGTCGAGGCGCTGGCCGCGAGCGTGCCGGACAGTGGCGGGGCGGTGCTGGTGCCGGCCTTCACCGGGCTCGGCGCGCCGTGGTGGGATCCGCGTGCGCGCGGCGCCCTGGTGGGACTCAGCCGTGGCAGCACGGCGGCGCACATCGCTCGCGCCGCGCTCGAGTCGATCGCGCTGCAGACCGTCGACCTGGTCGACGCGATGAACCGCGACGCCTCGGCGCCGATTTCGGAATTGCGTGTCGACGGTGGCGCGGCACGCAACGATCTGTTGATGCAGATCCAGGCGGATCTGCTCGACGTGCCGGTGGTGCGGCCCCGCCAGACCGAGACCACCGCGCTCGGTGCCGCCTATCTCGCCGGCCTGGCGGTCGGCATGTGGCCCGGCGAGGATGCGCTGGCCGCCCACTGGGGCGTCGAGCGGCGATTCGAGCCGCGGGCCGACGAAGACTGGCGGCGGGGCATGATGGCGCGCTGGCACAAGGCGGTCGAGCGGGCGAGGTACTGGGAGGAGGATTGAGGGGCATGGGGGCGCGGACCGAACTGCTGCGTGCACTGCGCAAAGGCGTCGCCGGGCAAGGCTGGGACGTCGCGATCGTCGGCGGTGGTGCCACCGGGCTCGGGTGCGCCGTCGATGCCGCCTCCCGGGGCTATTCGACGATCCTGCTCGAAGCCCATGACTTCGCCAAGGGGACCAGTTCGCGGGCGACCAAGCTGGTGCATGGCGGTGTCCGCTATCTGGCGCAGGGCAATCTCTCGCTGGTGCGCGAGGCGTTGTCCGAGCGTGCCGTGCTGCTCGCCAATGCGCCGCATCAGGTGCGTCCGCTACGTTTCGTCGTGCCGACCTATCGCTGGCACCAGATGCCGGTGCTCGGCGCGGGGCTCGGCTTCTACGATCTGCTGGCTGGTCGCGACAGTCTCGGTCGCAGTCGCGTGCTCGGGCGCGACGCCACCTGCGAAGCACTGCCGGGCGTGAGGCGCGATGGCCTGCATGGTGGCATCGCCTATTGGGACGCCCAGTTCGACGATGCCGGACTTGCCATCGCGCTGGCCCGCACCTCAGAGGATCTCGGCGCGTTGCCACTCAACTACATGGCGGTCGAAGGGCTCGCCAAGGACAGTGGACGCATCTGTGGCGTCGACGCCCGGGACGCCGAGACCGGCGAACACTTCCGCCTCCCGGCGCGCTGCGTCATCAATGCGACCGGCGTCTGGGCCGACGGCCTGCGGCAGATGGACCGACCTGGCAAGCGTGGCCTGATCCGCCCGAGCCAGGGCGTCCATCTGGTGGTGGACGCGGACTTCCTCCCCGGCTCCGATGCCTTGCTGGTTCCGGACACCGAGGATGGCCGCGTGTTGTTCGTGATCCCGTGGTTCGACAAGCTGGTGATCGGCACCACCGACACGCCGCGCGACGAGCTGCCGCTCGAACCGAGGGCGCTCGAGGCCGAAATTGACTTCATCCTCGCGACTGCCGCGCGTTATCTCGGGCGCGCCCCAGGGCGCGAGGATGTCCGCAGCGTGTTCGCCGGCCTGCGGCCGTTGGTCGGTGGCGATGGTGGCGGCAGCACGGCCGGCCTGTCTCGGGAGCATCTGGTCGAGGTCTCCGACAGCGGGCTGGTCACGATCACCGGTGGCAAATGGACCACCTATCGGCGCATGGCGATCGATGCGGTCGATGTCGCCGCGCGTACAGGCAACCTGCCCAATCGGGCATCGGCGACACTGCACCAGCGCCTGCATGGCGCCGGTCTGGCCGATGCGCGACGACGCCTGGCGACGGCCCATGCGCTGCCGGACGAGGCGGGAATCCGGCTGGCGGTCGAGTCGGAATATGCCCGCACCGTCGAGGACGTGCTCGCCCGGCGGTATCGCACCTTGTTCCTGGATGCTGCGCAGGCGTGCGCCGAGGCGCCCGCGGTCGCCCGGACGATGGCCGGCCTGCTCGGCCAGGATAGTGCCTGGGTGGCGGCACAGGTGGCGCGCTTCGAGGCGCTGGCGGCCGGTTACCGGGTGCTGGGCGATGCTTCAGCGGGCGCGCGCCTGCAGCCAGCGGACCAGTAGCTGGACCTCGGCACGGGCCAGGTTGTCGCGGCTGGCGATGGCGTAGTAGGCCTTGCCCGGCGCGCGCACCGGGAATGGCTCGATCAAGGTGCCGGCCGCCAGATAGGATTCGGCCAGGCTGGCGACGATCAATGCGGCGCCAGCGCCGCCGGCAGCCGCTTCGAGCATCAGCATGGCGTCGTCGAAGGCCGGGCCATCTGGCACGGGGGGTGGGCGAATGGCAGCTGCCTCGAACCAGCCATGCCAGTCGAGCAGCGGGTGACGCAACAGCGGCAGTTCGGCCAGCCAGTCGGCGGCCGATCGGCGGTCGGCGATCAACAGGGCCGGACTGCAGACCACCACCAGCGTTTCGTCGCGCAGCTTGCGGCATGCGAGCCCGGGCCACGGCGCTCGACCGTAGCGGATGCCGACGTCCGCATCGCCGCGGATGACCGGGTCGAGGCCGGTGGCGGACGACAGGCGCAGTTCGATGCCTGGCTGCTCTTTGCGGAATCCATGCAACTGAGGTGCCAGCCATTTGGCGCCAAGGGCCGGTGCGACCGAGATCCTGAGCGCCTGTCGGCGGGGTCGGCCCGCCCGCGCGGAGGCCTGTTCGAGCCGGTCGAGCGCAGCCCTCACGTCGGCGACGTAGGCCTGACCCTCGGCAGTCAGTGCGATACGGCGGGTCTGTCGGACGAACAGGCGGACGCCCAGCCACTGCTCGAGCGACTTGACGCGATGGCTGATCGCCGACGGCGTGAGGTGCAGTTCGTCGGCGGCGCCGAGAAAGCTGCCGAGGCGCGCCGCCGCCTCGAAGGCGAGCAGGGACGCGAGCGGTGGCAGTCGGCGCATGGGACGTGAACGGCTTTCGAAGCCGACATCATAGCAATCGCGCCGACGACGCCGGCGGTCGCCGGCGCGTGTGGCTAGGTCTGCACATCGCTTGCCGCCACCTCGTCGAGATAGGTCGCCACCTGCTGGTCGATCCAGTCCGAAAAGACAGCGAGCTTGTGCTGGCCCGCGGCGCGCGCCGACCACACCAGCCAGTACGGTGCGGGATAGGGTGCGCAGATCGGAATCGGACGCATCAGGCGTCCCTCGCGCAACGCGTCGTGCACCAGGGACTGGCGTGCCAGGGCGACGCCCAGGCCTTGCCGCACGGCCTCGAGCAGCAGGTTGGAGTCGTTGAAGTGCAGACCCGTCGGGTCGTGCGGATCCAGTCCGGCACACTCGAGCCACGGCCGCCAATTCTCGATCGACAGCAGCAATGGTGCGCGAATGAACTCGGCCGGTGTGCGCGGCAGCTGGCCACCGTTGAACGTGGGCGAGGCGACGGCGACCAGTCGGTCGTGGAAGAGCGGCCGCTGCTGCACGCGCTCCCAGCCGCCGCTGCCCATCCGGATCGCCAGGTCGAGGCCGCCGTCGTCGAGATCGGCGAGCGCCAGCGATGCACGCACGCTCACCTGCAGGCGCGGCGCGGCCGTCAGCAGCGAGGGCAATCGGGAGACCAGCCAGTGCGCGCCGAAGGACGGCAGCGTGCCGATCACCAACTCGTCGTCGTGGCTGCGGGAAAGCACCTGGCCGGTGGCCTTGGCCAGGTCGTGGAGCGCGTATCGGACCTGGAGCGCATAGACCCGGCCACCCTCCGTCAGCTGCAGTCGGCGCCCGTGACGCTCCAGCAAGCGCCGCCCGAGGTTCTCTTCGAGCGAACGAAGCTGGTGGCTGATGGCGCTGTGGGTCAGATGGAGCTCGGCGGCGGCCTCGACCACGCCGCCGAGCCTGGCAACCGCTTCGAAGGCCCGAAGCGCGGCCAGTGGGGGGATTCGAAATGTGTGACGAAGGTTCACATGAAGTCCGAAAATATGTCCATATTAGCCCGAGATGGCTTGGTATAGAGTTAGGTCATCGGATGAAGTTGAGATCGATTCACATGAATGCAGCCGCATCGGTTCCTGTCTTGCTAGTGCCTGGGCTCGGCGGCTCCGGTTCTGGGCATTGGCAGACCCGCTGGCACGCGACGATTCCGGGTATGCAATGGCTGGCCCAGCGCGACTGGGATGCGCCCAGTCGGGACGATTGGCTGGAAGCCTTGTCGTCGGCTCTGGTGGCCAGCGACCGGCCGATGCTGCTGATCGCCCACAGCCTAGGCTGCGCGTTGGTCGCACACTGGGCCGCCCGCTCCGGCACAGGCGTGGCAGGGGCGTTGCTGGTCGCACCCGCCGACGTCGATTCATCGGCCCATACGCCATCGGCAGTCCGTTCGTTCGCGCCGATGCCGATGGTGCCGCTGCCTTTTCCGGCAGTCGTCGTCGCGCGCCGCGACGACCCTTATGTGGGCTTCGATCGCGCACATCAACTTGCGTCGGCATGGCGCTGCCGCCTGATCGACGCGGACCCGGCGGGCCACATCAATGCGGACTCGGGCCTCGGCGACTGGCCGACCGGCCAGGCGATTCTGGCGCGGATGGGCGCTCGCGCCGCTGCCACTTCATTCTCTTGCTGACACCACGGAGGACCCGATGTACACGCTCTACTTCGGCAACTGCAACTACTCGTCCTGGTCGCTCCGGGCATGGTTGCTGCTGCGACACTTCGAGATCGATTTCACGGCACATCAGGTCGAGGTACTAGGGCAGGGCCCGAATGCACGTCACCGTGGCTACTCGGCCAATGGTCTGGTGCCCTGCCTGCATGTCGATGGCTTTCCGATTTGGGATACGTTGGCGATCGCCGAATTTCTCGCCGAACGACATGCGGGCCTGTGGCCGCGGAACGAACTGGCGCGGGCGCGGGCCCGCAGCGTCAGTTGCGAGATGCACTCGGGCTTCACGGCGCTGCGCGGGGCGATGCCGATGAACATCAAGCTTCGCCTGAACGGCGCCGAACTGCCTGTCGACGTGCAGGCCGACGTCGATCGCGTCGCGGAGATCTGGGCAGATGCTCGCGCCGAATTCGGCGAAGCCGTGGGCGGCCCTTACCTGTTCGGATCCTTCTGCGTTGCCGATGCGATGTTCGCGCCGGTGGTGTGGCGGTTCAACGCCTACAACGTCGCGCTTCCGCCGGCCGCGGCCGCCTACCGCGACACCATGCTCGCCCATCCGGGGATGAAGGCTTGGGAACGACTGGCGCTGGCCGAGCACCAGGCCTTTGCCCACTACGATGCACTGGCGGAACGCTTCGGCGGCTCGCGCGAAGCATAGACGGAAAAAGGGGGCCGCCGTATGGGCGATCCCCCGATCGGCTCGGTGGCCGGCTGTCGCCGGCCCGGGCAATGCGGCTTAGTGGAACTGCTCTTCTTCGGTCGAGCCGGTCAGCGCCTTGACCGAGGACGAACCACCCTGGATCACGGTGGTGACGTCGTCGAAGTAGCCGGCGCCCACTTCCTGCTGGTGCGAGACGAAGGTGTAACCCTGCTCGCGCGCGGCGAATTCCGGCTCCTGAACCATTTCGACGTAGTGCTTCATGCCCTCGCCACCGGCATAGGCGTGGGCGAACTGGAACGTGTTGTACCAGTTGACGTGGATACCGGCCAGCGTGATGAACTGATACTTGTAGCCGAGCGCGGAGAGTTCGTCCTGGAACTTGGCGATGGTGGCGTCGTCCAGATTCTTCTTCCAGTTGAACGACGGCGAGCAGTTGTAGGAAAGCAGCTTGCCGGGGCTGGCAGCGTGGACGGCCTGGGCGAACTCGCGCGCGAAGCCCAGGTCCGGCGTGCCAGTCTCGCACCACACCAGATCGGCGTACGGGGCGTAGGCGACGCCGCGGGAGATGGCCTGCTCGAGACCGTTCTTGACGCGGTAGAAGCCTTCCTGGGTGCGTTCGCCGGAGAGGAACGGCTTGTCGTTGTCATCGTAGTCGGAGGTCAACAGGTTGGCGGCCTCGGCGTCGGTACGGGCCAGGATCAGGGTCGGCACGCCCATGACGTCGGCGGCGAAACGGGCCGCGATCAGCTTCTCGCAGGCTTCGCGGGTCGGAACCAGCACCTTGCCACCCATGTGTCCGCACTTCTTGACGGCGGCAAGCTGGTCTTCGAAGTGAACACCGGAGGCGCCGTTGGCGATCATGTTCTTCATCAGTTCGAAGGCGTTCAGCACACCGCCGAAGCCGGCCTCGGCGTCCGCAACGATCGGCAGGAAATAGTCGATGAAGCCTTCGTCGCCCGGGTTGATGCCCTTGGACCACTGGATCTCGTCGGCACGCTTAAAGGTGTTGTTGATGCGGCGGACCATCGTCGGCACCGAGTCGTAGGCGTACAGCGACTGGTCCGGGTACATCGTCTCGGAGGTGTTGCCGTCGGCGGCGACCTGCCAGCCGGACAGATAGACGGCCTCGAGTCCGGCCTTGGCCTGCTGCATCGCCTGACCGGCGGTAATGGCGCCGAAGGCATTCACGTAGCCCTTCTTGGCGTCGCCGTTGACCAGGTTCCACAGCTTTTCGGCGCCGCGGGTGGCGAGGGTGTACTCGGGCTGCAGGCTACCACGCAGGCGGACCACGTCCTCGGCCTTGTAGCCACGCTTGACGCTCTTCCAGCGCGGGTTTTCGGCCCAGTCCTTCTCGAGAGCGGCGATCTGTTGTTCACGGGTCATGGACATTTCGATTCCTTGTCTTGCGGGTTTCAGGGAGGGAGGGTGGCGTCCGCTCATGTCGGGCGCCTGTTATCCGATTGTCCGGCCAGTATCGCCGAACCCTGAGGAAATTATAGAGCTGATCGTGCTTTGCAGCAATGTGTCTTATATAAGATATAAGAAAAAAATAAACAAGCAAAAACAGATAAATGGGTTTTACGTTTTATATTGTGAAAAGAAATTGCTGGCGGTGAAACAAGTCGGCGCGCCCGATCGGGCGCGCCTGCTGCAATGCATCTGTCGATCGAGTGGTTCAGGCCAGCTCGGTATCGCTGACCAGGATGCCGTCGGCGTCGGCATAGAGATGCTGGCCCGGCACGAACGCGATGCCGCCAAAGCTCACGGTGACGTCGCGCTCGCCAATGCCTTTCTTGACACTCTTGCGCGGATGGGTCGCGAGCGCCATGACCCCGATGTCCATCTCGCCGATCGCGGCGGAGTCGCGGATGCAGCCATAGACGAGAATGCCACGCCAGCCGTTGGTCACGCCGAGCCGGGCGAGCTGGTCGCCGACCATGGCGCAGCGCATCGACCCGCCACCGTCGACGACCAGGACCCGCCCTTCGCCGGCGCCTTCGAGCGCCGTACGCACCAGCGAGTTGTCCTCGAACGCCTTGATCGTCGTGATCGGGCCACTGAAGGCCGGCTTGCCGCCATAACTGCGAAAGCCCATCGGCGCGGCCACGCGCACGCGCTCGTCGTATTCGTCACACAGATCGGCCGTCTGGAACGTCATTGCAATTCCCCATTGGATTGATCGAATGCGTGCCCGTGTTCACGCAGAGAAAAGGGCGGGCGGCCTCGCGGCCGCCCGCCCGATGCAGATTTTTGCCGCCTACACCTGGGCGGCGGGTTCTTCCTCTTCCTCGAAAATCAACCTGACCTTGCCGTCGTCGTCCAGGTCGATCGTGACGTGACCGCCGTTGGCCAGGCGACCGAACAGCAGTTCGTCGGCCAGCGCAGCACGGATGGTGTCCTGTATCAGCCGGGCCATCGGTCGCGCGCCCATCAGCGGGTCGAAGCCGTGCTCTGCGAGCCAGGCCTTGAGGGTATCGGTGAAGGTCGCCACGACCTTTTTCTCGTGGAGTTGGGCCTCGAGCTGCATCAGGAACTTGTCCACGACGCGCAGGATGATCTCCTGGTCGAGCGCAGCAAAGGAGATGACGCCATCGAGCCGGTTGCGGAACTCCGGCGAGAACATGCGTTTAATCTCTTCCATCTCGTCGCCGGTCTCGCGCTTCGCGGAGAATCCGATCATCGGCTTCTGCATGGACTCGGCGCCCGCGTTGGTGGTCATGATCACGATCACGTTGCGGAAGTCGGCCTGACGGCCGTTGTTGTCGGTCAGCTTGCCGTGATCCATCACCTGCAGCAGGATGTTGTAGATGTCCGGATGGGCCTTCTCGATCTCGTCGAGCAGCAGCACGCAGTGGGGCTTCTTGGTGATCGCCTCGGTCAGCAGCCCGCCCTGGTCGAAGCCGACATAGCCCGGCGGCGCGCCGATCAGGCGGCTGACCGCGTGGCGTTCCATGTACTCGGACATGTCGAAGCGCTCGAGTTCGATGCCCAGCGTGTAGGCCAGCTGGCGTGCGACTTCGGTCTTGCCGACCCCGGTCGGCCCGGAGAACAGGAAACAGCCGATCGGTTTCTGGGGGTTGCCGAGGCCCGAGCGCGACATCTTGATCGCCTGCGCGAGTGCGTCGATGGCCGCGTCCTGGCCGAACACGACGTTCTTCAGGTCGCGATCGAGGGTCATCAGTGCCGCCTTGTCGTCGGAAGACACACTGCGCGGCGGAATGCGGGCGATCTTGGCGACGATCTCCTCGATCTCCGGCTTGCCGATGGTCTTGCGCTGTTTCGACTTCGGCAGGATGCGCTGCGCCGCGCCGGCTTCGTCGATGACATCGATCGCCTTGTCGGGCAGATGGCGGTCATTGATATATTTGGCCGACAACTCGGCGGCCGAACTCAGGGCTGCTTGCGAATATTTGATGCCATGGTGTTCCTCGAAGCGGGTCTTCAGGCCCTTCAGGATCTCGACCGTCTCGGCCACCGAAGGCTCGACGACGTCGATCTTCTGGAAGCGCCGTGACAGCGCGTGATCCTTCTCGAAGATCTGACGGAACTCGCTATAGGTCGTGGCGCCGATGCACTTCAACTGGCCGCTGGACAACGCCGGCTTGAGCAGATTGGAGGCATCGAGGGTGCCGCCAGAGGCCGCACCGGCGCCGATCAGCGTATGGATCTCGTCGATGAACAGGATCGCGTTGGTGTGATCGACCAACTGCTTCAGTACGGCCTTCAGGCGTTGCTCGAAATCACCGCGATACTTGGTACCGGCCAGCAGCGCGCCCATGTCGAGCGCGAACACTTGCGCCTCGTTGAGGATCTCGGGGACCCGGCCCTCGACGATGCGGCGTGCCAGCCCCTCGGCGATCGCGGTCTTGCCGACGCCGGCCTCGCCAACCAGCAGAGGGTTGTTCTTGCGTCGACGGCACAGTGTCTGGATGACGCGTTCGAGCTCCTTGTCGCGGCCGATCAGAGGATCGATCTTGCCGACCAGAGCCTGCTGGTTGAGGTTCTGCGTGTAGTTCTCGAGGGCGCCACCGGTGGCCGGCGCTTCCTGTTCGGCCTCGGCCTGTTCGGCAGGTTCGCCGCCCTTGGCACCCGGTGCCTGCGGCGGCGTCTTGGCCACGCCGTGAGAGATGAAATTGACCACGTCGAGACGGGAGACGTTCTGGCGCTGCAGAAAATAGACCGCGTGCGAGTCCTTCTCGCCGAAGATCGCCACCAGCACGTTGGCGCCGGTGACCTCCTTCTTGCCGGAAGACTGAACATGCAGGATCGCGCGCTGGATGACGCGCTGAAAGCCCAGCGTCGGCTGCGTGTCGATCTCTTCCTCACCCTCCACCTTCGGCGTGTGCTCGTTGATGAAGGTGGTCAATTCCTTGCGCAGCTCGTCGATGTTGGCCGCGCACGCACGCAAGACTTCGGCGGCTGACGGGTTGTCGAGCAGCGCCAGCAGCAGATGTTCGACCGTGATGAATTCGTGCCGCTTCTGTCGCGCCTCGACGAACGCCATGTGCAGGCTGACTTCGAGTTCCTGAGCGATCATGACTAGCTTTCCTCCATCACGCATGCAAGGGGGTGTTGGTGCTGCCTCGCATAGCTTACGACCTGTTCGACCTTGGTGGCTGCGACATCTTTGGGAAATACACCGCAGATCCCCATGCCTTCCCTGTGCACTTTGAGCATGATCCGGGTCGCTTGTTCGCGATCCATGCGGAAAAACTTCTGCAGCACGGTGATCACGAAGTCCATTGGCGTGTAGTCGTCGTTCAACAGGATGACCTTGAACATCGGCGGCGGAGGGGTCTTGGTCCGCTCCTCCTCGAGAAGGAATTCGTCCTGTTTACGCGTCGCCATGCAAGGCATTCTAAACGCTTGCATTGAGAGTGCAACACGTGCCAAGGGGCCTGTTTGTGGGATTTTTCGCTGAACGCCTGGTGGATGTGGATATTGCGCTGCAGTCCTTCGCCAAGCGCATGATTTTTTGGAAATTTTGTGTCTTTTTCAGGCAAGCGCATGATCTTTCTGGGAAAAAATGCTGCGACGCCGCAGGGTGTGCGTCCGCAAAAACCATTGACGACGCCTGGGCGAGACAGTAAAAGCTGAACGGTGTTTCGAGGCAGTTCGGCGCTCTGGTCCTGTCAGACGCGCCTCCGATCGAGGTTTCGGATCGGCAGTGCTGGTTCCGCTCTACACCGCGAGACACACCCCGGCTGCGGCCGGGTCGGATAAGCGTTAATTTGAAGGAAAGAGCAATATGGCAACTGGCACTGTTAAGTGGTTCAACGACTCGAAGGGCTACGGCTTCATTACCCCGGACGACGGCAGCGAAGATCTCTTTGCGCATTTCTCCGCCATCAACATGAGCGGCTTCAAGTCGCTGAAGGAGGGCGAGAAGGTGTCGTTCGAAGTAACGCAGGGCCCGAAGGGTAAACAGGCCTCGAACATCCAGAGAGCTTGAGGGAGAAAAGTCGGATCGCCGCGTAGCGCAGTCGCGTACGCGGGAGAAGCCGGACAGCATCAAGATTGGCCGCCAGCGGGGCTCGCCCCTGGCGGCTTTTTCGCGCCTGTGTCGCGGCCGCCGGGCCGCGCAGACGCAAAAAAACCCGCTCGAGGCGGGTTCTCGTCGGCGGCGAGCGGTGCTGGCCTACTTCAGCTTCACTTCCTTGTAGGCGACGTGCTTTCGTGCCTTCGGGTCGTACTTCATGAACTCCAGTTTCTGCGGCGTGGTGCGCTTGTTCTTGGAGGTCGTGTAGAAGTGACCCGTGCCGGCAGTGGACTCGAGCTTGATCTTTTCGCGGGCACCTTTGGCCATGGCAATCTCCGGTCGGCTTCCTGATTCTGGTTTAGAGCTTGTCGCCGCGGGCGCGCAGTTCCGCCATCACCGCGTCGATACCTTTCTTGTCGATCGTGCGAAGCCCGGCACTGGAGACGCGCAGGCGAACCCAGCGGTTCTCGGCCTCGCTCCAGAACCTGCGATACTGCAGGTTCGGCAGGAAGCGGCGCTTGGTCTTGTTGTGCGCGTGGGAAACGTTGTTCCCGACCATCGGTGCCTTTCCGGTTACTTGGCAAACGCGAGCCATCTTCTGCTCCAGGAATTCGTTGAGTCGAAAAGCCGAGCATTGTACGCGCCTGCGAGGCGGCTAGGCAAGTCCGGCGTTCCGTGCCCGGCGATCAGATCATTCCGCGCTCGGCCAGCGAGGTCGGCGGCGCGTTGCCCGCGACGATGAAGTGGTCGAGCACGGCGACGTCTATCAGTGCCAGCGCTTCTTTCAGCTGCCGGGTCAGGGCAATGTCGGCCGGGCTCGGTTCGCGCGCGCCGGACGGGTGGTTGTGGGCCAGCAATACCGCGGTGGCCGAGTGTTCGAGCGCTAGGCGGGCGACCTCCCGCGGGTACACGCTGGTCTGGTTGACGGTGCCCCGAAACAGCTCGACGTCCTCGATCAGGCGGTTCTGCTGGTCCAACAGCAACACCATGAACACCTCGTGCTCGAGCGGGGCCAGGCGCAGGCGCAGCCAGTCGCGCACGGTTTCGGGGCGATCGAACACGCAGCCATCCTTGAGCTGTTCGCCGAGGGCTCGGCGGGCGAGTTCGAGCACTGCCTGCAACTGAGCGTACTTTGCGACGCCCATCCCCGGCACCGACGCGAATTCGGAGGCGCTGGCATTGCACAATCGAGTCAGGGTGCCGAACCGGTCCAGCAGGTCGCGCCCGAGGTCCACGGCGCTGCGTCCGGCGATGCCGACCCGCAGGAACAGCGCCAGCAGTTCGGCATCCGACAGGGCTTCGGCGCCGCGCGCCAGCAGCTTCTCGCGCGGTCGCTCGGCGGACGGCCAGGTTCGAATGGTCATGCGTGTAGAATCCAGCTCACCAGTCAGCGGGCAGATTCTAGAGCCGATGGGCGAACTGCAGGGCAAAAAATTCATTCTGGGTATCACCGGCGGCGTTGCCGCGTACAAATCGGCAGAGCTGCTGCGCCTGTTGGTGAAGGCGGGTGCAGAAGTCGAGGTGGTACTGACCGAGGCCGGCGCACGATTCGTCACTGCGGTGACCTATCAGGCGCTCTCGGGGCGCCCGGTTTGGACCGATTTGTGGGACGCGCGGGCCGACAACAACATGGCCCACATCGAGCTCGGTCGCCAGGCCGATGCCATCCTGGTCGCGCCGGCGACCGCCGATTTCATCTCACGCATCGCGCACGGGCTGGCCAACGATCTGCTCACCACCCTGTGCCTGGCGCGCGAAGTACCGCTTCTGGTGGCGCCTGCGATGAACCGCCAGATGTGGGAGAACCCGGCAACCCGCCGCAATGTCGCGCTCATCGGCGCCGACGGCGTCGGCATCCTGGGGCCGGGTGCCGGTGATCAGGCCTGTGGCGAGGTCGGCATGGGCCGGATGCTCGAGGCCGAGGATCTGTACGAGGCGCTGGTCGCCTTCGTGCAACCGAAGCCGCTGTCAGGTCGCCACGTATTGTTGACCGCGGGCCCGACCTTCGAGTCGATCGATCCGGTGCGCGGCGTCACCAATCTGAGTTCGGGCAAGATGGGCTATGCGCTGGCGCGTGCGCTGGCCCATGCAGGCGCCAGGGTGACGATGGTCAGCGGGCCGGTGGCGCTTCCGGTGCCGGCCGGCGTGGACTGCGTGCCGGTCCGTGCCGCGCTCGAGATGCACGCCGCCGTCATGAGTCGCGTCGACGACGCCGACGTGTTCATCGGCGTGGCGGCGGTCGCCGACTACCGACCGCGCGAATCCCGGGACCACAAGCTGAAGAAATCGGCGGAGACGCTGCAGCTTGCGCTGGTTCCGAATCCGGACATCCTGGCGGAGGTGGCGGCCAGGCCGAGTCCGCCGTTCTGTGTCGGCTTCGCCGCCGAGAGTCGGGATCTGGACCACTACGCGATCGGCAAGCTCGAGACCAAGCGACTCGACATGGTGGTTGGCAATCTGGTGCAGGTCGGGTTGGGCGGTGACCAGAACGAGGTCGTGATATTCGATCGTGCCGGGCGCCATCCGGTGCCGCGCGACGACAAGCGGCGCGTCGCGGTGGTGATTGTCGAACATCTCGCGGCGGCGCTGGCTGCCCGCTGAACCTGGAGGCCGCGAAGGCCATGCATCGGATCGACGTACGGATTATCGACCCGCGCTTGCGGGAGACGCCACCCCATTACGCCACCAGCGGTTCGGCTGGGCTCGACCTGCGGGCATGTCTCGACGAGGTGACCGTGATCGAGCCCGGTGCCACCGTGCTGGTGCCGGCGGGGCTGGCCATCCACCTGGCCGATCCGGGCCTCGCGGCGATGATCCTGCCGCGTTCGGGCCTCGGTCACAAGCACGGCATCGTGCTCGGCAACCTGGTCGGCTTGATCGATTCGGACTACCAGGGACAGATCTTCGTGTCGGTGTGGAATCGGGGCGCGACGCCATTCACGCTGGCGCCGATGGAGCGAATCGCGCAACTGGTGGTGGTGCCGGTGCTGCAGGTGGGATTCAACGTCGTCGACAGCTTCGAATCCTCGGCGCGGGGCGAGGGCGGGTTCGGCAGTACCGGCAAGCACTAGCGTCGACATGCCGAGCCGGCATCACGCGATTCCGACCGGAGTCCACCTGATCCTGCGTCGCGACGACCGGGTGCTGCTGATGCGCCGGGCCAACACCGGTTTTTTCGACGGGCTGTTCAGCCTTCCCGGCGGCCACGTCGAAGCCGGCGAGAGCATCGCCATGACCGCGATTCGCGAGGGACGCGAAGAACTCGGAATCGAACTCGCCGAGGCCAGTCTGGCGACAGTCGGAGTGATTCATCGGCTTTCCGACAGCAATCGGATCGACTTTTTCGTCGAGGTCGAACGATGGGCGCCGGAGCCGCGCCGCGCCGAGCCTGACAAGTGCGATCTGCTCGACTGGTACCCCGAGCACGCGCTGCCGGCGCCGCTGGTGCCCTACGTGCGCCTGGCTCTGGCGCGGCGGGGCGCGGCCGGGTGGATCCTCGAACAGGGGTGGCCCAGCGTGTCGATGTCGCCACGTCAGGCAGTGCCGACGTCGGCGGCCTCGCCATCGGCAGCGAAGGCGTTGCAAAAGCGCATCTCCAGGGGATAAGGGAAGAAATCCTCGACATGGCCGCTGCGCAGCCGCGCCTGGACCGCCTGCCAGAAGCGCGCGTCGAGCAGGTCGCGGTGGTGCTTGATGAAGGCCTTGCGGATGCGCGGATTGCCGAGCAGGAAGGTCGCGAATTCCTCCGGGAAGACGTCGAGCGGCCCGGCGGAGTACCAGGGTTCGCTGGACAGCTCCATCTCGGGATACGGTGCCGGCGGAATGCGACGGAAGTTGCAGTCGGTCATGAACTCGATCTCGTCGTAATCGTAGAAGACGACACGACCATAACGGGTGACGCCGAAGTTCTTCCACAGCATGTCGCCGGGGAAGATGTTGGCGCTGGCCATCTCGCGGATGGCGTTACCGTATTCCAGCACGGCGTGTTCCACCTGCTCGTCGGTCGCCTGCTCGAGGTAGATGTTGAGCGGTGTCATCCGCCGCTCGATGTAGAGGTGTTTGATGATCACCGAGTCGCCGTCCACCTCGAACGACGACGGCGCTAGTTCCTTGAGCTCGCCCAGCAGGTCCGGATGGAAGCGTGACAACGGCAGCGCCGCGTTCGAGAATTCGAGCGTGTCGGCCATGCGGCCGACCCGGTCGACCTGCTTGACCATCTGGTACTTCTTCTTGACGGTCGGCCGGTCCATGTTCTTCGAGCTGCCGAAGATGTCCTTGATGATCTTGAATACGTAGGGATAGGACGGCAGCGTGAACACCAGCATCACCAGGCCGCGGATTCCCGGCGCGACGATGAACTGATCGTTGGAGTGGCGCAGGTGGGCAATCAGGTCGCGAAACAGCATGGTCTTGCCCTGCTTGCCGAGTCCGAGCATCGTGTAGAGCTCCTGTCGCGGCTTGTTCGGCATGATGCTGCGCAGGAAACCGACATAGCCGGAAGGCACCTCCATGTCCACCATGAAGTAGGCACGGGACAGGGAGAACAGCAGCGAGATCCGCCATGCGTCGAGCAGGATGGTGTCGACGTAGAGTCGGCCGGACTCCGAGTGGCGCACGGCGAGCGCGAACGGATACTCCTGGTAGCCGTTGACGACTTTGCCGATGACGTAGGCGGTCTTGTTGCGGTAGAAGGCCGAGTAGAGCACCTGGATCTGGCAATTGACCTCCATTTCCGGCCAATCTCCGCCGACGAATGCGAGCGCGGCCCGCACGATGTGGTCGACATCGCGCGCCAGATTTTCGAATGGGCGCTCCCAGTCGAAATCCTCGACGATGCGCCGGATCGTGCGCCGCAGGCCGTCGTCCTGCGGGTAGTAGCTCGAATAGACGGGCGGAAAGGAGTGGATGTACTCGGTCGAGATCGCCGGCCGCGCGAAAATGTAGTCGTTGTTGAAGTAGGTCCGATGCAGGATCTTGCAGCACACCGAGTTGAAGAAGGTCTCGGCGAGCTCCGGCTGCTTATGATTGATCAGCAGGCCGATGTACTGCAGCTTGACCTGCTGCCAGGTGGCATCGTCGAGGGAGTCGGCATCAAATTCGGAATGCAGGCGGGTGACGGTTTCCTCGACACGGTCGTCGTAGAACTGGACGCGGTCGCGAACGGCGTCGAGCTGAGCCTGCCAGTCACCGGCCTCGTAGAATTCCTTGGCGCGCCGGCTGGTTTCACGAAAGATCCGGTAGTGCTTGTTGAAGCCCTCGATCAGTGCCTGCGCGATCGACTGGGAGACCGGGATTTCGTGCAGTGACAGATCCATCGCGTGCGTCCCTCCTAGAGAATCGGCGACGGGGGCTCGTGCCCCGTGGGAGCCGGCCAATACTAGCACCGGCCGCAAGGCCCTTGTGCTCTGCGCCGGCTACGGTCAGCCGTGAAATCCCGCACGGAAGAGATGTATAATTTACAAGTTTATCCGAGGGGTCGCCGGACGGCCCCGCAAGCCGCCGGCCGGGATCTCCGGTCGTCCGCGCAAGTGCGTCGGCGGCAGCGGGCACCGGGGACGGAATGTCAGCCGGCTCGGGTAATCGCATGAACCCGCCCGTCGCGGCACAGGGAGCGCTGCGGTGACGGGCTGTTGCGCCGAAAGATCATCGACATGCTTACGCGAGGGAGTAAGGAATGAGCACAGAACCGAAAATCATCTACACGCTGACCGACGAGGCGCCGCTGCTGGCGACGTGCTCCTTTCTGCCGATCATCCGAGGCTTTGCCGGGCCTGCCGGCGTCAATGTCGAAAAAAGCGACATTTCCGTCTCGGCGCGGGTGCTGTCGGAGTTCGCCGAGTACCTCAGGGACGACCAGAAGGTACCGGACAATCTGGCCGAGCTCGGCCGTCTGACCCAGGACCCAAACACCAACATCATCAAGCTGCCGAACATCAGCGCCTCGGTCGCGCAACTGATGGCCTGCGTCAAGGAACTCCAGGCCAAGGGTTTTGCCGTTCCCGACTATCCCCAGGACCCGAAGTCGGACGAGGACAAGCAGATCCTGGCCCGCTACGGCAAGTGCCTCGGATCGGCGGTTAACCCGGTTCTGCGCGAAGGCAACTCCGATCGCCGCGCACCGACCGCGGTCAAGAACTATGCACGCAAGAATCCGCACTCGATGGGCGAGTGGAAGCAGTGGTCGCAGACCCACGTTTCGCATATGGATCACGGCGACTTCTATCATGGCGAGAAGTCGATGACGCTCGATCGCGCGCGCGACGTCAAGATGGAACTGGTCACGAAGAGCGGAAAGACGGTCGTGCTGAAGCCGAAGGTGGCACTGCTGGACGGCGAGATCATCGACTCGATGTTCATGAGCAAGAAGGCCCTGTGCGCCTTCTACGAGCGCGAGCTCAACGATTGTCGCGACTCGGGCATCCTGTTCTCGCTGCACGTCAAGGCGACGATGATGAAGGTCTCGCACCCGATCGTCTTCGGTCACTGCGTCAAGATCTACTACAAGGAAGCCTTCGAGAAGCACGGCAAGCTGTTCGACGAGCTCGGCATCAACGTCAACAACGGCATGTCGGTGCTCTACGAGAAGATCGCTACGTTGCCCGAGACCCAGCGTGACGAGATCATCCGCGACCTGCACGCCTGTCAGGAGCACCGTCCGCGCCTGGCGATGGTCGATTCGGCCAAGGGCATCACCAACTTCCATTCGCCCAACGATGTCATCGTCGATGCGTCGATGCCGGCGATGATCCGCTCGGGCGGCAAGATGTGGGGTGCGGACGGCAAGCAGTACGACTGCAAGGCGGTGATGCCGGAATCGACCTTTGCCCGCATCTATCAGGAGATGATCAACTTCTGCAAGTGGCACGGCAATTTCGATCCGGCGACGATGGGCACGGTGCCCAACGTCGGCCTGATGGCGCAGAAGGCCGAGGAATACGGTTCCCACGACAAGACCTTCGAGATCGCCGAGGACGGTGTCGCCAACATCACCGACCTCGCCACCGGCGAGGTGCTGCTGAGTCAGGACGTCGAAGCGGGTGACATCTGGCGCATGTGTCAGGTCAAGGACGCGCCGATCCGCGACTGGGTCAAGCTGGCCGTCACCCGTGCGCGTCAATCCGATACGCCGGCGCTGTTCTGGCTGGATCCCTATCGCCCGCATGAGAACGAACTGATCAAGAAGGTCCAGGCCTACCTCGAGGACCACGATACGGAAGGCCTCGACATCCAGATCATGTCGCAGGTGCGGGCGATGCGCTACACGCTGGAGCGTGTGGTGCGCGGCCTCGACACGATCTCGGTGACCGGCAACATCCTGCGCGACTATCTCACCGATCTGTTCCCGATCATGGAACTCGGCACCAGCGCCAAGATGCTGTCGATCGTGCCGCTGATGGCCGGCGGTGGCCTGTTCGAGACCGGTGCAGGCGGCTCGGCGCCGAAGCACGTCCAGCAATTGGTCGAGGAGAACCACCTGCGCTGGGACTCGCTCGGCGAGTTTCTCGCGCTGGCGGTATCGCTCGAAGAAGTGGCGATCAAGTTCGGCAACCAGAAGGCGGCAATCCTCGCCAAGACGCTGGACAAGGCCACCGAGCAACTGCTCGACAACGACAAGTCGCCATCACGTCGCACCGGTGAACTCGACAACCGTGGCAGCCATTTCTACCTGGCCATGTACTGGGCGCAGGAACTGGCCGCGCAGGGCGAGGATGCGGAACTGAAGGCCCACTTTGCACCGCTGGCCAAGGCCCTGGCCGACAACGAGCAGAAGATCGTCCAGGAATTGAACGAGGTGCAGGGCAAGGCGGTCGATATCGGCGGCTACTACCGGGCCGATCCCGAGAAGACCAAGGCGGTGATGCGTCCGAGCGCCACCCTCAATGAAGTGCTGCGGGCTGCCGGCAGCTGAGTATCCCGGCACGTCTTCCGGACCTGAATCAACAGCGCGGCGGAAAGCCGCGCTTTTTTTTCGTGTGCGCGGCTACCCGCGCGCGCCGACCTGAAAGTGGCGGACGGCGGTGCTAAGCTGGCAGCGCATTCACTCAAATCGCGAGGAAGTTGGCATGAGCGCTTCTCACATCAAGATTCCTGACAGCGGCCGGAAGATCGTGCCGGGGCAGCCGGTGCCGGACAACCCGATCATTCCGTTCATCGAAGGCGACGGGATCGGCATCGACATCACGCCGGTGATGATCAAGGTCATCGATGCGGCAGTCGAGAAGGCGTACGGTGGCGCCCGCAGGATCCACTGGATGGAGGTCTATGCGGGCGAAAAGTCCACTGGTATCTACGGTCCGGACGAATGGCTGCCGAAGGAGACCTTCGACGCGCTCAAGGAGTACTCGGTATCGATCAAGGGGCCGATGACCACGCCTGTGGGTGGTGGCATCCGTTCGCTCAACGTCGCGCTGCGCCAGGAACTCGACCTGTACCAGTGCGTCCGCCCGGTCCGCTATTTCAAGGGTGTGCCGTCACCGCTGAAGGATCCGTCGAAGACCGACATGGTGATCTTTCGCGAGAACACCGAGGATATCTACTGCGGGATCGAGTGGCAGGCGATGTCCGACCAGGCCAAGAAGGTGATCGGCTTCCTGCAGAAGGAGATGGGTGTCACCAAGATCCGTTTCCCTGAGACCTCGGGCATCGGCATCAAGCCGGTGTCGAAGGAAGGTACCGAGCGGCTGGTGCGGGCGGCCATCCACTATGCGATCGACAACGACCGCAAGAGCGTGACCCTGGTGCACAAGGGCAACATCATGAAGTTCACCGAAGGGGCCTTCCGCGACTTTGGCTACAACCTGGCCAAGAGCGAATTCGGCGCGGTCGAACTCGACGGCGGGCCGTGGTGCAAGATCATCAATCCGAAGAGTGGCGGCGAAATCGTCGTCAAGGATGCGATCGCGGACGCCTTCCTGCAACAGATCCTGCTGCGGCCGGGCGAGTACGACGTGATCGCGACCCTGAACCTCAATGGCGACTACATTTCCGACGCCCTCGCGGCCCAGGTCGGCGGCATCGGAATCGCGCCGGGCGCGAACATCTCGGACAAGTATGCGGTGTTCGAAGCGACCCACGGCACCGCGCCGAAGTACGCCGGTCTCGACAAGGTCAATCCCGGTTCGCTGATCCTGTCGGCGGAGATGATGCTGCGCCACATGGAGTGGGTGGAAGCTGCCGACTTGGTGATCAAGGGGATGGAGTCGGCGATCGCCGACAAGCAGGTGACCTACGATTTCGCCCGCCTGATGGAAGGGGCGAACGAGGTTTCCTGCTCCGAGTTCGGCGACGCGATGATCGCGAGGATGTGATCGGGCTGAGCGGCCGAGATTCCGGGTCTTCCGCCCTGCGCACGAATGGACGCGAAGGGCCGGCGGCTCAGTCGCGCACGATCAGCACCGACACCGAGACCTTGCGCATCAACTTCTCGGCCACGCTGCCCAGCAGCAGGTGCTGGAAGCCTCGGCGTCCGTGTGAGCCGACAACCAGGAGGTCGGCCCCGGTATGGGCGACGTGATCGGCAATCTGGTCCGCCACGTGCTGGGTCTCCGACGACAGCAGGTGCGATTCGACGTGCTGTCCCTGTTCCTCGGCCGTGGCAATCGCGCGGTCGAGGCATTCCTGGCCTTCGGTCACCAGGGCATCGAGGGCCGCCGTCCGGTCCACCGACGACGCGCCGATGATATGCGCAAAAACCGATTCGTCCACGGCATGGACGATCTCCAGACGGGCACCGTTGAGGCGGGCCAGTTCGATCGCCTTGTCGAGGCCGATTGCCGACGTCGCGCTGTCATCGACCGCGACGATGATGTGGTTGTACACAAGTGCCTCCGCGCAGCTCAGGTTCAGGGCGCGAAATCTACCATTGGCGGGGCCCGCATGGCATCGGCGTTTTCCCTAAAAGGCCGGCCCGAACGCGACCGGGCTTGCCGCCGGCTGTGGCCGCTCGCATGAGAATCGATGTCATCTCCGATTTCGTCTGTCCGTGGTGCTACCTCGGCGTGCATCGCTTGTGCCACGCCCTCGCGACGCGGGCAGGGCATGGCGTTCCACCGCCGGAGCTGGTCTGGCATGGCTTCCTGCTCAATCCGGACACGCCTGCCGAAGGTGAACCCTATCGCGCATTCATGGTGCGCAAGTTCGGCTCGGATGCAGGGGTCGACGCCTTGCATCGACGACTCGAAGCCGAAGCCGCGCACGACGGACTGGCATTCCGCTTCGAGGACATGTTGATCCGGCCGTCGACGCTTCGTGCCCACGCACTGCTGCGTCACCTGCAGGCGCAGCACCAGGACGTGCTGGCGTTTGTGCTTGGCATCTTTCGCGCCCACTTCATCGAAGGGCGCAACATCGGCCTCGCGGACGAGTTGGCATCCGTCGCACGGTCGGTCGGCGTTTCGGCGGCTTCGCTTCGGGACGCCGTCGAGGACATGCCGGTGCGCGCCGACCTGGAGGGCTTCGCTCGTGCCGTCGGTGCAAGCGCCGTGCCGGTGTTCATCATTGACCGCAAGCTCGTGCTCAGTGGCGCCCAGCCACCGTCGGTGCTGGCGCGTGCGCTTGGCAGTGCTGCCGGCGAGCGTGACTGAGGACTCGCCGACCCGATCGGTGGGCTTATACTCCAGACACTGATTCGGGGAGGGATCATGCGCAAGGGTTCCGTCGGGCATCGCCTGCTGGCGGTGTTCGCGTTCGGCGGCCTGCTGCTCAACGCGCCACTACTGGGCATCTTCGACCGGCCGGTGACGGTGTTCGGGTTGCCGCTTCTCTACGTCTATGTCTTCGCGGTCTGGATCGCATTGATCGGCCTGATCGCGTGGATCATCGAGGGTCGGTGATGCTGACGGCGCCGGTGCTGATCACCGTCACCGTGCTCTATCTTGGGCTGCTGTTCGGCGTTGCGTACTACGGGGACAGGCGGGCCGATCAGGGACGTTCGATCGTCTCGTCACCGATCGTCTACTCGCTGTCGATGGCCGTCTATTGCACCGCATGGACCTACTACGGCAGTGTCGGCAGGGCGGCATCGAGTGGTGTCGGTTTCCTGCCGGTCTATCTGGGGCCGACACTGGGCATGGCGCTGGCGTGGCTGCTCATCCTGCGCATGGTGCGTATCAGCAAGAGCTATCGCATCACCTCGATCGCAGACTTCATCGCGTCTCGCTATGGCAAGAGTCAGTTGCTCGGCGGCGGCGTCACACTGATCGCGTTGATCGGCACGGTGCCGTACATCGCGCTGCAGCTGAAAGCGGTGTCCGGCAGCTTCGTATTGCTGGCCGATCGTGGCAGCGAGGGCGGCCAGCTCGGCTGGGCGGCCGATGCCGGCCTGTACACGACGGCGTTGCTGGCTGTGTTCGCGATTTTGTTCGGCACCCGCCATCTCGATGCCACTGAACGCCACGAAGGCATGGTCACGGCGATAGCGGTCGAATCCGTGGTCAAGCTGTGCGCCTTCATGGCGGTCGGCCTTTATGTGACCTTCGGCCTCTACGGTGGCGTCGGGGACATATTCGAGCGGGTCGCCAAGGACGAGTCGCTGCAGTCCCTGCTGCGCCTCGGCGGCGACGGGGCCATGGGCTACGGCAGCTGGTTCGCATTGACGCTGTTGTCGATGCTGTCGGTAATCTTCCTGCCACGCCAGTTCCAGGTCACGGTCGTCGAGAACGTCAACGAGCGCCATCTGCAACGGGCGGCCTGGCTCTTCCCGGCCTATCTGCTGTTGATCAATCTGTTCGTGCTGCCGATCGCGCTCGGCGGTCTGCTCTACTTCGGGCCGTCGTCGGTCGACCCCGACACCTACGTGCTGACCCTGCCGCTGGCCGGCGATCAGCAACTGCTCGCGCTGGTGGTGTTCGTCGGTGGCCTGTCGGCGGCCACCGGCATGGTCATCGTCGAGTCGGTCGCGGTGTCGACGATGGTCTGCAACGATCTGGTGATGCCGCTGCTGCTGCGCAGCCGGCGCTGGATGGATGCTGCCGGCGACGAGCTGACCGGCGTGCTGCTGACCATCCGCAGGGTCGCGATCGCGGTGATCCTTGCACTCGGCTACATCTACTATCGGCTCGCCGGCGAGGCTTACGCGCTGGTCAGCATCGGGCTGATCAGCTTTACCGCGGTCGCCCAGTTCGCGCCGGCGATGCTGGGCGGCATGTTCTGGAAGGGCGGGTCGCGTATCGGCGCCCTTGGCGGACTCGGCGCCGGCTTCCTGATCTGGTTCTATTGCCTGCTGCTGCCCTCATTCGCCAAGTCGGGCTGGCTCGATGCAACCTTCATGACCGAAGGGGCTTTCGGCATCGAGCTGTTGCGGCCGGAGCAGCTGTTCGGCGTCAGCGCGCTCGATCCGATCAGCCACGCACTGTTCTGGAGCCTGTTTCTGAACATGCTGGCCTATGTCGTTCTGTCGTTCCGCTTTCCGCCGGAGGCCCGCGAAGCGGCCCAGGCGTCGCTGTTCGTCCATGTCATGGACGACGATCACAGTCCGCAGGCCGCATTCTGGCGCGGCGGCGTCGGCGTCGAGCAGTTGCTGCCGCTGGTATCCCGCTTCGTCGGCGCAGAGCGGGCGCAGCGGGCGTTCGACGACTACGCGCGCCGGCGCGGACGGAAACGGATCGAGGATCTCGATGCCGACGCGGGCCTGATCCATTTCGCCGAGGCGACGCTGGCCGGTGCGATCGGCAGTGCTTCGGCGCATGCATTGATCGGATCGGTCGTCGATGCCGAGCCGCTCGGCCTCGACGAGGTCATGGATATCCTCGACGAGGCGTCGCAGGTGCGTGCCTATTCCCGCCAGCTGGAGGAGAAGTCGCGGGCGCTGGAAAAGGCGTCGTCGGAGCTGCGGGCGGCCAATCTGCGGCTGCAGGAGCTCGACCGGCTCAAGGACGACTTCATGTCTTCGGTGACGCACGAACTGCGCACGCCGCTGACCTCGATCCGGGCCTTCTCGGAGATGCTGTTCGAGGATCCGAAGATCGACCTCGCCGAGCGGCACCGCTTTCTCGGCATCATCGTCTCGGAGACGGAACGGCTGACGCGACTGGTGAATCAGGTGCTGGATCTGGCGAAGATCGAGTCGGGCCACGCCGAATGGCACAACGAGGAGATCGACCTCGCCGACGTCATCCGCCATTCGGTGCAGTCGACCGAACAGCTGTTCAAGGAGCGCAAGGTGAGTCTGGACGTGAGCCTGCCGTCCGAACCCTGCCCGTTGCTGGCCGACCGCGATCGGCTGATCCAGGTCGTCATCAATCTGCTGTCGAATGCAGTCAAGTTCTGCGATTCGGACGCCGGGCACGTCGTGCTTGGTCTGGCCGCGGACGACGACTGCTATCGCGTCAGCGTGGCGGACAACGGGCCTGGTGTCAGCGACGCGGATCAGGCCACCATCTTCGAGAAGTTCCGGCAGGTCGGCGACCAGCGTGCGAAGCCGGCGGGTACCGGTCTCGGTCTGCCGATCAGCCGACAGATCGTCGAGCACTTCGGCGGTCGCATGTGGGTCGAGAACGGCGCTGACCGCGGGGCCGTGTTCCAGTTCGACCTGCCGTCACGGCCGCGGCACGAAGCCGCGGTCGAATGAATTAGAATGGGTTGCAGAAAAAATAGACTAAGCAGTCCTCGGGGGAGTACCGCATGGCCAACAAGGTCCTGATCGCCGATGACGAAGTGAACATCGTCATCTCGCTCGAATTTCTGATGAAGCGCGAAGGGTTCGATGTTTCCGTCGCCAAGGATGGCGAGGAGGCGGTCGAGAAGATTCGGTCCGAGCGGCCCGATCTCGTCCTGCTCGACGTGATGATGCCGAAGAAGACCGGCTTCGAGGTTTGCCAGGAAGTCCGTGCCGATGCCGAACTCGGCGGCATGAAGATCCTGATGCTGACGGCGAAGGGTCGCGATACCGAGATGGCCAAGGGGATGGCGCTCGGCGCCGATGCCTACATGACCAAGCCGTTCTCGACCAAGGAACTGGTCAGCGAAGTCAAGAAGCTGCTCGGGATTGCGGGATGAGTTCCGGCACGCGCCTGGCCATTGCCATCGTCACTGCGGCGGTGCTGTTCTTCATCTTCTCCGGCACCATCGGCGTGCTGTTCTGGAGCGACCTGACGGACGCCGAAAAGCAGGTCCTGGTGCCGCTGATCTCGCCTCGCGCCGGCCTGATCATCGCAATGGTGGCAACCGGTGGGGCGGTAGTCGCGATGATCATCAAGGCGCTGTTCGAGTCCTACGACGTGCTGCCCGCGCGGCTTGCCGAAACGGCACACCTGATCGTCACGACCGAGCCCGGGCGGCGTCTCGACGAGGAAGGCCCGGGCGGTGTGCGCGAGCTGGCCCGGGTCGTCAATCAGCTGGCCGAGCACAGACAGGTCCTGCAATCCGACGTCGAGGCGCAGATCCGGGCCGGCCGGGAATCGGTCGAGGAAGAGAAGAACCGTCTCGCCGCGCTGATGTCGGAGCTCACCCAGAGCGTCGTGGTGTGCAATCTCGACGGCCGCATCCTGCTCTACAACAATCGGGCGCGCCAGCAGTTCCGGGCGATGTCCGACGCGCCGGCAGTGGCCGGTGGCGGCGAACTGATCGGCCTCGGTCGGTCGATCTACACGGTCTTCGAGCGAGGGCTGATTTCGCACGCGCTGGAGACGCTGCAGACGGGCCTGCGCAAGGATGTTGCGCAGCCGGTCAGCAATTTCGTCACGACGACCCGCTCCGGCCAGCTGTTGCGGGCACAGATGGCACCGGTGCTGAGCAGCCGGGATGTTGACGAGCGCCACCTGACCGGCTTCATCCTGATGCTCGACAACATCACCCGCACCTTCGAGGCCGAGTCTCGACGCGACCTGCTGCTGCACGGGGCCACGGAAGGCAATCGAGCGGCGCTGGCGAACATCAGGGCCGCGGTCGAAATGCTCGACTACGACGACCTCGATCCTGCGATGCGCGAACGCTTCGTTGGCGTGATCAAGGACGAAGTGCAGGGCATGGGCAAGCGCCTCGAAGAGGCGGCGGAGAACTTTGCCGATACGCTCAAGACGCGATGGCCGATGGAAGAGATGCTCGGCAGCGATTTCGTCAGCGCGGCGCGTGGCCGCATCGAAGCCAGCGTCGGACTGCCGGTCAAGCTCGAAGACGTGGACGGATCGCTGTGGCTGCGGCTCGACAGCTTTTCGCTGCTGCAGGCACTGACCTACCTGGCGTCGCGGCTGTCGGACGAATTCGAAATTCGCGAAGTCAGGCTGCGACTGAGCGAGGCCGGCAAGATGGCCCATCTGGACCTGATCTGGTCGGGCCAGGCGATGAGCACCGAAACCGTGATGAACTGGGAGCTCGAGCCGATGCAGATCGGCAAGGAGTCGTCGCCGCTGACCATTCGCGACGTGGTCGAGCGCCATGACGGCGAGATGTGGCTGGAGCGGGAGAAGACCCGCCATCGCGCCTTCTTCCGACTGTTGTTGCCGAGGGCGGTGCCCCAGGACGCATCCGAAACCGAGCAGTACCTGCGGGGCGAGAGTCGACCTGAGTACTACGATTTCGACCTCTTCAAGGCCTCGGAGAACGAACATTCGCTCGACGACCGCCTGCTGTCCGAACTACGATTCACGGTATTCGACACCGAGACGACCGGCCTCAATCCGTCCGAGGGCGACGAGATCATCCAAATCGGCGCGAGCCGGATCGTCAACGGCAAGCTGCTGAAGACCGAATCCTTCGAGCAATTGGTGGACCCCAAGCGCGAACTGGCCAAGGAGTCGGCGCAGATCCACGGCATCACCGAGGACATGCTGGTGGGGCAGCCCGACATCGATGCGGTGTTGCCCGCATTCCACGCTTTTGCCGAGGACACCGTGCTGGTGGCGCACAATGCCGCTTTCGACATGCGCTTCCTGCAGATGAAGGAGGAGCGGACGGGCGTGAAGTTCGACCAGCCGGTGCTCGACACGTTGCTGCTCTCTCCGCTGATCCATCCCAACCAGGAATCCCACCGGCTGGAAGCGATTGCCGAGCGCATGGGCGTGCACATCGTCGGCCGCCATACGGCGCTCGGCGATGCGATCGTGACGGGTGAGGTCTTCCTCAAGATGATCCCGCTGCTTGCCGAGAAAGGCATCCGGACCCTGCGCGAAGCTCGTGAAGCCGCCGAGAAGACCTACTACGCCCGGGTGAAGTACTGAGCGAGCGCGGGCCGATGAGCAAGCGCGCCGGTCGCTGCCGACAGAGATTTCCGGACCCGCGGACGTGCGTTCGTGCGACCGGCGGTAGCAGCTGATGAACCGCTTCGAGCGCAGGCTCGGACGAAACTACTTCCTCTATACCGGCGGCTTCATCGCCTTTGTCGTTCTGCTGGCGATCGGCGAGGAGTTCGGCCTCTCGCAGAAGCTCATCGGACATCTGTTTCTGTTCGCGACGATCGCGATCTACGCCAGCATCGGCGTAATGAGCCGCACCGCCGATGTGGCGGAGTACTACGTTGCCGGGCGACGGGTGCCGGCGGTGTTCAACGGCATGGCCACGGCAGCCGACTGGATGAGCGCCGCCTCGTTCATCGGGCTCGCCGGGACGCTCTATTACAGCGGTTTCGAAGGCCTTGCCTTCGTCACCGGGTGGACCGGGGGCTACGTGCTGGTGGCCCTGCTGCTGGCGCCCTACCTGCGAAGATTCGGACGCTACACCGTGCCCGATTTCTTCGGCGCCCGCTACGAGGGAAATTTCGCGCGTCTGGTCGCCGTCGCAGCCACCATCCTGACGAGCTTCGTCTACGTGGTGGCACAGATCTACGGCGTCGGGCTGATCACCAGCCGCTTCGTCGGCGTGGAGTTCGAGATCGGCCTGTTCGTCGGCCTCGCCGGCATCCTGGTTTGCTCGTTTCTCGGTGGCATGCGGGCCGTGACCTGGACTCAGGTCGCCCAGTACGTGATCCTGATCATCGCCTATCTGGTCCCGGTGGTGATCCTGTCGCAGAAGATCACCAACGTGCCGATCCCCCAGGCCTCGTACGGCATCGTGCTGCAGAACCTGGCCGCGAAGGAACTGGAACTGTACTCCGAGCCCAACGAGGTGGCGGTGCGCAATCAGTTCTACTACCGGGCAGAGGCCTACGCCGGCAAGATCCGGGACCTGCCGCTGTCGCTCGATGCGGAGCGCCGAGCGCTGACCGAGCGTCTCAACCATTTGCGCCTGAACGATGGGCCCGCGCGGGAGGTGGCACTGGCCGAGCGCGCCCTGCGTGACGTGCCGCATACCGTCGAAGCCGCGCGCGAGCTCTGGCAGCGAAAACGCGACGAGAATCTGGCCAGGGCTCAGCCGCTGGTGCCCCACGCCGAGGCCTATCCTGGCGCCGACCAGGCGCAGTCCGATGAAGCTCGCCTGAATTTTCTGGCGCTGACCTTCGTCCTCATGCTCGGCACCGCTGCGCTGCCTCATCTGCTGACACGCTATTACACGACCCCTGGCGTCTCGGCAGCACGGCGATCAGTGGTCTGGTCGCTGTTCTTCATTCTATTGCTGTACCTGACCGCGCCCGCCTACGCCGTGTTCGCCAAGTGGGAGATCTACACCAACCTGATCGGCTCCGAGATCGCCACGCTGCCGGCATGGCTCGCCTACTGGGGCAAGATCGGTCTGGTTCACATCGAAGACCTGAACGGTGACGGCGTACTGCAGCTGGCCGAACTCAGCCTCAACACCGACGTCATCGTGCTCGCGACGCCGGAGATCGCCGGGCTGCCCTATGTGGTGTCGGGTCTGGTCGCCGCCGGAGGCCTTGCCGCGGCGCTGTCGACTGCGGACGGTTTGTTGCTGACCATTTCGAATGCGCTCTCTCACGACCTCTACTACAAGGTGGTCAATCCCTTCGCCTCTACCCAGCGCCGACTGGTGATCGCAAAGTCGCAGCTTCTGGTCGTGGCCGTGGTCGCGGCCTGGGTGGCCTCGCTGAGGCCGGACAACATCCTGTTCATGGTCGGACTGGCTTTCTCCATCGCCGCCTCGGCCTTCTTCCCGGCATTGGTGCTCGGCATATTCTGGAAGCGCGCCAACCGGTGGGGGGCGGTCTCCGGCATGATCGCCGGCCTGGCGGTGACGATCTACTATGTGCTGCGCACGCATAGCTTCTTCGGTGGGAGCATGGCCAATGCCTGGTACGGCATCAACCCGATCTCGAGTGGCATCTTCGGCGTCGGTCTCGGCTTCGCTGTGATCGTCGTGGTGAGCCTGCTGACGCCGCCACCGAGTGAGGCGGTGCAGAAGCTGGTGACCTACATCCGCTATCCGGGCATGCCGCCGCCTGGCGATGAAGCGGACTGATCGATTGCTGTCGACGTGTCTGGGCAGGTGCTGCCTTTCCTATTGGCCGAGGTTTGCTATAATCCGCGCCTCGCGTGGAGAGGTGGATGAGTGGTTTAAGTCGCACGCCTGGAAAGCGTGTTCAGGGTAATACCCTGACGCGGGTTCGAATCCCGCCCTCTCCGCCAGAATTTTCGAGTGAATGCCCGCGACACGCGGGCATTTCCGTTTAAGGCAGACTGGCAGCGTCCAGGGGGATCCACAGATGAGCACCGATGCGCAAGGCAGTTTCGACGAGTTCTATGGCTACCATTTCGAGGATCTGGAGGTCGGAATGTCTGCGGCCTACGGCCATACCGTCTCGGAGGCGGACATACAGATGTTCGCCGGTGTCAGCGGCGATACCAATCCGGTGCACCTGAACGAAGAGTTCGGCGCGGCGACCATGTTCGGCGGCCGCATTGCCCACGGCATGCTGTCTGCGTCTTACATCTCGACCGTGTTCGGAACCAAGCTGCCGGGGCCGGGCTGCATCTACCTGTCGCAGTCGCTCCGATTCAAGGCGCCGGTCCGCATCGGAGACACCGTCGTCGCGCGGGCGACCGTGGTCGAACTTAACCCCGAAAAGCGCCGTGCCCGCTTCAAGACCGAATGCACCGTCGCGGGCAAGGTCGTGCTGGACGGCGAGGCCGAGATCATGGTTCCGGCCCACGCCTGACCGCACGCGACGATCTTGTGGTGATCGTCGCCAACTGATATATTCGGCGGTTTCCTTGCTCCACCGGTTACGCATGCCGGGGGGCTCATCGTAACCAAAAGGAGATTACATGCGCCACTACGAGATCGTCTTCATCGTGCACCCGGATCAGTCCGAGCAGGTTCCGGCCATGATCGATCGCTATCGTTCGCTGGTCACCGGCCGCCAAGGTCAGATTCATCGCCTGGAAGACTGGGGCCGTCGCCAGCTCGCCTACCCGATCCAGAAGGTCCACAAGGCGCACTACGTGCTGATGAACATCGAATGCGATGGCGAGACCCTCGAGGAACTCGAGCATGCGTTCAAGTTCAACGACGCGGTGCTTCGGCACCTGACCGTCAAGAAGAAGAAGGCCGTTACCTCGCCGTCGCCGATGATGAAGGAAGAGAAGGCTCGCTCCCTGACCCCGGCGCCCGAGCAGAAGGAGAAGGCGACCAGCGACGCCTGATCGCCGGTGGTGTGCGTCAACACGCTGTCGCTCGAGGGTGAACTTGCAGAGATTTCGGCCAGACGAACGACGCCAGCCGGGCTGCCCGTGGTCGAGGGCGTCATTCGACATGCCTCGACCCAGATCGAAGCGGGATCAGAGCGGGCCGTGACTGCTGAAGTCCCCTTCGTGGTCCTCGGGGAGGAAGCCCGGATGCTGTCGCAGAGCGTGCTTGGCGCCGCTGTGAGCGTGAACGGATTCATTGCAGCGAAGAGCCTGAAGAATCGGCGACTGTTGCTGCACGTAGAAAAGATCAGATTTTTGGAAGGAAACGAAAATGGCTTTCAAACCGAAGCGTCGTGACGATCGTGGCCGCGGTGGATTGTTCAAGCGCCGCAAGTTCTGCCGGTTCTCGGCGGAGAAGGTCGAAGAGATCGACTACAAGGATGTCGATCTGCTGAAGGACTTCATCACCGAGAACGCGAAGATCATGCCGGCGCGTATCACCGGCACCAAGGCACGCTATCAGCGGCAGCTGACGACCGCCGTCAAGCGTGCCCGGTTCCTCGCGCTGCTGCCGTACACCGACCTGCACGACTGATCCGGAGGGCCGAACCATGCAGATCATTCTTCTCGAGAAGCTGGCGAACCTGGGGTCGCTCGGTGATGTCATCAAGGTACGTGACGGCTATGCACGCAATTACCTGATTCCGCAGGGCAAGGCCAAGCGGGCAACGGCAGCCAATCTGGCCGAGTTCGAAGAGCGACGCGCGGAACTGGAGAAGATCCAGGCCGATCGACTCGCAGCCGCACAGTCGGTCGCCGAGAAGCTCGACGGGCTCGCGCTCGAACTGCCCCGCAAGGCAGGTGTAGATGGACGCCTGTTCGGCTCCGTCGGTGGCGCGGACATCATTGCTGCGCTTGGCGAGAAAGGCATCGAAATCGAGCGCGGCTCGGTGCGCATGCCCGATGGGCCGATCAAGCAAACCGGTGAAAATGCGCTCGAAGTGGCGCTTCATTCCGACGTCGTGGTGACCATCAACGTCGCGGTCGTCGCCGAGCAGTGACGTCGTCACGCGAGGTCGCTCGCACGAGTGCTTGAGAAGAAGGGCTGCATTGCAGCCCTTTTTTGTTTTCCGTGCGCGGTCGCTCTCGTAATCGTCTGGATCTGACACCTGGACACGAACCCGATGGATCCTGATCTTGCTCAGCTCAAGCTTCCGCCGCACTCGGTCGAATCCGAGCAATCACTGCTTGGCGGCCTGTTGCTCGACAATGCCGCCTGGGATCGGATCGCCGACCTGGTCGTCGAGGCTGATTTCTACCGTGACGACCATCGGCGCATTTTCAAGCACGTATCCCGCCTGATCGAGCAGGGCAAGCCGGCCGATGTCGTGACGGTGTTTGCCGCACTCGAGAAGTCCGGCGAGGCCGACGAGGCGGGCGGGCTCGCCTACTTGGGCGAGATGGCGTCAAATACGCCGTCGGCAGCGAATATCAGACGTTATGCCGAGATTGTCAGAGAACGCGCGATTCTTCGCAGGTTGGTCACGGTGGGCGACGAAATCGCCGCCAGCGCCCTCAAGCCTTCAGGCAAGGACGCGAAGATGTTGCTCGACGAGGCCGAGGCTCGGGTCTTCGAGATCGCCGAAGCCGGCGCACGCAATGCCGGTGGCTTCGTCCCGATCCAGCCGCTGCTGGGGCAAGTCGTCGATCGCATTCAGGAACTGTACGACCGCGACAGTCCCAGCGACATCACCGGCGTGCCGACCGGATTGATCGATCTCGACGCGAAAACTTCCGGGCTGCATGGGACCGACATGATCGTCGTGGCAGGCCGTCCCGGTATGGGCAAGACGACTCTGGCGCTCAATATCGCCGAGCACGTGGCGGTCGAGGAGCGCCTCCCTGTCGCGATCTTTTCGATGGAGATGCCCGGGACACAACTGGCGATGCGGTTTCTGGCATCCGTAGGTCGCCTCGACCAGCATCGGATCCGCACCGGCAAGCTCAACGACGACGAATGGCAACGGCTGACCTTCGCGCTCGGGAAGCTGCACGAGGCGCCGATCTACATCGACGAGACCGCAGGCCTGAATCCGATCGACCTGCGGGCCAGAGCCAGGCGCCTTTACCGGCAGTTCGGCAAGCTCGGCCTGATCGTCATCGACTACCTCCAGTTGATGACTTCATTGAAGGACAGCGACAACCGCGCGGCCGAGCTTTCGGAGATATCCCGGTCGATCAAGTCGCTCGCCAAGGAACTCAATGTGCCGGTGATGGCACTGTCGCAGCTCAACCGAAGTCTCGAGCAACGGCCCAACAAGCGGCCGGTGATGTCCGATCTGCGGGAGTCCGGCGCAATCGAGCAGGATGCAGACATCATCATCTTCATCTACCGTGACGAGATCTACAATCCGGACTCGCCCGACAAGGGCAGTGCCGAACTGATCATCGGCAAGCACCGCAACGGCCCGACCGGTACCTTGCGGCTGACCTTTCTCGGCGAAAGCACGCGCTTCGAGAACTACGCCGGGGGCGGCGACGCCTTCGGTCACGATTGACGCGTCTTAGGGCGTGGGCGGACGAACGCCGCGTGCCGCGGCGAGGCGATGCGGCCCGCAGATGGCTGCCGATGGCGCCAAATACTCGCACTTGCGGTGGGTGTTGGCGCCGCTTTCGATGCTCGCCACCAGCGAGCGGCCTGATGCGCTGAACCTGACGGCGACGACTGTCCACCCATGTTGGGCGTTTCGGGCTGCCGTCGTGGCGATACCGCGTGTCGGCGCGCCTAGTGTGCGAACTCGCGTGCTCGAGCCGGAAGGTGCGAGTACGCTACGCGCCGACTCCTTGCAGCGATTGATGCCTCGCGGAGCGTATGCTGCCACATGTGCAGCGGCGGCAATCCATCCGCCCGCCTGAGCCAGCCCCTCAAGCCATGCGAGAAGCCACCTCAAACCTGCAGCCCAGGAATCTGCCGGGTCATCTCGCCTCAATCCATCACCACTGTCGGTGCAGCAAGCCCAGCCGAGCCCATCGCGTGTGGCAAGTCCGGGCGGTGCGGTCTTCCCGCAGATAGCGAGTTGGTCGCTTGCATGGTGTTTTGTGGTGTGTATAATGCGCGGCTCTCGAGCGGGGCGTGAGTTGGTTGGGTGCTCTGTTGGGGTTCTCCGTGCGTTGTTTTAGGACGTGGGTGAGCGCTGGGGAAGTTGACAGTGTTTTTGGATTCATGTCAGAATCGCTGTCTTGGTCGCGATCGCGGCCGGTTCTTTAAAAATTCGAACAGCCGATAGGTGTGGGTGCTTGATTGGCGGGCACGGACCTCGTTTTCGGGGTCTGGATTCGCAGTGATTGAGTACTCACGGAAAAGATTTTGAGTTTTTTCCGAGAGACTAGAGATTGAACTTAAGAGTTTGATCCTGGCTCAGATTGAACGCTGGCGGCATGCTTTACACATGCAAGTCGAACGGTAACAGGGGCTTCGGCCCGCTGACGAGTGGCGGACGGGTGAGTAATGCATCGGAACGTACCCAGTCGTGGGGGATAGCCCGGGGAAACCCGGATTAATACCGCATACGCCCTGAGGGGGAAAGCGGGGGCTCTTAGGACCTCGCGCGATTGGAGCGGCTGATGTCGGATTAGCTAGTAGGTGGGGTAAAGGCCTACCTAGGCGACGATCCGTAGCTGGTCTGAGAGGATGATCAGCCACACTGGGACTGAGACACGGCCCAGACTCCTACGGGAGGCAGCAGTGGGGAATTTTGGACAATGGGGGCAACCCTGATCCAGCCATGCCGCGTGAGTGAAGAAGGCCTTCGGGTTGTAAAGCTCTTTCAGGTGGAAAGAAATCGCCTTCTCTAACATAGGAGGTGGATGACGGTACCACCAGAAGAAGCACCGGCTAACTACGTGCCAGCAGCCGCGGTAATACGTAGGGTGCGAGCGTTAATCGGAATTACTGGGCGTAAAGCGTGCGCAGGCGGTTGTGTAAGACAGGTGTGAAATCCCCGGGCTTAACCTGGGAACTGCGCTTGTGACTGCACGGCTAGAGTACGGTACGGCAGAGGGGTGGAATTCCACGTGTAGCAGTGAAATGCGTAGAGATGTGGAGGAACACCGATGGCGAAGGCAGCCCCTGGGCCTGTACTGACGCTCATGCACGAAAGCGTGGGGAGCAAACAGGATTAGATACCCTGGTAGTCCACGCCCTAAACGATGTCGACTAGTTGTTCGGGAAGGAAACTTCTTGAGTAACGCAGCTAACGCGTGAAGTCGACCGCCTGGGGAGTACGGTCGCAAGATTAAAACTCAAAGGAATTGACGGGGACCCGCACAAGCGGTGGATGATGTGGATTAATTCGATGCAACGCGAAAAACCTTACCTACCCTTGACATGCCTGGAACTTGTGAGAGATCACTTGGTGCCTTCGGGAACCAGGACACAGGTGCTGCATGGCTGTCGTCAGCTCGTGTCGTGAGATGTTGGGTTAAGTCCCGCAACGAGCGCAACCCTTGTCAATAGTTGCCATCATTTAGTTGGGCACTCTATTGAGACTGCCGGTGACAAACCGGAGGAAGGTGGGGATGACGTCAAGTCATCATGGCCCTTATGGGTAGGGCTTCACACGTCATACAATGGTCGGTACAGAGGGTTGCCAAGCCGCGAGGTGGAGCCAATCCCAGAAAGCCGATCGTAGTCCGGATCGTAGTCTGCAACTCGACTGCGTGAAGTCGGAATCGCTAGTAATCGCAGATCAGCATGCTGCGGTGAATACGTTCCCGGGTCTTGTACACACCGCCCGTCACACCATGGGAGTGGGTTTCACCAGAAGTAGGTAGCTTAACCTTCGGGAGGGCGCTTACCACGGTGGGATTCATGACTGGGGTGAAGTCGTAACAAGGTAGCCGTATCGGAAGGTGCGGCTGGATCACCTCCTTTCAAGAGAATGGCCTTTGCTGGTCAAGTATCCACAGCCTATCGGTTGTTCGTAGTATCCGACCTTGGTTAGAGGGTCTGTAGCTCAGCTGGTTAGAGCACCGTCTTGATAAGGCGGGGGTCGTTGGTTCGAACCCAACCAGACCCACCATCGAGAGGGGGATTAGCTCAGCTGGGAGAGCACCTGCTTTGCAAGCAGGGGGTCGTCGGTTCGATCCCGTCATCCTCCACCAAGCCTCAGGAGAACAGAAGCAAGCGGATCTTGCGCATGTGTGTGTTGGTGCGCGAGGTGTGTTTGCTTCTGGCTTTCGGGCCAGTCGGTTGCTCTTTAACAAAGTGATGGAAGGTAAGTGTCAGTTGCCGAAGTGTTGGCGACTGGCACGGGTTGTGTGATTGCATTTGCGCGGGACCGGTTGCGAACCGGCGCTGGTCTCGCTGCACAAACGAGTTCGAGCCTATGGTGTTGGGCCTTCGAGAAGAGGGTCCGGGGTTATAGGATCAAGCGACTAAGTGCATGTGGTGGATGCCTTGGCGATCACAGGCGATGAAGGACGTGTAAGCCTGCGAAAAGCTGCGGGGAGTTGGCAATAGAACTTTGATCCGCAGATGTCCGAATGGGGAAACCCACCTCTTATGAGGTATCCCTGGCTGAATACATAGGCCAGTGGAGGCGAACCGGGTGAACTGAAACATCTAAGTAGCCCGAGGAACAGAAATCAACCGAGATTCCCCAAGTAGTGGCGAGCGAACGGGGAGAAGCCTGCACGACTAAACAGGAAGCTTAGTGGAACGGTCTGGAAAGTCCGGCCATAGTGGGTGATAGCCCCGTACGCGAAAAGTTTCCTGCGGGTCTGGGCGTGCGACAAGTAGGGCGGGACACGTGGAATCCTGTCTGAAGATGGGGGGACCATCCTCCAAGGCTAAATACTCGTGATCGACCGATAGTGAACTAGTACCGTGAGGGAAAGGCGAAAAGAACCCCGGGAGGGGAGTGAAATAGATCCTGAAACCGCATGCATACAAACAGTGGGAGCCTCCTTGAGGGGTGACTGCGTACCTTTTGTATAATGGGTCAGCGACTTACGTTCAGTTGCGAGCTTAACCGAATAGGGGAGGCGTAGCGAAAGCGAGTCTTAATAGGGCGCTTTAGTAGCTGGATGTAGACCCGAAACCGAGTGATCTATCCATGGCCAGGATGAAGGTGCCGTAACAGGTACTGGAGGTCCGAACCCACTAATGTTGAAAAATTAGGGGATGAGCTGTGGATAGGGGTGAAAGGCTAAACAAACTCGGAAATAGCTGGTTCTCCCCGAAAACTATTTAGGTAGTGCGTCGTACGGACACTTCCGGGGGTAGAGCACTGTCATCGTTGGGGGGGTCACTGCGATTTACCCCGCGATAGCAAACTCCGAATACCGGAAAGTGATATACGGCAGACAGACATCGGGTGCTAACGTCCGGTGTCGAGAGGGAAACAACCCAGACCGCCAGCTAAGGTCCCAAATGATCAGTTAAGTGGTAAACGAAGTGGGAAGGCCCAGACAGCTAGGAGGTTGGCTTAGAAGCAGCCACCCTTTAAAGAAAGCGTAATAGCTCACTAGTCGAGTCGTCCTGCGCGGAAGATGTAACGGGGCTCAAACTGATAACCGAAGCTGCGGATCTCGTAAGAGATGGTAGGGGAGCGTTCTGTAGGCCTGCGAAGGTGTCTCGTAAGGGATGCTGGAGGTATCAGAAGTGCGAATGCTGACATGAGTAGCGATAAAGCGGGTGAAAAGCCCGCTCGCCGAAAGCCCAAGGTTTCCTGCGCAACGTTCATCGGCGCAGGGTGAGTCGGCCCCTAAGGCGAGGCAGAAATGCGTAGTCGATGGGAAACAGGTCAATATTCCTGTACCGATTGTGAGTGCGATGGGGGGACGGAGAAGGTTAGGTCGGCCGGGTGTTGGACGTCCCGGTTTAAGCGTGTAGGCGTGGCTCTTAGGCAAATCCGGGAGTCTTAGCTGAGGCGTGATGACGAGGGCTCACTGAGCCTGAAGTGACTGATACCCTGCTTCCAGGAAAAGCCTCTAAGCTTCAGCTCACAATCGACCGTACCGCAAACCGACACAGGTGGGCAGGTTGAAAATACCAAGGCGCTTGAGAGAACTCAGGAGAAGGAACTCGGCAAATTGATACCGTAACTTCGGGAGAAGGTATGCCCCTGGTAGGTGAAGTCCCTCGCGGATGGAGCCGAAAGGGGTCGCAGAGAATCGGTGGCTGCGACTGTTTATTAAAAACACAGCACTCTGCAAACACGAAAGTGGACGTATAGGGTGTGACGCCTGCCCGGTGCCGGAAGGTTAAGTGATGGGGTGCAAGCTCTTGATCGAAGCCCCGGTAAACGGCGGCCGTAACTATAACGGTCCTAAGGTAGCGAAATTCCTTGTCGGGTAAGTTCCGACCTGCACGAATGGCGTAACGATGGCCACACTGTCTCCTCCTGAGACTCAGCGAAGTTGAAATGTTTGTGAAGATGCAATCTCCCCGCGGCTAGACGGAAAGACCCCATGAACCTTTACTGCAGCTTTGCATTGGACTTTGACGGGATTTGTGTAGATTTCGGTGGTCGCCAGGCTATGAGACGGGAACGCCAGTTCTCGTGGAGCCATCCTTGAAATACCACCCTGGTGTCGTTGAGGTTCTAACCCTAGGCCCGTGAATCCGGGTCGGGGACCGTGCATGGTGGGCAGTTTGACTGGGGCGGTCTCCTCCCAAACGGTAACGGAGGAGTACGAAGGTCTTCTAGGTACGGTCGGACATCGTACTGATAGTGCAATGGCAAAAAGAAGGCTTGACTGCGAGACCGACAAGTCGAGCAGGTGCGAAAGCAGGTCATAGTGATCCGGTGGTTCTGTATGGAAGGGCCATCGCTCAACGGATAAAAGGTACTCTGGGGATAACAGGCTGATTCCGCCCAAGAGTTCACATCGACGGCGGAGTTTGGCACCTCGATGTCGGCTCATCACATCCTGGGGCTGTAGCCGGTCCCAAGGGTATGGCTGTTCGCCATTTAAAGTGGTACGTGAGCTGGGTTTAAAACGTCGTGAGACAGTTTGGTCCCTATCTGCCGTGGGCGCTGGAAGTTTGAGAGGGCCTGCTCCTAGTACGAGAGGACCGAGTGGACGTAGCTCAGGTACCGGTTGTGACGCCAGTCGCATCGCCGGGTAGCTAACTACGGAAGAGATAACCGCTGAAAGCATCTAAGCGGGAAACTCGCCTCAAGATGAGACTTCCCTCGTGACTCGATCACGCTCAAGGGTCGTTCAAGACCAGAACGTTGATAGGTCGGGTGTGGAAGCGCAGTAATGCGTTAAGCTAACCGATACTAATTGGTGAGGCTTGATCCTATAACCACTAAAACCAAAAACCGAACTCGAGCAGTCACACCACCAAACACCTTCCAAATCACTTTGGACATCAGTCAAAGTCCCAGACATCCATCGCCGAGTCTCAGGCGGTCGTTCGCGCACCGCCTATCGCTTGTCGGGCCTTGTCGGGCGGCGTCGTAACTGACCTGTGAGGTGGCCCGAAATCCGCCGTTCGTTTGCATACGAAACCTGGGTCGGGCTGGTGGACAGAGGTCTTGGAAGCTGCCTGTTCAATTGCCGACAGTGACGCAAAGTACAAATGGTCGGCGGTGTTCCTGTCGAGGCGGCTGCTTCGTGGGAATCTTCGAAGATGTGATGCGTGGGGCTGAGGATGTCCGCGGGACTGGCGCTGAAGCGGTAATGGATGCGACGGCGCGGGGCATGGCTGCTGCCATGGCCCCGCGCCGTCGGGCCCCATCGTGTCATGGTATTCGGCGCCGACTAGGCCCCGAGGTCGCCAGAAATATAGCTTTCGAGGTGCTCGATCGTCGCCTGTTGTTCGGCTATGACGGCCTTCACCGCGTCTCCGATCGTGATGACGCCGACGATCGTGCCCTTCTCGACGACAGGAATGTGGCGGATGCGATTCTCGGTCATCATCGCCATGACGTCGTCAATCGTCTGCGATGGCGAGATGGTCAGGACATTGGCTGTCATGACTTCCGACACCTTGACATCTTTCGATGCCTTACCTTGCAGCGTGACCTTTCTGGCGTAGTCGCGCTCGGTGAAGATGCCGCGCAGCTGTGTGCCCTCGGTGACCAGGACGCCACCGATATCGTTGGCCTGCATGCATCGCAGGGCTTCGAGCACCGTTGCGCTGGGCGCTACGGCAAACACCGCGTCACCCTTTCCATCGAGAATCTGTCTGACCGTCGTTGTCATCTACTCCCCCTGAGGTAAGTTGCGTTGTCGCTGGCGGGACGCCTCGCCCGGCGCCGACCCGCAAGCTTAGCGCAAAACGCTCGAAAATCGGATGCGTCGATGCCGGCTGGGTCGTGTCGCATCAGATTTCGAGATTGTCGATCAAGCGTGTCGTGCCAAGGCGAGCGGCGGCGAGCACGACGCGGGCTTCTTCGGCGGCGGCGGCGTTGCCAGGCTGCAGGTCAGCGCGACGACAGATGCGCACGTACTCGGTCTGCCAGCCGGCGGAATCCAGACGTGCGGCGGCCGATTCCTGCAGCCCTTCAAAATCCCGGTGGCCGTCGAGGACGGCGGTCCGAATCTTTCTCAATTCCGCGTTCAACTGTGGCGCACGCTTTCGTTCGTCTGCGCTGAGATAGCCGTTGCGTGACGACAGAGCAAGGCCATCTTCGGCGCGCACGGTCTCGCAGCCGACGACCTGGATCGGCATCGCGAACTGCGACACCATGTTCCGGAGCACCATCAGCTGCTGGTAGTCCTTCTTGCCGAACAGGGCGATGTCGGGTTGGACGATCTGGAGAAGCTTCATGACGACGGTTGCCACCCCGCGAAAATGGCCAGCCCGAAACTCGCCTTCGAGAATGCTGACCTGTTCGATCGGCGGCTCGACGTGGTAGCGCTGGGGCGACGGGTACATTTCCTGTTCGTCGGGCGCGAACAGCACGCCGACGCCGGCGTCCTCGAGTTGCGCAGCGTCTTCGTCCAGTGTCCGCGGATAGCGCTCGAAGTCTTCGCACGGGCCGAATTGCAGGCGGTTTACGAAGATTGATGCGGCGATCTGATCCGTATGCTCCCGGGCGGCCTTGACGAGCGAGATGTGGCCGGCGTGGAGGTTGCCCATGGTCGGGACGAAAGCCAAATGGCCGAGTGAGGGACGCAGCGCCCGAAATTCGGCGACGCTATGCACGATACGCATCGGATTCGTCAGTAGCAGTGCTCTGGGGCTGGAAAGGAACCGTCCTTGACGGCTTGCACGTAGGCCGTGATGGCATCGTCGATGTCGTCTCGGCCCTTCAGGAAATCCTTGACGAAACGCGGCCGGTAGCCCTTGAACACACCGAGCATGTCGTGGAGAACGAGCACCTGACCATCGCAGTGGGGGCCGGCTCCGATGCCGATGGTCGCCATTGAATCGAGATTCGCGGTCAGTTTGGCGGCCAGATCGGACGGGACCATCTCGAGCACGACCAGGGCGGCACCGGCCTGCTGCAGCGCGATTGCGTCTTCCCGCAGGGCGCTCGCGCCTTCTTCCGTTCGTCCCTGGACGCGGTAGCCACCGAGTTGGTGAACCGCCTGCGGCGTGAGGCCGATATGTGCGCACACCGGGATGCCGCGTTCGACCAGAAACGCGACGGTTGGCGCCATGTGACGTCCTCCTTCGACCTTGACCACCTGTGCACCTGCAGCGAGCAAACGGGCGGCATTGCGAATCGCCTGTTCGGGGGATTCCTGGAAACTGCCGAAGGGCATGTCGGCGACGACCATGGGCAGCGTGCAACCCCGCGAGACGCACTCGGTGTGGTAGATCACCTGCTCCATGGTCACCGGCAGCGTCGTTCGATGGCCCTGCAGCACATTGCCGAGCGAGTCGCCGATCAGAAGCAGATCGACGCCGCAGCGCTCGAGCGCCGCGGCGAAGCTCGCGTCGTAGCAGGTCAGCATCGCGAGCTTCTCGCCGTCGGCCCGCATCTTTGCCAACGAGTGCAGGGTGGTCGGTTTTCGTGGCTGTTCAGTCAAATAGCTCATTCATTGCCCCTTCCGCAGGCGGCAGTAAACTCCATTGAAGGCTTGCCGGCAAGCTTTTCCGGCGCTCAGGCGGCGTAGCCGAAGAACTCGCGGTAACCCCGCATCGCGCCGAGCCGTTCGATCAGCAGATCGAAATCCTCTTCTCGGTCAACCGGGTTCAGCACGTCGGTGTCGACGATGAACAGGGGGGACGCGTCGAAGTCGTAGAAATAGCGTGCGTAGCAGTCGGAGACCCTGCCGATGTAGTCTTCGGTGATTGTCCGTTCGGCGTCGAGGCCGCGCTTGCGCACCCGATCGATCAGGGTCTCGCTCTTTGCCTGCAGGTAGATCACCAGGTCCACGGACGGCGGTTTGATCGGCTTCATCGCCGACAGTATCCGGTGGTACAGGGTCAATTCGTCGCTGCCGAGATTGAGTTCGGCAAACAGCGGGTCCTTGTCCAGCAGGAAGTCCGAGACGAAGGTCACGGCCTGCGGATTGGCGCCCAGGCCGGTCAGCAGGTCGATCCGCTGGTACAGGAACGACAACTGCGTCGCCAATCCCCAGCGTTCCATGTCGTGGTAGAAGCGCGCCAGGAAGGGGTTGTCTTCTGGACGTTCGAGCACCAGCCGTGCCCCGAGCCGTTCGCTGAGGCGTCTCGCAAGCGATGTCTTGCCTGCGCCGATCGGTCCCTCGACTACGATGTGGCGTGCTCTCTCGAGCATGTCGACCCTCGGGGCGGAAGTAGATGCGGAACATGCCAAGCATACACAAGGCGAGCGCGATCGGTTCACCCGATTGTGCTGGTTGCCGCGGCGACTGGTGTTACTGCGAGGCCGGGTGGTCTTCCCCGCCGCCGGGTTGATTCGAGGCCGCCTTGCGCCGCCTGCGGCGACGCTTCTTCGGCGTAGTGCCGTCCTGCGATTGCAACAGCGATTCGCGATCGACGGGGTTGGCGTGAGCGAAGCGCCGCCACCACTCGGGCAATTCCGCGTCCAGTTCCCCGGCTTCGGCCCGCAGTCGCAGGAAATCCCACGCCGCGCGGTAACGCGGCTGTTCGATCAAGCGGTACGGGCCCTTGCCATTGCGGCGATCGAATCTCGGCTGTAGCGCCCAGATGTCCTTGATGTCGCCGGCGATCCGACGCGTGATCGCGAGCTTCTCCGCCTGTTGGTCGAGTACCTCGTCCATCGCGGCGAACAGCGCTGGATAGACGTGTTCACCGACATTCTTGCGCGCCTCCCAATTGACCAGCACCTCGTGCCAAAGCAGGGTTGCGAACAGGAATCCCGGGGACACCGGCCGACCGTTGCGTACGCGTTCGTCGGTGTTCTCCAGCGACAGCCAGACAAAGCGCTCGCCAAGTGGCTGCTCGAGTATGACGTCGAGCATCGGCAGCAGGCCGTGGTGCAGTCCCTCTTCGCGCAGTTGCTTGAGGCACTTCACGGCGTGGCCCGAGAACAGCAGCTTGAGCATCTCGTCGAACAGCCGCGCCGGCGGAACATTCTCGAGCAGGCTGGCCATTTCGCGAATCGGGCCGCGTGCGGCTGGATCGATGTTGAGTCCGAGCTTTGCACCGAGCCGCACGGCTCTCAGCATCCGTACCGGATCTTCGCGGTAGCGGGTCCGTACCTCGCCGATCATGCGCAGCGTCTTGTGCCGCAGATCGGCCACGCCGTGATGGTAATCGACGATCGTTTCGCTGCCTGGATCGAAGTAGAGCGCATTGACGGTGAAGTCGCGGCGGGTAGCGTCCTCGGCCATCGATCCGAACACGTTGTCGCGCAGGATTCGCCCGTGCGCGTCCGTTTCGGCGGATTCGGCATCCTGGCTGGCACGGAAGGTCGAGACCTCGATCGTCTCCGGGCCGCTCATGACGTGCACGATGCGGAATCTCCGGCCGATGATGCGGGAGCGACGGAACGCGGCCTTGACCTCTTCCGGGGTGGCGCTGGTCGCGACGTCGAAGTCCTTCGGTGTCTGGCCGGCCAGCAGATCGCGTACCGCGCCGCCGACGACGTAGGCCTTGTGCCCCTGCTCCTGCAGAACGGAACACACCTTGCGCGCGGCCGGCGAGATCTGGTTTCCAGTCAGGCCATGCTGGTCCACGCCGAGGACGGCGGGCTCATCGGAAGTAGGGGACGCGGCGCGCTTGAAGACACGGCGCAGCAACTTGCGGATCATCGAAGAATGCGGCAGTCGGTTGCAGAGTAAACCGCCCAATTCTATCCGATTGCGCTCCGAACCAGCCTTTCAGGTCTCGAACTGTAACGAGATGACCGGCCAGCCGCGATTGATGGCGGTCTGCTCGAGGTTCGGATCCGGATCCACCGCGACCGGCGAGGTCACGCGCTCGAGCAGTGGCAGATCGTTGTGCGAGTCGCTGTAGAACCAGCTCCGGGTAAAGCTGCCGAAGAACAGGCCGAGGGATTCCAGCCACGCCTCGACGCGGGCGATCTTGCCGTCTTTGAATGCCGGCAGCCCGCGTGGCTTGCCGGTGAATCGCCCGCCCTCCTGAGCCGGAATCGTGGCCACCAGGTGCGGGATGTCGAATGCGCGCGCGATCGGGCCGGTGACGAAGCTGTTGGTCGCCGTGACGATGGCCATCAACGCACCTTCCTGTCGGTGCCGCATGACCAGATCGCGGGCAGGGCGGCCGATCATTGGCACGACGCGGCTTTGCATGAACTCGGTGTGCCAGCGATCCAGCGTTTCACGGTCGTGCCGGGCCAGCGGCGCGAGCTGGAAGTCGAGGAATTCGTGGATGTCGAGGGTGCCAGCCTTGTACTGATCGAAGAAACTCTGGTTGCGAGCCTCGTAGATTTCGCGGTCGAGCACCCCGCGCGAGATCAGAAACTGCGCCCACTCGAAATCCGAGTCGCCCCGCAGCAGGGTGTTGTCGAGATCGAACAGTACGAGGTCCATGTCGGGCTCCGGCCAGGGCTAGATGTCCAGCCCGGACTGGACCAGGCTGCGCAGCAGAGGGAGGGTGATCGGGCGCTTGTTTTCGAGCGACGCGCGGTCGAGCGCTTCGAACACCGACAGCAGGCTCGCCATGTCGCGGTTGCCGTGACGCAGCACGAAACCGACCACCTCGCCATCGAGGCGGATGCCGCGCCGATCCGCCAGGGATTCGATGATGGCGCGGCGAACGTCGTCGTCCGGCGGTCGGATCTCGAACACCAGGGCCTGCCCGATGCGCGTGCGAAGGTCCTCGCGCAGCGCCAGGTCGCGCGGGGGTGCGGAACCGGCCACGATCAGCGTCGATCGGTGCTCGCGACAAGCATTGAAGGCATTGAACAGTGCGATCTGCTGCGTGGCGGAGAGACCATCGACGTCATCGACGATCAGCAGCGTCGGCACGGCGGCGGTACCGTCGCTCGACGGCGCCGATGGCAGCCGCCGACTGGGGCGTCCGGCCTCGCGAGCGAGGGCCGCCGTCGCCGCCAACAGGTGGCTTTTCCCGCTGCCATGCGGACCCCACAGATAGAGTGGGTCCGAGCCCGCCAGCGCCGCTTCATGCAGTGCCGCCAGCAGTGCCGCGTTGTCGCCCGCGACGAAATGCTCGAATCCGGCGGGCGCGCTGCAGTCGATGTCGAGAAGGAGCTGCTTCAAGCCTGTTCGTCCCGGTGCTCGTCGCCGAGGTAGACATGGCTGCCTAGGTACGCCGTGCGCAGTTCGCGCAGACCGACCAGCAGTGCCGCGCTCATCGGCAACGCAACCAGCATGCCGACGAACCCGAACAGCTGGCCGAAGGCCATCAATGCGAAGATCACGGCCAGTGGGTGAAGGCCGATGCGCTCGCCGACGAGGTAGGGCGTCAGGGCGAAGCTCTCGACCAGTTGTCCGATCAGGAACACCACGACGACGCCGGCGATCGGTTCCCAGCCGGCCTGCAATGCCGCGGTCATCAGCGCGAGCAGCAGTCCGGTGGTGAATCCGACATAGGGGATGAACACCAGCAGGCCGGTGATGATGCCGACCGGCAGCGCGAAGCGCAGGCCGGCGAGCCACAGCCCGACGCTGTAATAGAGGGCCAGCAGAAACATTACCGAAAGCTGCCCGCGGAGGAACTCGGACAGTACCGAATCGATCTCGGCCATCAGCGACATCGTCCGATCGTGTAGCGGCCTGGGGATGCTCTCCTCGATGTAGTCGAGGATCTTCGGCCACTCCTGCAGCAGGTAGAACATCACGATCGGGATCAGGAACAGGTTGCCGGCGATCGCCAGCGCGGCGATGCCACTGGTTTTGGCGCGGGCCAGCACCAGCCCGAGGACATCCTGCGCGGTATCCCAATTGCCGGCCAGCCACTTGCGCACGGCGCCGACGTCGAGCTGGACGACGATGCCGAACTGATCTTCGAGCCACGGACGCACCCGCAGATTGAGCAGATCGAGCAGATCCGGCAGTCGCTGGGCCAGCGCGATGCCTTCCTTGTAGACCATCGGCGCCAGGATCAGGAACAGCAGGAGCAAGGCCAGACCAAGCGCCGAGATCACCAGCAGCACCGCCAGGGCCCGAGGTACGCGGCGCGCAACCAGCCAATTGACGCCAGGGTCGCAGACATAGGCGAATACCGCGGCGACGGCAAACGGCGTCAGGATCGGCGCCAGTAACCACACGATCCAGAGCAGGATCGCCGCGGCGGCGAGCCAGCCTATGGTCTGCATGCGGTAGGCGCGGGCGATGGGCATTTCGGTTAAAATCCGGGTCTGGCCGGCACTACGGATTCGCGCGGCACGGAGCCGTGCCGCGCCCGGGCCGAGGGCGACACTTTATCCGCTCGCGATAGCGCGCTCAACCAGCGCCCCGCGGCCTGACCCACTGCAACCCCGAAGGATTCGTCTTGAGCGCCAAATCCCCCTCGCTCTCCTATCGCGACGCCGGTGTCGATATCGAAGCCGGCGATGCCCTGGTCGAACGCATCAAACCGATGGCACGCCGCACGCTACGCCCCGAGGTGCTCGGCAACATCGGTGGCTTTGGCGCCCTGTTCGAACTCACCGGCAAATATCGCGAGCCGGTGCTGGTGTCGGGCACCGACGGCGTCGGCACCAAGCTCAAGCTTGCCTTCCAGTTGAACAAGCACGACACCGTCGGCCAGGATCTGGTGGCGATGAGCGTCAACGACATCCTCGTGCAGGGTGCCGAACCCCTGTTCTTCCTCGACTATTTCGCCTGTGGCCGGCTCGATGTGGATACCGCGGCGAGCGTCGTATCGGGCATCGCCCGTGGCTGCGAGCTCGCCGGTTGCGCCTTGATCGGCGGCGAGACCGCGGAGATGCCCGGCATGTATCCGGACGGCGAATACGATCTCGCGGGCTTCGCGGTGGGCGCAGTCGAGAAGTCGGAGATCGTCGACGGCGCCGGCATCGGCAAGGGAGACGTGCTGCTGGGGCTGGCTTCGAGCGGCGCGCATTCCAATGGCTACTCATTGATCCGTCGCATCATCGACGTCACCAAACCCAATCTGGACGGCAATTTCCATGGCCGCTCGCTGGGCGACGTGATCCTCGAGCCGACCCGGATCTACGTCAAATCGTTGCTGGCGCTGATGCGGGCGATGCCCGGCGTGGTCAAGGGCATGGCACACATCACCGGTGGCGGCATCACCGAGAACGTGCCGCGGATCCTCGGCGACAGCCTGTGCGCCCGGATCGACACCGCCAGCTGGCAGATGCCGTATCTGTTCCAGTGGCTGAAGGGGGCTGGCAACGTTGCCGGCGACGAGATGTACCGCGTCTTCAACTGCGGCATCGGCATGGTCGTGGTGGTTGCCGAGGATCAGGCCGACGCCGCGTCAACGCACCTGGTTGCTGCCGGCGAGACCGTGCATCGGATCGGCCGTATCGAACTGCGTGGCCCGGGAGGGCCGGCCGTGATCTACGGCTGAGGCACGGCTCAGGCGGCGGCCTGCCGACGACGCGGCGGTCGAACCGCTGCACGAGCGGTGCGGTCACAGTACGGGGGCGGCGCTTCCCGCCTCGAGCGAGGTCGCACGCATGTCATCGAGCAAGGTCGTGGTGGGCTTGTGTCTGGTCGGGCTGGCAGCCCTGGCGGTCTATGCCTACCAGGCGCAAAGAACGCCCGCCGGGACCGGGCCGGCAGCAGGTGAGGCGAATCCGGCGGTCAAGGCGGCGCCGCGGCCGACTGCGGTCGAGGCGGCCGACGTGCGACTGGTGGCGATGCCCGACGAATTGTCGGCGGTCGGAACCCTGGCGTCGAGCCAATCCGTGATCGTCCGACCGGAAATTGCCGGCCGCATCGCTGCGATCGGATTTGCCGACGGTGCCCGGGTAGCACGTGGGGCGCCGATGTTCCGCCTCGACGATGCGACCCAGAAGGCCGAACTCGCCCAGGCTCTGGCGGCGCTGGCACTGGCGCGCAGTGATGCCGCCCGTACCGAAGACCTGTTCCGTCGCAAGTTCGTCAGCGGCAGTGCCCGCGATCAGGCCAACGCCAATCTGCAGGTCGCCGGAGCGGCGGTCGAACTGGCACGGGCGCGACTTGCGCGTAGCCGCATCGATGCGCCGTTTACCGGCATCGCAGGCATCCGCAAGGTCAGCGTCGGTGACTACGTCAAGGAGGGTGCGGACCTGGTCAATCTGGAGGATCTGTCGAGTCTGAAGGTGGATTTCCGGGTGCCGGAATCCAACCTCGGGCAGATCCGCACCGGACAGTCGGTGGCGGTCAGCGTCGACGCCTGGCCGTCCCGCAGCTTCGAAGCGGTGGTCGAGGCGATCGATCCGCAGATCGACGCACAGGGTCGGGCGGTGCTGTTGCGCGCGCGCATCGACAACCGCGAGAACCTGCTGCGGCCGGGCTTGTTCGCCCGCGTGCGCCTGTTGCTCGAAGCACGGCCGGCAGTCCTGTCGGTACCGGAGGAAGCGCTCATCCCGACGGCCGACGGCCAGTTCGTATTCGTCGTGGACGGCGACAGCGTTCGGCGAGTCGAGGTCGAGACCGGCATCCGTCGCGATACCCGGGTCGAGATCCGGCGTGGTCTCGAGGTCGGGATGACGGTGGTCACGGCCGGGCAGATCAAGCTGCGCGACGGTGCCCGAGTGAGCATCGCCGAATCGCCGGCGCCGCGGCCGACCGCGAGCCGGTAGGCACCCGACATGGTGATCTCCGAGATCTGCATCCGACGGCCGGTGTTTGCCACCGTGCTGTCGCTGGCGGTGGTGCTGATCGGCCTGGTGTCGTGGACGCGGCTCACGATCCGTGAGTATCCGAATATCGACGAGCCGGTGGTGACGGTGCGTACCACCTACAAGGGGGCCAGCCCGGACATCATCGAATCGCAAGTGACGAAGCCGATGGAGGATTCGCTGGCGGGTATCGAGGGTGTGGACGTGCTGTCGTCGATCAGCCGCCAGGAAGAGAGTCAGATCACGATCAAGTTCCGCCTCGAACGAGATCCGGACGGCGCAGCGGCCGATGTGCGGGACCGCGTGTCGCGGGTCCGCAACCGCCTGCCCCAGGACGTCGACGAGCCGGTCATCGCCAAGGTCGAGGCCGATGCCAATCCCATTATCTATCTCGCCTTCTCGTCCGACCGGCATTCTGCCCTCGAGGTCACCGACGTCGCCAGCCGGATCGTCAAGCCGAGGCTGCAGACGCTGCCCGGTGCGGCCGACGTGCGGGTATTCGGTGAGCGCAAGTACTCGATGCGAATCTGGCTCGACCGTCAGCGGCTGGCCGCCTTCGGGCTGACGCCGCAGGACGTCGAGGGCGCGCTGCGCAACCAGAATGTCGAAGTCCCGGCCGGCCGCATCGAGAGCGCCGACCGGGAGTTCTCGGTAGTCGCGCGCACCGATCTGACGACGCCCGGGCAGTTCGAGGCGGTGGTCGTGCGTGAGCCGCAGAGCGCCGACGGCTACCCCATCCGGATCCGAGACGTCGGTCGGGTCGAGATCGGTGCCGAATCGGAGCGGACCTCGGCCCGCTTCAAGGGGCGGCCCGCCGTCGCGCTCGGGCTGATCAAGCAGAGCACCGCCAACCCGCTGACGCTGTCGCACGCGCTACGTGAGGAACTGCCGAACATCGTTGCCGATCTGCCCGAGGGCATGCGGGTGGACATCGCCAACGACTACACGGTATTCATCGACCGCTCGATCAATGCGGTCTTCATGACGATCGGCGAGGCCGTGGCGCTGGTGGCGGTGATCATCTTCGTCTTCCTGCGCAACTGGCGGGCAATGCTGATCCCGATGGTGACGATACCGGTGTCGCTGATCGGAGCCTTCGCATTGATGCTGGCCTTCGGCTTCTCGATCAATACGCTGACGCTGCTGGCATTGGTACTGGCGGTCGGCATGGTGGTGGACGATGCCATCGTCGTGCTCGAGAACATCTACCGCCACGTCGAGGACGGCATGCCGCGGATTCATGCGGCGCTGACCGGTGCCCGCGAGATCGGATTCGCCGTGGTGGCGATGACGATCACGCTGGCTGCGGTCTATGCACCGGTGGCCTTCATGACAGGGCGCACCGGCAAGCTGTTCACCGAATTCGCATTGACGCTGGCGGGCGCGGTGATCGTTTCCGGTTTCGTCGCGCTGACCCTGTCGCCGATGATGTGTTCGGTGATGCTCCGCCACGCGGCGCGTCATGGCCGACTGTACAATCTGGTCGAGCGTTTCTTCGACGGCATGACCCAAGGCTATCGGGCCCTGCTCGGCCTTGCGCTGAAGGCACGCTGGCTGGTAATGCTGGTGTTCGTCGGTGTCGCGGGGGCCTCGTGGAGCCTGCTCGGCCTGCTCAAGACCGAGCTCTCACCGGTTGAGGACCGTGGCTTCATCATCGGCGTCTTCAGCGGTCCGGAAGGCGCGACCCTCGATTTCATGGACCGGTACGCACGGCAGCTCGAGAACATCTATGCCGGCACGCCGGAGGTCACCCGATATTTCATGGTGTCGGGCAGCCCGACCGTGTCGCAGGGCATCTCCTTCGCCGGCCTGGCCGACTGGAATGAGCGCGACATCCGCTCCACCCGGCTCGCCAAGGAACTCTTTCCCAAGTTCGCGGCGGTGCCCGGTGTGCTGGCCTTCCCGGTGACGCCGCCGTCGCTCGGTCAGAGCGCGCGCAATCGACCGATCAATTTCGTCATCGTGACCTCTGCGAGCTACGAGGAACTGCAGCAATTCACCGAGCGACTGCTCGACGTGGTGGCCGACAACCCTGGCCTGGTGGCCGTCGACACCGACCTCAAGCTGACCAAGCCGGAGCTGGCGGTGAAGATCGATCGCGACAAGGCGACCGATCTCGGTGTTTCGGTCGAGGCGGTCGGTCGCACGCTCGAGACCATGCTCGGCGGCCGGCAGGTGACGCGTTTCAAGCGCGACGCCGAGCAGTACGAGGTGATCGTGCAGGTCGCGCCCGGCGACCGCCGCGACCCGCGGGACATCCGCGACATCTTCGTGCGCAACCGCGATGGCGAGATGCTGCCGCTGGCCGGCATGCTGAAGGTGGATGAAACGGTCGCGCCGCGCGAACTCAACCACTTCGCCCAGCGACGCGCGGTGACGCTGACCGCCAACCTGGCACCCGAATACACCATGGGCGAAGCGCTGGGCTTCCTGGAGGATGCCGCGGCCCGATTGCTGCCAGCCGGCTATGCGGTCGACTACAACGGCCAGACCCGTGAATTCAAGACCACGTCGGCCGGCCTGGCACTGACCTTCGTGCTGGCGCTGGCCTTCATCTACCTGGTGCTGGCCGCCCAGTTCGAAAGCTTTCGTGATCCGCTGATCATCATGCTGACGGTGCCGTTGTCGATGACTGGCGCCCTGGCCGCGCTCTATGTCACCGGTGGCACGCTCAACGTCTACAGTCAGATCGGCCTGGTCACCCTGGTCGGGCTGATCACCAAGCACGGCATCCTGATCGTCGAATTTGCCAATCAGTTGCGCGAGCAGGGCAGGGCACTGGCCGAAGCCGTGGTCGAGGCCGCCGTGCTGCGCTTGCGCCCGATCCTGATGACCACCGGCGCGATGGTGCTCGGGGCTGTGCCGCTGGCGCTGGCATCCGGTGCCGGCGCCGAGAGCCGCCAGCAGATCGGCTGGGTGATCGTCGGCGGCATGCTGCTCGGCACGCTGCTGACGCTGTTCGTCGTGCCGACCGTCTACACGCTGCTGGCGCGCCGCCAGCGCGAAGAATCGCCCGCGATCGGCGACGCAGCGAGCGCAGCCTGAATCAGGCGGCTTCGTCGTCGTCGAGGTCCGGTTCGATCTCGCGCCAGTGATTGTCGCGCTGGCGGCAGAAGTGGCGGCCGCTGACCCGACGGAAGCGCTCGGTATCCGGCGTCCGGCGCCACGGCGACAGCGTGATCGCATCCTCGCACAAGTCGACGCAGACGAAGGACTCGCCGGACGTCTCGCAGCGCGGCGAAGTCGGCGTCGCCGCCACGCAGCCGACGATGCAGCGCAGGCCCTCGTTGTGCAGGATGCCGATGCGCGTCTGGTGAAGATGGCCGCATAGCAGCAGATCCACGAGACCGTCCGCGCACAGGATCTCGAGCGCCCGGCGGGCGCCGCGCATGCCTTCGCGGCCGTCTTCGCTGAGGTCGTCGAACGGGTGGTGGGTGGCGACCACCCGGATCTGGCAGGACTGGGCGCCCGCCAGAAATTCCGCTGCGGCGTTGGCCTGGGCGTCGGCGATGCGGCCGGAACGCCAGGCCGAAGGGTCGGTGCTGTCGAGGAAGGCGATGCGCGCGAGATCGCTTTCGACCCGTGGTTCGGTATGGGCCGAAACATAGCGCCGGTAGTCTCGCAGCGGATCGATCAGACGCCGCCACGGCATTACCGGCAGATCGTGATTGCCGGGCGTCGCCAGCCAGGGCACCTGAACGCTGTCGAGAAACTCGCGTGCGGCGCGCAGTTGTTCGGGCCGACCGCGCTGGGTGAGGTCGCCGGTGGTCACCAGCAGCGACGGGTTGAGCGCGCGCAGGGCCTCCCGCAGGGCATCGAGGGCGCCGTCGGACTGGGCACCGAAATGCAGGTCGGAAATGTGAATCAGGCGCAGATTCTGCGCCCGCGACTCCTGCTCCATCCAAGGGCTCCGGATCGGCGAATCGGCCGGCGACGGGTAAGAGACAATATTGGGGGCGCGACGGCGCATTTGCAACGGGGTGGAAGGTGTGCCGGCCTAAACTGTCGGTCATGCAATCCCGAGTCGTCACTCGCGCTGCTTCGGCGCTGTTGATCCTGATGGCTTCACTGGCCGCAGCGCATGGCGCGGGCGCGCCGGTCGCCGCCTGGCCGGCGGGGCTGGCGGCATGGGCGGCTGGTGCCCTGCTGTGGCCGCGGCTCGATCCCCGGCAGCGCCGCCAGGTGGCATGGCTGATCGGCATCGGCCTGCTGACGCTCGTGGTCGGCGCCGCGCTCGGCGTGCGCGGCGCCTGGCTCGGGGTGTTGACCCAGAATAATGCCTTGCTCGGCATGCTGGTCGGCGTCAGCTTTCTGCAACTGGTCGGCCTGGGCAGCGACGAAGGGCGGCTGCCGCGCGGTCGGGGCGCGCTGTGGCGGACCCTGGCCGGCGTCCACCTGTTCGGTGCCGTGATCAACCTGTCCGCGGTATTCATCATGGGCGACCGCATGTCGGCAGCCGGCCGGCCGCTCGAGTTGCGACAGGCGGCACTGCTGGTGCGCGGCTTCCTCGCCGCGGCCATGTGGTCGCCGTTCTTCGCCGCGGTGGCCGTCGCCCTCACCTACGCACCGGGCAGCACCTTGCTCGGCGTGGTCGCTGCTGGGGCGCCGTTCGCACTGTTGCTGCTGGCGCTCGCGGGTTACCGCCTCGAGCGCGAACTGGGCGCCGGGACGAGTGGTTTCGTCGGCTATCCGATGCACGTCGCGGCGCTGTGGCTGCCGGTGGTGCTGGCGGTGACGGTCGCGGCCGGCCGCCAGTGGTTGCCGGGCTGGACCGCGCTGGCGGTGATCACCGTGGCGGCACCGGCGATCGCGGTGCTCGCCAGCCTGTTTCGGCATGGTCCGGTCGACACGCTGCGGCGGGTCGGTGACCAGGCCGCCACCCGATTGCCGGCGATGTCCGGCGAACTCGCGCTGTTCCTGGCGGCCGCGGTCTTTGCCTCCGGTCTGCAATCCTTGATCTCTGCCAGCGGCCACTGGCTGCCGTTCGCGCATTTCGGTGCACTGCAGGCTGCGCTCGTCCTGGGCGCAATGATCGGCGCAGCGTTGATCGGCGTCCACGCGGTGATCTCGATCTCGCTGGTGTCGGCCTGGCTGTCGCCGATCGCGCCGGACCCGGTTCTGCTGGCGACGATCTTCAGCCAGTCGTGGGCCGTCGGTCTGGCGGTCAGTCCGTTGTCGGGCATTCACCTGGCACTGCAGGGACGCTACGGCCTGCCGGCGGCGGCAATGGCGCGGGCCAATGCGGCCTATGGCCTGCGCGCCTACGGCCTGGCGGCACTATGGCTCGCGGCGATCGCCTGGTGGCGCGGCGTCGCGCTCTATTGACTCACGGGCGAAGCGCACGACCGCATCGGCGAGATTCGGTGCCAGGCAATCGAACTCCCGCATCTCCGGCCAGCCTTCGCGGAACTGGCGGAGCCAGGTGAGCTGGCGCTTGGCCAGCTGTCGGGTGGCGACGATGCCGCGCTCGCGCAGCGCCCGACGATCCAGCCGGCCTTCCAGATGGTCCCAGGCCTGGCGATAGCCGACACAGCGCATCGAGGGCAGTTCCGGCGCCAGCCGGTAGCGGCCGCGCAACGCCTGCAACTCGTGCACCAGACCGGCGGCCAGCATCGCGTCGAAACGCTCTGCGATCCGACGATGGAGCACTTCCCGGCTTGACGGTGCCAGCGCGATGGAGACCGGACGGAACGGCAGCGGGTGATCGCTCCGACGGGCGTAGGCATCTGCCAGCGGGCGACCGGTGAGCCGCACGATCTCGAGCGCGCGCTGGATGCGCTGCGCGTCGGTCGGCTGCAGGCGCGCGGCGGCGGCCGCATCGAGGCTGGCCAGTTCCGCGTGCATCGCCGGCCAGCCGCGGCGGGACGCCTGCCGGTCGATTTCGCCACGCAAGCCGGTGTCCGCTCGCGGCAGATCCGACAGCCCGTCGCGCAGGGCCTTGAAATAGAGCATGGTGCCGCCGGCCAGCAGCGGAATGCGGCCGCGCCGGGTGATCGCCGCGATCAGCGCCAGCGCATCTTTGGCGAAGCGCGCCGCCGAGTAGCTGTCTTCGGGGCTTATGATGTCGATCAGGTGGTGTGGGCAGACGGCTCGCTCGGCCGCGCTGGGCTTGGCCGTGCCGATGTCCATGTCGCGATAGACCAGCGCCGAGTCCACGCTGACGATCTCCACCGGCAGCCGCTCCGCGATAGCCAGGGCGCATGCGGTCTTGCCGCTTGCGGTCGGGCCGAGGACCAGCAATGCGGCCGGGGTCTCGGATGAGAGGGCAGACATGGCAGGGATTGTATCGGCGACACGGTCATTGGTCGCGCTGCTGACGAGCTTCGGCCTGTGGCATGCCGGCGCGGCACTTGCCGACGGTTTGCTGTGGCAGGTGCGTGATCGCGACGGTGCGGTGTGCGGACATCTGTTCGGCACGCTGCATCTGTGTGATCGCGGCTGTTTTCCGCTGCCGCAGACGGTGTTGTCGGCCTTCGACGCGGCCGGGATGCTGGTGCTCGAACTCGATCCGGACGCGCCCGGACTGGGCGAAGCCTTGAGCGCCGCCGGCCGCCTGCCGCCCGGCGAGCGGCTCGACCGGTTGCTGCCAGCGGGCGGCGCCGAGCGCCTGGCGCAGGCTTTCGCCGTGGTCGGCATCGACCCGTCGCCAATGCAGGGCATGCGGCCGTGGCTGGCCGGTACCGTGCTCGCAGTGGCCGCTGCCTCGAAGGCCGGGTTCGATGCCCGCTTCGGCATCGAACCGTGGCTGGCCGAACGGGCACGCAAGCGGGGGATCGGATTGGTGCCGCTAGAGACCGTCGAGCGTCAGATCGCGGCCTTGTCCGGTGCCGGGCTGGCGGCCCAGCTCGAATCCCTTCGCCAGACCGTCGACATGATCATCGACGACGAGGTCCGCGACTATTTCGAACGCGTCCGCGATGCCTGGCGCAGCGGCGACGCCGACGCCTTGCTGGCGATGATGGACGAAGGCGCCGACCCGGCGCTGATGGCGCCGATGACCGAAGCCGTGATTCATCGGCGAAACCGGGAAATGGCGGGTCGCATCGCTGGCTTCGGATGCGGGCCTTCGCCGTATTTCGCCGCGGTCGGCGGTGCCCACTTCGGCGGCGAGTTCAGTCTGGTGCGCGAACTGGAACGGGCCGGGCGGGTCGTCGTCCAGGTCCCGTAGCAAGCCGGCCGTTACTGACCCCGCATGAAGAAGCGGTCGAGCTCTGCCAGTGAGAGTCGGGTCCAGGTCGGTCGCCCGTGGTTGCACTGGTCGGCACGCTCGGTGTGTTCCATGTCGCGCAACAGTGCGTTCATCTCCGGAATCGTGAGCTGACGGTTGGCACGCACGGCGCCGTGGCAGGCCATCGTCGCGAGCAATTCGTTACGCCGCGCAGCGACGACTTGCGAGGCCGGGAAATCGTGCAATTCCTCGAGCAAGGCATGCATCAGCTCGTCCACCGATGCACGCGCCAGCAGGGCCGGCACCGATCGCACGGCCAGTTCGGCGGGGCCCGCGGCGGCGACCTCGAACCCCATCGACTGCAGTGAGTCGTGGTGGGCTTCGGCTGTCGCCATCTCGCGCGCGCTGGCGCCGAACACCGCCGGGATCAGCAGCCGCTGGACCGCCGGCAAGCCGTCGAGCACCGTCTTCAGGCGCTCGTAGAGGATGCGCTCGTGCGCGGCATGCATGTCCACCAGCACCAGACCCTCCGCGTTCTGGGCGAGCACGTAGATGCCGTGCAACTGGGCCAGTGCGAAACCGAGCGGCGGCGATTCGGTCGGATCGACGGCGGGCATTGCGGGACCCGCACGCGTCGCGTCGCCGCGCGCGACTGCAGCGAATTCGAAATAGGACCGGCTCGCCGAGTCCATCGCCAGCCGGGCCTGGCCCGCCGGCAGCGGACGGTCGCTTGTCCAGGCGTCACCAGCGAATGGCGGCAGCGCGTCGGCGGGCAGCGCCGGACGCGCACCGAGACCGGATGCGGGCGCGGCTGCCGCGCCGCCGGCGAGGGTACGTCGCAGTGCGTGCAACACGAACTGATGAATCGCGCGCGATTCGCGGAATCGCACCTCGATCTTGGCGGGATGCACATTGACATCGACCGCTGACGGATCGAGCTCGAGAAACAGCACGAATGCCGGGTGGCGACTGCCGTGCAGGATGTCTGCGTAGGCTTCGCGCAGCGCATGACTGATCAGCTTGTCGCGCACGAACCGCCCATTGACGAAGAAGTACTGGGCGTCCCGGCTGCTGCGCGAATAGGCGGGCTGGGAGGCCATGCCGTGGAGTCGCAATGGTCCGGCGTTGGCCTCGATCGCGCGCGCCTGTTCGACGAAATCGTCGCCCATCAGTGCGCGTATGCGCCGTGCGGCGTCCCCGATCGCCAGGCGGTGGGTGACGCGACCATTGTGGGCGAGCTTCATCGCCAGATCCGGGTGGGCCAGCGCGATCCGCCGGAAGGCTTCGTCGCAATGGGCGTACTCAGTGGCGTCGGTCTTCAGGAACTTCCGTCGCGCAGGCGTGTTGTAGTAGAGGTCGGCCACGTCGACGACGGTGCCCTCGGTCAGCGCGGCCGGCTGCGCTTCGCGTCGGCCGCCCTCGATTTTCCAGGCGTGGGATTCACCGTGTGCCCGGCTGGTGATGACAAGTCGCGTGACGCCGGCGATCGCGGCCAGCGCCTCGCCGCGGAATCCCATCGTGCCGACGTGTTCGAGATCGTCGAGGCTCGCGATCTTCGAGGTTGCATGACGGGCCAGCGCCAACGGCAATTCGGCAGGCGGGATGCCGCAACCGTCGTCGGACACGCGAATGCGCCGGACGCCACCCTGCTCGAGCTGCACTTCGATGCTGCGGCCGCCGGCATCGACCGCATTTTCGAGCAATTCCTTCAATACCGAGGCCGGTCGCTCGACCACTTCACCGGCGGCGATCTGGTTGATCAGAAGATCGGGAAGCTGCTGGATCGAGCGCATCGCCGGATTATATCGTCGAGCGACCGGGCCTTCGCTGTTGCGCTGCGCAATTACCACGGCGCCCGTGGCGCTCTCGGGTAAAATGCCATGTTCGACCTTCCGGCCCCGATCGCATGGAGCTTCTGTCCCAGTTCATCGACATCGTGTTGCATCTGGACAAGTACCTCGAAGTACTGCTGGCCCAGTACGGTACCTGGATCTATGCGATCCTGTTCCTGATCATCTTTTGCGAGACCGGTCTGGTGGTGACGCCGTTCCTGCCCGGCGATTCGCTGCTGTTCGTCTGCGGCGCGCTGGCTGCGACCGGCGGCATGGACATCGGCATTCTGTGCGCCGTGTTGCTGACCGCCGCGGTGCTCGGCGACAACACCAACTACTGGATAGGTCGCTACATCGGGCCACGGGTGTTCCGCTGGGAGAGTTCGCGTTTCTTCAACAAGTCCGCATTCGATCGCACTCACCAGTTCTTCGAGACGCACGGCGGCAAGACCATCATCATCGCGCGCTTTCTGCCATTGGTGCGCACCTTTGCGCCGTTCGTGGCCGGCGTCGCGGCCATGACCTATCCCCGCTTCGTCGCGCTCGACTTTCTCGGCGGCTGCATCTGGATCTTCTCATTGACGCTGGCCGGGTACTGGTTCGGCAATCTGCCGTTGGTCAAGGAAAACCTGACCGCGGTGATTCTCGTCATCATCGCCTTGTCGCTGACGCCGCTGGCGTGGGCCTGGCTGCGCCAGCGATGGACGACCCGGGTCGGCGTGGAGCGCGGCTGAGATGCACGGACCACTGCCTCGGAACCCGACCGGCGCCGCGCGCTCCGCGGAGGCCCTGCGATGAGCCGCATCGTCATTCTGATCAGCGGTCGTGGCTCCAACATGCAGGCCATCGTCGATGCCCGCATCGCCGCTGCCGAGGTCGTCGCGGTGATCAGCAATCGGGCCGATGCCGCCGGGCTGGCGTTCGCCCGCGAGCGCGGCATCGAGACGCGGGTCGTCGATCACCGGAGCTTCGCCACCCGGGCCGCATTCGATGTGGCCCTGGCCGACGAGATCGATGCCTTCGCCCCGGATCTGGTGGTGCTGGCCGGGTTCATGCGCGTGCTTACCGACGCCTTCGTCCTGCACTATCGCAACCGCCTGCTCAATGTCCATCCGTCGCTGCTGCCGGCTTTCAGTGGCCTCGACACCCACCGCAGGGCGCTCGAGGCGGGTGTGCGTGTTCATGGCGCGACCGTTCACCTGGTCACGCCGCAACTCGATGCCGGGCCCATCGTCGCCCAGGCGGTGGTGCCGGTGCTGCCCGGCGACGATCCGGGCACGCTCGCGGCGCGCGTGCTGCGGGAAGAGCATCGACTGTATCCGCAGGTGGTGCGCTGGTTCGTCGAGGGCCGGGTCGATATCGATCCACAAGGCATCGTCCAGGTGCGTGGCGCCGCTTGCCGCGAGTCGACCATGTGTGTGCCCCAGCTCGATGTCGGTTGATGCCTTCAGTTCCCGGCGAAGAGGCCTGCTGGCGCTGGCCGGCCTCGGCATGATCGCGCCGGTGCCCCTGGTTCGCGCGGTGGTGGCGAAGCAGGGCGGACCGTTGGCGGCGCCGCCATCCGAAGTGCGTGCCTGGGCCCGCGCCGGAAAGGTCGATTACGAAGTGCTCTACGGCCGGATGGCCTTGCCGCTCGGTCGCGCGCGGCACCGCTGGTCGCACGACGGCGAGCACTACCGGATGAGCTCCGAAGCGCGAGCGACGGGACTGTTGTCGGCGATCGACGGGCTGAGCTACGTGCAGCGCAGCGAGGGCCGCATTCGAGCGTGGGGCTTGCAGCCGGAGCGCTTCGAGGTCGAGCGCGGTGGTCGTCGCCGCGAATGGTCCGAGTTCGACTGGGATCGCGGCGACGTGGCGCTGTATCGGGATGGCGAGGCGCGCCACGCGCCGCTGCGCAGCGGCGACCAGGACGTGCTCAGCCTGTGGCACCAGATCGGCATGGTCGAACCATGGGCGGGCGAGGTCTCGCTGACTGTCGTCACCGGCAAGTCGGCGGCCCCGAGCCGGCTCGACTACCTGCCCGACGAGATCGTCGAGGTGCCGGCCGGTCGCATCGACGCCCGCCATCTGCGGGCCGCTGCGCTCGATGGCAGCCTGGTGCTCGAAGTCTGGCTGGCCAAGGAATCCGAGCATGTGCCGGTCCGGATCCTGATGGTGGACAAGAAGGGCGAGACGCTCGACCAGCGCGCGCAGCGCATCCAACTGGGCAGTGCCGACGACGGCGCGGAGCGGAACCGTTGAGCGGCGTCGCCGATGCGCCGATTTCGCGGGCCGTGCTCGATCAGGCAGTGCAGGTGCTGGGCAGCGTGCTCGGCTTTCGCTATCCGGCCGATAGTGTGCTGTCGAGCCATTTTCGCGAGCATCGCCGGCTCGGCCAGCGCGACCGGGCCTTCATCGCCGAAACTGCATACGCCGTGCTGCGACGCCTGCGCTGGCTGCGGCGACTCGCCGGCCACCATGCCACGCCGAGACAGCTGTTATTGACCTGGCTGGTGCGCGGCGAGGGCATGTCGCTGCGACGCCTGCACGAGGTGCTGAAGCCGCAGGAGCGGGAGTGGCTGGCCGAAATTCGCGGTCGATCGATCTCCGACGAGACCCTGGGCGAACGCTGCGACATGCCCGACTGGCTGGTGGCGCGACTGCTTCCGTCGTTTGGCGAGGACGGCCTGCTGGCGCTCGCACGCAGTCTCAACCGCCCGGCGCCGCTCGACCTGCGGATCAACCCGTTGCGGGCCGATCGTGAGTCGGTGCGAGCGGCGCTGGCCGACGACGGACTGGTCGCCGAGCCGTGCCGCTTCTCGCCGCTGGCGCTCCGCCTGCGGCAGAAGCCCGCGCTGGCGCGTCACCCGCTGTTCGTCGACGGCCAGATCGAGGTGCAGGACGAGGGCAGCCAGCTGTTGGCGATGCTGGTGGCGCCGAAGCGCGGAGAACTGGTCATCGATTTCTGCGCCGGCGCGGGCGGCAAGACCCTGCACCTCGGCGCGCTGATGCGGAACACCGGTCGCCTGTATGCGTACGACGTCTCCGAGCAACGGCTTGCGCGCCTCAAACCACGGCTCGCCCGTGCCGGGCTGTCGAACGTGCATCCGGTGGTGATCTCGAGCGAAAACGACGCCCGCATCAAGCGACTCGCCGGCAAGGCCGATCGCGTCCTGGTGGATGCACCCTGCAGCGGCCTCGGAACCTTGCGCCGCAACCCGGATCTCAAGTGGCGAAACTCGCCGGAGTCGATCGCCGAGCTCGTCGCCAAGCAGGCTGCGATCCTGGCCGCGGCCGCGCGCTTGCCAAAGCCCGGTGGGCGACTGGTCTACGCCACCTGCAGCCTGCTGCGGGAGGAAAACGATGCGATCGTCGACGCCTTCCTCGCCGCGAACCCGATGTACCGCGAACTGTCTGCAGAGACGATCCTGCGCGAGCAGGGTGTGACGATCGAGTGCGGCGGGCGATTGCGCCTGCAGCCGGATCGACACGAATGCGATGGCTTCTTCGCGGCGGTGATGGAACGATGCATCGATTGATCGTGGCGGTGCTGCTGTCCGTCGGCAGCATCGCAGTCGCCGATGCCGGTGTGTCGATGCCGTCGCGGGGCAGCGTGGAAGTGGCGTTCGCGCCCCATGACGATGCGGAGCAGGCGATCGTTGGCGTCATCGACGATGCCCGGCGCGAGGTTCTGGTGCAGATCTATATCTTCACCAGTCGTCCGATCGCCCGAGCGCTGCTGCGTGCCGCGGCGCGTGGCGTCCAGGTGGCGGTGCTGGCTGATGGCAGCATGCACAGGCGGCCCAAGGGCAACGCGCTGCCGATGCTGATCGACGGCGGCATTCCGGTGGCGCTCGAGACCGAATTCGCGGCAGCCCACAACAAGGTGCTGATCGTCGATGCCGGCGGCGCGCGGCCGACGGTCGTCACCGGCTCCTACAACTTCACCTGGTCGGCGCGGCACAAGAACGCCGAGAATCTGCTGATATTGCGCGACAACCCTGAACTGGCCCGCGCCTATGCCGATAACTGGCACAGACACCGGCGCCTGGCGCGCCCGGTGACGAGCCCGGCGGCGCTCCGGCAAGGCGGCTGAGCCGTCGCGGTCGCGCGCTGGCGGGCCATCCGCGATTCAAATACACTGCGGCGACAACAACAACAAGAACACACCTCATACCAAGGATTCGTTTCACCATGTTCGGAATATTCGGAGACCTCCCCTGGTGGGGCTTCATCGTGGCGGCACTGGTGCTGACCCACGTCACGATCGCCTCGGTCACGATCTTTCTGCATCGGCACCAGGCCCACCGTTCCCTCGACCTGCATTGGTTGCCCAGTCAGTTCTTTCGCTTCTGGTTGTGGCTGACCACCGGCATGGTGACGCGCGAGTGGGCTGCGATTCATCGCAAGCACCACGCCAAGTGCGAGACCGAGGACGATCCGCACAGTCCGCAGGTGCTCGGCATCAATCGCGTGCTGTGGGGCGGTGTCCTGCTGTACTGGAAGGAGCGCAGGAATCGCGAGACGATCGAACGCTACGGACACGGCGCACCCGACGACTGGATCGAACGCCACCTATATGCCCGTTACAACCAGTACGGCATCGCGCTGATGCTGGTGATCGACATGCTGCTGTTCGGCTGGCCCGGCGTCGTGATCTGGGCCGTGCAGATGGCCTGGATTCCGTTCTGGGCGGCCGGTGTGATCAACGGGCTCGGTCACTTCTGGGGCTATCGCAACTTCGAGTGCGAAGATGCCTCGACCAACCTGGTTCCGTGGGGCATCCTGATCGGCGGCGAGGAACTGCACAACAACCACCATGCCTTTGCCACCTCGGCCAAGCTGTCCGCCCACTGGTACGAGTTCGACATCGGCTGGATGTATATCCGGATGCTCGAACTGCTCGGGCTCGCGAGGGTCCGCAAGGTGATACCGAAGCCCCGCTTCGGCAGTGTGCGCACGGTGGCCGATGCCGAAATGCTGCAGGCGATCATCACCCACCGCTACGACGTGATGCGACGCTACATGGCGTCGCTGCGCCAGGTGCTGCGCGAAGAGGCGGTGCGCCTGAAGGGCCGTGGCATCGAACCCTCGGCGATGATGCGTTTCGTCACGCGAGGTGGCGATGCGCTCAGCGACGGTCAGAAGCAGGCCTGCCAGCGTGCCGCCCAGTCGATCCCGCGGATTGCGCTGCTGCTGCGCCTGCGCGATGAACTCTCGGCCCTGTGGGCGCGATCGAGCGCAAGCAGCGAGCAACTGCTGAAGGACCTGCACGACTGGCTGCAGCGCGCAGAGCAGAGCGGCATCGAACAACTCACGGAGTTTTCGCGGCGGCTCCGCAGCTACGCGCTGTGAGCGGCACTCAGGGCAGCTTTGCCGGATGGGTGAAGACGTAGTCGTTGTCCTTGACCGGCAGATGACAGCCGAAGCACTGCTGGACAAAGCTGGCGTCTTCGCCGAAGGGGGCCTGGTCCATGCCTTTCCATCGCGCGAAACCCCAGCCGCCGGTGTCGGCGTAGCGCTTGCTGTCCTTGATCATGAATTCGGCGTGAACGAATTCCTCGGGAACGACGGCGGACTCCCAGGCGGCATGGCGGCCGTCCTTCCACACCAGCTTGGCGAGGATGCTGCCGTCCGGCCACGGATTGGTATTGCCGGCGCGCGCGGCGGCGATTGCGGCGTCGTTGCCGAGAATCACCCGCAGCGTCTTGTTGTCCTCCCGGTGCGACGAGGCGATGACGCGCCAGTCGCGGTAGCCGGCGGGAAGCTCGATGCCGTTGGGGGCGGCTGCGACTTCGGCTGCGGCCGGCATCGCGGGCAGCAACGTGGCGGCCAGGCTGATCGTGGCAAGGGTGGAACGGTTCATCGTGGTCTCCTGGTGGCGTTTCGACGAGAGTGCTTTGCAAGCACGGTGCCGTTGAAACAGTCGGCCGATCGATGATATTCCATTCGCTTGTGCAGGCTGTCGTCCCCCGGGGTTTCCGGTGGCACGCCTGATCCTGTTCAACAAGCCATTCGGCGTCATCTGTCAGTTCAGTCGCGACGGCGATCGACCCTGCCTGAAGGACTACGTCGCCACCGACCAAGTCTATCCGGCCGGACGCCTCGATACCGACAGCGAGGGCTTGCTGCTGTTGACCGACGACGGGCATCTGCAGCATCGCATCACCGACCCGCGCCACAAGTTGCCGAAGACCTACCTGGTACAGGTCGAGGGCGACGCCGGTGCCGCGGCGTGTGCCGAACTCGCGCGCGGCGTGGCGCTCAGGGACGGGCCGACCCGGCCGTGCCGGGCGAGGATCGTCTCCGAGCCGGACTGGCTGTGGCCGCGGACGCCACCAGTCCGCTTTCGCAAGCGCATACCCACCAGTTGGCTCGAGATCCAGTTGCGCGAAGGGCGCAATCGGCAGGTCCGCCGCATGACCGCCGCGGTCGGTCTGCCGACCTTGCGGCTGCTGCGCGTTGCGATCGGGCACTGGCGCCTGGCGGGGCTGGCACCCGGCGAATGGCGCGAGGTCGACATGCCGGCGGCAGAGGGGCGGCGCGTCCGCTAGGACATCTCCGTATAATTGCCTTTTGGGCAGTGGGATCGCGCAATGAAATCGAGACTGTTGGCCGGGCTGCTGGTCGCGGTTGCGAGCGGGATGGCGCTCGCCGATTTTCCGCACGTCGAACTTTCGGTCGGCATGCACAGGATCGACGCGGAATTCGCGGGGGACATGGCGGCCCGCGCCCGCGGACTCATGCATCGTCGCGAGATGGCGCCGCAGCAGGGCATGCTGTTCGCCTTTCCGCAGGATGGCCGCCACTGCATGTGGATGCGCAACACGCTGATCCCATTGTCGGTCGCCTTCCTCGATGCGCAGGGACGCATCCTGAACATCGAACAGATGGCGCCGCGAACCGAGGACAGCCACTGTGCGCTGGCGCCTGCCCGCTTCGCGCTCGAGATGAACCAGGGCTGGTTTGCCAGCCGCGGCCTAGAGCGCGGCGCCCTGATTCGCGGCGTCGCTCGCCTGCGCGCTGCCGACGCCGCCTACCGCTGAACCTGAATTGGCGGCAATTGCTGCCGCTTTTTCGCCGCTCGCCCGCCCGCTGCGCCCGCGATAATCCGCAGGGTCAGCGGAGTGGCGGCGCATGGCCGAAGAAAGCGATCTCGAAAAGACGGAAGACCCGACCCCCAGGCGACTGAGCCAGGCCCGCGAAGAAGGGCAGGTGCCCCAGTCGCGGGAGCTGTCGACCTTTCTCGTGACGATGACCGGCGTGGCGTCGATCTGGGTGCTCGGTGATTGGCTGTCGGAGCGCATGTTCGGCATCGTCCGGCGGGCCTTCACGCTGAGCCGCGAAGAGGTTTTCGATGCCACCGAGATGGGCGTCATGCTCGGCCGGCTCGGCAGCGAGGCGATGGTCACGTTGTCGCCATTGTTCGGTGTGCTGCTGCTGGCATCGGTTGCCGGACCGCTGATGCTCGGCGGCTTCGTCGTCGCGCCGAAGGTGCTGCGTCTCGATCCGACCCGCCTCGACCCGCTGAAGGGGCTCGAACGGATGTTCTCGGTGCACGGACTCGCCGAACTGGTCAAGGCGGTGATGAAAGCGGTGCTGGTCGGCGGCGTCGGCAGCTGGGTGATGTGGCTGCAGAGCGACATGTTGTTCTCGCTGCTCAGTCAGCCGCTGCAGAGCGGGATGGAAAGCTTCGCCAGGCTGGTTCTGGTGTCCGCGCTGCTGATCACCGCCAGCCTCGCACTGCTGGCGTTGCTCGATGTCCCGTTCCAGCTCTGGCAATACCATCGGCGCCTGCGCATGAGCAAGGAGGAGGTGCGCAAGGAGGCCAAGGAAACCGAGGGCGACCCGCAGATCAAGGCGCGCATCCGCGGCATGCAGCGCGAGATGGCACGTCGGCGGATGATGACCCAGGTGCCCGCCGCCGACGTCGTGATCACCAACCCGACCCATTTTTCGGTCGCCCTCAAGTACGACGCCGATCGTCACGGCGCGCCGGTGGTGGTGGCGAAGGGCCGCAACGGGATCGCGCTGAAGATCCGCGAACTGGCCGCCGAACACGGCGTGCCGATGCTCGAGGCGCCGCCGCTGGCGCGCGCGCTCTACCATCACTGCGATCTGGACCAGGCCGTGCCGACCACCCTGTACGCGGCGGTCGCCGAAGTCATGGCCTACGTCTATCAGCTCAACAGCTTCCAGTCCGGCGGTGCCGTGGCCCCGCTGCGGCCCGACGACATCCGCGTGCCGCCCGACATGGATCCGGGCAGTCCTGACGAACCAGACGACCGGAGCCTTGCATGAACGACACCCTCGACCTGCGCCAGCTGATGGCGCCGGAAAACCTGCGCCAGCTGGCGGCACCGATGCTGATCATCATGGTGCTGTCGATGATGGTGCTGCCGCTGCCGGTGTTCCTGCTCGACCTGTTCTTCACCTTCAACATCGCGATGTCGGTGATGGTGATGCTGGTGGCGATGTATACCCGCAAGCCGCTCGACTTTTCAGTGTTCCCGACCGTGCTGCTGGTGACCACCTTGCTGCGCCTGTCGTTGAACGTCGCCTCGACGCGGGTCGTGCTGCTGGAAGGTCACACCGGGCCGGACGCCGCCGGCAAGGTCATCCAGGCGTTCGGACATTTCCTGGTCGGGGGCAATACGGCGGTCGGCATCGTCGTCTTCGTGATCCTGACGGTAATCAACTTCGTCGTCATCACCAAGGGTGCCGGGCGCATCGCCGAGGTCGGCGCTCGCTTTACGCTGGACGCGATGCCGGGCAAGCAGATGGCGATCGATGCGGATCTCAACGCCGGTCTGATTGACGATAAGGAGGCCAAGAGGCGCCGCGCTGAAATCGCCTCGGAGTCGGATTTCTACGGTGCCATGGACGGTGCCTCGAAATTTGTCCGGGGCGATGCGGTGGCGGGCATCCTGATCCTGATCATCAACGTCATCGGCGGCCTCGTGGTCGGCGTTGCCCAGCACGGCATGGACGTCGGCGAGGCGGGGCAGCGCTACACCCTGCTGACCATCGGCGACGGTCTGGTCGCGCAGATCCCGGCCCTGATCATCTCGGTGGCGGCCGGTCTGGTGGTATCACGGGTCGGCGACGAAGGCGACATCGGCGGTCAGGTGGCCGGACAGGTGTTCAACAATCCGCAGGTGATCATGCTGACCGCGGCGATCATCGGCATCCTCGGCCTGATCCCCGGCATGCCCAACCTGGTGTTTCTGCTGCTGGCAACCGGCCTGGGAACGCTGGCCTGGTGGAAGCGTCGGCAACTGCGGACGGCGCCGGCGCCGACTGCTGCCGAGCGTGCTGCCGAGACCGTCGCCGAGGTGCCGCCGGAGATGCAGGAGGCGAGCTGGAACGACGTTCAGCCGGTAGATGTGCTCGGACTCGAGGTCGGCTATCGGCTGATCCCGATGGTGGACAAGGCCCAGGACGGCGAGCTGCTCAAGCGAATCCGTGGCCTGCGCAAGAAGTTCGCCCAGGAGGTCGGCTTCCTGGCCTCGCCGGTTCACATCCGGGACAACCTCGAACTCAAGCCGAACGCTTACAGGATCACCCTGAAAGGGGTCGAGATCGGTGCCGGCGAGGCCTTCCCGGGCCAGTTCCTGGCAATCAACCCTGGTCGCGTCGCCGGACCCCTCGGCGGGCGCGAGACGCGCGATCCGGCCTTCGGTCTGCAGGCCTTCTGGATCGACCCGAACCAGCGGGAACAGGCCCATGCGCTGGGCTACACCGTCGTCGACGCCAGTACCGTGGTGGCCACCCACCTCAACCAGCTGGTGCTCGACCACGCGGCCGAACTGCTGGGTCGCCAGGAAACCCAGGCCCTGCTCGATCATATCGGACGCGATCAACCGAAGATGGTCGAGGAACTGGTGCCGAAGCTGCTGCCGCTCGGTACCTTGCAGCGGGTGTTGCAGAACCTGCTGGACGAGGGCATCAACATTCGCGACATGCGTACCGTGATCGAAGTGCTGGCGGACAATGCCGCCCGTGTCAGCGATGCCAGCGAGCTCACCGCGCTGGTGCGCACCGGCCTCGGTCGCTCGATCATGCAGAGCCTGTTCCCGGGACAGGCCGAGGTTCAGGTGATGGCCCTCGATCCCCAGCTCGAACGCATCCTGCTGCAGGCCGTCAGCGGTGGCAGCGACGGCAGCGCGATCGAGCCGGGGCTGGCGGACGGCCTGCTCAGGAAGACCGCGGAGCTGGCACAGCGTCAGGAGGACATGGGCCTGCCGCCGGTGCTGCTGGTGCCGGCCCAACTGCGCATGCTGCTGTCGCGCTTCCTGCGGCGGGCGGTGCCCAGCCTCAAGGTCGTGGCCAATTCGGAAGTGCCGGAGAACCGCACGATCCGGGTCACGGGGCTGGTCGGCGCGAACTGAACGCGTCATCGACGTCTGCGTCGATGGCGCTGTCGCGGAAATCGAAGACCAGGGTCGGTGCGTCGCGGCCTTCGCCCGCTCGCAGCACGCGCGCGAGGTCGCCATTGAGCCGCATCTCCACCCGATAGGATGATGGCATGGTGCGCGCCCAGTTCGGCAGCACCTGTGCCAGGTAATCGTACTGGGCCTGCGGGTCGATGATCAGGCCGAGGGTCTCGAGCAGGCTCAGCTTGGGCCAGCTTTCACCGCCCGGCCGGCCGTAGGTAACCACACTCATGAAGCGGCCGAGCGCCTCGAAATGGGGGCTTGCTTCGTCGATGCCCTTGCCGTTCGAGTAGACCGCATCCATGAAGATCGTCAGCATCCGATCGTGCGGCGGGCGCCGCGACCACTGCAGCAGGATTTCGTGCCAGGTGGTTGACAGGCACAACTCGAGATGGCCGCCGATCGACAGGATGCGTCGATCGGGCACCGCGAAGGCCAGTTCCCCGCCCTCGGAATGCACCCGGTAATCGGCTGCGCAGTCGTCGGTGAAGTAGCTCTCGGGCGGTCCGTCGTCTTGCAACTGGACGACCGGAAGACCCGCGGCACGGGCATGGGCGATGGCAGCATCGATACCGGGCTTGGTGACCAGCCGCGGGTCGTGTACGCGGCTAGCGTGGGTCACGATCAATGCCTCGGGCACCTGCAGGCTGACACCGGCCGGCGGTATCGGCTCGGCCGGCGGGCATGCCGCGTCGGCCATGATCGGCAACAGAAGCAGTGGCAGGACCGCCCATCGAGACATCGGCAATGCTCGCGACACCGCGAATCGCGGTGCGCGGATTATGCCGGGGCGAAACGGTCGACGCCATGGCCGCTCGGTGGCGGAGGCGTGGATCCGACTAGCGATTCAGTTTCGCCCAGGAATCCTTCAGCGTGACCGTCCGGTTGAAGACCGGGCCGTCTTCGCGCGAGTCGACCCGGTCGGCGACGAAGTAGCCATGACGCTCGAACTGGAACCGGTCCTCGGCATTCGCGTCGCGCAGCGACGGTTCGAGCTGCGCTTCGACGACGACGCGGGACTCGGGATTGAGATCGTCGATGAAGCTCCGTGCCGATTCCGGCGGATCACCCTCGCGGCGGGCACCGGGTGCCGGTACCGCAAACAGCCGATCGAACAGCCGGACGTCGCAAGGATAGGCATCGGCAGCCGAGACCCAGTGCAGATTGCCCTTGACCTTGTAGTTGTCCGCCCCCGGCGTACCTGACTTGGAGTCGGGCAGGTACTCGCAATGGACCGCGACGACATTGCCGTCGGCGTCCTTGTCGCAGCCGGTGCACTTGACGACGTAGCCATAGCGAAGGCGCGCCATGTTTCCGGGGTAGAGGCGGTGGTACTTCTTCGGCGGTTCCTCCATGAAATCCTCGCGCTCGATCCACAACTCGCGTCCCAGCGGCATCGGACGCTTGCCGAGTTCGGGCCGGAGCGGATGGTTCGGGGCGAGACATTCCTCGGTCTGGCCCACCGGATAGTTGTCGATGATCAGCTTGAGGGGGTCGAGCACGGCGACCCGCCGCTCGGCGGTATCGTTCAGTACGTCGCGCATGCACTCCTCGAGCACGGAATACTCGATCAGCGAGTCCGCCTTCGACACGCCGATGCGCTCGGCGAACAGGCGGAATCCCTCGGCGGGATATCCCCGCCGGCGCCCGCCGGCGAGCGTCGGCAAACGGGGGTCGTCCCAGCCGCTGACGTGCCCTTCATCGACGAGCTGGATCAGCTTGCGCTTGGACAGCACGACGTAGCTCAGATTCAGGCGGGAAAACTCGATCTGCTGCGGCGGCGGGTTGGGGAAGAAACCGCCGGCATAGAGCTGCTCCAGCAGCCAGTCGTAGAACGGGCGCTGATCTTCGAATTCGAGTGTGCAGAACGAGTGGGTGATGTTCTCGAGGGCGTCTTCGATCGGGTGGGCGTAGGTGTACATCGGATAGATGCACCAGTCGTCGCCGGTCCGGTGGTGGTGTGCATGGCGGATGCGGTAGATCGCCGGGTCGCGCAGGTTGATGTTGGGCGACGCCATGTCGATCCGTGCCCGCAGAACATGGCTGCCGTCGGGAAATTCGCCGGCACGCATCCGCCTGAAGATGTCGAGATTCTCGTCGACGCTGCGATTCCGATACGGGCTGTCCTTGCCGGGCTCGGTCAGGGTGCCGCGATAGGCCCGCATCTCGTCGGCCGACAGCGAATCGACATAGGCCTTGCCGCTGCCGATCAGGTACTCGGCGAACTCGTACATCCGCGCGAAATAGTCGGACGCGAAGAACTGATTGTCGCCCCAGTCGAATCCCAGCCACCTGACCGCGTCGATGATCGCGTCGACGTACTCCTGCTCTTCCTTGGTCGGGTTGGTGTCGTCGAAGCGAAGGTGGCAGGCCCCGCCGAACTCTTCGGCCAGACCGAAATTGAGGCAGATCGACTTGGCGTGGCCGAAGTGCAGATACCCGTTGGGTTCCGGCGGGAATCGAGTGCGCACCGGCTGGACGTCGGCGCGCGGCCGGTAGCGCCCGCTGTCGAGGTCGGCTTCGATCGCGGTACGCAGGAAATTCGAGGCTGCGGCGGGTTCTTTGGGCGAAAGGGTCACGATGCTCGCTTGCTCCGGCGGCTGCTGCTGAGCCAAAAGCGAAAATTCTAACGCGTCAGTCGATCGCCTGCGCCATCTGCACCCGTCGCGTCGCATGCTGCGCTTGCGTCGGTGCTCGATTCGGCTTCGTGTCGCTTCGTGACACCAGTCGCGCGAAGGCGCTCGGCTGCCTCAAGAAGGACGCTGTCCTGCCGTTCATCAGACGCTGGAACGGTCGCCCGGGACCGCGCGCCGGGGGCGGTCATCGACGGCACCTGGCGGGCGGGTCGCCGACCAAGACGAAATGCAATACGGACACCTTATGAACATGAGATTGCTCCCGAACCTGATGTTGGCCTTGCTTGTCGGTCCGGCACTGGCGGACGGAGATCTGACCAGCATGAGCCTCGAGGATCTGTCGCGGATGGAGGTCACGACGGTGTCGCGGAAGGTTCAGCGTCTGGCGGATACCTCGGCCGCGGTGTCCGTGGTCACCGCCGAAGACATCGCCCGGATGGGCGCACGCTCGATTCCTGAGGCGTTGCGGCACGTGCCCGGCGTGTATGCTGCCCAGATCGCACCCGGTCAGTGGGCCTTGAGCATTCGCGGCTTCAACGGCCGCTTCTCCAACAAGCTGCTGGTGCAGATCGACGGCCGGACGATCTACACGCCATTCTTCGCCGGCGTCTTCTGGGAAGCCCAGCAGCTGATGATGGAAGACATCGAACGGATCGAGGTGGTCCGTGGTCCTGGCGCCTCGTTGTGGGGTGCGAATGCAGTCAATGGCGTCGTCAATATCGTGACGCGGCGCGCGTCGGCGACCGTCGGCACCCTGGCCTGGCTCGAAGCCGACGACGACGGCCGTGTGCAGGCAGGGGCACGCTATGGCTTCGCCGACGATCGAGATTTCGCCGCGCGCGTCTACGCACGATCGATCGGCCTCGGCGAGTTCGACGACCAGGCTGGCGACGGCCTGGGCAATGCCCAGCACGGCTGGCAGGCGGGTTTCCGCGCCGATCTCGGTACCGGCGCCAATGCCGGCTGGAGTCTGCAGGGCGGGAGCTATATTCTGCGAGCCCCCGAGCAGCTCGAATTCCCGGGTGTTGCGCTCGGATTCGGCGTCGACGCCGCTCTCGGCTTCGAATACAAGGGCGGTCACCTGATGCTGACCGGCCACTGGCCGACGGACGCCGGAGAAGCCGAGCTGCGCACTTACATCGACCACTTCGAAGTCGGGGTGGCCGGGGCCGCCGGTGGTGACATCGATACCGTTGACGCCGACTTCCAGCACCGGCTCGATCCGCTCGGTCGACACGAGGTCATCTGGGGACTCGGTGCCCGCTACACGGCGTTCGAATTCGACCCGGCCGCGCCGGTGCTGACCTTCACGCGGGACGACGGACGCGAACACATCATCAGCGCGTTCTTCCAGGACGAGATCAGCCTGCAGCCCAGGCGCTGGAAGCTGACGTTGGGAACGCGCGTCGAAAACAACTCGCTTTCCGGCGGGACGGAGTGGCAGCCGAACATCCGGCTGCTATGGACGCCGAGCGATCGGGACAGCATCTGGGCGCATGTTTCCAAGGCTTCGCGCACGCCGTCGCTGGGTGAGCAGTACGCGAAGATCGTCGCCGGGCTGGCGCCGCTGCCGCAGCAGCCGCCGCAATGTGTGCAGTTCCAACTGACCTGTTCCAGCGTGATCATCTCGCGTACTGCGCCCGACCGCGATCTCGAGGCCGAGCATCTCACCGCCTTCGAGATCGGATACAGGCGCCAGATCGGTGCCGGCAGCGTCGAGGCCGTGGCCTACCGCCATCAGTTCAAGGATCTGTTCGCCAACACGCTGGGCGCCAGTGCGGTTCCCGGCTCGCTGCCGTTCCCGATCGTCGCCGATCAGTACATTGATCGTCGCAATGGCGGCAAGGCGCACGTGGTCGGCGTCGAGACCAGCTTCGAAATGCCGATCGGTCCGGCGGTGCGGCTTTTCGGCTCGTACACCGTTCAGAACCTCGATGAATCGGCCGCCGATACCGCCCTGCAATCGACCAGCGGCTACGAGGAGGTGCTGCCGCACCAGATGGCAAGTCTGCGCGCCTCGTTCGATATCGCGGAGTCCCACGAACTCGACCTGATGTGGCGCCATGTCGGGGCGCTCGGCGTCTCGCGCTTCGGTACGACGATTCCGGCCTACCAGGCGAGCGATCTGAACTACCGTTGGCGCGTCACGCACGACTTCGAGTTGGCGCTGTACATACAGAACGTGCTCGATCAAGGCCACGCGGAGTTCGCGCCCGACTTTTTCCCGGCTCCGCTCGGCTACGCGCCACGGCGGGCATTCCTCAAGGGCATCGCGAGATTCTAGGACATGGCTGCGTCGATGCTTGCGACCTCCCTGCCGACCGGCAACCCGACCTGAGCGCCGAATCGCAATGAAGCGCCGACTGGTCGCGTTTCTCTCGAGTCTGATCCTCGCGCTGGCGACAGGTCAGCCTGCCCGTGCCGAATTGACGGAGTACCAGCTGAAGGCGGTGTTCCTGCTCAATTTTGCCCGCTATGTCGAATGGCCTCAGGACAAGTTGCCCGACGGCGCAGCGATCGAACTATGCGTGCTCGGCCGCGACCCCTTTGGCGGGGCGCTGGCCGCGATCGACGGCAAGCAGGCGCAAGGCCATGTCGTTCGCGTCAGATTGCTGCCCTTGCCCGAGCAGGCCGAAGCCTGTCATCTTGTCTTTCTCGCCGGCTCCGAGGAGCGGAGAATGGGGGCCGCGCTGCGTGCCCTGGGCGAACTCCCGGTGCTCACGGTCAGCGACATCGACGGCTTTGCCGAGGCCGGCGGTGGCATCGGATTCGCGATGGTCGACGATCGGGTACGCTTCGACGTCAATGCGCGGGCGCTGGATGAGTCCGGCCTGAAGGCGAGTGCACAGCTGATGAAGATTGCGCGCACGGTGATCGGGCTCGGAGGGGCACGGTGATGGTCGAATCGACGGGTATCGCATTCAGGCTCAGACGCATCCTGGTCATCTGCCTCGGTATCGCGCTGGCATTGGCGACGATGATCATGCTCGGCGCCGAGATCCGCGAGGAGACGGCCCGTGTCGAGCACGAGGTCACCACCCTGGCAGAACTGGTGATCGAGAACGCCGCCGCATCCATCCGCTTCGAAGACAAGAACACCGCCAATCAACTGCTGCAGTCGCTGCGCCACCTCGACAACGTCGCGCGGGCTTCGCTACTGCGGCCGAACCGCGAAGTCTTTGCCAGCTACCGCACGGGAGCCGACCAGGATTCGATCGACCCGCCCGAATTCGCCCTGCCGGTCGATGGCTTGCCTCAGTGGCGTGGCCTCCAGGTCTATCTGGTACGTTCGATCCGCGCCGACGGTGAATTGGTGGGCTATGTCGCCCTCGCGCTCGACCTGTCCGAGCGGGCGTGGGACATCGCGGCCAGGGCCCTGGTATCGCTGGTCGCGGTGACGCTGGCTGCCGTCATCGCGATCGCGTTGCTGAAGCGGCTGGTGCAGTCGATCCTCGGTCCGCTGCAGTCACTGGCCGAAACGGTGCGCAAGATCGGCGCCACCCGTCGCTACGACATTCGCGTCCCCGGCGGGGGACAGGGCGAGGTCGGCGAGGTGATCGCGGGCGTCAATGCCATGCTCGGCGAGATCGAGCAGCGGGACCGAGAACTGGAGCAACACCGAGATCGCCTCGAACTGGAGGTCGCCGAGCGGACGGTCGAACTGGTCCATGCCAAGGATCAGGCCGAAAGTGCCAACCGCGCCAAGAGCCTGTTCCTGGCCAACATGAGCCACGAGATTCGCACACCGCTCAATGGCATCCTCGGCATGACCGACCTGATGCGTGACACCCAGCTCGACAGCCGCCAGCAACGCCTCGTGAACATGCTCCAGGGATCCGGTGAATCGCTGCTGAGCATCATTTCCGATATCCTCGACTTCTCGAAGATCGAAGCCGGCAAGCTCGATCTCGAGGCTGTGGAATTCTCTCCGGCCAGGGTGGTGGAAGACGTCGTCGCGCTGTTTGCCGATCAGGCCGAGGCCAAGAAGCTGGAGCTCGCCGCCGTGGTCTCGGCGAACGTGCCCGAGCGGGTCAAGGGCGACCCCCATCGATTTCGCCAGGTGGTCGGCAATCTGGTGTCCAACGCGGTCAAGTTCACACCGTCCGGTGAGATTCGAATCGATCTCGACGTGGTCGGCGGCGCCGGCGAACCGGGTCACTGTGCCTTGCGGGCCGAGATCGCGGACACCGGCATCGGTGTTCCCGCCGATGCCCGTGGTGGCCTGTTCGAATCGTTTTCGCAGGCGGACAGCTCGATGGCCCGTCGCTTCGGCGGAAGCGGACTCGGGCTGGCCATCGCCCGCCAGCTTGCCCGCTGCATGGGCGGCGATCTCGAATACCGGCCGGGACACGTTTCCGGATCGGTCTTTTCCGCCCGCTTCTCGTTCGAGACGGTCGGCGATGTCGGTGGGCGTCCGACTGCGAATCCCGGCCTGCGCGTCGCCGTGCTGTCCTCGAGCGCGCTGTCGCGGGATGCGATCTGCACGATGGGCAGGGGCTTCGGCTGGGAGATGCGAGAAGCCGCGCGGCTGGGGGAGCTGCTGACGCGCGATGCCGCCGGCGACTGCGACTGGATCGTGGTCGATCGTTCCATCGACGATGCCGACAACCTGACCGCCATCTCGAGTCTGAGCCGCTCCGGCCACCGCGTGGCGGCACTGACGCGCATCAACGGTGCGATCGACGCCGAAGAGGCAAGCCGAGCCGGTGCCCGCCTGGCCCTGCCCAAGCCGATGATGCGTCGTGACCTGATGCGATTGGCAGACGAGTCGGGTCAGTCTTCCGATGCGCCGCAGTCGCCGCTCGAGCGATTCAACGCACGGGTGCTGCTGGCAGAAGATCATCTCGTCAATCTGGAGATTGCGAGCGCGATCCTGCGATCTCTCGGGTGCCGCGTGACCGCCGCCGCCAACGGGCAGCAAGCGGTGCATTTCGCCTCGATGGAGTCCTTCGACCTGATTCTGATGGACCTGCAGATGCCGATCATGGACGGCCTGACGGCGACCAGCATGATTCGTGAGGCGGAGCGCAGCGGTGCGCGCAAGCGCGTGCCGATCGTGGCATTGACCGCGAACGCGTTGAAGGACGACCGCGACGCGTGCATCTCCGCGGGCATGGACGATTATCTGACCAAGCCGGTCAGCCGGGATCGTATCGCGGCCGCGCTGAAGCGCCTGCTGCCCGAGGCGGCAACCGCCGCAGTGGCGAGCGCCGCGCCGGAACCCGAGCCCCGCACCTTGCCGTCGAGCGAACGGGTCGAGGCCCCGAGTGGCCGCGTGCCGGCGTTTTCGTGGGAGCCGCTGCTGACGCTGCCCGGCGTCAACGGCAATCGCGAGGCGCCGCTGCTGCCCAGGGTCACCAGCATGTTCATCGACGAAACCGGGCCGTCGCTGCGCATCGCGCGCCTGCGTGCCGACGCCGGTGACTGGGAGGAGGTCCGCAAGATCGCCCACAAGACCAAGTCCGCGGCGGCATCGGTCGGTGCATTGCGGCTCTCGGCGCTGGCAACCGAGCTGGACGCGATGGTCAAGGCCGGGCGCCAGGATGCGGCCGAGGGCCTGCCGATCCGGATGGAAGCGGCCTTTCGGGACTACCTCAGGGCCTTGCTGCGGGAAGGGTTGGTGGACGAGGCGAGTCTCGCCGACTGGAGGTTCGAGAAATGAGCGAGGCGGTGCCGCCGCGCGTGCTCCTGGTCGACGACGACGCGACCACGCGGATGCTGACCGCAGCCGCACTGGCCAATGCCGGCCTCGACGTGGTCGAGGCGGCCGGGGGCAAGGCGGCGCTGTCCGAGTTCGAACGCTGGCTGCCGGACCTCGTGTTGCTCGACGTGATGATGCCGGATCTGGACGGATTCTCGGTGTGCCGGGCGATCCGCTCCAGCCGTCGGGGTGCCTATGTGCCGGTGATCATGCTGACCGGGCTCGAGGGCAGCGAATCGATCGACGAAGCCTACGAGGCGGGTGCGACCGATTACATCTCGAAGCCGATCAACTGGACCCTGTTGAGCCATCGCGTGCGCTACGTGCTGCGCGCGGCGGCCACCCGCCAAGCGCTGGCAGTCAGTGAGGAACGGCTGGTAGAGGCCCAGCGTGTGGCGCGCATGGGCAGCTGGAACTGGCATGCCGAGTCCGCCCGACTGGAATTCTCCCAGACCTACCCCGAATTGTTCGGAGTCGATCGCGACCGTTTTGGTCATCGCCTCGAAGCGCCGCTGTCCCATGTTCATCCCGCCGATCGCGAGGCGCTCGAACAGGCGCTCCAACGGTTGCACCATGGCGAGGCCTACCAGCTCGAATATCGTGCGGTGTGGCCGGACGGATCGGTGCATACGCTGCGCGACATTGCCGTGCCCGATCTCGATGCCGGAGGCATGGTGGCCGGCGCCCACGGCATCGTGCAGGACGTGACCGAGCAGGTGGAGGCCGAACGCCGCATCCGGTATCTCGCCTATTTCGATGCACTGACCGGCCTGCCCAATCGACATGCGTTCAGCGAAGCGCTGGATGCGATGCTGGTGCGCGCGGGGCGGCAGGGCGAGCAGGTGGTCGTGCTGTTGCTCGACCTTCACCGTTTCGGCCTGCTCAATGACAGTCTCGGGCGTGATGCCGCCGACCACGTGCTGCAGGTCGTGGCCGCTCGTGTGCGCGAGTTCGCAAGCGCCGTGCTCGGCTCCGGCGACGTCACCGACGACACCGAACTGGCGGTGGCCGCTCGTCTGGGCTCCGATCAGTTCGCCGTGATGCTGGGTGGCGCCCAGGCTGCCGACGACAAGGCGATCCTGGCACGCGTCGATGACTTGCGGGCGGCCGTGGGCGCACCGATCGGCGTGCTGCGCCACTCGCTGGTGATGCAGGTCAGCATCGGCATGGCCCGATTCCCGCTGCATGCCAGTGATGCCGAATCTGCCCTCAAGTGCGCGGAGACGGCATTGCGGCAGGCCAAGCTCGACCCGGCTCGCGGCGCTGTCCTCGAATATTCGGCCAGCATGCGCGAGAGTTCGGTGAGTCGGCTGCAGCTCGAGAGCGCATTGCGCTCCGCGCTCGAACTCGACGTCGGGCTGTACATGCACTTCCAGCCCAAGGTCGATCTGGCGAGTCGACGCGTGATCGGTGCCGAGGCACTGCTGCGGTGGCGGGATGCGAACCTGGGCGACATTTCCCCGGGCGATTTCGTCCCGCTCGCCGAAGAGATGGGGCTGATCATCCAGCTCTCCGAGTGGGTCATCGAAGCCGTCTGTGAACAAGTCGCCCGCTGGCGCGACCAGGGATTGCCGCGCCGCAGCGTCGCGATCAATCTGTCGGCGGCGCATTTTCGATTTGCCGGCCTGGTCGACACCGTCACCAGCGTGCTCGACCGCTACGAACTGGACGGCCAGGATATCGAATTCGAACTGACCGAAAGTGCGCTGCTCGGCGATCCGGAACTCGCCAGCCAGATCCTGGCGGACCTGCATCGGCGCCAGCTGCGTGTCGCGGTCGACGATTTCGGCACCGGCTACTCGTCGCTCGCCTACCTCAAGCGCTTCAGACTCAATACCCTGAAGATCGATCGCTCGTTCGTGCGCGACATGGAGGTCGATCGTTCGGATGTCGCGATCATCTCGTCGATCGTCGCGATGGCCCAGACCCTCGGTCTCGGCCTGGTCGCCGAAGGGGTCGAGACGATCAATCAGGCGCGGCACCTGATGAGCGTCGGCTGCCACGTCATGCAGGGCTATCTGTTTGCGCCGGCGCTGCCGCCCGATGCCTACGCCGCCCTGCTCAGCGGAAAGCTCGACACCCTGACCGCCTTGCCACCGATCGAAGCCTGATCAGATCCGCCAGGATACCCGCCGCTGCATCAGTGCATCGATCGCGTCCCGTGACTGCGGCGACTCGGTGACGATGGCATACCATCCGGCGCCGGCCCTGCGCGCGGTCGCGGCAAAGCCGCGCAAGCGGGCCTCGACGCTGCCTGCCGACCGGTCGCGCCCGGGAATCAGCAGCAGGGTCGCGGTGCCGTGTTCGGTATCGAGCACGATGTGCCAGCCGGTACCGCCCGGTACCGGACACAGCTTCATGTACCGGACCTTGCCGACCGGTGCCTGCAGTTCGCCGCCGAATCGTGCCAGCACCGTGCCGAATTCACGCGGGTCTGCCAGCCGATGGCTGCTCAACGCTTCGGGCTCGTGCAGGACGTGCTCGATCGCGAAGCGCGCATAGTCCTGATGTGCGGCGGGGAGCCATGTCTTCAGGCCGATGCCGATGCTGAGCACCACGGTCGCCGCGACTGCCATCAGGCGCCAGGCCGGGCGCAGTCGACGGGAACGCGCTCGCAGCAACACCCGCTCGGCCAGTCCTTCCGGCACCGCCACCTGGAGTGCTGCCGCGATCCGCTTGTCGTCGGCATCGACCTTGCGCGCAAAATCCTGGCAGGCGCGACATGCCGCCAGATGCTTCCGTGCCTCGCCTGGGAGCCGGGTCGGATCGGCCAGTTTCGCCCGTCGGAAATCGAGGCAGTGGAACATAGGCTTCGGGTCATCCACGGTCGTTTCCCCTTCGCCGGCGCCTGGGTGCGTCGTCGCCGGCGACCAGTCCGCGCAAAGCTTGCCGCGCCCGCGTCAGCCGAACCATTGCCGCCCCCTCGCTGATTTCCAGCTGTTCGGCGATCTCTGCGCAGGTAAAGCCGCCGAGCGTCTGCAGCAGAAAGGGTTCTCGCAGGCTCAGCGGCAATGAATCGATCAACTGCCCGATCTCGAACTCTCCGGCCAAGCTGCGATTGTCGGAAATGGCCAGATCCTCGATTTCCTCGTCGCAGTAGTCGAGTCGCTTGCGTTCGTACAGTCGTGCATGCTCGTTACGCAGGATGCGCATCAGCCAGGGCTTCGGATTGCCGGGATCGCGCAGACTCTCCCAGGCACTCCAGGCTCGCGAAAAGGTTTCCTGCACGAGTTCTTCCGCGACGAATCGGTCGCGGCAAAGCCACAGCGCGAAGCGAAACAGATCTGCGCTGAATGCTCGCACGGTGTGCTCGAAAGTCCTGTGTTTACCGATCGAAAGCAGCAATGGCCAGTCCTCCTGATGCGTCGACCCGAGCGACGCCCCGATCCTTACGTTGCGGCAGCCGCTGTATCGGCGTGCCGATCCGCTGCGGTGCAACCGTTACAATCAGCGCCTGATCGACTATCGAAACGCCGTGATGAACGCTGCCGCTTTACTTGCCGTCGGCCTCGGCGCCGCCTGTGGTGCCTGGATTCGCTGGTGGCTGGGTACACGATTGAACCCGTTACTGGCCCATCTGCCCCTCGGTACGCTGGTCGCCAATCTGTCCGGTGGCTACCTGATCGGCGTGGCGCTGGCCCTGTTCACCGTACATCATGGTTTGCCGCATGAACTGCGCCTGTTCGTGATCACCGGCTTTCTTGGCGCGCTGACCACTTTTTCGACCTTCTCGGCCGAGGTCGTGCAGCTCTTCCAGGCCGCCCATTACGGCTGGGCCGTGCTCACCGCCGGTGTGCACCTGGCCGGCTCGCTGACGATGACCGCGCTCGGCTTCTGGACGATCGCCCGCCTGCAGGCCTGATGTCGCAAAGCCCGCATGCCCTGCTCGACGGCTGCCTCAGCGTCGACCGGCCACGCCTCGTCAAGCGGCTGCGCGGTCTGAATCGCAGGCCGGCGACGCTGGACGACCTGCCGCCTGCGCTGCGAGCCGATCTCGAAGCTTCGGTGGCGACGTGCGAGAAGCGCCGCGCACGATTGCCGCAACCGACCTTTCCCGACGAGTTGCCGGTCAATCAGCGTCGCAGCGAGATCGCCGAGGCGATCGATCACCATCAGGTGGTGATCGTCTGCGGCGAGACCGGCTCCGGCAAGACCACCCAGCTGCCCAAGATCTGCCTTTCGATCGGGCGTGGCGCGGCCGGACTGATCGGCCATACGCAGCCACGGCGGCTGGCGGCACGCGCGACCGCCGCGCGCATCGCGCAGGAACTGGGCTGCGAACTCGGCGAGGCGGTCGGCTTCAAGATCCGCTTCACCGATCGCCTGTCGTCGGACACCCACGTCAAGCTAATGACCGACGGCATCCTGCTCGCCGAGACCCAGGGCGACCCCAGCCTGTCGGCCTACGACACCCTGATCCTGGACGAGGCGCATGAACGCAGCCTGAACATCGATTTCCTGCTGGGGTATCTCCGGCGGCTGCTGCCGCGACGGCCGGATCTGAAGCTGATCGTGACCTCGGCAACCCTCGACGCGGACCGCTTTGCACGTCATTTCGCCGACCGCGACGGGCGGCCGGCACCGATCGTCGAAGTCTCCGGCCGCCTGTTTCCGATCGAGCTCCGCTACCGGCCGGTCGAAGCGCCTGCCGCCGGAGGCGGGCAGCGCAGCCAGCGTCGCAAGGGCGATGATCTTTACGACGCCGTGGTCGACGCGGTGGACGAGGCCCAGCGATGCGGTCCCGGAGACGTGCTGGTATTCCTGCCGGGCGAGCGCGAGATCCGCGAGGCTGCCGAAGCCTTGCGCAAGTCGCAGCATGCGGCCGGCACCGAGATACTGCCCCTGTTCGCCCGCCAGTCGGCCGCGGAGCAGGCCCGAGTGTTCGCGCCGAGCCGGGGGCGGCGTGTGGTGCTGGCGACCAACGTCGCCGAGACGTCGCTGACCGTGCCCGGCATCCGCTATGTCGTCGACAGTGGCCTGGCTCGGGTCAAGCGCTACTCGCCACGCACCAAGGTCGAGCAGTTGCAGGTCGAGAAGGTCGCCCGCTCGGCGGCCAACCAGCGCGCCGGGCGTTGCGGCCGGGTCGCGGACGGCGTCTGCCTGCGACTCTACGACGAGGACGACTTCAGCGCTCGGCTGGCCCACACCGAACCGGAACTGCTGAGATCGTCGCTGGCCGGCGTGATCCTGCGCATGAAGTCGCTGCGGCTCGGTGAAGTGGCGGATTTTCCGTTCATCGACCGACCGGCCGACAAGCTGGTTGCGGACGGTTTCAACCTGCTGTCCGAACTCGGTGCCGTGGATGACGGGCCGTCACGCTCGCTGACCCGGATCGGCAGTGAACTCGCCCGTTTGCCGCTGGATCCGAAGATCGGGCGCATGATGCTCGCCGCGCGCGACCTCGAATGCCTCGCCGAAGTGCTGATCATCGCATCGGCGTTGTCGGTACAGGACCCGAGGGAACGGCCGCAGGAGGCCGCTGCTGCGGCCGATCAGGCCCACGCCCTGTTCCGCGGCGGCGAACAGGACCGCCACTCGGAGTTCCTGTGGTTCGTGCACCTGTGGCAAGCCTGGAGCGAGGTCCAGCGCCACCACAGTGCCAGCAAACAGAAAGCCTGGTGTCGGCAGCACTTCCTGTCATGGTTGCGTCTGCGCGAATGGCGCGACGTGCACAATCAGCTCCACGTCCTGTGCGCCGAGCACGGCTGGCGCGAGAATCGGCTGCCGGCCACCTACGAGCAGATCCACAAGGCGCTGCTCGGTGGACTGCTCGGCAACGTCGGTTGCCGAATCGAGGACGCCAGCGGCCCCCAGGCCGGCGCCTTCCTCGGTGCCCGAGGCATCAAGTTCTGGCCGCATCCGGGCTCGAGCCTCGCCCGCAAGGCCGCCAAATGGATCGTCGCGGCCGAACTGGTGGAAACGTCGCGTCTGTTCGGGCGCTGTCTCGCGCGCATCGAACCCGAGTGGCTCGAGCAGGTCGGCGCACACCTCGTCCGGCGCCACGTCTTCGATCCGCACTGGGAAAAGTCCCACGGTGCGGTCAGGGCCTGGGAGCGCGGCACGATCTTTGGTCTGGTGCTGTATCCGCGGCGCGCGGTGGGCTATTCCCAGGTCGATCCGGCGCTGTGCCGTGAGTTGCTGATCCGCGACGGCCTGATCGGCGGCGAATTGGCCGAAGCCGCGGCAAAGTCGATGGCCTTCCTGCGTCACAACCGGCGCCTGGTCGCGGAGGTCGAGCGGCTCGAACACAAGTCGCGACGACCGGACGTGCTGGTGGACGAAGCACTGATCTTCGCCTTCTACGACGCCAAGCTGTCGCAGTCCGTGGTCGATATCCGCGGCTTCGAGGCCTGGCGACGGGCGGCCGAACAGGACGCGCCGCAACTGCTGTTCCTGTCGCGCGACCAGCTGATGCGCCACGAAGCGGAGGGGATCACCACCGACCGCTTCCCGGCCGGCATGCAGGTGCTCGGTCAGTCACTGAAACTCGCCTACCTACACGCACCGGGCGAGACCGACGACGGCGTGACGATGACCGTTCCGCTCGAAATGCTGAACCAGGTGCCTGCCGCCCGTTGCGAATGGCTGGTGCCCGGGCTGCTCGAAGAGAAAGTGACGGCGCTGCTGCGCACGGTGCCGCAGAAGCATCGCCACCGGCTGCAGCCGATCGCGGACAGCGCCGCCGATTTCATTGCCGCCGTCGAACGCGGCGAGATTTCCCGGGATGAGCCACTGACGCGGGCGCTGCAGCAGTTCGTCGAGTCCCGGGTCGGCCTCGGCCTGCCAATCGAGAGCTTCCGCCTGGAGAACCTGAAGTCCCATTGCTTCATGAACTTCCGGGTCATCGACGCGCACGGCCGGATGCTCGGCCAGTCACGCAACCTTGCCGAATTGCGCGCACGATTCCATGGCAGCATCGCGGCCGCCTTTCGCGAAGCCAGGATCGACCCGGCATCGCTGCCATCGTCGGCCGACGACTCACCCGAAAACGGTCCGGTGGCGAACGGGCCGCCTGCGGCTGAAGGTTTGTCGGGACTGACGGCATGGACCTTCGGCGAGATGCCCGAACTGCTCGAGATTCGCATCGCCAATCGCGACGTGATCGGTTTTCCGGCGCTGCACGACGACGGCGACTCCGTCAGCCTGCGGCCGTACGATACCCCGGAAGAGGCTGCACGGATCCATCGCCAGGGGCTCACACGGCTGTTCGCGCTGTCGCTGAAGGATCAGGTGAGGGCGATCGAGCGGCTCCCGGGGATCCGCGAACTGGCGTTGAGATTCGTCGCGTTCGGGACCGAAGCCGACCTGAAGTCGCAATTGGTGTCGGCGGCGATCACGCGCGCCTGTCTCGGCGAGCCGCTGCCCGACAGTGCAGCGGCGTTCGAGGCGCGCTGCCGCGGGGCGAAGCCACGCCTGAGCCTGATTGCGCAGGAACTGATGCGGCTAGCCGGCGAACTACTCGAACTCTCCGCCAACGTGCGCAAGCGGCTGGCGCAGCTGAAGGCCTTTCCCGAGGTGGCGGACGATCTTCAGCAGCAGCTCGACGCACTGATGTCGAGGCGATTCCTGCTCGATCAGCCGTGGCCGCGCTTGAGCCACTACCCTCGCTACCTGAAGGCCGTCATCGCACGCATCGAGAAGCTGCGCAACAATCCCGCGCGCGATGCCGAACTGATGGCCGACTGGCGGCGTCTGGCGCAGCCCTGGCAGCGCGAACTGACGGCCAAGCGCAGGGCGGGCGTCGAGGATCCGGCGCTCGACGAGTTCCGGTGGTTGCTCGAGGAACTGCGTGTCGGGCTGTTCGCCCAGGAACTGAAGACGCCGATGCCGGTGAGCGTCAAACGGCTGACACGGATTTGGGAAAGCAGGCCCCGATGAGTGCGGATTGAATCGGGCCAGCTGTCGGCGTCCGCCGCCGATGAGACTCAAGTCGCGATATGATGTGGAAATTTTTCGCTGCGAAGGCCGCATGAGTGGCCGGCAGCTTTCGCAATCACCGTTTCGATGACGATCACTGCAAGCGACGGTTCCGCAAAGGATCGATCGGCCAAGGCGGGTAGCACCGACGCAGCGCGCGTTCTGCTGCCGCACAAGGCGATGATCTTCGTTGCCGCGGGCGTGTGCGTGTCGGTGCTGCTGGCGATCTTCGGCTACGACTACTACCTCACCCGTGGCCAGCAGCTGGAAGGTGGACGCCGGCAGGCGGCCGACTACGGACACATCTTCGCAGAGCATGCGGCGCGCAGTTTCTATGCGGTCGATGCGATCGCCAACGAGATGCGGCTTGCCATCCAGACCGCCGGCGACTGGCGAGCTTGGAACGAAGCGCGTGGTCACGAGGTGCTGTCCCGGCGCAAGACCAGTGCGCTGCCGCAGCTGCGCGATTTCATCGTGTTCGACGCCAGCGGTGCCCAGCGATTCCACTCCTCGCTGTTTCCGGCGCCGGTGCTCAATGTCGCCTCGCGCCCGTACTTCCAGGCGCTGGCGGGCGGCGTCCAGAGGATGCGTTGGGGGCCTTTCATCGGCGGCAACAGCGGACGCCTGACCTATGCGTTGACGCTGCGCATCAACGACGCCGCCGGTGGATTTGCCGGCGTCATGTTCTCGGCAATCGAACCGGGCTACTTCGATACCCTGTGCGACAAGGTCCACCTCGCCCACGATTTCGAAATCGCGCTGGCCAACGAGGAGGGCAAGATCATCGCGGCCTGCAATCTGCCGCCGGACGCGAGCGCGACGCGCGTCCGCTACGTCGGCGAAGCACTGGCCGGCGGCCGCTTCGATCGAAGTTGGCAGGCACGCGGCTGGCAGCATGCCGACGGTTATTTCTTCGAGCAGCTTCCGGTGCCGGGCTTTCCCGAACTGGCGGTGTTCTCCGCGGTCTCCGAGCGCTCGCTGCTGACCGATTGGGACGAGCGCCAGCAACGGTTGACGATGATGATGGCCGCGTCGGTCGCGGTCATCCTGTTCTGCTTCTATTTCGTGTTCATCCAGTACTCCCGGATCGAGGCGGTGTCGCGCGATCATCGCGAGACGCTCGAATCCCGGGTCAGGCGGGCGACTTCGGCGCTGCAGCAGAAGATCCGCGAAGCGGAATCCGCCAATCAGGCGAAGACAGCTTTTCTCGCCAACATGAGCCACGAAATCCGTACACCGATGAACAGCGTGCTCGGCATGGCCCATCTGGCGTTGAATACCTCGCTGTCGCCGGCCCAGCGGGACTATCTCGAGAAGATCCGGATCTCCGGCGAGCATCTGCTCGGGATCATCGACGACATTCTCGATTTCTCGAAGATCGAGGCCGGCAAGCTGACGATCGAGCAGACACCATTCACGATCAAGGAGCTCAGCGATGGCCTGATGATGATGCTGGCGCCGCGTGCCGAGGCGAAGGGGCTGGTGTTCGAGGTCGACGTCGCCGAGAGCGTTCCGCGACGTCTGCGCGGCGATCTGCTGCGGGTCAGCCAGGTGCTGCTGAACTACGCCAACAACGCGGTCAAGTTCACCGACAGCGGATCGGTCACCGTGTGCATTCTGCCGCTCGCCCGCCGCGGCAGCCAGGTGCAGCTGAGATTCGAGGTCATCGATACCGGCATCGGCATGCAGCGGGGCGACATCGCGCGCCTGTTCCAGCCATTCCATCAGGCCGACACGTCGACCACGCGGCGCTTCGGCGGTACCGGCCTGGGCCTGGCGATCAGCAAGCAGCTGGTCGAGCTGATGGAAGGCGAGGTCGGCGTCGATAGCGTCCCCGGCTCGGGTTCGACCTTCTGGTTCAGTTGCTGGATGGAAGAGGACGCCAGCGATGGCGATGGCGTGGTCGGCGGGGCCGGGACGGACGAGGCGGAGCCGGCGCAGGCCAGTTTGCGCGGGCGGCGGGTGCTGCTCGCCGAGGACAATGAATTCAACCAGCAGGTGGCCGCCGAGATGCTCGAGCAGGCGGGCGTCGTCGTCTTCCTGGCGCGCAACGGGCAGGAGGCGCTTGCGCTGCTGCGTCGCGAGGCGATCGACTGCGTGCTGATGGACGTTCAGATGCCGGTGATGGATGGGTACAAGGCGAGTCGCGAGATTCGCGCCGATCGGGCCTTCGACGGCCTGAGGGTGATCGCGATGACCGCCAACGCCAGCAATGACGATCGTCAGGCCTGCCTGGATGCCGGCATGGACGACTTCCTGACCAAACCGATTCGTCCGGAACAATTGTATCGAGCGCTCGGACGCTGGATCGGCCGTGGCGCCGAGGTGACCGGCGAGCCCGACGAGCGCGCGGCGTACGACGATGAGGAACGTCCATCGACGCCGGCCGCCGCTGGCGGTGAAGTCGATCCGGCCGCATTCGCGCGGCTCGGCCTCGGCGATCCCCAGAAGTCGCGACGCTTCACAGAGGCGTTTCTGAAGAGCGTCGCCGATGCCATCGACGAATGCGATCGCGGCCTTGCCAGCTCCGATCTGGCGCTGCTGCGCGAGGTCGGGCACCGCATCAAGTCCACCGCGCGCTGGGTCGAGGCCGAATCGCTCGCGCGCGCCTGCGAGGCGCTGGAGCGTGCGTGTACCAACGGCGCCCGGGACGAGGCCCTGACGCTCGCGGCAGCATTGCGTGTTCGCCTGCAGGGTGCGTTCGACCGGGTGCGAACGACGCTGCCGGATACCGACACGGCCGGCCGCGGCTGAGCACCGCGGTCGCGGTCGGGTGCTCGTTCAGGTGCCGATCACCGCGCGCAGGCCGGCCAGTCGATGGCCGCAGGCGAGCAGGTGCTGGCGCAATCGAGTCGCGGTCACGACGGCTTGCGGGCCATCGCCATGGACGCAGATGCTGTGTATCTCGCTGGCGACCCGTTGGCCGTCGTGACTGAGCAGGCTGCCGGCCTCGAGCATGGCGTCGACATGACGGATGCACTCGTCCGCGTCGTGGATCACCGCGCCGGCTTCGCTGCGCGGCTGCAGCCGGCCATCGGCCAGGTAACGGCGATCGGCGAATACCTCGAGGGCCACCGCCAGTCCCTGGTCGCGGCCGGCCATCGCCAGCACCGAGGCCGCCGGTGCGAGCAGGATCAGGCCCGGATCGACGGCGCGGATCGCGCTTGCGATCGCCGCGGCCAGACCGCGATCGACGCAAGCCTGATTGTTCAGGGCGCCGTGGGGCTTGACGTGGGTCAGCGAAGCGCCTTCGGCCGAGGCGAATGCAGCCAGTGCGCCGACCTGATAGATCACCAGCGCCTCGACCTCGTGAGTTTCGAAGTGCATCGTACGGCGACCGAAGCCCTGCAGGTCCGGATACGACGGGTGGGCCCCGGTCTCGACGCCGGCCGCGAGTGCGCGCCGCAGCGTCGCGCGCATGACACCAGGGTCGCCGGCATGGAAGCCGCAGGCGATGCTCGCGGAATCGATCAGCGGTAACAGGGCGTCGTCGTCACCCATGCGCCAGGCGCCGAAGGATTCGCCGAGATCGGCATTGAGGTTGATCATCATGGCGGGCTCCAGGTGCTCGGATCCAGTGCGTTGACCGCGCACCCCGCGATATTGGCACGGCCGAGGTCTGCCGCGGCGGGTACGAAGTCGCCCTGGCAGTCGACGATCGTGTGCAGCAAGGCTGCGAGGCGATCGGCGTGGGCGCGGGCCACGGCCTGGGCGGTCGACACGTCGACCCAGGTGAATCGTACGGTGCTGCCCGGCCGCAGTGTGCCGATGCGTGGCAGGTCGGCGGTGATCACAGTGGCGATCTTAGGATAGCCTCCGGCAGTCTGGCCGTCGGCCAGCAGCACGATCGGAAGCCCGTTGCCCGGCACTTGCACGCTTCCCGGCACGGTCGCGTCCGAGACGATTTCGCGACTGTCCGCATCGCGGTGTGCCAGGGCGGGCCCGGTCAGTCGCATGCCCATCCGGTCGGCATCGGTTCCGACCCGGTATTCCGCCGAAGTCAGCAGGTTGAGCGCGGCGGACGCGAAATGATCGTCCTGGGGGCCGGCGACGATGCGGATCGGACCGGTCTCCGGTGCGGGCGCGTGTTGCAGTCTTCGTTCGATATGTCCGTCGGCCGGTGTCGCCGGCACCAGGTCTCCGGCTTCGAGGTTGCGACCGTCGATGCCGCCAAGACCGGCGCGAACATAGGTCGACGCGCTGCCGAGCTGGTGCGGAACCACGATGCCGGCAATTGCGATGGTGGCACAGCGCTGGTCGCCGATGCATGCCAGCAGCCGGATCTCCTCGCCGTCTCGCAGCAGATGGCTGCGCCACGGGGGTAGCGGGCTCGAACCATCGGCGCCGTGGCGCACGGCCTTGATGCTGCCGGCGAGCGCCAGCCTGAATGCGCCGCCCTCGGCGCGCAGGTGCAGGCCGCCGTCGAATGTCTCCAGAACCGGTGCCTCGCCGTCGTTGCCGACCAGTCGATTGGCAATCCGCATCGCCTGCGGGTCGAGTGTGCCGGATGCCGGTACGCCGAGATGGCGCCAGCCGTGCCGCCCGCCATCCTGGATCGAGGTCATCGCGCCCGCAGCGATGATACGCAGGCCGATCACGGCGTTTGCCGGGGCACTGCGTCGTGCCATTCCGAAGCCACCAACCCGCCATCCGCAATACGCTGTGCAATCGCTGCGAAGCGTTCCGGCGGGATCTCGAAGAAGCGGACCCGATCGCCTGGCGCGAGCAGGGCCGGCCTTGGGCGCGCGGGGTCGAACATGGGAAGCGGGCAGCGGCCGATCAGGTGCCAGCCGCCCGGACTTTCCCATGGATAGATCGCAGTGAGCGGGCCGGCGACTGCCACGCTGCCGGACGGTACCCGCAGGCGTGGATCGGTGCGACGCGGCAGACGCAGCCCCGGTGCGACGCCGTCCATGAACGGGAAGCCCGGCAGGAAGCCGAGCATGGCCACGCGGTAGTGGCCGGCAGCGTGCTGCGCGCCGACCGCTTCCGGCGCGAGTCCGGTCGCTTCGGCGACGGCGGTCAGATCGGGTCCGAATGCGCCGCCATAACAAACCGGCAGGCACCACGACTGTCCTGCTGGCCCGTTGCCGGGTCGCACGCAGGCCGCGATCTCGGCAATGCCAGCGGAAATCTCCGCCAGCGTGGCTGCCAGCGGATCGTAGCGCAGCGTGACCGAGCGAAAGGTCTGCACGACGTCCAATATGCCCGGCAGGCGGCCACTGTGCGCGGCCTCGTGCAGCGCAGCGGACAGGGCCTCGACCCGGGCCAGTATGCGGCTGTCGATGGCATCGCCCAACTCGATCGTGACTGCGCCGTCCGCACAGGGCAGCAGGCGCATGGTGTCGTTCATGACGCCGCGACCCGTGCCGGCGCGGCCTCCGGCACGCCACAGGACCTTGCCATTTTCAGGTGCCCGGCGGCGAACCTCGGCGCCCGACGTCTGTCAGCTGTAGGTCGGCCGTCGGAGCCTTCCGGCAGCTCGCGATAGAATGTGTCGAAGGAGGTCATTCACGCAATATGTCACCGGTCATTCAAGCACTCGCCCGCGCGCTTCGCAGTCTCACGCGTGGGGACGTCATCTGGCATCTGATCTGGCCCGGGCTCGCTTCGCTGGCGATCTGGGCAACAATGGCAACGGTGTTCTGGGGCTCGCTGGTCGGTGGTGTCATGGGCTGGCTCGACGGCTGGGACTGGCTCGCGTCGTGGATGAGTGATTCCGAACTCGGTGCCGGTTTCATCATGGTGCTGGTACATATCATCATCGGCCTGCTCCTGTTGCCGCTGGTCTATGTGACCGCGGCGCTGATCGTCGCCGCGGTGGCGCTGCCGATGATGCTCGAGAAAGTCGCCGCGACCGACTACGCCGATATCGAACGGCGTGCCGGCGGCACTCAGGTCGGCAGCGTCACCAACGCCCTGCGCGCAGGTGCGCTGTTCGTCGTCGCCATGCTGCTATCCCTGCCGCTTTGGCTGATACCCGGTCTGGGCCTCTTGATTCCACTGTTGCTGACCGCATGGCTCAACCGCGAGGCGTTTCGTTACGACGCCCTGATGATGCACGCAGACCGCGACGAAATGAAGCGGGTCCCGCAAAAGAACGCGAGCGGCCTGATGATGCTCGGGGTCGGCTGCGCCGCACTCGGCTACGTGCCGGTGCTGAACCTGTTCGCGCCGGCATTCTGTGGTCTGGCCTTCGTGCATTATCTGCTCGAAGCGCTGCAGCAGCACCGACAGGCCGCTGGCTGGGTGGTGCTGGACAAGGCTTCCTGAGGGGGCGAAATGGCCTTCGGCGCATTGATCATCGGTGACGAAATCCTGTCCGGGCGGCGCCAGGACCGGCATCTGGCGAAACTGATCGAATTGCTTGCGGCGCGTGGGCTGCGCCTCGCCTGGGCGCGCTACGCAGGTGACGAACCGACGCGCCTGACCGCGGCATTGCGCGACAGTTTCGCGACCGGCGACCACGTATTTTCGTTCGGTGGCATCGGCGCCACCCCGGACGACCATACCCGGCAGTGTGCGGCCGAGGCGCTCGGACGGGAACTGGCGCTGCATCCCGACGCCGAGCACGAGATCCGCGCTCAGTTCGGCGCCGAGACGACCGAGCATCGATTGCGCATGGGTGTCTTCCCGAGAGGCAGTGACATCATACCCAACCCGTACAACCGGATTCCCGGCTTTTCGGTGGACAGGCATCATTTCGTGCCCGGTTTCCCGGTTATGGCCTGGCCGATGGTCGAATGGGTGCTGGACCATCGGCTCGCCGACCTGCACAACCGCGACGACTACATCGAGAGCGCGATCGTCGTCTGGGAAGCGATGGAGGGGCGTCTGGTTGACCTGATGGAAAGGATCAGCGAAGAACATCCGGCATTGACCCTGTTCAGCCTGCCCACCTTTGCCGAAGGCGAGCAACGCCGTTCGCTCGAACTCGGCCTCAAGGGGGCATCTGCCGAAGTCACGCAGGCGATGGACGAACTGCGTGCCGAAATCTCCCGACGTGGCTACGAATGGCAGGACAAGCCCTGAATTCCTGCTCAGTCGTCGCGCTCGAGGCCCAGCGCTGCCAGTTCCTCGGGCGACAAGCGGGAAAGCGCCTGCGCCCGCAATTCGTCCTTTCGCATCTTGTGCTGGAAATCCACGTCGACCGCAATCAGCGGATCGGAAGGGTCGCCCAGCCGGTACGCCTCCCGCGCGTCGAGGTTGAGCAGGACGCGGATCTGGCGCACCTCGGCGAGGTCGTGGGCCCCTGCCGCCTGGCGCGCGAAAGCGCGGGCATCCGCTTCGCGGGTGAACACGCCCTTGAGATGCTCCTTGTTGAGCAGGCGCAGCCACACGCCCCAGACGTTGGCAATGCGGGCACGGAATGGCGTGTCAGCGGTCTGCGTCGCACGGTGGGTGGCGGTCTCGATGTGGCTCATCTGATTCATGTTGCGAACAGGGTGGATGCATTATCGTCCGGGACGAGGCTGCGTTGAAAGTGCGAGTGCGGGCAGCGGAACTCGGTCACGGAGAACCCGAGCATCATATCGTTTCGGTCGGCGGACGGGCACTGACGGTAATGCTCAGACGCGGTGCGCGCAGGACGCTGAGTCTGCGCGTCGACGAGCGCGGGCCGCGGGTCGATGCACCGACGGACGCAGCGCTCGACAGCATCGAGGGATTCGTCCGCGCGCACGCCGACTGGATTCATCGTCACGTGGCGCGCATCGCACAGGCGCGGACCGAAGCCGCGATCGAGATCGCCGACGGTACCCGGCTGGCGGTGTTCGGCAAGCCATGCGCTGTGCGGCTCGTGACCGGGCGCCGGGCCGCGGCCTGGTGTGACGACGACCGCGAGATGGCCGTACTGTCGGTTCCGGCGGCAAGTCCGCTGCCGGCGCTGGAGCGGGTCATTCGCACTCACGCTCGACAGTGGTTCGAGCAGCGGGTCCGATTTCATTGCGAGCGCCTGGGTGAACCTTCGCCCCCGGTCGCGCTCAGTTCGGCGCGAAGACGGTGGGGCAGTTGCAGCCGCCGCAGCGGCATCCGCCTGCACTGGAAGCTGGCCCTTCTGCCAGTCGATCTGGCCGACTATGTGGTCGCCCACGAGGTCGCCCACTTGCGGGAGATGAATCATTCGAGCCGATTCTGGGCGTTGGTCGCGCGCCTGTATCCGGACTTTCGGTCGGCCCGTGCGGCCTTGCGTGCGCGCGCCGGTTGCCTGCCCGAATTCGTCATCGCCGCCGGTCCCGGCGGCACGCCAGGAGACATGTCACAATGAGACTGTTGCACACGATGTTGCGGGTCGGCGATCTGGATCGATCGATCGCCTTCTACACCGAGGTCCTCGGCATGCGTCTGCTCAGGCGCAAGGACTATCCGGAGGGTCGTTTCACGCTCGCCTTCGTCGGCTATCGGCCCGAGAGCGAAGCGGCGGTGCTCGAACTGACCCATAACTGGGATACCACCGAATACGCGCTGGGTGAGGGCTACGGCCACATCGCGCTCGAGGTACCCGATGCCTATCGAGCCTGCGACGACATTCGCGCTCGCGGCGGCAAGGTGGTCAGGGAAGCCGGGCCGATGAAGCATGGCAGCACAGTGATCGCCTTCGTCGAGGATCCAGACGGCTACAAGATCGAGTTGATCCAGAATCAGGCCTGATGGGCCGCACTGCCGCTCGTTGATTTTTCGTGCAGCCGCTTGCCGAGGGCCGCGGCGAGGGTGTCCATCTCGGCCCACAGTGCCTTGAGATCGTCTTCCATCCCTTTGGCATTGCCGGCGCGGCAGCGCTTCTCAACCCGTGATACGGCTGACAGGGTCGCTTCGGCCATGAAGCTGCCGACCGATCCGCCGATCGCGTGTACGGCGGAATGGGCCGCGTGGAGGTCACCCAGCGCGGCGGCCTCGCGCAGCCGCATGCGAAGGGAGAGGTCGCTTTCCAGGTAGACGTGGATCAACTGGTCGAGCAGATCTTCGTCATGGTCGAGATACTGGAGCGCTTTCGCCTCGTCGAACACTTTCAGCGTCGATCCGCCGGAACTGGTCTGGCGCACAGTCGTCTCTTCGCGTGGCACCATGCCCTGGGCGTACTTGCCGATCACGCCGACCAGCGCCGCGACATTGAGCGGCAGGTCGATCGTCTGGGTGGCGCCGGCCGATTCCAGCGACATGGCCATTTCGGGGTGGCCAGACGGTACCAGCGCGATGATCGGCAGATCTCCGGCGGTGGCGCTGTCCGAGGCACGCAACCGGACCAGCACGGTGACTGCATCCGGTGAGCCGAGCAGCGCGTCGATGATGATCAGGTCGAAATGGGCGGCATGGCAGGATTCGACCGCTTCGACACCGTTGCCGACCCAATGCACGACGTGGCCAAGGGCTTCGAGCGGTGCGACCACGTCCTTGCCGCTGTCGTGGGTTGCCACCAGGATCTGCAGGCTGCGGCGCTTCTCGCGCAGACTGTGTCGCGTGATCAGGTTTTCGGCACGGCGGTTGCCGAGGGCTAGCATGATCGCGTCGAGCAGGTCGAGCGACTTGAATGGTCGGGTCAGATAGGCGTTGATGCCGATCTGCCGGCACTGGGCGGCGTCGCCGCGCTGACCGGCCGAAGCGGCCAGCACGACGATGGGTTGATGGATGGTCGGGTCGCGTCTCAGATTGCGGGCCAGTTCGAAGGCGTCCATGTCCTTCAGACGGTCGCTCAACACCACTGCATGAAACGGTGATCCGTTGCTCGAGCTCTGGCGCAGGCGCGCCAGCACGCGGATGCCCATGTGCTCGACCTCGGGCCGCAACTGCCATTCGGCCAGCGCGTCGGTCAGGTGCGTGGTCTCGTAACCGGATTCGCCGGCGACCATGAGTCGCAGCGAAGCCAGTGCGACCTCGTCGCTGTCGTCGATGGTCTCGGGCTGGCGGGGCAGGCGCACGGTGAACGCAAAGGTGCTGCCGACGCCGGGTTCGCTGTCCAGGTCGATCCGACCGCCCATGCGATCGACCAGTCGGCTGGCGATCGCCAGTCCGAGTCCCGTGCCGCCGAAGCGGCGGGTGGCGGACTCGTCAGCCTGGGTGAAGGCCTCGAATATCCGTTCCTGCTGTTCGGGTGCGATGCCGATGCCGGTATCTTCGATCGCGAAGCACAGCGTGCATTCGGAATCGTCGACCTGTTCGGCGGTGACACGGGCGACGACGTGGCCCGACTCGGTAAACTTGATGGCGTTGTCCGCGAGATTGTGCAGCACCTGTCTCAGGCGATGCGGATCGCCCTCCAGATTGTCGGGCACGGTCGGGTCGATCCGGTATTCGAGCAACAGATTCCGGTCGGCCGCGTCGGCCCGAAGAGTTGCGAACGACTGTTCGACACAGTCTCGCAGTCCGAACGGAATCTGCTCGAAGTCCAGCCGACCCGATTCGATCTTCGAGAAATCCAGGATTTCGTTGATGATCGCCAGCAGGCGCTCGGCAGAGGTCCGCACCTGACGCATGAATTCGGACTGCTCCTCATTGAGCCCGGATTCGAGGGCCAGGTCGGTCATGCCGATGATGGCGTTCATCGGCGTGCGCAGCTCGTGGCTCATGTTGGCAAGGAACGAACTCTTGGTGCGGTTGGCTTCCTCGGCCATCTCCTTGCCTTCGACCAGGCCCAGTTCGTTCTGCTTGTGGGCCGTGATGTCGGCCGCGGAGCCGGAGTAGCCGAGCAGCAAGCCGTCCTCGATGCGCGGACGGATCCGGAGGTTGAACCACTGCGGCGAACCCCGTTCGTCCTCGATCCGGATTTCCAGCGCCTCGTCGGCATTGCCGCGATCGGCGAGATCCTGCAAGGCGGAGACCAATTGTTCGACCTCAGCGGCAGAGCTGCAAAGCAGGCTCGCCAGCGGCTGGCCGATCATCTGCTCGATACCGCGGCTGATGAACCGCTGCCACGCCGGGTTTAGGTACTCGACGTGGAATTCCGCGTCGACCTCGAAGGCCAATTCGCGCAGGTTGTCCAGCATCCATCTGAAGCGTCGCTCGCTCTTGGCGAGCGATTCGCGATCGTGATTGAGACGTCGGGCAGTGGCGTTGAGCACGCGCTCGAGCCGAACCAGCTCGGCAGAGCGATCATCGATTCGAAGCTGGTCTTCGGCATCGCCCAGACGCTCCGCGAAATCCGCGATCCGCGACAACGAACGCATGGGCTTGGCCAGCGCCAGCAGCGCAATTCCGGCGCCCAGCAGCAGCAACAGGATGCCGACGATCAGTGAGTCTTCGATCAGGTGCTTCCGTGCTTCCCGCGCCGGGAGGTTGTCCACCTCGACCCGCAACCATTCGCTGGAGACGAAACCAGGTGCCAGTGGAATCCAGGCCGACACGTGGGAATCGTGGCTGACCGTGGTCGCTGCCGGCAGCGACGGCACGCTGCGTCGCACGTCGCCGAGCGTGGCCTCTTCGGTTCCGAGCAGCCGGGCGCGGATGCTGCCGTTCGGGCGCACGAGTTCGACCGAGAGCAGACCGTTGGTACGCGCGTGTCGACTCAAATGCGCGATCAGCGCGCTCGAGCGTTCGCTGATCTGTGCGCGACCGTCGCGCGCGGCGAGGTCGTCCGCGATCAGCCTGCCGACGACGGATGCCTGATTGCGAATCACGTCTTCGACGAACTCGGCCTGTTCGCGAGCCGTGTACGTCGTGTATGCCGCGAGCACGGCGAGCAGCAGCCCGCAAATCAATGCCGCGAGTCGGAAACGGAAGGTCTTGATCAGAGCTCGCACAGACCTCAGTCCTCGCCGAATCGCTCGCGGATCGCGAGCACCTGTTGCCAGGCACCGAGAAAGGCGTCGATGCAGGCTGGATCGAAGTGGCTGCCACGCCCGGAAATGAGGTGCGCACGAGCGTCCTCGAGGCTCCATGCCTTCTTGTATGGTCGGCTGGACGTCAGGGCATCGAATACGTCGGCGACGGCCACGATGCGTCCCTCGAGGGGTATGCCCTCGCCGGCGAGTGCCCGCGGGTAGCCCGCGCCGTCGTATCGCTCGTGGTGCGACAGCGCAATGCTGGCGGCCAGTTGAATGACCGGCGAGCTCGACTCGTTGAGAATGTCGAAGCCGTGCTTGGGATGCCCTTTCATGATCTCGAATTCTTCGGTCGTCAGACGCCCCGGCTTGAGCAGGATGCTGTCGGGTATGCCGAGCTTGCCGACGTCGTGCATCGGCGACGCCAGCAGAATGGCCTGCTGGTATTCCTGATCGACCCCGAGCCGCGCGGCAATCAGCTCGGAGTAATGAGACATGCGCTGAATGTGGGCGCCAGTCTCCGGATCGCGGAATTCGGCTGCCCGGGCGAGTCGGGTGACCATCTCCCGCTCCCGGGCCAGGATCTCGCGGGTTGCATGGGCGACCTCGTCGGCCAGCACCCGAGCCCGCTCACGCGTCGCCAGGTGGGCGCGCCGCAGTGCGAGCATGTTGCGCACGCGCGGCAGGAATTCGTGGCGATCGATCGGCTTGTTCAGGAAATCGGTGGCGCCGCCCTGAAGCGCGTCGTAGCGGGTCTGCTTCTCGTGGTCGGCCGTCACCATCAGGATCGGCACGTCCTCGTGGGTCGGAATGGCCTTGAAGCGCTTGATGAACTCGATGCCGTCGATGATCGGCATCATGTAGTCGACGATCAACAGATCCAGCTGGTTCGTCGTACACCATTCGATCGCGTCCCGTGGGTCGGAGAAGGTCACCGGCTCGCCGTCCACGAGTTTGCCGATCAACGTCTGCATGAGCGTGAGGTTGAGCGGCGTATCGTCGACGATGAGAACCTTCATGGACCGTCCGGTGCTGCCAGCTTTGCGATGGTCCTTTAACGGCAGCAATTGCAGGGAATTGATGCCTTGGGCCAGCGCCGGCCCACCGTCTTCGCCACTGGTGTGCAATATTTCGCGTCGTGGATGGAGCGGGCTCGAGGGGGCCGACGACCTGTTCGGGCCGATGAGGAAGGTAAGGACGGATTGCTGATCGAAGAAGCCTTGTAGCGCTGCGTTTTCCGGTCTCCTCAGATCGACCCCTTGACTTCGTCTGGAATTCTCGCCTACCTTGGGCTTAACCCGGGTGTCGTCTCGCGCGTTGAGAAGGACGGAGGGCAGCAAGTCCTTGACATTCTTCGCACCCGGTACATTCCGCGCGCTGGCCATCGCAAGCGACTTTTTTGATTCCATTAGCGTTCTTCCGGTTGCCATGACGAACGCTTTGGCGATCTGATCCTCGTTCGTTGTGTCGAGCATTAACAAGCTGCGCGCCGTGACGCTCGCCGCGCTTCAGCATGGCATCGACGGCGCCGCTGATCATCGCGTCTTGTTGGCGACTGCCGCCTTCAGGCGGTCGGCGGTGACGGTTGTTGCCTTGCGGGCGCAGGCGATGTCATCAAGGATGCTTGCCCGGCTGACGCGGTTGTTGTTTGGGTTGGCGTCGGAAATAATGAACGCGCGGGTCGGCAATGCCGTCTCCTCGGTAGTCCCGGAGGCCTCGATTTTGGCGCCAGGACAACTCCGGAGGCATTCCATTCTGGGGTGGTTGATGGCGCGCCTTCCTGCGCGTCGCCCTATTCCAGAAAGCGGCGGCTACCCATCTCGAGTGGACGGAGCCAGCGTGCGGTCCGATTGGATCATGCAGAAGGCGAGCGACATTCTTCAAGCTTGTCGGGAGGCGGTATCTGCGGTCGCCTTTCGGGCTGGGACGTGCGTGGCCGCATTGGCATTCGTGACGCGATCGACACCACTGGGTGCGCTCGGTCGTAACGGGCCCGTAGACGACGCCGGATCTGGCACCAAGTACGTTGGCCGCGGATCGAATGTTCCGGTTCTGGGAGGCACGTTCTGCGGCGGGACTCTCGGGCCTTCTGGGCGCCTGCGGTACAGGACCGCCGAAAAGGCTTTTGGTGTAGGCATCATTCCTTCTCGACTGAGCGCCATTTGACACACTTGCATTGAACCCGCCCGCAAAGCCGGGTGCCGATTGGCCTGCAGGCGGTTGCAGGCCTGCGGTGCGGGTTCAAGGTTGTCCGACACTCGACCAAAAGCTAGCCTGACTGTCGTCACGCTCGGGGTTCCCTCAGAAACGCTCCGGGCGTAGATCAGGGGACTCGCCTTCCGGCGATGGCATCGAGACGCGAGCAGGGGCTTCCTGCGTGGCACCAAGCGCATCCGCTACTACGGGCTGCGCGGCCCACCAATCTCCCGCAGCGGCACCCCTTCTCGCATCGGCTACAGTTTGGTCTGCCCATTTTCGTGCTGGCGCCTACAAAATGCGTGCACGGACACAGGAATGATCAAAGGCCTCCAAGCAATAGCCTGTAAGCCTCTGTTTTGTTGGTGGGCCCTGCGGGACTCGAACCCGCAACCAACGGATTATGAGTCCGCTGCTCTAACCGATTGAGCTAAAGGCCCTGCGGCCGGAAAAGCCGGCCGGCATTGGGCGATGGACTTCAGGGCTCGCTGTCGAGGAAGCTGCGCAGCTTCTCTGAGCGGCTCGGGTGGCGAAGCTTGCGCAGAGCCTTGGCTTCAATCTGGCGGATGCGCTCGCGGGTGACGTCGAACTGCTTGCCGACTTCTTCCAGCGTGTGGTCGGTGTTCATCTCGATGCCGAAGCGCATGCGCAGCACCTTGGCCTCGCGCGGCGTCAGCGAGTCGAGCACGTCGCCGGTGGCATCACGCAGGCTCGAATACATCGCCGCGTCGGCCGGTGCCAGGGTGGCCGTGTCCTCGATGAAATCGCCCAGATGGGAGTCGTCGTCGTCGCCGATCGGCGTCTCCATCGAGATCGGCTCCTTCGAGATCTTCATGATCTTGCGGATCTTCTCCTCCGGCATCTCCATCTTCTTGGCGAGCGTCGCCGGATCCGGCTCCTGGCCGGTTTCCTGCAGGATCTGCCGCGAGATCCGGTTCATCTTGTTGATCGTCTCGATCATGTGCACCGGAATCCGGATGGTGCGGGCCTGGTCGGCGATCGAACGCGTGATGGCCTGGCGGATCCACCAGGTGGCGTAGGTCGAGAACTTGTAGCCGCGCCGGTATTCGAACTTGTCCACTGCCTTCATCAGGCCGATGTTGCCTTCCTGGATCAGGTCGAGGAACTGCAGGCCGCGGTTGGTGTATTTCTTGGCGATCGAAATCACCAGGCGCAGGTTGGCCTCGGTCATCTCGCGCTTGGCACGGCGCGCCTTGGCTTCGCCGGTGGACATCTGTTTGTTGATGTCCTTCAGTTCCTTCAGCGGCAGGCCAATGCGCTCCTGCAATTCGATCAGCTTCTGCTGCTCTTCGAGCACTGCCGGATGCACGCGCATCAGGCCTTCGGCGTAGGCCTTGCCCGAGCCGATTTCCTTCTTGAGCCAGTCGAGGTTGGTCTCGTGGCCCGGGAACACCTTGATGAAATGCGTGCGCGGCATGCCCGCCCGGTCGACGCACAACTGCAGGATCTGGCGCTCGTGCGCACGTACCTGCTCGACCATGTGGCGAACGGAGTCGCACAGCCGTTCGATCGACTTGGCGGTGAAGCGGATCAACAGCAACTGCTCGGAGATCGACTGCTGATGGGCGCGGTAGTCCTTGTTCTGCGAGCCGCCTTCGTCGAGCGCCGCGACCATGTTTTCGTAGTGCCCGCGGATGTCGTCGAAGCGGATCAACGCCTCGGCCCGGAGCAGTGCGAGCGATGCGGCCGCGGCCTTGCTGCCGTCGGCATCCTCGTCCTCGTCGTCGTCGCTCGAATCGTCGGACTCGGGACCCGACGCATCGTTGTCGGCGAGCGAAGCCGCCGCGGTATGCTGGTTGAGTTCTTCCTCAGGTGCATTGGGATCGGTCAGCCCGTCGACCAGTTCGTCGATGCGCATCTCGTCGCGGGCGACCTTGTCGGCCAGTTCGAGGATCTCGCCGATCGTCGTGGGGCAGGCCGAGATGGCCTGCACCATGTGGCGCAGACCGTCCTCGATGCGCTTTGCGATCTCGATCTCGCCCTCGCGGGTGAGCAGATTGACGATACCCATCTCGCGCATGTACATGCGCACCGGATCGGTGGTGCGGCCGAATTCGGTATCGACCGTCGACAGTGCCTGCTCGGTTTCTTCCTCGACGTCCTCGTCATTGACGGCCGATGCCGTGCCATCGTTCATCAACAGGTCTTCGGCGCTGGGCGCTTCGTCGTAGACCTGGATGTTCATCGAGTTGAAGGTCGCGATGATCGACTCGATCTGCTCGGCATCGACGACGTCGTCGGGCAGGTGGTCGTTGATCTCCGCGTAGGTCAGATAGCCGCGTTCCTTGCCGAGGGTGATCAGGGTCTTCAGACGGGTGCGCCGAACGTCCGCGTCGAGCTGGGGCACCGGGGTGTTTTCCTCGACGGCGCGCTTGTCCTTGGCGCGAGGGCGCGCTGCTCGGCCGCGGCTGGCCGCACGGCGGGTTTCTTTAGACTTATCCCTCGGCATAGGAGACCCTCAAGCAGTAAGAAATTCTGGGTAAAAACATAAAATTATACTACGAATCCGCTTCGCCGTGTCCCCCTGCCCGGGTCTGACGTTCCCGCAGCAACTCACCATACCGTTTTAGCTGTTCCGGACTGAGCCGTCCGCCCGAATTCAGCGTCGCCTGCAGCCCGGAGAATTCCGCGCCGAGTGCGATCTCGTGCAGCTTGTGCAGGGTGTCGGAAAACAAGGATTCGAGTGCCGATTCGTCGAACAGGTTCTCTTCGGTGGTGGCCGCGGTCGCCCTCAGGGTTTCCTCGTGAGGGGTGTCCCTGAAGAACTCGAGCAGCGCACCGAGCCCGCCACGGATCGGCAGTTCGCCCAGGCCGTCGGCGTCGATCAGGGCGAGCAGGGCGCGTCCCGCGTCGGTGTCGGCAGGAATGCCGTCGCTGCGAATGCGGCTGACCAGATGCGGGTGCAGCAGTACCATGCGCAGCAAGGTGTCCTCGGGTGGCCGCGTGATCCGTCTCGAGCGTGAGGGCCACCGGGTGCGGCGCGGTCCGGGGGCGCCGGGCTTGCGCACCGGTTCGCCACCGGACTGATCGAGGCCGTAGCTCTGTTCCAGTTCGGCCTGGCTCAGCCCGGCCCGCTCGGCAGTGCGCTTCAGCACCTGCAGCCGGAGCAACGGGGCAGCGATGCGGGTTACCAGCGGCTGTGCGCTGTGGGCGTAGCGCGCGCGGCCTTCGGCGGTGTCGAAATCGATGTCTTCGGCCAGCTGTTCCTCGAGCAGCGTGGCGAGCGGCGTTGCCCGTGCCGCCGCGTCGAGAAAGGTCTGCGCGCCCTCGGCGCGGACGAAACTGTCCGGATCGTGCTCCGACGGCAGAAACAGAAAGGCAACGCCGCGGTCGTCGCGCAGGTGCTCGAGCGAGGCTTCGAGCGCGCGCCGTGCCGCGCGGCGGCCGGCCGCGTCGCCGTCGAAACAGAACACGACGCGCTCCGAGCTGCGCAGCAGGCGCTGGACGTGAGTCGGCGTCGTGGCGGTTCCCAATGTGGCAACCGCGTTGTCGACACCGAACTGGGCAAGCGAGACCACGTCCATGTAGCCTTCGACCACGATGACGCTGCCGTGGTTGCGGATGGCGTCGCGCGCCTGCAGTTGTCCATAGAGTTCCCGACCCTTCTCGAAGACCGGCGTTTCGGGCGAGTTCATGTACTTGGGCTCGCCCTTGTCGATGATGCGGCCGCCAAAGCCGATCACATTGCCGCGGGCGTCGTGGATCGGAAACATGATGCGATCGCGAAATCGGTCGTAGCGGCGGCCCTGGTCGTTTTCGATCACCAGGCCCGCTTCGAGCAGGCGGGGGTCCTGGTAGTCCGGAAACGCGTCGGCGAGGGTCTGCCAGCCGGCGGGTGCATAGCCGATGCCGTATTGCTGTGCGATGCGTCCCGACAGACCGCGGCCCTTGAGGTAGTCGATGGCGCGCTGGCTGTCACGCAGGCGTGCCCGGAAATGCGCGGCGGCCGTGGCCAGCATCTCGGTCAGTGCCGGTTCGTGCCGTTGCCGCTCACCTGTCCGCGAGCGGACGTCGTCGGGCACCTGGAGGCCGGCCTGGCCGGCGATCTGCGCGACGGCATCGGCGAAACCCAGTCCGCTGTACTGCATCAGGAAGCCGATCGCGCTGCCGTGGGCGCCACAGCCAAAGCAGTGGAAGAACTGCTTGCTGGGGCTGACCGAGAACGACGCACTCTTCTCGTCGTGGAACGGGCAGCAGGCAAAGAAGTTGGCGCCGCTCTTCTTCAGCGGCACATACTGGCCGATCAGGTCGACGATGTCGGTTCGTGCCAGCAGATCCTGGATGAAGGACTGCGGAATCATGCCCGCGGAAAACGCCCTTCGCGTCAGGAACCGGCCGCGAGCGCCTTGCGCGCGAGCGCCGAGACCCGCGCCATGTCCGCGCGTCCGGCCAAGGCCGGCTTGAGCGCCGACATCAGGCGACCCATGTCCGACGGTTGGGTGCTGCCGGTCTCGGCCATCGCCTTCGCGATCGCCGCTTCGATGGCGGCTTCGTCGAGCTGCTCCGGAAGATAGGCAGACAGCACCTCGATCTCGAATCGCTCGGCATCGGCGAGGTCGTTGCGACCTGCATCGGCGTACTGGTTGGCGGCGTCGCGTCGCTGCTTGACCGCGCGCTCGACGACCGCGGTCACGCCGGCGTCGTCGAGCTCCAGGCGATCGTCGATCTCCCGTTGCTTGACCGCAGCCAGTAGGAGCCGGATCGCCGACAGTCGTCGGCTGTCCCGCGCCTTCATCGCAGCCTTCATGTCGTCACCGATGCGCTGCTTGAGTGACATGCGGGTCTCCGGTCATATTCGAGCCTATGAGCACAAAACCACACAGGCGCGGACCGCTGGTCCGCGCCTGTGTGCGCGTGATCGTCCCTGCGTCGGGAAGTCAGTACATCTTGGGCGGCAGCATCTGGCTGCGCAGGCGCTTGTGATGGCGCTTGATGGCGGCGGCAAGCTTGCGCTTGCGCTCGGCCGTCGGCTTCTCGTAGAACTCGCGCGAACGAAGCTCGGTGATCACACCGGCCTTCTCGATCGTGCGCTTGAAACGGCGGATGGCAACCTCGAACGGCTCGTTTTCCTTGACGCGGATACCCGGCATTACTGCTTCCTTGACTTGTTCGGTCGGCGTAAAAGCGAGTGATCATACCTGCAAAATAGTTGCTCGCCAAGGCTTGAATCACCCTGCAAAGTAAGTGCCGATATCAACGCTGGCTCTCGCCTACACTCGCCCCATGACCGTACTCGGCATCGAATCCTCCTGCGACGAAACCGGTGTGGCGCTCTACGAGCCCGGGCGCGGCCTGCTGGCCCACCGGCTGCATTCGCAGATCGCCCTGCATGCGGAGTACGGCGGTGTCGTGCCGGAACTGGCTTCGCGCGATCACATCCGGCGCTTGCCGCAGCTGATCGACCAGACGCTGGCCGAGGCCGGCGTCACGCGGCAGGACATCGGAGCGATCGGCTATACCGCCGGCCCGGGACTGGCCGGTGCGCTTCTCGTCGGTGCCAGCGTTGCCGAGGCCATGGCCTTCGCGCTCGATATCCCGGCGCTTCCGATCCACCACCTCGAGGGGCACCTGCTGTCACCGATGCTGTCGGACGATGCGCCGCAGTTCCCGTTCGTTGCCTTGCTGGTATCGGGTGGTCATACCCAGCTCATGCGGGTCGATGGTGTCGGCCGCTATCGATTGCTTGGAGAATCGGTGGATGACGCCGCCGGCGAGGCTTTCGACAAGACTGCCAAGCTGCTCGGCCTGGGCTATCCCGGCGGCCCCGAACTGGCACGACTGGCTGAGCGTGGTACGGCCGGCCGAACGTCGCTGCCGCGGCCGATGCTCAAGGCCGACCACCTCGATTTCAGCTTCAGCGGGCTCAAGACTGCAGTGTTGACGGCATACCAGAGTGGTCATCGGACGGACGAGGCGCGGGCAGACCTGGCGGCCGAGTTCCAGCGGGCGGTGGTCGAGGTGCTGGTGGCGAAGTCGCTCAAGGCGGTCGAGCGATCGGGGCTGGACACGCTGGTCGTCGCGGGCGGCGTCGGCGCCAACCGGCATTTGCGCGATGAACTGGACGCGGCCTGCCGGCAGCGCGGCTGGCGGGTGTGCTATCCCGAGCCGGCGCTGTGCACCGACAACGGCGCGATGATCGCCCTGGCCGCGTCGATGCGATTGCAGGCGGGCCTGATCGACGCGACCGAGCGGACGATCGCGGTGCGCCCCCGCTGGCCACTCGACCAGGAGTGTGTCGACCCGGATTGATGGCGGCGACACGCCTGCGGCGCACTCGCAAGCGCGTCACGGCGCCACGGCTGGCGGCGTACGACGTCGTCGCATGCCTTTGCGCCCGCACTGGCCGTCGAGTGAGACCCGTTGGTCAGCTTCAATTGCCGCCGATTCGGCTTTCCTCACCGCGCAGCAGTCGCGAGATGTTTGCACGGTGTCGCCAGACCAGCAGGATCGCCATCGCCAGGGCTGCCACCGCGAGGCTGCGGCTGCCGGTGCTCCATATCGTTAGCGGTGGCGCCAC
>JACKMA010000006.1 GCA_024235635.1 Zoogloeaceae bacterium
GGCGATCCCGCGGGCGCTCGCGGCCGCCGGGCTCGCGCAAGACCAGCTCGACTGGGTCGAACTCAACGAGGCCTTCGCTGCCCAGTCGCTGGCGGTGATGCGTACCCTCGATCTCGATCCGGCCAAGGTCAATCCGCTCGGCGGCGCGATCGCGCTCGGCCACCCGCTCGGCGCCACCGGCGCGATCCGTACTGCGACCATCCTGTCTGCGATGCAGCGTGACCCCGCCCTGCGCGTCGGCATGGTGACGATGTGCATCGGCACCGGCATGGGGGCGGCGGGCATCTTCGAGCGGGTGTGAGGCGGCGCCGGCCGCCGCCGATCGCGACCTGTTGCGCGTCGGGCGATGCGTGGGTAAACGACCGGGGGTTCATCGGCGCTTGAACAACTGCCGAATCAGCCGATCGCCGGCGAGCATTGCGACGGCCGCCAGCACGCCGGCGGCCGAGAAGCAGAGGCCGGCAACCAGGGTGAAGTGGCCGATCATCCAGACTTCGCGCAGTCCGAAGAACAGGAATACCAAGGCGAATACCAGTGCAGTGATCCGGTACGGGCGCGTTGGCTCCCCGGCTCGCGCCGCATCGTCGGCGCGCATTGCTTCCTCGGGCTGGGGCGACGGGCTGGCCGGCGGATCGCTTGCCAGTTCTCGTCTGCGACCGGGTCCGAGCAGCGTAGTTTCCAGGGTGGGTCGGAAGAGCGCTGACGGATGTGCGAACGCGAGCCACACGACCAGCGCCAGGGCGAGCAGCGCCAAGGGCTTCCACAGACGCAGTTCTCCGGAGGGCAGGTCGACCGCCAGCTTGAGCTTGGCGACGAAGAGGGGGACGACGACCGCCAGCACGATGGCGACACGCAAGCTCTCCGCCTTGCCCGGCACGGGGCGGCTCGAACGCAGCGGGGCGTTCAACTGCACGCCGCAGGCCGGGCACAGGAAGCCCTCGGCAAAGCCCTCCCGGAAGCCATCGACGGCTTCGGTGGCGGGAAAATCGTGGTGACAGACGCAGCAGCGGTATTGCATTCGGTTCCGTGTCCATGTTGGAGGCGTCACAGGCGGCGTGCGGCCATTTGTCCTGCGTGGCAGGGCACAGGCCGGCCGACCGGCATCGTAGCTTGCACTGGTCGAGCGCGGATGCGCCGTCCCGCGACCGCATCACGGCTTGCCGCAAAGGCGGGCGTAGGCATCGCGGATCTGCTCGGCCTCCGCCTGGCCGACGCGCGAGCCCGGCCGCGTTACCTCGTCCAGCCGCTCGCGCAGTTCGAGGCAGCGGGTGGCGCGCTCGAGCGATCGTTCCGCACGGCCGGCGGCATCCTGTCCGGCTGTCGCGGGCACGCCCTGGCAGGCGTCCCGAACCTCCTGCCTGGCGCGTTCGATCGCGCGATCGCGATCGTCATCGTCGAGGTAGTTGCGATTGCCCGCGCGGTCCAGCGAAAACACCGGCCCGCCCCGGATCAGGACGCCGAGTTGCTGTCGCGCAAGCCCGCAGCGTTCGACGCGCCGGCGGGCCTCTTCCCGTGCCTGTCGTTGCTGTGCCTCCGCGGTGGCCGCCTTCTGCCGTCGGTCCGCAGTCATGCGGTTGGCACGCTCGATTTCTTCCTGCAAACGCTGCCGGGCCGTCTCGCCGCTGTCGGGCCCAGGCGCATCGCCACCGAGATCGAGCTGGCTGGCAGCGCGGTCGTTCGGCGGCGACGAGGAATAGTGCGTGATGCCTTGATCGTCCTTCCACCGATAGATTTGTTCTGCACTGGCGCAGGGGAGGAGCAGCGAGCCGAGCAGGGACAGTGACAAGGCGACGCCGGCGGCAGTGCGATGCAGCAAACGGGTCCTGGTCATGATCTCGGCGTCGGGGTTCGATGATGGGAATCATCGTGCGGCGTCCGGGCAAGCGTGCTGATCTGGGTCAAAGAATGACGTTCGGGTAGATTGCGATTGGCGCCGGCCTCGCTGTCACCGGTCTTCCCATGTCGCGCCTCCGGCGCCGCGCGTCATCGTCGCGCCGGACGTCTGGCTGGCGGTCGGTGATCACACAGGTGGCGCGGGCGACGATACCGACGGCGTCGGCGACGGCTATGATCGGCACTCGATGTCGAACGGACTCCGACCGTGAATTCCCGTACCGCCAGGCTGCCCGTTGCGGCGACTGTCCTCATCGCGCTTGTTGCGGCAGCATGGCAATGGCTGAGCTCGCCGCCGGCACTCGACGAGTCGCCGCTGGCGGACTGCCTCGGCAGTCGCCTGCCGATGACGGTCGCGCGCCAGATGCCCTATGTCGCGGTCCGCGTGAACGGCTCGCCGGCCCGCTTCGTGATCGACTTCGGCGCCGACGTCAGCGCCATCACGCCGACCGGGTTCGCGGCATCGCCGCCATTGCCCGCGCCGGGTACGGTCGATCGCTACCGGCAGTTCGAATTTTTCGGGTCGTGGCTGAACGTGCGGCTGCTGCCGCAGCCGATCGCGCCGGTGGCCGGCGAACTGCGGCAGGGCGGCGTGATCGGTACCGACTTCCTGTCGCATCACGTGTACGCGCTCGACTACGTCGGTGGGCGGGTCTATCGTGCCGCTGCGGGGCATTCTGCGGCGACGATGTGCTGGACGAAGCGGGCTTCGTCGCGATCGACAGCCGGGGCTATTATGCCGCCGACACCCGCGGCCTGACCTGCCCGGCCGCGGCGCGCCGCGGCAACTGCCCGAACATACCGACCGTGCCGCTGCGCATCGGCGCGGTCGACGCGGTTGCCCAGGTCGATACCGGCTTCGACGATTCGACGGTGCGCCACTCGGTGAATATCAACGGCGCGCTGTTCGATGCACTGACGGCCGCCGGCATCCGATTGCTGCCTCGCCCGGACGTCGCGCTGACACTGACGACCTGTCAGGCCGGTGTCGTCGAGCAGGTAGAGGCCTGGCGCCTGCCCGACGGTGTCGCCCTGGAATTCGTCGCGGCCTCGGGTGCGGTGGCGCAGCGATTCAGCGATGCCACGCTGTTCGTCAAGCGCCCGCCGCCGGCAGCGCAGGGCTGCGGCGGCATCGGTACCTGGCCGCTTCCGGCCGCGCAGTTGGGCGCTTCGTTCTTCGCCGACAGCGCCCTGATCGTCGACCCCTTCCGCGCCCGGGTCTGGGTGCGTCCGCCGACTTCGCCGGCGCTCGACTGAGGCGCTTTCCCGGCCCGGGGGCGAGGCCGCCCCAAAACGACACCGGCCGGGACGATCGTCCCGGCCGGTCCTTGTCCTGTTGCCCGGCGATCCGGCCGGGCAAGATCGATCAGTTCGACACGGAGTCCGATGTCTCGAGGTTGTCGGTCGCGTCGTAGACATAGCCCGAGAGCGCGACGCCGGTCACTTCGAGGGTGAAGGTGCCGTTGCTGCGCGTGCGCGACGAGCGGAAGGTGGCGATGCCGGCGGTGTCGGTGAGCACGCTTCCGCTGCCGCTGACGACGCCGCTCCAGCGGCCGTCGACCTGGGCGCCGGCGACCGGATTGCCGTCTCCGTCGCGGATCGCGACGGTCGCGACAGCCACGGTGTTCCGCTTGTTGCCGGACAGGGTCAGGGCGATCGACTGCACGTGCATCGACGGCGTGCTGACCGGCGGCGTCGCGTCGATGGCGACGCTGGCACTGTCGGTGAGGCCCTGGTCGTCGGTCACCGTCAGCGTCGCCGTGTAGCTGCCCTGCGCATAGGTGTGGCTCACGTTGCTGCCCGACACCGGTGCGGAGCCGTCGCCGAGGTCCCAGCTATAGGCGACGATGCTGCCGTCGGCGTCGCTCGAGCCACTGGCCGACAGTTGCACGGCGAGCGGCGCGGTGCCGCTCGCCGGCGTGGCCGAGGCGACTGCCAGCGGCGGCTGGTTGCCGGCTGGCTGGGTGGTGCCGGTGAGCACGTATTCGCCGAGGCTGCCGTAGTCGGAGTAGCCGGTGTCGACCGTACCCTTGCCGACGCCGCTGACCCGCAGATAGTAGTTGCCGTCGGCGGGCAGGGTCGCGCTGACGCTGGCGGCCAGCAGCGTGGACAGGTTGTCCGAGGCGAGCACGTTGCCGTTCGCGTCGAGCAGTTCGAGCAGGGCGTCGAGGTTCGGCGCCGGGCTGGTGAAGGCGATCGAGAAGCTGACGGCGCCGGCACCAGCAGCGAAGCGGAAGACGTCGGCATCGCTGCGCCGCTCGATCACGCCGCTGGCCGACAGCGTTGCGCTGCCGCTCATCGTCGACGCGGTCGCAGTGGCGTCGCCATGATCGTCGCGCGCAGCGGCAGCATGTTCGACTGCATCACGACATAGTCGTCTTCCTGGTTGTTGGCGCCCGGATACTCGCCTTTGCTCCACTGCACCAGCGACTGGTAGTAGCCGACGCCCATGATCGGCGCCCAACCGGTTTCGCCGCTGCCGTGGCCGGTGTAGTAGCCGCTGGTGGCGGTGCCGTCGTGGTTGAGGCCAACGTTGTGGCCGGCCTCGTGCGACACCGCCTCGGCCACGTACTTCTCGTTGCCGCTGCCGAGCCGGTTGTAGAACACGTACGCGGGCTTGTAGTACTCGCTGGTCATGTCGAACACGCCGAGATAGGCGAAGCCGCCGCAGCCGCAGCCGCCGGGCACGAAATCCTGGGTGATCACGACCCGGGTGCCGAACACCAGGTCCGAGTTGCTGCTGCGTACCAGCACGTCGGCCGGCGGCGCCTCGGTAGTGACATCCACATCGAACGGCGCGTAGTCCTCGGCGACCCGTTGCCAGATGCCTTGAATGCGCTCGAGCTCGGTCTGGCTGAAGCTGAAGGGCAGGCCGTCGATGTCGTAGGGCGGCGAGTCGATGCTGGCGATGCCGTAGCTGTCGTTCCACGCGGTGTTGGTTGCGGTGTGGCCGTCGAAATCGAGGTAGATCGTGCGCTGGGCGCCCGGACGGCTGTGCAGCAGGAAGGTCTGGTCGAGCGGGAACGCGGAGGCTTGCGCAGCCGTGCTGCCGTCGGCGGTGCCGGCGAGCTCGACGGTGTGGGTGTCGACGTAGTGCAGCCGACCGCGCCGATCGATGCGGGCGGTGTCGTCGCGCAGCAGGATTGCAGCGAACTCGTCGGCGGTCTTGCCGTACCAGCGGGCGACGGCGGGGAGGCGCTCGCCGAGCATCTCGATCGCCTTCTGGCCGCTTGCCGCTTGGGGCAGGTCGAGCGTGGGGAAATCGGGCTTGGCGGCTACCGCCGTTCCCAGGGCGGCGGTCAAGACGGCGGTGGTGATGGCGCGCAAGGCGCTGCTGGCGATCGGTTTCAAGTGCTTCCCTCCAGTGACTGCGATCGGCGGCTGCAACCCCGCCGTGATCAATTCCGCAAAATGTTCATGGGTTTACGGTCAACGACCGTGACCCGGCGGGCTTCAGACCGCCGGTCGCTGGCGGGCGATCATGACAAGGGGAACACATTCGACCAAATCGACTTTGATTCCAAAGGTTTCGGTGGCCGGCAGGGGAGGGCGCTGCGACGCCGTTCGTCGGCCGTCGTCGCTAGGGTCGGAAATCGAGGTGGGCGAGCAGGGGGGCGAGGTCGGCGCGGGCGCCGGGGCGCACGACCCGGGCTCGTTCTTCGCCACCGGCCAGCAACACCAGCGTTGGCCAGTGCCTGACGCGATAGCGGCGTCCGAGGCGACGTCCCGGACCGTCCTCGATGCGTACATGGCGTAGCAAAGGATGGGCCGCCACGATCTCATCGACCAGCGGGCGGGCGCTGCGGCACCAGCCGCACCAGTTGGTGCCGAAATCGAGCAGCAACGGGCCTTCGGCGGCGTCGATGTGAGCCTGGTCGATCGGATCGGGGATGTAGTCGATGGTCATTGCGGCACGCAGACTGGACCAGCTGGACGCCAGCGGTCAAGTGGCCGTGGCCCGGCCGCTGCGAAGCGCCGCCGGCATCACACCGCTTCGCGCTGCTCCTCGGTGATCTGCAGGCCCCAGACAATGGCCAATTCCGCCAGGACCGCGGTCAGCAGGGGATCGTTGGCGCGCTTCTTCAGGCAGGCGAATCGCAGGCTGACGCCCGGCAGCGTGATCGGTACCAGATGCAGGCGACCCTCGGCCTGGCCGGCCTCGACCAGTTCCCGTCGCATGATGCCGAGGCCGACGCCGCCCTCGACCATCGCCGCGAGGGCGTCCTCCTGGTTCGCCAGCACGGTCTTGCGCGGCTTGCAGCCATGGGATTCGAACAAGGCGCGCATGACGCCGTAGTGGGCGCAGTCCTCGGTCGTGAACACCCAGGGTTCGCGCGCCAGCTCCGCGACCTCGGGCGCCTGCAGCCGATCCCGCCAGGCCGCCGGCGAGGCGACCGCAAGTTCCTCTTCGCACAATACCCACGAGGCCAGCAGCGGGTCGGCGCACTCGCCGCTGACGAAAGAGGCGTCGAGCTTGCCGATGCGCAGCGCCGGCACGTTGGCGCCGGTACTGCCGGCCATGAACTCGAGCTCGAGCTGCGGATGGCGCCCGGCCAGCGCTGCCTGGAGCGGGATCAGTCGCAGGAAGCGGGCGTCGGTGTTGAGCCCGATGCGTACCACGCCGATCAGCTCGTGGTGCAGCGAGCGGGCCTGGTGCAGAAAATCGTTGGCCGATGCCAGCGTCGTACGTGCCGTCGCCAGCAGGCGGTCGCCAGCCGGGGTCAGTTGCATACCCGCGGCGTGCGCTCGAACAAGGTGACGCCGAGTTCCTCCTCGAGCGCCTTGATGTGGGCGCTGACCGCCGGCTGGCTGGTGAACAGGCGCTCGGAAGCGCGGGTCAGGTGACCTTCCTCGGCGACGGTGACGAAGGTCCGCAAGTGGTAGAGCTCCATGGTTTGGGTCCAGCGAAGATCCGATGCCCCTACGTTAATCCGGATGGTCGCGGCGTGCCATCACGATTTCCGATGACCCGCTTCCGGAAAAACGATTGGATTGCAGGCCCGTCGGCGATCAGTCTTCAGGGCGTCGAAACCGATTGCAGGAGACCGTCATGCAACCCTCCATCCAGGCACTCGTCCCGCCCGTACTGCTGCGTGCCCGTCGGCGGCTCGTCATCGATGCGCCCTGGCGGCGGCTGGGCGCCACGCTTCGGCTATGGGCGCGCCGTCGTCGCGGCCGGCGTGAATTGCGCGAACTCGACGAGCACATCCTTCGCGACGTCGGCATCAGCCGCGGTCAGGCCCGGTTCGAAGGCGGCAAGCCGTTCTGGCGCGACTGAAGCGCCGCTCGCGGCCGGCAGCGATCGGCGACGACGCCGGCTGCCGGATTTCACTCGATGACGTGTTCCGGCCGCTGCCCAGGCACGCCGCGCTCAGCTTCGCAGCTGGCGCCTGGCCACCCACGCCAGACCGGCGGCGAGCATCAGCATGCCGTAGAAGGCGAGCGTCGGCACCGGTGCCAACGGTGCGAGCGAACTCTGGAACAGCAGCATCTGGGCCGTGCCCTTCGATGCGTTGCCGGCGTCGAATACCTGGAGTTGCAGCGAGATGTCGACACCGGGGATCTGGGGCAGCGCGTAATTCGTGGCCTGGCCGGCGGTGGTGTTGCCGGAGAGGACGAAGATGATGACGTCGGCCAGCGCCTGTGGCGCGAAGCCCGTCGATTCGCTCATGACGAACTCGATGCTGGTTGCGCCGCTCGGTGCCGCCGTGGTCAGCGTCGCGTAGGTCAGGTCGCCGGTACCGGCGCCGCCCTGCCATTGCTCCAGCCGGTAGGCGGTGTTGTCGAAGGTGGCGCCGCCGGTCAGGGTCAGCACCACCCGGTCACCGACCGCCAGCGGCGGGTCGATCCCGATCGAGATCGAATCTCCGGGAAGCTGCCGGTCGCCTCCAGCGCAATCGACTGGGTCGCGGGTGGTGGGTCGAACGGTGGCGGTGGGCCCGACTGCCCGACTCTCGTGAAGGTGTAGGCCAAGGCCTGCGAGGAAAGGCAGCAGAGTATGGCGGCGAGTCCGATGATCTTCTTCACGAGTGCTCCCTGTTCGGATATTTCCTGCCCGACAACTGTCTGCGCCGGGCATCGGCGTCGAAACGACCGTCATATTGTCACGGCTGCGTCGAAGCCATGACGATTGCGTTGCCGGACAGCGTTGCAGGAGGGCCACAGTCGATCCGACTTCAACGCGCCCGTTCGCCGTCGTTGTGCGATCCGACGCGGCAGACGGCGCCGGAAGGTGGGCTCAGTCCGGCGTCTGCCGGCGCAGCCACACCAACGGCGAACACCCGAGGTGGGTGCGAAATGCCCGCGCCAGCGCCTGGGCACTGCCATAGCCGACCTCGTCGGCAATGTGCCCGACCGGGCGGCCTCGGCGCAGCAGGTTGCAGGCCACCTGGATGCGCCAGTGCGCCAGATAGTGGCCAGGCGTGCAACCGATCTGGTCGCGGAAGGCGCTGGCGAAGCGGGCGCGGACATGCCCGCCAGCGATGCCAGCGATGTCAGTGACCAGGGCCGGCCGGGGGCGTCGTGGATCGCCGACAGCGTCCGCGCGAGACGCGGTTCGGCGAGTCCGGCGAGGAGCCCCGCGCTGGCCGAACCACGGTCCATCAGCTCGCGCAGCAGGTGGATCAGCACCAGTTCGCAGAGGCGATCGATCGCCACCTGCCGGCCGCAGTGGTTGCCGCCGGCTTCGTCGAACAGCATCTCGAGCAGGTGGGTGAGCTGCGGCAGTTCGCTCAGATCCAGCACCGATACCAGGGGCAGGGCCTGCGCCAGCGGATTGCCGGCCGCGCTGCCGAGCTCGACCATCGCGCACAGCAGGTCGACCGGTACGCCGGCGCCGGCGCCGGCGTCGATGCGATGCGGGGTCGGCCGCGGATAGAAAAGCAGGCTCGGACGTTCGAGATGCAGTGGACCATGCGCCGGGCTGCTGACATCGACAGTGCCGGCGCGCAGCAGGTGGATATGACCGCTGTCGTCGTCGTAGAGCTTGCTTCCGCACAGGCTGCCGCTGTGGAAGACGCGGGCACGCAGCGCGTAGTGCTGCAGCAGGCCCGCCAGTCGGTCGGTCATCCGATACTCCAAGTTTGAAGTTATAGACGATAGGGTACTTAAAGTATCGTTCAGCGGTCGATGATTCGCCACGTGCAGATTCGCACGACAACGGAGACCGACATGAGCACGATCCAGCCCCTGATACCCGCCGAAGCCGATCCGGCCATCGCCCGCATCCTCGATGCGGTGCGCGGCAAGCTCGGCATGCTGCCCAACCTGATTGCCACGCTGGCCCACGCGCCGGCCGCGCTGAACGCTTATCTCGGCTTGTCGGAGATGCTGGCGGGCGGTCGTCTGACGGCGCGCCAGCGCGAGATCGTCGCGCTCGCGGTGGCGCAGGCCAATGCCTGCGAGTACTGCCTCAGCGCCCACACCCAGCTTGCCCGTCACGCCGGCCTCGACGACGACCAGATTCGTGATGCCCGCGAGGCCCGTGGCGGCACGACCCTGGATGCGGCGATCGCCCGCTACGCCGCCCAGCTCGCCCGGCAGCGTGGCCGCCTGTCGCCGGGCGAGCTGCAGTCGCTGCGCCGCCAGGGGCTCGACGACACGCTGCTGGTCGAGGTGATCGCTCACGTCGTGCTCAACCAATTGACCAACTTCACCAATCACGTTGCCGGCACCGAGGTGGACTTCCCCGCGGTCGGCGTCTGAGGCGGTGGCCGCCGCTACCGACCGTACCGTCGGCCGCGGCCCACCCCGCATGAACAGGAGAACAGCCATGAACAGCAAGCACACACGCGGCATCGCCGCCACCCTGATCCTCGGTTCGGCCCTGATCCTCGGTCTCAACGGCGGCAGCCGTGCCGAATCGATACGAGCGTCTGCGCCGCAGTGGACCGCCGACGGGAAGCTGATCCTGCCCGACGACTACCACCGCTGGGTGTTCCTCGGCTCGCCGCTGACACCGAACGCATTGAACGGTGGTGAGGCCGGTTTTCCGGAGTATCACAACGTCTATGTGCTCCCAACCGCGTTCGACGCCTATCGCCGCACCGGGCAATGGCCCGAGGGAACGATCCTGCTGAAGGAATTGCAGCGGACCCTCGATGGCCGTGCCAGCGACGGTTCCCGGGTCGAGGCGTCCGGTCGCGGCTATTTCCCAGGGCAGCGCAACGGCATCGACATTGCCGTCAAGGACAGCAAGCGCTTCGCGGACACCAATGGCTGGGGTTTCTTCAACTTCGGCCACCATGCACCGCCCTACGCGCGCAGCGCGGCGGCAGCGCCCAAGGCGTCGTGCGCCGGCTGCCATGAGCAGAACGCGACTGCCGACATGGTGTTCAGCCGCTTCTACGCGCCGATCCTCGAAGCCCGTTAGCGTTCAGATGCTCCGCCGGGCCCCTGCGGCCTGGCGGAGCCTTCTTTCGGCGGACACCGAGATCGCATCTCGCGGCCCAGGCGGCCCGATTGCCGACGCCGGAGCGCGCCCGTACACTCGCCGCATGCCACCTCTGATCGCCCGATTGCTGCGCTTTGCCGGTGTCCCGCACGCCAGCTATCGCGCCAACGAACAACTGATCGCCACCCTGGGCGGTGCCATCGGCATCCTCGCTACGCTGGGCCTGACCGGTCACTTGCTCGATGCCGCAGATGCCGTACTGATCGTTCCTTCGCTGGGCGCCTCGGCAGTGTTGCTGTTTGCCGTGCCGCACAGTCCGCTGGCCCAGCCGTGGGCGGTGTTCGGCGGGCACATAGTGTCGGCACTGGTCGGCGTCGCGTGCGCACGGATGATTCCGGACACGCTGGCAGCCGCGGCGCTGGCGGTCGGCCTCGCAATCGGGGCGATGCATGTCACCCGATGTATTCATCCGCCCGGCGGTGCCACAGCGCTGGCGGCAGTGATCGGCAGCCCGGCACTGCAGGCGCTCGGCTTCGGCTACGCCCTGGTGCCGATCGCATTGAACGTGGTGATCATCCTGCTGGTCGGCATCGCCTTCAACTACCCGTTCCCGTGGCGACGCTATCCGGTCAGCCTGATGCATTATGCGAAGCCGGTGCGTGGCGCCAGCGAAGCCGCTGCCTTCACAGAGATGCAGATCGAGGCGGCGATGGCAAAGCTCAACGTGGTGCTCGACATCACCGCGGAAGAAGTGGCCCAGATATTCGAACACGCGCGCCACGAGGCCGATGGCGGCGGCGACGCTCGGCAGTTCGTGCCGGGTCGCAGCTATTGCAACGATCTGCCCGGACCGGAATGGGCCATCCGCCAGATCATCGACGAGCGCAAGTCGGACCGGCCGGAGTTCGATCTGGTCGTCTATCGGGTCGTCAGCGGTGCCCGCAAGCACAGCGTCGGCAGTTGCACCCGGGCGGAATTCGCTGCCTGGGCGCGCAGCGAAGTGCATCACTGAGCGCCGGGCGGCGCGACCGGGAAGGTGAATCGGCGGGCTAGCGGATGCCGGGCATGGCGACGAATCCGGGCAGCGCCTTGATGCGCGCCATCCAGCGGCACAGGTCGCCGTGGGGCGTGACGTCGATGCCGCCCTCGTGGGCCAGCGCCAGGTACGGGAACAGCGCGCAGTCGGCGATCGTCGGCCGACCCAGCGCGGCCCAGTCGTGTCGCGCGAAGTGGGCGTCGAGCAGCGGCAGCAGGCGGGCGCTGACGCCTTCGGCGGCCGCCTTGTCGACCGGAAAGCCGAACTTGTCCGCCAGCCGGGCCCTGCCCGGCCCGTCGCTGACTTCGTGGGCGGCCACTGCCAGCCAACCGACGATCTCGGCCTGGCCTGCAGCGTCCTTGGGCCACCAGCGCTCGTCACCGTGCCGGTTGGCGAGGTAGACCAGGATCGCCTGTGAATCGCGCACGACGTGGCCGGCATCGTCGAGTACCGGAATCTGACCGAACGGGTTCAGTTCGAGGAAGGGGCCGCGCTTGTGCTCGCCCCCCATCAGGTCCACCGCAACCCGTTCGAGCGCTATGCCGGCCAGCGCGGCGAAAAGGCGGACCTTGTAGCAGTTGCCGGACAGGTCGAGATCGTAGAGCTTCATCATGGTCTCCTCGGGGTGGGGGTGTCGGGTCGTTGCGGCACGTCGACGCCGGCCTCGCGCAGCAGCGATTCGAGGTGGTCGATGTGACGGTTCAATGGTTGCAGTCGTGCCGCCACCGCTTCGGGCGAGATGCGAAGCGGAATGTGTTGCGGGCAGTTCCAGTCGAAGCTCTCGATGCGGATCAGCAGGTAGCGCTCGACCAGCGCATTGCCGACCGACGGGCCCAGCCGCGCGATCAGATCGGGATCGGCGTCGGCGGCGTCGACATGGCGGGCCCGGCCCATCAGCTTGAGGCGTTGCTGCTCGGCGAAGTCGACGATGATCAGCGCAACCCGGCCGTCGTGGTCGAGGTTGCCGACCGAGAGGTACTGCCGGTTGCCACGATAGTCCGGCAACGCCACGGTGTCGTCGCCGATGCACCGGACGAAGCCGGCGGCACCGCCACGGTGCTGGACGTAGGGCCAGCCACCTGCGCCGACGGTGGCGATGAAGAAGCTCTCGCACTGGGCGATGAAGTCGCATTCGCGATCGCCGAGCGCCGTCGGCGGCGGGCGCTGTTCGAGCCGGCGTCCGATCTCGCGGCTGCCGTAGCGTTGCTGGGCAGCGACCACGGAGGGGGTGAAGGCAAGGTCGGCGAAGCGCTTCATCGTAGTTTTCCGGTGCTGGAGATTCCCAGTCTGGTACAAATGTGGCGCGCAATAAATGCGTGTGAGCGCACAACATTAGTGCAGAATCTGGAGTAATCTCCATGGCATGGACAAGCTTCGCCTGATGGAGAGCTTCGTCACGATCGTCGATGCCGGCAGCCTGACCGCTGCCGCCCATCGCCGGCAGTGTTCGCTGGCGGCGGTCGTGCGCGGCCTGGCGCAACTGGAGGCCTACCTCGGCGTGCGGCTGCTCAACCGCACGACCCGACGCATCGCCTTGACCGAGGAAGGGCGCAGCTACCTGGTGCGTTGCCGCCGGGTGCTGGCGGACATCGGCGACGCCGAGGCGGTAGTGGGCGATCGCGGTCGCCCGGGCGGCACCCTGGTGCTGACCGCGCCGGTCATGTTCGGCCGTCTGCATGTGGCACCGGTGGTGGTCGACCTTCTCGCACGGCACCCGTCGATGCGCGTCGAACTGTTGTTGCTCGACCGGGTCGTCGATCTTCTCGAGGAAGGCATCGACCTCGCGGTGCGCATCGGTGCACTGCAGGATTCGTCGATGATCGCACTGCCGCTGGGCGACGTGCGGGCGGTCGTCTGTGCGAGTCCGGGCTATGTCGCCCGCCACGGTGCGCCCGGCACACCGGATTCCCTGCTGCAGCACCGCTGCATCCGGATGCTCGGCAATCCGGCGACCGTCGCCTGGCGGTTCGAGCATGACGGCCGACGCCAGACCCTGGAAGTCGGCGGCGTGATCGCCACCAATCAGCTCGACGTCGCCGTCGACGCCTGTATCCGTGGCCTGGGCGTCGGCCGATTCCTGTCCTACCAGGTCGCCGATGCGCTGGCCGACGGACGGCTGGTGGAAGTGCTCGCCGACGCCCGCACGCCGCCGGTCCCGGTGCACTTCGTCTATCCGCATTCGCGGCTGCTGTCGTCGCGGGTCCGCGCCTTCGTCGACCTCGGACGACCGGTGCTGGCGCAGCGCCTGTCAGCCGTCGGGCGGCGCGTCGCCGGCGATGGCGTCGACAAACGAGGCGAGCAGTGATTCGGCGTGCTGGCCGAACATTCGGATGCGGCCACTATGCTGGAGGACCAGCAGGCCGACGATCTGGGCAAACAGCGCCGTGGTGTCGCGGGTCGCAGCCGACGGCGGGCGACCGGTGGCGATCAGCGCCGATTCGACCGGGCTCAGGGCATCGCGCAGGCGCCGGTTGAGGCGATCGTTCAGCGCCGGCGTCAGCCCCATCGGTCGCACACCGTTGAAAAGATAGAAGCCCAGGTCCAGCTCCCGCGGATGGTCGCGGTAGAAGGCGAAGAAGGCAACGGCGGCGGCCCGCAGCCGGGCAGCCGGCGGCGCGTCTTCGGCGACCGCCGCCGCGACGCAGGCGTTCAGTCGCTCCAGCGATTCGCCGAGCAGCGCGCCGTAGATCTCCTCCTTGCTGGCGAAATAGCTGTACAGGGCGCCCGGCGTGTAGCCGGCCCGGCGCGCAATCTCGCGCAGACTGGTGCCGGCGAGGCCCAGTTCGGCAAAGGCCTCCTGTGCGGCCTCGAGGATCAGACCGCGCCGCACGTCGCTGACCGCCTTCGCGCCGCGTCGCCGGCGTGCCTCGCCGAGCCGCTCGCTGCGCCGAGTCGTTGACTTTTCCATCTCTCGATTCTACCGTTGTTTTATATATTGAACACTGTTCAAAATAAGGGGATCGGAGATGTCGCGAATGGGATTGCACACCGGCGCGCCGCGGCGCATGGATGGTCAAGACTACCGGGCGTCGCTGCGCGCCTATTCACCGCGGGTGTTCGTCGACGGCCGGGCGGTCGAGTCGGTGGCCGATGCGCCGGCCTTCGCGCCCGGCGTCAACGCGCTGGCGGTGAGCTACGATTTCGCGCTCGACGGGGCAAAGGCGCCGGTGATGACTGCCGTGCAGTCGTCACGGGGACGAACCGTCAATCGTATGCTGCACATCAACGAGTCGGCTGGCGATCTCCTCAACAAGCTCGAGGCGGTGCGTCTGCTGTGCCAGGAAACCGGCTGCGCCCAGCGCTACCTGACGCACGACGCGCTGAACGGGCTGGCCCAGGTCTGCGCCGAGCTCGACGACGCGAAGGGCGGTCGCGAGCACCGCGACCGGTTCGTCGCCTATCTCGCCCACGTGCAGGACCTGGACCTGGCGATCGGCATCGCGATGACCGACGCCAAGGGCGATCGCCGTTGCAGGCCGCACCAGCAGCCGAATGTCGACGCCTACGTCCATGTGGTCGAGAGCAATGGCCGCGGCATCGTCATCTCGGGGACCAAGGCGATCGTCACGTCGGCGCCCTACGTCCACGAGTTGCTGGTGATGCCGTGTCGCGCGATGTCCGAGGCGGACGCCGATTTCGCGGTCTGTTGCGCACTGCCGGTGGATGCCGAAGGCGTGACCATCGTCGCCCGTCCGGCCGGGCGACCGGGCGAGCGGGTCGAGCACGGCGATCCGGTGTTCTCCCGTCGCTATGGCCAATCCACCGCGGTGGTGGTCTTCGACCGGGTCTTCGTGCCGTGGCATCGCGTGTTCTATGCCGGCGACTGGCGGCAGTCCGAGACCTTGACCTATGCCTACGCCACCCACCATCGGCACAGTTGCATCGCCGCGCGGGCGGGCTTCGGCGACCTGCTGATCGGGGCCGGTGCGCTGATGTGCGAAGCCAACGGCTTCGACGATCCCGGCTCGAAGTCGAATCTGCGCGAACCAATGGTCGAGCTGATCAAGATCGTGGAGGGTTTTTACGCCTGCGGGGTCGCGGCCAGCGTCTACGCCACGGCCGATTCGCTGTCTGGCAATTTCATGCCCGACCCGGTCTTCGCCAATATCGGCAAGCTGCTGCTGGCAACCCAGATCTACGACATGCACCGGCTGGCGCATGAAGTCTCAGGCGGTCTGGTGGTCGCGTTGCCGGGCCCGGACGAGGATCACAATCCGGCCACCGCGGCGGCGCTGGCCGACGTTCTCCGTGCCAACCCGGCGGTGCCCTACGACAGGCGCATCGAAGTTGCACGTTTCGTCGAGGACCTTACCGCGTCCTACCAGGGCGGTTGGTACTCGCTGATCAGCCTGCACGGCGGTGGCTCGCCGGCCGCGATGAAGCAGGAGATCTGGCGACAGTATCCGGTCGGCGACAAGGTCGGCCTGGTCGAGCGCCTGATGGAACGCGGCGTCGTCGATGATCCGCGACGCCCGATCACCCGCAACCGGCAGCCCGGTCGCTGCTGCGATGCCGGCTGTTCGCAGCCCGGCCAGGCCGTGATGGTACCGATGCCGAGGTCGTGAACGAGGCCGCGGCTCGATTCCGCGGCACGGTTGCAGGCAAGGCGGGCAGAGAACGGGGTGCGGATCGCTATAATCGCCCGCAAGCCTCGTCGCACGATCGCTGCCGGCGAGCCCTTTCGATCCGGCCGATGACCTTCCCGATGGCAAAGAGAGCCCGTCCCGCGCGATCGCCAAAGGCGCCCTCGGCGCCGCTACAGGCCCTGCGTAATCTCAGCAGGGCGGGGCGCCACGCCGAATGCCTGCAGCACGTGAACGCGCTGCTGTCGGGCGGACAGCGCTCGCCGGAGCTGTTGCAGCTCGCAGGGCGTTCACTGGTGATGCTCGGGCGCGACCGCGAGGCCCTGCAGTTCCTCGATCGGGCGCTCGCAGATCAGGCCAGGGCGCCGGCATCGTGGGCGCATCGTGCGATCGCCCTGGGCCGTCTCGGTGAACACCAGCAGGCGGCCCGCTGCGATGCCGAGGCGCAGCGGCATGCACCGCGCGATGCCAATGTCCTCGCAGGGATCGCCCAGGACTTCGCTGCCACCTTCCGCTACCGCGAAGCGACGGCCTGGTTCGAGCGGGCGGTGGCGCTGGCGCCGGGCAATGTGCGCGCGCGGCTCGGCCTGGCCCGGATCCTAGAGCGGCGCGGCAATCTGGCCGCCGCCCGCGAGGTGCTCGATGCTGCAATACGTCATGCACCGGAAGAGCCCGACGTGATCCTGGGCTTTGCCGACGCGCTGGCGTCGGCCGGGCGCTTTGACGAGGCCGAACGGCAGCTCGTTCGCCTTCTCGAGCGTCGCCCGCACGACGTCGCAGCCTTGAGCCGCCTGCCGCAACTGCGACGGATGACGAGCGCCGACGCGCCGCTGCTCGAGCGGATGGCACAGGTCGATGCGCCGAACGAGGGGCAGCGCATCGCTCTCGCCTATGCGATGGGCAAGGTCTGCGACGATCTCGGGCGCCATGCCGATGCCTTTGCCCACTTTGCCGATGCCAACGCGCGCAAGCGAAGGTCCGCGCCGGCGTACGACCCGGCCGCGGTGACCCGGACCGCCGACCTGATGATCGCGTCGCATGGTGGCGACGTGCTTCGCCGTCGCTGGCCCGGCGCGAGCGATTCGCAGCGGCCGGTGCTGATCGTCGGCATGCCGCGTTCCGGTACCTCGCTGGTCGAACAGATCCTGGCCGCGCACCCGATGGTGCACGGGGCCGGTGAACAGAACATCTGGGGCGAGACCCTGGATCGCCATCGCCAGCAGGTGTTTTTCGCCCGCTACGACCAGGCCGTCGTCGGCGACATTGCACAGCGCGTATCGCATTTCCTGGAGACCCTGTCGCAAGACGCCGCGCGGGTGATCGACAAGATGCCGGCCAATTTCCGGTTTCTCGGGCCGGTCCACGTGGCATTCCCCGGGGCGCGCGTCATCCACGTCCATCGCCATCCAATCGACAATTGCCTGTCGATCCACTTCCAGAACTTCGGCCTCCAGCACGGCTATGCCACCGATCTTGCGGACCTCGGTCATTACTACCGCGACTACTGCCGACTGATGTCGCACTGGCGCGAGCACCTGCCCGCCGGATCGCTGCTCGAAGTGTCGTACGAAGCGCTGGTGGCCGACCCGGAGTCATGGGCACGCAGGCTGGTGGCCTTCGTCGGCCTGGCATGGCATCCGGCGTGCCTGGCGCACCAGCAGTCTGAGCGCGGCGTCGGCACTGCCAGCAAATGGCAGGTCCGGCAGCCGATCTACCGTTCGAGTGTCGCGCGATGGAAGAATTACGAGGCCTTCGTCGGCCCGCTCGTGAACCTGCTCGACGACTGGCCGGATCCGCTCGTCACGGGCCAGGCGTGACTCGAGCCGACGCGTGAACTCAGTCGGCGGCCCGGTCTGCCGCGTCGAGCAGGTGTTCGAGATAGCCCAGGCGCGCCAGCGACAGGTCGATCTTGGTCTTCAGTTCGTAGTCGACCTCGGCCAGCATGTAGAGCAGGCTTTCATGGAAGAACACGCCGAAGCTGTCGAGGTAGCGCAGCCGATAGTCCCGGTCGAGCACCAGATTGTCGACGCCGTAGAGGTCGATCACCTTCGGGTCGTCGGCCTCGCGCCAGCGGTGCGCCGCTGCGATGAAGCGCCGGAGTTGCTCTCGGCTGCGAGCGAGTCGGGCGAGCAGCGGCACCGCTTCGTCCTCGTTGTGGGGGTTGGCGACGTTGAACCAGGTCGGTACCGTCTCGGCGATCGCAATCACGCTGTCCTGTCCATCGACCCGGGTATGCACGTACAGCGTTGCCGGGATCATGTCGTCCAGTGCCTCGCACAGTCGGCGATGCTCGCGCGCATAGACGCGGGCTTCGGCGAAGCTGCAGTGATCGCGGAACTTCTTGATCACCAGATCGGAGCTGGTGCGCTTGCCGCCCTGCACGAAGCCGCCGCCCTGGCGCCAGACCTGACAATGATTGCCGACATCGGAAATCATCGAAGCGGGTAACCGGTCGATCGGCAGGCAGGCGATCTCGCCCGGAATGCGATCGCGGCCGTCGCGGTGATCGGCGGTCTCGCTCACTGGAGGCTCCGTGGTCGGGGACGGGGCCCCAGTATAGCGGCGGGCGGTCCCGGCGCGGCCGGCCGCGCCGCCGCCCTCACACCTTGCGATAGATTTCGGCGCCGGCGGCGACGAACTCGACCGCCTTCTCCTGCATGCCGCGCTCGAGCGCCTGGTCCTCGGCGATGCCCTGGCGGGCGGCGAACTCGCGCACGTCCTGGGTGATCTTCATCGAGCAGAAATGGGGCCCGCACATCGAGCAGAAGTGCGCCACCTTGGCGCTCTCCTTGGGCAGCGTCTCGTCGTGGAAGCTCTTCGCCTTGTCCGGATCGAGCCCCAGGTTGAACTGATCGTCCCAGCGGAACTCGTAGCGCGCTTTCGAGAGCGCATTGTCGCGGATCTGCGCCCCCGGATGCCCCTTCGCCAGATCCGCCGCATGGGCCGCCAGCTTGTAGGTGATGATGCCCTCCTTGACGTCGTCCTTGTCGGGCAGCCCCAGGTGCTCCTTCGGCGTCACGTAACAGAGCATCGCCGTGCCGTACCAGCCGATCTGCGCCGCGCCGATGCCGCTGGTGATGTGGTCGTAGCCCGGCGCGATGTCGGTGGTGAGCGGCCCCAGCGTGTAGAACGGCGCCTCCTTGCACCATTCGAGCTGCAGATCCATGTTCTCCTTGATCAGCTGCATCGGCACATGGCCCGGCCCCTCGATCATCACCTGCACGTCGTGGCGCCAGGCGATGTCGGTCAGCTCCCCGAGCGTCTTCAGCTCACCCAGCTGGGCCTCGTCGTTGGCGTCGTAGATCGAGCCCGGGCGCAGACCGTCGCCCAGGCTGAAGGCCACGTCGTAGGCCTTCATGATGTCGCAGATCTCCTCGAAGTGGGTGTAGAGGAAGCTCTCCCGGTGATGGGCGAGGCACCACTTCGCCATGATCGAGCCACCGCGCGAGACGATGCCCGTCATCCGGTTGGCAGTCAGCGGCACGTAGCGCAGCAGCACCCCGGCGTGGATCGTGAAGTAATCCACCCCCTGTTCGGCCTGCTCGATCAGCGTGTCGCGGAAGATCTCCCAAGTGAGTTCCTCCGCCTTGCCATCGACCTTCTCCAGCGCCTGGTAGATCGGCACCGTGCCGATCGGCACCGGCGAATTGCGGATGATCCACTCGCGGGTCTCGTGGATGTTCTTGCCGGTCGACAGATCCATCACCGTGTCGCCGCCCCAGCGGATCGCCCAGGTCATCTTGTCGACCTCCTCGGCGATCGAAGAGCCCAGCGCCGAGTTGCCGATGTTGGCGTTGATCTTCACCAGGAAGTTGCGGCCGATCACCATCGGCTCGGACTCCGGGTGATTGATGTTCGACGGGATGATCGCGCGTCCGCGGGCGAGCTCGTCGCGGACGAACTCGGGCGTGATCTCGGCCGGGATCGACGCGCCGAAGTGCTGGCCCGGATGCTGGCGGCCGATCAGCCGGGCCATCTTCTCGCCGGTCGGGCCGGCGGCACGCAGGCTGTCCAGGTAGGCCGCGCGGTTCAGGTTCTCGCGGATCGCGATGAACTCCATCTCCGGCGTCACGATGCCGCGGCGCGCGTAGTGCATCTGGCTGACGTTGGCGCCGGACTTGGCCCGACGCGGCTTGCGATGCAGGCCGGGGAAGCGCAACTCGTCGAGGCTCGGGTCGGCGGCGCGCAGGCGACCGAACTCGGAGGACAGCCCGGAGAGTTCCTCGGAATCGCCGCGCGCCTCGATCCAGGCGGCACGCAGCGCCGGCAGGCCGGAGCGGATGTCGATGGTGGCGGCCGGGTCGGAGTAGGGGCCGGAGCAGTCGTAGACGAAGATCGGCGGATTGGCCTCGCCGCCGAAGCCGGTCGGGGTGTCGGCCTGGGTGATTTCGCGCATCGGCACGCGGATGTCGGGGCGCGAGCCCTCGATGAAGATCTTGCGCGAATTGGGCAGCGGGCTGATCGCAGCCTCGTCCACGTGGGCCGAGGTGGCGACGAACTTGTCGGTGGCGTTCATGGGTTCTCCTGTTGCGGGCAAGGGGCGCCGGCGTGCGGGTCGACTCGATCGTCAAATGCAAGTTGCAGACCACGAAGCACCACCGCCGTGCCGCGGACAACGGGCCCGGATCCGAGGCGCCGGAGGCACTGGTGCGGGGACGTGGCGGCGGTGAGACGTCGATACATCTGTCGCAGGCTCGGCTGTCTCAATTGAACATCTGTCGCAGCGATTTTCGTCGTTCTGACGGCGAAATACCCCGAAATCGACGGCTCCGGCGCTGAACGTCGGCTGGCACGACTGCTGCCTGAAGCCTTCCCGACCCGTCCGCCGGAGATGCGGAACGAAGGTCGGACAAGCACCTTTCACCTGGAGATTTGGGAGGCATGACCATGAACAATACCGCTTTGCCGCGGCGCGCCGCCAACGGACGCGCCCTGCTGTTCGGGCTGGCCGCCGGTACGCTGGCGCTGGCGACCGCAGGCAGCGCCCAGGCCGACGTCGCGATCGCCGACGTGTCGGGCACCAAGATATCGATCTTCGGCATCATCGACGCCGGCTTTCTGTATCAGAGCAAGACCGATCCCGACGGCGACTCGAAGACTTCGATGGAGACCAGCGGCCTGCGGCAGAGCGTGCTCGGCTTCAAGGGCGACCGCGATCTGGGCAACGGCATGAATGCCTTCTTCAACCTCGAGATGCACTTCGACACCGACAACGGCGAATTCCACGGCACCGGCGATGCGTCCGGATCCGGCCGCATCCTGTGGCGCCGGCAGGCCAATGTCGGCCTCTCCGGCGACTGGGGCAGCGTCACCATCGGCCGACAGTACGGCCCCGCCCTGTTGGCCCACATCGGCACCGAGCCGCGTGCGTTCAAGGAGCAATTCTCGAACCTCTACGCCTGGGCCTACAACCAGTTCGCCGCGACTGCCGGGGCGGTCGGCACCGAGCGCAACACCAACAACGACGTCGGCATCTTCTTCAGCAATTCCATCCAGTACCGGAACACCGTCGGCCCGATCAGCTTCGGCGTGCTGTATGCGCTCGGCGAGCAGCCGGACACCAATACCGACAACAGCGTCTGGGCGGTGGGCGCAGCCTACAACGGGCCGGTCACGGTCTCGGCCTCGTATCAGGTCATGAAGGACCAGGCCACCGGCAACGACAACGTCAAGCACGCCGGCCTCGGTATCGCGGTGCCGTTCGGCGACCTCACCTTCAAGGCCAACTACCTGAATGCCAAGAACGAGACCCGGGACGGCGACGAGGTGTCGAACGTGGATGGCATCGGCGTCGGCGTCGATTATCGCTGGAACGAAAAGAACACTGCCACGGTCGCGTTCTATCGCAACAAGGACGACGAAAACGACGACGACGAGACCAACAACCTGGTCGTCAGCAATGATTACGCGGTGCGACCCGACACCACCATCTACACCCAGCTCGCCTACGTCGACGCGGGCGATGCGGCGACCATCAAGACCAGCATCGTCGCCGCCGGCGTGCCCGCCGTGGGCGAAAAGACCCTGCTGCTCAACGTCGGCATCAACTTCGCATTCTGACGTGCCACCGGCGGGCCGCGCCGCACGCGGTCCGCCGACATCCACCCGACTCGCCCCGGCGTTCCAGGCCCTGCCATTGGACGGAGCGGGGCGGGCAGCCCGACAACTTGGGGACAAGAATCATGAACGCAATGAATCGCAGTGGGTGTCGTCGCCGGCTGGCACCATGCCTGCTCGGTCTGGCGGCCGCCTGGGTCAGCATCACCGCCGTCGGTGCCGAGGAACCACCGCTCGGCGTCAATGTGCTCGAGCCCGGCTTCCAGTGGCGGCCCAACTATGTCTCGGAAGACATGCTGATCCACGCCGACAAGGACGCCAACAACTGGCTGCACTACGGCAAGGACTACCAGGGCACGCGCTTCAGCCAGCTTCGCCAGATCACCCAGGACAACGTCCGCCGCCTGGTGCCGAAGTGGAACATGTCGTTCGGCGTCTCGGATGCCCAGGACAGCCAGACCACGGTCGTCAATGGCCGCATCTACGTTACGGCGAGCCAGAACAAGGTGTTCTCGGTCGATGGCGAGAGCGGTCGCATCATCTGGAAATACGAGCGTTCGCTGCCCGGCGACCTCGGACCGCGACTGTGCTGCGAGGCGGTCAACCGCGGCGTCGCGGTGTTCCGCGACATGGTCTACATGGCCACCCTGGACACCCACCTAGTGGCGCTCAACAACACCACCGGCCGCGTCGTCTGGGAGGTCAAGCTGGGCGACTACAAGACCGGCGAGATCTACACGTCGATGCCGCTGGTGGCCAACGGGCTGATCGTGGTCGGCAACTCGGGCGGTGACGTCGGCGCCAACGTGGGCAAGATCACTGCCCTCGACCCGGCCACCGGCAACATCGTCTGGCAGACCCTGACCCGACCGGTCAGCGCCGACGATCCCGTAGCCAAGACCTGGGCCGACGATTCGTGGAAGACCGGCGGTGCCTCGGCCTGGCTGACCGGAACCTACGACCCCGGCACCAACACGATCTTCTGGGGCGTCGGCAATCCGACGCCGGACTTCGATGCCCGGGTGCGCAAGGGCGACAACCTCTACAGCAATTCGACGCTGGCGCTCGATGCCGACACCGGCAAGATCAAGCGCCACTTCCAATACACCCCGAACGGTGCCTGGGACTACGACGGCAACAACGAGGCGATCCTGGTGGACGATCAGCAGGGCCGCAAGGTCTGGCTTCACGCGGACCGCAATGGCCACGTCTATTCGATCGATCGCGAGACGGCCAAATGCAACTGGGTGGTGCCGATCGCGCGGGTGAACTGGGTCACCGGCTTCAAGGACAACTGCCGGCCGGTGGTGAACCCCGACAAGGTACCGGGCTACGACAAGGTGGTGACCGACATTGCGCCGATCCTCGACGGCGGCAAGGAGTGGCATCCCGCCGCCTACAGCCCCCTGACCAAGCTGCTCTACGTCCCGTTCATCGATTCGTCGATGGACATCCAGTCGAAGCAGATGGAATGGAAGGCGGGCGAGTGGTTCCTGTCGTCCCGGGTGCTGAAGGCCAATCCCTATACCGGTGGCGTCAAGGCCTTCGACGCCACCTCCGGCGAACTGGTGTGGTCGCGGCCGCAGAGCACGCCGGCCACCAGCGGCCTGATTGCCACCGCCGGCGGGCTGGTCTTCTCGGGCGATGCCGAGGGCTGGTTCTCGGCCATGCGCGACGATACCGGCGAGACATTGTGGCGCCACAACGTCGGTACCGGCATCCACGGCAACCCGACCACCTACACGGTCGGCGGCAAGCAGTACGTCGCCATCGTCTATGGTCCGGGCGGTGGCAGCCTGTGGCCGCTGGTGTACGGCGAGCTGTTCAAGCACCAGAACCGTGGCGGCGGCATGATGGTGTTCGCGCTGCCCGACTGAGACTTCGCAATCCGGCGGCGGTCCGACCGGGCCGCCGTCCCTTCGGAGTTCCAATCATGCGCAAGCAACTGAGCGCGCTCGCGCTGGCAGCCGTGCTGGCGACGGCAGCGCTGCCGGCAAGCGGCGACGATGCCCTGCACACGTGCCTGGCGGCCGACAATCCGCCGTTTTCGTCGATGACGGGCGAGCGCCACGGCATCGATCATGACGTCATGGCCGAACTGGCCGTCCGCCTGGGGCGGTCGATGGCGGCCCACTGGGTCACGATTCCGAACCGCGGTGGGCTCGGCAAGGCCTTGCGGCGGGCGTTCGCGTCCGGTGAGTGCGAGGTCTTCGCCGGCGTGCCGCTGGCGGATGGGCGCAACGAGGATCTGCAGGAGCAGGCGTTGGTTTCGTCGCGGCCCTACCTCAGCACCGGCTATGCGTTGGTCGTGGCCCGCGGCAGCGCCGTTCGCACGCTGAGCGACGCGCGCAAGGCGGATCGGGTGGGCGCGGTCAGCGCGACGCCGGCCGATCTCTATCTGTTCGAACAGCAGATGCAGCGGCGGCCCTACGGCAGCAACGAAGCCCTGCTGGCCGCGCTGTCGTCCAACGCAATCGACGCCGCGCTGGTGTGGCTGCCTGCGCTGGCACGCGCCAGCGGTGGCGGACCGGCGCTATGGCCCGGCGCGCTGCGGCTCGGAGAAGTGCACGACGACCGCCTGCGCACCGGATTCGTCGTCGCCCTCAGTCCGACATCGACGCTGTCCAGCGCCGCGCTGGATCGGGCACTGGCCGCAATGCAGCAGGACGGGGCGATCGTCGCGATCGCCGAGCGCTACGGGCTGCCGACGCAATGACCCATGGTGCGGATTGGCCGCACCGAACCAACAACAGGAAGAAAGCATGCTTGGAAAGAAATGGACGAGGCGGCAGCGTATGGCCGGCCCTGCGAGAGCGGCTGCGGTCGCGATGGCCCTGATGCCGGCGCTGCCGCAAGCTGCGCTTGCCTTCGGCCCGGGCGACCGGGGCGGCGGCGAGGCCTACGTCGGTCGGCCCGAGGCCGAGCGGGCGGGCGAGGAACTGTTCGGCCGCAACTGCCAGCAGTGTCACAATACCCGTGGCCACGGCGGCAAATGCCCGCAACTGGTGCGCGGTGCCTGGGGGCCGGGCGGTGCGAATTCGGATGGCTTCATGTTCGAAACCATTGCCAACGGGCGCCCCAACACGCAAATGGGGGCCTTCGGCAAGGCCTTGAGTGCTCAGGAAATCTGGCAGATCGTGGCTTATCTGCGAGCCGAGTCGAGTCGGGTGGCCGTGGCCGATCGGAAGCGCAAGGCGGATCCGGAATCCGATCTCTGGTATTGACCCTGCGGCCGACCGCCGTCTACCCCGCGGCGCAGGTCGCAGCAACCAACAAGGAACCGTCATGAAAACCCGTTTCGTTGCCATCGCGCTTGCCGGATGGCTGGTCTTTGGTGCTTCGCAGGCGGCGCCGGAAATCGAACGCCTGTGGGAGAGCGCGCCGGACTTTCTTCAGCCGGAGTCGGTGTTGTTCGATCACGATCGCGACCTGCTCTTCGTCTCCAACATCAACGGCGGACCGACCGAGATGAACGGCCAGGGCTTCATCTCGACAGTCGGCCTCGACGGACGCATCGCCAAGCTGCACTGGCTCGATGGCCTGAACGCACCCAAGGGCATGGCCCGCATCGGCAAGCGTCTGTTCGTCTCCGACATCGATGTGCTGGTCGAGATCGACATCGAGGCCGAGCGCATCGTCGCCCGCTATCCGGCCACGGGCGCACGCTTCCTCAACGACCTGGCTGCCGACGACGAGGGCCGCGTCTATGTCTCCGACATGATGTCGAACCGTATCTACCGGCTGGCGGATGGTCGTTTCGAGCCGTGGGTGGACAGCCCGAGACTGGCCGGCCCGAACGGCCTCGCCATCGTCGGTGCCACCTTGTATGTCGGGTGCTGGGGGGCCATGGAAGCCGATTTCAGCACCAAGGTGCCCGGGCACGTACTGCGGATCTCGTTGCTCGACCGCCAGATCTCGGATTTCGGCGCCGATCGTCCGGTCGGCAACCTCGACGGCATCGAAGCGTTCGACGACGGGTCGTTGCTGGCCAGCGACTGGTTGGCCGGCGGCCTGATGCGCATTGACGCCGATGGCGATGTCGTTCGCCTCGATCCGCTGGCGCAGGGATCCGCCGACATCGACTACGACCCGGGCAGCCGTACCGTCTGGGTGCCGATGATGAAGGAAGGCAAGGTGATCGCGATGCGAATCGCGCGCTGAACGTCGCGGTGGGCGCCAAGCCCGCAGCCGCCCGACGAGGCCCCGCCGGCGTGATCCGGCGGGGCCTCGTCGCTTTGGGTGGCCGCTGGCGGACACGGCTGCGACATCTGTCTCTGGCGTCTCAGCTGTCGCAGCGCGATTGAGACATCTGAGACGCCATTGCCATTGCAGGTGGTTGTTTTCATGTGGCTTCCATGCTGGCACGGATATCGCGCAGGGATTCGGCACCAAGCGACCTCCGGTGTTCCAGTGCCTCCGGAGCGCCGCGAGGGTGCCCGACCGCACAGTCGGCCCGAACGACACACATCGGAGACACACATGAATCGCACCTTGCATCTGACGCTGGCCGGCGTGGTCGCCCTGACCGGCACGCTGGCGATCGGCACTGCCGGCGCCGACGGCGGCCCCGGCTTCGACGATCCGGACAACTGGCCGCAGTATCACCGCAGCTTCAACGCGTGGCGCTACAGTCCGCTCAAGGATGTGGACAAGTCCAATGTCGGCGGCCTCAAGGTGGCCTGGATCCACCAACCCGGCGACATCACCCACGGCCTGCAGGCGACACCGATCGTCATCGACGGCGTGCTCTACTACGTCTCGGCCAACAACAACGTCTGGGCCGTCGATGCCGCCACCGGCAAGACCATCTGGCACTACCAGCCGAAGCTCGACCCGATCTCGAAGAAGGTCTTCTACGCCGCCGCCAGCCGCGGCATCACGGTCGGTCGCGGCAAGGTCTTTCTCGGCACGCTGGACGGGCGCATGATCGGCATCGACCAGAAGACCGGCAAGGAATTGTGGTCCACCCAGCTCACCGACATGGCGAACGAGTACGGTGCGCTGTTCTCGGCGCCGCCGCAGCTTGCCGGCGACATCCTGTTCGGCGGTACCACCGGTGGCGACCAGCCGATCCGCGGCAAGGTCTTTGCGGTCAAGGCCGACACCGGCGAGCGTGCCTGGACCTTCGACATTCCGCAGGACGACCCCGCCAGCTTCGCGGGCGACTCCTGGAAGATCGGCGGCGGCAGCGCCTGGATGCCCGGTACCTACGATCCGCGTACCGAAACCATCTACATCGGCACCTCGAACGCGGCACCGGACTACTTCAACCGCGACCGCAAGGGCGACAACAAGTGGACCGCCAGCCTGCTGGCGATCGACCCGAAGACCGGCAAGCTGAAGTGGGGCCTGCAGGAGGTGCCGCATGATTCCTGGGACTACGACGCCGCCTACGAGGCCCTGATGGTCAAGAAGGACGGCAAGGAAGTGCTGGTCCATCTCAACAAGGGTGGCTTCGTCTTCGTTGCCGACAAGGACAGCGGCAAGCTCGAGAACGTCTGGCAGTTCGCGGAGAACGTGAACTGGGTCAAAGGCATCGACCCGAAGACCGGCAAGCTGATCGACCCGGTCTATCCGGAGCAGGGCAAGGTCAAGACCTTCTGCCCGAACCTGCTCGGCGCGCGCAGCTGGAACCACGGCGCCTACAACCCCGACACCGGCCTGTGGTACTCGCATGCGATGGAGGTGTGCAACGAGGTCGAGGCCGGTCCGGTCGATCCGGACAGCATGAAGGCCCTGTCGGCCTTGTCGCTGGGCATCGAGTCGATCAAGCTGGTGCCGCCCCCGGGTGACAAGCCGCACGGCCGGCTCGACGCGCGCGATCCGATCACCGGCAAGCGCAAGTGGAGCATCCGCTACGATCTGCCGCCGCTGTCGTCGGTGCTGACGACTGCCGGCGGGCTGGTATTCACCGGCGACATGGAAGGCAACATCTACGCTTACGATGCCGACGACGGCAAGGAGCTTTGGACCTTCTGGGCGGGTTCCGGCCTGCGCGGCGGACCGGTCTCGTACCGCGCCGGCGGCAAGCAGTACATCGTGTTTCCGACCGGTCTCGGCTCGCATGCCCCCGGCTTCCTGGCCGGTGCCTTCCCGCAGATCAAGGACTTGCCGGGCGGCGCGGCGCTGATCGCCTTCACGCTGCCCTGAGCGGGCGCTTTGGACGGGCTGCGCCGCTTCGCCGACGCCGCCCGGACGACCTCCTCCGGACGGGTGTAAGGCCCGTTATTGACCCCGGGCCGTGGTGCTGCGGTCCGGGGTACGTTTTCCAGTGGCACGCGAATTCAGGGCTTCGGAAATCCCGGAGCGACCGACAGGAGTAGCCGTGATGACCCGAGACCAACGCCGACAATCGAATGACGCGACCCCACGCACCCTGCTCGCGCGTTGCTGGTTGGCACTGTCGATGCTGACCATGCCGCTCGTCGGTCTGTCGGCGACGCCGGAAGCCGATGCCGAACTCGCCGCCGGCAAGAGCCGGTTCGAGAAGCTGTGCGTGACCTGTCATGGCAAGGCCGGTGCCGGTCGCGACGGGCGGGCGCCCAGGCTGCAGCAGCGTCCCGATCTGGCGGCCGGATTCATCCGCAAGCGCATCGTCGAGGGCAAGCACGGCGAGCACGCAATGCCGCCCTGGGGCAGCGTGCTCGACGCGGCCACCGTCGACCAGCTGGTTGCCTATGTCGGCTGGTTGTCGACCCATGACGCCGCCAGCGCGGGGGCCGCGCTGACGCCGTTCAAGCTCGATGACGCCGAACGCATCGCCGCCGGGCGCAAGCGCTTCAACAAGACTTGTGCCGGATATTGCCACGGCCACGATGGCGTCGGCGGCCGGGCGCCGGATTTTCGGGCGAGGCCCGACCTGACCGCACAGTTCGTCTTCGACACGATCTACCACGGGCGCGAGGGTGCCGACGTGATGCCGCCGTGGGGCGACGCCCTGTCCGAGGAACGGATCTGGGAACTGGCGGCGTTCATCATGGACCTGGCCGCCAAGCCTGCCGAATGAGGGGGACACGGGGCCGTTCGAGCCGACCTGGCGGCGCGCATCGGCGCCAAGTGGCATGCGCGCTCAGGGCCGCGGCAGCAGTTCCATGGGCGTACCCAGCCACTTCTCGAGCACCTGGTGGAATCGCTCAGGGAGAATCGGCTTGGCGATGAAATCGTCCATGCCGGCCGCGAAGCAGCGCTCGCGGTCTTCGTCGAAGGCGTTGGCGGTTAGCGCGACGATCCTCACGTCCTGACCGTCGTCGCGGCTGCGGATGGCCCTGGCGGCGGCGATGCCATCCATGCCCGGCAGTTGCAGGTCCATCAGGATCAGTGCGTAGCCGCCCTGAGCAGCCATCTCGACGGCCTTCTCGCCGTCGTCCACGGCGTCCACCTGGACCGAAAAGTCCTCCAGCAATTCACACGCGACCATCCTATTCACCGGATCATCCTCGACCAGCAGGATGCGCTGGGCCGGCGCAATCGCGGCGCGGGGGCTGGGCGCTGCCGGTCCCGGTTGCTGCGCTTCGGCACCGGCCGGGTCGACCGGTACCGTGAACCAGAATGTGCTGCCTTTGCCGACGCGGCTGTCGCAGCCGATCTGGCCGTCCATCAACTCGATCAGGCGGGCACTGATGGCGAGGCCGAGCCCCGTTCCACCGTACTTGCGTGTGCTCGAGTTGTCGGCCTGCTCGAAGGGCTGGAACAGCCGGGAGACCGTGTCCTCGGGGATGCCGATGCCTTCGTCGCTGACTTCGCAGCGCAGCCGGAGACGGTCGCCGCGAGCGGCTGACAGTGTGAGCCGGACGCCGATGCTGCCGCGATCCGAGAACTTGATTGCATTGGAGAGCAGGTTCAGCAGCACCTGGCCGATGCGCAAGGGGTCGCCGAGCACGCGCGTTTCACTGGCCCGCTGCTCGATCTCCACATGCAGCGCGATCCCCTTCTCGCGGGCCTGTCCGTCGACCAGATCGACCTGGGAGCCCAGTACCTGCCGCGGTTCGAAGGGCTCGATGGCGATCGGCAGCTTGTGCGCCTCGATGCGCGACAGGTCGAGTACGTCGTTGATGATCGCGAGCAGTTGCCGGGCCGCCGCGAGCGATTTGTTGAGGTAATCGGAATAGGGCGACTTGGGGTCGCGCATCAGCACGATGCTGGTCATGCCGATGATGGCATTCAACGGCGTGCGCAATTCGTGGCTCATGTTCGCCAGAAAGGCACTCTTGGCCTGGCTGGCAGCCACTGCGACGTCCTTGGCCTGTCGCAGCGCGTGTTCGTGGAGATCGACCCGGTCGAGCAGGCGGTTGAAGCCCTGGACGATGTGCTCGAGTTCGTCGAACTCGCGCGACGGCAGCCGCTGCCCGGCCGTGTGATCGTCGCTGCGCAGTCGCTCGATCGAATCGAGCATGGCGGCGATCGGACGTGCGACGAACCGGGCGAAGCCGAGCCACAGCAGGACCGCGCCGACAGCGATCGCCAGCATCGACACGGTCAGCGCGGTCATCACCAGCCGGTTGCGCTCGGCGTCGATCAGCGAATTCGGAAAGGCAACGACGATTCCGGCAAGCGGCTGGCCGGCCGCCGAATGCAGCGTGTCGCTGGCGACGAACAGCCCGCCTGCCGCATGGTGGCCGTGGCTGTGACCGTCATTGATGCGCTGCCACAGCTCGGTACCGCCGAGGTCTTCGCCGATGCGGGTGACGTCACTGTGGAACAGGATGCGACCGGCGGGATCGACGACGAAGGCCGCGCTCAGGCCGGCGTTGGCATCGACGGCGTCGCGGCATTGGTCCTCGAAGCCTTGCAAGCGGTGCAGTTCGATGCCGAGCGACAACAGACGCTCGAGCTGTATGCGCAGGCCCGATGCGATCGCTTTGGCGCGCGACAGCTCGGTCTGGACCAGCCGCTGGTGGAACAGGTAGCCCGCGGTCGCGACCACCGCGGCCGAGGTCAACAGCATTGCTAACAGCGCGATGCCGAGCAACCAGGCCCGTATTCGTGGTCGATTCACGCGGGCTTGGCCCACTGGAAGCCGCGCACGACCTCCGACGACAGCAGCAATGACGAGCGCACATTGATGCCGAGCTGCTCGGCGCGGCTCAGGTTGATCACCGGGTGCCCCTTGACCGTCGGTTCCATCGGCAGCGAGCCGGGTGTGACGCCATCGACCAGTATCCGCCGGGCCAGACGGCCTGCGGCCAGGCCCTGTTCGAGTTCGGACACCGTGACCGAAGCCAGCACACCGTGGAAGACGCGGTCGATCCAGAAGCTGATGTCGGGCAGACGGCTGTTCTCGCAGACCCATTGCTGCACGCGCTGGTAGGGCACGTTCTGACCGTCTTCGTCCTTGAGCGCGAAGATGCCGAGCTGCACGACGGCGTCGGCCGTGCCTTGGGAATCCCGCACGGCCTGCTGGAAGCCGGTGAAGTCGGGCGTCTGCCGGATCGTCACCAGTTCGCACTCGGGCAGACGTGCCATGTTCTTCTGGATGCGTGCGATCACCGGCGGCCACTGCGGCCCGAGGTCGCCGATCACCGCCAGGCGCCTGACCTCGGGCGTGATCTGGCGCAGCAGGGAGACCGACTGCACGAAGTGCTCCTGCTCGAGTACGCCGGCGATGTTCGGTGCGCCGGCGATGCCGTGCTGTTCGGGTGTCTTGTTCACGCCGCTGAAGACGCAGGGCAGCGATTGGCCGGCGAAGTGGCTGCTGACGTGGGTGAGCGCGTCGTCGTCCGAGGTGTAGATCAGGTCCGGCTTCCATTCCTCGACCAGTCTGCGGGCCTCGGCGCCGACCCGGGCCTTGGCCTCCGGTGTGCTGTTCTTCTTGACGTCCATCTGAAACACCCGGTACTCGGCGTCGGCCAAGGCCAGGCCTTCCTTGAAGCCGGAGAACTGGCCGTCGGTCCAGCGCCACGGGGAGTCGAAACTCATGACGTGGAGGATGCGCGGCGCCGAACCGGCCGGCGCCGCGCGCGCGGCAAGCGGCACCGCACCGGCGACGGCGAGGGCGAGACCGTCGCGGAGGAATCGTCTGCGTGAGTTCGACATCGGCATTGGGTGACCTCCCGGGGTAAGAGCGATCGTCGGTTTCGCAGCGGGCTGCGGCGAAGTGCGCCCGGATCGATATGAAACAGGTGGAGGGTCTACGGAAAACGGGGCGCCAAACTAAGCGCAAATCGGGGGGGCGCCGTGACCGGATCGACTCGCCGCGCCAGGTGGCACGGCAAGCCGCCGCCGCTCACTTGGCCCGTCGGGCCCGGGTGCCGGTGTCGAAGTGCGACCGGGACGGCCGCACCGCCTCAGTCGCGCCGGTTCGGCGGCACGATGTTGAAGCGCGAGAGCTTGCGATAGAAAGTGGCGCGGGACATGCCCAGTTCCTGGGCCGAGATCTTCACCTGCCAATGGTTCCGGCGCAGGGTCTCGATCATGCGGGCACGCAGCATCGCCTCGCTGTCGGTGATGTCGAGCGGTGGTGGCGGTGTCGTGGGCGCTCGCTGACCGAGGACCGGTCCGGCGCCACCCGGTTCCGCGTTGGCCTGCAGGCAATTGCGCATGAACAGGTCAGGCGGGAAGTGGTCGGTGCGGATCACGGTGTTGTCGCAGATCGCACAGGCGTAGCGCACCGCGTGGCGCAACTGGCGGATGTTGCCCGGCCATTCGTGGCGCTCGAGCGCGGTCATGGCGTCGCTGTCGAGCGTCAGCTCGGGGCGATCCATCGCCGCTGCTTCCTCGCGCAGCACGGTATTGATGACGTCGCGGATGTCGGTGCGCTCACGCAGCGGCGGCAGGTGGAAGACCGCACCGTTCAACCGATAGTAGAGATCTTCCCGGAAGCGACCCTGAGCGACCAGATCGGGCAGGTTCTGGTGGGTCGCGCAGACGATGTTGAGCTTGACCGGAATCGGCGTTTCGGCACCGAGTGCCAGCACTTCGCCCTCCGCCAGCACGCGCAGTAGCCGGCATTGCAGCTGCAACGGCATGTCGCCGATCTCGTCGAGAAACAGGGTGCCGCCGTCGGCCTGCAGGATCTTGCCCCGGGCACCCTTGGCGCGTGCCCCGGTGAAGGCGCCTTCCCGGTAGCCGAAGAGTTCGCTCTCGATCAGGTTCTCGGGGATCGCCGCGCAGTTCAGCGCGACGAAGGGCTTCTTGCAGCGGTCGCTGTAGTCGTGAAGGGCCCGGGCGAAGGCTTCCTTGCCGGTACCGGTCTCGCCCAGCAGCATCGCCGGGATATCTCGATTGACGATCTTCAGCGCGCGCTCGACGTTTCCGCGGATGCGGCTGTCGCGCAAGGCGAGGTGACTGAAGCCGCGCAACTTGGCGGTGTCGTCGACGTCGGTGCGCTCGGGTACGGTGACCCGGCGCTGCAGCTCGGCCTGACGACTGCGGCTCGCCGGCGGCCGCAGCGTCGCGAAGATGCGCTCGCCGGAGCCCTGCAGGCGCAGCGGGAACGGCTGGCCGGGTCGGGCGTGGGCCGCAGCCAGAATGTCGTTGGCGGTGCATTCGAACAGGTCGTGCACGAACACCGGCGCATGCCCGTCGCGGGTCAGCAGCTCGAGGTTGGCACGGCGGTTGCCGCCGACCAGTTGCCCCTTGTCGTCGAACGCGACGATGTAGTCGGTCTGTACGCTCAGGTACTCGGCGAGATGGCCACACTGCAGCACCCAGTAGGGCCGCAGGCCGTAGTAGGCGAAGGCGTTCTCGATCTGCTGGGCGCGCTCGATCACCATACGGAAGACCAGCAATTGGCTGTCGCGCTGGTCCGGCGAATTCAGGGCGGACGCGTCGAGCAGCGCGATCGGCTTGCCGTCGAGGCCGAAGATCGGCGACGCACTGCAGGTGAACTTGATGTTGTGGGTGCGGAAGTGCTCGTCGCGATGGACCAGCGTGGGCTGACCGTCGATCAGACTGGTGCCGACACCGCAGGTGCCTTCCTGTTCCTCCGACCAGCAGGTGCCGACGCGAAAGCCTTCTTCCTTGAATTCCCTGTCCTGCCCCGGCACGGTGCGGAAATCGATGGTCACGCCGGCGGCGTCGGTCATCAGCACGCAGTAGTTGGCCGGCAGCACCTGTGCATAGAGACGGTCGATGCCCTCACGCGAGATCCGCATGAAGGTTTCGAGCCGGTCCCGGTGCTCGCGCAACTCCTGGGCGGTGACGACCCGTGGCACGTTGATCTGCGCCGGATCCACCTGGTGATTGTTGAGCGAGCGCTGCCATGAACGGGCGAGCCGGTTCGCGTTGCCGTCGCCGCCGAGCGGCGCGCCGCGTTCGACGACGTCGATGACGCGGCCGACGTGATGGACGACTGCCTGATGCGATCTCATCCTGTCTCCTCCTCGCCCGGCTTGCATCCCCTGCCGGATCTGATCGCGGGATTCCCCACGCTGTCAAAGGTTATTGAACGAATTCGCAGGTGGCAATGCGGACACGTGTCTCACCGGCTGCAACAGTTGTCCTGGGCGAATCCGGTCCGTGACTCACGTGTTCCGCCGCCTGCGGCGCCTGGACAGCGCTCCGGTCGTCGCCGTCTTCGGCGCAGTTCGGAATGCAAACTATTGTTCCTAAATAGAAGTCCTGGACTGGCGGCGGATCGATGGCGGCCGCGCCATGCAGCTGGCACATCCCGTGCGCCAGGGGATGCAACCATTGTGGAAACCTCCCCGTGCCCTCTGCTGCCACACCGGAAATCGTCGTCGGCATCGTCGCCAATCCCGCCTCGGGCCGGGACATCCGTCGTCTGACGGCCAAGGCCTCGGTATTTCCGACCGCCGAGAAGGCCAACATGATCCAGCGTCTGCTGGGGCCGCTCGGCCAGCTCGGCGTCACCCGCGTGCTGATGATGCCCGATGCCACTGGCATCAGCGCCGGCGTGATCCGGGCGGTGCGTACCCACCACGCGCAGCGGCTGCCGCCGTGGCCCCGGCTCGAATTTGTCGACATACCGCTGCAAGACGGCGCCGAGGACAGCGTGACGGCGGCCCGTGCGATGGCGGCTGCCGGGGCGCGGCTGATCGTCGTGCTCGGCGGCGACGGTACCCACCGGGTGGTTGCCGGCGCAGTGCCAGGAATGCCGCTGGCGACCCTGTCCACCGGCACCAACAACGTCTTTCCCGACCTGCGCGAAGCCACCGTCACCGGGCTCGCAGCCGGTCTGTTCGCGACCGGGCGGGTGCCGCCGGAACGCGCGCTGAGACGCAACAAGTGCCTGCACGTCCAGGTCGGCGATCGCCACGAACTGGCCCTGGTCGACGTCTGCGTGACGCGGATGGCGCACGTTGGCGCCCGGGCCGTGTGGTCGGGCGAAACCATCACCGAGTTGTTCGTCGCCTTCGCCGAGCCCGACGCGATCGGGCTGTCGAGCATCGCGGCGATGGTCGAACCGATCGGACGCGATGAGCCTGACGGTGCCTACGTCCGTTGCGCGGGCGATGGCCGCACGGTGTGGGCAACGATTGCGCCGGGCCTGGTGAGCTGCCTTGGCGTGGCCGAAGCCGGCCGCATGCAACCCGGCGTCGATTACCTGGTGGCGACGCGCCGGGGCAGCATCGCCCTCGACGGCGAACGCGAGATCGAATTGCTCGACGGTGAAGGCGCCGTGGTGCGCCTCGCCCTCGATGGCCCGTGGACGCTGGATGTCGGCGCCACCTTGAGAGAAGCGGTCAGCCGCGGCGCACTGGGCGGAGACGCCGTGCGCCCGCCGGACCCCTAGGGCCGGTTTTCGGCCAGCTGCAACGGGCGATGCCCGGCCGTTTCGGTCGGAATCGCCGGAACCGGTCTTGACGACCACAACCATGGAAGGAGATTGACGTGAGCGAGACGCTGAATCGCGAAAGCCTGCTCGAGGCCTACCGGACGATGCGCACGATCCGGGAATTCGAGGAACGGGTACACAACGATTTCGCCACCGGCGAGATCCCCGGCTTCGTGCACCTCTACGCCGGCGAAGAAGCATCGGCTACCGGTGTGTGCATGCACCTGACCGGTGACGACTACATCGCCAGTACCCACCGCGGTCATGGCCACTGCATCGCCAAGGGGGTCGACCCGGTGGGCATGATGGCGGAGATCTGGGGCAAGGCCACCGGTACCTGCAAGGGCAAGGGCGGCTCGATGCACATCGCCGACCTCGAGGTCGGCATGCTCGGCGCCAACGGCATCGTCGGCGGCGGCGGTCCGCTGATCTGCGGCACCGCGCTGGCGTCCAAGATCCGCGGCGACAGGACGGTCGGCGTGTGCTTCTTCGGTGACGGTGCATCGAACCAGGGCACGATCTTCGAGGCGATGAACCTGGCCACGGTGTGGAACCTGCCTGCCATCTTCGTCGCCGAGAACAATGGCTACGCCGAGGCCACGTCCTCCACCTTCTCGGTGGCCTGCGACAACATCGCCGATCGTGCCTCGGCCTTCGGCATGCCGGGCGTGATCGTCGACGGCTTCGATTTCTTCGCGGTCCATGAGGCGGCCGGCGAAGCCATCCGCCGGGCCCGCGACGGTGGTGGCCCGACCCTGATCGAGATGAAGCTGTCGCGCTACTACGGCCACTTCGAGGGCGACCAGCAGACCTACCGCGCGCCCGGTGAGGTGCAGAAGCTGCGCGAGACCAAGGATTGCCTGCTGCAGTTCCGCAAGCGCGTCACCGCCAACGGCGAGATCACCGGGGAACAGCTCGACGCGATCGATGCCGAGGTCAAGGCGATGATCGACGGTTCGGTGGTCAAGGCCAAGGCCGATCCGAAGCCGGCAGCCGCCGACCTGATGACCGACGTGTACGTGAGCTACTGAACCGAGGAGACGAAAAATGGCACGAAAGATCACTTACCAGCAGGCCATCAACGAGGCGCTGGACCAGGAGATGGCGCGCGACCAGACCGTCATCGTGATGGGCGAGGACAACGCCGGCGGTGCCGGCTCGCCGGGCGAGGACGATGCCTGGGGCGGCGTGCTCGGCGTCACCAAGGGGCTGTTCCACAAGCATCCCGGCCGGGTGCTCGATACCCCGATCTCGGAATCCGGCTTCATCGGCGCCGCCGTCGGCGCCGCCTGCAACGGCATGCGTCCGGTCGCCGAACTGATGTTCGTCGACTTCATGGGCGTGTGCTTCGACCAGATCTTCAACCAGGCCGCCAAGTTCAAGTACATGTTCGGCGGCAAGGCCGAGACCCCGGTGGTGATCCGCACGATGTACGGCGCCGGATTCCGTGCCGCGGCCCAGCACTCCCAGTGCCTGTACAACATCTTTACCCACATCCCGGGTCTCAAGGTGGTGGTGCCGTCGAACCCATACGACGCCAAGGGGCTGCTGATCCAGTCGATCCGCGACAACGACCCGGTCATCTTCATGGAGCACAAGGTGCTCTACACGATGGAAGGCGAGGTGCCGGAAGAGGTCTACACCGTGCCCTTCGGCGAGGCTGCGGTGGTGCGCGAAGGTGACGACGTCACCATCGTCGCGATCGGGCGGATGGTCAGTTTCGCGCAGGAGGCGGCTGCCTCGCTGCAGAAGAAGGGCATCCACTGCGAAATCATCGACCCGCGCACGACCTCGCCGCTCGACGAGGACACCATTCTCGAAAGCGTCGAAAACACGGGTCGGCTGGTCGTCGTCGACGAGTCCAACCCGCGCTGCAGCATGGCCTCCGACATCGCCGGCCTGGTCGCGCAAAAGGCATTCGGTGCCCTGAAGGCGCCGATCGAACAGGTCACCGCGCCCCATGTGCCGGTGCCCTTCACCGATGCGCTGGAGGATCTCTACATCCCCAACGCGGCTGCCATCGAGGCCGCCGTCACGAGAGTCAAGGAGTACCGTTGATGTCTGAAATACACATGCTCACGATGCCCAAGTGGGGCCTTTCGATGAAGGAAGGAAAGGTCAACGAGTGGTTGAAGGGTGTCGGTGACCCGATCGAGGTCGGCGAGGAGATCGTCGAGGTCGAGAGCGAGAAGATCGCCGGCGCGGTCGAGGCCTCGGTGGCCGGCGTGTTGCGCAGGCAGACCGCCAGCGACGAGGATGTTCTGCCGGTCGGCGGCCTGCTCGGCGTGGTGGCCGATGCGGAAGTCGCCGATGCCGACATCGACGCCGCCGTCGAGGCCTTCCTGGCGAGCTTCGTGCCGCCGTCCGACGACGACGAGGACAGCGGTCCGACGCCCGAGAAGATCGAGGTCGCCGGCCGGCGCATCCGCTTCCTGAAGCAGGGCGACGGCGGCGAGCCGCTGATCCTGGTGCATGGTTTCGGCGGCGACCTCAACAACTGGCTGTTCAACCAGGAAGCGCTGTCGTCGAAGCGTGCGGTCTATGCGCTCGACCTGCCCGGTCACGGCGAGTCGTCCAAGGACGTCGGTGAAGGCACGCTCGAATCGCTGGCCGATACGCTGCTCGCCTTCATGGACACGGTCGGCATCGATTCGGCCCATCTCGCCGGGCATTCGATGGGCGGCGCCGTGTGCCTGCAGCTCGCCGCCAAGGCGCCGGCACGGGTGGGTTCGCTGGTCCTGATCTGCAGCGCCGGCCTCGGCGAAGAGATCAACGGTGCCTACATCGACGGCTTCGTCGCCGCCCAGGATCGTCGCTCGCTGAAGCCCTTGCTGGCAGAACTGTTCGCCGACACCAGTCTGGTGACCCGCCAGCTGGTGGACGACATGCTCAAGTACAAGCGGCTCGAGGGCGTCGGCACGGCGCTCGACAAGCTCGCCGGCACGATGTTCGCAGACGGTCGGCAGCAGACCTTGCTGACCGGCGTGCCGCAGGGCCTGGGCAAGCCGGTGCTGGTGATCTGGGGTGAACAGGACCGCATCATTCCTGCGTCGCATGCGCCCGAGGCCGCCGGCCTAGTGCGCGTCGAAGTGCTGGCCGGCCAGGGACACATGGCCCAGATGGAGGCCGCCGGCGACATCAACCGCCTGATCGAGGGCTTCCTCGAATAAGACCGGGGTGCCCGGCTGGCGGCGTGCGCCGGCCGGGCTCTCAGGGAGGAGTCGAATCATGCATCCGCAAGCCCTGGCGAGTCCGCAGCGGGGTGCCGGCAAGCTGGCCCGCATTCCGGTCAAGGTGGACCGCAGCGCAGCGACCCTGGCCAAGCCGTCCTGGCTGCGCGCGCGGGATCCCGGCACGCCCGCCGTGAAGGCATTGCAGTCGGTGCTGCGGGCCCACGCGCTCAACACCGTGTGCGAGGAAGCCGCCTGTCCGAACATCGGCGAATGCTTTGCCGCCGGTACCGCGACCTTCATGATCCTCGGCGCGATCTGCACCCGCCGCTGCCCGTTCTGCGACGTCGCCCACGGCAGGCCGCTGCCGCCGGACGCCGAAGAGCCGGCCCGGCTCGCGACCACGGTCGCCGCGATGGGACTGCGACACGTGGTGCTGACCTCGGTCGACCGGGACGACCTGCGCGATGGCGGCGCCGGTCATTTCGCCGCCTGCATCGCCGCCCTGCGGGCGACGAATCCGACGCTCGCGATCGAGGTGCTGACACCGGATTTCCGCGGTCGCGCCGGGCCGGCGCTCGACATTATGTCCGGCACGCCGCCGGACCTCTTCAACCACAACATGGAGACCGTGCCACGGCTCTATCGCGAGGCACGGCCGGGGGCCGACTATGCCGGCTCGCTGCAGTTGCTGGCCGAGGCAGCGCGCCGCATGCCGGGGGTGCCGACAAAGTCCGGCGTGATGCTCGGGCTCGGCGAGCGCGACGACGAAGTGGTGGCGCTGATGCAGGACCTGCGCGCACACGGATGCCGCATCCTGACCCTAGGCCAGTACCTGCAGCCCTCCGCCGACCACCTCCCGGTGCGGCGCTATGTATCGCCACAGGCCTTCGAGACCTTGCGCCTGACCGGACTCGCACTCGGTTTCGACGAGGTCGCCGCCGGACCGCTGGTACGGTCTTCGTATCAGGCCGAGCGGGTGGCTGCGGCTGCGGACGCGGGTCGGCGGGAATGAACCGCATCCAGGTCAATGGTCAGCGCATCGAGGTGCCGGCAGGCTGGCGCATCGCCGACCTGCTGCTCGATCTCGGCTACCAGGACCGACGGGTGGCGGTCGAACGCAACGGCGCGATCGTGCCGCGCAGCCTGCACGAATCGAGTCCGATCAAGGCGGACGACCGCATCGAGATCGTGGTCGCGGTCGGCGGCGGCTGAGCCCGCCACGCCCGAGATGCCTTCAGCAACGGCGACTTCGCCTTCCGTCCTTTGGACGCCATCGCACGAGGTAACGCCATGAATGCAGTGCACGAGATGCCCTCCGATACCCTGCGGCTCGGCGAGCGAGTGTTTCGCTCGCGGCTGCTGGTCGGTTCGGGCAAGTACCGCGACTTCGACGAGACGCGCGCGGCCACCGAAGCGAGCGGCGCCGAGATCGTCACCGTCGCGATCCGGCGCAGCAACATCGGACAAGCCCCCGGCCAACCCAACCTGCTCGATGTGCTGCCGCCCGAGCGCTACACCATCCTCCCCAACACGGCGGGCTGCTACAGCGCGGCCGATGCCGTGCGCACGCTTCAACTCGCACGGGAACTGCTCGACGGACATGCTCTGGTCAAGCTCGAGGTGCTCGGCGATCCGCGCACCCTGTTCCCCAACATGCCCGAGACGCTGAAGGCCGCCGAAGCCCTGGTGAAGGACGGCTTCGAGGTCATGGTGTATTGCGCCGACGACCCGGTGCAGGCGCGCATGCTGGCGGAAATCGGCTGCGTCGCGGTGATGCCGCTGGCGAGCCTGATCGGCTCCGGCATGGGCATCCTGAACCCGTGGAACCTGGCGATCATCATCGAACAGGCGCGGGTGCCGGTGATCGTCGATGCCGGTGTCGGCACCGCCTCCGACGCGGCAGTGGCGATGGAACTCGGCTGCGACGGGGTGCTGATGAACAGCGCCATCGCCCACGCCAGCGACCCGGTGCGCATGGCCGGCGCGATGGCGCTGGCGGTCGAGGCAGGCCGGCGAGCGTTTCTCGCCGGCCGCATGCCGAAGCGTCCCTATCGCGGCGAGCCGAGTTCGCCGACCGGTGGCCTGATCACCTGACCACGGTCGGTTCTAGCCGGCGGTGGCGCCCTGCCGTCCGAGGCGGTAGAGCGCCACGCTGGCCATGAAGTTGGGCTCCTCGAGCACCAGCTTGCCGTCGTCGAAGGCCAACCCCTCGCGGATCACGATGCCCTCCTGTTCGCACAGTGCCTCGAAGTCGGCGATCGTGAAGAAGCGCACGTTGGGCGTGTTGTACCACTGGTGGGGCAGGCTCTCGGAGACCGGCATGTGGCCGTTGATGATGGCCTGGCGGTGGCGCCAGTAAGCGAAGTTCGGGAAGCTCACGACCGCCTCGTGTCCGACCCGCAGCATCTCCGCAAGGATGCCCTGGGTGTTGTGGATGGCCTGCAGCGACAGGCTCATGATGACGTGGTCGAAGGCGTCGTCCTCGATGCCGGCCAGACCCTGCTCGAGGTCGAGCTGCAGCACGTTGATGCCGTTGGCGATGCTCGAGACGATGCGCTCGGGCTCGTTCTCGACGCCGTAGCCGCGAACCTGCCGGGTCTCCTGCAGGTACCTCAACAGGCTGCCGTCGCCACAGCCCAGGTCGAGCACGCGCTCACCGCTCTGGATCCACGATGCGATGACTTCGTAGTCGTAGCGTTGGTAGGCCATGCTCACACCCGGATGTTGTCGAAATAGGCGCGCAGCACCCCGTGGTACAGCGGAACGTCGAGCAGGAACGAATCGTGGCCGGCCGTGCAGTCGATCTCGGCATAGCTGACCCGCTTGTCGCCGTGCAGCAGGGCGCTGACGATCTCCTTCGAGCGCGACGGCGCGAAGCGCCAGTCGGTCGAGAACGACACCACCAGGAACTCGGCTTCGGCCGCCGACAGCGCGCGGGTGAGGTCGCCGCCGTGGGCTGCCGCCGGATCGTAGTAGTCCAGCGCCTTGGTGGTCAGCAGATAGGTGTTGGCATCGAAGAAGCCGGCGAATTTCTCGCCCTGGTAGCGCAGGTAGGACTCGACCTCGAACTCCACGTCGTAGCTGTAGACCGGCTTGCCGTGCCGCAGCCGGCGGCCGAACTTGCGGTCCATCGAGTCGTCCGACAGGTAGGTGATATGGCCGACCATGCGCGCCTGGGCGAGGCCGCGGGCCGGTACCACCCCGTGTTCGTAGTAGTGACCGCCGTGGAAATCCGGATCCTTCAGGATCGCCTGCCGCGCCACCTCGTTGAATGCGATGTTCTGGGCCGTGAGCTTCGGTGCCGAGGCGATCACCACGGCATGCCCGATGCGGTCCGGATGCTGGATCGCCCAACTCATCGCCTGCATGCCGCCGAGGCTGCCGCCGACCACCGCGGCGAAGCGCTCGATGCCGAGCAGGTCGGCCAGCCGGGCATGGGAATCGACCCAGTCCTCGACCGTCACGAACGGAAAATCCGCACCCCAGCGCCGGCCGGTCGCCGGATTGGTGGTGAGGGGGCCGCTGCTGCCGTAGCAACTGCCGAGATTGTTCACGCCGATGACGAAGAACTTGTCGGTGTCGAGCGGCTTGCCGGGGCCGATCAGGTTGTCCCACCAGCCGATGTTGTCGGGATCGTCGGCGTAGTGGCCGGCGACGTGGTGCGAGCCCGACAGTGCGTGACACACCAGCACCGCATTCGAGCGTGCGCTGTTGAGTTCGCCGTAGGTCTCGTACACCAATTCGAAGCTGGAGAGGCTGGCACCGCAGCGCAGCGACAGCGGTTGATCGAAGCGCGCCACCTTGGGGGTCACGATTCCGACCGATGAGGCCTTGTTCATCCTATTCAAAACTCCCGCCGGGGCCGCGTCGCCGCCCCGTACACGCAAAAAACCCGGTCGGCTGAAGGCTCGGACCGGGTTGCCCTCGCTTTAGCCGTATTTGTTACGCGCCCGCAAGCTGACGATCAAATCGGCGCGTGATTCCGTGAAAAACTAGCCCGGGGCGGGGGAAAAGTCAAACTCGTAGGGCGAGCCGACCTCACTGCCCGGCGCGTCGGCCTGCATCGCCGGCGGCTCAGGCTCGACAGGTTCCCACAGCCGGCGATAACCGGGCGAGACGTGGCGGGTCAGTTCGCCGATGCGGGCGAGGCGGTCTGCTGGCCGTGGCACCACGGCATCGCCGATCGCCGAATAGCCGAGGCCGGCGCGCTCGCCGAGCACGCGCAGGCCGGTGAGTTCGAGCATCGTCGGCAGCATGTCGAAATGGGTGACGGCGTCGGTGTTCTTGGCGAGGGGGCGTCCGCCGCCCAGGATCAGGTTGAACACCGTGCGTTTGGGCTCCGCGGTCAGCTTGCGATAGACCGAGTTGCCCATTGCCAGGTGATCTCCCTGGATGAGCACGGCAGTGTCGGCAAGCCAGCCACGGGCGATGATGAACTCGACGAATCCGGCGACCAGATCGGCCGTGCACTCGACGATGCCCTCGAAGTCGCCGGCCCCGCGTGCGGCGCAGTGTCGGCTCAGGTGGCCTCGCGGATGATGGGTGTCGATCGTCAGCACATTGAGGTTGAACGGTCTGCCGGCGGACTTCAGGCGTTCGAGCTCGTCGCGTGCACGCGCGAACAGATCGTCGTCGTGCAGCCCCCAGCCGCTCATCCCGGCTTCGTCGGCGCCCTGTGCCAGCCATTCCTCGCGCCCCATCACCTTATCGTAGTGATGGTCGTGGAAGAACTTGCCGACACCGGCGAACTGCAGGCTCGAACCGTTGAGAAAGACGTTGGTGTAGCCGTGATCGTGCAGGATGTCGCCGAGGCAACTGGCCCGCGGCAGGTAGCGGCCGATGCGTTCGCCCTGCTCGTTGCCGCGGAACATCGCCAGCGATCGCAGCGGGATGCCGCATTGGGTCGATACGATGCCGGCGATCGTGAAATGGGCGCCCAGCACTTCCTGGTAGGCGCCGAAGGATATGCCCTGCGGCTTCAGGGCGTTGAGCCGTGCGAGCAGGTCGTGGCCGAAGCGCGCCGGATCGGCATAGGTGTTTTCGAGGCTCTCGACGTAGATCACCACCAGATTGGTCGGTCGGTCGCCGCCGATCGTGACCCGCGCCGGATCCACGTAGGCCTGCGAGAACAGGTCGGGACCAAGATTGACGCGCAGATAGTCGACCAGCGCGAAGCTGTGGCCGAAGTAGAACAGCCCGGCCAGCGGCAGCAGCAGATGCGGGCGGCGACGGTAGAGGCCACGCAGGACTCGCAGCGGGGGCTCGCTGAGGCGGGCAATACCGCGGGTGCCTTGTCGCAGCCGGCTGTCGGGGGCGGAGGCCGGAGCGGGTGCGCGCCGCGAGCGACCGGCAATCGTCACCAATACGTCACAAAGCGACAGTAGGATGGCGTACTTGAAGGCCGGCCACAGTACCTGCTGGGCCAGTCGCAGGCCCAGTTCCGGATCCGACGCCAGCAGCGCATCGGTGCCGAAGCCCATGTGGTAGAGCACCTGGTCGATCGTGACCCGGCCGTATTCCTCGTGGACCCAGGTCGAGACCACGAACAGAAAGGCTCCGATCAGGTAGCCGCAGAATCCGAGCAGCAAACGCATCCAGGCAGGGCAGGGCAGGGCGCGATCGTGCCGCGTCCTCGCGCGAGGGCAATCCGGGACCGGGATTCTAATGCCGACGCCGATGCAGCCGGCGAATCTGGAACAAGTCCTTACGATGTGGCGGCAGACACCGGCTCAGAACACCCGGCATAACTTGAGTAGCCCGAGCCCGGTGACGATGCAGACGGTGAAGGCGATGCCGAGCAGCGTCGCCGCGTGGTTGAGGTGCCCGCGCGCCTGTCGGGGGTGATCGCGGCGCAGCCGGCCCCATTGCACGCCTTCGCCGAGGCCGACCAGGCCGCAGACGCCGACCACCGGGATCGCCAGGAAGAACATCAGAAAGGCCGCGTCACCGGGGTCCGAGCAACTCGACTGGTAGCGCGGGTCGGCGTGGCCGCCAAGCCAGAACAGCCCACCGACGATCAACACCAGCGCGGTGAGCGTGCCGAACAGGGGCCAGGTAAAGGCATCGACGGTGGCGCGCCACGCCTCGGCCAGATCGCGTTTGCTGAGCAACATCGTGTGCCTTCGGAATCATACGTCTGATGCCCTGCAATCGGCTGCGATCGCGCCGATCTTGAGCAAACGAGGCCACCGTTCGAGCATTTTCGTGAGAACTGCCACGCCGAGGGCGCGCGCATGCGCGATCACGGCCCGCCGGCCGGTGCCGGTTGCGTCAGGCCGGTATCAGCCGGGTGCGGGCAATCAGGCGTGGGTAGAGGCGGGCGGTGTCGTCCTCGAACAGCGCCTCTGCATCCATTGGCAGCACGTGCCAGGCGCCATCCGCCACCTCCCGCCGAAGCTGGCCTGGCGCCCAGCCGGCGTAGCCGGCATAGATGCGCAGATCTTCCACCGCCATGCCGGCTTCGAGGATGCGCCGCAGACCGTCGAGGTCCAGCCCCATGAAGACCCCGGGGGCCAGCGTCAGCACCGCCGGCGGCTCGACCGGGAATCGCGCCATGTAGAACAGCGTGGTACGCGCCACCGGACCGCCGTGGAACACCGGTTGCTGCTTGTCGGGCAGGGCCGCGAAGCGCGGCAGGATCTGGCCTCGGGAAAAGCGGGTGGGACGGTTCAGGATCACGCCCAGCGGTCCGCCCGGGCCATGGCGCAATACCGCCAGCACGGTATTGCGAAAGCGCGGATCGGACATCTTGTCCGAGGCCAGCAGCAGCATCGCGGCGTCGCTTTCGGCAACTGCCGCGCGGCCTGCGGCGTGGGCCGCGAGCGGGGAGAGGGTCAGCGCCAGCAGATTGCGGAGGGCACGGCGACGAAGGTTCATGTGCAGAGACTAGCCGTCATTGCTCGCGGCGTCACCTGCGGGCCGGCGGCCGATGCCGGATCGCCAGGCGCTGTGCGAGACTTGCAGTTGACGGATGGTCGGGCCCTTGCCACCGCTGCCGGTCGGCGAACGGGTCCTGCCTTGTCTGCATGGAGAGCAGCGGATGCAGAAGCGATTGAGCGTGGTCGGCGTGCCGACCGACATCGGGGCCGGCGCCCGCGGCGCGTCGATGGGGCCGGAGGCGTTGCGCGTCGCCGGCCTGGTCGAGCGCCTGCGCAGCCGCGGGCTCGAGGTGATCGACCGCGGCAATCTCGCCGGTCCACCGAACCCGTGGCTGCAGCCGACCGGCGGCTATCGCCATCTGACCGAGGTGCAGGCCTGGAACCGCGCCGTGCACGACGCCGTCCTTGCCGAACTCGCCCGCGGGCGCCTGCCGTTGATGCTCGGTGGCGACCACTCGCTGGCGATCGGTTCGATCAGTGCGATCGCGCGCCATTGCCGCGAGCAGGGGCGACGGCTGCGAGTGCTGTGGCTCGATGCCCACGCCGATTTCAATACCAGCGCGATCACCCCCAGCGGCAACCTGCACGGCATGCCGGTCGCGTGCCTGTGCGGCGACGGCCCGGCCGAACTGACCGGGCTGTCGGACCAGCTGCCGGCGATCCGTCCCAATGCCATCCGCCAGATCGGCATCCGCTCGGTCGACGCCGAAGAGAAGGCCCGTGTTCATCACGCCAAGCTGGAGGTCTTCGACATGCGCTACATCGACGAGATGGGCATGCGCGATGCGATGGAGATGGCGCTGGGCCTGGTCGACAGCCGCACCCACCTGCATGTGAGTTTCGACATCGACTTTCTCGACCCGTCGTTCGCGCCCGGCGTCGGCACCGCCGTGCCGGGCGGGCCGACCTATCGCGAAGCCCAGCTATGCATGGAGATGATCGCCGACACCGGACGTCTCGCCTCGCTCGACGTGGTCGAACTCAACCCGGCCCTCGACGAACGCAACCGCACCGCCGAGGTCGCCGTCGACCTGATCGAGAGCCTGTTCGGCAAATCGACCCTGATGCGGGACCCGGCCTGAGGGCGGCGTGCGCGCCGAACCGACCTGCCCGGCGTCCGGGCGCTGACCGCGAGGGCGGCGCGATCGCTGTTCGATCGGTTCCGCCGCTCGCCCCGGGTCAGCGGGTACCCGGCTGCCTGGGTGCAAACAGTGCCGGCCGCTGCTTGTCGCGGGCGCGGCGCGGGGGGGCGTTGCCGGCGGCTTCCGGCCGGCGCTGCTCGTTGCCGCCGCGGGTCCGCTCGTCGCTGCGCGGGCGCTCCGGATGGCGGGGCGCAGGGGCGGTCGCCTTGCGCGGCTTGTGGGGCCGCTCGGGGGTGCGGCGAGGCTGGCCATCGCGGGCGCGACGCTGCGGGCGCGCTTCGTGGGCGGGTTCGGCCGGCTCGCCGACCGGCGCCACGAAGCCTTCCGCCTCGACGCGCGCGATCTTCTGCCGGGTCAGGCGCTCGATCGCGGCCAGATGCTTCATCTCTTCGCGATCCACCAGCGACACCGCAGCCCCCTTCGCACCGGCGCGACCGGTGCGGCCGATGCGATGGACGTAGTCCTCCGGCACGTTGGGCAGTTCGAAGTTCACCACCTGTGGCAACTGGTCGATGTCCAGCCCGCGTGCGGCGATATCGGTCGCCACCAGCACCTGCAGCTTGCCACTCTTGAAATCGGCCAGTGCCCGGGTGCGGGCGCCCTGGCTCTTGTTGCCGTGGATCGCGGCGGCACCGATGCCCTCCCTGGCCAATTGTTCGGCCAGGCGGTTGGCGCCGTGCTTGGTCCGCGTGAACACCAGCACCTGGAACCACTGGCGATTCCGGATGAGGTGGCTCAACAGGTGGCGCTTGTGCTTCTGCGGCACCAGGTGCACGCTTTGATCGACCAGTTCGGTGGTGGTGTTGCGGCGGGCCACCTCGACGTAGCCGGGCTGGTGCAGCAGGCCGTCGGCAAGCTGACGGATCTCGTCCGAGAAGGTCGCGGAGAACAGCAGGTTCTGGCGCTGCCGCGGAAGCAGTGCGAGCACCTTGCGGATGTCGCGGATGAATCCCATGTCGAGCATGCGATCGGCCTCGTCGAGCACCAGGATCTCGACGCCGGCGAGATCGACGTTGCGCTGGCCGACGTGGTCGAGCAGGCGTCCGGGGGTGGCCACCAGGATGTCCACTGGCTTGCGCAGGGCCTTGACCTGGGGTTCGATGCCGACGCCGCCGAACATCACCATGCTGGTGATCGGCAGATGGCGTCCGTAGGTGTCCACCGACTCCTTGACCTGGGCCGCCAACTCGCGGGTCGGGGTCAGGATCAGGCAGCGGGGGCGACCCGGCTTCGGCTTGCCCGAGCCGTCGGCGAGACGGTGCAGGATCGGCAGCGTGAAGCCGGCGGTCTTGCCAGTGCCGGTCTGGGCTGCGCCAGCAGGTCGCCGCCGTTCAGCACCAGGGGGATGGCCTGCGCCTGGATCGGCGTCGGCGTGCTGTAGCCGGCTTCGGTCACGGCGCGCAGCAGGGGATCGGCCAGCCCGAGGCCGGCAAAGCTTTGTTCGATGTTCACTCAAAATCTCCGGCGACAACCTGTCGCTCTTGCGAGTGACACCAATCGAGGTAGGCGGGGTAAGGGGATTGCGGATCGGCTTGGCGCAACGGCCGGCACCGAGGCTCGGGAATCGCGAGCCAGAGCCCTCGCGTTAATTGGCAGATCACGGGGCGGGCGGAAGTTTATGGGCTGGATGGACCCCTGTCACGCATTTTCTGTCGGAACCGTTGCGCCGACCCCACAACGATCGGATCCGACGGCGGGCCGGATCGCCGGCCGCGACTTGATCGCCCCTTCCGCTTTCCGCCAACATGGCCCCGATCATGTCGCGAACCGCCTTCTACATCCTGCTCGCCGCCCTGTTGGCCGCCTGCGCGCCCATCCGCCGCGGCTCGACGCTGGCCGACGAATGGATTGCCTCCCCCAACCACGGCCCGCGCGAGCCCACCCTGGTGGTGCTGCACTACACCACCAATGACGATGCCGACACGGCGATCCGTACGCTGACCAATCCGAAGCGCGAAGTCAGCGCGCACTACCTGGTCGGGCGGGACGGGCGAATCGTTCAACTGGTCGACGAGGCCGAGCGCGCCTGGCATGCCGGCGCCTCGTACTGGGGCGGCAACCGCGACGTCAATTCGGCGTCGATCGGCATCGAACTCGACAACAACGGGCGCGAACCCTTTTCCCGGCGCCAGATCGACGCGCTGCTGGCCCTGCTCGCGGACCTGCGCCAGCGCTACGACATGCCGGCCGCCAACGTCGTCGGCCACTCCGACGTCGCACTCGGGCGCAAGGTCGATCCCGGCCCGTTGTTCCCGTGGCGAGCTCTGGCAGCAAGCGGCTTCGGTCTTTGGTGCGATCCGCCCTATCCGCCCGCGCCGCCCGGGTTCGGGCTGGCGACCGCGCTGCATGCACTGGGCTACGACACCGCCGAACCGGAAGCCGCCCGTCGCGCCTTCCGGCTGCACCACCTGCCCGATGTCGACGCGCTGGCCGCCATGGCCGTCGAGTCGGATCTGGCGTATTGCCTGCTGGGTCGGATCGGCGCTGCCGGCGACGAGTGAGTCGCGCGAGCGAACGTGTCCGGCGTCGCAACAGCGAGCCGGGGAATAAGGCGGAGAATCGGGGGAGCCGACTACGGGGCGTCGTGCGAGAGGCAGCGTGTCCATTCGGCTCCGGGTGCCGGACCATCGATTTCCGTGTTGCGTCGGCCGGGACCGAATCGGGCGATACCGGTGGTGCCTGCACCGAGCTTCCCTGGACCATCTGGTTCGCAGGGACTATCGTTAGCCGGGTTACATCCACCGACGGATCAACACGACCGGCGCCAATTCCATGTCGACCCAGGCACACCGCCTTCTGACCGGGTTGGCATTGGTTGACGCGCGTTGATAGGGCATTCCGATGCGGAACGGGTTGTATTGCGCCTTGATCGCAGTGTCACTCGCGGGTTGTTCGGCGACCTCTCCGGTCAGCCTGACGCCGCCACCGGCAGGAAGTGCGGACAACGCACAGGTCACCGTCCAGCGCGAGTTCCGCATACTTGGCGGCGGCGCGCCGCAGACGCACAACCTCTTCGATATGGGGACAGGGGTGGAGTTCGACACATCGCTGCCCGCCAAGACCTTGTCCGGCCCGGTCTACCGCTTGCGAGCGCGCGTGACAGAAGCCTTATTCGATCGACCGGAGCGAAAAATGTTGACGGTCGGGGTCCTCGAACCGCCTACGAGCACGAGGGTTCTGCGTCGCATTGACAAGGACCCGTTTGGCAAGGCCATGGTCGCGTCGATCGATCGTCACTCGGGGCGCCTGGTCTTTGAAGATCCGCGGATACGAGACGATCGTCGGGGCACGCTGCAGCGGGTTCGGCTCAGGCAACTCTACGTCGCTGACCAGGGTCTGCTGTTGCAGGTGCTGCGAGCTTCGGACGAGCCATGTACGGATTCACTGATCGACACGGATTGGCCTTCGAAACCGTTTCCCGACTGGTCAAAGGTCAGGCGATACTTCGAGAGCGTGTTCTCGCGGGAGGGGTTCGAAATGAACGAGGGCCGCGGTGCATATTCGTACGGCGAAACCTGCGGCATCGTGCTGTCGTTCGAGCCCGAGTGGAATGCGCGCCATGTCGGCGCCTTTCCCGGCTATTCACCGCTCACTTGGGAACGGCCTCCGGGGCGCATGGCACTCGTGGGCACGATCGGCTATCAATACGTCGCCGCCAGCCCGCTCGACGTCGAAGCAGGCAAGCGCTACGGCGGCATCTACGATCCCAACGACGACAATTTTGTCGTAAGCGGGCTTGACTGACCGCTCGCGCAGACTCGATTCCCTGGAGAATCTGCGTCTGACCTGCTGCGTGAGGGCCGCTGCGGCCCGCTGCAAACGGCCGGGCGTCAGCCGTCACGGTGCCTTGAAATCCGGCTCTCGCCGTAGCGCGATCATCCCCGTCAACCGCGCCGGGCCGCTTCAATTGCAGCGATATCGATCCTGGTCATCTCCATCATCGCGTTGAACGCGCGCTTTGCAGCGGCTCGATCAGGATCGGAGATCGCAGCGATCAAGGCCCTTGGCGTGATTTGCCACGACAACCCCCATTTGTCCTTGCACCAGCCGCAGGCGCTTTCCTGGCCGCCGTTGTCGACGATTGCATGCCACAGGCGATCGGTTTCGGCCTGATCCTCGGTGGCCACCTGGAACGAGAAGGCTTCGGTGTGGCTGAAGGCCGGGCCGCCATTCAGACCCAGGCAGGGAATGCCCATGACCGTGAATTCGACGGTCAGGACGTCGCCCTGCTTGCCGGACGGATAATCGCCCGGCGCGCGGCAGATGGTTCCAACCGTGCTGTCGGGGAAGGTCTGCGCGTAGAAGTTGGCGGCGTCCAGTGCCGTTCCGTCGTACCAAAGACAGATCGTCGTCCTGCTGGTCATCGAAGCGCTCCTGGATGCTGGGCAATCCGTTCGGTCGGTGCCTTCCCCGGCATCCTAGGCGCTCAGGTCGCCATGGAACAAGCGGAAGTGGCGTGGGAGGCGTGGCCTCGCAAAGCGCGAATTTGGGCATCGGTGCGGGTACTGGCGGTAGCTCACCGTGGGCCGCATCGCGTGGCGAGGAGTCCGGTGGGCAGGTCAGCTCCGGGCGCGTCGCCACGCCGGAACGATATGTCGTTGGCCATAGGAAGTAGTAGCATTGGCGGATGGGGTGGCTCACGCCGCGGCCCCGAGCCACCAGATGCCATGCCAATGACTTCGATCGACATCTTCCCCTGGGACGAGGGGTTCAATACAGGCTTGGCTGAAGTCGACGAGCAGCACCGTGTGTTGGTGCAGCGGGTCAATCTGATGGCCCGTGAAATGGCGGACGAGGCCGGTCCCGATGCCGCGGTGGTGAAGCGGCACCTGGATGAACTGGCCGCCTGCGCCGATCGCCACGTCGAAACTGAAGACCGCATCTGGCGAAGCTTCCACGGCGACATGTCGAACGAGCGCCCCCGCCCGGCCGTCGGGCAATCCTGCGCGCAGGCGGTGGCGCAGTTCAAGACGTCGCTGGCGTCGTGTCCGTCGAGCGACGTCGCCGGTCGATCGCTCGGCACGCTGGTGCGCTGGCTGGCGGCGCACATGCTGGCCCGCACCTGCGATCCGCGCGTCGCGGTGCCGACCGGGGCGCCGGACGGCGTTGCAGATGCCCGGCCGGGTCAGGATCCGGTGCTGGCGGGTGGGCTGTCGCAAGCTCGCATCGAAACCATGCTGGCGACCACCGCGCGCCTCGCGAATGCCACCTTCCGGCTGATGTGCGAACTCGCCGTGCATCGGTCCGGCGCAAGCGGACCGGTCGGTGACGGATCGCGCGCGGCCGGTGCGCCGGCTCGAGACGCCACCGGGGTAGCAGGGGGCGTCGCACGCGTGCGGGACGGCGCCATCGAATTGCCGCCTGCGGCAATCCGGGGCAGCGCCGGCAGCGCACTTACCGAGCACGATCGCTATCAGCGTGCGGTGCTGGACAATTTCCCGTTCATGGTCTGGCTGAAGGACAACGACAGCCGCTTCCTGGCGGTCAATCGACCGTTTGCCGAGACGTGCAAGCGGACTTCCGCAGAGGATCTGGTGGGGTTGACCGACCTGGACATCTGGCCGCGCGACCTGGCCGATGCCTACCGTGCCGACGACCGCGAGGTTCTCGCATCAGGCCGGCCGAAGCAGGTCGAGGAGCCGATCGAGACACCCGATGGCCGTCGTTGGTTCGAGACCTACAAGTCCCCGGTCGAACTCGATGGCAGGATCATCGGCACGGTGGGCTTCGCACGCGACATTACTGCCCGGAAACAGGCCGAGGAAGACAAGCGACGAAGCGAACTGGCCCTGAAGGAAGCGCAGCGCATCGCCAGGATCGGAAACTGGGAGATGCGTATCGCGGACGATCACCTGTCGTGGTCGGACGAGATCTACCGCATCTTCGAGATCGATCCGGCGCGTTTCGGGGCCAGCTACGAGGCCTTTCTCGAGGCCGTTCACCCGGACGACCGCGACGCGGTCAATGGGGCCTATACGCGCTCATTGGAGACCCGCCAGGCCTATGCCATCCGCCACCGCCTGTTGATGCCGGACGGGCGGGTCAAGTTCGTCCAGGAACAGTGCCAGACTGAATTCGACGAGCACGGAAATCCGCTGCGCTCGGTGGGTACGGTGCAGGACGTGACCGAACAGGTCCAGTCGGAGATTGCGCTGCAAAACTCGAAGAACCTGCTGCAGGCCGTGGTCGACCACGTCCCGATGCGGGTGTTCTGGAAGGACCGCGAGCTGACCTATCTCGGCTGCAACCCGGCCTTCGCGCGGGACGCTGGCATGAACGATCCTGCCGAAATGGTCGGCAAGGACGACTTCCAGATGGGCTGGGCCCACGAGGCTGACCTGTATCGTGCAGACGACCGTAAGGTGATCGAATCCGGCATCGCCAAGATCAACTTCGAAGAACCGCAGACGACACCGGATGGTCAGCAGATCTGGCTACGCACGTCGAAAGTCGCGCTGCGGGATGCCGACGACGAGGTCATCGGCGTGCTCGGTGTCTACGAAGACATCTCCGAGGCAAAACGGCTCGAGGAGGAACTGCTCCGCCACCGCCAGCATCTCGAGGAACTGGTGGCCGAGCGCACGCGGGCGTTGCGCGAACGGGAATTCCGCCTCGCCGAGACCCAGCGCATCGCCCGCCTCGGCAGCTGGGCCCTCGATGTCGCCACGCGGCGGCTGGCGTGGTCGGACGAGAGCTTTCGCATCGCCGGCCTTGTCGTGCAGGCCGAAGCCCCGAGCTTCGACCAATACCGCGCCAGCATCCACCCGCAGGACCAGCCTGCCCTCGACGCCGGCATCGAACGGGCGATCGCCGAGCAGCGTCCGTTCGAACTCGAACTGCGGCATTGCCTGCAGGACGGACGCTGCACGGTCGTGCTGAGCCGTGGCCAGCCGGTGGTCGAGGCGGGGCAGGTGGTCCGGCTGGTAGGCTCGGTGCTCGACATCACGCAGCGCAAGCAGGCCGAAACCGATTTGCGCGAGGCAAAGGCCGCCGCCGAGGCCGCCAACATCGCGAAGAGCGCCTTCCTGGCCAACATGAGCCACGAGATCCGGACACCGCTCAATGCCATCACCGGCATGGCGCACCTGATCCGCCGGGGCGGCCTGTCGCCGACGCAGACGGCACAGATGAAGCGGCTCGAGGAGGCCAATCAGCATCTACTGGGCATCGTCAATGCGGTGCTGGAGTTTTCCAAGATCGAAGCAGGAACTTTTGCGCTCGACGAAACCGAGATTTCGATCGAGCGACTGCTCGGCCGCATCGTCTCCATGCTCCAGCAGAGCGCCGACGTCAAGCGCTTGCGTTTGACCAGCGAGACCGGACGTTTGCCGCCCCTGCTGCTGGGCGACCCGACGCGGCTGCAGCAGGCACTGCTCACCTACGCGGCCAACGCGATCAAGTTCACCGAACGGGGCCACGTCACACTGCGCGTCGCCTGTCTCGAGGAAGATGCCGACACCGCACTGCTGCGCTTCGAGGTCGAAGACACCGGCATCGGTGTGCCACAGGAGGCGGTGCCCCGGCTGTTCAATGCCTTCGAGCAGGCGGACAACAGCACCACGCGCCGCTATGGCGGCACCGGGCTCGGTCTTGCCATCACCCGGCGGTTCGCCCGCCTGATGGGTGGTGACACCGGGCTCGACAGCACGCCGGGCGTCGGCAGCACCTTCTGGTTCACCGCCCGGCTGAAGAAGGCCGTCGGCGCCCCGGACGCCGCGCCGGCACCGGACGGGCAGACGGCCGAGGAAATTCTCGCGCGCGACTTTGCAGGTTCACGTGTCCTGTTGGCCGAGGACGAACCGACCAACCGCGAGATCACCGTCTTGGTGCTCGACGACGTCGGCATCACCGTCGATACCGCCGAGAACGGCCGTGAAGCGCTTCAATTGGCCAAAGATCGCGATTACGCGCTGATCCTGATGGACATGCAGATGCCGGAGATGGACGGCCTCGAGGCGACGAGACGGATTCGACGGCTCGCGCGACATGCAGACACCCCGATCCTGGCGATGACGGCCAATGCATTCGACGAAGACCGGCAACGGTGTTACGCCGCCGGCATGAACGACTTCATCGCCAAACCGGTGGAGCCGGAACGGCTCTATCAAGTCCTGCTCGGTTGGCTGGCAAAGCGGCGGGGCTGACCGAAGGGGCTGACCGGCGGCACCGGATGGCCTCGTCCGCGCGGTTCAGCGGAAGGTCGGCGACTGATTGAAGAACGCGAAGCAGTGCTCCAGGCCGTGCAACTGGCGGCTGTCGAGGTCGACGAACTCGAGCCCATAGAGCATGCCGTCCTTGCCGCCGTCGCGCTGCCACAGCAGGCGCGCCTGCAGGCGCTCCGGTTGTTGTGCGCCGTATTCGCTGAGCCGCGCCGCCGGGATCATCAGCTGGAACGCCAGGGTCGCGCGGATCGGCGTCAGCAGGGCCGTCGGAACGCGGATCCGGGCACCGGTGAGGCTGATGTCCACGGTGAGCGCCTCGCGCATGTGGCCCTGGTCGTCGAGCATCACCAATAGCTTGTTCTCGTATCGGGGCGCCTTGCGATTCTCGTTGGCGATCGGCGTCACGACCTGCGCCTGGTCGAAGTGGAAATGCTCGATCAGCGCCCGCAGGCGCTCGGTGACCCGGAACAGGTCCTGGCTGATGGCGCCGGTGGTATGCACCTTGCGCGCATTGTGGTCGAGGGTGTCGCTGAGGGCTTCGAGCCGCGCCTGCAGCGCCTCGACTTTCCGCTGCTGCTCAACCGTCACGTGGGAGATCTGGTTCGCCGCCTCGGCATTGGTGTCGATCGCCTCGGCGATGCGTTCGATGGCGACATTGCTTTCCTTCGCCCGCGCCATGCTGCTGCGGGTCCGGCTCGACACGCGATGCATCGCGTCGGTGCTTTCGCCGACCAGGAGATTGAGGTGCTCGATGATGTGCGCGATCTCGCTGGTGGCGGTGCCGGCGTTCTGCGCCAGCTTGCGCACCTCGTCTGCCACCACCGCGAAACCGCGCCCGTGCTCACCGGCCCGTGCCGCCTCGATCGCCGCGTTGAGGGCCAACAGGTTGGTCTGGTCGGTGATGCCGGCGATCGTGCGGACGATGGCCTGGATCTTCTGATTGGCCTCGCTGAGCTGGCCGATCTTGGCTTCGGACGCCCCGACCTCTTCCAGCACATGCTCCATTTCGCCGATGTTGTTGCGCACCGCGTCCATGCCCTCGCGCGCGCTGCCGCGCGCCGCGTCGGCCCGTTCGCGCACGTCGCCCGACAGGCCGTGAACCGTGGCGGCGATTTCGGACAACGACCCCATCGCCTCGCGCACGTCGCTGCTGCGCTGCTGTTCCTGTGACGACGCGTCGACGATGCGCTCGGAGATTTCCGAGATCTGATACGAGGACTGGGCGACCTGCTTGCTCTCGAGGTCAATGGCCCGCATGTGGCCCGACAGCGCTCGGACCATCGAGTCGATGCTGGCCAGGACGCAGCCGTCGGTCACGCCCTTCGAAATGCGCACGTTCAGGTTGCCGTCGCTGACGGCGCGCACGATCTGCGCGACTTCGTCGGTGCCGCCACCGAGACGCCGCCGGATCCGGCTCAGCAGCACCGAAGCCGCACCGGCGGCGACGAATGCGCCGAGCATCACCGCCAGCAGGAGCATGAATGCACGATCGTGCTGGACCAGGGCCTCCTCGATCATCGGTTCGGGCAGGAAGTAGGTCAGCTGCCACGGCGTGTCGCTCGGGGCTTCGACCGCCAGACGGAACACGTTGCGCCCGGCGACGCCGTTGTCGATGCTGAGCGCCAGCGTGCCGTTGCGGCGATCGGCGATGCGGATGCCGTACGCTTCGTTGGCGAGCACGTAGCGCGCTGGCTCGGGCAAGGTCCAGCCCGCGCGGGCCTGTTCGGCGCGATCCTGCTCGGTGACCGGCACGAAGGGCACGTCCATCAGCATCGCCTCGAGCACGTTGGCCCGCAGGATCGCCGAGACCACGCCGCGCAGTTCGCCACCCTCGCTGTAGAAGGGCACCGAGTAGAGCATGCCGTAGGTGTCGCGCACGTCGTCGTGCGCCAGAGATTGATACTGGCTGTTGTCGCAGGTTCGCATCATCGGCGACACGTAGGCCGGGATCCGATCGATCGTGGCGAAGTCGAAGCGCGGATGGCTGGCGCGAATCCGTGCGATCTGCTGTGGGAAGTAGGCGTATTCCTCGTCCTCGGCCTCCTCCGGAAAGTCGACTGGCCGCGCGTCGCCTTCACCTTCGTCGGCGTCGCCGAAGACCAGCGTGTCGAACATGAAGAAGGGAACTTCGCCGTTGCCGGCGTCCAGCCCTTCGATCACGGCATAGACTTCGGACACGCTGACGCGCGAGGCGAGGTTGTTGTAGATCTGCTGGACCGTTGTCCGGCCCTCCTCGCTGAAGCGGCCCGTCGCGACGATGTCCTCGTCCTCGTCCGTTCGATTGCCGCCGACGATGCCGCGCACGCTGGGCAGCAGCGTCAGCGTGCGGACGTTCTGATAGACCTCGGTCAGGGTGGATGCGATCTGGCTGCGCTTGGCCTCGGCGACGTCGATCTGATCCTGGATGAAGCGCTTCTCCAGCGCCGCGCGTTCGGTGGTGTGCCACTGGACGAGCACCGCCAGCGCGAGGGCGAAGGCCGCCAGGAGGACGAACATCTCCTTGCCGAGATACCGTGTGACAGAAGCCATGTGACTTCCTCTGCATGCGAATCAGGGAGGAGTATCGACACCTGCGGGCCGGAAATTTAGGAAAGACAAGTAGAAAGTCGGCAGCCGACCGCCGGCAGCGGCGCGAACGACGCCCGCGGTGGCCGCGGCGTGTCATCGGTCCGCATCGCCGAAGCACCACCAACGCACCTCGGCCGGCCTGTTCGGCCGGACTCGGCCGTCCCCTTCAGTGCAACCGGCGGCCGGCCTCGAGACCCTCGATCAGGCGATCGACGTCGCTGTGGAAATCCGGATCGGGGCGCAGTGGAATGCCGTTGCGGTAGCCCAGTTCCCGCAGTTCGTCGGGCAGCGCGCGTTCGTCGGGGAGACTGGCGTTGCCGATCAGGATCGGTACCACGGGGATGTCGCGCTTCAGCGCCGACGCGACCTCGACGCGAACCATGTCGCGGGGGTCGTCGAGGCGACGGCCCTGGTCGTTTTCGGCGCCGAGCCAGCCGGGGCCGATGATTGCGAGCAGCGCGTCGCAGCGACCGACCTGATCGCCAACGTAGCGGCGGAAATCGACGCCGAGGGGGATGCTGTCCACGTCCTTGAACACGTGTTCGGCTCCGAAGTGCCGGCTTAGCCGGTCGTACAGGCGGCCGGCGACGTCCTGGCTGTCGCTGCGGCGATAGGAAATGAACAGCTGCATCGGTGGCGTCCGATCCGCTGCCGGCGCCGGGCCGGGCTCGGCGGCCGCCTTCGTCACCGCTTCGGCGGATCGGCGGGCGCTGAAGTTGCGTTCGACGGCGCGGGCCGCGGCTGCGGGGCTGACGCCGTCGGCATCGCCGGCGCGATCGCCGGCGGCGAGTCGGCGCAGCGTGATGCTGGCGATCGCCAGCCAGCCGAGCACGATCCACGGCCAGGACTCACCCGGGCTGATGCGTCCGTTGGTGGTTTCGTTCAACAGCGCGGGCACGCCGAGACCGGCGACGAGGCCGACGACGACCAGCACCGTGATGACGCCGGCATGGCGTGCCGGCGACAGGCCGAGGATGCGCGCGACGACGACGATGCCGATCGCGGCGGCGATCACCACCAGCACGGCGAGGCTCGCTGCAGCGGTCACCTGGTTTGCCTCAGAACTTGAGGGTCTGGCCGGGTTCCATCACGATCACTTCGGTGGTGGACTCGCCCAGGGCCTGCCTGAAGGCTTCCGGCGTGCCCTTCAGCGGCGGGAAGGTGCCGTAGTGCATCGGAATCACCTTTCTGCTGCCGAGCAGCTTGCTGACGGCATATGCGGCATGCGCCGGGTCCATCGTGAAGTGGCCGCCGATCGGCAACAGTTCGAGGTCCGGCTTGTAGTACTCGCCGATGAACTTCATGTCGGCGAACACGCCGGTATCGCCGGCGTGGTAGATGCGGAAGCCGTTTTCCAACTCGACGATGTAGCCGACCGGCTCGCCGCCCGGATGGACCGACTTGGCGCCGCTGGCGGGATCGGTATGGACCACCTCGGAGCTGTGCTCGGCGTGCACCATGGTGACGGTGATACCGTCGATGGGCTGGATCGGACCACTCTTGTTGAAGCGGATCAGTTGCTTGTAGGGCACGATGCCGAGATTGCCGAAGGTGTGTCCCATGTCGGCGTTCATCGCCACCTTGGCGCCATGGTCGGCGGCGATGCGTGCGGTGTCTCCGACGTGGTCGCCGTGGCCGTGGGTCACCAGGATCAGGTCCACCTTGCCGAGCGCGGCCAGATCCTTCAGCGTCTCGGGTGTCTTGGGGTTGCCGGTGATGAAGGGGTCGATCAGGATCACCTTGCCGCCGGGGCTGGTGATCTTGAAAGCGGACTGGCCGAACCACTGCAGTTCCCACGCCTGCGCCTGGGACGCCACGCAGGCCATCGCCAGCATCACCATCCCGCCAATCGCTCGCATCATTTCGTCTTCTCCTGGTCGTTGTCGTCCGGGCGCCCGCCCGGCTCCCATGCAAGTGTAGTAGCTGGTGCGCCGGAACCGGCCGCCGCCGGTGATTCAGCCGATCACCGTGACGACGACCCGGCGGCACTGCCCGTGGCTTCGGTGCTCCCACAGGAACACCCCCTGCCAGGTCCCGAGCAGCAGTCGGCCGTCGGCCACCGGCAGGGTCAGCGAGACGTCGGAGAGCACGCTGCGGACGTGGGCCGCCATGTCGTCGTCGCCTTCGAGGTCATGACGGTAGGCCGGGTCGCCGTCGGGTGCGAGCCGGGCGAATATCGTTTCGAGGTCGCGGCGCACGTCGGGGTCTGCGTTTTCGGTCACCAACAGCGACGCCGATGTGTGCTGCACGCAGACGTTGGCGATGCCGCAGACGATGCCGCTGTCGCGCACCACCGCGTTCACGTCGTCGGTGATGTCCCGGCTGCCGCGGCCGTGGGTGGTGAATTCGAGGCGTCGCTGCGTGGCCATCACTTCTCCAGCGCAGCCCGCGCCTCGCGCTGGCTCGCGAATAGGTGGGGTTCGACGTGCTTGCCGGCGAGTGCCTCGCCCAGCTTCATCCGGGCAAAGCCGCTGGTGGCATAGCGCACGACGCCGCTGTAGAAACGCTCGGTGACGTCCTGCACCATCTCGGCATACTCGTCGAGCAGTTCCGGCGCGATCTCGAAATGCTCGTAGTTGACCACCGCCGGCACCCGCTGTCCGAGCGCCGACACGCTGGCCTCGACAAGTTCACGGATGCGCCGGATCTGCGCGCGGTCGCGGATGTGCAGCCGTTCGAAATTGACGAAGAAGACCTTCTGGTCTGCGTCGTAGTGGAGCCGCTTCTCCAGCGGCAGGTCGGTCATCGTGGCGCGCAGGTCCATCCGCCCGGGGACGAAGATGCGCGGGTCCATCGCCGCAGGCTCGCCGCGCACGATCGGGCGAAAGCCCATCCGGGCCAGGATGTCGCGCTCGATGTCGATGCCCGGCGCCACCTCGATCAGTTCGAGGCCGTCGGCGCCGAGCCGGAACACGCAGCGTTCGGTGACGTAGAGCACCGGCTGCTTGCGGGCGACAGCCACCGCGCCGGCGAAGGTCCGGTGCTCGACCTGTTCGACGAACTTTCGGGTGCCGCCCTCGGAGACGATCGACAGCCGGCCGTCGGCGATCGCGATCGCCAGGCCGCCGGCGGTGAAGGTGCCGACGAACACCACCTTCTTGGCATTCTGGCTGATGTTGATGAAGCCGCCGGCGCCGGCGATGCGACTGCCGAACTTGCTGACGTTGAGGTTGCCCTCGCAATCGGCCTGGGCCAGCCCGAGTACGGCCAGATCGAGACCGCCGCCGTCGTAGAAATCGAACTGGCTGGGCTGATCGATGATCGCGTCGGTATTGACCGCGGCGCCGAAGTTCAGCCCGCCGGCCGGGATGCCGCCGATCACGCCGGGTTCGGCGGTCAGCGTGACGAGGTCGATCACCGACTCCTCGGCGGCCACCGCGGCGACGCCCTCGGGCATGCCGATGCCGAGGTTCACCACCGCATTGGTCGCGAGTTCGAGCGCCGCCCGGCGGGCGATGATCTTGCGCTCCGACATGGCCAGCGGTTCGACGCTGGTGGCCGGTACCCGGATCTCGCCGGCGAAGGCCGCGCTGTACGGTTCGGCGAAGGTCTGCTGGTGATATTCCGGCCGTTCGGCGACGACGACGCAATCGACCAGCACGCCCGGTATCTTGACCTGTCGCGGCGACAGCGTGCCGCGCTCGGCGATGCGTTCGACCTGGGCGATGACGATGCCGCCGCTGTTGTGGGCGGCCATCGCGATCGCCTGCGCTTCGAGGGTCAGTGCCTCCTTCTCCATCGTGACATTGCCGTTCTGGTCCGCGGTGGTGCCGCGGATGATGCCGACGTCGATCGGGAAGGCCTTGTAGAACAGGAACTCCTCGCCGTCGATCTCGATCAGGCGTACGAGTTCCTCGGTGGTGCGGGCATTGATCCGCCCGCCGCCGAGGCGCGGATCGACGAAGGTGCCGAGGCCGACCCGGGTCAGTGTGCCGGGCTTGCCGGCGGCGATGTCGCGAAACAGGTGGGTGATCACGCCCTGGGGCAGGTTGTAGGCCTCGATGCGGTCGGTCACCGCCAGCTCCTGCAGCCGCGGCACCAGGCCCCAGTGACCGCCGACCACGCGCTTGACGAGACCCGGGTGGCCGAGGTGGTTGAGCCCGCGTGAGCGACCATCACCCTGGCCGGCGGCATATACCAGGGTCAGGTCGCGCGGGAAGCCGAGTCCGTCGTCGCGAGTCTCCGACTCCGCCAGGAAGCGCTCCTCGAGCGCCACCGCGATGCCTTCGGCGAAACCGATGCCGACGAAACCGCCAGTGGCGACGGTGTCGTGGCTGCGGATCAGTTGCACCGCCTCGGCGGCGCTCACGACCTTGCCGGCATGGCTGGCGCGCAGTCGCTGCAGCATCGGTGCGATATGGTCGATCTTGGTCATCGTCAACTCCTGCGCCGTTTCGCGCATCGAAGCCTGGGCGCTAGAGCCCTCGAGCCCACGCCGGCCTCAGCGCGGCATCCTCCGGATGCTCGATGGCCTGGCGCAGAGTGCCCAGCAGGCGTGCCTTGTCGGCGCCGAGCGTACCCTTCAGCGCAAGCCAGTTGGATGCATGATCGGAGCGGAACACCGTCCTGCGCAACTCGAGCCCTTCGATGAAGCGTGCAAGCTCCTGCAGCAGACCGCCGCGATCGAGGGCCCGCCATTGGGGGAAGTCCGTCATGAAGCGCGCCTTTCCCTGCGGAAAGCTCAGCACCAGCGTCGACAGGTATTCGGGCTGGACGGCGTTGATCAGCCGCGCCGATGCCTCGGCGTGTTGTGCGCTCAAGGTGCTGCCGCCGAGGCCATTGACGATCATCACCGAGCGTGTGATGCCGGCAGCGCCGAGCTTGTCCAGCGCGTCGCGGGTCGAGGCGAAATCCTCGCCCTTGTTGACCCGCCGCAGCACTTCGTCGTCGCCCGACTCTGCGCCGAGATAGGCCAGCGTCAGGCCGGCATCGGCGAGTTCGGCCAGCTCGGCGACGCTCTTGTTGCGCAGGTTGCGCGCAAGGCAGTAGCTCGACACCCGGCGGACCGCCGGCAGATGCTCGCGGATCTCGGCGAGCACCGCCATCAGCCGGCGTGTCGACAGCACCAGGGCGTCGCCGTCGGCGAGGAACACGCGACGTACCGGCTCGTGGTGTCGTCCGGCGACCGCGCGCAGGGCATCGGAGATCTCGGCCGGGCTTCGCGGCCTGAACGCCTTCTGCGGTGCCGTGTACATCTCGCAGAAGCTGCAGCGGTTCCACGAGCAGCCGTCGGTGACCGGGAGGATCAGCGAATGGGCCTCGCTCGGGGGCCTGTATACCGGTTCGATGTAGCGGATCGGGATCATGCCGGCTGGGCTGCAGGGGGACGCTGCCAAGTCTAGCGCGCATCGGCGCCGGATTCAGCGCTGCCGCCGGCACTGGGCCTCGCCGCCAGCGGGGTTTCTTGTTCGGCGACATGTGCGAGCGCCGGCCGACTGGTTTTCGCCGGGTGTGTCTTTTGCCGGGTCCAGCGGCTGTTCGACGCTCTAGAATGAAGCGTTGTGCGTATATCTTTCGTAGTGCGGCTGCGAAGCTGAAGATCCGATGCAAGAGTTTATGAAACACGATGCGCAACCTGGCGGATCATGGACCGCAGCACGTTGCGAAGCTGCGCCCGGGTGGAGTCACGACAGATGCGCCTGAGAGACAAGATCCTGGTCGGCTATCTGGCGATGGTGCTGTTGCTGGTCGCCATGGGTGCGCTCGGCCTGGCCTCGATGCGGCTGGTCCAGTACGAGTTCGAAGCGGCCGTGGGACGAACCTATCCGGTGATCGAGGCGCTGCAGCATCTGCGGCTTCATGCCAACCGGGTTACGCTGGGCATTGCCGGCTCGTCGCCGGTCCTGCCGGACACCGACAGCACCGCGGGACTGGAGGAACTGCAGTCCACGGCCAATCGCTACCACGCACTGGTACGTCGGCTGTTCCCGGAGGAGCGCGAACTGGCCGGTCGCATCCGGCTGGAGAGCGAGGCGCTGGCTGCGGATCTGCGCATGTTGATCGAGGGCGGCCGCTCGCTGGCCGCCGACGAGTCGCAGCGCCTGAGAGAGAACAGCCATCGCCACCTCGCCAGCCTCGAACGCCTGGTCGACGAGGCGCTCGCAGGTGAGCGCGTCGAACTCAACGAATATCAGGAGGAGGTGCTGAGCCACGCGACCATGGCGCGCCTGCGGTTGACTGCTTTGGGGGCCGGTGCGGTGTTGGTCGCATTGGCTGGTGGCTGGTGGCTGACGCGACGGATCAGCCGGCCGGTGGAAAGGCTTCGCCAGATTACCGAGGAAGTGGGACGCGGTCACTTCGATGCGCGTGTCGGCGACGGCAACCGCGACGAGATCGGCGCACTGGCCAAGTCCTTCGACCAGATGACTTCCGAGCTGGCGGAGACGGTCGTCTCGCGCGACGACCTGGAGGCGATCATCGAGGCGATCTCCGATGGCCTGCTGGTGGTCTCGCCGGAAGGGGTGATCGAACGCGCCAACAGCGCGATGCGCATGATGTGCCAGGGCTCGATCGAAGGCCCGCTCGCCGGTCACCGGGTCGACGAGGTATTCGAATGCGGTGTCGGCCGGAATCGACTGCTCGGCGATTATTTCCTGCGCGAAGGGTTCGAATGCACGATCCGTTCGAAGGACGATCCACCGCACCGGGTCGCAATTACCGCGACGATGATCCGGGGCGACGGCGGCAAGCGCGGCTGGGTCATGCTGGTGCGCGACCGCCGCGGCCGCAGCCCGGCGCTCGGCGCCGGCCATGCCCGGCAACTGGCGGGTCCGGAGGCGGCAAAGGCACATCTGGCCACCCGACTCAGCGTACTCGAGTGGCGTGGCCGCAACGTCGGCGTGCTGGTGGTCGGGCTCGAGCGATGCGCCGAACTGCAGCGCAGCCTCGGGCAGCAGGTGTGTGAAGGCCTGGTCGCGCGCATTGCCGAGCGCATCCGCACGGTGCTGCGCCCGGATGACGCGGTCGCCCGCTGGAGCGACGAATCGCTCGTCGTCGTGCTCGAGGACGTCGCTTCGCCTTGCGACATGGCCAGTATCGGCGACACGCTGGTGGCGGCGCTGGACGAGCCGTTCATGGTGGGTGCCCACGAGGTACGCCTGACGGTTTCGGTCGGCATGGCCTGTGCGCCGGATCACGGGCTGCAGCCGGAGGCCCTGCTGGCCTGTGCCGAGACCGCGTTGCGCTGCGTGCGTGCCGACGGCAAGCGCCGCTGCATGATGTACGCGCAGGCGGGCGGACGTGGCTCGACCGATCGCGTGCGGTCGGGGCGCTAGTCCGAGCGCCATTGCTGATCCTGGCGCACGGCCGGGCTGACTCGGGCCGCGGCGGGCGTTGGCGCGTCGGCGGCGGGCGTTGCGCTCGCGTTGTGGGTTATCGTGTCGCCGGAATTCCCCCCGTAGCCAGCGACGAACGCCGTGCCCCTGACCCTGCTCCCCCACCCCGACAATCCGTCGATGGCAGTCGACCGGGTATCGGCCGAGGTGCGCACGCTGGCGGGCGGCGCGTTGCAACTGCAATACCGGGTCGATTGCGCGCAAGACGTTCTGCGCCCGGTGCAGCTGGCGACGCCGGGCTTTGCCGATGGCCTGTGGCGCCATACCTGCTTCGAGGCTTTTCTGGCGCCGGCCGGTGCAGAAGCCTATCGCGAATTCAATTTCTCTGCGGACGGTCGCTGGGCCGGCTATCGATTCGGTGCCTGGCGGGCGCGCTGCGGCGACCTGCGCGGTCTGCCGCCGCCGCGACTGAAAATAGCCGCGCGGGGTGATGGGCTGAACGCAGAAGTGGTGCTGCCGGCCGCACTGCTCGAAGATGCCGAGGCTGTCGACCTCGGCCTGACGGCGGTGCTCGAACGGCACGATGGCGTCTTGAGCTACTGGGCGCTGGCGCACGCGCCGGGTCCGGCCGATTTCCACTGGCGAGCCGGCTTCTGCTACCGTCTCGCCCGCGACCCTGGGGGAGAACAGCGGTGATCACCGGACTCGAGCGCCTGATCGACGAAGCCGCGCTGCGGCGCCCGCTGGCCGGACGCCGGATCGGCCTGCTGGCGCACCCGGCATCGGTCACGCGAGGGCTCGAACATGCGCTCGACGCGCTCGCCCGCCAGCCCGAGATTCGTCTTGAGGCAGCCTTCGGTCCGCAGCACGGCCTGCGCGGCGACAAGCAGGACAACATGGTGGAGTCGCCGGAATTCGTCGATCCGGCCCTGCGCATCCCGGTCCACAGCCTGTACGGCGAGGTCCGTCGGCCGACCGACCAGATGATGTCCGGTATCGACGTGCTGCTGGTGGATCTGCAGGATCTGGGCTGCCGCATCTACACGTTTGTGACCACGCTGCGCTACGTGCTGGAAGCGGCCGCGCGTCTCGGCAAGTCGGTCTGGGTGCTGGATCGCCCCAATCCAGTGGGCCGCCCGGTCGAGGGCCTGATGCTGCGCGAAGGCTGGGAGAGCTTTGTCGGCGCCGGGCCGATGCCGATGCGCCATGGTCTGACGATGGGTGAGATGGCCTGCTGGTTCGTCGACTGGCTCGGGCTCGACGTCGACCTGCAGGTGGTCGAGATGGCGGGCTGGCAGCCCGAGGCCGGCCCGGGATTCGGCTGGCCGGCCGGCGAGCGGAGCTGGATCAATCCGAGTCCCAACGCGCCGAACCTGTCGATGGCACGTTGCTATGCTGGTACCGTGATGCTCGAGGGTTGCACCCTGTCCGAGGGGCGGGGCACCACCCGGCCGCTCGAACTGTTCGGCGCACCGGGTCTCGACGTGGCCGCGCTGCTGGGCCGGATGCGCGCGCTGGCGCCGCAGTGGCTCGCCGGCTGCCAGCTGCGCGAATGCTGGTTCGAGCCGACCTTTCACAAGCACGCCGGCGCGCTGTGCCGCGGCCTGCAGATCCACGTCGAGGATCCGCAGCACTACCGCCACCACGAGTTTCGTCCGTGGCGGTTGCAGGCGCTGGCCTTCAAGGCGTTGCGGCAGATCGACGCCGACTACCCGTTGTGGCGAGACTTTCCGTACGAGTACGAATTCGACCGCCTGGCGATCGATCTGATCAATGGCTCGCCGTTGCTGCGCGAGTGGGTGGACGACGGCGCCGCCAGCGTGGCCGATCTCGATGCCCTGGCCGCGGCCGACGAACGGGAATGGAAATTGTGCGTTGCAAGATACAAGCGCTACTAGGTGCGTATGTTTTGACGCCGAGACGATTTGCGTGATGCTGCGTAGCAGCATATCCTGCGTCGTGCCGCGCTGTCGGCATTGATCTTCATTGGCACCATCCGCAAGGAGTCTTCATGAACGAGAAGTTCGCAAGTGGCGAATGGCTGCAGGCCTATGTCTGGCCGTGGGCAATCAACGTCGCGCTGGCCGTGGCGATCTTCCTGGCCGGGCGCTGGGCCGCCAGACTGCTGATCTCGATCGCCGAGAAGCTGCTGCGTCGGGGTGGCATGGACGAGATGCTGGCCCATTTCGTGTTGTCGATCCTGCATGGTGTGCTGCTGCTGCTGGTGGTGGTCGCAGCGCTCAACCAACTCGGTGTGGACACCACGTCGCTGGTGGCGATCATCGGTGCCGCCGGCCTTGCGATCGGCCTGTCGCTGCAGGACTCGCTGAAGAACTTCGCGGCCGGTGTGATGCTGATCGTGTTCCGCCCGTTCAAGGCCGGTGACTTCGTCGAGGCCGCCGGCACCATGGGCACGGTCGAAAAGATCAACATCTTCAGCTCGACCTTCCGCACTGCCGACAACCGCGAGATCATCATTCCCAACGGCGCGATCTACAGCGGCGTCATCACCAACTACTCGGCACGCAGCCAGCGGCGGATCGACCTGATCATGAGCATTGGCTACGACGACGACATCCGGCTTGCGAAAGGCGTCATCGAATCGGTGCTGAAGGCCGACGAGCGGGTGCTGGCAGAACCCGAGCCCTTCATCGGTGTAGCAGAGCTCGGTGCCAGCAGCGTGAACATCCACGTGCGGCCGTGGGTCGCCTCGGGCGATTTCTTCGCCACCAGCTGCGACCTCAAGGAGAAGCTCAAGCTCGCGTTCGACGACAACGGCATCTCGATCCCGTTCCCGCAGATGGACCTGCACCACTACCGGCAGGGTGGGGCGGACGCCGGCTGAGCCGCACTTCGGACGGGGTACGGGCTGCCGCTTGCGCGCAGTGTCCCGTATGCTGCAGGTGTCGCCCGCCGCGAAGCCAGTACCGACACGATGGACATCACCACGCCCGCCTTGCTGTTTCCAGCCATTTCGCTGCTGCTGCTCGCCTATACCAATCGCTTCCTGACGCTGGCCCAGGTGATTCGCCAGCTCCATGGCCTGCCGGATCCGCGCATCGACGTGGTGCGCAGGCAGATCCCTGGCCTGAAGCGGCGGGTCAGGCTGATCAAGTACATGCAGTCGGTGGCGGTCGCCAGCTTCCTTTTGTGCTGCCTGTCGATGCTGGCCTTGTTCGCCGGCTCGCAGGCCACGGGCCAGTGGCTGTTCGCGGTCAGCATGCTGAGTCTGGCAGCCTCGCTGGTCATGTCATTGGTCGAGGTGCTGATCTCGACCAATGCACTGTCGGTGGTGCTCGACGATCTGGAAGTGGGCGGCTCGCTGGCGGGTCGGCCGGGCAACGGCATCGACGAGGGCGGCGACCCGGGTGCCGGGCGCACCTGAGGCGTGACCTGGTACGGACCTATTGCGTGCGCCACATCCGCATGGACTGGCGCTCGCCGGTGGCGGGGTCGGTGACGACCACGTCGAGATTGTTGCCGCCGGCATCGACCGTGAAGCGGGAGGTCAATGGGTAGCCGTTGAGTACGTAGTTGACCCAACCGCTGCGACCCTGCAGTCCACCCTCGCCATAGACCAGGCCATCCGGGCTGGCGCCACGAACCGCCAGACGTCCGGCCTGCTGCATCACTTCGTAGTGTCCGCCTTCGTTGTCGGCCCAGGTGCCGGTGAGATCGATCACCGCTGCCGCAACCGCGGGTTGCGACAGCGTGTGGGGTGCGACCGGCGCCGCCGGCACCGGTAATACCGCGGCTGGTGCCGGTAGTGCCGGGTCCGGCTTCGGGTCCTCGATGCCCGACAGCGCGATCGCGAGCACTGCCACCACGCCGACGCCAATCAACAGCCACTTGCGACGCGAGCCGCTCGACCTCGCCGGTGCAGAGGCCGGTGGGGGCGCTGCCGCGGGCGCCGGTTCGGCGATGCCGAGCACCGGGCGCAGGGTCCCGACCAGTTGCGAGACGTCGTAGTCCCAGCGCTTGTCGCTGAGTTCGATCGCGTTTCGCCGCGCCAGCGGCACCAGGTCTTCCGGCAGGTCGGGGGCGGCGGGCATCGAGGCGCCCTCGACCAGCACCGGAATCACGCGCACGTCCTTGCGGGCAAGTGCCCGGGCGATTTCGAGGCGGGTGTAGTCATGCGCATCGTCGAGTCGGCGGCGCCCGGCATCGTCGCAGACGTCGAGCCAGCGCGGCCCGATCACCGCAATCAGCACCGCACACGACTTCAGCGCCCGTTCGATGGCATCGACGAAATCGACCCCGGGATCGATGGTCTCGACGTCGCGGAAGATCCGGACGTCCGGCAACTGGTCGCGCAGATGGTCGCTCAGGCGACCGGCGGCGCTCTGGCTGTCCTGGCGTCGATAGCTGACGAAGATGTCCTGCATGCTGAACTCCTGCGTGGCGTTGCCGTCGCGACCAAGGATAACGAGCTTTGATGCCGGCTTGGTACCCGCCGCGCCTGCCGGTCCGTCGCCGAGCGGCCGGCGGTGCTATCGTGGCGATGGCATCAGCGGGAGAGACCATGGATCTGGCAGGCTTGCCGGCGCATCACGCGCGCTATCGACCCGGGCACCCGGCATTCGGTTTCGGGTCGATGGCATTGGACTGGCGCGGCGTCGACGCGCGGATCGCGCGTCTGGCGGCGGTGCTCGGCGGCCGTGGCGTGCGCCGCGGTGACCGGGTCGCGGCGGTGCTGCCGAATTGCCCGGAACTGCTCTGGCTGTATTGGGCATGCGCCCGGCTCGGGGCGGTGTCGGTGCCGTTGTCGCCACTGCTGGCGGCCGGCGGTCTGGCTTCGTTGCTCGCCGATGCCGATGTCCGCCAGCTGCTCTGCTGCCGCCGCACTCTGGCGGTGGTCGAGCAGGCATGTGCAACCCTGGGCGAGCGCCCCGGCGTGCTGGTCACCGACATCGACGACGGCAGCGAGCGCGATCTGCTGAGCGCCGTGCCCGCGGCCGGTGTCGCCGAGCAGCCGGTGGCGGCGGAGGACCCTTTCAACATCATCTACAGCAGTGGCACCACCGGCACACCGAAGGGCATCGTGCATAGCCACCGGGTGCGCGCCCACTATGCCATGCTGTTCGCCAGTGCCTGGCGCATGACGCCGGAATCGGTGGTGCTTCACACCGGGGCGATCGTGTTCAACGGCGCCTTCGTGACGATGATGCCCGCCTTCATGCTGGGCTGCCGCTATTTGCTGACTGCCGGCTTCGATGCCGGCGAGACTTTGGCGCTGATCGAGCGCGAGCGGGTCACCCACACGATGATGGTGCCGACCCAGATCGCCGCGCTGCTAGACCATCCCGATTTCGAGCCCGCCCGGCTGTCGTCCCTCGAGATGCTGCTGTCGCTGGGCGCGCCGCTGCCGCGGTCCCATAAGGCGCAGCTGATCGAATGCCTGCCGGGGCGGCTCTACGAGTTGTACGGCCTGACCGAGGGCTTCGTCACGATCCTCGATCGCGACGAGGTCGCGCGCAAGCCCGGATCGGTCGGCGTCCCGCCGCCGTTCTACCGGATGAGGATCGAGCGCGAGGACGGCACCGAGGCCGCGCAGGGCGAGATCGGCGAGATCGCGGGTCGTGGACCGATCATGATGACCGGATACCACGGCCGGCCGGACCTGACCGCGCAGGCGATCAGGGAGGGATGGCTGTATTCGGGGGACCTCGGCCACGTCGATGCCGACGGCTTCCTGCATCTGGCCGACCGCAAGAAGGACATGATCGTCAGTGGTGGCGTCAAGGTCTATCCGAGCGATATCGAAGCGGTCCTGCTCGAGCATCCGGAGGTGCTCGAGGCGGTCGTCGTCGGCGTACCGGAGCGTCGCTGGGGCGAGGTGCCGATCGCCGTGGCGCGGCCACGGGCGGATTGCGTACCGGATGCCGACGCCGTGCGCGACTGGGTCAACCAGCGGGTGGCCGCACGCTACCAGCGCGTGCGCGCTGTGCTGATCGTCGACGAACTGCCGCGCAACGTCGCGGGCAAGGTGCTGCGGCGCGAACTGCGGGATCGCCATCGCGATCTGCTGGGCGGGCCTGCCGCCGGCTGAACACCGGCGGCGGCCAGGGTTACTGGACCGACACCCCGCCGGCGAAGACGATCTGTTCGAAGGTGCGGTCGAGCGACTTGGCGGTGAAGTTGCGCATCGTCATGCCGCCGCTCCAACTCACCGTGTCGCCTTCCTTGACGGCGGTTTCGGGTGCGGCGATCCACGTCGTCTGGCCGTCGTGCTCGACCTCGAGGTAGGTGTAGCCGCCAGCGGTGGTGGTGCTCTTGACGACGCCGCTGTTGCCGCCCGCGGCCGGTGCGGCGGCCATGGGCTGTCCCATCGGCGGATGGCCGCCCGGCGGCGCGCCATGGGCGGCAACCTGGGCCTTCGGTCCGTCCAGCTTGCCCCAGGAATTGACGAACAGTATGTTCTCGAAGCTGCGGTTGATCGATTTGGCGGTGAAGTTGTGCATGACCGCGAATTGGCCCCATTGCACCAGGTCGCCCGGCGCGGCATCGATATGGCCGCCGGCGATCCAGATGCGGTTGCCGTTCGGACCCTCGACCTCACCGTAGGTGTAGCCACCTGCCTGCATGACTTGCACCAGCTTGCCGGCGTTGGGCGGATAGCTCGGTGGCGGCGGGGTCTCGGGTCTGGCTTCGACCGCAGCAGCGACCGGCGGGGCGGGCTGGGACTGGGCGGGCTTGGCCTGGGCGCTGTCGCCCGGCGCAGGCGGGTCTTCGGATTTGGCGCAGGCAGCGACCCCCAGCACCAGGATCGTGCAGGCGATTAGGGAACGGTTCACGGCGGTGGATCTCCACAGAAGGGACAGGGGCGGGGCCGTAATCGAGGATCGTATCATATGCGCCGTAACGCCGACGGCGGAACCTGGAATGCATGGCCGCGGTCTGGGTGGGCAGGGGCTGCGGCTCGTGCGAAGCGAGCCGCTTGCCGGCCTTCGACCATCCCCGATATCTCCATGCGACGGGAGCCACCCTTGAAACCTGCACGATCCGTCCAGCGCCCGGACAACCGCCATCGCCGCGTGTGGTTACTGCTGCTCGCGTCGCTCAGTGTGCTGGCCGGTTGCAGCGCGCTGTCGCTGGCCTATATGAACGCGCCCGCGCTCGGTGTGCTGCGCATCGACTCGGCCCTCGATCTGCCGCAAGTGCAGCGCGACCAGCTCGCCGATGCCGCGGCCGAGGTCCACGCCTGGCACCGGCAACAGCCGCGGCGGGAACTCGCGGCCTTGCTGCGCGAAGCGCGACGCAGGCTCGCCGGCCCGATCGAACAGTCGGACGGCGAGTGGATCGTGGGCGCCGCCCAGAATCACGTGCGTGAGGTCGGTGAGCGCCTGGCGATCGCGTTCGGCACCCGCATGACCCGGTTCTCGCCGGCCGAGATCGCTCGTATCGAGCGGCGGCTCGCGGAGCGGGGCGCCGAATTCGCCGATGAAATTGGTGCCGGTGACCCGGCACGCGAACGCGCGCTCCGGATCGAACGCATCGAGGAGGCGATCGACGACTGGCTCGGCTCGGTCAGCGAGCACCAGCAGGCCCTGGTGCGGTCGTCGCGCGCGGTCGCCGGATTCGATGCCTCGCTGTGGCTGCAGGAGCGAGCCCGCCGCGAGCGCCGGCTGCTCGATGCGCTGGCGGTGGTCGACGGCGGCGCGTCGCTGAAGCTCTGGTTCAACGACTGGCGCAAGGGGCGGGCAGCGCCGGCAGCCGAGGCAATGGACGCCCAGCGGGCCGAGGCGATCGCGATGTGGGTCGCGGTGCTCAATGCCGCCGATGCCGAACAGCGGGCGCATCTTGTCGGGCGCCTGTCCGACTGGATCGAGGTGTTCGAGGACGACTGATTGGTGGCAGGCGTCGGCGCCATCCCGGTCTAGAATTCGGGACTGGCATCTGCGGGACCAGAACCGTGAGCATCAGCTCAGACGAACTGCGCGAGCGTATCCGCACCGTGCCCAATTGGCCGGTGGACGGGGTGCAGTTTCGCGACATCACGCCGGTGCTGGCGGATGGCGATGCCTTCCGCCGGCTGATCGCCGAACTCCACGCCCGCCACGCGGCCGATCCGCCGGACGGCGTAGCCGCCGTCGACGCCCGCGGTTTCATCATCGGTGGTGCGCTGGCCTGCGCACTCGGGGTCGGGTTCGTGCCGGTGCGCAAACGCGGCAAGCTGCCCTACCGTACGCTCGCCGAGGACTATGCCCTCGAATATGGCAGCGGCACACTGGAAGTCCATGCCGATGGCTTCGTCGCCGGCCAGAAGGTGTTGCTGGTGGACGATTTGGTCGCCACCGGCGGCACCCTGCTGGCCGCTGCCCGCCTGCTCCGGCGGCTCGGCGCGCAGGTGACCGAAGCCCTGGTGATGGTGGAACTGCCGGAACTCGGCGGTCGCCACCGGCTGACCGAGGCGGGCGTCGCTCTCCATGCGCTGGTAAGCTTCGAGGGTCACTGAATCCGGAAGGCCGCGGCCATGGCCATCGATCTCGACAAAGTCCGGCGAACCCGCGAAGAAGCCGACTGCCTGTGCACCGCCGCCCAGGTAGAAGCCGCCATCGACGTGATGGCGCGCGACCTCACCGAGTGCTACCGCGACAGCAATCCATTGGTCTACGTGGTCATGAACGGCGGCGTGATCTTCGCCGGCCGCCTGCTGCCACGCCTCGATTTTCCGCTCGAGGTGGCCTACCTGCACGCGACCCGCTACGGCATGGCGACCCAGGGCACGTTGCTCGACTGGCGCGTGCGGCCGACGCAGAAGCTCGACGGTCGGCAGGTGCTGGTGCTCGACGACATTCTCGACGAGGGGCACACGCTGGCGGCGATCGTCGAGTACCTCCGCGATGAAGGGGCCGCCGAGGTGCGCACCGCCGTGCTGGTGCACAAGCAGCACCCGCGCAAGGCCTATCCGGGCATGCGCGCCGATTTCACCGGGCTCGACGTCGCCGATCGCTTCCTGTTCGGCTACGGCATGGACTACCAGGGCTACTGGCGCAATGCGCCGGGGATCTTTGCGGTGCGGGGTCTGTAGCGACGACGACGGCAGGGGATCATTGCCTGGCGCCGCTGCCTGCCACAGGCGGGTCAGCCGACGAAGCGATACTCCATCTCGTCCACTCCGGGCCCGCGCGGGCGCCCGAACGTGATCCAGCCGTGACTGTCGAGCACCAGTTCCTCGCGACGCAACCTCAGCGAGCGCCCTCCCTCCTCGACGACGAAGGTGCCGTTGCTGCTGCTGTCGATGACGACGAACTTGCCCCCGCGCTCTTCGATCACGCAATGGCGGCGCGACGCGTGCGTGTTGCTCAGGACCACGTCGGCAGCCGGATCGCGCCCAATCGTGACGCGGTGCGCGCCTTCGTCGAGTACCCGGGATTCGCCACAGAAATTCAGTTCCAGCCGCGACGGATGGAGCGCCGAGAAATCGATGCTGGCGAAAACCGCTGTGACCTTGCTGTAGTCGTCGCAGATCAGCTCGAGCAGGTCGAAGTGGCGATTGATGCCCTTCAACGGCCGTGCCGGGATCTTGCGCAGCTTGCGTTGATTGCCCTTCGACAACAGGGCCGCGGTCTCCGACGAGGTCACTGCGGTGCCGGTGGATGCCACCTCGCAGAAGCGCGCTGCGACATTGACGGTCTCGCCGAAGAGATCGTTGCCGGTGCTGACCGCCGGACCGTGATGGAAGCCGATGCGAATGTCGATGCGGTGTTCGCCGGCAGCCGGCAGTTCGCCCAGTTCCATGCCCATCGCGCTGCTCGCCTCGAGGGCGGCATCGGCCTTCTCGAACACCGCCATCAGGCCGTCACCGGTCAGCTTGATGACCTGTCCGCCCGAGTGCATGACGACCGTCTGCATCGCCTTCAGGCAGCCGTTGATGCGCTTGGCGGCCGCTTCGTTGCCGATGCGTTCGTACAGCACCGAGCTGTCGGCGATGTCGGCGAACAGGACGACGCATTCGGTGGCGCGAAGGATGCCTGAAGTTTCCATCTATGCGTTCTGGTTGGTGCAGCTCCCGACTCGAGTGCCCGCTGAAAGCCATGATACAGGCGACCGCGGGCGATCGCACCGGTTGGGCGATGTCCGATTATCGCAGGAATTGGCGTCGCCGCCAGACGTCGGTGAAAGGCGTTCCGATTCAGCCATCCGATTCGCGTTGGCCGGACGCATCCATCGCCCGCAGGCGACGGATGCGTTCCGGCGTCGGCGGATGGCTCGACAGATAGCGTGGCCCGTCGCCGCCGCCGGCCGTCGCCAGGCGCGCCAGGATGCTTGCCAGGGTGCTGGGCGGCAGTCCGGCACGAGTCAGATGGTCGGCGGCGAGCGCGTCGGCTTCGTACTCGAAGGCACGGGAATACGACGCGCCGACCAGCACCGTCCCGGCGAGGGTCAGAACCGAATCGAAATCTCCGCTCCACAGACCGATCGTGACCGCCACGATCGACGCCTGCAGCAACTGCCGCAGGCCGTGGCGGGCCTGTGCGTGGCCGAGCTCGTGGCTGATCACGGCGGCCACTTCGCGCCCGTCGTCTGCCAGTTCCAGCAGGCCGTCGGTGAGGACGATGCTGCCACCGGGCAGGGCGAACGCGTTGGCGCCGATGTTCGGGGCGCTGCGGATGTGCAGCGAGGTGCCGGGGTGCGAGGCCAGCAGGCCGCGTCCGAGACGTGTCATGCCGTCCACGGTCGCGCTCGACAGCCGGCTGGGGGCCAGCACCTCGCTGGTGTGCAGAGAGGCCAGCAGCTCGCGGTCGAGTGCCTGCAGACTGTGCTCGGGTACCAGTGCCGCGAGCCCTTCGGCCGCGGCCGGCAGCAGCCAGCGATAGGCCGCGATCAGGCCGGCCAGTACCAGCAGCAGTGCGGCGAACGCGAACAGCGCGCTGCGTTGCCAGCGCGTCACCGCCGTCTCGCGATGGCCACAGGCCCGCAGGAAGCGGTCGAGGGCGGCACCGGTGGCGAACTCGCAACGGCGTCCGCCCGGCAGCATCGCGCTGCGATGGCCGCCGCCGAGCGGTTCCTGCCAGTCGAGGGCGCCGCGCGGAAGCTGTTCGGCCGGCGTATCGCCGTCGCGGTCGCGGAGCTCGACCGTATCGCCGTCGATCGTCAGCGTGACCGGTCGCGGGCGGCTCGATTGGCCGTCGAACAGCCGTGCGTCGATGTCGGCGGTAGCCCTCATCGGTTCAGAAACCCAGGTCGACGTCGAGCAGATCGGCGGCCTCGGAGCCCAGCACGGGTGCATCCGTCTGCTGTGCGGCGACGAACTCGCCGATGTCGCCGCGCGCCAGCACCGAGACATGCTCGACCCGATAGCGCCACAGACGGGTAACCGCAAACGGACGGTAGAGGCCGAGGGTCAGCAACGTCAACAGCCAATTGACGGCGAGAATGCCGTAGTACTCGCGCACGCGCTGATCGCTGTCGAAACGGTGCTTGCCGAGGTGGCACATGCCGGCGCGCAGGTTTTCGAGCCGCACCCGCAGGTAGGGTGCCAGCAGCCGCAGCACCAGCAGCAGCCACAGCAGGACGAGCGCGGTGGCGCCGGCCAGCCGGTCGGGAGCCGGGCTGGTACCGGCATGCGGCAGCGCCACCAGGGTTGCGATCGTGATCGCACCGGCGGCGCCGAGCAGGACCGCGAGCAGGGAGCCCGCCAGCAACACCCGGTAGATCGGCGCAATCGTGACGCGGATCGAAAAGCGGCTGCGGCCAAAGTGCAGGTGGTCCAGCTTGTAGCGCCACTGGGCGGCAATCAGCATCGGCAGCAGCAGGCCGAGGGTGAGGATGCTGGCCAGCGGCCACACCAGCCAGGCCATCGAGGCACCACCGGTGGTGCCCGAAAAACCGAATCGCAGGCCGCGCCAACTGGTGTTGTGGGCGCGGAAGCGCAGCGACCGGCAGATCATCCACGGCATCAGCGCGAGAAAGGCGCTCGATGCGATCAGGTTGGCGAACGGATGGAGTTCGGACGCGATGAACAGCACGATGATCACCGACGAGGCCAGCAGCCGCCCCTTGAGGATGTTCATCGGGTCGGCGTGATAGTCGAACGGCGAGCCGTCCAGTTCGGTATTGTTCAGGAAGAAGCGCTCGCGCCTGACCTTCGCCCAGGCCGAGTAGATGCCCAGGCTCACGATGGTCAACGCGAGATTGACTGCCCAGATGCGAAAATACGCACCGCCCGTGCCGTGGAACTGCAGGCGGTGACGTTCCAGCGACGGCGATTGTGCGGCGGCGGCTGGGGTCGGTTCGGGAGGATTCATCGGGCGTGTCCGGAGGTCCGGATTTGGCGTGTCTGTCATGACATTGTATTGGGTTGGGCGGTGGCTCTGCGTGATCTGGGTGGCGGTCATCGTCATTGCTGCCGTGCCGGCGGCTGCCGATACGACGGTTCCGCAATATCGGCGCGACGTCGCGCCGATTCTCGATCGGCGATGCGTCGTCTGCCATGCCTGCTTCGACGCGCCTTGTCAGCTCGACCTCGGCAGCTGGGAGGGCATCGCTCGCGGCGCCAGTGCGGCGCGGGTGTATGACGGCACCCGCCTGCTGGCGACAGCGCCGACGCGGCTGCGGGTCGACGCCCAGGCGCCGGCGGCCTGGCGCGAACTCGGCTTCCATGCAGTGATCGACGAGCGTGGCCGGGGCGGCCGCGATGCGCTGCGCTCGAGCCTGCTGTTCCGCTACCTCGCGTTGAAGCGCGAACATCCGCTGCCGGCGGCAACGATTCTGCCGGATGCATTCGATTTCTCGCTCGATCGCGCGCAGCAGTGCGTCGCCATCGACGCTTTCGAGCACGCCGCGGAAGAGGCACCGCTTGCCGGCATGCCCTACGGCCTGCCGGCGATCGGTGTGGATGAGGAAGCGACGATCGCCGACTGGCTGGCGGCGGGCGCCCCGGTCGAGCCCCGAGCGCCGCTGCCGCGAGCGGTGCTCGACCGGGTCGCGGGCTGGGAGGCCTTCCTCAACGCGCCCGGTCGGCGCGCCCGGCTGATGTCGCGCTATCTGTTCGAGCACCTGTTCCTCGGGCACCTCTACCTCGAGGGCGATGGCGAGCGCTACTGGTTCCGACTGATCCGCTCGATCCAGCCGCCCGGCGAGGATCCCGAGCCGATCGCCACCCGCCAGCCGTTCGACGATCCTGGCGACGAGCCGGTCTTCTATCGCCTGGTGCGCCTGGATGAGACCTTCGTCGCCAAGACCCACATGCCCTATCGGCTCGACCCGGCGCGGATGAGGCGCTGGCGCGAACTGTTCCTCGATGGTCAGGCCGAGCCGGAAGATCTGCCCGGTTACGACGCCCGCACCGCGGCCAACCCGTTCATCGTGTTCCGCGACATCCCGGTGGCGTCGCGCTACCGTTTTCTGCTCGACGATGCCGGCTACTTCGTCGCCGGCTTCATCAAGGGGCCGGTGTGTCGGGGGCAGGTCGCGCTCAACGTAATCAACGACCGCTTCTGGGTGTTCTTCGCCGACCCGGCCACCCATACCGCAGCGGCCGACCGTTTCCTTGCGCGTCACGCCGACGCGTTGGCGCTGCCGGCCGAGGACGTGTCGTCGTTGCCGCTGGCGTCGTGGAGCCGCTACCAGGCCCGCGAGGCCGACTATCTGGACGCGCGTGCCAAGTTCATGCGCCGGACCGTCGGCAGCGAGATCCCGCTCGACCTGACCGTGGTCTGGGACGGGGACGGCCGCAATCCGAACGCCGCATTGACGGTGTTTCGCCATTTCGACAGCGCCAGCGTCATCACCGGGCTGCTGGGCAGGCCGCCGAAGACAGCATGGCTGATCACCTATCCGATCCTCGAGCGCATTCACTATCTGCTGGTCGCCGGCTTCGACGTCTTCGGCAACGTCGGCCATCAACTCAATTCGCGGCTGTACATGGATTTCCTGCGAATGGAGGCCGAGACCAACCTGCTGGCGCTGCTGCCGCTCGATGCACGCCCGCGGGTGGTCGACCACTGGTATCGCGGTGAGGCGGAGCAGGTCCGGGCGAAGTTCTACCGCGAGCTTCGACGCTTCGGCGTGGACACCGCAATCCGTTACCGCAGCAACGACCCGCTGGCCGAACTCTACGGGCTGCTGGGTCAGCGGGTGGCGCCGGTGGATCGCCGCTGGCGGACGGCCCCCGGTCACGGCACGGCGATCGAGCGGCCGCTGGCCCGGCTAGCCGGGCTGGTGGGCGGCGCGCTGCAGTGGCTGCCCGAGACCGCTTTCCTGCGGGTGGTGGGCAGGGAAGGCCCGGTCGATCTGACGCTGTTGCGCAACAGCGCCCACTCGAACATCTCGCACCCGTTCGCCGAACAGTCGCGACGATTGCCTGACGAGGACACCCTGACCGTCGCTGCGGGCCTGCTCGGTGCCCATCCAAACATGTTCTTCCGTGTGCCGGCCGCGGCACTGGCGGAATTCGTCGATGCGGTGGCTGCCCTCGACGGCGAGGCGGCCTACTCGAGGCTGGCCGACCGATTCGCGGTGCGCCGGACCGATCGATCGTTCTGGCGGCATCTCGACGACGTGCACCGCAGCGCCCGCGAGGCCGATCCGCTCGCCTTCGGCCTGCTCGATCTCAACCGGCTCGAGAACCGCTGAGCCAGCGTCAGCGAATTGTCAACAGCACGAACTTGCGGTCCCAGTCGCGGCTGCCGATATAGCGAACCTCGAAGACGTAGCGCCCGGGCGACAGGGCGGTGGCCGGCGGCACCCCGGCGACGGTCGTCAGCATGGCCTTCTCCTGTGCGATCGCGGCGCTTTCGGAGCGTTCGCCGGCCGCCAGCGACCACACCGAGATCTGCGCCGGCTCGCGCTCGGCCCCGAGCACGTCCTCGCCGTCGCCGGCCGGCGCCAGCGCGACCTCGAAAGCGTGTGCTGCCGGCACCGGCTTGGGCAGTTCCCAATAGACGTCCGTGATCTGGTAGCTGATCCGGGCGATGTCCGCGGCCAGCGCCTTCTGCCGCGCCTCGTCCTCGATCACCTCGACCTCGGCGCCAGCGATCTGCAGTTCGAAGCAGCGGCCGATGCGATTGGCGCACGGCAGGTATTCGTTGTAGCGGGCGTAGCTGGGCGGCGGCGCACCGCCGCCGCCGAAACAGCCCGACAGGGCCAGGGCGGCGACCAGCATGGCGGCGCGGGTGCGCGGGCGCTGACAAGGCGCGGGATTCGGGCTCGACGCGGCGGGCGGCATCACGATTCGGGTCCTGGGCGGATCGATCGGGGCCAAAGTTATCACGCCTCGGGCCAGCAGCGAAGCGCGGGCCGCGCGGCCCCGCTCAATCGCCGAAGCGCCGCCAGAGTTCGTCGAAGCGCGTAGCGAATGCGGCGACCGCGACGGCATCGTCGGTCAGCAGCAGATTCTCCTCGTTGGCGTGGCTGGCGCTGCGGGTCCAGTTGAAGCTGCCGTTGACCAGCACCCGGTCGTCGAACAGCGCGAACTTGTGATGCATGTGGGCCGGGCCGTCGTCGGTGGCCACCGCGATGCCCGCCCGCTGCAACCGGTCGATGTCGCTGCCGGCGTCGAAGCGCTTGTCGTCGTCGGTCACGATACGGATCGCGAGGCCGCGCCGGTGTGCCGCCAGGATGGCTTCGGTGATGCGGTCGTCGGCGATCGTAAACACGCAGATGCGGACGTTGTCGCCGGCCCGGGAGAATTCGCGGATCAGGCCGCTGCGGCAGTCGTCACCAGGGCTGAACCAGGCCTCGCTGCGACCTTCCGGTCGATCGCCGCGTGCTGTGTCGATGCTGCGCGCGACTCGCTCCAGCCAGTTCAGCAGCGGCATCGTGTCGTCACCGGCCCGATGGCGGTCACGCACCAGTTCGAACGCCGTGTTGCGGACGCGGCGCAGGGTTTCCTCGCCGAGGCCTTGGCCGAGCATCTGTTGGAGCAATTGCCGCTCGCGCCGGCTCAGGACGAGGTCGTCGAGGCTCGCCTGCAGGTGCGCGAGGACGCGGGCAAAGGCGGACTCGTCGTCGATCATCGATGCCCGCCTTCGATGTCGGCAGCGGACTTGCGCGCACTCACGACCAGCCCGTGCACCGGGCGCCCGGATTCGAGCCGCAATTCGGCCGACTGCAGCACGATGTCGCCGAAACCGAGCGCCGCGAGGCAGTCGCGCGCATAGGCGGGCCGGTGGCGGAAGCGGCCGCAGGCTTCGACCCGGTGCGCCGGCTGCTCTGCGTCGTCGTCGATCGCCTCGAGCGTGAAGGCCAGCATGCCGCCCGGCCGAAGGGTGCCATGGGCGGCACCGAGAATGCCTTCGAGCGGACCGAAGTAGCACAGGGTATCGGCCGCGACGACGAGGTCGAAATGGCGCTTTCGCTGCGCCATCCAGCACCCCAGTTCGGCTTTTTCGAGCTGGTCGTAGCAGCCCTTGCGCCGCGCTTCGTCGAGCATCCCTGCGGACAGGTCGACGCCGACCAGGGAACTCGCCCAGGGCCTCAGTCGCGGTCCGCACAAGCCCGTGCCGCAGCCGGCGTCGAGCACCGCCAGACGTGCGCCGGGATCGCCCAGCCGGGATGCCAGGGCGGTTTCGAGCAGGGCCGGCGCGCAGTAGTTGAGGATGCCTTCGAGCTTGTACTCGAAGCTGCCGGCGAACTGGTCGAAGGTGTATTCGAGGTAGTCGTCGCTGGCCCTTGCCAGCGCCTGTTCGCCGCTGGCGGCCGCATGCAGGTAGCGGGCCTCGGGATTGTCCGGGTCGACCGCCAGCCAGTCGGCGAACGCCTGGGCGGCTTTCTCGCGCTCGCCCAGGGCGTTCCAGGCAAGGCCCAGCAGGCGGTGGCCGTCGGCGTGGCGTGGGTCGATGACGACGGCGCGGCAGAAGAATTCGGTGGCCGCCGCGGCATCGCCGCGGGCGGCGTGGATCATTCCCAGGTTGTTGTGGGCGCCGACATGTCCGGGCGCCTGCTCGATGGCCCGGCGACTGGCCTGCTCGGCCTGCTCGAGATCGCCGAGCTGCCGGTACAGCGCCCCCAGATTGTTCCAGGCGTCGGCAAATTCGGGACGTAGCGCGAGCGCCTGGCGATAGGCCTCGGCCGCTTCCGTCGGCTCGCCGCACTCGAGCAGCACGTTGCCCAGATTGAGGTGATAGTCGGCGAAGCCCGCCTCGCGGGCAATCGCTGCGCGAATCGATTCGGCGGCCTCCCGCGGCCGGCCCTGATGATGGCGCAGCAGGCCGGTGAGATGCAGGACGTCCGGATGGTCGGGCACGACCGCGAGAATCTGTCGGTAGGCCGTGTCCGCCTTGTCGAGCTGGCCGGCTCGGTGCAGCGTCACGGCCAGCGCGATGGCTTCGTCGAGCGGCATTGCGCTGCCTTGGCCGGACGCCGGGATGTCGCCGTCGTCGCTATTCACCGCCCGGCCTCGCAGCGATGACGACCAGGCCCGCGACCGGATGCCCGCCTTCGAGGCGCAGCTCGGCGGGCTCGATCGCGACGTCGGTGAAACCGGCTGCGTCGATTGCTCGGGCAACGTAGTCCGGGTCGTGCTGGTAGCGGCCGTTGGCGCTCAGTCGCGAGCCTTCGCCGGCGCTTGCCTGCACCATCCGCTCGACCGTGAATGCCAGTGTGCCGCCCGGCGTGAGCGCCGACCGCGCGGCGCCGAGCACGGTCTCTAGCGGGCCGAAATAACACAGCGTATCGGCCGACACGATCAAATGGAAACGGCTGCCGGCGGACTGCAACCAGGCCGTCAGTTCGGCCTGGTGGAGTTCGTCGTAGCAGGCTTTGGTGCGCGCCTGCTCGAGCATGCCAGCGGACAGGTCGATGCCGACCAGACGCCGGCACCACGGCGCCAGCAGCGGGCCGCACAGACCGGTGCCACAGCCGGCGTCGAGGATCTCGAACTGCTGCGCCGGCGCAGGCAGGCGCTCGGCCAGGGCGTCGCGCAGCAGATCGGGTGCGCGATACTGCAGGTCGGTGCGCAGCTTCTCCTCGAAGCTCGCGGCAAAGCGGTCGAAGGTGTAGCTGACATACGCATCGCTGGCACGCTCGGGCTTCACGTCGGCACATACCGCAGCATAGTGATGGCGCGCGGCGGGGTTGTCGGGGTCGAGTTCGAGCCAGCGGCGGAAGGCCTCGGCGGCCTTGTCCGGCAGCCCGTGGGTGGCGTAGAGGATGCCGAGGAAACGGTGCCCGTCGGGGTCTTCCGGGTCGACGCCGATGGCCGCCGCGCAACACGCGATGGCGCCTTCGATGTCGCCCCGCTGCCAGCGGATCAGGCCGAGGTTGTTGTGGGCATTGGTCAGCCGGTGGTCGAGTTCGATCGCCTTCAGGTAGGCCTGCTCGGCCTCCGCGGCCTGTTCGCGGGCGTCGTGGATCGCACCGAGATTGTTCCAGGCGCGGGCGCAGGCCGGGTCGATCGCGAGGGCTTCGCGATAGGCGGCCTCGGCCTCGTCGATGCGTCGGGCCTCGAGCAGCACGTTGCCGAGGTTCACATGGAAGTCGACGAAATCGGGGACCTGCGCGATCGCCCGGCGGATCAGCGCGATGCCCTCATCGGCGGCGCCGGTCTGGCACAGGAAGACGCCGTAGAAGTGCTGCAGGTCTGGATGCTCCGGTGCCACCTGAAGCAGTTGCTGGTAGAGCTCGCGGGCGGCTTCGAAGTGGTGCTCGCGGTGCATCCTGAGCGCCAGCTGGATGGCTTCGGGCAGGTCGAGGACGACTTCGCGACGCTCGGTCATGGCGGGGGTCTCGTTGCGGCGGCCCGGCCGCCGGGGGCCGGGCCGGACTCGATCAGTCGAACTGATAGGTGAACTGGTTGTCCGCGACGCCGACCTCGACCTTGGCCACCGAGCGGCCCTCCATCAGGCGACCGAGGAACTCGCGCGCCAGATCGGGGAGCAGGGTGTTGGTCAGGATGGCATCGATCATGCGGCCGCCCGACTCCGATTCGGTGCAGCGCGCCACCACCAGCTTGACGACGTCGTCGGTATAGCTGAACGGTACCTTGTGCCGCTCTTCGACGCGCTTCTTGATGCGGCCGAGCTGCAGCACGACGATCTTGGCGAGAATTTCGTCCGACAGCGGGAAATACGGAATCGTCACCAGACGACCCAGCAGCGCCGGCGGGAAGACCTTCAGCAGCGGTTCACGCAGTGCCTTGGCCAAGCCCTCCGGGTCGGGCATCAGTTCCGGGTCCTTGCACATACCGTCGATGAGCTCGGTGCCGGCGTTGGTGGTGAGCAGGATCAAGGTGTTCTTGAAGTCGATGAACCGTCCTTCGCCGTCTTCCATGAAGCCTTTGTCGAAGACCTGGAAGAAGATCTCGTGCACGTCCGAGTGGGCCTTTTCGACCTCGTCGAGCAACACCACCGAGTAGGGCTTGCGACGCACCGCCTCGGTCAGTACGCCGCCCTCGCCGTAGCCGACATAGCCCGGCGGCGCGCCCTTCAGCGTCGATACCGTGTGCGCCTCCTGGAACTCGCTCATGTTGATCGTGATCAGGTTCTGCTCGCCGCCGTACAGCGCTTCGGCCAGCGCCAGCGCGGTTTCGGTCTTGCCGACGCCCGAGGTGCCGGCCAGCATGAAGACGCCGATTGGCTTGTTCGGGTTGTCGATGCCGGCGCGCGAAGTCTGGATGCGCTTGGCGATCATCTCCATCGCATGGTCCTGGCCGATCACCCGCTGTCCCAGCAGTTCCGGCAGGCGCAGCACGGTCTCGACCTCGTTGCGCGCCATGCGGCCGACCGGGATGCCGGTCCAGTCCGCGACCACGCTGGCGACCGCCTGATAGTCGACGGTCGGCAGGATCAGCGGGTGCTCGCCCTGCAGCTCGGCGAGCTTCTCCTGGGCTTCCTTGAGTTCGGCCAGCAGCGCAGCGCGTTCCTCGTCGCTGAGGCCGGCCTGGGCCGGCTCGCCTTCCGCTGCAGTGGCGGCTTCACCGTCGCTGCCCCCCTGCTTCACCGCCTCGGCGGCGGCCTCCAGCGGACTGCCGGTGCCTTCCACCGGATCGTCGTCGCCGCGCAGCTTCGCCCGCAGCGCCAGGATCTGGTCCACCAGTTCCTTCTCGCTGCCCCATCGTGCATCGAGGCCGGCGAGGCGCTCGCGCTCGGCGGCGAGGGCTTCGTCGGCCACCGCTTCGCGCTCGGCGACGTCGATGCCGATCGCCTTCTCGCGGCCGATGATCCGTTCCTCGACTTCCAGCGCCTCGATCCGGCGGCGGCAGTCCTCGACCTCGGCCGGCGTCGAGTGCAGGCTGACCGCGACCCGGGCGCATGCGGTGTCGAGCAGGCTGACCGACTTGTCCGGCAACTGGCGCGCAGGAATGTAGCGGTGGGACAGTTTGACCGCGGCTTCGAGGGCCTCGTCGAGCACCTGCACCTTGTGATGGCCCTCCATCATCGTCGCGACGCCCCGCATCATCAGGATCGCCTTGTGTTCCGACGGCTCGTCCACCTGGACGACCTGGAAGCGCCGGGTCAGCGCCGGGTCCTTCTCGATGTGCTTCTTGTATTCGGCCCAGGTGGTCGCGGCGACAGTGCGCAGCGTGCCGCGGGCGAGCGCCGGCTTCAACAGGTTGGCGGCGTCGCCGGTGCCGGCGGCACCACCGGCGCCGACCAGGGTGTGCGCCTCGTCGATGAACAGGATGATCGGCTTGGGCGAAGACTGGACCTCCTCGATCACCTGCCGCAGGCGGTTCTCGAATTCGCCCTTCATGCTGGCACCGGCCTGCAGCAGGCCGACATCCAGCGTCTTCAGCGAGACATCGGCCAGCGACGGCGGCACGTCACCGGCGACGATGCGCTGGGCAAAGCCCTCGACCACCGCGGTCTTGCCGACGCCGGCCTCGCCGGTCAGGATCGGATTGTTCTGGCGCCGTCGCATCAGGATGTCGATGACCTGGCGGATCTCCTCGTCGCGGCCGACGATCGGATCCATCTTGCCGCTCCTGGCCTGGTCGGTCAGATCCACCGTGAACTGCTTCAGCGCTTCCTGCTTGCCCATCGCCGCCGGCGCGACGGCGCCGCTGGCTTCACCCGGTTCGGCGCCGGCGGCAAAACCGTCGGTCGGCGCCTGGTTGTCCTCGGGCGAGCCCGAGACGACCTGGGCGAAGTGATCGGACAGATCCTCGACCTTGACCTTGTCGAATTCCTTCGAGATCTGCAACAGGGCGTTTCTGAGGCGGCTGGTCTTGAGCCCGCCGACGAGCAGGTGTCCGGTGCGCACCTGGACCTCGCCGAACATCAGCGAACCATAGACCCATCCGCGTTCGACCAGATCGGAGATCTGCTCGGACAGATCGGAGATCGAGGTCGAACCCCGCGGAAGCTGGTCGAGGGCAGACGTGATGTCGGCGGCGAGCCGCGACGGATCGACTTCGTAGTGCTGCAGAATCCGGTGCAGGTCGGAGTCCTGGTTATTCACGATCTGCTGGATCCAGTGCACCAGTTCGACGTAGGGGTTGCCCCGCAGCTTGCAGAATACCGTTGCGCCCTCGATGGCCTTGTAGCCCAGGCTGTTCAGCTTGCCGAAAAGTGCCACTCGGCTGATCTCGCTCATGCTTGCCCCTCGCGGTTTCGTTGTTCGGTTGATCGGATCAATGGTTCTCGGTCGCTCACGCGGCCAGCGGCTCGGTACCCGGCAGCCCGGAGACCCGGTCGACGTCGAGCACCAGGTCGTCGGCGTCACGTTCGCTGCGGCGAGTGCCGATCCAGGTGGTGTAGCCGAGGCGGCCGCTGTCGCCCAGACGCGTCTGGGGTACCTCGTCGGCCGCGAGCAGCAGTTGTGCGTCCCACGCGAACTCGAGGCCGAAATAGTTGCGCACCGCCGCCGCCAGTTGCGCCAGGCAACCGTCCCCGGGCAGGAAGGATTCGTACTGCGCGAGGCTCAGCGCGCCGATGCGCAGGCGGAACTTGTGCTGTCTGTCCCACACCCGTGAACCGACCACGATGTCGCGTCCGAGACGACTGAAGGCGCCGCCCAGCCGGCTGCGCTCGGAGGCCGGCACGGGCATCCAATGGCCGACGAACTGCTCGACCGTGACCGGCACGCGGAAGAAGCCGGACAACAGCTTGCCGAGCCCTTCTGCGTTGCGGATCTGACGGTTCAGCAGGCCGATGAAATGGAGCTTGGCGAAATCCGGAAAGGCGTCGCGCCGGCGAACCTGCGGGGTGCCGAGACCGCCCAGCGAACCCAGCCAGATGCCGAAACGGTCCTGTTGCGGGCGGTCGAGGCTGACCGTCGGCTGGGCGTCGGCCCAGGCGCGGTAGAACATTTCCAGGTAGCGGTGCTGCAGTAAGTCGAGGAAGCGCGCCAGGGTCGGATCGTTGCCGTGCAGCAGGCGTGAGCGCGCGTATTCGGTGATGTGCAGCGGCATCGGACCGTTGGGACCGAGCAGGCCGAAGAAGCGGACCTCGAGCCGCGGCGCCCGTGCGCCGCTGGCAGGCACCGCGCGCGCCAGCGTGGACTGGGCGAATGCTACCGACGGCTCTTGCCCGAGGCGCACCGGCTCGTCGGAAGGGCGCAGCGCCCGGCCGATGCGCGGCTTTTCGGGATTGAGGCACTCGGTGCGGCGCAGCGCCTGGTAGAAGTCGTACGACCAGGGCTCGCGCGCAAGCTGCTGCAGGAAGCTCAGAAAATCGGGCGAAGTCCGCATCGTGGCTTCCAGTGCATCAGTTCGCCCCGGCCCATCGACCGCAACGTGGTCTCGGTAAAGCTGTTGACGCTGGCATGGCGCGCGAAGAAGCGCTCGAGCACGCTGCCGAGCAGGAAGGCGCTGCCACCCTCGAAGTGCATCTCGTCGAGTTCCAGCGTGATGCCGATGCCGCGCCCGAAGCACAGCGGGCCGGGCATCGGCAGGCGCTTGAGTACCGGCTCGGTGTGGATGCTGCGCACGCCTTCGATCTGGCGCGCGCTGGCCACGTCCTCGGTCGGGGAATGCAGTTCCAACAGTTCGCGCAACGCCGCCGCACCCTGCTGCGGGCTGGAGTCGAGCAGCGACAGGTAATTCAGCGACAGGTGGCTGATGAAGCGCCAGGCGGCGGAACCGTGGGCCACCGATGCATACGGGCGCGAGGGGCCCCTGACGCAGTGGATCGACGCCACCGGGGCGGCCACTTCCAGCGAGAAGTCGGTTGCGGCATTGCCGTAGGGCATCAGCAGCGGCAGGTCGCGATTGGTGCACAGCGCCTTCAACGACAGCTGACGCAGGTCGGCCCGATACGGCGCCTCGTCGGGATCCACCAGCGAAATGAAGACCTCGCTGCCGATATAGCTGGTCCTCGAGCCGTAGCGCTTCTGGCGCTCGGAAAAGATGCGGGGCTCCCGGCGCAGCGTGTAATAGGCATGCGGGCTGTTGCCGCTGGCATGGTAGCTGGCGTAGAAGGCCTCGAAACGTTGCTCGCTGTCGGCGCCGGCGCCGAAGCCGCTGACCTCGGTCAGGTCGAAGATCTCGTAGTCCATCGGCCGCGTGCGATCGGCGACGACGTGGTGCTCGTGCCCGCTGTCGCTGATGCGGATGCGGTCGGTGCGCTTTTCGAACAGGTTGATGGCCGGCACGCAGTGCAGCGCGAAGTTGTTGGCATCGACCACGCTCTCGAGGACCGGGTCGCCGCGGCCGAACAGCAGCACCAGATCGATCGCCTCGCCGGTGCAGCGCGATACCGCCCGCGCCAGTCCGTCCACCTCGAAGAACAGGTAGCGTTGCGGGAAGGCGAAGTACTCCTGCAACAGGCGATAGCCGCCGAAATTGCGTGCGGACACCGGCAGCAGTGCTTCGTCGTCGTCGAAGCCGACGGTTCGGACGGCCTCCGCCGGCACGAACTCATGCCAGTTCGCAGGTCGTTCGGGTGGACACAGCAGGGCCCCGACGATATTGGCGCCGATCAGCTCAAAGAGCTTGAAGGCGACTTCGTCGGCACCGCCGAGGAAGATCCGCAGCGATGCCAGGTCGAGTTCGCTGATCGGCATGCCGGGCGCCGCCTTCAACCGCAGGCGGACGCCGCCCTTGATCCTCGATCCGACCGGCAGCGAATTGAGCGGCAGATCGGGCGCGAAGGAAAAGTAGCGGGCTTCGACCAGTTCCAGCGGCCACAGCGTCAGGTCCTGGGCGGTGGTGAACTGGCATTCTGTGGCATCGGCCTTGCCGCCATTGGCACGCAGCACCGTGCCGCGAGGCAGCGTGATGCCGCGTGCGAGGTTCGATTCTTCGAGCTGCGGCCGCAGCTGGGCTACCAGCATCGACGGCGTCGGCGCCAGATACTGCGGATAGACCATTTCCAGCAGCCGCTGCGAAAAGCGCGGGAACTCTGCGTCGAGACGCAACTGCACACGCGCCGACATGAAGGCCACGCCCTCGAGCAGGCGCTCGACGTACGGGTCGGACACTTCGATGCCGTCCATCCCGAGTCGATTGGCGATCTTCGGAAACTCACGAGCGAACTCCGCGCCCATCTCGCGCAGATGCTGGAGTTCCTGGTTGTAGTAGCGCAGCAGCCGTGGATCCACGTCGTTCCTGTTTCGGTGATGCCGGGATCAAGTGGTCCCGTCGGTGATTCGCTGCCCGCCTCGGGCCGATGGCATCAGTTCGCGTCCAGTACCTGCACCTGCCCGCTCTCGAGGTCGAACTCGGTGCGCAGCAGCATTTCCAGCGGCACCGGCTGCGCCCACAGCTGTGCCGAAATGCGGATGTTGATGATGTTGTGCCAGTCGAGCACGCTGCTGTCCTCGACCACCTCGATCTTCAGCGATTCCGGCAGCAGGCGGGGCTCGTAGCACAGGATCGCGTTTCGGATCGCCTGCTCGATGTCGCCGATCTCGATCGATGCGGCGGTCTCGCCCGACATCGACGGCAGTCCGAAATTGATCACCGAGCGCTGAACTTCCGGGTAGGGGCTGAGATCCTCGCCGGAAGACATCTGCACCGAATTGAGCAGCCAGGTGAGGTCCCGCAGCACCGCTTCGCGCAACTGGTTCTTGGTCAGGACCCGGCGTTCGCGCGGCTCCTGTTTCTTGTCCGGTTCGTTGTCGGTCAGGCGGTCGAGCAGCGCCGGCTGCAGGCGATCCTGGGGGACGGTCTCGGCCATCGTCAGGCCTCGTCCGCCGTCGCCTCTCCTGCGGCCTCGGGCGCGTCGCCTTCGAGCACGATCTCGCGCACCTCGAGCAGCGGGAAATCGCCTTCGTTGGTGGTCAGCACGCGCTGGCCGCGACCGTGATAGACGTCGTTGCCGACCTCGAGCCAGTCGGTCTTGCGGGCCAGCCGGATCAGTGGGTCGGGATCGTTCTCGGAACCCGGGTAGCGGGTCGGGATGATGCCGACCATTTCGCCACCGTTGGCAAACTCGAAATGCGCGGGCATCCAGACGAAATCGCGCAGATCTTCCGGCGCCTCGAGCACGATCCGGTTCAGGCGGGCGTAGGGCAGCCAGTAGTAGCGGCCGTTGATCACCGCCTCGCACACCGGACCGAGCCGCATGTCGGCATCGGCGATCCATTCGAAGGGCTGTCCGTTGATCGTGCCGGCAGTGGCCGGCGCCAGATCGAAGGCCTTTTCCCGCAGCTTGGCGCCGTCTGCGGTCCGGCCCTGGCCATCGCTCAGCAGCGCTTCGATCAGGATGGCGATCCAATCCTCCGGATGCCCGAAAAGAAGCGGCGCGGTGCTGCCGGCCATGACCTTGCCGCGCACTACCTCGCAGCGCAGGGCTTCGCGGTACATCTGCACCATCGGCAATGCGCCGGCGTCGAGTTCGCCGACCACTTCGAGCTGGTTCGCCGCCCGCTCCCAGTTGCCCAGCACCGACAGCAGCTGGAACAGGAAGGTGCGCAGGCTGGCATTGGCGGGCTCGCTGCGGATCGCGTTCTGCAACTGCGCAAGCGCTTGATCGGGATCGCCCGCGCGCAGCGCCTCTTCGGCTGCCTTGACTGTAGTCATCGATGGTTTCCGTGTCTGGATACGGGTCAGCTGCCCGGTGTGACTTCGATTTCGGCGGTCGAGGTGCCTCGCGAGCCGCCGCCCTTGTCCTGATCCTGGTGTTCGACACGGATCTTCTGGAACGCGATGCGGATCGTCTCCACCGTGGTCGGACCCTCCGGACTTTCGCCCGCCCCGGCGCGGTAGGAGACGATTCGACCCTTCTCCATCGTCACCTTGAGATATTCGAGGGCCTGCGGGCCGCCGGCCTTGCGTACCGTCAGCACCGCCTTGGTGATCGGTTCATTGTTATACAGGGCAGACATCAGTGCGGGGGTGGCGGCGTCGGCGCGCTTGACCACTTCCATCGTATGGACCGTGGTGCGGCTCGAGCGACCGGCGTGGGCGTCGAGGTTACCTTCCATGCCCCAGGTCCATCCGGTCACATCGATTTCGCCGGCATGCACCTTGTCCTTCGAATTACCCTTGATCGGACCCTGGCGACCGCCGTCGATCTTCAGGAAGATATCGTCCTTTGCGTCTACTGGCATACCCGTCGTCCCTGGTGGTTGCAATGCGCGCGGCTGCATGGCGCGGGCGACGTGCCCGCGGCATGCATGACGAAGGGATTACTCTTCGGCGTTTTCCTGGATGTTGTAGGTCACGGGAATCTTGCCGCCGCCGGAACCGGACTTTTCCTGCGGGGTGTACTCGACCTTGACCTTGGCGAAGTTCAGCGTGGCGTTCTCGGTCAGCCGATCCTCGCCGCCGGAGCCACCGGAGCTGACCGAGGTCACGAGCACGTCGGTCATCGTCACGGTCAGGTAGACCAGCGGCTTGTCGCCGGCCTTGCGCACCGACAGCGTGGCTTCTGGATAATGCTTGCCGGTCATGCATTTCTGCATCAGGTTCGGCGTCGCGCTGTCGACGTACTTGGTGAAGGACAGGTCATTGACGTTGCACTTGCCGGCGCCGCCGCCACCGCCCAGGTGCATCGAGCCGCTCTGGCTCATGCCCCAGCTCCAGGCCAGCACGTCGATGCAATCCTTGAATTCCTTGTCCTTGGACTCGCCCTTGACGTCGCCCAGTTTCATGAACATATCTACGGCCATTTTTGCTCTCCTTATGTGATTTCAACCACTTGCTGCGTTATGGGCATCGTGTCCCGCAGACCCGTCGAGGGCGGGCGAGTCGTACCCGGAAACCCGGCGGCCGGCATGCCGGCCGGATCCGGATCCTATAAATCAGGCGCCCTTGGCGGAGGGCAGCTTGGAAACCAGTCGCAGCGACACCGTCAGTCCTTCCAGCTGGTAGTGCGGCCGCAGGAAGAACTTCGAGGTGTAGTAGCCCGGATTGCCTTCGACCTCCGCCACCTCGACCTGGGCGTCGGCCAGCGGCCGGCGCGCCTTGGTGGCTTCCGACGAATGGGCGGGGTCGCCATCGACGTAGTTCATGATCCAGCTCTGCAGCCAGCGCTCCATGTCGTCGCGCTCCTTGAACGAGCCGATCTTGTCGCGCACGATGCACTTCAGGTAGTGGGCGAAGCGGCAGCAGGCGAACAGGTAGGGCAGACGCGCGGCAAGGTTGGCATTGGCGGTCGCGTCGGGGTCGTCGTACTCGAACGGCTTCTGCAGCGACTGGGCGCCAATGAAGGCGGCGAAGTCCGAGTTCTTGCGGTGGATCAACGGCATGAAGCCGTTCTTCGCCAATTCGGCTTCGCGGCGGTCGCTGATTGCGATCTCGGTCGGGCATTTCATGTCCACGCCGCCGTCGTCGGTCGGGAAGGTATGCACCGGCAGGCCCTCGACCGCACCGCCCGACTCGATGCCGCGGATGCGCGAGCACCAGCCGTACATCTTGAATGAGCGATTGATGTTGGTGGCCATCGCATAGGCGGCATTGGCCCAGGCGTACTTGCTGTGGTCGGCGGCGCCGGTGTCTTCCTCGAAATCGAACTCGTCCACCGGGTTGGTGCGTGCGCCATAGGGCTGGCGTGCGAGGAAGCGCGGCATGGCGAGGCCGAGGTAGCGGGCGTCGTCCGATTCGCGCAGCGAACGCCAGGCGGCGTATTCCGGGGTCAGGAAGATCTTGGTCAGGTCGCGCGGGTTGGCCAGTTCCTGCCACGAATCCATCTGCATCACGGTCGGCGATGCGCCGGCGATGAAGGGGCAGTGGGCCGCCGCCGAGACCTTGGCCATCTCGCCGAGCAGTTCGACATCGGGCGGGCTCTGGTCGAAGTAGTAGTCGCCCACCAGGCAGCCGAAGGGCTCGCCGCCGAACTGGCCGTATTCCTCTTCGTAGATTCGCTTGAACAGCGGACTCTGGTCCCAGGCGGTGCCCTTGTAGCGCTTCAGCGTCTTGTGAAGTTCCTTCTTGGTGATGTTCATCACCCGGATCTTCAGCATCTCGTCGGTCTCGGTGTTGTTCACCAGGTAGTGCAGACCGCGCCAGGCACCCTCGAGGCGCTGGAAATCCTCGTGGTGAAGGATCAGGTTGATCTGTTCGGTGAGCTTGCGGTCCAGTTCGGCGACCATCGCCTCGATGGTCTTGACCACGTCCTGCCCGATCACCGCGGTGCCGGCCAGTGCCTGCTGGGCGAGGGTCTGCACCGCCTGTTCGACGGCGCTCTTGGCTTCTTCGGTCTTGGGCTTGAATTCCTTCTGCAGCAGGGACGTGAAATCGTCGCCCTCCAGCGTGACGCCACTGAGTTGTGAAGCCTGTTCTTGCATGTCAGCCATTCGGTTTCTCCAGTTGCTCAGTGGATTCGATCAGGACTCGCCGCCTTCGCCGCCGTCACCGCCGCCGGCCGACTTCTTGGCCGACTCCGCCAGCGACTTCAGCAGCGCGGGATCCTTGACGACCTTGGCGATAAGTTCTTCGGCGCCGGTCTTGCCGTCCATATAGGTGATCAGGTTCGACAGTTGTTGACGGGCCTCGAGCAACTGGCTCAGGGAGTCGACCTTGCGGGCGATGGCCGCGGGCGAGAAATCTTCCATGTTCTCGAAGGTCAGATCGACGGCGATGTTGCCCTCGCCGGTCAGCGTGTTCGGCACCTGGAACGCGACCCGCGGCTTCATCGCCTTCATCCGGCTGTCGAAATTGTCCACGTCGACTTCGAGGAACTTGCGGTCGGCGACCGGCGGCAACGGATCTTCCGACTTGCCCGACAGGTCGGACATGACCCCCATGATGAAGGGCAACTGGACCTTCTTGTCGGAGCCGTAGAGCTCCACGTCGTATTCGATCTGCACGCGCGGCGCGCGGTTGCGGGCGATGAATTTCTGACTGCTGGTTGCCACGTCCAATCTCCTTTAATGCTCTCTTCACCGAGAGTGGGTTTGGCGAAGATCGCGTACTGAAACGCAGGCGAGGGCAGGGCCGGCGAATACGCTCAGTACTCCTCTTCGTCGGTCTTGATACCGGCAATGGTTTCGATTTGCGTGAGCCCATCAGGAACCATGTCACGGATGATATCCACGAAGTTCATGTCGATCAGCCGCTTTGCCCGCTCGAGCAGGAGCGGGGCGGGGTTGGAAGGTTCGTGCCGGGCAAAGTAATCGATGACCTTGTCGATCATCACGATGGCGTCGCGCCGGCTGCGCACCTCGCCACTGATGGGCTGTGCGCCGCCACCACCGGGCGCGTCACCTCCGGCTTCGTCGCCGCCTTCGGTGGCGGCCTGGTCGTCGCCGTTGCGACAGACCTGGGTCAGATGGGTGACCGTCGCGACCAGCGGGCGCAGATCGGGGGCACGGTCGGCGCCGACCCGTTCGTTGAGTGCCGAGGAAAGCGCCTTCAGCGAATCGAGCGTGCTCGCAATCTGTGCGCCGGCGGCCTGACCTTCCTCGCTGGCCATCATCTCGGTGATCTGTGACAGCGAGACGGTTTCGGCGTCTTCCTTCGGCGGCAGCTTCTCCAGGGCAACTTCGACGTCCCGCACCAGCAACTGGACCTGACGCGAACGGATCAGGTACGACTCGCGCACCTGGCGCAGCAGGCCGTCCGGGTCGGCCAGCGCAGCCAGCGCGTTCATGCGCATGATCGGATCGTTGTCGTCGTCGGGATCGAGCTGCGGATGGACATCATCCCAATAACGCTCGATCAGGCCGAGCAGCAGATCGCAACCGGATTTCAGTCCGCCAAAGCCCTCGGTGCTGACCAGGGCCTGGACCAGCAGCGCGGCGATGCGCAGATCCTTCGATCGAACGAGCAGTTCCTCGCCGAGCCGTCTGACCTGAGCCCAGGCTGGCTCCTCGGCCGGCATGACGGTATCGCCGTATTGCTGTTCGGGCTTGCCTTTGGCAGCCTGCTCCAGTTCGAGGAAGGGTGCTTCGTATTCGAGGTCCGGGCCACAGGGGGGGGACTCGGACGCCTCAGCAAGCAACTGATCGAGATCAATCACGTCTCATCTCACTGGTCAGGGTGTGTGCCTGTGCTCGCCGGCAGGGATCGTCCGCCGACTGACTTCGCTCGCGCGAATGCGCCGTGCGGACTTGTTCTGGTCGTTAGGTACATTGGCTCAGCGATTCCACCGCGTCAACAGTCACAGGGCATCGATCGGGCACGTTCCGCCCCATATGTCACGCCGTCAGCATATATCGGCGCGCGTCGGCAGGCGATTCGCAGGTCTACGACCTTGCGGCGGTGTTCTTGAGCGCGGTGCGCCCGGATTCGGCGTCGGCGCTGCCGGCTCGGCGGCGACGCGCTACAGTAGGGGGAGAATCCGCCGGTGGCCACCGGCGTTCCGGCCCGGTGGCGCATTTGCGACACGGCGTTTGATGGGAGCCCGAGATGAGACCGGCCCGAGCCCTGATCGACCTTGCGGCGCTGCGCCACAACTATCTGCTCGCACGCTCACGCCACGGTGGGCGGGCACTCGCCGTGGTCAAGGCCAACGCCTACGGACACGGCGCAGTGGCCTGCGCAACGGCGCTGGCGGACGTCGCCGACGGTTTCGCGGTGGCTTGCCTGGAAGAGGCCGAAATACTGCGGGCGGGCGGGGTCGCGGCGCCGATCCTGCTACTCGAAGGCATCTTCGAAGCATCCGAATTGCCGCGCGTCGATGCGCTCGGCCTGTGGATGGTGGTGCACGACGCGAGCCAGCTCGACATGCTTGCGGGTTTCGCGCCGCAGCGCCCGCTCACCGTCTGGCTGAAGTTCAACACCGGGATGAACCGGGCCGGATTTGTGCCGGCGCGGGCGCGTGAGCTGTATTCGGCGCTGGCCGCGGATTCGCGTATCGCCACCATCGTCATGATGACCCACCTGGCACGCGCCGACGAGCCCGACAGCGACGTCAGCCTGGTGCAGTGGCGGCGCTTCCGCGAAGCGGTCGCCGGGCTCCCGGTGCCGTGCAGCGTCTGCAACTCGGCCGGCGTACTCGGCTGGCCGCAACTCCGGTCGGACTGGGCGCGTCCCGGCATCATGCTCTACGGCGCCGACCCGATGCCCGGCGAGGGCCACGGCCTGCGCCCGGTGATGACCTTCGATAGCCGGATCATGGCGATCCGCGAACTGCAGGCGGGTGACCCGGTCGGCTACGGTGCCCGTTTCGTGGCCGCGCGGCCGCAGCGCATCGGTCTGGTGGCGATGGGCTATGCCGACGGCTACCCGCGCGTGGTGCCGGACGGCACGCCGGTGACGGTCGATGGCAGGCCGAGCCGGATCGTCGGACGGGTGTCGATGGACATGCTGACAGTGGATCTCGATGGCATCGAAGCAGGCCTCGGCAGCGCGGTCGAGCTGTGGGGTGTGCGGGTACCGGTCAATCGGATCGCGGCCGCTGCCGGCACGATTGCCTACGAGCTGCTGTGCAACGTCAAGCGGGCACGTTTCGAATACGTCGATGACTGACCGCAGGCGATGGCGTCAGTCGATCGCGACCGCGGTTTCCCGGTGGCGATCGGATGCCAGCCAGCGCTGCAGGATGCGGTAGCGGTCGAGATCGAAAGCGCGCGGCGGGCGTCGGGCCAGCAGATCGGCGAGGCTGTCTTCGTCTTCGGCAGTGCCGAGCAGGCACCAGCCATCGACCAGATGGCTGGCCCGACGTGCGCCGTCGGGCGAGCGTTCACGGATCACGATCGCGCCGGGCCAGGGCCAGCGTGCGAGGCCGAGCGGGGCGAGCGCCGCGACCAGGCGCTGGTCGTGTGCGGCGGTCGATTCGCGTCCGATGCAAACGCCGTCGCAGTGTCCCGTCGTCTGGGCGGAACATGCGCCCGAATGGGCTGGTTCGAGGCCCAGGCGCATCAGGCACAGGCGGTGCTTCGCGGCCAGGCGCGAGAGCGTGCCGTCGAGTTCGCGCTCGTTGCGAAAGACGCCGAAGGTGTCGCCGGGCCAGTCGCGTGGATCGGTGCCGTGCAGTGGAACCCGGGTGAGGACGGGCGCCTTGCGGCGGTGGCGGAGTGGCTTCAGTCCGATCACCGCGCTGCCATCGGTGGTCCGATTGCATGCGGGCCGTCGTCGCGCGACGAGTTGTGCGGCGAGCAGAGTCGCGCCGAGTTCGCCCGCTGTCTCGATCACTTCCAGGTGCGCGACCCGTCGCGACAGCCCGGCGCCGCCCGAGGGCGAGAAATGACTGCTGACGCGACTGCGCAAATCGCGCCCGCTGCCGACGTACAGCAGCGCGTCGGTCGCCGGCCGTGGCCCGCCAAAGAACAGATAGACACCGGGCGACGCGGGCAGCGATTCGAGCGTGCCGTCGGCCAGGCCCGGCGCCCGCGGCGGCCGCTTCATCGCCGTGGCGACGGCCGCCGCGAGTTGCGGGTGGTCGCCCGCGCCGACCACCCGCAACAGAAAGTCCGCCAGTGCCTCGACGTCTCCCATCGCCCGATGGCGGGCGCTGCAGGCAAGTCCGTGGCGATCGATCAGCGCGTCGAGCCCGTGGCGGGCGTGCTCGGGATGGAGCGCCCGCGACAGCTTGACGGTGCACAGCACTTCGGCTTCGAAGGCAACGCCGCAGCGACGGAAGGCGTTTCGCACGAAGCCATAGTCGAAGCGGGCGTTGTGGGCGACGAAGACGGCATCGGCGAGCAGTTCGTGGAGCGTGTCGGCGAGCGATGCAAACGACGGCGCGCCGGCCACCATCGCGTCCGAAATGCCGGTGATGCTGCGGATCTGCGGGGGAATCGGAATGCCCGGATCGACCAGCGAAGCCCAGCGCGCGACTTCGCGGCCGTGCTCGACGCGTATGACCGCGACTTCCGTGATGCGATCGTCGACCGGGCGGGCGCCGGTGGTCTCGACGTCGATGATCGCCAGTGCCGGCGGCAGGCCGTTGGTGATCGCCGGCCCCGGCGTGGGCGAGGGCGGTGGGGTCAGCTCTCGGTCTGGTAGTAGTAGGGCTTGACCGGTACCGAGGCGTCGTCGAAACGCTGCTGGGTCTCGAGCTTCTGCGGCTTGTCCCACCACAGGGCGCGACCCTTCTGCTGCTCGATGCGCTCGGCGGGGTGCTGTTCCATCCATTCGCGCATGAACTTGGTGTGCTCGGACTCGTAGCTGGTATCGACTTTGACCATGGCATTCTCCCCAACAGGAGCGCGGATTCTACCAGCAGAGCCCGATCGCCGGGAAGCGGTGCCGGTCAGGCCGGGAGCGCGCCGTCACAGGCGTTCGAAGGCTTCCCGCAGCCGCGAGGGTTCGTCCATCTTGAGCAGGCGCTGGGCCTTGGTCGCGATCTCGCCGACGTCTGCACGAAGCACTTCCTGCTTGACCTCGAGGATCTGCGCCGGATGCATCGAGAACTGGCGCAGGCCGATACCGAGCAACAGCCGGGTGTAGGCCGGGTCGCCGGCCATCTCGCCGCACACCGACACCGGCAGGCCGAACCGCACGCCGGTCTGGATGGTCGAGCCGACCAGCCGCAGCACGGCCGGGTGGAGCGGATCGTAGAGATGGGCGACGGCTTCGTCGGTACGGTCGATCGCCAGCGTGTACTGGATCAGGTCGTTGGTGCCGATCGACAGGAATTGCAGACGGCGGACGAACATGCCCAACGCCAGCGCCGCGGCCGGCACCTCGATCATGCCGCCGACCTGCACGCCCGCATCGAACTTCTGCTTGCGCTCCTTCAACTGCTCCTTGGCGCGGCCGATGAACGACAGCGCCTGATCGATCTCATGGGCGTGGGCCAGCATCGGGATCAGGATCTTCAGGTGTCCGTAGTGCGACGCCCGCAACAGGGCGCGCAGCTGCGCCATGAACATCTGCGGCTCGGACAGCGAATAGCGGATCGCCCGCAGCCCCAGCGCGGGATTCGGTTCCATGCGCTGGTTGACGCCGTTTAGCGCCTTGTCGGCGCCGATGTCCAGCGTACGGATGGTCACCGGCTTGCCCGGCATGCTCTTCAGCACGCTGCGGTAGGCCTCGAACTGTTCGTCTTCGTCGGGCAGGACCTCCCGGCCCATGAACAGGAACTCGGTGCGATACAGGCCGACGCCGTCGGCGCCGATGGACTTGGCGTGAGAAGCGTCGGCCGGCATCTCGATGTTGGCCAGCAGCTCGACCTCTTCGCCGTCGAGGGTGGTCGGTCTGGCGTTGGCGAGGCGCTTGAGCTTGGAGCGTTCGAGCTCGAGCTCGGCCTTGCGCAGGTGGTATTCCTCGAGCACGCGCTCGTCCGGTTCGACGATGACGACACCGCGGGTGCCATCGACGATCACCAGTTCGTCGTCTTCGACCAGCTGACGGACGTTGCGCAGGGCCACCACCGCCGGAATGCTCTGACTGCGGGCGACGATCGCGGTGTGGCTGGTCGGACCGCCGACATCGGTGATGAAGCCGGCGATGTTGTGATCGCGGAACGACAGCGTATCGGCTGGCGCCAGGTCATGGGCGACGACGATCGTGCCGAGGCCGTCGCGCCGCTTCGGCGGCAGGTGACCCGGGTGACCCAGCAGCACCTTGACCAGGCGTTCGACCACCTGCACGACGTCAGCCTTGCGCTCGCGCAGGTAGGCGTCCTCGATCTGGTCGAACTGCTCGATCAGTTGCTCCATCTGCTGCACCAGCGCCCATTCGGCGTTGCAGCGGCGCTCCGAGATGTGGGCGCGGGCTGCATCGACCAGCATCGGATCATCGAGCAGCATCATGTGCAGGTCGAGAAACGCGCCGACTTCGCTGTGGGCATGGCCGCTGGCGGTGGCCGCCTTGAGACCGGTGAGTTCACCGCGCACGGTCTCGACGGCATCGTCGAGCCGCGACAGTTCGGCCTTCAGGTGCTTCGGCGTGACATGGTAGTGACTGACCTCGAGCAGTGCGTGCGAGACCAGGTGGACATGGCCGATCGCGATCCCGTTCGAGACGGGCAGTCCGTGCAGCGTGAAGGGCATGGCTGTAACGGCGCCGGGCGGGTGCCTATTCCTCCTCTTCGAAGCGGTTGGCGACGAGTGACACCAAGGCATCCATCGCCTCGTTCTCGTCCTCTCCGCTGGTGTCGATGATGATCGTACAGCCCTTTGCTGCCGCCAGCATCATCACCCCCATGATGCTCTTGGCATTGACTCGGCGCTCGTTGCGTTCGAGCCAGACTTCTGCTGCGAAGCTGCTGGCGAGCTGGGTCAGCTTGGCGGACGCGCGCGCGTGCAGTCCCAGCTTGTTGATGATCTCGACTTCGGTTCGCGGCATTCGGGCCTCATTTTATGTGGATCACCCCGTCGCAGCCGCCGCTGACCGCGCGCTGCACCAGGGTCTTCATGTCGTGCTCCCGGTAGGTCAGTACCCGCAGCATCATCGGCAGGTTGACCCCGGTGATGACCTCGTAGCGACCGGCCTGGCGCATCTTCATGGCAATATTGGCCGGCGTTGCGCCGAAGATGTCGGTCAGGATCAGCACGCCGGAACCGGCGTCGACCAGCTCGACCATGCGGCGCGCCAGCGGCAACAGGTCGAGCGGGTCGTCCTGGCCACTGATGCCCAGCTGGAGCACGTTCGGCGGCCGCCGGTTGAGCACATGGCAGGCGCATTGCAGCAAGGCCTCGCCGAGGCTCGCGTGGGTGACGATAAATACGCCGATCATGGTCCGGCCCCCGAGATTGCCCAGATTGTAGCGGCAGAGCGGCTCTGCGCGCAGCCCCGATCAGGCGCTCCCGCCATCGCCCTTGCAGCGGATGATGCGTACCACCTCGGGTACGCGCCGGACAGCCCGCAACACCTTCGCGAGGTGGATGCGATCGGCCACCTGCAGCGTGAAGTTCAGCGTCGAGTAGGGAATCTGGTCGGCGTCCATGCCGACGTTCTGAATGTTGGAGTTCTCTTCGGCGATCGCGCTGGCGACCCGTGCGAGCACGCCGCGCGCGTTCTGCGTCATCACCCGGATGGCGACGTCGAACAGGCGATCGTGGGCCGGCTCCCATTCCACGTCCACCCAGCGCCCGCGCTCGCCACGAACCCGCTGGATGGACGGACAGTCGTGCACGTGCACTTCGAGACCCTGGCCCTTGCGGATGATGCCGATGATCGGGTCGCCGGGGATCGGCCGGCAGCATCGCGCCAGTTGCACCGCGATGCCCTCGCTGCCGCGGATCAGGATCGCGCCGGCAGGTTTCGGCTTGATGACGTCGGGGCGGCCGGTTTCCATGTCCTGGGCCTGCGACAGGCGGCGCGCGACGATTACCGGCAGGCGCTTGCCGAGGCCGATGTCGACGAAGATGTCGCGGCGGGCGCGCACGCCGCGGTCGCGCAGGAAGCGCTCCCAGGCGAAATTGCTGATCTGGCCGACCGACAGGCCGTGGGGTCGCAGCGCCTGGTTGAGCAGCCGCTCGCCCAGCGCCGCGGACTCCTCCTGCTGCACGTTCTTCAGGAAGTGGCGGATCTGCGAGCGTGCCTTGCCGGTGCGGGCGTACGATAGCCAGGCCGGATTGGGGCTGGCATGGGCGGCGGTGATGATCTCGACCTGATCGCCGTTGCGCAGCTCGGTGCGCAGCGGCATCAGTTCGCCATTGACGCGGCAGGCGACGCAGCGATTGCCGACATCGGTATGCACCGCGTAGGCGAAATCGACCGGCGTCGAGCCGCGGGGCATCGAGAAGATCTTGCCGCGCGGTGAGAATACGTAGACTTCGCCCGGGAACAGATCGATCTTGACGTGCTCGAGGAATTCGGTGGCCTCGCCGCTGGTCGATTGCAGTTCGAGCAGCGATTGCAGCCAGCTGTGGGTCTTGTGCTGCAACTCGGACAGCGTGCGCTCGTCCTCCTTGTACAGCCAGTGCGAGGCGACCCCGCTTTCGGCGATGTGGTGCATCTCCTGGGTGCGGATCTGCACTTCCACCGGCGTGCCGAAGGGTCCGATCAGCGTCGTGTGCAGGGACTGGTAGCCGTTGCCCTTGGGAATCGCGATGTAGTCCTTGAACTTGCCAGGCACCGGCTTGTAGAGCGCGTGCAACGCCCCCATCGCGAGATAGCACGTCGGCACGTCGCGGACGATCACGCGAAAGCCGTAGATGTCGAGCACCTGCGAGAACGACAGGTTCTTCTCGACCATCTTCCGGTAGATGCCGTAGATGTGCTTCTCGCGGCCGTGGATTTCGGCCGCGATGCCCCACTGCGGCAAGCGTTCGTCGAGGGCGGTGAGCACCTTGCCGATGACTTCGCGCCGGTTGCCGCGGGCCGATCGCACCGCCTTCGTCAGCACCCGGAATCGCATCGGGTACTTGTGCTCGAACGACAGTTCCTGCAGTTCGCGGAACATCTGGTTGAGACCCAACCGGTTGGCGATCGGCGCGTAGATCTCGAAGGTCTCGCTGGCGACCCGGCGCCGCTTCGCCGGGCTCACCGAATCGAGGGTGCGCATGTTGTGCAGGCGGTCGGCGAGCTTGATCAGGATCACCCGCAGATCGCTCGCCATCGCCAGCAGCATCTTGCGGAAATTCTCGGCCTGCGCCTCTTCCTGTGACTGGAACTCGATCTTGTCGAGCTTGGACAGGCCGTCGACCAGCTCAGCGGTGACCTTGCCGAAGGCGTCGGCGATCTCCTGCTTGGTGATCGCGGTGTCCTCCATGACGTCATGGAGGAGGGCGGCGATCAGCGCCTGCGGGTCGAGCCGCCAGCCGGCGACGATCTCGGCGACCGCCACCGGGTGGGTGACGTAGGGCTCGCCGCTCTGGCGGAACTGTCCGTCGTGGGCGCGCGCGGCAAAGTGATACGCAGCCTCGACGCGACCGATGTCCTCGATCCTGAGGTATTCGCCGAGGGTCGCGCGCAGCCGCTCGAAATCGAGCGCGACGACGCTGGAAGCGGGCAGTGGCCTTGCCGGGGAGGTCGCGGGCTGGGCTTCGGCCACGATAGGTGCGCTCCTCCCGTACAGCGGATCAGGCCTGGCCGCGATTGAGCATCTCCAGTCCGACCTTGCCGGCGGCGATCTCACGCAACGCGATGACCGTCGGCTTGTCCTTGTCGGTGCGGTCGGTTTCGATCTGCGGCATGGCGCCGGCCGTCAACTGGCGTGCGCGATAGGTGGCGGCCAGAGTCAGCTGGAAGCGGTTGGGGATTCTGTTGAGGCAGTCTTCGACGGTGATGCGGGCCATGCTTCAATCCTGTTCGAGAGATTCAAAAAATGAGGGGTGGCGCTGCTTCTGGTTGGAATAGCGCAGCCGCGCCGCCTGCAATACTGCCTGCAGGTCGTCGAGGGCCACCGGTAACTCGTTGTTGATTATAACGTAGTCGAATTCCGCCAGATGGCGCATCTCGTCGCGAGCGGCACTCAGCCGTCGCGCGATCACCGATTCGCTGTCGGTGCCGCGTCCGCGCAGGCGGTGCTCGAGTTCGGCGATTGTCGGCGGTAGCACGAAGACGCCGATCGCCGCCGGGAAATGCGCTCTGACCTGCTGCGCACCCTGCCAGTCGATTTCGAGCACGATGTCGCGGCCGCCGGCGATCTGCTCATGCAGCCACCGCGACGACGTGCCATAGAGGTTGCCATGCACTTCCGCCCATTCGACGAATTCGCCACGGTCGCGCCGGGCGACGAAGTCGCCATCATCGACGAAATGGTAGTGCACGCCGTCCGATTCTCCTGCGCGCGGTGCGCGGGTCGTGAACGACACCGACAGTCCGAGCGCCGGCTCGCGCGCGAGCAGGCCGCGCACCAGGGTGGTCTTGCCGGCGCCGGATGCCGCGCTGACGATCAGCAGCGTGCCGGCGCCGGACTCGGCTGCCACGGTCATTCGAGGTTCTGGACCTGTTCGCGCATCTGTTCGACGTAGAGCTTGAGCTCGACCGCAATCGACGTCAGGTCGGAGGAAAAGGACTTCGAGCCCAGTGTGTTGGCCTCGCGATTGAGCTCCTGCATCAGGAAATCGAGGCGCTTGCCGGCGATGCCGCCGGCGGCGAGGATGCGCTCGACTTCGTCGAGGTGGGTCGCCAGACGCGCCAGTTCCTCGGCGACGTCGACCCGCTGCGCGAACACCGCCACCTCCTGGCGGATGCGTTCCTCGTCCATCGACGCCACGGCTTCGCGCAGGCGTCCCGCCAGCCGTTCCTGGTAATCCGCGACCTGGGCCGGTACCAGCGGCTCGGCACGACTCACCAGAGCGCGCATCAGCGACACGCGCTCGCGCACGACATCGGCCAGCTTGGCGCCTTCGCGGGCACGACTCGCGACCAGTTCGTCGAGCGCCTCGCCGGCGAGCTCGACCACCTGCGCCTGCATCTGCTCGTAGCGCAGGCCGTCGTCGTCGAGCATGCCCGGCCAGCGCAGGATGTCGTTGACCGAAAACGGCGTGGCGCCGGGCAGCACGTCGAGCACGCTCTGCTGGGCGTGGCCGAGCTGGTCGAGCAGGCTCCGGTTGAGGTTGAGTTCGCGCGGCGCGGTGTCGTTATGCTGCAGATTGAGCCGACATTCGACCTTGCCGCGTTTCAGGCGCGCGCCGATCAGTTCGCGCAGCTGCGGTTCGGCCTGGCGCAGGTCCTCGACGATGCGGAACCCGAGATCCAGGTAGCGGGAATTGACGCTGCGCAGTTCGAGGTGCAGGGTCACTGGACCGAGGTCGCGGCTGTGCGAGGCAAAGCCGGTCATGCTATGGATCATGCTGGGTTTCCGGGGTTTTCGCTGCAGTGCAAACTTTACAGCGCTGGTTTCAAACAACGACAATCGGGACGTAATCATGGATAGTAGCGCCCCGAGCGGGATATTTCACGGTTAGCCGGCAGGTGACGGCTGGGGCGTCGGCCCGCCCCTCGCCGGACGGAACCCGCCGACCGGCGGCCACAGCCAGGAGGAGCGGGCCGGATCCGTATTCTGATTGCATGGACTTGATGCACCGCCACTGACCGATGCCTGCCCAGGCCAACTGCCCGCTTCCCTCTGGATTCCAACTGGAGCAGTACCGTATCGAGCGCCAACTGTCGCTCGGGGGTTTCTCCATCGTGTATCTGGCCTACGATCAGGCGGGCACGCCGGTGGCCATCAAGGAGTATCTGCCCAACTCGCTGGCGCTGCGCAAGGAGGGGCAGATTGCGCCGCAGATCACCGACGAGCATCTGTCCGCGTTCCGCTACGGCATGAAGTGCTTCTTCGAGGAGGGGCGGTCGCTGGCGCGGCTGATGCACCCCAACGTCGTCCGGGTCTTGAACTTCTTCCGCGCCAACAATACCGTCTATATGGTGATGCATTTCGAACGCGGGCGGACCCTCAACGACTACGTCCATCGCCATCGTCAGCGTGGGGACATCAGCGAACGCTTCCTGCGCGGCGTATTCACGCGCATGCTCAACGGCCTTCGCGAGGTTCATGCCCACAAGCTGCTGCATCTCGACATCAAGCCCTCGAACATCTACCTGCGTGCCGACGGCACGCCGGTGCTGCTGGATTTCGGCGCCGCCCGCCAGACCCTGATGAGTGACCAGCCGGTACTGAAGCCGATGTACACCCCGGGTTTCGCGTCCCCTGAGCAGCTTGCCAGTCGCAGCGGGCTGGGCCCCTGGAGCGACATCTACAGCGTCGGCGCGAGCCTCTACGCCTGCATTGCCGGCGGTCCGCCACAACGGGCCGACGAGCGCGACGAACGCGACGAACTGGTGCCTGCGGTGAAACAGTTTGCAGGCAAGTACAACCGCCAGCTGCTGCAGACCATCGACTGGTGCCTCGAACTCGATCCGCTCAAGCGGCCCCAGAGCGTCTATGCGCTGCAAAAGGCCCTGGCCAGCCCGACGGGTGCGGATCCGGTGCCCGGCACCTGGTTCACTGACTGGAGTACGCGCTTGCGTACCTTCATCGGACGCCAATGAAGTTCACGATCTTCCAGGAGAGCCGCATCGGGCGGCGACGCAACAACCAGGACCGCGTGGCCTATTCCTATTCGCGCGAGGCCCTGCTGATGATCGTCGCCGACGGCATGGGGGGGCATCTGCACGGCGAGGTGGCAGCGCAGATCGCAGTGCAGTTCGTCGCCCAGGCGTTCCAGCGCGAAGCCCGGCCGGGGCTCGCCGACCCCGTGCTGTTCCTGTCCCGGGCATTGACCAACGCCCACCACGCGATCCTCGACTACGCGTTCGACAAGTCACTCGACGACGCCCCGCGCACCACCGTCGTCGCGAGCATCATCCAGGACAGCCAGGCCTACTGGGCGCACGCCGGCGACTCCAGGCTGTACCTGTTGCGCCGACGCGAAATCGCGTCGCGAACCAAGGACCATTCCCGTGTCCAGCTGATGATGGACCAGGGATTGCTCGACGCCGAAGGCGCGGCCAAGCATCCGAGCAGAAACCGCATCTACAGCTGTCTCGGTGGCAGCCATTCACCCCAGATCGAGTTCTCGAAGCGCACGCCGCTGTATCGCGGCGACGTCATCGCGATCTGCTCGGACGGCGTATGGGGACCACTCGACGACCAGCTCGTGATCGCCAATCTGGCCAGTGGGCGGGTCATGGAGACCGTGCCCAAGATCATGGACCTTGCCGAGCAACGCGCCGGGCCGACCTGCGACAACCTGTCGCTGATTGCGCTGAACTGGGAGGAGAACTACGCTGAGGGGCAGCCCGGCAGCGTTTCCACCAAGACCATGGAGCTGGGCGCATTCACGACGCAGATGGAGGGCTTTCTGCGGACCCGGCCGGCAGGCGGCAGCGGTCACGAGGACCTTTCCGACGACGAGATCGAGCGCGCGATTCGCGAGATCAACCAGGCCATTCAGAAATACACCAAATGAGACCCAGTCATCGCGCTGCGGACCAGTTGCGCACGGTCCGCCTCACCCGCGGCTTCACCCGCCACGCCGAAGGCTCGGTGCTGGTCGAATTCGGCGACACGCAGGTGCTATGTACCGCCAGTGTCGAAGAATCGGTGCCGCCCTTCCTGCGTGGTCGAGGGCGTGGTTGGGTGACCGCCGAATACGGCATGCTGCCGCGTGCCACCCACACCCGAAGCGGCCGCGAGGCCGCGCGAGGTCGCCAGAGCGGGCGTACCCAGGAGATCCAGCGCCTGATCGGACGCAGCCTGCGCTCGGTGGTGGATCTTGCAGCGCTCGGCGAGCGCCAGGTGGTGATCGATTGCGACGTGCTCCAGGCGGACGGCGGCACGCGGACCGCCGCGGTGACCGGTGCCGCGGTCGCGCTGCACGACGCCCTCGGCGGACTCGTCCGCGCGGGTTTGCTGGCGACGAGTCCGATGCGGGAACTGGTGGCGGCAGTGTCGGTCGGGATCTATCAGGACATGCCGGTGCTCGATCTCGACTACGCCGAGGATTCCGCCTGCGAGACCGACATGAACGTGGTGATCACCGAATCGGGCGGCATCGTCGAAGTGCAGGGTACTGCCGAGGGCAAGCCCTTTTCCCGGGCCGAACTCGATGCGCTGATGGATTTGGCGGCCGGTGGCGTCGCCCATCTGGTGACCAGTCAGCGTGCGGCGCTCGAATCGCGCCCGTGAATGCCGGTTGTGGAGAACGACATGACGCGGCTGGTGCTGGCCAGCAACAATGCCAAGAAGGCCGATGAATTGGCGGCGCTGCTCGAGCCGCTCGGCTACGACGTGCTGCTGCAGTCGAGCCTCGGCGTGACCGAGGCCGACGAGCCGCATCCGACCTTCGTCGAGAACGCGCTGGCCAAGGCGCGCCATGCCGCACGAAGCACCGGCCTGCCGGCACTTGCCGACGATTCGGGGCTCTGTGTGTTTGCGCTTGGCGGGGCGCCCGGCGTTCACTCCGCCCGCTTTGCCGGCGACCCCAAGTCCGACGCCCGCAACAACGAACTGCTGTTGTCCCGGCTCGCCGACTGCGACGATCGGCGCGCCTTCTTCTCGTGCACGCTGGTGTTGCTGCGGCATGCCGACGACCCGCAGCCGTTGATTGCCGATGGTCAGTGGAGCGGCGAGATATTGCATGCCCCCCGCGGCGAGAACGGCTTTGGCTACGATCCGCTGTTCCTGCTGCCCGAGATGGGCCAGACCGCGGCAGAACTCGACGCGGCGTTGAAGAACACCCTGAGCCACCGTGCCCAGGCGATGCGGCACCTGCTGGCTCGGCTTGAAACCACCCGGCTCTGAATCCGCGATGCGCCGCATCCCGATCGCTCCGGCGCCAGCTCGACGGACGGAAGCCCCGGTGCCGAGCCTGACCGCGTCGCCGCCCTTGTCCCTGTACGTACATTTCCCCTGGTGTGTCAGAAAGTGCCCGTACTGCGACTTCAATTCGCATGCGCTGCGCGGCGAAGTCCCTCAGGCGCGCTACGTGGACGCATTGCTGGCGGATCTCGAATCCGCGCTGCCGCAGATCTGGGGGCGGCGCATCCAAAGCGTGTTCGTCGGCGGGGGTACGCCGAGCCTGATCGACCCGGAGCAACTCGGCCGGCTGCTCGACGGCGTCCGCGCACTCGGCAACCTTGCGCCGGCCGCCGAGGTCACGCTCGAGGCCAATCCAGGAGCCTTGGATGCCGGGCGCTTCACCGCATTTCGCGACGCCGGGGTCAATCGCCTGTCGGTCGGCGTCCAGAGTTTCGACGACGGCCTGTTGGCCGCGATCGGCCGGATTCACGACGGCGCCGAGGCGCGTCGTGCGGTGGCGGCGGCGATGGCCTGCTTCGAACGGGTGAACCTGGATCTGATGTACGGGCTGCCGGGCCAGACCCCGGCCTTGCTGGCGCACGATCTCGACATCGCCCTCGATTACGGCCCGGAACACCTGTCCTGCTACCAGCTCACGCTCGAGCCCAACACCGAGTTCCATGCCAGCCCGCCGTCGCTGCCCGACGAGGACAGCGTGGCCTGGATGCACGACACCGTCGAGGCCCGCCTGGCCGGCGCCGGCTTCGAGCACTACGAGGTCTCGGCCTTCGCCCGCCCCGGGCGTGGTTGTACCCACAATCTCAACTACTGGCGTTTCGGCGACTATCTCGGCATCGGCGCAGGTGCCCACGGCAAGCTGTCCGACCGTCATGGGGTCGTGCGCGAAGTCCGGCACCGTCACCCGCGGCGCTATCTCGAAGCCGCCGTCGAGCGCGCGTTCCTGTGCGAGTCTCGCCAGGTGGCCGCGGAAGAACTACCCTTCGAGTTCATGATGAACGCGCTGAGGCTGCGGCGCGGCTTTCCGCGCACCTTGTTCGAGGCGGTCACCGGGCTGCCCCTGTCCGTGGTCGAAGTGCCGCTGGTCGCCGCAAGACGGGACGGACTGGTGGCGATCGACGCCGACACCATCCGTCCGACCGAACTCGGCAGCCGATATCTGAACGAGTTGCTGCAGCGCTTCCTGCCCTAGGGCAGCGAACAAGGCAGCCGATGCAAGCCCGACAGGCCCGGGCCAAGAGGGCCGACCTACCAGAGCAAGGAGACGCAGAGATGGCAAACGTGACATTGGCAGGCAACCCGATCGATGTCGAAGGCAGATTCCCTCGAGTGGGTGATGGTGCGCCGCCGCTGACCTTGACCAATGGCGCCCTCGAGGAAGTCGGCCTCGACCGCTACGCCGGCAAGCGCAAGGTCCTGAACATCGTGCCGAGTCTCGATACGCCGACCTGCGCCACGTCGACCCGCAAGTTCAACGCCGAGGCCTCGGCGCTCACCAACACCGTGGTCCTGGTGGTTTCGTCCGACCTGCCCTTTGCCGCCAAGCGCTTCTGCGTGGCGGAAGGGCTCGAGAACGTCGAAACCCTGTCCGATTTCCGCAGTGAAGGATTCGCCCGCGACTACGGTGTCGCGATCGCCTCGGGTCCGCTCCGAGGCCTGACCGCCCGTGCCGTGGTCGTGATCGACGAGAACGACCGGGTGCTGCATGCCGAACTGGTGCCGGAGATCAAGCAGGAGCCGGACTACCAGTCGGCGCTGGCCGTATTGGGCTGAGCCGGCGGACGGCGCGGGGTGCCGGCGGACGGGCATCTGCCGTCACGCACGCTGCTGGCGCTGGCACTGCTGACGCTGCTGTGGGGCGTCAACTGGCCGGTCATGAAGCTGGCCCTGCGCGAGATGCCGCCACTGACCTTCAGGGCGCTGACGATGACGGGCGGCGCGGCATTGCTGTTCGCCTGGTACCGGTCGCGTGGTGTCCGTTTGCGGCTGACGCCATCGGCGCTGTTGCAGCTTGCGCTGCTGGCACTGCCGAACATTCTCGGCTGGCACGCCCTGTCGATCTTCGGCGTGCAGTCGCTGGCGTCGGGCCGCGCGGCCATCGTCGGCTTCACGATGCCGGTGTGGACGGTGCTGATGGGGGTGCTGTTCTTTGACGAGCGCATGAGCCCGCGGCTGTGGCTCGCTACGATCAGTACCGCATCTGCCCTGATGCTGCTGATGTGGCACGAACTCGGACGATTGTCCGGCAACCCGGCCGGTGTCGCGTGGATGCTGGCCGCAGCCGCCAGCTGGGCCATCGGCACGCTGTTGCTCAAGCGGATCCCCGCTGCCGTGCCGACCGAGGTGATGACGGTCTGGATGATCGCCACCACGGTGCCGCTGATGTGGAGTCTCGCACTTGCCTTCGAGTCGATGCCCGAGCAATGGCCGAGCGCGTCAGGTTGGGCGACGCTGGTCTATGGTGCGCTGATCAACTACGGCGTCGCCCAGATTCTGTGGTTTTCGATCGCGCGGCGGCTGCCGCCGGTCGCGAGCGCACTGTCGATCATGCTGATCCCGATCGTCGGCCTGCTGTCGGCGATCCCGATCACCGGTGAACTCCCATATTCGGAGGATTTTCTCGCGGCTGGGATGATCATGCTGGCCCTGGCACTGACGTTGCTGCCGGCAAGATCCCGGTGAAATGCCGTCCGTCGCCTGAGAACGTTTCGCGACTGCATGCCAAATGCCTGAAATGAATGGTTGCGTCTGTGCCCTTCCGGGCACCTCGCAGAGTGCATTGAGAAAGCCGGGATTGCATCTTGCTTGCTTTCGACCGATCGCCGGCGCAGGGCTGGCCGGCTGCGTCTTGGAGTGACTCGGATGAAATCCACTGCCGCAATACGCTGGCTCGGCGCGCTTGCCTTCTCGGTTTCCGCGCCGGTGTCGGCACAGACCACCCCCAACGCCGACTGGGCCTGCTGGTATCAGGGTGCCGGCAAGCTCAACTGCCTGATGCTGAAGGCCAGCGACAATTCGAAGCTGCCGGTTGTCCAAGGGCAGGGCCGAGGCGAACCGGTGCCGGAGGACGCGATCCTGATCTGGCAGGGTGGCACCGAACTCTATGACGGGATCGTCGAGATTCCGCTGATGAACGATCCCGAAGACATGACACTGGTTGAGCAACTGGCCCATTTCAGCGTTTGTGGCAGTGCCATCGATTGCAGCATGACCTTCGTGCGCAGTGCGACCGAGCTTGCTCTGCTGCAGGAGAGCTACAGCAGCCTGCGCTGAAAGGATTGGCCCGCTGCCATCCGGAATGTGGATCCTAAAGCGATGTTTAGGCGCATGTTTTCTGGGGCGATCACGCGTTCGGCGCTAGGCTTGGGAGTCGCATCGGCGTAGAATCGCGCCTCCGGTTTCCGCCCGAGCGTGGGTCGCGCGATGCTTTTTCCTACCCGATTCGACGTCGTCGTCGTCGGTGGCGGCCATGCCGGCACCGAGGCGGCGCTTGCCGCAGCCCGCATGGGGGCCGAGACGCTGCTGCTGACCCACAGCATCGAGACCCTGGGCCAGATGAGCTGCAATCCGTCGATCGGTGGCATCGGCAAGGGGCATCTGGTCCGCGAAGTCGACGCGCTCGGGGGCGCGATGGCGGCCGCGACCGACGAGGGCGGTATCCAGTTTCGCATCCTCAATGCGTCGAAGGGGCCCGCGGTGCGGGCGACCCGGGCCCAGGCCGACCGGGTGCTGTACAAGGCCGCGATCCGGCGCAGGCTCGAGAACCAGCCCCGGCTGACCCTCTTCCAGCAGGCTGCCGACGACTTGACGGTGAGTGGAGACCGGGTCACCGGCGTCGTCACCCAGCTTGGCATCCGTTTCGAGGCGAGCACGGTGGTCCTGACCGCGGGCACTTTCCTGAACGGCCTGATCCATGTCGGCTTGAGCCACCACAGTGGCGGTCGCGCCGGCGATCCGCCGTCGCTGTCGCTGGCCCAGCGGCTCAAGGAACTGGCACTGCCGCAGGGGCGGCTCAAGACCGGTACGCCGCCGCGCATCGACGGGCGGACGGTCGACCTCGCGCAGATGACGGTGCAGCCCGGCGACGATCCGCCTCCGGTGTTCAGTTTCCTCGGCAGTGCCTCGCAGCATCCACGGCAGTTGCCGTGCTGGATCACCCAGACCAACGAGCGCACCCACGACATCATCCGCGCCAACCTGGATCGTTCGCCGATGTATGCCGGCGTGATCGAGGGCGTCGGTCCCCGCTATTGCCCGTCGATCGAAGACAAGATCCACCGCTTCGCCGACAAGGCCAGCCACAACATCTTCCTCGAGCCCGAGGGGCTGGAGACGCACGAACTCTATCCCAACGGGATTTCGACCTCGCTGCCATTCGATGTCCAGCTGGCAGTGGTGCAGTCGATCCGGGGGCTCGAGCACGCGCACGTCCTTAGGCCCGGTTACGCGATCGAGTACGACTATTACGACCCGCGCAATCTGAAGGCGAGTCTCGAGACCAAGAGCATCCGGGGGCTCTTCTTCGCCGGACAGATCAATGGCACCACCGGATATGAGGAGGCCGCCGCCCAGGGGCTGCTGGCCGGGGCCAATGCGGCCCTGCAGGTGCAGGGTCGGGAGCCGTGGTGCCCGCGCCGGGACGAAGCCTATCTTGGCGTTCTCGTGGACGATCTGATCACCCGCGGCGTGGCCGAGCCCTATCGCATGTTCACGTCGCGTGCCGAATACCGGCTCAGCCTGCGCGAGGACAACGCCGACCTGCGGCTGACCGAGCAGGGTCGGCAGCTCGGACTGGTGGACGACGAACGGTGGCGCCGCTTCTGTGACAAGCGTGATGCGATCGAACGGGAGTCTGCACGCCTGAAGGCCGCTTTCCTACAGCCGGGCCGGGTATCCGCCGATGCCGCGGAGCGGGTACTCGGCAAGGCGATCGAGCGCGAATACCGCTTCTTCGACCTGTTGCGCAGGCCGCAGACCCGATACGCCGAGCTGATGACCCTGCCGGGAGCGCCGGATTGTCCGGCCACCGATCCCCAGGTGGTCGAGCAGATCGAGATTGCCGCCAAGTATCAGGGCTACATCGAGCGGCAGCGCGACGAGGTGTCGCGCAATGTGCAGCAGGAGGGCATGGTCCTGCCGGACGATCTCGACTATGCCACGGTTCGCGGCCTGTCGAAGGAAGTGCAGCAGAAGCTGTCGGCCCAGCGACCGCAGACCGTGGGTCAGGCGAGTCGCATCCAGGGCGTGACGCCGGCAGCGATTTCGCTGTTGCTGGTGTGGCTCAAGCGTCGCGAACTGGCGGCCCACGACCTCGCCGACGGCGATCGCCAGAGCGCATGATCGAGCGCGACGATATCGTGCGCGGCGCTGCCGCGCTCGGGGTCGATTTGCCCGCTGGCGCGGCCGATCGGCTGGCGGCCTATGTCCGGCTGCTGTTGAAGTGGAACCGCAGCTACAATCTGACGGCGATTCGCGAGCCGCACCGGATCGTTTCGTATCATGTGCTGGATTCGCTGTCGGTGCTGCCGCATCTTGGCGTCGTCGGGCGACTGGCCGACATCGGGTCGGGCGCCGGACTGCCGGGCATCCCGTTGGCGATCGCGTGCCCCTTGCTCGACGTGGTGTCGATCGAAGCCGCCGGCAAGAAGGCGAGCTTCCAGCAGCAGGCGCGGATCGAGTTGGCGCTCGACAACTTCGTCCCGGTCCATGGCAGGATCGAGCAGTGGCGCGATGAGCGCGGATGCGATGCCGTGATCTCGCGGGCGTTCTCGGATCTGGCGCAGTTCGTCAGGCTGGCTGCGCCGATGCTCGCACCCGGTGGCCGATTGCTGGCGATGAAGGGACGTCTCCCGCAGCGGGAATTGACGTCGTTGCCGCCGGGCATCGTCGTCTCGGAGGTGATCGAACTGCACGTACCCGGGTTGGACGCCCACCGTCACCTGATCGTCATGACCAACGATGGAGCCGACTGATGGCCCGAATCTTTTGTGTCGCCAACCAGAAGGGCGGCGTCGGCAAGACCACCACCTGTGTCAATCTTGCGGCGGCGCTGCAGGCGCGTCGCCAGCGCGTGTTGCTGGTCGACCTCGACCCACAGGGCAACGCGACGATGGGCAGCGGCATCGACAAGCGCGATCTGACCCGAACGGTCTACCAGGTGCTGGTCGGCATCGCCGATTTCGCCTCGTGTCGGATGCGCTCGCCCCATGGCGGTTACGATCTGTTGCCGGCCAACCGCGAGCTGGCCGGCGCCGAGGTCGAGATGGTGGCGCTCGAGCGGCGCGAGCACAGGCTGCGCGATGCCCTGGCCGGGGTCATTGACGAGTACGATTTCGTGCTGGTCGATTGCCCGCCCTCGCTGTCGATGTTGACCCTCAATGGCCTGTGTGCGTCACATGGGGTGATAATCCCGATGCAATGCGAGTACTACGCGCTGGAGGGCTTGTCGGATCTGGTGAACACGATCAAGAAGGTGCACGCCAATCTGAACGCGGATCTGAAGATCATCGGCCTGCTGCGGGTCATGTTCGACCCCCGCATCACGCTGCAGCAACAGGTTTCGGCGCAACTCGAATCGCACTTCGGCGCGAAGGTCTTCGAGGCCGTGGTGCCACGCAACGTGCGACTCGCCGAGGCCCCCAGTCACGGCATGCCGGGCGTGCTCTTCGACCCCAACGCCAAAGGCGCGAAAGCGTATGTCGCGTTCGCGAAGGAAATGATTCAACGGGTCAAGGCCCTGTGACGGGACGACTGTGATGGCAAGACCGAAGCTAAAGGGGCTGGGGCGTGGACTCGACGCGCTGCTGGGCAACGACGCCGACGACGACGAGGATCGCGGCGAACTGCAGACGCTGGCGATCGACGCGCTGCGGCCCGGCAAATATCAGCCGCGCACGCGGATGGACCCGGGCTCGCTCGACGAGCTCGCCGCGTCGATCCGCAGCCGCGGCATCATGCAGCCGATCATGGTGCGTCCGCTCGACGGCGGCGACTACGAGATCATCGCCGGGGAACGGCGCTGGCGTGCGGCGCAGATCGCCGGTCTCGGCGCGGTGCCCTGCCTGGTGCGCGAGATTCCGGACGAAGCCGCGCTGGCGATGTCGCTGATCGAGAATATCCAGCGCGAGAACCTCAACCCGCTCGAGGAGGCGGCCGGCATCCAGCGGCTGATCGACGAGTTCGACATGACGCACCAGCAGGCGGCCGATGCGGTCGGCCGTTCGCGGCCGGCGGCGAGCAATCTGTTGCGCCTGCTGCAGCTTGCCGAGCCCGTGCAGGAACTGCTGATGGCGGGCGATCTCGACATGGGGCACGCACGTGCCCTGTTGCCGCTCGATGGCGCGCGCCAGATCCAGTTCGGCAATCGGATCGCCGCCCGCCAGCTGTCCGTGCGCGAAGCCGAGAAGCTGGTCCAGAACGAGATCGAGCCACGCGTGCGGCCGGCGCCACAGCCGCCCGACCGGGATCTGCTTGCCCTCGAAGAGGAGATTGCCGACGCCGTCGGTGCGACGGTCAAGATTCGCGCCAATCGGCGCGGAGCCGGCAGCATCTCGCTGCATTTTGCGTCGCTTGATCAACTCGATGGACTGCTCGAACGGTTGCGCTGAGTTCGAAAGCGGCTCGCTCCACGCGTCGCGACAGGCGCGCGACGCTGACTGGTCGTCGCGCATCCGCGGTCAGGGGGCGCCGAGCGGATTCATCGACTGATCCGGGATCGGCGTAGCAGCCCGAGCGCACCCCACCCCATGCCGAGCAGGTGCAGCTCCCAGGTGCTGCGCACGTCGGCGGGCAGCAGCGGAGACGGCCAGTGGCCGCTGGCGTCTGCCAGCAGGCGGCTGGCGTAGAGCGCCAGCAGTGCGGCCGCGACGCCGCGGCGAAGGCCGCCGCGTGCCCACAAGGTCGCCACGGCCGGCACCAGATAGATTGCTACCAGCGTCGAACTGCCGCGGTAGCTGGCGAGATCGGGCAGCAGCCAAAGTACCGTCGCAGAACAGAGCAGCAAACCGCTCAGGGCCCATTCCGGCGAAGGCGCGCGTGTACCGGACAGCCGCGCCAGCAGTAACAGCGCGCAGGCGTTGCCTGCGAGATGCGCGAAGCGCCAATGCACCAGGTGGGCAGTGATCAGGCGCCATGGCTGGCTCGGCCAGGACTGTCGATCGAGCTGGAGCGCGGCGCCCAGATCCGGGGTTGCCTGCAACAGCGTCGCGACACCGACGGTCGCCAGGGCGAACAGCCACCCCGGGCTGGTGCGCTCTTGCGGCGGTGCGTCAACGCTCATCGGACCATGCTGGAAATCGAAACGTCATCGCGACGACCGGCGGATGACTGCCTTGCGGCTACGCCCTGCAGCCCGCAAGGCGGCTCCGAATACAACAATGTTTCGTCGCGTCAAGGATGTTGCAACGCACAAAAATATGGCAGAACTGGATGATTATAAAATGTTTTTGCCTGTTTGCATGTGCGTAATCTAAGTCCTTTTGACAATTGACCCGTAACAAAGTTCTTGTTAAACTCCCGCTGTTTTTCGGGGGGGGGTGTCTTGCATCCGCAGGTTCGCTGGGTGCTCAATCGCCAGGCTTTCGTGGCATTAGGCGTCGCGGTCATTGCTGCGCCTTTTTCCGGGGCCTGGGGCTCGGTTTCGGCCCTTATCGGGGGCGTGATCGGAATCCTCTCCGGGGCCGCATACGCGTGGCGCGCGTTCAGGCGCGACGCGGTCGACCCAAAGCAAGCATATCAGGCGCAATTGCTGGGCGAGGCCTACAAGTTTCTGGTCACCGTCCTGTTGTTCGCCGCGGTGTTTTTGGGGTGCCCCGATGTGGCGGTGGGACCGCTCTTCGTGGCTTACGCATTGACGTTCGTCGTCTACTGGATGGCGCTACTAAAACAACGCTGACCGACTTGGGGAAACCATGGCTTCTGGGACGCTTACTGCCACCGAGTACATCACTCACCACCTGACCAACCTGAAATGGTGCTCCGAAGCGGCCAAGGTCGATGGCCATTGCCACGGCTTCTGGACTCTTCACGTCGACACGCTCCTCGTGTCCGGCATCCTCGGCCTCGTGGTCTTCGGCTTCCTGGCCAAGATCGCGTCGCGCGCCTCGGCCGGCGTACCGACCGGGTGGCAGAACTTCTTCGAGATGGTTCTGACATTCGTCGATCAGCAGGTCAAGGACACCTATCACGGCAAGAGCAAGCTGATCACGCCGATGGCGATCACGATCTTCATCTGGGTCTTCGTGATGAACGCGATGGACCTGATTCCGGTCGACTTCCTGCCGGTCACGGCCGGCGCGGTCGGGGTGCACTACCTCAAGGTGGTGCCGACGACCGACCCGAACCTGACCTTCGCGATGTCGCTGACCGTGTTCGGGATCATGATCTACATGAACTTCGCCGTAAAAGGCGCAAGCGGGTTCGCCCACGAGGTGTTCACCGCACCGTTCGGTGCCAAGCTGGCGCCGGTCAACCTGCTCTTCCGCATCGTGGAAGACATTGCCAAGCCGATCTCGCTCTCGTTGCGACTTTTCGGAAACATGTACGCGGGCGAAATGGTGTTCATCCTGATCGCTCTGCTTGGCATCTGGCAGTTGCCGCTGGCGCTGCCGTGGGCGCTGTTCCACATCCTGATCATCACCCTGCAGGCGTTCGTGTTCATGATGCTGACGATCGTCTACATGTCGATGGCCAGCGAGTCGCACTGATTTACCCAACCGTTCCAACAACCGCTTCAAACCCTCTCAAGGAGATACGTAATGGAAGCAATGTCCATGCTGCTCGGAAACACCGCCATCGCCGTCGCCATCCTGATCGGTGCCGGTGCGCTCGGTACCGCCATCGGCTTCGGTATTCTCGGTGGCCGCTTCCTCGAAGGTGCCGCCCGCCAGCCGGAAATGATTCCGACGCTGCAGGTCAAGATGTTCATCGTCGCCGGTCTGCTCGACGCCGTGACCATGATCGGTGTGGGTATCGCTCTGTTCCTGCTCTTCGCCAACCCGTTCATCTCCGTCGTCCAGGGCTGATCCATCAACTCGCATAGGAGGTTAACGTGAGCATTAACGCTACGTTGATCGGCCAGGCGATCTGGTTTGGAGTCTTCATCTGGATCACGATGAAGTACGTCTGGCCGCCGCTGCAGAAGGCGATGGCCGATCGCCAGCAGCAAATCGCCGATGGCCTCGCTGCAGCCGAGCGCGGCAAGCACGACCTTGAGCTGGCGGAGAAGCGGTCGGTCGAAGCCTTGCGCGAAGCCCGCGAGAAGGCTTCCGAGATGGTCGCCGCCGGTGACAAACGCGGATCGGAGATCGTCGAAGAAGCCAAGGCGGCTGCCCGCGTCGAGGCCGACAAGATCGTCGCCGCTGCCAAGGCCGAGATCGAACAGGAAGTCGAGCGCGCAAGGGCTGCGCTGCGCGAGCGGGTCGCTGAACTCGCCGTGTCGGGCGCCGAGCGCATCCTGAAACGCGAAGTGGACGCCAAGGCCCACGCCGAAATGCTCGCTTCGCTCAAACAGGAACTCTGAATCCATGGCTGAACTCGTCACCATCGCCCGTCCGTACGCCGATGCCGCGTTCGATCTGGCTGCCGGGGCCGATGCGCTGAAGTCCTGGTCCGACGTGCTCGGTCGGCTCGCAGCGATCGTTGCCGCGCCGGAGATGAAGGCGCTCATCAACGATCCCAAGCTGTCAGCCGACGAACTCGTGAAGTTGGTTCTCGACGTCGCCGGCGACGGATTGAGCGAAGAGCAGCAGAACTTCGTCGGCGTGCTGGTGGCCAACGAGCGCCTTCAGTTGATGCCGGAGATCCACGCGCTGTTCGAGGATCTGAAGAACGGCAAGGAAGGGGTCAAGGATGCGGTCATCACGTCCGCATTCCCGCTCGAGGGCAAGCCGCTCAAGACGCTGACCGGCGAACTCGAAGCCCGTTTCAAGGCCAAGCTCAACGTCACCGTCAATGTCGACCCCGAGCTGCTCGGAGGTGTGCGAATTGCCGTGGGTGACGAAGTCATCGACGCCTCGGTCCGCGCCAAGCTCGCCAGCATGGCCACCGCGCTAAAGAACTAGGAGCATATCTATGCAACTCAATCCCTCTGAAATCAGTGATCTGATTAAGAGCCGGATCCAGAACCTGCAGCTCGCCGCCACCGCGCGGAACGAGGGCACGGTGGTCTCCGTGACCGACGGCATCTGCCGCGTGCATGGCCTGACCGACGTGATGCAGGGCGAAATGCTGGAATTCCCCGGCGACACCTTCGGCCTCGCGCTGAACCTGGAGCGCGACTCGGTCGGTGCGGTGGTGCTGGGCGACTACGAGCACATCACCGAGGGTGACACCGTCAAGGCCACCGGCCGGATTCTGGAAGTGCCGGTCGGTCCCGAGCTGGTGGGGCGTGTGGTCAATGCGCTGGGGCAGCCGATCGATGGCAAGGGCCCGATCAACGCGCAGCTGACCGACAAGATCGAAAAGGTCGCGCCGGGCGTGATCGATCGCCAGTCGGTGTCGGAGCCGGTGCAGACCGGTCTCAAGTCGGTGGACTCGATGGTGCCGATCGGCCGCGGCCAGCGCGAGCTGATCATCGGCGACCGCCAGACCGGTAAGACCGCCGTCGCGGTTGATGCGATCATCAACCAGAAAGGCCAGGACATGTTCTGCGTCTATGTGGCCATCGGTCAGAAGGCGTCGACGGTCGCCAACGTGGTGCGCAAGCTCGAAGAGCACGGCGCGATGGCCTACACCATCGTCGTCGCGGCCACCGCGTCCGAGTCGGCTGCAATGCAGTACCTGGCGGCCTACGCCGGCTGCACGATGGGCGAGTACTTCCGCGATCGCGGCCAGGACGCGCTGATCGTCTATGACGACCTGACCAAGCAGGCCTGGGCCTATCGCCAGGTGTCGCTGCTGCTGCGCCGCCCGCCGGGCCGCGAAGCCTATCCAGGCGACGTCTTCTACCTGCACTCCCGTCTGCTCGAGCGCGCGGCGCGCGTCAATGCCAACTACGTCGAGAAGTTCACCAACGGCGAAGTCAAGGGCAAGACCGGTTCGCTGACCGCCCTGCCGGTGATCGAGACCCAGGCCGGCGACGTCTCCGCATTCGTGCCGACCAACGTCATTTCGATCACCGACGGTCAGATCTTCCTCGAGACCGACCTGTTCAACGCCGGTATCCGTCCCGCCATCAACGCCGGTATCTCGGTGTCGCGGGTCGGCGGCGCCGCCCAGACCAAGCTCATCAAGAAGCTCTCCGGCGGTATCCGGACCGACTTGGCGCAGTACCGGGAACTGGCGGCCTTCGCGCAGTTCGCATCCGACCTCGACGACGCCACCCGCAAGCAGCTCGAGCGCGGCCGCCGCGTCACCGAACTGATGAAGCAGCCGCAGTATTCGCCGCTGTCGATCGCCCAGATGGCGATCTCGCTGCTGGCGGTCAACCGGGGCTACTTCGATGACGTCGATGTCGACCGTGTGCTCGCGTTCGAGAGCGGCCTGCACCAGTTCATCGCCACCAAGGGCTCTGGCCTCATCGGCAAGATGATGGAGAAGCGCGAGCTCGACGCCGACGGCGAGAAGCAACTCATTTCGCTGATCGAAGAGTTCAAGAAGAGCTGGGCCTAAGGCGGGGGGCTGACAATGGCAAGCGGAAAGGAAATCCGTACCAAGATCCGCAGTGTCCAGAACACTCGCAAGATCACCAAGGCCATGGAGATGGTGGCCGCATCCAAAATGCGCAAGGCGCAGGACCGGATGCGGTCTGCCCGCCCCTATGCCGAGAAGATCCGCCGTCTCGCCGCCAACCTGGCAGCTGCCAACCTGACCGACTACCGGCATCCGTTCCTGACGCCGCGCGAGGGCGAGCCCAAGCGCATCGGCGTGATTCTGGTGACCACCGACAAGGGACTGTGCGGCGGCCTCAACACCAACGTCCAGCGTGTCGTGCTGAACGCCATGCAGGACTGGGAGGCCAAGGGAGCCAGCGAGATCTGCGCTACCGCGATCGGCAACAAGGGTTTCGGCTTCATGCAGCGCATGGGTGCCAACGTGATCTCCCACGCAGTGCACCTGGGTGATACGCCGCACCTCGAGAAGCTGATCGGGCCGGTCAAGGTGATGCTCGACAAGTTCCAGGCAGGCGAAATCGACGCCGTGCATATCGCCTTCACCCGCTTCATCAACACGATGAAGCAGGAGCCGGTGCTGGAGCAGTTGCTGCCGCTGTCGGGCGAACGCCTGGGTACGCCGGAAAGCTCGTGGGACTACCTCTACGAGCCCGAGCCACAGGTGGTTGTCGACGAGATGCTGGTTCGCTACGTCGAGGCGCTGGTCTATCAGGCGGTGGCCGAGAACATGGCCTCTGAGCAAAGCGCCCGGATGGTGGCCATGAAGGCTGCGTCCGACAACGCCAAGAACGTCATCGGCGAACTGCAACTGGTCTACAACAAGACCCGCCAGGCCGCGATCACGAAGGAGTTGTCGGAGATCGTCGGCGGCGCCGCCGCGGTGTAACGGATTAATGAATTGAGGAAATGACGATGAGTCAAGGAACTATCGTTCAATGTGTCGGCGCCGTGGTGGACATCCAGTTCCCGCGTGAGTCGATGCCGAAGGTGTATGAGGCCCTGAAGCTCGACCAGGCCGACAAGTCGTTCGCCGAGCCTGGTCTGACCTTCGAGGTGCAGCAGCAACTGGGCGACGGCGTGGTGCGCACGATTGCGCTGGGTTCCAGCGATGGTTTGCGCCGCGGCATGTCGGTGTCGAACACCGGGGCGCCGATTTCGGTGCCGGTCGGCCACGGCACCCTGGGTCGCATCATGGACGTGCTGGGTCGCCCGATCGACGAAGCAGGCCCGATCGAGACCGACGAGACGCGTGCGATCCACCAGGCCGCTCCGAAGTTCGACGAACTGTCGCCGTCGGTGGATCTGCTCGAGACCGGCATCAAGGTGATCGATCTGGTCTGCCCGTTCGCCAAGGGCGGCAAGGTCGGCCTGTTCGGCGGCGCCGGCGTCGGCAAGACCGTCAACATGATGGAGTTGATCAACAACATCGCGAAGCAGCACTCGGGTCTGTCGGTGTTCGCTGGCGTGGGTGAGCGTACCCGTGAGGGCAACGACTTCTACCACGAGATGAAGGACTCCAACGTTCTCGACAAGGTGTCGATGGTGTTCGGGCAGATGAACGAGCCGCCGGGCAACCGTCTGCGCGTCGCGCTGACCGGTCTGACCATGGCCGAGCGTTTCCGCGACGAAGGCCGTGACATCCTGTTCTTCGTCGACAACATCTACCGCTACACGTTGGCCGGTACCGAAGTGTCCGCGCTGCTGGGCCGGATGCCGTCAGCGGTGGGCTACCAGCCGACGCTGGCAGAGGAGATGGGCCGCCTGCAGGAGCGAATCACCTCCACCAAGGTGGGCTCGATTACGTCGATCCAGGCCGTGTATGTGCCTGCCGACGACTTGACCGACCCGTCGCCGGCCACCACCTTCCTTCACCTCGACTCCACCGTCGTGCTGTCGCGGGACATTGCCGCGCTGGGTATCTATCCGGCGGTCGATCCGCTCGACTCGACCTCGCGCCAGCTCGATCCGCTGGTCGTTGGCGAGGAACACTACAACGTCGCCCGTGCGGTGCAGCAGACCCTGCAGAAGTACAAGGAGCTGCGTGACATCATCGCGATTCTCGGCATGGACGAGCTCTCGCCGGACGACAAGCTCGCCGTTGCGCGGGCACGCAAGATGCAGCGTTTCCTGTCGCAGCCGTTCCACGTGGCCGAAGTGTTTACCGGCTCGCCGGGCAAATACGTGACGCTCAAGGATACGATCAAGGGCTTCAAGATGATCGTCGATGGCGAGTGCGATCACCTGCCCGAGCAGGCCTTCTACATGGTCGGTGGCATCGAAGAAGCAATGGAAAAGGCCAAGACCCTCCAGTAATGGATGGTGCGGCCGGTGGCGCTTCCGCGCCGCCGGCCATCACGACCGGAGGAAAGAAACATGGCAATGACGGTACACGTCGACGTGGTGAGTGCGGAAGAACAGGTCTTTTCGGGCCTGGCCGAGTTCGTCGCCCTGCCTGGCGAGGTGGGCGAACTGGGTATTCTGCCGGGTCACATGCCGCTGATCACCCGAATCAAGCCCGGGGCGGTACGCCTGAAGCTGCCCAACCAGGCCGAAGAGGAATTGATCTTCGTTGCTGGCGGACTGCTCGAGGTGCAGCCCGGGCTGGTCACTGTCCTGGCCGACACCGCAATTCGCGGCAAGGATCTGGACGAGGCCAAGGCAGCCGACGCCAAGCGGCTGGCGGAAGAGGCGATGCAGAACAAGAGTTCCGAGCTCGACTACGCCCGCGCCCAAGCCGAACTCGCCGAGGCAGTGGCGCAACTGGCCGCCATCCAGCGCCTGCGCAAACGCAAACATTGAGATCGGTCAAGCGGGCGCGACGCTGGCCCACTTGAACTGCAGAGGCGATCCCGCGGGATCGCCTCTTTTTTTTCATTTGCGTCAGTTGTCGCCGCGTTCGAGCCGCTCGACGCGCTTTTCGACACGTGCGAGGGCATCGCGAATCTGTCTCAGGCCGTGGCTTCGCTCCGCCAACCGCCTTGCCGGCACCAGGGGCGTCGTATCCTCGCCAACGAACTCGCGAAGATTGGCCTCGGCTGCCCCCAGCGCCCGCTGGCCAGCCTGCAGGGTGGCCATTCCGGAGCGGTGGATGCGGTGCGCGGCGATATCGCCGACGACGTTCGCGAGGTCGCCCTCGATGTCCCAACGCAGATTTCGAAAGACAAAGCCCAGGGTATCGGCCAGTTCGACCTCGCCGTCGATGCGCGCCGCGCGCATCAGGCCATCGACTCCATTCGCCACGGCGACAGGCGTCGGTGCCGGCATCTCGATCACCACCTGCGGTGCTTCCTCGCTCAGACACTCTGCCAGCAGGCCGTCAGCGGCGATCGACAGGTTGAGTCGCACGCCGCCGGCAACGATGCGGGCGCGATTGCCGGCGTGGCGGGCCAGCCGGGCGCGCGCCCACGGCGCGTCATCGAGCAGGTGGTTCAATAGCGCGATCGCGGCCCCAGCCAACATCGGCTTCTCAGCCCTGCTGGATGCCGGCGATCCGCCAGCCGTCGCTGCCGACGGCAGGTTTCGACAGGTGCCAGATTTCGCTGAAGGTGGCGGGTGCAGCATCCTGCTCTTCGCGCAAAGTCCCCGAGAATCGAACGCTGACAATGTAGCTGCCGCCTTGTTCACTGACGTCGAGCACCTCGGCATCGAGGTCGATCACGTCGGTCTGCTGGGCTTGATCGCCACGTTCGCGCAGCTGCATCGCGATTTCGGCAAAGACCTCCGGCGTCGTGAATTCGCGAATGTCCTCGACATTGCCAGTGTCGGAAGCCGCCTGCAGACGGATGAAGTTCAGCTTCGCCTGTCGTTCGAAACCGGCTGCGTCGAAGCCTTCATGCTCCTCCTGGGCGGTTCTTGCCGCGGCCGCAGGGGCCGAACCAGGCGCCGGCTCACGGTGCATGCTGCGCTGACTGTTGCCGGCACCGGCGCCGGCGTAACCGAGCCCGCCCGGGTTGCCGGTGCCCTGGGCCCTGGCCCTGAAGAAGCGAAACACCGCGAAGGCGGCGGCGATCAGCAGCGCCAGCATGACGATCGACGCGAACTCCTCGCCCAGGCCGAGGTGCGACAGCAGCGCGGCGATACCGAGACCAGCCGCCAGGCCGGCCAGCGGGCCGAGCCAGGACCGCTTCTGGGGCGTTTGGCCCGTGGCGCCTGTGGTCTTGCCCGGAGTCGCAGGCGATGTCGTCGGCGCGGTCGGCTTCTTGTAGATGCCCGAGTCACGCTGCATGCCGAACGAGCGACCGCCACCGAAGCGACGTGCTTCGGCGTCCGGCACGTTCATTGCGAAGCTGACGAAAACGGTAAATAGAGCCACCAGAAATCTTTTCATCGAGAACTCGATCCTCTGTCGGTCGGGGGAAAGGCGTGTCAGACGCGATAGCCGCGGTGCAGCGCGACCACGCCACCTGCAAGGTTGAAGTATTCGACGCGTGACAGGCCGCAGCGTTCCATCATCTGCTTCAGTGTTTCCTGGTCCGGGTGCATGCGGATCGATTCGGCGAGATAGCGATAGCTGTCGGCATCGCGCGCGACGCGCTGACCGAGCCACGGCAGGACCTTGAACGAGTAGAAGTCGTAGGCCGGCGTCAATGGCTTCCAGACCTTCGAGAACTCCAGCACCAGCAGGCGTCCGCCGGGCCGCAACACGCGGCGCATCTCTTCGAGTGCGCGATCCTTGTGGGTCATGTTGCGCAGGCCGAAGGCCACACTGACGCAGTCGAACCAGGCATCCGGGAACGGCAGGTGCTCGGCGTCGCACTGGGCCACCGGCAGCGGGTGGCCGTGGTCGGTGACGCGGTCGCGACCGCGACTCAGCATGGCGCGATTGATGTCGGTGAGCCAGACTTGGCCGGTGCTGCCGACCTTGCGTGCGAAGGCCAGCGAAAGATCGGCCGTGCCACCTGCGACATCGAGAACCCGTTCGCCTTCGCGAACCCCCGAGATCTGCACCGCGAATGCCTTCCACAGGCGATGCAGCCCGAGCGACATCAGGTCGTTCATGACATCGTAGCTGTCGGCGACCGAACTGAACACGCCGGCGACGCGGCGCGCCTTCTGACCCTCTGCGACTGTCTCGAAGCCGAAATCCGTCTGCTTCTCGGTCATTTCAGCGGTGTCCTCCGCAAGTGCCGCCGCGCGGCTCGGGGGCCGGGTTGGCATCGGCGTCGCGACTCGCGCCGGCCGCTTCGATCCGTGCCAGGTATGCCTGCCACAACTCGTCGCGACGCTGTCCGAGCATGTAGAGGTAGTCCCACGAGTACAGGCCGCTATCGTGGCCATCGCTGAACACCGGTTTGATCGCGTAGTTGCCGACGGCTTCGACCTGGGCGATATGGACATCGCGTTTGCCGACCTGCAGCACTTCCTGGCCGGGGCCGTGGCCGCGCACCTCGGCCGACGGCGAGTACACCCGGAGGAACTCGTAGGTCAGCTCGAAACGGGCGCCGTCGTCGAAGCTGAGTTCCATCACCCGCGATCCCTGGTGAAGCTTGATTTCGGTCGGCGTCGGGGTGTTCTGGTCGAGACCGGCCATCGCGCTCTCCTGTGGCACATAGCCGCCCATGATAACCGAAGTGCCCGCGACGCCTGCCGGGGACCGGACGCCGCGCGCCATCGCAGCCGCCGGCCCGATCGGCGTGTCATCAAATCGTCAACTTCCTGCAATAGACTGCAGGACAACACAGGAGAGCGTCTTGTCCGCCACCATTCTGATCGTCGAGGACGAACCTGCCATTCAGGAATTGTTGAGCGCCACGCTGAGTCGCGCCGGCCACCACGTCATTCGTGCCGACGATGGCGAGCACGCGCTGCGGCTGCTCAATGAAGCGCTGCCCGATCTGGTGCTGCTCGACTGGATGCTCCCGGGCAGGCCTGGAATCGAAATCGCACGGCGCCTGCGGGCGGAGGATCGCACGCGGGCCATCCCGATCATCATGCTGACCGCGCGCGGCGAGGAGCAGGACAAGGTCAGCGGGCTCGAGGTCGGCGCCGACGACTACATCACCAAGCCGTTCAGTCCGCGTGAGCTGATCGCTCGCATCAAGGCAGTCTTGCGCCGGCGGGCACCGCAGGCGACCGACGATCCGGTCGAGCTGGCTGGTCTGCGGCTCGACCCGGTGACCCACCGGGTGACCGCCGAGGACCGTACGCTGAGCCTGGGACCGACCGAATTCCGCCTGTTGCGCTTCCTGATGCACAATCCGGAGCGGGTCCATTCCAGGGCCCAGCTGCTTGATCGGGTGTGGGGCGATCACGTCTTCGTCGAGGAGCGTACTGTTGATGTCCACATCCGGCGCCTGCGCAGTGCGCTGGAGGCGAGCGGACATGACCGCCTGATCCAGACCGTGCGCGGCGCGGGCTACCGCCTGTCGGTCCATACCGGGTCGGAACGCGGCGTGGGATAATCCCGCGGTCGAGAGTTCTCCCGAGCCCATGCTTCGACCGACCCGCCAGATCCGCCTCCGCGCCGTGGCGGAGATCGCACTCTGGCTGTTGCCGGGTGCGCTGATCGCGTTGCTCGGCGATCCCCTGTGGGGCGTGCTGGCAATGCTCGCCGGCGCGCTCTACCAGCTCTACCGGCATATCGTCGCGATCGATTCGCTGGTGGCCTGGGCGCGCTCGCCGCTCGGGACGCCGGTGCCGATCGCCAGTGGTGTCTGGGATCTGATCTTCTCCGAGATCAATCGCCGCTCGCGTCTGATGAAGGAGCAACGTGAGCGTCTGTCGCTCGCCCTCGACCGCTTTGTCGAGGCTGGCCGTGCAATGCCAGACGGGGTCATCTACATGGGGCCCGGCAACGTCATCGACTGGGCCAATCCGCGTGCCGAGGAGCATTTCGGCATCGTCGCGTCGCGCGATGCCGGTGCCGCGCTGACCAATCTGGTGCGCGATCCGGACTTCGTCGCCTATCTCGAAGCCGGCGAATTCAGCGAGCCATTGATCATGTGTCCGCTGCGTCAGCAGGGCCTGACCCTGATGGTGCAGCTGGTGCCCTATGCCGAGTCGCGCTGCATGCTGCTGTCGCGCGACATCTCCCATCTCGAACGCCTCGAAACGATGCGACGCGACTTCGTCGCCAATGTCTCCCATGAACTGCGGACACCGCTGACCGTGGTGCTGGGCTTCATCGAGACGCTCGCCGACGACGACGGCCTGTCCGCCGACGATCGCCGGCATTACCTCGGGCTCGCCCGCGAGCAGGCCGAGCGCATGCACCGCCTGATACTCGACCTGCTGGTGCTGTCGGCGCTCGAGACCGGCGCGCCGTCACCGACAGAGGACCAGGTTGACATGCCCGACCTGCTCGACCGCGTGCTGACCGAGGGCAATGTACTGTCGGCCGGGCGGCATCGGCTGACGCTCGAGATCGAAGGCCCGCATTGGCTGCGTGGATCGGTCAAGGAACTGCACAGCGCCTTTGCCAATCTGGTCAGCAACGCGGTTCGCTACAGCGATCCGAGCGGCCATATCCGCCTGCGCTGGCGGGCCGTGGACGGTGGCGCCGAGTTTTCCGTGCAGGATCAGGGCGACGGTATCGACGCCCGTCACATCCCGCGCCTGACCGAGCGCTTCTACCGGATCGATCGCGGCCGCTCGCGGGAATCCGGTGGCACCGGTCTCGGCCTGGCGATCGTCAAGCACGTGCTGGGCCGCCACCAGGGGCGGCTCGACATCGAGAGCACCCCCGGCGTCGGGTCCACCTTTCGCGCGATCCTGCCTGCTCGCCGGGTGCTCAGTTCGGCGTCTGACGAAGCGGCTTGACCACCACCTGGTCGAAATTCGATCCGTCGCTCATCATCGCCGCGAGGCGGACCTGCGTCGCGCGATCGCCGTGCAGTTCGATGATACGTTCGGGCTGGTACCAGCCACCCGGCAGCACCACCGAGGCATCCGCCTTCAGCGCCGGCACCGCCGGGAGCAGGAAGCAGGCCTGGTAGGGGTCGTGGGCGCTCGAGCGGGTGTTCAGTGTACGCGCCGCAGCGACCGACGGCACGCCCGGCAGCACGCTGACGCCGGCTTCGAGCGTGCCGTCCTCGCGATACATCAGCCAGCTGATCCGCGCCAGCAGCACGGCTTCACCGTCGGGCGGCCGGATGCCGACCAGCTGGTGGTGATCGAGGCGCAGCCCGGTTGGCCGACAACGCAGCCGGAAGCCCCCGACCGACTGGTCGAGCACTTCCCAGTTGGTGCCGGCGAGACCGAGGCGGATCGCCTCTTCGCGGATCTTCTGCACGCTCATCGGGACTTCGGGTGCGCGCTCGCCGAAGGTCAGCACGTTCATGTCGGTGGTGACATTGGATATCGTGCGCGAAGACGGCGGCGTGAAGCGCCGGCCCTCGATGTGGAAGGCGATGGCATTCCAGTCCGCGATCAGTTCGAGACTGCCGCGAGCGCCGCGGCGCGAAAACTTTCGGCCCGCCGAGGCCAGGCCCCATGGGCGATAGAGCAGCACCAGCAGGCGTCCGCCGGCGAGTGCGGGGCAGTCTTCGCCGAGCCCGAGCGAGGCCGGCGAGACGCCCTGCTTGAGCTGCGACACCACCGCCTGGATATGGCTCGCCAGCCGTGTACCGTCGAAGTGGCGCAGGCTGTCACTGGTCTTGAGCACGCCGATCGGGCGCACGCCGTGATCGGCCCCGAGGTCGACACCGTAGCGCAGCGGCACCTCGTTGCCGTCTTCGCTGCGTCGCTTCAGTGCGCAGTAGGGGGCAAAGCGCTGGGCCCAGCGGATGATCCAGTTGAGTTCGCGCTGGGTGCGGCCGAAGGGGTTGGCGAGGTCGGTCAGCAGGATCGAGACGAAGCACTCGGTGCTGCTCTGCGCCCGCCACACTTCGTTCAGCGGATCGCCGACCCGGGAGCGGGCGACTTCGTGGCGCTCGGCGGCGGCGAATGCGCCGTGCAGATCGGTCCAGGCGCCAGCCGGCAGCGCCCTGCGCGCGCGGAAATACTCGAGGATGACCTGGCCCAGCGAGTAGAGCTGGCGTTGAAACAGCAGCGGCATGTTCTCGGCGAGGCTGCCATTGACGGTGTCGGCGAGGATGATCCGCGTGTACGAGCGGGCGAGTTCGCGCCACAGCGTGACGACGCTCTCCATGATCGCGTTCTCGCGGCTCTGCGGCGGCAGCGGATGCGCGGCATAGCGCCGGCTGAGTTCGGTCTGGGCGTCGACGATCAGCGGGCGCGCGGTCTCGAGTACTTCGAGGTGCTGGTTCGGCGCCGGCGGATAGGTACGCAAGGTCGTGACGATCCGCGTCAATTCGGCGTGGGTTTCGTCGACGTTGGTTTGTCGGAGCCGGCCGAGCAATTCGAGGCAGGCTGCAGGGTTGCGGTAATCCATCGGCTGACCCGTCGTCCCTAGTTAGCGAAGCGGGCGCTCAGCGCCCCGCGATCCTGCCCGCTGCCTTCAGCAGGGCATCGGCCAGTGCTTCGTCGCTCTGGCGGGCGCCGGGCGGCAGCCGCGACTCCCGTTGCGGCGTCCCCCATACCGGCTGTGGAAAATGTCGGTCGCTGCGGAAGCGGGCGATCACGTGCCAATGCAGATGCGGCACCATGTTGCCGAAGCTGGCCAGGTTGATCTTGTCCGGCCGGATGCACTCGCGCAGCGCTTCCTCGCTGGCCATGACCATCTCCATCATGTGTTGGCGCTCGCGCGGGCTCAGGTCGGACATCTCGCCAACGTGATGCGTCCAGATCACGCGCAGGTATCCCGGATAGTCCTCGTCGTCCACGCGTATGACGCGAAGATGGGCATCCTGCCACAAAACGCGCTCGTCGTCGGGCTTGCAAAGCGGGCAATAGTGCGTGGTGGTCAGCATCAGGTCGTTTCCCTCCCCCGGAATCGCCGCCGGCCGGCGATCAATGCGAAGCCTCGCCCGTCGCAGTGCTCAGGCGCGCAAGGATCCGCTCCATGCGGCGCGCATTGACACCGAAATCGTAGTAGCCGCTGCAGGCGCCGCAGCGATATTCGATACTACCGTCACTGCGCCGGAGGAACACGGCTTCGTCGACGAATTTGAAGAGACGGGAACGAAAGCTTGCAATCAATACCCGCCCGCCATGCAGTTCGAGCCGACTGCGCGGTTCGGCGAGGGCGGCGCGTGCCACGTCGGCCAGCGACGGCGCCCTCCCGCCGATGGTGGCAATCGTGCCGCTGACGCAGTTCGGCCGGTCCGGGCACGCCGGCAGCGCGACGGCATCGGCGCCGATGCGCCAGCCGGCGCAGGAGCGATATTCGTCAGCCACCACGATGGCGCCCGCCGCTGCGATTGCGATTCCGACCAGCCACCTCGCCCGCTCCGGTCGCAAGCGAGCGACCTACTGCTGGCCCATGCCGGGAATGTTCTTCAGCATTTCCGGCAGATTGATGTTGCCGACCCCGGGTAGCTGCATCTGCGTGGAACCCGGCTTCTGGCCGGCGGGGCAGGGGCCGGTCCAGCGCGCGTCGATCTGCATGCGGGCTTCCTGCATGCCGTGCTGCGGCGGATCGAAAAGCGTCACCACCTCGCCCTGGTAATGGGACTCGTACTGGCCGGTGAATTCGCCGCGCGTCCTGGCCGTACCACCATTGACCTTGCAGGTGGTCTCGATCGTCGTGCGCTCTCCGGCACGCGTGATGCGGGGTGTTTCGCAGTCGCCCTGCTGCCGGGTCGCCTGCGCCAGCAGGTCGGCGTCGGTCTTGTCGTCGATGCACTGACGCATCATCATCTGCTGGCCGCCCAGTACCGACATCGCGGTCTTGATCTCCCACAGCCCGGGCTTGCGCTTGGGCAGCTCGGTGGCCGCTGCGAGGGTCGGTGCCAGCAGCAACGAAAACAGCGTAAGCGTCGCCCAGGTCGAACGTTGCGACATCTCGGGATCTCCCACGTGTGCGAATGCGGCCATGCTATCAGCAGCCGCCGTCGGCGGTCGCGCGGTGTGTTTCAGTTCGTCAGCTTGCGCCGCAGCAGCTCGTTCACCTGCGTCGGATTGGCCTTGCCCCGGCTGGCCTTCATGACCTGTCCGACCAGTGCGTTGAGGGCCTTTTCCTTGCCGGCACGGAACTCGTCGACCGACTTCTGATTGGCGGCGAGCACGTCGTCCACCAATGCCTCGATGGCGCCGCTGTCGGTGACCTGCTTCAGGCCCTGTGCCTCGATGATCGCATCGGCGCTGTCGCCGTCGCCGTTCCACAGCGCGTCGAACACCTTCTTGCCGATGTTGTTGGAGATCGTACCGTCGGCGATGCGGGCGACCAGACCGGCGAGTTGCGTGGGCGACAGCGGTGCGTCGACGACGTCGATCTCGGCCTTGTTCAGCCGCGCCGAGAATTCTCCCATGATCCAGTTGGCGCAAGGCTTGGCGAGCGCGGTACCGGCGGCGTCGACGGTATCGAGATAGAAGCGGGCGAGTTCGCGCGAAGAGGTCAGCGTGACTGCGTCGTAGGCGCTCAGGCCGTGGCGCTGCTGCAGGCGCAGCGCCAGCGCAGAAGGCAGTTCGGGCATCGATGCGCGGACCCGGTCGACCCAGGCCGCGTCGATCGCCAGCGGCAGCAGGTCGGGATCGGGGAAATAGCGGTAGTCGTGGGCGTCTTCCTTGCTGCGCATCATCCGGGTCTCGCCACTGTCCGGGTCGAACAGCACGGTGGCCTGCTGTACGCTGCCACCGTCCTCGAGCAGTTCGATCTGCCACTTGACCTCGTAGTCGATCGCCTGTTGCAGGAAGCGGAACGAGTTGAGGTTCTTGATCTCGCGCCGCGTGCCGAAGGCCGCCTCGCCGCGCCGGCGTACCGACACGTTGGCGTCGCAGCGGAACGAGCCCTCCTGCATGTTGCCGTCGCAGATGTCGATCCAGCGAACCAGCGTATGAAGCGTCTTGGCGTAGGCCACGGCCTCGGCCGACGAGCGCATGTCGGGTTCCGAGACGATTTCGAGCAGCGGCGTGCCGGCGCGGTTGAGGTCGATGCCGCTCATGCCGTGGAAATCTTCGTGCAGGCTCTTGCCGGCGTCCTCCTCGAGGTGGGCGCGGGTCAGTCGAACCGACTTGTCATACGCCTGGTCGCCGTCTCCGACGCGAATCGAGACTTCTCCGCCGGCGACCACCGGCAGTTCGTACTGGCTGATCTGGTAGCCCTTCGGCAGGTCTGGATAGAAGTAATTCTTGCGCGCGAACACGCTCTTCGGCGCGATCGCAGCGCCGGTGGCGAGGCCGAACCGGATTGCCCGCTCGACCGCGCCGCGGTTCAGCACCGGCAGCACCCCCGGCAGCGCGATGTCCACCGCGCTGGCCTGGGCATTCGGCTCGGCGCCGAATGCGGTCGATGCACCCGAAAAGATCTTCGACGCGGTGGTGAGCTGGGCATGGATCTCCAGCCCGATCACCACTTCCCAGTCTGATTGTTTCATCCTCGTGTCCGAATCCCGATCAATCGCACTTGCCGGTCGGCTTGTCCATCAGGATCGGCCACAGGTAATCGGCGGCATCGCCGCTGCAGTGACGATTGCAGTCGGCGAAGGCGACCGTGAATTTCCGACCCTGCTCCCACATCCTGATCTTGCAGCCCTTGGCCGACGCGAGTTCGACGTGCGGCGCCTGGCGCACCTGCTTGAAGTCGCCGTCCTCGAATCGGCAACGGCCACGGCGCGGAATGTTGACGTTGGCGTGGAAATGGCGCACTCGAGACTCGGCGACGTCGAGCTTGGCGTTGCCGTTATAGCCGGTGATGTTCTTGAAGCGGCACTCGTTGGCCATGTTCAGGCGCTTTGCCTTGGGCTTCTCGACCTTGGGCGGCGGTGGTGGGGGCGCCGGCTTCTCTTTCGGCGGTGGCGGCGGGGGCGGCGGCGGAGGCGTTGCGCAGGACGCCGCCAGGGCGATCAGGCCGACGGTCAGCAGGCGCTGCAAGGTGGTTCGGTTCATCGGGAGTCCCCTCGTCATCACTCGCCCGCGGGTCGGGCCAGGTGCCAGTCGGTCGCCTGCTGAAAGCGGTGGGCGGCATTCAGCAACCGAGCCTCGGCGAAATAGTCGCCGATCAGCTGCAGGCCGACCGGCAGTCCGCCATCGCCGAAGCCGGCGGGCAGCGACAGCGCCGGCAGGCCGGCGAGATTGATCGCAACGGTATAGATGTCGCCCAGATACATCTGCACCGGATCGTCGCATTTGGCACCGAGCGCATAGGCGGTGGTCGGGGCGGTCGGGCCGGCGATGACGTCGCACTGGCCGAAGGCGCGACGGAAATCGTCGGCGATCAACCTTCGCAGCTTCTGCGCCTGCAGATAGTAGGCGTCGTAGTAGCCGTGGGAGAGCACGTAGGTGCCGATCAGGATGCGTCGCTTGACCTCGCTGCCGAAGCCCTGTGCCCGGCTCCTGCAGTACATCTCGGCGAGATCCGCGTATTCGGCGGCGCGGTGGCCGTAACGCACGCCGTCGAAGCGCGACAGGTTGGAGCTGGCCTCGGCCGGTGCGATCACGTAGTAAGCCGGAATCGCCAGGCGGGAGTTGGGAAGCTCGATGTCCACGGTGACGGCGCCGAGGCTGCGGTAGGTGTCGAGCGCGGCTTCGACCGCTGCGCGCACGTCGGCGTCCATGCCCTCGCCGAAGTATTCTCGCGGCAGGCCGATCTTGAGGCCCTCGATCGACTTGCCGAGGTCGCGACCGAAGTCTTCGGCCGGCCGCTCCAGGCTGGTGGAGTCCCGTGGGTCGAAGCCGGCCATGGCCGACAGCACCGGCGCGCAGTCGGCCGCGCTGCGACCGAGCACGCCGCCCTGGTCGAGCGACGAGGCGTAGGCAATCATGCCGTAGCGCGACACCACGCCGTAGGTCGGCTTGATGCCGGTGACGCCACAGAACGAGGCCGGCTGTCGAACCGAGCCGCCGGTATCGGTGCCGGTGGCAATCGGGATCAGGCCGTCCGCGACCGCAGCGGCAGAGCCTCCCGACGAGCCGCCGGGCACGCGCGATGTATCCCAGGGATTGCGCGCGGCGCCGAAATGCGAATTCTCGTTGGACGAACCCATCGCGAACTCGTCCATGTTGGTCTTGCCGACCAGCACCGTGCCGGCCTTCTTCAACTGCGCGACGACATGGGCGTCATATGGGCTGACGAAGTTCGCCAGCATCTTCGAGGCGCAGGTGGTGGGCATGCCCTCGGTGCAGAATACGTCCTTGTGCGCCAGCGGAATGCCGGTCAGCGGGCCCGCTTCGCCGGCTGCGATGCGCGCGTCGGCGGCGGCTGCCGCGGCCAGCGCGCCGTCCCCGTCGACATGCACGAAGGCGTTGGTCCGCGGGTTCGCGGCGGCGATGCGATCGAGCACGGACCGGGTCAGTTCGACGCTGGAGATTCGCCTGTCGGCAAGCGCCGATGCAAGCTCCTGGAGGCTGGCGTTCAGCATGATTCGGTGGGGTCGGAAAAGGAAGGATTGCCCGGAGGAAAGGCTACTCGATAACCCGCGGCACCAGATACAGTCCGGCTTCGGTGGCCGGTGCCACCCGCTGAAAGGCATCGCGCCGGTCGGCTTCGGTGACGACGTCATCACGCAGGCGCTGGTACAGTTCCTGTGGATGCGACATCGGTTCGACGCCGCTGGTGTCGACCGCCTGCATCTGTTCGACCAGGTCGAAAATGCCGTTGAGCTTGGCCAGCGCGTCTTCGGCCTCGCCTGGCCCGAGCTCGATGCGCGCCAGACGGGCAACGTGTTTGACCTGATCGATATCGAGCGACATGGCTTTGCAAACTTGCGGAGGGTGGAGGGGATTGTAGGTTATCATATTCGTTTATCTCGCCCCGTTCCTTCCCCGGAATCACGGAAAAGTTCCTTCATGATCGGTTTCCTGCGCTCCTACTTCTCGAACGACCTGGCGATCGACCTCGGTACTGCGAATACGCTGATCTACGTTCGGTCGAAGGGCATCGTGCTCGACGAACCGTCGGTGGTGGCCATCCGGACCGAGGGCGGGCCCAACGCGAAGAAGACCATCCAGGCGGTCGGCTACGCCGCCAAGCAGATGCTCGGCAAGACGCCGGGCAACATCACCGCGATCCGGCCCATGAAGGACGGCGTGATCGCTGATTTCGTCGTCACCGAGCAGATGATCAAGCAGTTCATCAAGAAGGTGCACGACACCCGGTTGTTCTCGCCCAGTCCGCGCATCATCATCTGTGTGCCCTGCGGCTCGACTCAGGTCGAACGCCGCGCGATCCGCGATGCCGCGCTGGCGGCGGGCGCCAGCCACGTCTATCTGATCGAGGAGCCGATGGCGGCGGCGATCGGCGCCGGTCTGCCGGTGGCCGACGCGACCGGCTCGATGGTCGTCGACATCGGCGGCGGCACTACCGAGGTCGGTGTCATTTCCCTCGGCGGCATGGTCTATTCGGGGTCGGTGCGGGTCGGCGGCGACAAGTTCGACGAGGCCATCGTCAATTACATCCGCCGCAACTACGGCATGCTGATCGGCGATACCACCGCCGAGAACATCAAGACCGAGATCGGTTCGGCCTTCCCGGGATCGGAAGTCAAGGAGATCGAGGTCAAGGGCCGCAACCTGGCCGAGGGGATTCCGCGCAGCTTCACGATCTCGTCCAACGAGATCCTCGAGGCCCTCGCCGAACCGCTCAACCAGATCGTCTCGGCGGTCAAGATCGCGCTCGAGCAGACCCCGCCGGAACTGGGTGCCGATATCGCCGAGCGCGGCATGGTGCTGACCGGTGGTGGCGCGCTGCTGCGCGATCTCGACCGTCTGCTGATGGAAGAGACCGGGCTGCCGGTCATCGTCGCCGAGGATCCGCTGACCTGCGTCGCGCGAGGCTCGGGCATGGCACTCGAAAAGATGGACAAGCTGGGTTCCATCTTCACGTCCGAGTAATCGATGGTCCACAGCTGCGCGGCCGCGGGCGTCACCGGGCGGCCGCGTCTTCGTTGACGCTGCATGTCGCTGATCGGACACAACACCCCTCCAATCTTCAAGCGCGGCCCGGCGCCTACGGTGCGGCTGATGCTCTACGTGTCGGCGGCGCTGGTGCTGCTGGTCACCGACCTCAAGTTCCGCTATCTCGAGTTCATGCGGCAGACCGTCGCGGTGGTCCTGTACCCGGTCGAGCGGGCCGCCGCCACGCCGGCGGATCTGGTGCTCAATGCCGCCACCTATTTCGCGACGCTGGCCAAGGTGCAGCAGGAGAATGCATTGCTGCGTCGCCAGCAACTGCGGATGTCCGAGCAACTGATGCGCCATGAGCAACTGGCGCGGGAGAACAGCCGGCTGCGGACGCTGCTCGGCATGCGCGAGGAACTGCCGGCGCGCTCGGTGGCCGCCGACGTGCTCTACGCTGCCCACGACCCGTTTTCGCGCAAGGTGATCCTCGACCGCGGTTCGACCCACGGTATTGCCAAGGGCGACGCCGTGGTCGACGAGCGCGGCGTGATCGGGCAGGTGACGCGGGTGCATCCGATCCAGGCCGAGGTCACGCTGCTCACCGACAAGGAGCAGGCGATCCCGATCGCGGTCCAGCGCAACGGGCTGCGCGGCGTCGTGTTCGGGGCCGGCGCCGGTCAGCTCGAATTGCGCTACCTGCCGGCGACGGCCGACGTCGAGCCCGGCGACACGCTGGTCACCTCGGGTCTCGATGGCCTCTACCTGCCGGGACTGCCGGTGGCCAAGGTGCTGCGGGTCGATCGCGACACCCAGGCCTTCGCCCGGATCTTCTGCCTGCCGGTGGGGGGCGTCGAGCAGAGCACGCAGGTGCTGGTGATGGGCCGACTGAACCTGCCATTGCCGCCGATGGGCGGAGGCGAAGACGCCGTCGTCGCCAAGGCCGGCGGAGGCTCCTGATGCAACCGACCAATCGCAGTCAGCGCATCCTGCAGCCGGTCAAGCTCTGGTACCTGTATCTGTCGCTGCTGATCGCCTTTGCCCTGACCCTGATCCCGACCGGGCACCTGCCCGGCGTGCCCGATTGGCTTGCCCTGGTGCTCGCCTTCTGGAGCGTGCGCGAACCGCTACGGGTGAGCCTGGGCACCGGCTTCGTCTTCGGGCTGCTGGTCGATGTCGGCCACGGCGCCGCGCTCGGCCAGCATGCCCTCGCCTACGTGTTGCTGACCTACGGTGCGAACGCCCTGTCGCGGCGCGTACTGTGGTTTTCGCCACTCGAGCAGGCCTTGCACATCCTGCCGCTGTTGCTGCTGGTTCATGTGGTGATGGTGGTGGTTCGCATGCTGTCGGGCGCCGATTTCCCGGGCTGGTGGTATTTCACCGGCAGCTTCACCGCCGCGCTACTGTGGGTGCCGATGCATTTCGTGTTGTTGTTCCCCCAGTTCCGGCCGGTCGAGCGCGACGACAACCGCCCGATCTGAGCGCAGCGCCGATTCACCGATCCGATGAGCTTCGACGACCCGGAACAGGAACTCCAGCATTTCCGCAGCCGCCTGCTGGTGGCAGGCGGCTTCATGCTGGTGTGCTTCGCGCTGCTGGTGGCCCGATTCGGCTGGCTGCAGATCAATCGCTTCGACTACTACCATACCCGCGCCGAGGACAACCGGATCGCGCTGGTGCCGATCTCGCCGAACCGTGGCCTGATCGTCGACCGCGACGGCGAAGTGCTGGCGCGCAACTACGCCGCCTACACGCTGGAGATCGCGCCGACCCATTTCCGCCAGGCAGACGCCCTGTTCGACCAACTGGCCGCGGTGGTGGAGATCACGCCGCGCGACCGTCGACGCTTCCGCAAGATCCTCGACGAAAGCCGCAACTTCGACAGCGTGCCGATCCGCATCCGCCTGACCGACGAGGAGGTCGCGCGCTTCGTCGCCCGTCGCTTCGAGTTCGAGGGGGTCGAGGTCAAGGCGAGACTGTTCCGCGACTATCCGAACGGCAGCCTGGCTTCCCACGTCATCGGCTACATCGGTCGCATCAACGAGCGCGACCTCGAGCGCATCGACGCCCGGGACGAGACCGCCAACTACCGGGGCACCGAGCATATCGGAAAGGTCGGTCTCGAACAGAGCTACGAGGACGAACTGCACGGGGTCACCGGTTTCGAGGAGGTCGAGGTGGATGCCGGCGGACGTGCGGTGCGCCAGTTGCGTCGCACCCCGCCGACCTCCGGCAACAATCTGGTGCTGACCCTCGACCGCGGTCTGCAACGGGTGGCCGAGAATGCGTTCAACGGGCGACGCGGTGCACTGGTGGCGATCGAGCCGGCCACCGGCGGCGTGCTGGCCCTGGTGTCGTCGCCGACCTTCAATCCGAACCTGTTCGTCGATGGCATCTCGACCCAGGACTGGAACGCGCTCAACACTTCGCCCGACCATCCCTTGTTGAACCGCGCACTCGCCAGCGCCAATCCGCCGGGGTCGACCTTCAAGCCGTTCATGGCGCTGGCGGCCCTGACCACCGGCAAGCGCACGCCCGAGCAGGCGATCTCGGACCCCGGCTACTTCGACTTCGGGGGTCACCGCTTCCGCGATGACAAGGTCGGCGGGCATGGCGTGGTCGACATGTACAAGTCGATCGCGTTTTCGTGCAATACCTACTATTACCGGCTGGCGGCGGATCTGGGCATCGAGCAGATCGCCGGCTTCATGGACGGCTTCGGCCTCGGCAGCCGCACCGGCGTCGACCTCGAGGGCGAATCCAGTGGCGTGTTGCCTTCGCCGGAGTGGAAACGCACCCGCTTCCGGCGAGTCGAGCAGCAGAAATGGTTTGCCGGCGAAACCATCTCGGTCGGCATCGGCCAGGGCTACAACGCCTATACGCCGATTCAGCTCGCCAGCGCCGTGGCGACGCTGGCTGCCGATGGCGTGCGCTTCAGGCCCCATCTGGTGCGCTACGTCGAGGACGTGCGTACCGGCGCGCGTCGGGTGATCGAACCGGAACCCTTGACCCGACTGCCGCTGGCTCGCGAGCACGTCGATTTCATCAAGCACGCGATGGAGGGCGTCAACCTCGAAGGTACCGGCCGGCGTGCATTCAAGGGTGCCGGCTACCGGGTCGCGGGCAAGACCGGTACCGCCCAGGTGTTCTCGCTGCGAGGGGCCACCTACCGCGAGAAGCAGATTCGCGAGCGCCTGCGCGACCACTCGCTCTACGTCGCCTTCGCGCCGGTCGAAAAGCCGGCGATCGCACTTGCCGTCCTGGTCGAGAACGGTGGCTTCGGATCCCAGGCGGCGGCGCCGATCGCGCGCCAGGTGCTCGACTACTACCTGCTCGGGATCGAGCCCGACGAACCGGCGCTGCCCGATGAAGAGGCCAGCGACGAATTCGAGCCGACGCCGGCGGCCGGAGATGCGCAATGACCGGGCGCCGCTTCGACCTGCGCCGCGTGCTGGTCGCGTTGCTCGAGCCGCTCGATCCGATCTTGCTGGTGCTGCTGTGCCTGTTGCTCGGCTACGCCTTCACGCTGATGGCGAGTGCCTCGCCGGCGCGGATGGAATCGCAGATGATCAACTCGGCGGTGGCGGTGGTGGTGATGTGGGTCGCGGCGCGACTGCCGATCCAGCGCGTCCTCGCGATGGCGCTGCCCGTGTATCTGGTCGGGGTACTGCTGCTGGTGGCGGTGGCGGTGTTCGGCGAGACATCCAAGGGGGCCCAGCGCTGGCTCAACATCGGCGTCGCCCGGATCCAGCCGTCGGAGATCATGAAGATCGCCGTGCCGTTGATGCTCGCCTGGTATTTCCATCATCGGGAAGGGGCGGTCAATGCCCGCGACTTCGTCGCTGCCGGCATCCTGTTGGTGATCCCGGTCGGGCTGATCGTGCGCCAGCCGGATCTCGGCACCGCGCTGCTGGTCGCCGCGGCAGGTTTCTTCGTGCTGTTCTTCGCCGGACTGTCGTGGAAACTGATCGCGCCGGTGGCGGTGGCAGGCATCGTCGGCATCGGCTCCATCGTCGGCTTCGGCGATCGCATCTGCCAGCCCGAGGTGGACTGGGTGGTGCTGCACGGATACCAGAAGAATCGGGTATGCACGCTGCTCGATCCGACCTCGGATCCGCTCGGCAAGGGTTTCCACATCATCCAGTCCACGATCGCGATCGGATCGGGCGGTGTCGCCGGCAAGGGCTGGCGCGATGGTACCCAGACCCACCTCGCCTTCATCCCGGAGCGCCATACCGATTTCATCTTCGCCGTGCTGGGCGAGGAGTTCGGCTTCGTTGGTGCGTGCCTGCTGGTGTTCCTGTACATTGGCATGATCACCCGCGGTTTCGTCATCGCGATGGCGGCCCCGACCCTCTCTTCGCGTCTGCTGGCCGGCGCGGTGACGATGATCTTCTTCACCTACGCCTTCGTGAACATGGGAATGGTCAGTGGCATCCTGCCGGTCGTGGGCGTGCCGCTGCCCTTCATCAGCTATGGCGGCACGGCGCTGGTGACACTGTGCCTCGGGCTCGGCATCCTGATGAGTGTGCAGCGTGCCCGATTCGCGGCCCAGAAGACATGAGGAACGCGCCCATGATCCTGCAATCCGGCTGGTCGCAAGCGATCGTCGTCGGCCTGGTCTGCGGCCTTCTGGCGGGCTGCGGCTCGACACCGATGGCCCCCTCCGGCGACGCCCGCGAGGCCGACGATAGGCCCGGCGGCTACTACCAGGACGACGGTCCCCACGCCAGTCCGCCGACCGATCTCGATCGCGTTCCCGATGCCCGGCCGCGCGATGAGCCGCTGCACCGCTATGCCAATCGACCCTACCGGGTACTGGGCCAGAGCTACACCCCGGCCACCCGGCTGGCGCCGTTCAGCCAGCGCGGCAAGGCCAGCTGGTATGGCCGCAAATTCCACGGCAAGCAAACCGCGAGCGGCGAGATCTACGACATGTACAAGATGACCGCCGCCCATCCGACCTTGCCGATTCCGAGCTACGTAAGGGTGCGCAATCTCGAGAACGATCGTAGCGTGATCGTTCGCGTCAACGACCGCGGGCCGTTCCTGCGCGGGCGCGTGATCGATCTCTCCTACACCGCGGCCCACCGCCTCGGTTACATCGAACAGGGCAGCGCCAGTGTCGAAGTGACGGCGATCGTTCCGGGGGAAGAGGTCGAACTCAGCAGCGCTGCGCCGATCCGGCCGCTGCGCCACGCCGGATCGGCCGCGACTGCAGCCGAGGTCGCTGCGGTAGTGGTGCCGGAGGTGCCCGAGGTCGCACCGATCGGCGCGCTGACGATGCCTGAAGCGACCGAGGCACCGGCATCGGTGGCAACGGAGGCCCCGCTGCCGATGCAGGCGCCGCCGCCGGCGTCGCCGCAGGCCGCGGACGAGGCCGTCCCGGCCGCGGGCGCCGACGTCGCTGCGGGGCTTCGCCACTATCTGCAACTCGGTGCCTTCGCCAGCCGCGAGAACGCCGAGGACTTCCGCAGCATGGCTGCCGGCGAGATCGGCGAACCACTGGAGCGCCTGGAAGTCGTACCGCAGGGCTTGCGCTTTCGACTCCATCTCGGCCCCTATGATACGGTGGAGGAAGCGCGCGAACGTGCAGAAGCTGTCGGCGCCGCGCTCAAGCTCAAGCCCTTCGTCGTCGCCCGCTGAGCCCCGCGTCCGGTGCCCTCGCCGTACCTCCGATCCAATCCGTACCAAGTGATATCCAGCCCATGCGTCTCGTCTCCTTCCTGATCCTGTTCCTGTCCGCCCAGCTTGCATTCGGTCAGGCCGCCCCGTCGCCGCAGGTCGCGGCCAATACCTGGTTGCTGCTCGACTTCGTCACCGGCCAGCCACTGGTCGATCACGATGCCGGGCGTCGCATCGAGCCCGCCTCGCTGACCAAGCTGATGACTGCCTATCTGACCTTCTCGGCGCTCAAGGAGGGCCGGATCACGCCGGAACAGCAGGTGCCGGTGTCCGAGAAGGCGTGGAAGATGATCGGCTCGCGGATGTTCATCGAGCCGCGCAAGGCGGTCACCGTCGACCAGCTGGTGCAGGGCATGATCGTGCAGTCGGGCAACGACGCCTGCGTCGCGCTGGCGGAGTTGATCGCCGGCTCTGAGGAGGGCTTCGTCCAGCTGATGAATCGCGAGGCCGAGCGCCTCGGCATGAAGGACACCCACTTCATGAACAGCACCGGGCTGCCACATCCGGAACACCTGACCACGGCCCGTGACCTCGGCATCCTGGCCTCCGCCATCATCCGCGATTTTCCGAAGTACTACCCGACCTATTCGCAGAAGGATTTCAGCTACAACGACATCAAGCAGCCGAACCGCAACCGGCTGCTGTGGGTCGATCCGACCGTCGACGGCATCAAGACCGGCCACACCGAAAGCGCAGGTTATTGCCTGATCGCATCGGCCAAGCGTGGCGAACGACGCCTGATCTCGGTGGTGACCGGTGCCGCCAGCGAGGCCAGTCGGGCCGAGGAATCGCTCAAGCTGCTCAACCACGGATTCCTCTTCTTCGATACCGTTCGCCTCTACGAAGCCGGCAAGCCGGTCTCGTCGCTGCCGGTCTGGAAAGGGGAATCCGACGTCCTGGATGCCGGCTTCCTGGACGACTTCGTGCTGTCGGTGCCGAAGGACCAGGTGGCCAACCTGCAGTTCGACCTGGCCAGCATGCAGCCGGTGACCGCGCCGGTGGCAAAGGGACAGCAGGTCGCGACCCTGCGCATCTCGCTCGATGGCCAGCTGATCGGCGAGTACCCGGTGCTGGCGCTGCACGACGTCCCCGAGGCGGGTCTGGTCGGCCGCAGCTGGGACGCCTTGCGGCTCTGGATCAAGAGCCTGTAAGGTGCGGGCGGCGGGGGTCGTCCGGCCGCGCGCATAGGCGGCGGTGCGGCCTGCCTCGCGGGCCGGCCTCGGGCCGGCCCGGTGGTTGCCGGAGACGAACTCGGTGAGTGCGATCTGCTACCTCGATGGCGAATACCTGCCCCTGGACCAGGCGCGTGTGTCGCCGATGGACCGGGGCTTCCTGTTCGCCGATGGCGGCTACGAAGTGATCCCGGTCTATTCGCGCCAGCCGTTCCGGCTCGAGCAGCATCTGGCACGGCTCGACAACACCCTGTGCGGCCTCGAGATCGCCAACCCCCATGGCACCGCGCGCTGGCGCGAACTGATCGGCGAGCTCGTCGCGCGCAACGACTGGCACGACCAGTCGGTCTATGTCCAGGTCACCCGAGGCTGCGAGGGTCGCCGCAACCACGCCTTCCCGCATGGGCTGGCGCCAACCGTGTTCATCACCAGCGAAGCGCTGGTGACCGTGCCGGCGGTACAGCGCGAGGCTGGCGTCGGCGCGATCACCGCGGCCGATTTCCGCTGGCTGCGCTGCGACCTCAAGACCATCGCGCTGCTTGCCAACTGCCTGCTGCGCAACCAGGCGCTGAAGGCCGGCTGCGTCGAGGCGATCCTGCTGCGCGATGGCTTCCTGACCGAAGGCTCGGCCTCGAACATCTTCGTCGTCCGCGACGGCATCATGCTGGCGCCGCCGAAGAGTCATCTGATGCTGCCCGGCATCACCTACGATGTCGTGCTGGAACTGGCCGCAAGCAACGGCTTGCGCCACCAGGTGCGGGAGATCCTCGAACAGGAATTGCGTTCGGCCGACGAGATCTGGCTGACCTCGTCGACCAAGGAGGTGCTGCCTATCACGTGCCTCGACGGCCATCCTGTGGGCGATGGCCGCCCGGGCCCGGTCGCGAGGCAGATGTACGATTGGTATCAGGATTTCAAGGCAAGGGTGATGCGCGGTGGCTGACCGACAAAGCGGGTCGCTGATCGAATTTCCGAGCGATTTTCCGATCAAGATCATGGGCGTGCGCAGCGACGACTTCGCGCAGATGGTGCTCGAAGTGGTGCTGCGGCACGATCCGGACTTCGATGGCAGCACGATGGAGATGCGGCCGTCAAGCAAGGGCAGCTACCTGTCGCTGACCTGCACCGTACGTGCGATCTCGCAGCGTCAGCTCGACGCCCTCTATCGCGAGCTCTCCGCCCATCCGCTGGTCAAGGTGGTGCTGTGAGCAGGTCCGACCGGTTGCGTGATCGTTTCGCATCGTTGTTCCATGTCGGCAGTGGCGGGTCGCGCAGCAGCCGAAGGACAGCTCGATGACTGCGCCGCCGCTGGTGGTCCGCCGGCTCGGACTGGTCGACTACGAACCGAGTTGGGAAGCGATGCGCGAATACACGGCGCGGCGGGACGATTCGTGTCCCGACGAATTGTGGCTGCTGCAGCATCCGCCGACCTACACCCTCGGTCAGGCCGGCAAGCCGGAACACCTGCTCCGCGAAACGGGAATTCCGCTGGTCAAGATCGACCGCGGTGGTCAGATCACCTATCACGGGCCGGGGCAGGTCGTGGCCTACCTGATGCTCGACCTGCGTCGACGCAATCTCAAGGTGCGCGAGATGGTCCATCACATCGAACAGGCGCTGATCGACTGCCTGGCGGACTACCGGCTCGATGCCAGGCGAAAGAGCGGTGCGCCGGGCGTTTATATCGGCGAAGACAAGATCGCCGCGCTCGGCCTGCGGGTGCGAAACGGCTGCTCCTACCACGGACTGGCCCTCAACGTCGATATGGATCTTGCCCCATTTACGTGGATCAATCCCTGCGGCTATAGTGGGCTGAAGACCATACAACTCAAGGATTTCGGCGTGACCGACGGGGTCGATACGGTGGCCGGGCGCTTGCTCGGACATCTGCTCCGACAATTTCCGTCCGCACTGATCGACGGCTGAGGCCGCGCCGGATCGACCACGGAGCACAGCCATGGAAGGCACCTCCCGCAAGCAGCGCGGCGCGGACAAGACTGCGCGCATCCCGATCAAGATCGTTCCGGCCGAGCGCCTGAAGAAACCCGAATGGATCCGCATCAAGCTCGGCGCCGGCGAGGAGGTCGAGCGCTTCAACGAGATCAAGGCGACCCTGCGCGATCACAAGCTGCATACGGTCTGCGAAGAAGCGTCGTGCCCGAACATCCACGAGTGCTTCGGCAAGGGCACCGCCACCTTCATGATCATGGGGGACATCTGTACCCGGCGCTGCCCATTCTGCGACGTCGGCCACGGGCGTCCGGATCCGCTCAATGCGGACGAGCCCGCCGAGCTGGCCCGCACGATCGCCGCGATGCGCCTGAACTACGTCGTCATCACGTCGGTCGATCGCGACGATCTGCGCGATGGCGGCGCCCAGCACTTCGTCGACTGCATCCGCGAGACCCGCAGCGCCTCGCCCGCGACCCGCATCGAGGTGCTGGTGCCCGATTTCCGCGGCCGCATGGAGATCGCGCTCGAGATCTTCGATCAGGCGCCGCCGGACGTCATGAACCACAATCTGGAGACCGTTCCGCGGCTCTACCGACAGGCGCGCCCGGGTTCGGACTACCAGTATTCGCTCGACCTGCTCAAGCAGTTCAAGGCGCGGCACCCGGAGGTGCCGACCAAATCGGGCCTGATGGTGGGGCTCGGCGAGGACGACGACGAGATCCTCGCGGTGATGCGGGATCTGCGCGCCCATGACGTCGAGATGCTGACGATCGGACAGTACCTGCAGCCCTCGGGCGGCCACCTGCCGGTGCTGCGCTACGTTCACCCGGACACCTTCAAGATGTTCGAGGCCGAGGCGCTGAAGATGGGCTTCAAGAACGCAGCCTGCGGTCCGATGGTGCGCTCCAGCTACTGGGCCGACATGCAGGCCCACGGTGCCGGCGTGGTCTGAGCGGCTTTTTCCGACGGCGATCGAAGTTGGCCGGCGGCGTTCTGCAGATCGCGACGGCGCGCCCGGGTTCGCGCTCGCCGGCGTGGCAGCGCGCGGCGCCATGGCGATGCGGCCCCGTCGCTGAGACGGCACACGCCGCGGCTGTCGCGGAACCGCCTCGCGTCTGCGGTGCCTATGCCGAATTCCGCATGGTCGAGAAGCGCGAGTTGTGGTGAAATCGCGACGGCGGGACGCCGTCGTCAGACTTGGCCGGGGCGTCCGCGTCCGATATCGCCCGACGTAGGTGCCCTGATGGCCCGTGCCGCGGCGATGATCGGAACCCGTGGTGGAACCGTCCCATACATGTACTCGAAAACCGATCTGCGAACGTTGCCGGGCAAGGTCTTTGCATTCTTGATCGCCCTGGCGCTCGCGAGTGGCGTGGCGGCAGCGGAAGGTCCTGCCGGGGTAAGCTCGCGCAAGGCACTGGTGATCGGCAACTCGGCCTATCGGGCGCTACCCAGACTGGGCAATCCGGTCAACGACGCGCGGGACGTCTGCGCCGCGCTGGGACGGCTCGGATTCGAGGCCACCTGCCTGTTCGACGTGCCGTCGAAGCGGGAGATGCGCGACGCCGTGCGTGCTTTCGCAGCAAGCCTCGACTCGCGCTCGGCCGGTTTTTTCTACTTCGCCGGCCATGGCATCCAGGTCCGCGGCGAGAACTACCTGATGCCGACCGACGCCGAGATCTCGACGCCGCCGGACGTCGACTACGAAGGTTTCGAGCTCGAATACGTGCTGCGCAGCGTGGCCGGCGCACGCAATGCGCCGAACATCATCGTGCTCGACGCGTGCCGCGACAACCCTTTCCAACGTGCCGATCCGTCGGCCTGGGTTACCGGTCTGGCACGGGTCGACCCACCCGTCGGCACAGTCCTGGTCTACGCCACCGCACCCGACGGTTCGGCGATCGACGGTGATCAGAAGAACGGCCTGTTCACCAAACACCTGCTGTCGCAGATCGAATCCCAGGGACTGCCGCTCGACGAGATGCTGCGCCGCGTGGCACAGGGGGTCGAGACCGAGGCGCGCAATGCCTACGGTGCACGCCAGATCCCCTATCGCAGCTCGTCGTTTTCGGGCCAGTTCTGTTTCGGCGGCTGCGCCAATCCCGAACTCGATGCGCGCATCCGCGAGATCAGCGAACAGAAGGAGCGCCTGGCGCGGGAACTCGAAGCGATCTCGTCCGAAAACCAGCGCCTGCGTGGTGAAGCCTCGCGCGGTGCCCAGGCGATCCACGAACTGGAGTCGCGGGTCGAGCAGCTTTCGACGCAGGCGCGGGAAAGCGGTTCCCGCCGCAAGGACGTCGAGGACCGGCTCAGCGAGGCCCGCGAAGCGCTGCAGGCCGCCCGCGACAGCCAGAGCGAGCGGGCCCGCCTGGAAACGGAGAACCAGGCCAAGACCGCTGCACTGTCGAAACTGCAGCAGACCCTGCAGCAGCAATCCGATCAGCTCGAGGCCTATCGCGAGGAGATCCAGCGGCTGAAGGCCCAGGAGCGCAACCGCTCGCAGTCCGTCATGCGCAGTGCACCGACACCGAAGAAGAAGGAAAGCGACACCTTCATCCTCCCCAGTTTCTAGCGTTCATACCAACAACCAACAAAGGAGCTTCATCCAATGAACAAAGGCAGATTGGCCTCGCTTGCGCTCGTCGCTGCACTGGTGTCACCCACCGCAATGGCGGCAGAGAATCGTGGTGACGGCGGCGAAATGGCGCAGGAGATCGCGTCCGTCGGTCCGCTGTACGTGCTGGCCGGTGTCCGGCTGTGGGCCAACCAGTGGGACATTCTGCACCTGACGAGGACTGCGTTTCTGGCGAATCCAGCCGATCCGTCGTCGTTGATGTTCCGGGATTCCATCAACACGGCCACGTCGTCGACCCGGACCGTGCCGATCCCCTTCCTGGGCCTGCGCTACGGCAAGTTCATCGGTTCGGTCTCGTATTTTCCGGAAACCGCCTTCGATACCGATGGTGCCCTGTCCGAAGACGTCGATCGCAAGGAACTGGACGTCAATTTCGGCTACTACGTCACGCCCAACGTCGTGGTCTCGCTCGGCTATCGCGAGGGCACGCAGTCCAAATCGACCGACCTGGTCGAAAACAGCGAGCTCAAGGCCCGGGGCCTTCTGATCGGCACCAGCTTCACCGCACCGATCTCGGGGCCGCTGTCGGTGTATGGCAACGTCGCCTACGGTTGGCTGAAGCTCGAGCTCGACGATGGATTCCAGCTGCCCAGCGGCGAGGACAAGCTGAACGGCAACTACAAGGTCGGCGAGATCGGCCTGTCTTACAACCTCTCGCATCTGGTCGGCGGATCGGTGCTGAAGGGCGCGGCGCTGACCGTCGGCTACCGCATCTGGGTGATCACCGAAAGGAACATTCCGCTCGGTACCTATTCCGCCAGCAATCCGGTGGTGCCGGTGGCGTTTTCGGAGGAGGACGCCAGAACCACCACCGATGGCTTCATCATCGGTGCGGTCGCCGTGTTCTGACGAACGACCTCCGACGCCGGCCCGCCGGCGAGCGCAGCGTGGGCCGGCGAACCCACGCCGATCGATGGCCCCGCCGCGGTTCGCCGCGGAACCCGGGGCCATCGGCTTTTCGGCGCCCGTCGCGGCGCGTCTCCGGTAGTTGGCGTGTACGACTAAGGTTATGCTGATGTCAGTCGATATCAAATCCCGTTGAATAACAATGCGCATGGCGGGCACAGGGCCCGCACCGAGGGGGGGCGAGATGACAACGGATTCCTTGGCGGCGGCGCGTCTCGCGCTGATCCTGGCGCTGGGCCTGTGGCCCGGCGCGTCTGCAACAGCCGCAGAGGTTTCGGCCGAAGACGGCGAGGCGCTGCGCAACCTACTCGAGATTCTCGAGGAACAGACCGAGATCGCCACCAAGACCCGGCTCAACGCCGACTATGTGCCGGGCTTGGTCACGGTGCTGCACGGCGACGAGATGGCGGCCCTGGGTGCACGAACGGTCTGGGACGCACTGCGGCTGGTGCCCGGCGTCGAGCCGTCCACCGACCAGATCGGCGGGCGCCAGACCCTGGTGCGAGGGGTCGGCGGAAGCTTCGCGTCCGGCAACATGAAGATCCTGTTGAACGGCCATGCGATGAACTCGGCATTGTCGGCCAACGCCAATCCGGTGCTCAACATGCCGATCGAGCAGGTCGAATCGATCGAGGTCGTGCGTGGTCCGGGGTCCGCAGTTCATGGCGAATTCGCCTATGCCGGCGTGCTCAATGTGATCACGCGTAAGGATGGCCGTGCCGCGTTCGTCCGTGCCGCCGAGCACGACACCTACACGGTCGGCGGCCATGCCGGATGGACGACCGCACAGGGGGGGCGAGGCAGCGTCAATCTCGGCGGCTGGCATGCTGCCGGCGTCGGCGTCGATTCGGGGCGCGACGCGCTCTACGGCGGCAATAACGCGCCACAGAGCGTGTTGTCCCATGCCCCCGGGCCGGTGGACGACGAGATGGAACAGCGCTCGTTCCTGTTCGATCTCGCAGGCGGCCCGTTTTCGCTGTCCTTCAGCTATCTCGAGGATGGCAACGGTGACCATTTCGGCACGATCAACGTGCTCGACGACGCCGAGGCCCGCGGCATCGACTACCGCAACCGCTTCCTGATGGTGAACGGTTCCGGCGAGTGGATGCTGGCGCCGGACCTGAGCACCTCGCTGACCTTCGGCTGGCAGTACTACGAGAATCACTTCGACATTCGCTTGCTGCCGAATGGCTTCACCTGGCTCAACGCCGCGTTCCAGCCGACGGTGCTGCCCAACGGCTACGTCTCCGAGGGCTACTACGAGGAGCAACGGCTGTCGGCAGAACTCGATTTCCGCTGGGAGGGCTGGGAGAACCACCGCTGGCTGGCTGCCCTCGCCGTCGGCAAGATCCTGGTCGGGGATTCCTGGCAGCGCAACAACGTGCATCCGCAAACCCTCGAACCGGTCGAGCCGTCAATCCGGGTCGGCCTCGAAGACGGCGTGCCGTGGGTCTCGGAAGGCCGTTCGCGACGCGTCGCCAGCATCACGCTGCAGGACGAATACCGAGTCGGCGAGGATGTGACGGTCACCGCCGGCGTCCGCTACGACGATTACAGTGACTTCGGCGCCAATACATCGCCGCGCATTGCAGCGGTCTGGCGGCTGGACCGGCGCCACGTGCTCAAGGCGCAGTACGCGGAGGCGTTCCGGCCACCGACTTTCTACGAATCCACCTTCTCGTCCGATCAGGCGCCAGCCTCCTTCCGCGCTGCGGCGCTCGAACCCGAGACCATTCGCAGCCAGGAACTGGCCTACATCTACAAGTCGCCAATGACCGATTTCAGGGTCACGGCGTTCCAGTCCCACCTCGCCGATCTGATCGTCGATACCGGGATTCTCGGCTTCGTCAATGCACCGGGTGTCGACCTCGCCGGGGTCGAACTCGAGATCGGCCGACGCATCGGCCCGACCTTCCGTGTCGACGCCAACCTGACCCTGGTCGATACCGAACAGGGCGATTCGGGGGCGACCGTCGCCGGTGCGGCCGAACGCCTCGCCAACCTGGTCCTGCGCTACGCGCCGCGCTCGTCCCGCAACTATGCCCTGTGGCTGCGCCACGTCGGCGAGCGCGCGCGCGAGCCCGGCGACTCGCGTTCGGCGCTCGACGGCTACGAGACCGTCGACGTGACTGCGTCCTGGGCGGACTGGCCGAGGCGCGGCCTCAGCCTGCGCGTCGGCGTCGCCAATTTGTTCGACCGCGACGTGCGCTACCCCGCTTTCAACACGCTCGATATCGTCGGCCAGCCGTTCCCGTCGTACCGCGACGACTATCCACAGCCGGGACGCAGCGCCTGGCTGCAGCTCCAGGCCGGCTTCTAGACCGTACAGCCTTTGCCCCAGCCCCTGCTACCCGCCATGCTCAATCCGTCCGACAGTTTCGTCGCGCTGCAAGTCGCCAACTACCTGCTGACCGCGGGCCTGCTCGTGCATGCCTGGCGCCACGACCGCAGCCTGTTCTGGGTGATGCCGGCCGCCATCGCCTACGGCTTCGTGGTCGAGTATTCACAGGTTTCGAAGGCGGTGACCCCCTATCACTACACCCAGGCCCTGGTGGCGCTGCCCGGCCCCGTCCCGCTCGGCGTGGTGCTGAGCTGGGGCACGATCCTGTATGCCGTGCTGGCCACGCTGCGCGCGCTGTCGGTGCCGGCCTGGCTGGCACCGCTGGCTGCAGGACTGCTCGCAACGACGATCGATTTCGTCTCCGATCCGGCCTATGTCTCGCTGGGATTCTGGGTGTGGGACATGCCGGGCGAGTGGTTCGGCATACCCTGGACCAACTATGTCGGCTGGTTCGTCATCGTTGCCAGCTTCACCGCCTGGCTCGGCGTCCTGCACCGGCACGGGCCGCAAAAGGAATGGTTCGCGGTGGTTTCGCCGTGGCTCGCGCTGCCCCTGGCGTTCGGCTGCTTCGTCGCCATCATGCTCGCCTACCTGTGGCTTCAGTCCCGCGCTGCGATCGACCCGTCGACGCTGGTCGCCGTGGTGTTCGCGGCGGCCCTGCTGCCCGTGCTGGCGAGACTTCGGCGCTTCTCCGGCGGCCAGCCGCTGTCGCTGCCGGTCCTGGCGGCACCGCTCTTTCTCTATGCCACCTCGCTGCTGATCCTGTTCGTCGGCGGTCTGCACCGTCGCCAGCCGGAACTGGCCGTCGTGATGCCGGCCTTTTCGCTGTTGGGCCTGGCCGGCTTCCTCTGGCCCTACCGCTTCGGCGAGGGCCTGCGACGGATCGGCGATGCGGTCGCCAGCGGCATCCAGCTGTCGCGGCGGGCCCTGGTCGGTCTGCTGCTGCTGGCCGCCGCCGGCGGCGCCGGGCTGGCCGCGTTGAGCCCGGACAAGGGCTTGATCGGTCCGGTCGAGTTGCCGTCGGACGATGCATTTCTGCCGAGCCAGGACGTGCAGTGGTGGTATTGGACCGGTCACCTCGAGTCGGAAGAGGGGCGCCGCTTCGGCTTCGAGGTAGTGTTCTTCAGCTTCGACAGTTTCGCGTTCATGCGCGACCAGTTGGTGCAGGTGGCGATCACCGACGTCGACAACGACAGCTTTCACTTCTCGGAGCACCTCGAGTTCCATCTGCCCGCTCGCAGCAGCGGTCGCTTCGATCTGAGCGCCGGCAAGGGCGACATCATTCGCGCAGTCGGTGACGACCGCATCGACCGATTGCACAGCGAGGTCGATGGCTACGTGCTGGATCTCGAACTGGAGGCATCCAAACCGCCGGCGCTTCACTATGGGGGAGATGCTCATCCCTATCACTTCGGCGGCTATACCTACTATTACTCACGGGTTAGCATGAAGACTCGCGGCACCCTGAGCTTCGGCGGCAAGACTTACAAGGTGTCGGGCAGCAGCTGGTTCGATCGTCAGTACGGCGAGCTCTACCAGGCAATCGTCAAGGGCTGGCAATGGTTCGCGATCGAGCTCGACGATGACCGGCAGATCATGTTGTACGACATCCTCGGCAACGAAAACCGCGTCGAACGATCCGGGTCGATCACCGACGCTGCCGGCAATACGCGCCCGATCGCCGGGCACCAGTTCAAGGTCGAGGTACTCGGCAAATGGCGCAGCCCGCATACCGGCTGCGTCTATCCGTCGGGATGGCGTGTGCAGCTCGATGGCGAGACCTTCGAGGTCGAACCGATGGTCAAGGACCAGGAGTTGAGGGCGAAGCATGGCTTCTGGCCAGGGCCCGAGTATTGGGAAGGTGCGGCCACGGTCGGCGGTGCGGCCGCTGGCAAGGCCTATGTCGAACTGAACGGATTCTGCAGGGGCGCCGAGGGGACGCTGGAGTTCTGAGCGCCGGCTACCGGCAGCGGACACGGCCCCCGGCCCCTGGATAGGAGTGGCATTGGACCGGTCCGTGTGGCCCTGGCCGAGACGCATCGCCCTGCTGGTGGCGATCGTCGTGTCGTTGGCGGCGTCGTCGTGGCTTGGCGCAATCGCCGCCGACGAACATGACGCGCGCCGTCTGGCCGTCGGCATCAACCTGTTCCCGGCCGTACTCGCGGCCGACCAGGACATCGCCGCGAAGCGCAAGGGCGCGGGGCCGTTGCGTGTGCTGTTGATCCATCGCGACGAAGGTGCCCTGGTCGAGGAACTGGCAGCCACGCTGCGCGACAAGCGGGCGATCCGCGGCATCCCGCTCGAAGTCGAGATCGTGGCGGTCGACGATCTGGCCGCATTCGAAGGCACCCAGGCTGCCGGACTGTTCGTCGCCCAGCGGCTGGGCGAGGACATCACCTCGATCCTCAATTTCAGCCGGCGTCATCGCCTGCTGAGCTTCTCCCCGTTCGAGGGCGACGTCGAGCGCGGCGTCGTCGCCGGCATGGCGGTCAGCGACCGCGTGATGCCCTATGTCAATGTGGATGCGATCTCCGCGTCCGGCCTGCGGATCAAACCCTTCTTCCTCAAGATCGCGGAGCGCTATGAGAGGCATTGAGCGACTCCGAATGCGCAGGCGCCCGCCCGCCGGCGTGTCCGTGACCGCGCTGTTCCTCGGTCTCGGTGCCTGCCTGGCGGCCTTCCTCGCCTACTACTGGTTTGCCGTGCTGGCACCCCAGCTGGACGCCAATGCGCGTGCCAACGCCTCGGCGCTGGCCAATTCGCAGGCCCAGATCATCGCCGATGCGCTCTCCGGCAGCGACCCGGAAAAGACCCACCGTCGTCTGGCCGGAATCATGGACGAGATCCTGATCGCCCGCGAGCCGACCAGTGGCGAGCCGATGTTCACGGCCTTGCGCACCGAGATCGACTACGAGGCGGTGCGCATGCCGGCCGGCTCGCTCGACGTCAGCAAGACGAGCAGCGCGTGCCGGGACTGCCTCGACATCGACGTGCCGCTCTACGCCCGCACCAGCCGCGAACTGCTCGGGATCGCGCATTTCCGGGCCAATCTGCTGTTCGTGCGCGAGCTCAAGCGCGACGTACGCGACAAATTGTCGATCGGTGCCGCGCTGCTGCTCGTGGTCATGGGCGGCATCTGGTGGGCGGTGGTCAATCTGCTGCGCAACATCGCGCGCAGCGAGCGCAATCTGCGCGCGGTGTTCGAGGCGGCACCGGTGCCGATGATGCTGGTGCGTCATCGCGATGGCCGGATCGCGCGCGGCAATCGGGCCGCGGCCGAACTGCTCGCCGTGCGCCAGCTGGATCTCGACGGTGCCGTGCCCGCCGAGTTTCATCGGCGCGCCGCGGACGAAGCGGCGCTGTTCGGTCCTGCAGCCGGCCAGACCCGGGTCGACGGGCGCGAAGCCGAGATCCAGGATCGTGCCGGACGGCATCACTGGGTGTTGGTGTCGTCGCATCCGATCGACTACTTCGACGAACCGGCCCACATCGCGAGCTACGCCGAGATCACCGCGTTGAAGGAGGTGCAGCGACAGCTCACCGAGGCCCGAGACGCCGCCGAGGAGGCGACCCGTGCCAAGGGGTTGTTCGTTGCCAACATGAGCCATGAGATCCGCACGCCGCTCAATGCGGTGCTCGGCTTCTGCCATCTCGCGGAACGTACCCGGCTCGACGACAAGCAGCGGAACTATCTGCGCAACATCAGGAAGGCCACCGACTCGCTGCTGGCGATCATCAACAACATCCTCGATTTCTCGAAGCTCGATGCCGGCAAGCTCGAACTCGACGAGGTCGACTTCAGCCTGCGTGCGATCATCGGCGACGTCGTCGAGATGTTCTCCGTGATCGCCGATCAGCAGGGCCTCGCGCTGACGCACGAGATCGCACCGGCCGTACCCGACGGCGTGCGCGGCGACCCCCAGCGGATCAAGCAGATCCTGATCAACTTGATCGGGAATGCGCTCAAATTCACGGAAGACGGCAGCGTTCGACTGACGCTGGCGCTCGATACCGCGGCACCGGACGACATCTGTCTGTTGTTCGAGGTCAGCGACAGCGGCATCGGCATCGAAGAGGCGGCCATTCCCGAGCTCTTCCAGTCGTTTACCCAGGCCGACAGCTCCACCACTCGGCGCTACGGCGGGACCGGCCTGGGCCTGGCAATCTGCCGCAATCTGGTGGGCATGATGGGCGGTCGGATCGGCGTGAGAAGCCGGCCGGGAGCGGGCAGTACCTTCTGGTTCACACTGCACCTCGGCCTGGCGAAGGACGCGGCGATCGGCGCGACCGACGACACGCCGTCGGAGATCGACGCGTCGGCTTTCGCCAGGGCCCGGGTACTGGTGGTCGAGGACAACCTGATCAACCAGCGCATCATGCGCGAACTGCTGAACGAAACCGGGCTCGACGTGACGATCGCGGGCGATGGCGTCGAGGCGCTCGAAGTGCTCCGGCAACAGGCCTTCAATCTGGTGCTGATGGATCTGCAGATGCCGCGCATGGACGGTTACCAGACCACCGCGAAGATCCGCGAGCACCACGACCGGCTGAGCCTGCCGATCGTCGCGATGACCGCGCACGGGCGTGACGAGGATCGCGAGAAGTGCCTGGCCGCCGGCATGAACGACCACCTCAGCAAACCGGTCGATCCGGCCCGGCTGGTGCAGGCCCTGCGCCAGTGGCTGGGTGACGCCGTGATCGATGCGTCCGGCCCGGCGGTCGTCTCCGTCAATCCGGTGGTGCCGGAGCTGCCCGGCGTCGACATGGCGGCCGGTCTCGGCCGCGCAGGCAACAAGCCGGCGCTCTATCTCAGCCTGCTGCGGGACTTCCACAAGGACCACGCCACCAGTCTGGCGAGAATCCGCGAGGCCTGCGCCGGCGGGCGGCGCGAGACGGCCGTGCGCATGGTCCATAATCTCAAGGGCACAGCCGGCAACCTCGGCGCGCGCGAACTCGAACGCCGCCTGACGAGGGTCGAGCGGGCGTTGGCCGGCCACGCCAGCCTCGATCACGCCCTGGACGATGCCGACAGCGAACTCGACCAGCTGATCTCGGCGATCGCGGCGCTCGGGGCCGACACGCCGACCGCGACGCCGGCGGGCCGGCCGGATGTCCTGCACGGCGCCTCGCTGATCGAAAGTCTCAGGATGGCACTGCGCAGCGGTAGCTTCCAGGCCGTGCATCTGCTGGAACCGCTGGCTGCGGCCCTCGGCGGGCAATGCCGGCAAACCTTCGTGATCCTCGCGGAACAGGTGCAGACATTCGACTTCGACCGTGCCGAGCGCACGCTGATGCGGCTGGCCGCGGAATTTGCCGAGGTGACCGGGGAACTCGACCATGACCAATGACAAACCACGCGTGCTGATCGTCGACGACGAACGCTCGAACATCAATATCCTGGGGAATCTGCTCGAGGCCGAGTGCGAGGTGGTGGTCGCCACCGACGGCGCGTCGGCGCTGCGCCGCGCGTCGGCGGCGGACAAACCCGACCTGATCCTGCTCGACGTGATGATGCCGGACATGGACGGCTACGAGGTGTGCAAGCGGCTCAAGGACGATGCCACGACGCGGGACATTCCGGTGATCTTCATCACCGCGATGGGCGAGGAGGACGACGAGGAGCAGGGCCTGTCGGTCGGGGCCGTCGACTACGTGACCAAGCCGTTTTCGTCAGCGATCCTGAAGATGCGCATCCGGACGCACGTCGAACTGAAGCGCCTGCGCGATCACTGGCAGCGCCTGTCGACGGTCGATGCGCTGACCCAGGTCGCCAACCGTCGGCGCTTCGACGAGGCACTGGACGGGGCCTGGCGTCGTGCCGTCCGCGACCAGCAGCCGCTGGCGCTGATCATGGCCGACATCGACCACTTCAAGGCCTTCAACGACCACCACGGCCACCCGGCCGGCGACGCCTGCCTGCGCCGGATCGCGGCCGCGATGGAAGGCGAGGTGCGGCGCGTCGGCGATCTGCTGGTGCGCTACGGCGGCGAGGAGTTCGCCTGCCTGATGCCCGGCGTCGACGTCGATGGCGCCGAGGCGGTAGCCCGCCGCATGTGCCTGGCGGTACACGGCCTGGGCATTGCCAACGAGCATCCGGACGTGTTGGCGCCGGTCAGCATCAGCATCGGCGTCGCAGCGGTGATTCCGACCAGTGAACACGGGCCGCAGGTTCTGGTGACCGAAGCCGACCGCCAGCTCTACGATGCCAAGCGTGGCGGCCGCAATCGCCTTTGCGTGGCCGCCGCCGCCATTGCGGCGCGACGCGACTGACTGCCGCGTCAGCCCCGCATTCTCGCCTCGGCGGCCTCCAGGTCTCGCACGTAGTAGAGAAAATCCATCTCCGGCGCCGGTGCGCCGAGGCGGGTCGCGACCGCCGAGATCTGCCCTCGGTGATGGATGAAATGTCCCATCAGATGAACCAGGACGTCGCGTACGCCGCTGCGGGTGTGGGCGCCGCCGAGGCGGTGGTAGCTGATCTCGCCATCGATGAAGCCCGGATCGCGGGTACCGAGCCAGTGGCCGAGATCGCGCAACGACTGCTGCAGGTCGTGCTTGAGCCGGCTCCAGTCGCCTTGCCGGATGGTATGGAAATCGGCCGTGGCGTCGCGACCGGCAAGGCGCGCCGCCCAGAGGTCGAGGACCACGTGCAGATGATCCACGGTGTGGTGGATGCTCGGAAAGAAAAGTCCTTCGGGGCGGGTCAGCGCGTCCGGCTCGAGACCGCTCAGGCATTCGAACAGGATCTGGTTTGCCCAGATCTGATAGTCGATCTGGGTTTCGAAATGAGTCTTCCAGTCCACCACCGTCCTCCATTGCCCCCAATCCTTGCATTCTAATGCCAGCGACCGGCCCTTTACCTGCTTTGCCGGGCCCGGGGCGCGCCGACAATGCAACAGGGTGTGCCGCCGGCAATAGGACGGCCGCCACGGTGATAGTCTGGCGCCACCGTTGCAAGCCTTGGAGGAAATCATGCGTTCGCTCGTCAATCTGCTGGCGGTGTTGCTCGTCAGCGCACCGGCCTGGGCGCTGAACTTGTCCGACCTGACCCAGGGCGAGGCCGCCGGCGGTCTCAAGGAGGCCCTGACCCAGGGGGCTGGCAAGGCCGTCGAACTGCTCGGCCGCGACGGCGGCTTCATGGATAACCCCAAGGTGCGCATTCCGCTGCCCGAGATCCTCGCCAAGTCCGAGCCGCTGCTGCGCACGATGGGCAAGGGCGAACAACTCGACAAGCTCGTGGCCACGATGAACCGTGCCGCCGAGGAAGCGGTGCCGAAGGCCAGGCCGCTGCTGATGGACGCAGTCAAGGAAATGAGCGTCGACGATGCCAAGCAGATCCTCTCCGGCGGCGACGATTCGGTGACCCGGTACTTCAAGGAGAAGACCGCCGGCAAACTCGCCGAACTGTTCGAACCGGCGGTCAAGCAGAGCACCGACAGCCTGGCGGTGTCCAAGACCTACAACAAGCTGGCCGGCAAGGGCGCCGGTTTCGGCCTGCTGAAGGAAGAGGACGCCAAGGTCGAGAGTTATGTCACGCGCAAGGCGCTGGACGGTCTCTACCTGATGATCGCCGAGCAGGAAAAGGCGATTCGCAAGGACCCGGTCGGTGCCGCGGGCACACTCGCCAAGAAGGTGTTCGGCGCACTCTAGAGCCGGCGCCGTCGATTACAATAGGCGATGCCGCCCCCGGGGCGGCATCGTCGTTTTCACTGCCGACCCTTTCATGTCCGCCCAGCTCAATGCGCCGCAGCGCGAAGCCATTCGCTACCTAGACGGACCGTGCCTGGTACTTGCCGGCGCCGGCAGCGGCAAGACGCGGGTGATCACGCACAAGATTGCCTATCTGGTCGACGAATGCGGCATGAGCCCGGCCAACATCGCCGCCATCACCTTCACCAACAAGGCGGCCAAGGAGATGCAGGAGCGGGTCGCCGGCCTGCTCGGCGGGCGTTCCGGCAAGGGCCTGACGGTGTGCACCTTCCACGCCCTCGGCGTGCGCATCGTGCGCCAAGAGGCAAAGCATTGCGGCCTCAAGCCCCAGTTCTCGATTCTCGATGCATCTGACACCGTGCAGGTCGTCACCGACGTCGGCGGCAACGTGGACAAGGCCCGTGCGCGAGCCCTCCAATGGCAGATCTCGGCATGGAAGAACGCACTGGTCAGCCCCGAGCAGGCGGCCCAGCTCGCCGACAACGAACTAGCCGCCGCCGCCGCGAAGATCTACCCGCACTACCAGCGCACGCTGCGCGCCTACCAGGCCGTCGATTTCGACGACCTGATCGGGCTACCGGTGCACCTGTTCGAAAATCACCCGGAGGTACGCGAGCGCTGGCAGGGCCGCCTGCGCTACCTGCTGATCGACGAATACCAGGACACCAACCGCGCCCAGTATCGGCTGCTGAAGGCGCTTGCCGACGTCCGAGGCGCGTTTACCGCGGTCGGCGACGACGACCAGGCGATCTACGCCTGGCGTGGGGCCGACGTCGAGAACCTGCGCCAGCTGTCGGTGGACTGGCCGCGGCTGAAGGTCATCAAGCTCGAGCAGAACTACCGCTCCAGCACGCGCATCCTGAACGCGGCCAACACCGTCATCGGCTTCAACCAGAAGCTATTCGAAAAGCGGCTGTGGTCCGATCTCGGCGCCGGCGAGGAGATCACCGTGTGGTCAGCCGGCGACCCGGAGCGCGAAGCCGAATCGGTCGCGATGAAGATCGCCGGACATCGTTTCGAGCGCCGCGGCAAGTACGCCGACTACGCAGTGCTGTACCGGGGCAATCACCAGGCGCGGCTGATCGAGCAGCAACTGCGCAACCACAAGATTCCCTACAGCCTCTCCGGCGGCCAGAGCTTCTTCGAGCGCGCCGAGATCAAGGATTTGTGCGCCTATCTGCGGCTGCTGGTCAATGCCGACGACGATCTCGCGTTCATCCGCGCGATCACGACGCCGCGCCGCGGCATCGGCCCGGCCACCATTGAGGCCCTCGGGCGCTACGCTGGCGAACGCCACGCCAGCCTGTTCGTCGCCGCGCGCGAGGAAGGGGCGACCGAGCACCTGAACGCCCGCCAGCTCGAACCGGTGCGCGAATTCTGCGCCTTCATCGACCGCCTCGCCTGGCGCGCGCCACGGGAGCCGGCCGCTCGCCTGCTCGACGAACTGCTGGCCGAAATCGACTATCAGGCCTGGCTCTTCAATTCCTGTGACGACCGTGAAGCCGAAAGCAAGTGGAGCAACGTGTCCGATTTCGTTGCCTGGCTCGGCCGCAAGGGTGAGGAAGACGGCAAGAGCCTGATCGAGCTGACCCAGACCATCGCCCTGATCAGCCTGCTCGACAAGGACGACGAAAACTTCGACGGCGTCCAGCTGGCGACACTGCACGCCGCCAAGGGGCTCGAGTTCAAGCACGTCTTCCTGGTCGGCGTCGAGGAGGGCCTGCTGCCCCACCAGAGCTCGATCGACGAAGACAAGATCGAGGAGGAACGCCGGCTGATGTACGTGGGCATCACCCGCGCTCAGCGCAGCCTGCAGATCAGTTGGTGCGAACGCCGCAAGTCCGGCCGCGATCTGCGCAACTGCGAGCCGTCGCGCTTCATCGAGGAAATGGGCAGCGACGGCGTGCGCGTCGGCGGTGGCAGGCGCGCCGAGCCGGTGAGCCGCGAGGAGGGGCGCGCCAAGCTCGCCAGCCTGCGGGCGATGCTTGGCTCCGGCTGACTGCCGGAGGCACTTCAAACGCCGGGCCGCCGGCTCGGCCACGGCATGTTCAGATCGGCGGCGCCTCGAAGTCGGCGCCCGACTGGTTGGCCAGGTAGGCCACCGCCCGCGCCACTTCGTCGTCGGTCAGGTCGGACGCACCGCCGCGCGCCGGCATCTGGTTCTTGCCGTTGATCGCGGATTGGACCAGCGCCTCGTATCCCTGCGCGATGCGTGGTGCCCACTGCTCCTTGTTGCCGGTCATCGGCGCGCCGAGGGCACCGCTCGAGTGGCAGGCCGCGCAGACCCCGGTGACGACCGCCTCGCCCGTGCGCTTGCCGGGCTCGACCGTGACCTTCTTGACCGAAACCTGGCCGATCGGCAGAAGGGCTCGCGCCATCTCCTCGGGGTCCCGCTCGGGGGCCTTGCCGCAGGCGACGACGAAGGCCGCGGCGCTCGCGACGAGCGTCGCGCGCAGCGCGGTTTGTCTGGTGTGGTTCATCGCTTGTTCTCTCTGTCCTGAATCGGTGAGCGGCCGAGTATACCGCCTCGCGATCGTTGGACTGGCGCGGCAAAACCAGTTATTCTCCACGCCCTTGTGTCCGACAGCAGCATCGACGCCTCGTCGGACACCGGCATCCGCCGTCGCCGGACGGCGATGCCCCTGGCGCCCGTAGCTCAGCTGGATAGAGTACTGCCCTCCGAAGGCAGGGGTCGTGCGTTCGAATCGCGCCGGGCGCGCCAAAATATGATGGGTCAGGCCCGACGGGCCTGTCCCATTTTTTTGTCCGGTGTCATTGCAATGTCGCGCCCGTCGCCCGCCCGTCTGCTAGCGCCCGCAAACGGACTCGCCGCCACGCATTGGTCAGGGCGTGCGGCGCGGGCAATCTCGCTCGCGCCGGCCTGCCGGATCGATGACGGGAGAGACGCATGTGTGACGAGTCCCTGAGCACGGCGCTGGCGGGCCAGGAGACCGACGCGGCGCTGGTGGCCGCGCCCGATGCGCAGGGACTGTCAGCGTGGCAGAATAAGCGAATCGTAGCAGACCCCCGCCCGGACTCGCCCGACTGCTATAGGCCGCGGGGGACCTTTGGCCCCGCCGGTCGCGCCACCGCCGGCGTCACCCGCACCGGCCCCGCAACCCGGACCACCGCTAACGGTGGCAACTGATCGCCTCGAACAGCGACGACGAATTCCATGTCGAGATCAACGCCATCGAGCGCTTCGGCAAATCGGGCGGGCAGGCCAGCTTCGACCTGACGCCCCCGTGCTGTCCGCCGTCGACGAACCGTTGAACGCGCTCCTGGGCAACGCAACGGCTTCGCCAGTTCGCTGAACGTGCAGCTTCTTCGCGAGGGCGAGCCCGAGGGCGGCACTGTTGCCAATTCCCGCTCCGATTCATGATCCGACGGGGAGTGGATCGTCAACCGGGGCCGCAGCGAGATGCAGCCGGTGGAAAGGGGCTCGGCTCAAGATCTCGATGTCAGCCGGAATAGTCACTTGGCCAGTGGCAGGTGGGCGCTGGCAATACTGCAGACCGCGGCCACGCGGCATCTGCGTGATCAGTGCGCGATGTCGATCTTCGCCCGTGATCGCAAGCAACGCGTCACTTCTCGGCTCAAAGTGTCCGGATCGACCGGCTTGGCGAGGAAGGCATCCATGCCGGCGTCCAGACATCGCTGGCGATCCTCCTCGAATGCGTTCGCGGTAAGGGCGAGGATGGGCGTTTCGCGGTGCTGCGGCAGCCGTCGGATCCGACGGGTGGCCGCCAGACCATCCATGACCGGCATCTGCATGTCCATCAGGATGAGATCGTAGCTGGACCGGCATGCCGCTTCGACGGCGGCGCGGCCGTTCTCGGCAACGTCGGCCTGGATTCCCAATTCTTCGAGCACCATCAACGCGACTTCGCGATTGACGAGGTCGTCCTCGACGAGCAGCACCCTGCGCGCCTGCAGTGCGTCCGTGCGCGCGTCGTTGCGGACTGCACCAGATTCGACAGTAACGGTCGAACCGACGGGCGCGACGCTCAATCGGGCGGTCATCCAGAACCTGCTGCCCCGATCGGGCATGCTTTCGACCCCCACCTCGCCGGCCATCCGCTCTGCAAGCTTCTTGACGATGACCAATCCGAGCCCGGTCCCGCCATGCTCGCGCGACGTCGAGTTGTCCGCCTGTTCGAAGGCTTCGAATAGGCGGGCGGTATCGTCGGCATCGATGCCGATCCCGGTGTCCTCGACCTCGAGCTGCACGATCAATGCATCATCGCATCGCTCCTTGACGAATGCGCGAAGCACGATGGTCCCGGACGCGGTGAACTTGATTGCGTTTGACAGATAGTTGATCACCACCTGACGCAGGCGCGTCGCGTCTCCGAGCAGTGGCGTCGCGGGGAGTGCCAACTCGGTGTGCAATTCGAGCCCTTTTTCCTCTGCCCTGGGGGCGAGGATGCGCGTGACGTCCCGGCAGATCTCGTCGAGGTTGAGGACGCCTTCGTCGAGTTGGAACTTGCCAGCCTCGATCTTGGCCAGGTCCAGGATGTCGCTGATCACGGAAAGCAGGTGCCGCGAGGCGGTATCGATGACCGCGATGCGATGATGAAGTACGGGGTCCTCGACACTCTTCGACAGGGCCGCGGACATGCCCATGATGCCGTTCAGGGGTGTGCGCAGTTCATGGCTCATGTTCGCGAGGAATGCGCTCTTCGCCCGATTGGCGGATTCGGCCTGGTCCTTCGCTTTCTCGAGCTCGGCGGTACGCGTCGCGACTTCCCGCTCGAGTTCGTGCTGGTGTGCGATCAGGCGGCTTTCCTGGGCCGTGAGCAGTTCGAGGTCGCGCTCGTGCATACGCCAGTAGCGGATCATCACGCCGAGCGCGACGCCACTGCCGATGACGAATATTGCCAGCAGGGAGATGGCCAGCAGGCGTTCCCGGCGCCAGTCGCGGAGAAAATCCGCCGGCGACATGCCAATCGTGACCAACAGCGGTGCGCCGACGATGCGGCGGAAGGAGTAGTTGCGCGGAACGCCGTCTGGTGTCCAGGTTGCCAAGTAGTCGCCGCTCGCGGCGTTCGATTCGATCAGCCTGCGGATCTCGGGGGACGCGGCGCGGCTCCCCGTTCCGACCTCCTTGCCGGCCAAGAGTGGGAAACGGGTGACCAAGGTGAGGTTCAGGCTCCGAATCACCGCTGTGCCACTGGGGCCAAGGGCGAGGCCAGCGAGCAGCGCCGTGAATCGGTCGATCCGCACGGCCGCAGAGATGACGCCTTGGAATTCGCCGTCCTTGCCTCGGTAGGAGCGCGTGAAGGCGACCACCCATAGATGCGAAACGCGGCCGAGGATGGGCTCCGTCATGATCATGTGCTGGCCGGGCCGCGCGGTGTGGTGTCCAAAGAATTCGCGGTCTGCATAGGAAGCGGGCTTGGCGCGATCCACGCCCGCGCCCCACAGGACCAGACCGCGCGCGTCCGTCACCCGGATGGCATCCACGTCGGGGTTCCTCTGCTGCTGGGTTGCAAGCATCGCCTCGATGCGGCCGTCAATCATCGGTCCATGCCGATGCATCTCCTCGAGCGCGTCAGCGATGGTGAGCAGTGCCTGGTCGATGCCCTGGACGGAGTTGGAGAGCGAGCTTTCCAGCGAATAGGCCAGGTTTCTAGTGTATTGGCGCGCGCCCTCCTCTGCCTGGTCACGGCTCAAGGAGAGGCTGTAAGCGCTCGATGCAATCAACACGATGTCGAACAGCGCGACGAGTAGGATCGCGAGCGGGACAAAGTGCCGACGAGGTGCAGACATGGATCGAAGAGTCGGGGAGAAATTGCGCGGCAGTTTCCATCTACGGCTTTCGTACGTGACAACCTGAGCGCGCCGTCCAACTGCGGGGATTGCAGCGGTGCCACTGGGCGGCGAGACCATGCGGCGTGTCGGTGCGATCTGGCGGTCGCGGGCACGCCTCTGCGTCGATGTCGCTTCGACCGCCCCCGGGCGACCACCAGGACGACGGAAGCACACGCGCGGTGGGCCAACCTGCGACAAGAAGTGTGGACGTGAAGAAGCGATTCTCAGAAGAGCAGATCATCGGATTACTGAAGCAGGTGAGCGCCAGCGTGCCGGTCAAGGACCTGTGCTGGCAGCATGGGTTCAATGACGGGCCGTTCTACAACTGGTGTGCCGAGTCCGTCGGCATGAGCGTGCCCGACGTGAAGCGGCTGAAGGAGTCGGCGGCCGAAAACGTGCGATTGAAGCGGATGCAGGCCGACTCGACGGTGGGCGCCGAAGCGCAGAAGGCGGCGCTCGGCCTCGATCGACGGAGTGCGTCGATGCACAGATCTCAGCTGACCGTCGACCCGGCGCTGAGATAGGTCGCGTAGAAGAAGTAGGCCGTGATGGCGATGCTGGCGACGATGACGAAGTGGCGGACATGGTGCTGCGGCAGACTGCGGGATACGTGTGCCGCCGCATAGCCGCCGACCAGCGTGCCGGCCAGCACGATCGTGCCTTCGTACCAGGCGATCGCCCCATTGGCGATGAATAGGACGATCGCGATCAGTGAAACCGCCGTCGATACCACCAGCTTGAGGCCGTTCATGGCGTTGATGTCGGTGTGACCGGCCAGCGCCAGATAGCTCAGCGTGATGATGCCGAGCCCGGCATTGAAGAACCCGCCATAGACACAGACCGCGAGCAGCAGGCCAGCGAGGAAAATGGCGCCTGCGGCCGACGCGTGGCGATGGCCGGCGGCGAGCGCCTTCAGTCGCCGATTGATCCGACCGCCGTAGATGAAGAGCACGGTCGCGAACAGCAGCAGCCAGGGAATTGCCTCGCGGAATACGGCCTCCGGCGTCTGCAACAGCAGCCACGCGCCGGCAATGCCCCCGAGCAGGCTGATGCCGACGAGCCGCGGCAATTCGCTACGGTGCCCGGCCAACTCGCGGCGCAACGCGAAGACGCCGCTCAGATAGCCGGCGCAGGAGGCGAAGGTGTTGGTGGCATTGGCAGTGATCGGCGCGACGCCGGCCGCCATCAGTGCCGGGAACGTGATGAAGCTGCCGCCGCCGGCGACGGAATTGAGCACGCCACCGAACACACCGGCGAAAAACAGCAGAACCAGTTCGAGGAGCATCGTGGGTGGATTTCGAGGTTGCGTTGTCAGGATTCGAGCGCGCCCGGCGGATGGCGCAGGGAGCGCGGTGGGGGCGGAGTGCGAGTATCGCCACGTCAGCCGTGCACGGCAAGCCGGAAGGAATGGCGTTTCGACGGATCATGTCGGGCGCGATTCACGCAGGGGGTCGTATCGATGGGGGCCGGACACGGGGCCGCCGGTCGGCCCGCCTGTCGCACGGGCAACGGTGGTCCGGTCGCGCTTCGTTGCCTCCGGCGAACCTTTGAACGCCAACTTTCGTTTGGCTTGCGGTCGCACCGCGGCGTTGATCCGAACGACCGGTTCGGCCGAAGCAGAGACGCCCGCTTCGAGTGAACGCGGGTCTTGTCCGCGCCACCGACTCGTGGCGCCGGAGCGTCCCGAATGCGGCAGTGGTCGCAGTCCCGGCAACGCAGCAGCGTTGTTCCCGCGTCGTCGAGGCACTCGACCAGCAACCAGGTCTCAGCCTGCCAGCGGCGGGCAACGGCGGCCATTTCAGCGCGGCCGTTGGCTTTGCCGATCACCAGCAGTTCGTCGGCGATGGTCCGAGAGGCGGCTGTGTCTCCGGCGGTGCTCGCCATCTCGGCGGCCGCTTCGAGCAGCGCTTCGAAGGTGGCCCGACCTGGATCCGCCGCGTCGACGCCGAGTGAAGCGGCGGCTGCCGGTGGCGCAAGTCCGGCGCACCGGTGCACGCGCCTTCCCGACCGGGCCGGCCTGCCGCGACCGGCCCGCGTCACTGCCAGCCGCCGCCGAGCGCCTTGACCAGCGCGACCCGATTGCTGACCTCGGCGAGTCGCGTTGCGATCAGTTCCTGTTCGGCACCGTACAGCGTGCGCTGGGCATCGAGCAGGCTCAGGTGGCTGTCCACGCCATTGCGCGTGCGGGCCTCGGACAAGCGGTAGCCGTCCTGCGCTGCCGCCACCAGTTGTTCGCCGGCGGCGAGTCGTTCGCCGATCGTCGCCTGGTCGGCGAGTGCGTCGGCGACCTCGCGAAACGCCACCTGGATCGTCTTGTCGTAGCTGGCAACGGCACTGTCGCGCTGCAGTTCGGCGATGTCGAGACTGGCCGCCAGTGCGCCGGCGTCGAAGATCGGCAGGCTGATCGTCGGCACGAAGCTCCAGCTCCGCTGGCCGGCCTCGAACAGGCTGTCGAGGCTGCTGCTGGCGGTGCCCGCTGCTGCGGTCAGGCTGATGCGCGGCAGGAATGCGGCGCGGGCAGCGCCGATGTTGGCGTTGGCGGCGATCAGTTGGTGCTCGGCCTGCATCACGTCCGGCCGCCGGGTCAGCACGTCGGACGACAGGCCGGCCGGCACCTGGGCCAGCAGCGCGCCGCTGGTGTCATCGAGACCGCTCGGCAGCCACGCTTCGTCGACAGTGTCACCGACCAGCAGGCTCAGCGCATGGCGGTCCTTGGCGACCTCGGCGGTCTGGCTGGCGACGTCGGCGCGGGCGCGGGCCACCGTGGTCTCGATCTGGCTCACTGCCAGTCGTGACGAAGCGCCCAGCTCGAAGCTCCGGCGCGTGATCGCGAGCGTCTGCTGCTGGGTATCCAGCGTGCGCTGGGCCAGTGTCAGCAGACTGCGGTCGGCGGCCAGCGCCAGCCAGGCATCGGCCACGGCGGCTACCAGGCCGACCCGGGTGCTGCGCTGGGCTTCCTCGGTAGCGAAGTAGGTCTGCAGGGCCTGCTGCTCGAGACTGCGGATGCGGCCGAACAGATCCAGCTCCCAGGCCGTGACACCGATCGAAGCGCCGTACTGTCGACTGATCGCGGCCTCGCCGCTGCCGGAGAGGTCTGCCGGCAGGCGGCGCGCACTGGCGCTGGCGTCGGCGTCGAGCGCCGGCAGCCGGTCGGCGCGCTCGACGCGATAGCGCGCCTGAGCAGTGGCAACGTTGATCGCAGCAACGCGCAGATCGCGGTTGTTGGCGAGCGCGCGTTCGATCACGCTGCGCAGGCGCGGTTCGAGAAACACTTCGCGCCAGGGCTGTTCGACGATCGGCGAGCCGGCCGGCGTGATGCCTTCGACGGACTGCGGCCATTTCGACGGTACCGCGGCTGCGGGTCGCTGATAGTCGGGTGCCAGGGTCGTGCAGGCGGCCAGCAGGGCCGCGGCCAGCACCGCGCCACTGCGGCGCATGAGGGCGGTCGATGTCTTCATGTCAGTGACTCCCTTCGACGACAAGCGTGGCCTCGGTCGCGCCTCGCCGCGTGAAAAGTCGTCGGATGACGACGAAGAACAGCGGCACGAAGAAGATGCCGAGCAGTGTCGCGGCGATCGTGCCGCCGAGCACGCCGGTGCCGATCGCGTTCTGGCTGCCGGCGCCGGCGCCGCTGGCCAGTGCCAACGGCAGCACGCCGAAGCCGAAGGCGAGCGAGGTCATCAGGATCGGGCGCAGGCGCATGCGCACGGCTTCGAGCGTGGCATCGATCAGCGGCTTGCCGGCCTGCTCCATCTGCGCCTTGGCGAACTCGACGATCAGGATCGCGTTCTTGGCCGACAGGCCGATCGTCGCCAACAGGCCCACCTGGAAGTAGATGTCGTTGGACAGGCCGCGGCCGGTCGCCGCCAGCACCGCGCCGAGCACGCCGAGGGGCACCACCAGCATCACCGCGAACGGTACCGACCAGCTCTCGTAGAGCGCCGCCAGGCACAGGAACACGATGAGCAGCGAGAGCGCCAGCAGGGCTGGCGCCTGGTCGCCCGATTGTTGCTCCTGGAACGAGGTGCCGGACCATGCATAGCCGATGCCGGGCGGCAGCCGGCCGACCAGCTCGGAGATCGCCTGCATCGCTTCGCCGGATGAGTAGCCGGCGGCCGCCTGGCCCTGGATCTCCATCGACGGCTGGCCGTTGAAGCGTTCCAGCCGCTGGGGCCCGAAGCGCCAGTGGGCACGGGTGAAGGCCGAGAATGGCACCATGTCGCCGCTGCTGTTGCGAACGTACCATTTGTCGAGATCCTCGGGCACCATCCGCGCCGACGCGTCGCCCTGCACGTATACCCGCTTGATGCGGCCGCGATCGACGAAGTCGTTCACATAGCTGCCGCCCCACGCGGTCGATAGCGTGCTGTTGATGTCGCTGGCCGATACCCCGAGCGCGCCGGCCTGCTGCAGGTCCACGTCGAGCTTGTACTGGGCGGTGTCCTCCTGGCCGTTGGGGCGCACGCCGGCGAGCCGCGGGTCCTGCGCCGCCATGCCGAGCAATTGGTTGCGGGCCGCGAGCAGGGCGTCGTGGCCGAGGCCGGCGCGATCCTGCAACTGCATGTTGAAGCCGCCCGATGTGCCGAGTTCGATCACGGCCGGCGGCACGAAGGCGAAGACCAGGGCCTCGCGAATCTGCGAGAACGCCACCATCGCGCGACCCTGCAGCGATTTCACGTCCTGTCCGGCTGCGGTGCGCTGGTCCCACGGCTTGAGGTTGACGAATCCGATGCCCATGTTCTGGCCGCGGCCGGCGAAGCTGAAGCCGGCCACCGTGAACAGGGCGCGTACGGTGTCCTTCTCCTCGACCAGGAACTGGTGCTCGACCTTGCGCAGCGTCGCCAGCGTTCGTTCCTGGGTGGCGCCGGCCGGCAGGATCACCTGGGTAAACATCACGCCCTGGTCCTCTTCGGGGAGGAACGAGGTCGGCAGCCGCAGGAACAGGAAGGCCAGCAGGCCGACCACCACGGCGAAGATCAGCATGAAGCGCAGCGGTCGCGAGAGCATGCCGCCGACGAGGCCGGCATAGCCCCGGGTGCCGCGTTCGAAGCTGCGGTTGAACCAGCCGAAGAAGCCGCGGCGGGTCAGGCTGTGGCCTTGCTCGACCGGTTTCAGAAGGGTCGCGCACAGGGCCGGCGTGAACACGATCGCGACCAGCACCGACAGCGCCATCGCAGCGACGATGGTGATCGAGAACTGGCGATAGATGACGCCGGTGGAGCCGCCGAAGAAGGCCATCGGCACGAACACTGCCGACAACACCAGGCCGATGCCGATCAGCGCGCCGGTGATCTGGCCCATCGAGCGCCGGGTCGCCTCCTTCGGTGGCAGGCCCTCCTCGCTCATCACCCGTTCGACGTTCTCGACGACGACGATGGCGTCGTCCACCAGCAGGCCGATCGCCAGCACCATACCGAACATCGTCAGCGTGTTGATCGAGAAGCCGAAGGCCGCCATCACGCCGAACGTACCGAGCAGCACCACTGGCACCGCGATGGTCGGGATCAGCGTCGCGCGGAAGTTCTGCAGGAACAGATACATCACCAGGAACACCAGCACCACGGCTTCGATCAGGGTCTTGACCACCTCCTCGATCGAGAGTTGGACGAAGGGCGTGGTGTCGTAGGGCACCACGTATTCGACGCCGGCCGGGAAGTAGGGCTGCATGTCGTCGAGCCTGGCGCGGATGCGGTCGGCGGTTTCCAGCGCGTTGGCGCCCGACGCCAGCCGGATGCCCATGCCGGCGGCCGGCTGGCCATTGAAGCGGGCCACGGTCTCGTAGCTCTGGGCGCCGACCTCGATGCGGGCGACGTCGCGCAGCCGCAGCTCGCCGCCATCCCGGGCGCTGCGCAGCAGGATGTTCTCGAACTCGCCGACTGTCTGCAGTCGGCTCTGGGCGGTGATGGTGGCGCTGAACCCCTGGCCCGGCACCGCCGGTGCGCCGCCGAGCTGCCCGGCCGAGACCTGGGTGTTCTGGGCCTGGATCGCCGAGGTAACGTCGCCGGTGGTAAGGCCGAAGCGGTTGAGCTTGTCCGGGTCGAGCCAGATCCGCATCGCGTACTGGGAGCCGAAAACCGTGACCTCGCCGACGCCATCGACGCGGGAGATCGGGTCCTGCACCGTCGACACCAGGAAGTCCGACAGGTCGGTGCCCGACAACTGGCCGTCTTCCGAGACGAAGCCGACCACCATCAGGAAGTTGCGCGCCGACTTGGCTACCGTCACGCCCTGGTTCTGCACCGCCTGCGGCAGCAGCGGCAAGGCCTGCTGGACCTTGTTCTGGGTCTGCACCTGGGCGATGTCGGGATCGGTGTCGGCATCGAAGGTCAGCGTGATGCCGACGTTGCCGAAGGAGTCGGTGTTCGAGCTGATGTAGAGCAGGCCGTCGATGCCGGTCAGCCGCTGCTCGATGACCTGGGTCACCGAATCCTCTGCGGTCTTGGCCGACGCGCCGGGGTAGCTGGTGTTGATCGCGATTGCCGGCGGCGCGATCGACGGGTACTGGGAAACCGGCAGTTCGCGGATCGCCAGCGCGCCGGCCAGCATGATGACGATGGCGATGACCCAGGCAAAGATCGGGCGGTCGATGAAGAAGCGTGCCATGACCCTCTCCTCAGCGCGCGACCGGTGTCGCCGACGCGGCTTTCAGTGGCTCAGCATCGACGCTGGCGCCGGCGCGCACCTTCTGCAGGCCTTCGACGATCACCTGTTCGCCGCCGGTCAGGCCGGCGGAGACGATCCAGCGCCCGTCGCGCGAACCGGCCAGCGTCACCGGCCGCGCGGCGACCTTGCCGTCGTCGCCGACCACCATCACCTGGGCCTGGCCGCGGGCGTCGAAGCCGACCGCTGCATGGGGCATCAGCACGGCGCCGGCGGTCTCGCCCTGGGCCACCCGGGCGCGGACGTACATGCCCGGCAGCAACAGGCCGTCGGGGTTCGGAAATTCCGCCCGCAGCGTGACGCTGCCGGTCGACTCGTCGACACTCACTTCCGAGAACTGCAGGCTGCCGTCATGCGGATACGTGCTGCCGTCCTCGAGCGTCAGGGTCACCGGCAGGCTGTCGCCCTCGTGGGTCAGCTCGCCGCTGGCGACGCGCTGTCGCAGCGCCAGCAACTGGTTGCTGGACTGGGTGAGATCGACGTAGATCGGGTCGAGGCGCTGGACCGTCGCCAGCGCATTCGCCTGATTGGCCGTGACCAGCGCGCCGGCGGTGACCGCCGAGCGGCCGATGCGCCCGGCGATCGGGCTGGTAATCCTGGTGTAGCCGAGCTCGATGCGGGCCGCGCGCACCGCGGCCTCGGTCGTCGCGACGTCCGCCCGGGCCTGCAGCAGGGCGGCCTGGGCATCGTCGTTGTCCTGCCGGCTGACCGCCTTGATGCCGACCAGCCCGGCGTAGCGCTCCGCTTTCAGTCGCGCGGTCTCGAGCGAGGCCTTGGCGCGGGCGAGGTTGGCGCGTGCGCTGTCCAGCGCCGCCTGGTGGCTGGCCGCCTCGATCTGGTAGAGGACGTCGCCGGCCGCCACTTCGCTGCCTTCGCGGAACAGGCGTTGCTGGACGATGCCGCCGACCTGCGGCCGGATCTCCGCCACCAGGTAGGGCGCGGTGCGTCCGGGCAACTCGGTGGTCAGCGTCACCGGTCCGGTCTCGGCGCGAATCACGCCGACCACCGGCTTGGCGGTGGCCTGGGGTGGCGGGGTTGTCGCGGCCTGGCTGCAGGCCGCCAGCAGGATCGCCGCGGCGCCGGCGACGGCCAGCGGGCGCAGCGAGTGGGACGGGGTAGCGCGCATGTTTTGCCTCGCGTGAGTGTCGGGCGCCGCTGCCGGGTGAGCGGCGACGCGTTCGTTATCAATAGATTGAACGATCATTCTAGTTCGAGCGATCATTCTATGTTAGGCTGGCGCCATGATCAAGCGCCGGCCGCGGCCGGCGTGGGTAAAGTTGTGATAAGGGGGTGTCCCGGATGATCGCCGACGACGAACGCAACCCGGCCTCGAAGGCCGACGTGCGGCGCGAGCAGATCCTCGCCGCGGCCGAGACCTGCGTGCTGGAGGAGGGTTTCCACCGCGCCAGCATCTCCAAGATCTGCAAGCTGGCCGGCATGAGCCCGGGCCATGTCTACCACTATTTCAAGAACAAGGAAGCAATCATCGCCGCGCTGGTGCGGCGCGATCTAGACCATATGCTCGACCTCACCGCCGGCATGCGCGCGTCGGTCGACGTCCTTGAAGCGATGATCGATCGCATCCCGCTGGGTGTGGCCGAAAAACTCGATCCGCGGGATGCCAGCCTCAAGCTCGAGATTGCCGCCGAGGCATCTCGAAACCCGAACATTGCCCGCATCGTTCGCGAAGCCGACGCCTGCAGCCTCAAGAGCCTGCGCCAGACCATCGCCGAGGCGCGCTGCGCGCGCGGCTTGCCGGACGACGACGACACCGTCGCCGAAATCGCCGTCGTTGCGGCAGCGATGTTCGACGGCCTGGTGATCCGCGGCGTGCGGGATCCGGACACCGACCGCGATGCGGTCGCGCGTCGTTTTGCCGGAATACTGCGGGAACTGTTTCTGTCGTAGCGCGCCGCCGGGCACCACCCTGGCCGCGGCCGGTGTCGGCACGGACGGGCGAAGGGTCGCCGACCATCGTCGGATCCGACTCGCGCGGCGCGATCCGCCTAAGGATTTTCCGTCGATGTGTCGATAAACCGCCAATTCGGTCAGTCGATCGCCGAACAAGGCGGCCGCCTTCGATCGAAGCTTCGGCGCCCGGCGAGACCCACCGCAGGGCACGGTCCGCGTCCATAGGGTGCCCATGATGAACATCGACCTGAAGCAAGCGACCTGCGAATCCGACCTGTTATCGGGCGATCGGCGCTTCAGGGCGTTTTTCGATCTGTCTCCCGATCCGGCATGGATCATCGCCGATGGCCGCTTCGTCGAGTGCAACCAGGCTGCATTGTTTGCGTTGGGGTATCGCGACCGGAGTGACGTCGTCGGCAGCCACCCATCGGAACTGTCGCCGGAATTTCAGCCGGGCGGCGAACCGTCATCTGAAAAGGCGGAACGCATGATGGCGCTTGCGCGCGAGCAGGGCGTGCATCGATTCGAATGGGTTCACCTTCGTGCCGATGGATCGCCGATGTGGACCGAGGTCACGCTGTCGGACGTCGCGGTCCAGGACCGCCCGGTGATCTTCTGTTCGTGGCGCGACGTCACGGAACGCAAGCGGCACGATCAGCGCGAGCAATTGCGGCTGTCCGTGCTGGAGAAGACTGCTCTGGGCGCAGGTCTGCCCGAGGTGCTCACCGACCTGGTGCTGGCCTGCGAGACGGAATTGCCGGGCGCCATCGGATCGGTCATGACGCTCGACGTAAACCGGCAGCAACTGCTGCCGGCAGCCGCGCCCAATCTGCCCGAATTCTTCATGAACACGGTTCGGGACGGCCTGATGATCGGTTCCGGCGTAGGCTCCTGCGGCGCGGCAGCCTTCGATCGCCAGCGCGTCGTGGTCGAGGATATCTCGCGCCATCCGAACTGGGTGGTGGCCGTGGACCTGGCGGAACAGGCAGGGCTGAGGGCGTGCTGGTCGCAGCCGATTCTCGATCCCCGCGGACGGGTGCTGGGCACCTTTGCCTGCTATTACCGCGAACCGAAGCGGGCGAGCGACGGCGACCTGCGCGTGCTGTCGGCCTATGCCGGGCTTGCAGCGGTCGCGATCGAGCGTGTCCATGACCTGCGCAAGCTGGAACAGGGTGACAGCTGGCGCAGGCCGCTGATCGAACAGTCGCGGGACGGCATCGTCTTCCTCGATCATACCGGCGCGGTGCAGGACGCCAATGCGGGTTTGGCCGAAATGCTCGGCTACAGCATGGCCGAGCTGCGCAAGCTCCACGTCTGGGACTGGGAGGCGGAACTGACCCGTCAGGAGTTGCTGGCCGGCCTTCAGAACATCAGCGAACAGGGTGATCGCTTCCAGTCCGTCCAGCGGCGCAAGGACGGCACTCGGATCCACGTCGACATCACCAGTACCGCGGTGATGGTCGAAGATCGCAAGCTGATCATGGCGGTGATTCGCGACATCTCCGACAGGATCCGCGCAGAGCGGGCGCTGGCGGACCACAAGGACAAGCTGGAGCAACAGGTGGCGGAGCGGACCGCGATGGTCCGCCAGCAGGCGCGCATCATCGACCAGAGTCACGACTCGATCGTGACCACCGATCTGGACGGGATCATCACCAGCTGGAATCTCGGCGCCATCCGCCTGTTCGGCCTGTCGCAGGACGCTGCCGTGGGCGAGCACCTGTCCATCGTCTTTCCGCCGTCGGAGCACGAGTTCCTGCGCCAGCAGGTGCTCGAGCCGCTGAAACGCGAGGGGCGGCACGAACGGGACGTCCGGATGTGGCGCAGCGATCGGCAGCCGATCGACGTGCACCTGTCCCTGAGTCTGCTGTTCGACGACAACGGCGAGGCCGTCGGCATGGTCGGCTACTCGATGGACATCACCGATCGCAAGCGGATGGAGAACGCACTGCGGCGCTCGGAAGCGAACCTCGCCCACGCGCAGGCGATCGCCCACGTCGGCAGCTGGCATTACGATCTCGATTCCGACGTGCTCACCTGGTCGGACGAAACCTACCGCATTTTCGGCGTTGCGATCGGCGAGGCGGTCACCTTCGACGCGTCCATCGCCGCGATTCCACAGTCCGACCGCGACATGGTCGCGGCCGAATGGCACGCGGCCCTGACCGGCAAGCCCTACGACGTCGAGCATCGCATCATCGTCGATGGCGAACAGAAATGGCTGAGGCAGATGGCGGAACTGCGCTTTGACCGATCAGGCATTGCCGTTTCCGCGGTCGGCACCGTGCAGGACATCACCGAGCTCAAGCGTGCCGAACAGGCGACCCGCGACGCCCTGCAGGAGGCTCGGCGGCTGGCCCGCCTGCGCAGCGAGTTCGTGGCCAACATGAGTCACGAGATACGCACCCCGCTCAATGCGGTCACCGGCCTCGCGCGGGCCGGCATGCGCGGTCAGCCTGCCGACGAGACAATCGAAACATTCTCCCGCATCGCCGGGGCGAGCCAGCATCTGATGCGCGTCGTCAATGACGTGCTCGATTTCGCAAAGATCGATGCCGGCAAGCTGGCGCTGGAGCCGCGACCGTTCCGGCTCCCGGAAACCCTGGAGAACGTGCTGTTCCTAATCCGTCCGCAGGCAGAAGCCAAGCGGCTGCGAGTCGACCTGACGACCGATGCCGGCATGCCGACCTGGATCTTCGGCGACGTGCTGAGGGTGGAGCAGGTGCTGCTCAATCTGCTCTCGAACGCCGTCAAGTTTACCGAACGCGGTGCAGTGGAGCTCCGGGTGTCCACGGCAGGCGACGCGCTCGTCTTCGACATCGCGGATACTGGCGTCGGCATGACGGAGACACAACTCGGCCAGCTTTTCCAGCCCTTCGAACAGGCGGATTCGTCCGCAACTCGCCGCTTCGGCGGCACCGGTCTCGGACTTTCGATCAGCCACAACCTGGTTTCGCTGATGGGCGGTCGCATCGACGTTGTCAGCGCGCCGGGCGCCGGCACCACATTCACGGTCCGGCTGCCGCTCGAAGAGGTCGCGCCACCGGAGGAACCTGCAGCGCAGGAACTGGCCGACGAAGAAATGCAACTCCGCGGCGTCCGCGTGCTGGCGGCCGAGGATGTCGAACTGAACCAGTTGGTGCTCGAGGACATGTTGAGCTACCAGGGCGCCGAAGTGACGATCACGGAGAACGGTGTCGATCTGCTGGCACGAATCGACGAGGCCGGCGCTGACGCCTTCGACGTGGTTCTGATGGACATCCAGATGCCGGAAATGGATGGCCTGGAGGCCACCCGCCTGCTTCTGCAACGGACTGCCGATCTACCGGTGATCGGCCTGACGGCACACGCCCTGGCCGAGGACCGGCAGCGCTGTCTCGATGCCGGCATGGTCCACCATGTGCCGAAGCCGGTGGACGAAGCGGGTCTCGTCGCGGCGATCCTCAGGCATCTGCGCGAATCGAAGCGGGAGAATCCGGGCCTGTCGCGATTCGGCCGTGACCCGGGGCAAGCTTGAAACCGGCGGCACGGGGTGCCGTCGCTGCAGAACCTCGCCGGCCGGCGAGGCAGGCAAGCGGATTGCCGCGCGTTCCAGGCTGCTTCGCGACTTCCCGCAGCGCTCAGCCTGCAAGTCGGATCGCAAGCGCCATCGAGATCGAAATCAGCGCGAACAGGTTGCCGAGGATCACGATCGCCGCAACCTTTTCCGGCTGCTGCCCATAGCGCTCGGCAAACATGTAGTTCAGCACCGCCGGCGGCAGCGCGCCGAACAGTATGAGGATGTCGGTTTCGCGGGACGACAGGTCGAAGCCCCAGCAGAACAACGCAGCCAGCAGCAGACCGCTGGCCGGTGTCGCGATCGCGCCGACCAGGCCGATGCGCCACTCGCCGAGCGGCGCCGTGTTGAGCCGGACGCCGAGCGCAAACAGCATCAGGCCGGTCGCAACGTCACCGATCACCTTGAATGCGGCCAATACCGGTTGCCAGAGCATGATGCCCGAGATGCTCACCGCAATGCCTGCGGCGCCCGCGATGAACACCGGCTCGCGCAGCAGTCGCCAGAGCTTGACGTTGTTTCCCAGCCACAGGCTCGAGATCGTGAAATGCAGGATGTTCTCGATCAGAAACAGGATCACCGCGGCCGGGAGCGCTTCGTGGCCGAAGGCCAGCAGCAGCAGTGGTAGCCCCATGTTGCCGGCATTCTTGAACATCATCGGCGGCAGCAGCGTCTTCGGCTGGTAGCCGAGCCAGCGTGCCAGGGGCAGTCCCAGCAGGCCGGGTCCGAGCACGACGACGAAGCCGCCGATGGCGATCATCTGCACGTCTTCCAGCGAAAACGACTGCCCCGCAAGTGCCGAGAAGACCAGTGCCGGGACGAACACGTCCATGTTGACCTGGTTGGTTGCGAGCATGTCCGGACGGTGGCGGCGACCGTATGCGAATCCGACCACGATAACCGCGAACACTGGAAAGACGATGCTGAAGATTTGAATGATCATGGCGGTCGAGCGGTGCTCGCAGAAGGGCGTCAAGAAGTCAGCCGGCGGCGTGGTCGGTCATGGCGTGTTGTCGATATCGCGCATCGGCGGGGGGCGCCCGGGGGCAGTCGAACGATGACCGTGGGCAAGCGTAGTACGCTGCGAACAGCAACGAAAGGACTTTCGCGCGCGATTCTAGGCGCGGACGCGGGTGCTGGCCGACCTTGCTGATGCATGCGGGAGGGGCGTTGTTCGAATTGCGGCGCCTGGCAGCGGACGGGCGCTGGAGGGAACGTGCGTGATGGGCCTGGATGGCGACGGGGCGATGTCCGCGCGGTAGTGGCCTTCAGTGCTGCTCGGGCGCCGGCGGGCGCGGTGGCAGCTGGATCGTGGCTGATCCGTGCGGTGGGCGGCGCGGCGCATCTCCGCTCGAGACCGGAGTGCGCAAGAACGCCCCGCCGGCGGCTGCCGGCGGGGCGATCCCGGGGTATCGCTAACGCTTAGGCGGCCTTCTTCACGGCCTTGCGAGCGCTCTTGACGGCGGTGCCGGCGGGCACGCTGACGTCGGCCAGCGCGACGACCTGCTTGGTGGCCTTGGCCACGCTGCCATAGGTCTCGTTGGCGGCGGCGATTGCCGATTTGACGGCCGCGACGGCGACGTCGGAACCGGCCGGCGCCGACTTCGAAACCTCGTCAAGCATGGCGACGACGACCTTGTTCAACTCGGCCAGTTGGGCGTCGACGATCTTGTTCAGTTCTTCGCCGCAATCGACGGCGATGCCGTAGACGCTGCGGACGTAGGCGACGGCGCTGGCCATCGCCGGCTCGGCCAGGCCCTGCACGAAACTCACCAGCGCTTGCGGGTCCTTGATCGCGCTCAGTGCTTCGAGATTGGCGGCGGCGTCGGTCAGACCGGCGCGCGCGGTGTTGAGGTTGAGCGCGGCCAGGCGCTCGACGCTGGTCAGGCCGAGCGAGGACACGGTGGCGAGGGTATCGAGGGCAGCCGAGTTGGCGGCGGCGACTTTTTCGGGGGTGATGATCTGCGACATTTTCGGTCTCCAGGTTTCGATGGCTGTCAAAAGGTATGATTCATTTGCAGCGAGCAACTTGTTTGCTGCACCGCACAATTCAATTATGTGCAAGCGGATCACGGACTGCAACACCTTTTGCTGCTGTGCAGCATTTTTGCCACAGCGCAGCGCTTGACGGGCCGTTCCGGCATCGGTCGGGTGTCATCGACGTGGGTCGGTACGCGCCTGCGCCAGACGCGTGCGGCGCGGACCGGCGTGCCATTCAGACCGCTCGCAGGTCCAGAATTGCGCGCGCGTATGCCTCGGGTGACTCCTGTGGCACGTTGTGACCGACGCCTTGGAGCAAGCGGCATTCGAACTCGCCGGAAAAGTGCGTCTCATGGGCGTCGGAATCCCGCAATGGGGTCACGGCATCGACGGCGCCATGGATGGCGATCGACGGGACGCGGATGTCGGGCAGGGTCGCGAGCCGCGCCTCGGTGGCGTCGTAGCGGGGATCGCCTTCGGCATTGCCATGGCGATGGCGATACGAGTGGATGACGACGTCGACGAAATCCGGATTGTCGAATGAACTCGCCGTCCGGTCGAAGACCGTGTCGGCGATCGACCAGGTTGGCGACCACAGCTTCCACAGCAGCCTGCACAAGGCGTGCCGGTCGCGCGTCAGGCCGTTTCGGCCGCGTTCCGTGTGAAAGTAGTACTGATACCACCAACGGCGCTCGCTTTCGGGATCACTCGGGATCGTTGAGGTGGCGATATCCTGGATCTGATAGCCGCCACAGCTCACCAGGCCGCGGACGCGCTCGGGCCACAGGGCGGCGACGATGCAGGCGGCTCGGGCGCCCCAGTCGAAACCTGCGACGATGGCCCGATCCAGCTGCAGCGCATCGAGCAGTTCGACCAGGTCGTGGCCGACGGCAGCCTGTTGGCCCGACCGCATTGCAGCGGACGAGCGGAAGCGGGTGTCGCCGTAGCCGCGGACATAGGGCACGATCGTGCGCAAATCCTGCCGTTCGAGAATCGCGACGACGTCGTCGAATGCCCTCGGGTCGTAGGGGAAGCCGTGCACCAGCACCACGGGCATGCCATCAGCGGGACCTGTCTCCTCGTAGGCGACGTCCAGCATGAGCGTTCGAACGTGTTTCAGCCGAGCCATCTCGATCGTCCTCCGATATGGACCATGGGCCAGGCGGATTGTCCGCGGGCACCCTCGCTTGCGCTCGCCCGGGGGGCGCCGGATGAATCGCCCGTCTTGACAACATAGATGCGATCCCCGCTTCTCGCACCCGAGTTTCGCGCGGCCGGAATCATGCGCTCGCCGGTGCCTGCGGCCGTCAATTACGCTGCCGCGGGCAGATGTGGTATTGCTATCGATGGGGGGGCGCTTGATGTACCTTTGCGAGCAGTCGCGTCGGCGCATGGCCGCGTCAGGCTTTGCCGCGAAGGGCATGCGCTGGCGTCGATCCGCCGCTGCGGACCGCGCAACCACGGACGATCGCAGAAGCGGGACGCGCGTGGTCGACTCGCACGGGCCCCGACGGTCCCGAACGGGAAGCAGATTGATGGATTCGTCGCATGGGTGATTTCGACAGCAGATGAAGCGGCCGACCGAGACCGACGCCTGGCGTGTGCTCGCCGAACATCACGCGGTGATCGCCACGGCCAGCCTGAACCAGCTGTTTGCCGACGATCCACAGCGCTTCCGGCGCATGTCGCTGTCGGCGGGCGGTCTGGTGCTCGATTATTCGAAGAACCGGCTCGACGATCGGACCCTGGCGCTGTTGATCGGACTCGCGGTCGAGCAGGGTGTCGTTGATGCTCGTGACGCCATGTTCGCCGGACGGGCGATCAACGACACCGAAGGGCGTGCGGTGCTGCACACGGCGCTGCGCAAGCACGCCGGCTCGCGACTCGACGTGGGCGGCGTCGATGTCATGCCGGAAGTGCTCGAAGTACGCGAGCGCATGCTCGACTTCGCCGAAGGCGTCAGGGAAGGCCGCTGGACCGGGCATGCCGGCGACACGATCACCGATATCGTCAACATCGGCATCGGCGGGTCCGACCTCGGGCCGTACATGGCTTGCGAGGCGCTGGCCGGACAGGGCCGGCCGCGGCAGCGGCTGCACTTCGTGTCGAACGTCGATGGCGCGCAACTGGCGGGCGTGCTGGACCGGCTCGACGCCCGCAGAACCTTGTTCGTGGTCGCCTCCAAGACTTTCACGACAGTCGAGACGATGACCAACGCGACGAGCGCGCGTGCGTGGCTGCTGGCAAACGGCGCCTGCGAGCGCGACGTCGCCAAGCACTTCGTCGCGGTGTCCACCGATGCCGGCCGGGTGCGCGATTTCGGTATCGACGTTGCCAACATGTTCGGCTTCTGGGACTGGGTCGGCGGGCGCTACTCGATGTGGTCGGCGGTCGGCCTGCCGATCGCGCTGGCGATCGGCGCCGAAGGCTTTCGCGCGCTGCTGGCCGGCGCCGAATGCATGGATCGTCATTTCGTCGAGGCGCCCCTCGCGGCCAACATGCCGGTGATCCTCGCGCTGATCGGCTTGTGGTATCGCGACTTCTTCGGCGCTGCCAGCCTATGCGTCGTGCCCTACGCCCAGGCCCTGGCGCGCCTGCCGGCCTATCTGCAGCAACTCGAGATGGAGAGCAACGGCAAGTCGGTGATGCGGGACGGTCGGGCCGTCGGTGTCGGCACCTGTCCGGTGATCTGGGGGGAGCCCGGCACCAATGCCCAGCATTCGTTCTTCCAGCTGCTGCACCAGGGGCCGGACCTGATCCCTGTCGACTTCATCATGCCACTCGAAGTTGCGCACGAACTGCCGGGCCACCAGCGCCTGCTGCTGGCCAACTGCATCGCCCAGAGCAAGGCGCTGATGGTCGGCAAGGGCGAGGCCGAGGTGCGGGCCGAGCTGAGCGCTGCCGGGCTCGCCGGCGAGCAGTTGGAACGCCTGCTGCCGCACAAACTGTTCACCGGCAATCGTCCGAGCAATACCGTGGTGATGCCCGACCTGTCGCCCACTTCGCTCGGCGCGCTGATTGCGCTCTATGAGCACAAGGTGTTCGTGCAGGGTGTGCTGTGGGGCGTGAACAGCTTCGATCAATGGGGCGTCGAACTCGGCAAGCAGCTCGCCAGCCGCATCGCGGGCGAACTCGACCGTGACAGCGACGGTGCACACGACGCATCGACGCTCGGCCTGATCGAACTTGCCCGCCAGGGTCTCGCCAGATCGGCGTCGCGGCGCAAGCCGTGATCCGTCCGCCTCGCCGACGGCAGCGCGTGGCGGTCACCGCCGACCGGCCCGGGGTGGTGGCGCAGCGCGGTATCGCCGCCGCCCTTCCGCGAAGTCGCGCGACTCAATCGTCGTGCATCGGTGCTGCGCGCGATTCCTGTCCTGGGACATCGGCAAGGGTCAGCAGACGTGCCGCACCGGCGAGCGCCACGTGGGGTGCCTGCAGTACGAACACCGGAATTTTCGCAAGATACGCCGAGAACCGGCCCTTGGCATCGAAGCGATGCCGAAAACCCGAGCGCAGGAAGTGCTCGCCGAGCCTGGGCACGATGCCGCCGCCGAGGTAGACGCCGCCGCGCGCGCCGAGCGTCAGGGCGACGTCGGCCGCGAAGCTGCCGAGCAGCTCGCAGAAGATTTCGATGGTTTCGATGCAGTGCGGGCAATCGCCGGCCAGGGCGCGCGCGCTGATGCGCTCCGGTGGCAGTGGTGACGGCGACTGTCCGGCCAATTCGCGGATCGCGTCGTGCATCGCCGACAGACCGGGGCCGGACAGGGTCCGCTCGGCAGAAACATGGCCGAAGCGCCGGGCCAGTCGGTCGATGATCGCCGATTCGCGTGCGCTGCCCGCGGACAGCGTGACGTGTCCGCCTTCGCCGGTGATCGCTGCGACGCCGTTGCCGCAGCGCACCAGACCCGACACCCCCAGGCCGGTTCCGGCACCGATCAAGGCGATGGCCGCATCCACCGTTGGCGCTCCGCCACCGAGCTGGATGCATTCACCGGCTTCGAGGGACAGCAGCCCCAGCGCCAGCGCCGTGAAATCATTGACCACGACCAGGCGCTCGAGGCCGAGCGCGGCGCGCAGTGTCGACACCGCGAATCGCCAGTGGCCGTTGGTCAAGGCGATGTCGTCACCGGTGACCGGTGTCGCAATCCCGATCGCCCCATGGCGGGGCATCGCCAGGCCCTCGCGCCGCAGATAGGCACGAATGGCGTCGTCGGGGCCGGCGAATTCCGCGCAGCGGAAGACGCGGACCCGGACCGGCCGCCGCCCGGGACTCTCGACGACGGCGAAGCGGGCGTGGGTGCCGCCGACATCGCCTACCAGATGCGGATAGTGGTCGCTCATGTCGGCCGACGAGGCGAATGAACGCGCCACGCACGGTTGCTGGCGCCCGTCGTCGCGGCCGGCCCTGCGCCGCCAGCCGGAAGGCGAACGGTCGAATCGACGCCGGCTGTCACCCCGTCAGCGCAGCCGCCGCAGGCCCGTGCTGTAGCGCTTGCCCTTTTCGACATAGGCGGTGTGGCCGGTGCCGAGCAGCGCCAGGTCCTTGTCGCTGAGCTCGCGAACGACCCGCGCCGGGGCACCGAGAATCAGCGAGCGCGGCGGGAACACCTTGCCTTCGGTGACGATCGCGCCGGCACCGACCAGGCTGTCGGGCCCGATCACCGCGCCGTTCAGCACCACTGCCTGAATACCGATCAGGGAGCCGTCGCCGATCGTGCAGCCGTGCAGCATCGCCTGGTGCCCAACCGTGACTCGCGCCCCGATGTTCAGCGGAAAGCCGGGATCGACATGCAGCACGACCCCGTCCTGGACGTTGCTGGATTCACCGATGGTGATCGGCTCGTTGTCGGCCCGGACCACCGCGCCCGGCCAGATGCTGGTGTGCTCGGCAAGCCGTACCGCGCCGATGACGGTGGCCTCGTCGGAAATGTAGGCGCTGTCGGCAATGGTCGGTTCCAGTTGGTCGATGGCATAAACGGGCATTGCGGGTCTCCAGTACGTCGGGGTGCCGGCAGGCGCGAGCCGGCTTCGGCGCTGACGTCCCTATCGAACGATCGCCACGCGCAGGATCGCTTCGAGGGTCTCGGCATAGCCGGCGATGAGTTCGGCCTGATCCTGCCCGTTGATGATCCGCCGGGCTTCCTTGTAGTCGCAGCCGTCGTCGTTGATGTAGTCGGCGAGCTTGCGGCCGGTGAACAAGCCCTTGCGCATGCCGAGCGACATGATGCGGTACGCGATCACCGGTCGCAGCGCCTGGTCCGGATCGCGGACCAGATCCTCGTCGTCGCCGAGCGCCAGTGCTTCGGTCATGCGCGCGTAGTTGGCGCGGCCGGTGATCTGGACGTATCCGCGCCCGCGGAAGCGGTAGCCGTCGCCGGGCTCGGTGTTGCCGAGCCGGCGGCCGAGGCGGGTGCCGGTTTCGTACTTGTCGAAGTAGTCCCGGCGGCCGTATTCGGTGATCGGCATCCAGCGGTTGGCGCATTCGTGCTTGACCGTCGCCAGCATGTAGGCTGCCCATTGCACCGACTTGAGTTCGCCGTCTTCCACCATGTTGCGGCCGAGCAATTCGAGGCCATTGACGGTCGCCTGCGACAGCCTGCCATAGGCGCTGCGATAGGCATTGAAGAACCGCGTGTGGTCGACCTGCATCGCATTCTCCTTCAATCCGGCGCGATCATCCGCCAGTCGGCGGGTGGCGCGTCGCCGCTCGATTCGACCGGCAGGTCGGCACCTTCCGGACACGGCAGGCGCGCGGCAAGGTGGGTGATCCGGGGCTCGCCGCCGGCGAGCGAGTAGCGCGCCCAGATGCCGCAATCTGCAGTCTGGCGCGACAGCGATAACAATACCAGCGATTGCTGGTCGGCCAGCCACGATGTCTCGCCGGTGATCTCGGTTGCGTGTGCTCGCACCAATCGACGGCCATACGGAGAGCGGTAGTAGGGCAAATCGAGCAAGGTTGCAGTGGCCTCGGGTCGCTCGCGCCGGAAGTGCATCACGACACTGGTGGGCTGGTAGGCACCGGCTGCGCAGCGGACCAGCGCAACGGCGCTGCCGTCGGCCAGATCATGAATTTCGACACCGCCGTCGTTGGCGCCCCGGGTCAGGTCGAATGCGCGCTCGCAGGGTTCGGGCCAGCGAAGCAGGGCGAACCAGTGGGCGCGATCGGCAAGCGTCGCCCCGGGCGTCGCGCGAATCCCGGCTGCGCGTTCCGGTCCGTCCCGCGGATCGGCTGCCGCCCTGTCGGCGGCCGCTGGCATCGTCGGCTCGGGCAATTCGGGAGGAGGACTGGCGCAGGCGCAGGTCAATGCCAGCCCCGCGGCCGCGATCGGTGATCGGACGTTCATCGCGCCGATTGTCGCGCGACCGACGGAAAAATCCAGCCCCGGTCGGTTGCGCGTGCCATCGCCGGCCCGCTGTCACGGGCCGTCAGTGGTGCTGCGGCCGCGGCCGAATCCCGCGGGTCGCGATGTCCTGGGGCGTCAGATCGCTGCCATGCTGCGGCCGAGGCCGCCGATCTCGGCGACGTTGTCGAGCATGCGCTCGAGCAGCCTGTCGAGTTCGCTCTGTTGCAGCTTGAGTTGTTTCAACAGCAGCGACTCGACCACCTCGCGCGGCCGTGCGAGGCAGGCGAAGGGGTTGATCGTGGTGCCGAACACGCCGCGGCCGAATTCGTCGAGACTGACGATCGATTCGGCGGCACAGAGGATGCCGGCAAGCGAATTCGAGCGACCGGCGAACAGGTGATGATTGCGGTGCACCTGGGCGAAGGTCGCCGGTGCGTGCCAGTGTTCCAGCAGCATCGCCGTGAGTTCACCATGCTCGCGACCGAACTGCTCGCGCTCGGCCTGCTCGATGGTCAGCGATTGTTCCAGCGCAAAGACGCAGACCCGCTCGAGGGCGCCGGGCCATGTCAGTTCGGCCAGCATGTAGCCGAGGTCGTGCAGCAGTCCGTGGAGATAGGCGTCGCTGCCGTCGTGGTACTTGAGCAGGCGTGCCACTTCGCGACAGGCGGTCGCCATCGACACCGAGTGCAGCCACAATTGTTCGCGGGCCTGGTCGGACAGGCGCGCCGAGACCGGGTGACCGAACAGCATGCCGGTGGCCATCTGCATGGCCTGTCGCATGCCGATCCGGCGGATTGCCTGGGGCACCGAGGCAATGCGGGACGATGCGCCGCCGTGGGCGGCGGAATTGGCGACGGCGACCAGCCTCGCGGCCAGTTGGGGTTCGTTCGAGACGATCGTGAGCAGTTGCTGTTCGGCGTCGTCGTCCTCGATGCTGACCGCCAGCAGTTCGGCGGCACGGGGCGACAGCGGCGGCAGCGCGTCGAAATTGACCGGGTTCATTTTTTATTGACTCCGTGGCTTTGCCCTTGGCGGGGCATATGGGAGATATCTATCGGCGCTATGACTTTCGACTTAACAGCCGGCATTTCAAGAAAGTGTGTCGTCGGGCCGCCGCCGCGAGACGGTAGACTGTCAAGAGCGTCCGGCAGCCGTCGATCGCCGGTCGTACCGAAGCCATGCTGAGCGAACATTCCCTGTCCGAGAACCATGCCCGACTCGCCGCTTGCCTGGCCGCCGGAGTGCCGCCGCTGATCATTCAGGATCTCGACGGCGTCTGCATGGGGCTGGTCGCCGATCCGCTGCGCAGAACGGTCGATCCGGCCTACGTTTCGGCCTGTCGCCGGCTGCGCGGGCACTTTTTCGTCCTGACCAACGGCGAACATGTCGGCAGCCGCGGCATGAAAGGCATCGTCGAGCGCAGCCTTGGCGGCAAACGGGAGGCTGCGGGTTGCTACCTGCCGGGCCTGGCCGCCGGCGGCGTGCAGTGGCAGGACGCCGATGGTGTGGTCTCGCACCCGGGGGTCAGTGCCGAAGAACTGCGCTTCCTCGCCGACGTGCCGGCCAGGGCCCGGCGCTTCCTGACCGAATTCCTCGGGCAGCCGGTCCATCGCCTGGCGTCGTCGCAGGTGGCGGCACTGGCGCATGCTGCGGTCCTCGACAACCGGGTCTCTCCGACCGTCAACATCAACGTCGTGTTCGAGGCCCTCGCCGGGCGGGAAGCCCGCTATCGCGACTTGCAACGGGCGCTACAGGCCTTCATGACCGAACTGCTCGACGAAGCCGCCGGGCAGGGCCTGCGTGATGCCTTCTTCGTGCATCTGGCACCGAACCACGGCCGCGTCGGCGATGTCGAGCGCCTCGCGCCGGCATCCGACGGGCTGGCCGGTACCACCGATTTCCAGTTCATGCTCTCCGGCGCCATCAAGGAAGCCGGCGTGCTGGACCTGCTCAATCGCCACTACGCGCGGCACACCGGTCGCCACCCGCTGGGCGCCGATTTCAATGTCCGCACCGCGCCGCGCGTCCATGATGCTCTGCTGGATCTGGCCGAGGCTGCTTTCGAGCGTCGGCATATGCCACCCATCGTCGGCGTCGGCGACACCGTCACCTCATCGATCGATGCCGATGGCCGGCGCGCGCGTGGCGGCAGCGATCGCGGATTCCTGCACTTGGTCCAGGAACTGGGGCGACGCTTCGGCACCGACAATGCGGTGCTGCTGGTCGACAGCGGCGGCGGTGAGGTACGTCGCCCGGTGCTGGCGCGCGACCCGGGTGCGGGCCGGCTGCTGGCCGAGGGCATCACCGACGCCGACGACCCGCTCCGACTGAACTTCGTCTTTCCCGGCGGTCACCGCCAGTACGTGGATTTCCTGATCGCACTCGCCGGACGCATCGGCCGCGGCGCCGACGCCTGAGCGACTCAGCCGTCGTGTGCGCCGCGCAACAGGGCCGGCGTCGCGGCGTCGGCATTGCCCGCAGGCCGGGCCTCGCCGGCATCGGCCACCGCGGCGTCGGTGGCAGTGGGCGGGGTCGCCTCGGCGTCGGCTTCCACGGGCGTCTGTTCGGGCTCGGCGGATTCGGCCGTCGGTGCCGGGACTTCTTCCTCGAGCAGGCTCGCGAGTTCGTCCAGCGCCTCGCGCGAGGTCTGGATCAGTTGGGTCTCGTCATGGTAGAGGGCCTGTTCGCGTCGCAGGATGCGGGCATCGTACTCGGCGAACCGGGCGACGATGTCGCGCGCGCGGTCGGCCGGCTTGCCGAGCGTCTCGAACACCTGCCGTGCCATGTCGAGGCTCGACAGGAAGGTCTCGCGGATGATCAGTTCGACACCGAGATCCATCAGCCGGTAGGCGTGGAAGCGGTTGCGCGCGCGGGCGACGATGGTGACGCCCGGGAAATGGCGACGCACCGTCTCGGCACTGAGCAGGGATGCCTCGATGTCGTCGATCGCCAGTACGAAGACCTGGGCTTCGCCGACCTTGGCCGCATGCAGCACCTCGAGCTGGGCGGCATCGCCGTAGAAGGCCTCGATGCCGAAGCGGCGAATGGTCTTGACCTCCGAGTGATCCTTGTCGAGCGCGGTGAAGCGCACGCGACGCGCCAACAGGACCCGTCCGACGATCTGGCCGACACGACCGAAGCCGGCGATCACCACCGGCGCGTGCTCATCGGGCATCTCGTCCGGCGGCGGCACTTCGGCGGCCGGGGCCGAGCGTGCGTCGAGACGGTCGCCCCAGATGATCAGGAACGGTGCCAGCGCCATCGACAGCGCCACCGACAGGTTGAGCTGGGCGACGACGCCGGCCGGCAGCAGGCCACCCTGCTGGGCCGCACCGAACAGCACGAAGGCGAACTCACCGCACTGGGCAAGGATCAGCGCCTGCATCCGCGAGCGCCGCGTGTCGCAGCCGGTCAGTCGGCGCAGCACGAAGAAGCTGCCGCCCTTGATCAAGACCAGCGCCAGTGTCAGGCCGAGCACGTTGAGGGGGTGGTGCACGATCATGCCGAGGTCGATGCCCATGCCGACGGCAATGAAGAACAGACCCATCAACAAGCCCTGGAAGGGCAGGATCGACGCCTCGAGTTCGTGGCGGAAGTCGGAATCCGACAACAGCACGCCGGCGACGAAGGCCCCCAGCGACATCGACAGACCGCCAGCCTGCAGCAGCAGGCCGAGACCGAGCGCGGTGGCGAGCGCGGCCGCCGTGAACATCTCGCGGCTGTTGATCCGGGTGACGTGACGGAACACCAGATCGAGCAACGGGCGCCCGACCAGGATCGCGGCCACCAGAATGCCGACGCCGATCAGCGGGTTGGTGCCTTCGCCGTCGTGGCTCTGGGCGCCGAGCAGCGGCAGCACCGCCAGCAACGGGATCACCAGCAGGTCCTGGAACAGCAGGATGCCGAAGGTCTCGCGGCCGAACAGCGACCCCATCTCGTTTCGCTCCGCCAGCGTCGGCAGCACGAAGGCGGTGGACGACAACGCCAGCGTCAGGCCGACGACGACCGCCAGCGGCCAGTCGAGTCCGAGCAGATAGGCAGCCGGTGCCATCACGGCGGCGCAGCCGCCTACCTGCAGCGTTCCGAGGCCGAACACAGACTTGCGCAGGGCCCAAAGCCGGGACGGCTGCAGTTCGAGTCCGATCACGAACAGCAGCAGCACGACCCCGACCTCTGCGGTATGCAGCAGGTTTTCCGGGTCGCGGACGACGCCGAATCCCCAGGGACCGATCAGCACGCCGGCGGCGAGATAGCCGATCACGGTACCGAGTCCGGCGCGCTTGAACAGCGGCACCAGAAGAACCGCGACGGCGAGCAGTGCGGCAAGAGTGGCTATCGATTGCATCGAGGGCGACGACCGGGTTCGTGGCGCTGTGGGCGGGAACGATCGCGACGTTCGAGACGCGACAGACGCCGAGGGTGCACGAATACCGGTGGCGATGTCCAGCCTGAGTTGGCCCGCCGTCTGCTATCGTCGCGGCGATGAGCACGATGATTGCAATCTCTGGCCTGACCAAGACCTACGAGGGTGGCTTCGAGGCGCTGAAGCCGGTGCACCTCGACATCCGGGAGGGCGAGATCTTCGCGCTGCTGGGTCCCAACGGCGCCGGCAAGACGACGCTGATCTCGATCGTCTGCGGTCTCGTCAATGCCTCTGGGGGCCGGGTCACGGTGGGTGGCCACGACATCGTCCGCGACTACCGCCAGGCGCGCGCGCTGATCGGGCTGGTGCCGCAGGAACTGACCACCGAGGCCTTCGAGTCGGTGTGGAACGCGGTCAGCTTCAGCCGCGGCCTGTTCGGCAAGCCGGCCGACCCGGCGCGGATCGAACGCATCCTGCGCGACCTGTCGCTATGGGACAAGCGTGACAACCGCATCATGACCCTGTCCGGCGGCATGAAGCGGCGGCTGCTGATCGCCAAGGCGCTGTCGCACGAACCGCGCGTGCTGTTTCTCGACGAGCCCACCGCGGGCGTCGATGTCGAATTGCGGCGCGACATGTGGCAACTGGTACGCGGCCTGCAGGCCGACGGCGTGACGGTGATCCTGACGACGCACTACATCGAGGAGGCCGAAGAGATGGCCGACCGCATCGGGGTCATCAGCCGGGGCGAGATCATCCTGGTCGAGGACAAGGCGACGCTGATGCACAAGCTCGGCCGGAAGCAGCTCAGCGTCCATCTGCAGGAACCCCTGGCGGCGGTGCCGGCAACGCTCGGCGCGTGGGCACTGGAGCGTTCCGACGACGGCCAGACGCTGACCTACACTTACGACGCCGAGCGCCATGAGCGGGGCATCGGCGACTTGCTCAATGCACTGTCGGCGGCCGGCATCGCTTACAAGGACGTGAACACCACGCAAAGCTCGCTCGAGGACATCTTCGTCAGCCTGGTCCGGGAGAAGGCATGAACCTGTATGCGATCCGCGCCATCTATCGCTTCGAGATGGCCCGCGCCTGGCGCACCCTGACCCAGAGCATCATTTCGCCGGTGATTTCGACCTCGCTCTATTTCGTGGTGTTCGGCGCCGCCATCGGCTCGCGCATTCCGGAGGTCGAGGGGGTGAGCTATGGCAGCTTCATCGTGCCCGGCCTGATGATGCTGTCGCTGCTGACCCAGAGCCTGTCGAACGCGTCCTTCGGCATCTATTTCCCGCGTTTCACCGGAACCATCTACGAAGTCCTGTCGGCGCCGGTGTCGTATCTCGAGATCGTCGTCAGCTACGTCGGCGCCGCCGCCACCAAGTCGCTGATCCTCGGCGTCATCATCCTCGCCACGGCGGCGCTGTTCGTGCCGATCCGGATCGAGCATCCGCTGTGGATGGTGATGTTCCTGGTGCTCACCGCGGTCACCTTCAGCCTGCTCGGCTTCATCATCGGCATCTGGGCGGACGGCTTCGAGAAGCTGCAGCTGGTGCCGCTGCTGGTGGTCACGCCGCTGGCCTTTCTCGGCGGCACCTTCTATTCGATCAAGATGCTGCCGCCGCTGTGGCAGACGGTGACGCTGTTCAACCCGGTGGTGTATCTGGTCAGCGGCTTTCGCTGGAGCTTCTACGGCATCTCCGATGTCAGTCCGACGATCAGCCTCGGCATGACCGTGCTGTTCCTGCTGACCTGCATCGCGATCGTCGCGTGGATCTTCCGCACCGGCTACCGGCTGAAGCCGTGAGGCGGCCGCTGCTCTACTCGTTCCGCCGCTGCCCGTACGCGATCCGGGCGCGCATGGCGCTGGCGGCCGCCGGTGTCGAGGTGACACTTCGCGAGGTGCGCCTGAGCGACAAGCCCGCGGGGATGCTGGCGGTTTCCGCCAAGGGGACGGTACCGCTCCTGGTGCTGGACGACGGATGCGTGCTCGACGAGAGCCTCGACATCATGCACTGGGCGCTGGCCGGCCACGACCCACAGGGCTGGCTCACGGCCGCACCGGCGGGCGAGCAGGGCGAGTTGATCCGGCGCAACGACGAGGACTTCAAGCCGCTGCTCGATGGCTACAAGTACGCGTCCCGCCATCCGCAGCGGAGCCGGGTCGAGTGGCGGGCGCTCGGCGTGTCGAGCCATCTCGCCGATCTCGAGGCACGCCTCGCCCGCGGTCCGGCCCTGTGCGGGGCGAGGATGTCGCTGGCCGATGTGGCGTTGTTCCCGTTCGTGCGGCAGTTCGCCGGGGTCGAGCCGGACAGCCTGGATCACACGTCGCTGCCGCAGTTGCGCCGCTGGCTGGACGGTTGGCTGGCGTCGCCGCTGTTCGCGGCGGTGATGGACAAGCACGCGGTCTGGCGGGACCCGGCGGCATGATCGAACTCCTGCTCGGACCGCTGTCGCCGGGCCTGTTGCTGGGCCTGGTGCTGACCGCCGCCTGCACGTCGATGATGACGGCCGCCCTCGGCGCCGGCGGCGGCGTGATGCTGCTGGCGGTGATGGCCCAGGTGCTGCCGCCGCAGGTGATCATCCCGGTGCACGGCATCGTCCAGATGGGCTCCAACCTGGGGCGGGCGATCATGGCCTGGCGCCACATCGACTGGGCCGTCATCGCCGCCTTCGTGCCCGGCGCGGTGGTCGGTGCCGGGCTCGGTGCATGGCTGCTGGTGAGCCTGCCGCCGACGGTGCTCTACCTCTCGATCGCGGCGACCATCCTCTACCTGTGCTGGGGGCCGAAATTGCCCAGGCTCGTGCTCGGGCCGGCCGGCACGGCGGCGGCCGGCGCGGTGACGACCTTCCTGACCCTGTTCGCCGGTGCCACCGGGCCGCTGGTGGCGGCCTTCATCAAGCAGATCCACGCCGACCGCTTCCGCAGCATCGCGACCTTCGCGGCGGCAATGTCGGTGCAGCACGTGTTCAAGGCGGGCGTATTCGTCGGCGCCGGCGTCGACCTGGTGGACTGGTTTGGGCCGATGGCGGCGATGATCGGCGCCGGCGCGTTCGGCACCTGGGCCGGCCTGCATCTATTGAAGAAGATGCAGGACGCGGACTTCACGCGCCTGTTCAACATCGTCCTGACCCTGCTTGCGCTGCGCCTGGTGTGGCAGGCGCTCGCCGCCGATTGAAGGCCTTGCCGCCGCCTATACTGACGGATTCGTCCAGCCCAGCGAGCCGAGCCATGGCCCAGTTCTTCGAGCAGTCCAGCGATCGCCTCCGGGCGTTCATCGAGGCGCAGAAGATCTTCGTCGTTGCCCCCGGCATCGTCGCCGGCGATGACTGATCCCGGCCGCCTGCGCTTCGACCTGTTCGGCAGGCCAATCGAAGTCGTGCGCGAGGGCGGGCGCTGGCGGGTGTTCTACCTCGGCAACGAGGGCAAGCGACGCCCCGCAGCGGACATCGAGATTCCGTCCGAGGTCACTGCCGACACCCTCGAAGGATGGCTCGACGACATGTTCCACGAGTACGCGACGGCGGCCCGGTCGCGGGTGCGGCGGCTGTAGCCGGCTGTGCGCAGACCTCATCCGCTCCCGATGCAGCACACGGATCGATTCCTGCAGCTACAGCGCTGCCTGGCCGACCATCAGGCGCTATGGCGGCCTGCCCCGTTTCATCAGGTGCGGCCGGCATGGACGCGCAGCCATCCGGCGCTCGCCGCCGAGGTGCTGGCGCTCGACGAGGCCGTGCTGGAAGTGCTTGCCGCCGACCCCGATGCTGCCGGCGACTGGCTCGGTCGCTGGCTGCCGGGCCTCACCGAACTGCGCGCCCTGTCGCGGTTCGGCCCGTTGCCTCGGCGCGATCTGCCTGCCGCCGGTGGCCTTGCCGCCGGGTCGGTGCCGGCGCGCAAGGGCAGGCAGATCGAGGCCTTCGCTGCGGTGGCGCCCGCGCTGCGTGCGCCGGTCGTCGAGTGGTGTGCCGGCAAGGGACATCTCGGGCGTCACCTGGCGCTGGCCGACGGGGTCGAAGTGCATTCCCTCGAGCGCGACCCGGTGCTCTGCGGCGAAGCCGATCGCCTGGCGGGTCGGGCCGGTGTGCGGCAGCACAGCGAATGCGTCGACGTGTTGGCGACGGGCATGGCACGGCGCCTGCGCGATCGCGAGGTGGTGGCCCTGCATGCCTGCGGCGAACTTCATCGCAGCCTGGTACGCGGTGCCGAGCGCGCCGGCGCGCTCGGCTACCGGATCGCGCCGTGCTGCTACCACCATGGCGTCGACAGCCGTTACCGTCCGCTGTCGGCGCCGGCGGCACTGCCCCTGGACAGTGCCGAACTCCGTCTGGCAGTGACCGACCTGGTCACCGCGCCGGCCGGCGTGCGCCGCCGGCTGGCGCGCGATCAGATCTGGAAACTCGGCTTCAAGGCGATGGCGGATGGGCTCCAATTGCCGTTGAAGGCGACCTTTCGGCCGGTGCCGACCGCGTGGCTTGCGGGCGATTTCGAACAGTTCTGCCGTGCGCTGGCCGCGCGCGAGGGCGTGCGTCTGCCGGAGCGTCTCGAGCCGGATCGCTGGCTCGTGGCGGGCGAGCGGCGACGGGCCGAGCTCAGGCGTCTCGAACTGGTACGCCATGCCTTTCGCCGCAGCCTCGAAGCCTGGCTGGTGCTCGATCTCGCCGTGGCCTTCGAAGTGGCCGGCTTCGCCGTGATCCTGGGCGAGTTCTGTGCGCGCGAACTGACGCCGCGCAACCTCATGTTGCTGGCGCGCGCCTGAGCGTCGTGCCGGTGTCGTTCAGTTGACGCCGAAGGCGGCGACGTCGCGGGCCGGCGGCGCGCCGAACAGCCGGCGATATTCGCGGCTGAACTGGGACGGGCTCTCGTAGCCGACGCGATGGGCCGCGGTGCCGGCATCGACGCGTTCGACCAACATCAGGCGTCGCGCCTCCTGCAGGCGCAACTGCTTCTGATACTGCAGCGGGCTCATCGAGGTCAGCGCACGGAAGTGATGATGCAGCGACGAGCGGCTCATCGAGGCCAGATGTGCCAGTTCTTCGATGCGCAGCGGTCGGTCGATATGGGTGCGGATCCAGGAGATCACGCGCACGATCTGGTGGCCGTGGCTGCCCTGGATCGCGACCTGGCGCAGGCGCGCGCCGAGGGCGCCGGTGAGCAGACGATAGTGCAACTCGCGGGTCACGATCGGGGCGAGCACCGGGATGTCCTGCGGCGACTCCACCAGCCGCGCCAGACGCAGGACCGTGTCGCGGATGGCGTCGGTGATGTCGGCCACGGCGAGGCCGAGCTCGGAGGGCATCGAACGCCGCGGCGATTCGGCGATCTCATTGACCAACTGGCCGATGACCAGCGCATCGAGCGCGACCGCAATGCCCAGGTACGGTTCGCGGGTGCTGGCCCGCGTGACCTGGGCGAACATCGGCAGGTCGACCGAGGAGATCAGGTAGTGTCGCGCATCGTAGTCGTAGCTGCGGTCGGCCAGTTCGATGCGCTTGGCGCCCTGGGCCATCGTCGCGAAGGTCGCCGACATCATCGCGCAGGTCGGTGCCTGGGCCGACGATCCGCGGAAAAAGGCGAGTCCCGGCACTGCCGTGTCCACGCGGCCGTCCTCGGGGCAATGGCGGCGGATCAAGTCCGCCAATGCCGCCTGCGAAGGCGGCGGGTCGGGCTGCGACAGGGGGGTGCCGATCGAGATGTCCATGACCGAAGCTTAGCGGCGGAGGCGGGGCATGACGAGGGCAGTGCGACCGGTTGCGGACAATCGGGCAATAAGTCCGTACTTTCAGGGTACCGCGGTCGGTCCGATTCGCCGACACTGGACCATGCTTCCGTCACCTTGCAAGCGAGCACAGGAGGATTGCCGTGATCGAATTCGAAGTGAATGGCGTCGAGCAACGTCTCGACCTCGCACCCGATACACCGCTGTTGTGGGCGTTGCGGGACACCCTGCAGCTCACCGGTACCAAGTTCGGCTGCGGCAAGGCCTTGTGCGGTGCCTGCACCGTGCATCTGGACGGCTCGCCGGTGCGCGCCTGCATGACGCCGGTGTCGGCGGTGGGCGGCAAGCGCATCACGACCATCGAGGGGGTCGATGGCGGCCGGGTCGGGCGGGCGGTCCAGGCCGCGTGGCAGAGGCTCGACGTCGCCCAGTGCGGCTACTGCCAGTCGGGCCAGGTGATGAGCGCCGTGGCCTTGTTGTCGTCGAACCGCGATCCGAGCGACGCCGACATCGATGCGGCGATGGCCGGCAACATCTGTCGATGCGCCACCTATGTACGTATCCGTGCGGCGATCCACGATGCCGCCGAAACCCTTGCCAGGGAGGCCTGAGATGACCCGCGCGATCGAGAACCTGAGCCGTCGGCGCTTCCTTCAGGCCGGCGGCGGACTCACCCTGGGCTTCGTGCTGCCTGTTGCGCTGGCGGCCGAGGCCGGGCCCGGCAAGGCCGGCAGCGGTCTGGCCGCGCCGGTGAGCTTCGAACCCAATGCATTCCTGCGCATCGGGCCCGACGACAGCGTGACGGTGATCTCCAAGCATCTCGAAATGGGGCAGGGGACCTACACCGGGCTCGCGACGCTGGTCGCCGAGGAACTCGACGCCGCCTGGGCGCAGGTGCGGGTCGAGGGGGCACCGGCCGACGCCAGGCGCTACAACAACCTGTTCTGGGGCAAGGCGCAGGGCACCGGCGGCAGTACCGCGATGGCCAATTCCTGGGAGCAGATGCGCAAGGCCGGCGCCGCCGGACGGGCGATGCTGGTGGCAGCGGCGGCCGAAGCCTGGCAGGTGCCGGCGGCGGAAGTCACCGTCGCCGACGGCATCGTCCGCCATGCGTCGTCACAGCGTTCGGCGCGCTTCGGTGAACTGGCCGAAGCGGCCGCACGGCAGCCGGTGCCGGACGAGGTCCGACTGAAGCAGCCGGACGAATTCAAGCTGATCGGCAAGCGCATTTCGCGCAAGGATACGGCCGAAAAGTCCACCGGCCGCGCGACGTTCACCCAGGATGTACACCTGCCCGGCATGCTGGTCGCCGTGGTCGCCCACCCGCCGCGCTTCGGTGCGACCGTGGCGTCGTTCGACGCGACAGCGGCCAAGGCGATCGCCGGTGTCGACGACGTCGTCGCGATCCCGCAGGGGGTGGCGGTGCTGGCGCGGGACACCTGGACCGCGAAGAAGGGGCGCGATGCGCTGACAGTGACGTGGGACGACAGCAAGGCCTACCGCAAGGGCTCGGACCAGATCCTCGCGGACTATCGGGCGAAGGCGGCGACGCCGGGCCTCGCGGCCCGATCCGACGGCGACGCCGAAGCGGCCCTGGGCAGTGCCGCCCGGGTGCTTGAGGCCAGCTACGACTTCCCCTACCTGGCCCACGCGGCGATGGAGCCGATGAACTGCGTCGTTCGCCTCGGTGCGGACGGTTGCGAGGTGTGGAACGGCGAGCAAATGCACACTGGCGACCAGTTCGCGTTGGCCGCAATGTTCGGCCTGCCGCCCGAAAAGGTGACCATCCACATGCTCTACGCCGGCGGCAGCTTCGGGCGTCGCGCCTGCAAGGATTCGGACTACGTGCTGGAATGTGCCCAGATCGTCAAGGCGATCGGCGGGCGGGCACCGGTCAAGCTGGTATGGCTGCGCGAGGACGACATGAAGGCAGGGTACTACCGGCCGATGTTCCACCACGCGCTGCGCGGCGGCATCGATGCCGACGGCAATATCGTCGGCTGGCGCCACCGGCTGGTGGGCCAGTCGATCTTGATGGGCTCGCCGTTCGAGAAAATGCTGGTCAAGGACGGCATCGACCAAGTGTCGGTCGAAGGCGCCGCCAACCTGCCCTACGCGATTCCGAATCTGCAGGTCGAACTGCACACGCCGACCGACAACCCCGTGCCGGTGCTTTGGTGGCGCTCGGTAGGCTCGACCCACACTGCGGTGTCTACCGAGACCTTCTTCGACGAGCTTGCGGCGGCGGCCGGTCGCGACCCGGTCGAACTGCGGCTGTCGCTGCTCGACGCCCATCCACGGCACGCCGCGGTGCTCAGGCTGGCGGCCGACAAGGGGGGCTGGGGCACGCCGCTTGCGCCCCGCTCCGGTCTGCGCCGAGGCCGCGGCATCGCGGTACACGAGTCGTTCAACAGCTATGTCGCCCAGGTTGCCGAAGTCAGCGTCGCAGCGGATGGGGCGCTCAGGATAGACCGGGTGGTATGTGCCGTCGATTGCGGTACGGCAATCAATCCGGACAACATCCGCGCCCAGGTCGAGGGGGGCATCGGATTCGCGCTGGCCGCGCTCCTGCACGGCGAAATCACCCTCGTGGACGGCGTCGTGCAGCAGGACAACTTCGACAGCTACCCGGTGCTCCGGATCAACGAGATGCCGCAGGTGGAGGTGCATATCGTTGCTTCGTCGGCCGCGCCGACCGGCATCGGCGAGCCCGGGGTGCCGCCACTCGCACCGGCGGTGATGAACGCGATCGCGGCGGCCACCGGCAAGCGCATCTATCGGCTGCCGATCGACACCACCGCCCTCGCGGCTTGAGTGGAGGCCTCGCATGGACAGCCAGGACATCCAGGTGCTCGACGCGGCCCGCCGCTGGGCCGGGGAAGGGCATCGCTTTGCGTTGATCACGGTGGTTCGCACCTGGGGCTCGGCGCCGCGGCCACCGGGCGCATGGATGCTGCTGCGAGACGACGGCCGGGTCCAGGGCTCGGTGTCGGGCGGCTGTATCGAGGACGACCTGATCCGGCGCATGGCAAACGGGGCATTCGCCGGTGGCGCGCCGCAAGTGTTGCGCTACGGCGTTACCCGTGACGAGGCGTTCCGCTTCGGCCTGCCGTGTGGCGGCACCGTCGAGCTGTTGCTCGAACCCGCCCCCGCGACCGCATTGCTCGACGAGATGGCGCGGCGCATCGCGGCCGGCGAGCTGGTCGAACGGCAGGTGACGGTTGCCGACGGCACCGTGCGGCTGGGCAGCGGCCAGGTCGGCGCGCCTCTGCAGTGGGACGGCGCGCGTCTGTCCACCCAGCACGGGCCGGGCTGGCGCCTGCTGTTGATCGGCGCCGGACAGATTTCGCGCATCCTTGCGCCGATCGCCCGCGCGGTCGATTTCGACGTGCTGGTGTGCGACCCCCGGGTCGAGTACAGCGCCGAATGGGACGAACCCGGCGCGCGTCTGGTGGCGGGCATGCCGGACGACGTCGTGCTCGAACTCGCGCTCGATCCGCACAGCGCCGTGGTCGCCCTGACCCACGACCCCAAGCTCGACGACATGGCCCTGCTGGAAGCCCTGAAGTCGCCGGCCTTCTACGTCGGCGCACTGGGATCGCGCGCCAACAGCGACCGTCGTCGCGATCGCCTGCTGACCTATTTCGACCTGTCGGCCGACGAGGTGGGTCGTCTGCATGGTCCCGTCGGCCTGGCGATCGGCAGTCGTACGCCGGCCGAGATCGCGGTCGCGGTGGTCGCCGAACTGGTCGCGGCGCGCGCCGCCCTGCGCGGACATCGGCGCCATGCGGCCAGCGCGGACGCGGCAAGCTGCGGTGCCTGAGCGCGCCGCGCCGACCGGCATCCTGTTGGCTGCCGGCTGCGGCCTGCGTTTCGGCGCCGACAAGCGCTGGCAGCCACTGGCCGACGGTACGCCGATGGCGGTCGCGGCCGCGTGTTCGTTGGCGTCAGCCGTCGCCGAAGTGGTTGTCGTGCTGCGGCCGGAAGACCGGGAACTGGCCGCACTGATGCGCAGACGCGGATGCCGGCCGGTGTTCTGTGCGAAGGCGGCGAACGGCATGGGTCACAGTCTGGCGGCCGGCGTCGCCGCGACCGCTCACGCAAGCGGCTGGCTGGTGGCGCTCGCCGACATGCCCTGGATCCGGCCCGACAGCCATCGGGCCGTCGTCGCTGCGCTGCGCGCCGGCGCCTCGCAGGCGCGTGCCTGCCACCGGGCCTGCCCGGGGCATCCGGTCGGCTTCTCGTCGATCTGGCTGCCGCAGCTGGTCGCGCTGGCCGGTGATCGCGGCGCCCGCGATTTGCTCGACGACAGGGTGCTGGCACATTGCGAAGTGGCGGATCCCGGCGTGCTGAAGGATGTGGACCTTGCGGTGGATCTCGCGGCAATGGATGGAACGTGGGCAATGAACGTCGCCACCGGCGCAACTCGAACGGCGGAGGACGGTCGCTAGCGGGTTAAACTGGCGCCGAGGTTCACGGTCGAATGCACAAAGCACTTGAGGCCAGCCGATCCCATGCCTGCCCAGAAATTCCTCTCTGCCCATGCCGGCCACCCGCACTGGAAGGCCGCGCTGGATCAATGCATCGCGCATCTGCAGGGCCAGATCGCAGCGCAGGCGGCACCGCGCGATTTCAGCCTCGGCTTCTGCTATCTGACGGATTACTTTGCGGCGGCCGCCGATGACATCGTCGGTGAGCTGCGCGCGCGGCTGCCCGACGTCGAGTGGGTCGGTACGGTCGGCATCGGGGTATCGGCCAGCGGCGTCGAGCACTTCGACGAACCTGCCATCTCGCTGCTGCTGACCGACCTCCCGCGCGCGGATTTCCGGATCTTCTCCGGCCGACGACCGATGGGCCGCGACAGCGACTTCGACGCCCACACCGCGCTGGTGCATTCCGAGGGCAGCACGCCGGATCTTCAGGAATTACTGGTCGAACTGGCCGACCGCACCCGGACCGGCTATCTCTTCGGCGGCCTCGCCGCGTCGCGGCATCGGGGCCTCCAGATTGCCGGCGAAGTGCTGAGCGGCGGACTGTCGGGGGTTGCCTTCGGTCCGCAGGTCGAAATCCTGTCGCGGGTCACTCAGGGCAGCCAGCCGATCGGACCGGTGCGGCGCATCACCGAATCCCAGGGACACTACCTGATCCGACTCGACGATCGTCCCGCGCTGCAATGCGTGCTCGAGGATCTGGCGCTGCCCGAGGACAGCGACGACGACACCCTCGCACATTCGCTCGCGTCCACCCTGATCGGCCTTCGGCGCGGGCACGACGACAGCCTCGGGCGTCCGGGGCAGTTCGGCACCGAGACGCTGGTCCGGCATATTCTCGGTGTCGACCCGCAGGCGCAGGTGCTGGCGGTCGGCGACGAACTCGAAAACGGCATGGCGCTCGCCTTCTGTGCCCGCAATCCCGGCGCCGCGCGCGCGGATCTGGTGCGCGCGGCGGAGGAATTGCGCCGCGAGGTCGGCGAGCGTTCGATCCGCGGTGCCCTGTACGTCAGCTGCTCGGGGCGCGGGGGCAGCCATTTCGGCGCACCCAGCGCCGAGCTGCTCGCGGTTCGCGAGGTCATCGGCGACGTGCCGCTGACCGGCTATTTCGCGGGCGGCGAGATCGCCCGCGACCGCCTCTACGGATATACCGGCGTATTGACGCTGTTCGTCGGCACGGCTGCCGGCTGACCGGCCTCGGTTGTTGACCTGGCGCCGTGTGGCGCCGACACTGCGCGCTCGGGCGAACGCGGGGAGCGGCCATGGATTTCGATTTTTCGTTCGGCAATTCCGGCGCTGCACGGCCGGAGCGCGAAGAGCCGTTCCGGATCCTCGTGCTCGGTGGCTTCAGTGGCCAGGGCGGCCTGCCGTTGGCCGAGCGCAAACCGATCAGGATCGACATCGACAACTTCGATGGCGTGCTCGCGCGCCTCGCGCCGCGGCTGGCGATCGACGTCGGTGGCGCCTCGGTCGCGCTCGGCTTCTCATGCCTGGACGACTTCCATCCGGACGACCTCTACGCCCGCGTCGAACTGTTCGCCGGCCTTCGCGGGCTGCGCCAGGAGCTGCGTGATCCGGCGCTGTTCGAGCGCGCCGCGGCGGCGCTCGGTGCCACGCCGGCGGTCGAGGCGCCGCCTGAAGCATCCGCCGACGAAGGCGCGGCGGACATCGAGCGCCTGCTCGGACGCAAGCCGAGCGCGCCGCCGGAGCCTCGCCCGGCCGCGGCAGGCGGCATCGACGAACTGGTGCGGCGGATCGTCGCGCCGCACGTCGTCCATGACAATCCGCAACAGCAGCAATACCTCGCGGCAGCCGACGAGGCGATCGCCGAGCATATGCGCGGCGTGTTGCATCATCCGCAATTTCAGGCCCTCGAAGCGCTGTGGCGCAGTGTCGAGACGATGGTACGCGAACTGGCGGGTGACGGTGCGCTCGAGATCCATCTGATGGACTACTCGCGCGATGCGCTGCTCGAGGACATCGCGGCCAACGCCGACGACATGTCGCGCTCGCTGATCCAGCAGGCGGTCTGCGGCGGCAACGACCTCGGCGCCGAAGGTCGGCGCTGGTCCTTGCTGGCGAGCGACCAGCGTTTCGGCCCGGAAGCGGACGAGATGGCCCTGTTGACCTTGCTCGGCGCGATTGCCGCCAAGGCCGGCGCGCCGCTGCTGGCAGCGGCACGGCCGCAGCTGCTCGGCTGCGATTCGGTCGACCAACTGCTTGCCTCGGGCCAATGGCCCGAGGCCGACGATGCCGCCTTCAGTGCGTGGAACGCGCTGCGTTCGAGCAGCGTCGCGGAATTCGTCGGGCTCGTGCTGCCCGGCGTGCTGCAGCGGCTGCCCTACGGCGCGGCGACCGATCCGGTGAGCGCCTTCGCTTTCGAGGAAATGGCCGGCGGCCGCAGCCACCAGCGCTATCTGTGGGGGCCGCCGGCGCTGGCCCTGGCGACGCTGTGTGGCCGCGCCTTCGAGGCCGCTGGCTGGCAGATGGAGCCGGACGACGAGTGCGATCTGGAGGACCTGCCGAGCCACGTCTACCGCGAGGGCGGCGAAGCGCTTCAGCAACCGTGCGCCGAAGTGGCGATGGGCGAGGCGGCGGGCTCGGCCATCCTCGCTCGCGGCGTGATGCCGCTGCTCAGTTATCGCAACCGCAATGCCGCCCGGCTGCTGCGCTGGCAGTCGGTCGCGACGCCGGCCCGGCCCCTCTCGGGACGCTGGCTCGCGCGCTGACGCACCGCTGGCCGGGCGCCGGGTTCGCCGGCGCGCGGGCCTTCCTCAAGTTCTTGCAAAGTGTGTCCGATATCCAGCCCTATCGGCGCACGTCGTGTGCGCAGCGGGCCTTGATCCGCGATCGCCGCCTGTCCGGCCGCCGGACGCGCGGCGACGCGAGGTCGCGTGGCCACCGCAGGACGGAGGCGGAATGAAGAACAGGATCGAGCCGACCAGTGTCGAGAAGCGAATGCGCGAGCACGACTTCATCGTGTCGAAGACCGATCTGAAGGGTCGCATCACCTACGGCAACGAGATATTCATCGAGTTCTCGGGCTATTCGGAGCAGGAACTGCTCGGTGCCCAGCACAACATCATTCGCCATCCCGACATGCCGCGCGGCGTCTTCCGCTTCCTCTGGCGCAACATCGCGGAGGGGCGCGAGGTCTTCGCCTATGTCAAGAACATGGCGAAGGACGGCAGCTACTACTGGGTCATGGCCAACGTCACGCCGGACTACGATGCCCAGCGCAACATCATCGGCTACCTGTCGGTGCGGCGTGCGCCGAAGCCCGCCGCGGTCGAAGTGGTCGACGGCCTGTACCGCCAGATGCTGGAAGCCGAACAGGCCGCCGGCGCGAAGGACGCATGCGACGCATCGCTGGCACTGCTCGGCGACGTTCTGAAGCAAAAAGGGATGAGCTATGAAGAACTCGTACTCGCGCTCTGACTGGCTCGGCCTCGCGCCGGTGGCGGCGATCGCGGTGGCCGCCGGCTGGTTGACGATGCGCCACGGCGCGGACTGGCCCGTGCTGGCACTGTTGCTGGTGGCCGCCGTCGCTGCGCTCGCGCGCCCGCGGCCGACCACGGCCCGCCCCACTGCCGACGACCGCATGACCCGCCTGCAGCAGGTCGTGACCGAAGTTGCCGAAGGCCAGGTGACCGGGCGCATCACCAACATCGGTCGCAAGGACACCGTCGGCGAGTTGTGCTGGCACGTGAACAACATGCTCGACCAGCTCGAGAGCTGTTTCCGCGAACAGGAGACGGTGCTGCGGATGGCCGGCGAAGGTCGCTACTTTCGCAAGGTCCAGACCGCGGGCCTGCACGGGGTCTTCCGGCAGTCGCTCGAAAGCACGCAGCACTCGATCGATGCACTGGAGGAAAACGAGCGCGTCAAGGCGGAACACCTGAAGGTCGAGCGTCAGGCACAGCAGGAGATCGCCGAACTGATCAGCGCGGCTGCGCGCGGCGATTTCGGTCGCCGCATCGAAGTGGCCGGCAAGGAAGGCTTCTTCCGGCAACTTGCCGACGATCTGAACACCTTGTCGGGTACCACCGAGAGCGGGCTGGACGACGTCGCGCGCGTGCTTCGGGCGCTGGCCCAGGGCGACCTGACGCAGCATATCGATGCGGACTATCAGGGCGTGTTCGGCCAGCTCAAGGACGACACCAACCAGACCGTCAGCGCGCTGCATCAGACGCTGGACGGCATCCAGGCGGCGGCCGGCTCGATCCGCGTCGCTGCCGAGGAAATCTCTGCCGGCAATGCGGATCTGTCGCGCCGGACCGAATCCCAGGCGTCGAGCCTCGAACAGACCGCCGCGTCGATGGCGGAACTGAACGCCACGGTCAAGCGAAACGCCGAGGGTGCCGCCAAGGCGCGGACCATGGCCGACGAGTCGCGTAAGCGGGTGCTCGAGGGCGGCCAGGTGATGTCGCGCCTGGTGAGCACGATGAGCGAGATCGAAAAGAGCTCCGGCCGGATTGCCGACATCGTGAATCTGATCGAATCGATCGCCTTTCAGACCAACATCCTGGCCTTGAACGCCGCCGTCGAGGCGGCGCGCGCGGGCGAGCAGGGCCGGGGCTTCGCGGTGGTCGCCACCGAGGTCCGCAACCTGGCCCAGAAGTCCGCCGGAGCGGCGAAAGAGATCAAGGACCTGATCGACAATTCGCAGAACAGTGTGAATTTGGGTGTCTCGGAGGTGCGCAACGTGGGCACCGTCATCGACCAGGTGGTCGAGGCCTTCGAAGGTCTCAACGGGCTCGTCGTGGACATCGCACAGGCCAGCGGCGAGCAGGCTGCCGGCATCGACCAGGTCGCCGTCGCGATGACGCATATGGAAGAGGTCACGCAGCAGAACGCTGCCCTCGTCGAAGAGGCCGCCGCTGCTGCGGAAAGTCTCAGGGATCAGGTCCAGGGCCTGGACGAGGCGAGCCAGCGTTTCCAGCTCGGCAGCGGCGGCGAGGGTGCCGTGCCGATGGTGGCGGCGTGACGTGATGCACGCACCCGGCGGATTCGCCGGGCGTTCGTGACGTATGCCGGATCTCGTCCGTGACGCAGGCCATACGGGTTTTCCGAAGCTGGAACTGGCACTGGTATTGCATGTATATTGGCCACTTTTCCGCGCGGCCCGTTCCGCCTGCCAGCCTTGCTCGAATATCGCATCGTCCCGGTCACCCCGTTCCAGCAGAACTGCTCATTGATCTGGTGCAGTGAGACACGCAAGGCGGCCGTCGTGGACCCCGGCGGTGATCTCGGACGAATCCGGGCGGCGATCGCCGACGCGGGCGTGACGCCCGAGAAGATCCTGCTGACCCACGGTCATATCGACCACGCCGGTGCGACCGCGGCACTCAGTCGCGAGCTGGATCTGCCGATCGAGGGGCCGCAGCAGGAGGAGCGTTTCTGGATCGATGCGATGGAGCAGCAGGGGCGGATGTTCGGTTTTCCGAACGGAGAACCCTTCGAGCCGACACGCTGGCTCGAGGACGGCGATCAGGTCGCCTGCGGTGGCGAAGTCCTCGACGTGCTCCACTGTCCAGGCCATACGCCGGGGCACGTGGTGTTCTTCAGCCGCGCGGCTCGGCTCGCGATCGTCGGCGACGTGCTGTTCGCCGGCTCGATCGGCCGCACTGATTTTCCGCGAGGCGACATGAAGACCCTGCTCGACTCGATCCGCAACAAGCTTTGGCCGTTGGGCGACGATGTGGCATTCATCCCGGGCCACGGGCCGATGTCCACGATCGGCGAGGAGAAGCGATCGAATCCTTTCGTGTATTGACGAAACGGCGGTCGGCAGGGTCTGCGAGACGATAAAGAAAGAAGAGTGAGGGTTGTTCAAGGTGCGAGTAGCGATTGTCGAAGACGACGTGGTTCAGGGTGACACCCTGGAGCAATGGTTCACCGACCAGGGGTCGGACGTGCACCTGTTTCGCGGCTCCCGCGACTTCGTCCGCATGGCGGGTCGCGAGAGCTTCGATCTGGCGCTGGTCGATTGGATGCTGCCGGAAATGACCGGACACGAGGTGCTGCGCTGGCTGCGGGAGGATCGCGGCAACGACATGCCGGTGATCTTCATCACTGCCCGCGACGCAGAAGAGGACATCGTCGAGGCCCTGAACGCGGGCGCCGACGATTACCTGGTCAAGCCGGTGCGCAAGCTCGAACTGATGTCGCGCATCGAGGCGGTGATGCGACGGGCGCGGCCGCACGCCCGCAGCCAGAAGATCGAGATCGCGCAGTACTGCTTCGAACTTCAGAGCAAGCGCGTCACCGTGTCGGGCGAGCCGGTCGAACTGACCGACAAGGAATTCGAACTGGCGGTGTTCCTGTTCCGCAACCTCGGACGCCTGCTGTCACGAGGCCACATGCTCGAAGCCGTATGGGGGCAGACCGCAAACCTGGCGACACGCACCGTGGATACCCACGTCAGTCGCGTCCGCAGCAAGCTCAACCTGCGACCCGACAACGGCTTCCGGCTGGTGCCGACCTACAATTACGGCTATCGCCTGGAACAACTCACGGACGAGCAGGCCGAGCAGGAGCCGGCCTGAGCCGACGGCCTCCGCGTCGACGACGATGGTCGAGGCAGTCCAGTGAATGGCATCCTGCCCGCCGGTTGCGGCTGCAGGTCACCTGATCGGATCGGGAACAGGGTTTGCGCAAGCCGCCTTCGCTCGTTGGCGGCGGTGCCCGGTGGCGACGCGCGCTGCAGCGCGATTGCGCCGCAGGTCCGCCGGGCCGGGCTTGGCTGCGTCCGGACACGGCCCGCCTGAGCGGGCCCGCACCGGACGCAGGTCGTCACTTCTTCAGCAGATCGCGGATCTCGCGCAGCAGCACGACGTCTTCCGGATCCGGTTCGGGCGCGGGCTCGGCCGGTGCTTCTTCCTGACGCTTCAGCTTGTTGATGACCTTGATCGCGACGAAGATCGCCATCGCGATGATCAGGAAGTCGATCACCGTGTTGATGAACATGCCGTACTTGATCAGCGGGGCACCGGCCTTCTCGGCCGCCTCCATCGATTCGTAGGCCTTGTCGCCGAGGTTGATGTACAGATTCCTGAAGTCCACGCCGCCGATCAGCTTGCCCATCACCGGCATGACAAGGTCCTTGACGAGCGAGTCGACGATCTTGCCGAAAGCAGCGCCGATGATGATACCGACGGCCATGTCGACGACGTTGCCCTTGACCGCGAACTCCTTGAATTCCGAGATAAAACTCATTTCCTTCTCCAGTAGAACCGGTGCGGGATCAAAATTTTGTGACGCGTGCCAACCGGTTTGCACGAGTTATATCAGAAAGGCCCGGAGCCATTGGTGGCGAAGGGTAAAATCCGTTCGCCACATCAGGAAGAGGGCGATTGGCACGGGCCGCAGGAGTTGCCCGGCGAGTCGTTCGTGTCGGGAACACGCATTGTGAAGATCCTGTTCCCTGGAACGTCCAGGGCTATCTGCGAATGGATCGCGGTCACTGTCAGCTGCGCCTTGATCGCCGCTGCGGTGGTCAATTACGGCTGACTGTGGCGCATCGATCAGGTCTTCTACGATGTCGCGATGTCGACGGTCGATCGCCGTATCGACGAGGATCTGCTGATCGTCGCGATCGACGAACAAAGCCTGGCGGAACTCGGCCGCTGGCCCTGGCGACGGGCCGTCCACGGGCGCCTGATCGAGCGCCTGCGTCAGGCCCGGTCGGGTCCGGTCGCACTCGATGTGATATTCGCCGAACCCGACCATGCCGATCCGCTCAGCGACCGGGTACTGGTCGACGCCTTGCGCGCCCATGGCCGCGTGGTGCTGCCGCTGCCACCGGCCTCGGGCTCGAGCGTGATCGACGGTGCCAGCATGTTCGCGGGTGACGCTGCCGCGATCGGACACGTCCATGTCGAGTTCGACCCCGATGGCATCGTGCGCAGCGTCTATCTTTGGGAACGGGAAGGCGATCGCACGATCCCACAGCTCGCGCTCGCGCTCCTGCAACTGACCGATCCGGTGCTGGCGGCGCGCTACACCGAGCAATGGCCGGATGACGACGACCCTGGCCGTAACGGCCTGTTCAGGATCCCGTTCGCCGGTCCGCCGGGCGCCTTCGAGCGGGTGTCCTTCGTCGATGTCCTCCAGGGGCGGATCGCCCCGCCGCGCATTGCAGGCCGTACCGTCGTCATCGGCGCCGTCGCCAGCGGCATGGGCGACGTCGTGCCGACGCCGACCTCGGCATTCACGCGGCCGATGGCCGGCGTCGAGGTCAACGCCAATATCTACTCCGCGCTGCGCAATGGTGGTGGCATCGGCGCGCTGCAACCGTCGATGGCGGCGCTGCTGTCGGCCTCGCCGGTGCTGCTGCTGATGCTGGCGATGGTGCGCCTCAGTCCCCGCGAAGCATTGATTGCCGCGTTCGGCGTCTCCGCGGTGGCCCTGTTCGTGCCGTGGCTGATGTTGCAGCAGATGCAGTTGTGGTTGCCGCCGGCGGGGGCGCTGGTCGGATGTATGCTCGCCTATCCGCTGTGGAGCTGGCGCCGGCTGGAAGCCACGCAACACTACCTGGACGAAGAACTCGATGCGTTGCAGCGCGAGGCCGACCGCTGGCGTCCGATTGCCGGCCGGGACGAAACGGAACGGGTCACGGCCGATCCGATCGATCGACGATTGGCGGTGCTGAGGGAGATCGCCAGCCGGCAGCGCACGCTGCGCGATTTCATGATGGACACGCTCGACGGCCTGCCCACCGGCGTCGTCGTCGTCGACCCGGCCGGCTCGGTGGCGCTGTACAACCGCCGTGCGTGCTCACTGCTCGGTGGTGACGGGCCGGATGAACTGCTGGCTGCGCTGAGGGCGATCGAGTGGCCACCCGAGCTGAAGCCCCAGCGCGGTCTGCCGGCGAGTCCGCCGGAGCCGGTTTCGACCGAAGTCGGCGCTGCCGACGAGCGCAATCTGCTGGTCACGATCGCGGCGATGCAAGGACGCCGCTGGCCGAGCGATGCGTTGGTGCTGACGCTGGACGACATCACCCAGGTCAAGCAGGCGCAGGAGCGGCGCGAGTCCGCGATGCAGTATCTGTCGCATGACCTGCGCTCGCCGCTGTCGTCGATCGTGACGATGGTCGAGAGTTTCGACGACGACGACTTCGCCGCCGGCGTGCCGCGCGAGGAACTGCGACGGGTTGGCCTTTTCGCTCGTTCGGCGCTCGAGTTGACCGAGAACCTGTTTCGCCTGGTGCGCGCCGAAGGCGTCGATGTCCGCAAGTTTTCGGTCTACGATCTCAATCAGCTGATCGACGATGCGGCCGAGGAGGCATGGGCGCTGGCCCGCGCCAAGAACATCAAGGTCGTGCGCGAGGACGCCGGCATCGACGATTGCCCGGTATCCTGCGAACCGGGCATGCTCAAGCGGGCGTTGCTGAACCTGCTGACCAATGCCATCAAGTACAGCCCGGAGGGCAGCGAGGTCCATGTCGCGCTGGGGCGCGAGCCGCGCGGCTGGCGACTCGAGGTCCGCGATCAGGGTGACGGCATCAGCGAGGAGGATCAGCGCCTGCTGTTCAAGCGCTTCGGACGCCTCGAGAAGAGCACCGGCCGGCGCGTCGCCGGTCTCGGGCTCGGGCTGATGATCGTCAAGACCGTGGTCGAGCGTCACGGCGGCAGCGTCGAGGTCGGCAGCCAGCCGGGTTCCGGCAGCACATTCACCATTCGACTGCCGCTGGCGCAGACCTGAGCGCCGGTCCCGGGGGCGCTTCCCCGGGGATCGGGCGAGGCGGACTTGGGCGGGGAGCGGTTGAACGCAAAGCGCAGGTGGTTGATCTACGCGGCAGTGGCGCTGGCCGCCGGCGTGGCACTGGCGATGATCGCCGGGCGCCGGCATTGGCTCGAAGCGCGGCTCGCGCGCGAACTCGAAGTGCGTCTCGGCGTACCGGTCGCCATCGGCGACATCGGAGTCGCCGATGGCATATCGGCGCTGCGTGTCGGCCGGCTGCGCATCGGCCCGGCCCGCTCGCCATTGCTGGCGATCGATTCGGTCGAGATCTCGGCCGCGAGCATCGGTGACGCGCTGGCCGGTCGCATCGATCGCGTTCGCGCCACCGACGTGAGGTGGCGGCCCGCGGACGCCGGCGAAGCGGCGCCGGCCTGGACCGCGGTGGCCGGCGGCGGCAACGGCAGCGACGTGCCGCCCGAGATCATCGTCGAGCAGGCGCAGCTGGGGCTCGAAACTGTACCGGGCGTAGGCGGTCGCCTGGTGCTATCGAAGCTGACCTTGGTGCCCGCCGGTGCGGGCGTCATGCGACTTTCCGCCGACACTCGTTTGTCGGTGACGGCGCCGGCCGATCTCGACGCGAACCTGAGCGTCGTCGCCGAGGTCGATCTGCGGCGCGCACGGGTGCGATCCGTCGATATCGGGGGGCGCCTTGCTCTGCCCGGGGGCGTCGAGGCGCAGGCGCTGCGCCTGCGCCTCGCCGAACTGGGGAGCGGTAAGGACGGTTCGCTGGGCGGTCGTGGAGGCGGCGGGTCGGCATTCGTCCGGGCCGCCGACGGGGCGATCGTCGGCGTCGCATGGTCGTTGCCCGAGTTCGCCGTCGTGGGCACACGCGCGACATCGCCGCTGCTGTCGCTGGCGGCCACGGGGACGGCGCTCGGCGCTGGCGTGTGGGCGAGCCTGGAGGCCGTCGATGGCGATGCCTCGGGCCTGCGCGTCGAGCGGCTGGCGACGCGGATGGTGGCGCGAGCCGCGGCCGTAGCGATCGATCTGGAAGCGTCGGCAAGTCTCGCGTTCAGTCGGCCGTCATCGACGCTGGCGGTGGCGATCGGGGCGCTCACGCTGGCGGCAGAGGTGGAGCCGCCGGATGGGTTGCGCCTGCACGGGCGCGGCGCAATGCAGGCCGACCTTGCCGCCGGCACCGTCGCAGCCCGCATCGCCGGAACGCTCGACGATTCGCCGGTGACACTCGACGTCGGCTACCGCGCAGCGGCGTCGCCACCGTTCTCGGTCGCCGGTGAGCTGCAACGCTTGGACCTGGGCCGCCTCTCGTCACTGTCGCCGGCTCGCGACGGAGAAGCGCAGCAAGCAGCCGGCGGGGAGCTGCTGCCGCACTGGCCCCTCAGTCTCGACCTGCGGGTCGCCTTGCTCGAGGCCGGCGACGTCATCGTCGAGGGCGCCCACCTGCGCTACCGGCCGGATGCTCAGAGTCGAGCCGAGTAGGTCGGCAGCGTGAGGTCGTAGCGCAAGGCGAGCAGACGTCCGAGCAGCACGAAAGCACCTGCGGCCAGCGCGGCGGGGACGGCGGCGACTCCGATCTGGGTGAGGCCGACCAGCAGCAGGGCACCGAACCAGGCGGGCGTCGCATAGAGCGGACCGTTGAAGATCAGGGGTTCCTCGTTGCACAGCACATCGCGCAGGATGCCGCCGACCACGCCGGTGATGACACCCATCGCACTCGCCACCAGCCAGGGCACGCCGAGGCCGAGCGCGATCTTGGTGCCGCTGACCGTGAACAAGGCCAGACCGAGGGCGTCGGGCAGCAGGAACAGGCGCGAGGGCAGGCGCCAGTAGCGGGCCGCTGCGAAACTCAACATGCCGGCGAGGATCGCGCATACCAGGTAGCTCTGATCGGCGATCCAGAATACCGTGCGGTCGAGCAGCAGATCGCGCAGCGTACCGCCGCCGAGCGCAGCGGCGAGAGCCACCACGACCATGCCGAACATGTCGAACGGCTTGCGGCCGGCTTCGAGCACGCCCGACGCGGCATTGACGGCGACGCCGGCGAGGCCGATGCCGTACAGGAGGGTTTCGATCTTGCCCATCTCGCCGCGCAGCCTAGCATGGAGGATGCGTGCAACGGGCAACTCCGGAAGTTGTCCGGCACGTGTCCGGTCCGTGGTAGCTTCGATCCACGTGGCGAAACAACCGAGAGGGAGGACGTCCCATGGCCGTTCCACAGCGTTTCCGTGGCGTGATGAGCCTGCCGGCGATCGCGGCGCCGATGTTTCTCGTGTCGGGACCGGAGTTGGTGCGCGAATGCTGTCGCGCCGGTGTCGCCGGCACCTTTCCGGCGTTGAACGCCCGCAGCAGCGAAACCCTCGGCGCATGGTTGCGCGCGCTCGACGGCGTGGCGTCGGATCCGGCCTGCGCACCGTACGGCGTCAATCTGATCCTGCACCCGAGCAACGTCCGGGTCGCGGCCGATCTGGCACTGCTGGTCGAACATCGTTGTCCCTTCGTCATCACCAGCCTCGGCCATCCCGGCCAGGTCGTCGAGGCGGTTCATGGCTACGGCGGGCTGGTCTTCTCCGACGTGATCCACGCACACCACGCGAAGAAGGCGATCGCCGCCGGCGTCGATGGCATCGTTGCGGTGGCCGCCGGCGCCGGTGGCCACGCCGGCACCCAGAGCCCGTTCAGTCTGGTGCGGGAGATCCGCGAATTCTGGGACGGCGCGCTGGTCCTCGGCGGTGCCATCTCCGACGGCGCAACGGTGCGTGGCGCCGAACTGCTGGGCGCCGACTTCGCCTATCTGGGCACCCGTTTCATCGCGACCCGCGAATCGATGGCGCCGGAAGCCTACAAGCAGATGCTCGTCGATTGCAGCGTTGCGGACATCGTCTATACCGACGCGGTGTCCGGTACCGATGCCAACTTCCTGTGGCCGAGCCTCGAGCGGGCGGGCTACGACCGCGCGCAGCTGACCCGCAGCCTCGGCAAGGGCAAGCTCAAGGATCTCGCCGACGAGGCGAAAGCGTGGCGGGACATCTGGAGTGCCGGGCACGGCGTCGCGACAATCCACGACATTCCGTCGACGGCCGAGCTGGCCGCCCGCCTGGCGCGGGAATATCGCGCCGCCTGCGCGATGCCGCCCAGTCCGGCTTGCGCACCGGCGCCATGAGCTGGCCCGCGGCGAGCGCCGCACAGGTCTAGCCACCGGCATGTTTGCCCAGGTCGTGGTGGGCGGCGTCGCGGCCGGGTGCGTGTATGGGCTTGTGGCCCTGTCCTTCGTCCTGATCTACAAGGCCACGCGTTCGGTCAGCTTCATGCAGGGCGAACTGCTGATGCTCGGCGCGTTCACGGCGGTGGTCCTGGTCGAGGCGTTGGGCTGGCCGGCGTGGGTCGCCGCGGTGGCAGCCGTCGCCGCTTCGTTCGCCTTCGGGCTGGTGCTCGAACGCGCGGTACTTTGGCGGGCGATCGGCCAGCCCCATCTGACGCCGGTGCTGCTGACCTTCGGCCTCGGGCTGGTGATCCGTGGTGCCGTGACCAGCGTGCCCGAGGCCACTCACCGCATGCATCGCCTGCCGCTGCCTTGGTCGCGGCCGCTCACCGTCGGGCCGGTGCAATTCGCCCCCGAGCACCTGATGGTGATCCTCGCGACCTGCACGGCCTGTGCAGTGCTGGCGTTGTTCTTTCGCCATAGCCGCACCGGGCTGGCGCTGCGGGCCTGTTCCGAAGACTCCGGCGTGGCGGCCATGCTGGGCGTGTCGCCGGCCGCCATGCATGCGCTGGCGTGGGCACTGGGCGCCGCGCTGGCGGCATTCGCGGGCGTCCTGCTGGCGCCGGTGACCTTCGTCGAGCCAGGCATGGGCATGGTCGCGCTGAAAGCATTTCCTGCCGCCGTGATCGGCGGCTTGGCAAGTCTGCCCGGAGCCTTGCTCGGCGGCCTGTTCATCGGCCTGTCCGAGGCGCTGGCCGGGCGCTTCCTGCCCGACGGCGTCAAGGACCTGACCGCCTACGGCCTGATGCTGGCGGTGCTGCTGCTGTTCCCACGGGGCATCGGCGAGATCGGACGGCGGCAATGATCCAGTATGTCGCGCTCGCCGCCGCGTTTGCGTTGTCGGCGCTGGTCGGTGGTGTCGACAATGCCTTCGCGCAGGCCGCCTTCGTCGGCACCCTGGCGTTGGCGGGGCTGGGGCTGGTGCTGATCGTCGGCCTCTCCGGCCAGCTATCGCTCGGCCATGGCGCGATGATGGGGCTCGGTGCCTATGCCCAGGCCGGTCTCGTCGGCATGGGCATCGACGGCTTGCCGGCGCTCGCCGCCGCAGCCACGGTCGGCGCACTGGGGGGGCTGGTCGCCAGCATTCCCGGGCGCCGGCTCGGCGACCTGGGTTTCGCGATGAGCACGCTGGCGCTGGCGCTGGTGGTCGAAGAAGGGCTGCTGCGACTGGCACCGCTGACCGGTGGCGCCGCCGGGCTGGTGGTGCCGCCGCTGACGGTGGCCGGCTGGCGGCTGGCTTCGCCGGTCGCACAGGCGGTGGCAAGCCTGACACTGCTCGGCGCCGCGCTATGGCTGGTCGGTCGCCTTCGCAATTCGCGTCTCGGTCGCGCCTGGCGGGCTGGCCGCGACGATGAAGTGGCGGCGGCTGCGGTCGGCATCGACGTCAGGCACGCCCGGCTGCTGGCGTTCGTCTGCGGCGGCGCACTGGCCGGTCTCGCCGGTGGACTGCATGCCCACTGGCTCGGCTTCCTGAGTCCGGAACAGTTCGGTCTGCCGCTCTCGTTCGAGTTGCTGGTGCTGGTTTTCGTCGGCGGCGTGCGGTCCCTGTCGGGCGCGCTGTGGGGGAGTATCGTGATCGTTTCGCTGCCGCAGGCGATCGCGATGCTGCGCCAGGCCCTGCCCGGCTTCGAGTTGGGCGCCGCCGGCCTGGAGCTGGTCGCGTTCGGCCTGATCGTCGTCGCGCTGGTGATCTGGCGGCCGGGCGGATTGCGGCCGGAAGGGCGATGATGCCGGCTGTCGCAAGCGGACGCCCGGCGCGATCGACGGCGGTAGGGGACGATTTCGGTCGAGGGCGGCGCGATGGGGACCATCGCACCCGAGCCCGCGCGAGCGCGGGTTCCGGCATGATCGGCCGACGCACTTGGAGGTGATTCGATGTTGGGATGCACGATTCGAACGGCGTCGCTGCTGAGCTGGGCGTTGATCGTGACGGTCGCCGACGCCGGCGTGCCCGGGGTCACGCGTGACAGCATCCGGATCGCGACGATCCAGGACCTGTCCGGGCCGATCGCGATTCTCGGTGCGCCGATACGCGATGGCATCGTGATGCGGCTCGACGAGGAAAACGCGCGCGGTGGCGTGCATGGCCGGCGCCTGACGATCGCGGTCGAGGACAGCGGCTACGATCCGAAGAAGGCGGTGCTGGCGGCACGTCGTCTGCTTGCCGGCGACAACGTGTTCGCATTCGTCGGCAACCTCGGCACCCCGGTGGTGATGGCGACGATGCCGCTGATCGTCGGCGCCGGCCGCCCCCACCTGTTTCCGTTCTCCCCCCACCAGGCCACCTACCAGCCGCTGCAGCCGCTGAAGTTCCAGATATTCGCGCCGTACCGCGACTACATGGATGCGGCCGTGCGTCACATGGTGCGAGCAAACGGCTACCAGCGCGTCTGCCTGCTCTACCAGGACGACGACTACGGCCTCGAGGTGGGCCGCGGTGTCGAGTCCGGCCTCGGTCGGCTCGACATGACGCTGGTCGAACGGACCGGCTACAAGCGCGGGGCGACGGATTTCTCGAGCCAGATCGCGCGGCTGCGGGCGGCGCGCTGCGATCTCGTCGTGCTCGCCACAGTCGTGCGCGAGACCGTCGCCGCAATGCGCGAAGCACGCAAGGTCGGCTGGCCGGTGGACATGCTGGTGACCGCATCCGGCTATTCGGCCCAGACCCACGAGTTGGGCGGTGCCGAGGTCGAGGGGCTTTACGGGGTCAGCGTGCTGCCACACCCGTATCCCGGTACGGACACCAGCCGGCGTCTCGGCGAGTGGATCGAATCGTACCGGACGCGCTACGACGCGGATCCCAATGTCTGGAGCGCAATGGGCTACCAGGTCGCCGACATCTTCGTGCAGGCGCTGCGCGCCGCTGGTCCCGGGCTCGACGTGGCCGGATTCGTCGCCGCGATGGAAGGGCTCGAGACCTCGCGTGATTTCCTCGGCGGCCCCGGCTACCGGTTTTCGCCGGATGACCATCTCGGCAACCGCCGCGGTCGGCTGGCACGCATCGTCGACGGGCGCTGGCGCCTGATCACCGACTACCTCGACTGACGTTCACTACCCGTCGTCGGGCCTAGCCGGCGCCGGTGATCCGGTGGTACGGGACCGGCATCCGCGATCGCGTCCCGGCGCAAGGTGCTGGCGGTCGCGGTTCGCCGTGGTTTAGTCTTCGGGGATTGTCCGCCCAGGCCCATCGATGACCCCAGCCAAGACCGTCGCCGTCGCGCTGACCGGTGCCTCCGGCATGCCCTACGGCATCCGCCTGGTCGAATCGCTGCTGGCGGCCGGGCATACCGTGTGGCTGCTGTATTCACAGGTCGCCCAGGTCGTGGCGCGCCAGGAAATGGACCTGGCGCTGCCGTCGCGGGCCGAAGACGTCGAGCGGCTGTTTCGCGAGCGCTTTGCCGATCTGCCGGGGCAGATCCGGGCATTCGGGCGCGAGGCCTGGTTCGCACCGCCTGCCTCGGGTTCGAATCCGCCCGATGCGATGGTGGTCTGTCCGTGCACGATGGGCACGCTGGCGGCGATCGCCGGCGGACTCTCCGACAACCTGATCGAACGGGCCGCCGACGTCGTCATCAAGGAAGGTCGCAAGCTCGTGCTGGTGCCACGAGAAACCCCGTTTTCGGCGATCCATCTCGAAAACATGCTCAAGCTGGCGCGGCTCGGCGTATGCATCCTGCCGGCCAACCCGGCCTTCTATACACGCCCCGAAGCGGTGCAGGATCTGGTCGATTTCGTCGTTGCCCGCATCCTCGACCAACTCGCGGTCAGCCATTCGCTGATGCCTCGATGGGGCGAAAGTCGCTGAGGACAAAGCGGTTTTGCTTTGCGGCAAATGCAGCCGGGTCCGTACCCGGGGCGACTGGCACTCAACCTGCTAGAACTTGTGTGCGGAGCAGCCTGTCCGGCCGCCGCGCGATGCCCGATCCGTCATGGTGCATCCGCACATTGACGACCAGACGGGCCGTCAGAAATGCCGGGATCAGGGTAAACCACATCCAAATATCCGTTGTAAGGGCATGATTCAGTTGTTTAAATGGTAATTGGTGGGCGTCCACCTGCAGGTCGGTCGTGCGGCGTGACGAGGGTGCTGTCGATCGCCAACCCTGAGGCAATGCAAGAGGAGAGAATGTGATGAAGCTGAAGCGAATTTCCCTGCTGGCGGTGGCCGTTGCCGGCGTGGTGGCTACCGGAACCGCGACTGCCGGTGCCACCTTCGATGCCGTCAAGAAGAAGGGTTTCGTGCAGTGTGGCGTCAGTACCGGACTGCCCGGATTCTCGGTCAGCGACGACAAGGGCAACTGGAAGGGAATCGACGTGGACGCGTGCCGCGCAGTGGCCGCAGCCCTGTTCGGCGATGCCTCGAAGGTGAAGTACACGCCGCTCAACGCCAAGGAGCGCTTCACCGCCCTGCAGTCCGGCGAGATCGACATGCTCCCCCGCAACACGACCTGGACCTATACCCGGGACACCAGCCTGGGCCTGAACTTCGCCGGCGTGAACTACTACGACGGCCAGGGTTTCCTGATCAGCAAGAAGCTCGGCGTCAAGAGCGCCAAGGAGCTCTCCGGCGCGGCCATCTGCATCCAGGCCGGTACCACCACCGAGCTCAACCTGGCGGACTATTTCCGTGCCAACAAGATGGAGTACACCGCCATTACCTACGACAGCTCGGACGAAACCATCAAGGGCTTCGAGGCGGGTCGCTGCGACGTGCTGACTTCGGACCAGTCGCAGCTCTACGCGCTGCGCATCAAGCTGCAGAAGCCCGACGATGCGGTGGTGCTGCCGGAAGTGATCTCCAAGGAGCCGCTGGGGCCGGTGGTGCGACAGGGCGACGACGAGTGGTTCAACCTGGTGCGCTGGTCGCTGTTCGCGCAGATCAATGCCGAGGAACTGGGTGTGACCTCCGCCAACGTCGATGAAAAGGCGAAGAGCACCGATCCCAACGTGCAGCGCCTGCTCGGCGGCGAGGGTGTCAAGGGCGAGTTCCTGGGCGTCGGCGACAAGTGGGCGTACAACATCATCAAGCAGGTCGGCAACTACGGCGAGATGTTCGAGCGCAACGTCGGCCAGGGCAGTCCGCTGAAGATCGAGCGCGGCCTGAACGCGCTGTGGAACAAGGGCGGCATCCAGTACGCGCCGCCGATTCGCTGAGTGACGCGGGCCGGCGCCGACGCGGGCCGGCCCGATGCCGCGAGCCAGCAAACGCCTAGCGGAGGTTGCAGATGGCCGAACCCGCACCCGACCTCACACGGCCCGCACGCCCGAGCCGACTGACGGACCCGAAGTTCCGGGCACTGGTGTTCCAGATCCTGGCCACCCTGACGGTGGTGGCCTTCCTGGTCTATATCGTGCACAACACGCTGACCAACATGGAGCAGCGGGGCATCTCGACCGGCTTCGGCTTTCTCGACCGCACCGCCGGCTTCGCGATCCTGCAGTCCCTGATCCCGTACAGCGAAACCTCGACCTACGGCCGCACCTTCGTCGTCGGCCTGCTCAACACGATCCTGGTCTCGGCGCTGGGCGTCGTCTGCGCGACCCTCATCGGCTTCGTCGTCGGCGTGCTGCGACTGTCGTCGAACTGGCTGATCAAGAAGCTCGCGACCGCCTACATCGAGACCTTCCGCAACATCCCGCTGCTGCTGCAGATCTTCTTCTGGTATTTCGCGATCGGCTTCAACCTGCCGGGACCGCGCCAGAGCATTGCCATCGGTGAAACCGTCTTTCTCAACAACCGCGGGCTGTACGTGCCGGCGCCGGTGTTCGGTGAGGGATTCGGCTGGACGCTGGCCGCGATTGCCGTCGCGATCGTCGCCGTGATCGTGCTGGCGCACTGGGCACGACGCCGCTTCGAACTGACCGGGCAGAGCTTCCATACGGTCTATGTGTCGCTGGCGATCCTGCTCGGGCTGCCGCTGCTGGTGTTCGTCGCCACCGGCGCCCCGCTGTCGTGGGACATGCCGGCGCTGCAGGGCTTCAACTTCCGGGGCGGCCTGACCGTCATCCCGGAACTGTTCGCGCTGACCCTGGCACTGTCGATCTATACCGCGGCATTCATCGCCGAGACCGTGCGCAGCGGCATCCAGTCGGTGTCCCACGGCCAGACCGAGGCGGCCAGCGCGCTCGGCCTGCGCCCGTCGTGGACCCTGCGCCTGGTGATCATCCCGCAGGCGATGCGGGTGATCATTCCGCCGCTGACCAGCCAGTACCTGAACCTGACCAAGAATTCGTCGCTGGCGCCGGCGATCGGCTACCCCGATCTGGTGGCGGTGTTCGCCGGCACCACCCTGAATCAGACCGGACAGGCGGTCGAGATCATCGCCATCACGATGGCTGTCTATCTGACACTGTCGCTGGTGATCTCGCTGTTCATGAACTGGTACAACAAGCGCATGGCGCTGAAGGAGCGCTGAGCCATGGCCGAATTCGTTCCTCATCCCGAGCTGCCGCCGCCCGCCAGTTCGGTCGGCGTCATCGGCTGGCTGCGCCGCAACCTGTTCGCCGGCTGGCTCAACTCGCTGCTCACCGTCGCCGCCCTGTACCTCGTGGTGACGGCGTTGCCGCCGCTGCTGAACTGGGCCTTCTTCAGCGCCGATTTCGTCGGTGAAAGCCGCGACGCCTGCGATTCCGGTGGTGCCTGCTGGGTCTTCGTCAATGCCCGCTTCTCGACCTTCATGTACGGCTTCTATCCGGCGGCGCAGGCCTGGCGGGTGGATCTGATCTTCGGCACGCTGCTGCTCTTGATGTCGCCGCTGTTCTTCAAGGGTTTCCGCTACAAGCTGCAACTCGGCGGCTTCATCCTGTTCGTCTATCCGTGGATCGCCTTCGGCCTGATGCATGGCGGGCTGCTGGGTCTGCCGGTGGTCGAGACGGCCAAGTGGGGCGGCCTCTCGCTGACCCTGTTGCTGGCGGCGGTCGGCTGCATCGCGGCGCTGCCGCTGGGCGTATTGCTGGCCCTCGGGCGACGCAGCACCAACATGCCCGTGGTACAGACCATGTGCGTGGTGTTCATCGAGTTCTGGCGTGGCGTACCGCTGATCACCGTGCTGTTCATGTCCTCGGTGATGCTGCCGCTGTTCCTGCCCGAAGGCGTCAGCTTCGACAAGCTGCTGCGGGCCCTGATCGGCATCACGCTGTTCCAGTCGGCCTACATGGCCGAGGTCGTGCGCGGCGGGCTGCAGGCCATCCCGAAGGGTCAGTACGAGGCTGCCGATGCGCTCGGACTGGGCTATTGGCGCAAGATGGGGCTGATCGTGTTGCCGCAGGCGCTGAAGATCGTGATTCCCGGCATCGTGAACACCTTCATCGCGCTCTTCAAGGACACCACGCTGGTCATCATCGTCGGCCTGCTCGAGATCCTCGGCATGGTGCAGAACGCACTGAACGACCCCAACTGGCTCGGCTTCTCGACCGAGGGCTACGTGTTCACGGCCTTCGTCTTCTGGATCTTCTGCTTCTCGATGTCGCGCTACAGCCAGTGGCTGGAGCGCAAGCTGCATACCGGACACAAGCGCTGAACCATCGCCCGCCGGGGCCGGCGTCGGCGGGTGGCATCTGGAGACTGCAACATGGCTGAAACGGCAACTGCGGCACAGGCCCCGAGCCAGCGCTCGGATGAAGTGATGATCGAACTGCGCGGCGTGCACAAGTGGTACGACAAGTTCCACGTGCTGCGCAACATCAACCTGACCGTCACCAAGGGCGAACGCATCGTCGTCTGCGGCCCGTCCGGATCGGGCAAGTCAACGATGATTCGCTGCATCAACCGGCTCGAGGAACATCAGCAGGGGCAGATCATCGTCGATGGCACCGAGCTCACCTCCGACCTCAAGCAGATCGAACACATCCGCAAGGAAGTCGGCATGGTGTTCCAGCACTTCAATCTGTTCCCCCACATCACGGTGCTGGAGAACTGCGTGCTGGCGCCGATGTGGGTGCGCAAGATGCCGCGCAAGGAAGCCGAGGAGATCGCGATGAACTACCTCGGCCGCGTCAAGATCCCGGATCAGGCCAGGAAGTATCCGGGACAGCTTTCGGGTGGACAGCAGCAACGGGTGGCGATCGCCCGCAGTCTGTGCATGAATCCGCGCATCATGTTGTTCGACGAGCCGACCTCCGCGCTCGATCCCGAAATGATCAAGGAGGTGCTCGACGTCATGGTCGAACTCGCCGAATCCGGCATGACGATGATCTGCGTGACCCACGAGATGGGCTTCGCCAAAACGGTCGCGGACCGGGTGATCTTCATGGACCGGGGCGAGATCATCGAGCAGAATGAGCCTCACGAATTCTTCAACAACCCGCAGAACGAGCGCACCCGGCTGTTCCTCAGCCAGATCCTGAACCATTGACGACGCGGCGCAGTGCGCCGCGCGCGAAGCGATGAGCGACACTGCCCAACTGCCGCTGTTCCCCCTCAACACCGTGCTCTTTCCGGAGGGCCGCCTGCCGCTGCGGGTGTTCGAGTCCCGCTACATGGACATGGTCAGCCGCTGCCTGCGCGAGCAGGCCGCCTTCGGCGTCTGTGCGATCGCCTCCGGCCAGGAGGTCGGCGAAGCGGCGGTGCCGCGGCTGGTCGGCACCGAGGCCCGGATCGAGCGCTGTGACATGGCGGAAGCCGGCATCCTCGAAGTCGTCGCCCGCGGCGAACGCCGCTTCCGCATCGTCGATCACGAAGTGCAGACCGACGGCCTGCTGACCGCCACGGTGTCGTGGCTGGACGAACCGGATCCGCTGCCGGTGCCCGAAGAACAGGCCGAGCTGGTGCCGCTGCTCGCCGGCATCGTCGCCGAACTCGGCGAACGCATCGCCCGACCCCACCGGCTGGACGACGCCGGCTGGGTCGGCGCCCGCTATTCCGAGTTGCTGCCGATCCCGGTCGATGCGCGCCAGGCGCTGCTCGAACTCGATGACATCGTCAGTCGGCTGGAGATCATCCAGACCTACCTGCGTCAGCATCGGCTGCTGGAGGAGCGCTGAACGGGCCCAGGCCATCGAGAATGCGGCGCACCGGCGTCGGCAGCGGCAATGCATCGAGGGCCGTGGTCTCGGCCCAGCGCCTTGCCGGTTCGTCGATGTGCTGCGGAACACCGTCGAGTTCCACCAGCCACGGACTGATCGACAGCGTGAAGTGGGTGAACGCGTGGCGCAATGGCGGCAGCGCGCAGAGCCGTGCCGCCTGCAGGCCGTAGTGCGAGGCCAGCCAGTCGGCCAGCGCGGAAATCTCGCCGTCGTAGGCCGGCAGTGTCAGCAATCCGCCCCAGAGCCCGCTTGCGGGGCGTCGCTCGAGCAGCACGCGATGCCGGCGGTCGCGCAGCACCAGCATCCGTTGCTGGCGTTCGGGGCGGGGACGGCGTGCGCGTGGCGACGGCAGTTCGGCGGTGCGACCATCGCGGTGCGCGACGCAGGAATCGCTCAGCGGACAACGCTCGCAAGCGGGCTTCGCCCGTGTGCACACGGTCGCACCGAGGTCCATCTGGGCCTGGATGTAGCAGTCGACCGCATCGGCCGGCAGCAGCGACTCGGCGAGTGACCACAGCCCGGCGACGACGCGGCTGCCGCCGGGATCGCCATCCACGCCGAAGTGCCGACACAGCACGCGCTTGACGTTGCCGTCGAGGATGGCCGCGCGTGCGCCAAAGGCGAACACCGCGATCGCTGCCGCAGTCGAGCGGCCGATGCCGGGCAGCGCGGCGATGTCTTCCGGCCTGCGCGGAAAGTGGCCGGCGTGATCGCGCACCAGGATGCGAGCGCAGGCGTGCAGGTTGCGCGCGCGGGCGTAGTAGCCGAGTCCGCTCCACAACGCCAGCACGTCTTCGGCCTGCGCGGCGGCGAGTTCGTCGATGGTCGGGAAGCGGTCGACGAAGCGGCGGAAATACGGGATCACCGTGTCGACCTGGGTCTGCTGCAGCATCACCTCGGACAGCCAGATACGATATGGGTCGCGGCATGCCTGCCAGGGCAGGTCGTGGCGCCCGTGCCGGCGCTGCCAGCGGATCAGGGTCTGTGCGAATTCGGACATGCGTCAAGCGGCGAGGTCGATCTGCGCGATTGTGCCCGCAATTGTCGACGGCGTGCGCCGCAGCGGGCGATAATGCCCGCATTGCAAGCGGCCCGGCACCGCCGGCCCTGGCGCCGACCGCGACCAAGGACCATGAGCCCTCACTCCCAGCATTTCACACGCGAGCTGCGAAACGCGCTCGGCTGCTTCGCCACCGGAATCACCGTCGTCACCGCCCGCGACGGGCAGGGCAGGCCGGTCGGGCTGACCGTCAATTCGTTCAATTCGGTGTCCCTCGAGCCGCCGTTGATCGTCTGGAGTCTGGGCTTGCAGACGCAGGTACGGCCGGTCTTCGAGCACTGCCGGTATTACGCCGTCAATGTGCTGGCGGAAGATCAGGTGCATATTTCCCATCGCTTCGCGTCACGCGATGCCGACAAGTTCGCGGGCCTCAACCTGACCGACGGCATCGAGGGCGTGCCGCTGCTCGACGGCTGCTGCGCACGCTTCGAATGTCGCAACAGCCTGCGTCATCCGGGTGGCGATCACCTGATCTTCGTCTCCGAGGTGGTGCGCTTCGGAAGCAGCGACCGGCCGCCGCTGCTGTTCCATGCCGGCGCCTATCGCAAGCTCGCAGCGCGCGAGTGAAGCTGCCGCGGTGGATCGAGGCCGGCAGCGGCGATCCCGCCATGGTGCTGCTGCACGGCGTGTCGACGCGGGCCGAGGCGTGGGCGCCGCTGCTGCCGGCATTGGCCACGCCGGGGCGACGTGTCCTGGCCTGGGATCTGCCCGGCTACGACAGTGCCGACCACCGACCGCAAGCCGGATTCGAATCCTGGTGCGAGGGCCTTGCACGGATGCTGGACGCGGCCGACGTGGCGCGCTGCGTGCTGGTCGGGCACAGCCTCGGCGGCATGATCGCGCTCGACTTCGCCGCGCGCCGGCCGGATCGTGTCGAAGCGCTGGCACTTGCGTGCACCACGGCAGGCTTCGGTGCCGCCGGCGGGCGCCGCCAGCGCGAATACCTCGCGCGTCGGCTCGATCCGCTCGATGCCGGCCGGACCATGGCCGACATCGCCGCGCTGGAAATCCCGTCGATGATGCACCCGCCGGCCGACCCGGCCCTGGTTGCGCGCCTCGGTGATCTGATGGCGACGATTCCGCCTGCAGCCTACGCGGCGGCGACCCGGGCGCTCACCGGCTTCGACCGCAGGGCCGCCATCGCCGAGCTGACGATGCCGGTATTGTGCATCGCCGGCGGTCACGACCGGATCGCGCCACCGGAGGTGCTGGCTTCGATGGCGCGCCGTGCGCCGCAGGGTCGCTCGTCGATGCTCGTCCAGACCGGCCACCTGGCACCGTTCGAGGCGCCCGGCCGCTTCGTCGCGCTGCTCGATGGGTTTGCCATGTCTGCCGGCGAGGCGGCCCGATGATGCCGTGCTGGCGGCCGGTGCGGATGGCGGCGATCGCCCTGCTGTTCGTATTCGTGCTGTTGCTGGCAGGCCTGCTCTGGTATCGGGTGGACTACTTGCAGGCCACCTACGGGCGCACGGTCGGCTGCAGCGATTGCTTCGTCGGCAACGTCATGATCCACGACCTGACCTATCTCAGCGTGCTGCTGCTGCTCGCACTCATCGGTTTCTGGCTGCGCCCCCGCGTGCTGAGCCTGCCGCTGCGCATGGTCGCGCTCGCCGGCCTGCTGCTCTACGCGCTCGACATTGCCGTCGCGCAACAGTTCGCGACGCGCCTGCGCTTCGGCGACGTCGTGGTCTATGGTGCCCAGCCCGAAGTGATCTGGAAGCATCTCGGCAACACCGGCATGCTCGATCCGCGCGCGATCGCAGCGGCGGTGGCCGGGCTGGCATTTGCCGTCCTGTTCCTGCTGTTGCCGTCGATCGGCGACCTGCGCTGGCGCGGCTTCGCGCTGCTGGCCTTGCTGCCGGTCGGCGGCGCGGTGGCCGGCGAGGTCCTCCATGCCGATCCCTACGTGCACAACTGGGCCCTCAGGAACGTGCTCGCGGTCAATCTCGGCAGCGGTGTCTCGCGTCCCTATTCGGCGGCGACGGTCGATCGCGCGCTGGCCGCTGCCGCGCCGGCCGAGGCATGTAGCCCGGGCCGGGGGGAGCGGCTCGATCTGATCGTGCTGATCCTCGAGTCGTGGTCGCCCTACCAGAGCGCGCTGTTCGGTGGTCTCAACGACTGGACGCCCCGACTCGACGCGATCGCGCGGGACAACGCCTACTACACCGATTTCCGGGCCGCCGGCTTCAGCACCAACGAGGGGCTGATGGGCATCCTGGTGGGCATGGAATTCCTGTCGCCGACCAAGCGCTTCTTCGACCTGTGGCCGTTCGAGACCGCCTGGGGCATGTCCAGGACCTTGCCTGGGATGCTCGCTGTCCGTGGCTATCGGACCTCGTTCCTGACCTCGGGCAATCTGGCCTTTTCCCGCAAGGACCGGTGGCTGCCGCAGATCGGTTTCGATCATGTCGAAGGTCACGACCATCCGTCCTACGCCGGTCAGCCCCGCCTGCATTTCGACGCGCCCCCCGACGCTGCGCTGTACGCCCGCGCGCTCGCCCATCTCGACGAACTGGGCGAAGGGGCGCCCCGCCTGCTGGTGATCGAGAACGTCTCCAGCCACCACCCGTACATCCATCCGATCAGCCGCAAACGCAGTGCCGAAGCGGTGTTCCGCTACATGGACACGACCGTCGGCGAGTTTTACGAAGCCTTGCGCACACGCGGCTTCTTCGAGCACGGGCGATTGTTGATCGTCAGCGATCATCGCGCGATGGTGCCGATTGGCGCGGAGGAACTGGCGCGTTTCGGTCCGCGCGGCCTGTCGCTGGTGCCGGCGATCTGGGTCGGCCCGGGGGTGCCCCATGCCGCCGTCGACGTGCCCTTCCACCAGGCCGACATTCTCGAGACCGTCGACCGCAGCACTGCAGAGCGCAGTTGCAGCCCGTTCGGTGTGCGCGACATGCTGGCGCCTGCCGAGAGCCGGCCGCGCTGTCTGTTTCACGCGCGCGGCGACGACCGCGACCTGATCGATGTGTTTTGTCCACAGGGCGAGGCCACGGTCGCCCTGGCCGGCGACGACAGCCGGGTCACGGCCGGCGACGGCTTTCCGTCGCGACTGTCGGCCGAGATCCTCGAGCGCATCGCCCGCTACCGGATCGTCGGTGATGCGCGCGAAAACGCCTGGCGCAGGGCACAGGGCAAGCCTTAGACCGCGGTCGTCAGCACGCCGCCGGCAGCGGTGGTTCGATCAGGCCTTGTGCGCGACGATCCAGAAGCCCGCCACTGGTCGACCGCCTTCGACCCGGAGCGTACAGTCGTGCGCCTCGACGGCGTCGGCGCCGGCGTCCCGGCACAGGGCCTCGACGTCCTGCCGGCGATGGGCGAAACGTCCGCTCGATCGCAGCACCAGATCGCTCTCGCCGTCCCCGCCGCGCTCGCACGAGAAGATCAGCTGGCCACCGGGCTTGACGATGCGCAGGGCATCCGACAAAAGGCCGTCCAGGGCACCGACGTACGGGAAGACCTCGATCGCGGCGACGACCTCGTACAGCCCGTCTGGCGTGTCGCGCAGTGCATCGCGCAGGTCGACCCGGTGGAAGCGCGAATACAGCCCCCGTCGGCCGGCTACGTCGATCATGCCCGCGGAGATGTCGACGCCGATCAGATGGCCGTCGATCTGTCCGAGGCAGCCGCCGAGCAGGCCGGTGCCGCAGCCCAGATCGAGCACGTTCAATCGCCGCTCCGGATATGCGGCCAGGATCCATTCGGCGATGGCCTTGGGCAAGTGGTAGCGCGACTCGCTGACCGCCCGGCGCTCATACACCTGCGCGATGCCGTCGAACAGGGCCTCGGCGACCGCGGCGGGCTGCGTGCGCACGGTCTCGCCGTCTGCCACGGCACGCTGGAAACGATACGCGGCGTCTTCCGGGAAGCGATCGCACAGGACGCGCCAGTCCGCCGCCGCGTCGGCGGTGTTGCCCGCCGACTGCCTGACGCGCGCCCGGCTCTCGCGGATGCGTCTGTCGTCGGGATCCTGGTCGAGCAGTTGATCGAGCAATTGCAGCGCCTCGTCGGCGCGTCCGAGCGTGGCCAGATCACCCGCCAGCAAGCGCCGGTACTCGGTGTTTCCGGGGCCCGCGAGGCCAATCGCGCGGGGCAGCAGTTCGACCGCAATGGCCAGTGCGCCGGCGCGGTGGGCGACCTGGATCGCGCCGTCCACGACGTTGATGTCGTCGGCCGCCAGGCGGACGGCGCGCGCGGCCTCGTCCAGCGCCTCGTCGAACTGGTTCTGTCGTGCAAGGCACATCGCCAGGTCCATGCGCGCCGCCCCCAGATGGGGTGCGGTCTTGACCGCCAGCCGTGCCGCCTGCAATGCCTCGGCCGGCTTGCCGGCGGCCTCCGCGATGCGCATTGCCACCATGTAGATGCGCGGGTCGCCCTGGACCCGTCGCTGCAGGGCGTCGACAATCGCCGCGGCGCCGGCGATGTCGCCGGCTTCGAGCGCCGCCATCGCCTTCTTCAGTTCGGCGCTGGAGAGTGCGGCAGGGGTCTGGGTCGAGGGGGAGGATCCGGCCATGGGCGCCTCAGGGCTGAGGTTGATCGGGGCGCGTGGGGCGCACTGCGCCCGGCACGGCGCTGATCAGAATGCTCGCCCTGCAAGGCCCGAGGGGCATGCTGGAGCGGGTGAAGGGAATCGAACCCTCTTCATCAGTCGGGTAAGGAGATGGCCTCGCGGCCATCTCCTCCCCTAAGAACCGTACGTGCGAGTTCCCCCGCATACGGCTCAAGCGATACATGAAGCGTTCGGGCTCAAAACTCCCGAGCACCGGCAGCGCCAGTTAACCGCCGTGATGATACTGCATATGGCAGTTCGGATGCAGCAGCACCAAGTTGGTGAGCTTGTCCGAGCCTCGCTGCGACCGCTGGACGATGTGGTGAAGATGCCAACCACTGTCTCGCGTGATCTTCTGCTCGCAGATGGGGCATCGACCTCCTTGCCACCACCAGAGCCAGCGCAGCTTCCGGCGACCCTCGAGCGTCGCATCCATTTTGCGGCCGAGCCGCTTGGAGAAATACTCGTCGAACTTTGGATCGTAGGGATTCGCTTCGCCCTTGACTTTGACGTGAGGCCGTTTCCGGAACTCACGCAAGAGGGGCAGCAGCTTGTCCTTCTCCGAAAACCGCCAATCGCGTCCCTTAAAGCACACGAAGTAACGCCGTTTGATCCACCGCTTCCCCTTGTTCGGGTGACGGCGGCATGCCCAGCGCCACAACGCTTGCCAGACTTGATGGTCGCATTTCGAGAATGTACGGGTTGCCATCTGACTTCGGTGGTAGTTGGCCCAACCCCTGATGACCGGGGTGAGTTGATCTATCACGTCCGCCTGTTTGGCCGACCGCATCCCCCGCAAGATTTCGCGGATCTTGTCCAGGAACGCCTTGGTGTTCTTCTTCGCGGGCTGCGTCAGCAGCATCCGCTTGAAGTACCGGACATTCCATCCCAGAAAGTCGAAGCCCTCGCTCACATGGGTGATCTTGGTCTTCTTCTCCGAGAGGACGAGTCCCCGGGCGGCCAGAAAGCGCTCCACCAAGGGTTTGACCTCATTCTCGAGCAACTCTCGCGAGCTACCGGTGATCACGAAGTCGTCCGCGTATCGCACCAGATTGACCTTTGCCGCACGAGCCTGTCGCACTGTGTGGAACAGTGTTTCAAGCTCGTGTTGCAGCCCGTCCAGCGCCATGTTCGCCAACACCGGGGAGATGATGCCTCCCTGTGGCGTTCCTGCGATTGTGGGAAAGAGTCTTCCCGTCTCGATAAACCCCGCCTTCAACCATTTCCGGAGAATCACCTTGTCCATGCAGACATGGGCGATCAGCCAGTCGTGACTGATGTTGTCGAAACACCCTTTGATGTCCCCCTCCAGCACCCACTTCGGCGATGCTTTTCGACCAAGTACATTTCGCACCTGTTCAATGGCGTCAGCCGTCGAGCGCTCACGGCGGAAGCCGTAGGAGTGAGGATCGCCAGTTGTCTCGGCGACGGGGTCAAGCGCCAGTAGATGCAGCGCTTGCATTGCCCGATCACGCATGGTCGGAATGCCCAGAGGGCGTTTCTCCCCATTTGCTTTCGGAATGTAGATGCGACGCAGTGGCAAGGGCCGGTATCTCTTGTTGCCGAGATCGGTGACCGCCTGCCATTTCTCGTCCGGCGTACCCCAGGTGACACGATCCACCCCGGGAGTCTTCCGGCCTTGATTCTCCGTGACCCGCCGAACAGCAAGTGCTTTCGCACTCGTGGATCGGGTCAGAAGTCTCTGCAGGGTGCGAACCGTCCGCCACTCCCCTGCATTTGCTGCCTTCGCAATTCGAGTCTGTAGCCTCGCGACTACCTGATTGGCTTCGCTCCACGGAACGTGGTGCCATGATTTCCAGGCAGCGGAAGCGACATCGCAATTGAGATACGTTGCGTCCATATCAACCTCCGGTTGAATGGAGCGGGCGATGGGAATCGATCCAATCATTCAACCCATTGATTAATAACGGGTTTCCCAAGTTCGGATGTCCGGTTTGGGCCGTAAATGATACCAGTTTTGCCCTCCTGATGGATAGATGCATCCACTGCGGTCTTAGGGCAGCCACTGACAGCCACTGAGTTGTGTGCCCAGCGGCCTGCTCCTAAGCGAAGCGACATCAGGCGCCCTGAGCTTGTGCTACATGCAGAGCTCTGCTCTCGAATCGCACGGAAACAGAGTTCGCTTGCCCCTGGGGCCTATGCAGGTGCGTCACGATCTCGTAGGGGCCGTCGTCCAGGGGGCGCATGCTGACTCCCCATCCATGGGCGTGCTTGATGCGCGATTGCGCGGATAGCCCGACACCGTAGCCGGCAGAAACCCATAGCGCCATCATCTCGAAAGACGTCACGTATTGAAGTTTTTGCGGGTCGGCGGACGGGAGCGAGAGCAGCCGATGATCCAGTGAAGAACAGGCCTCAGCCTGCAAGCGAAAGATCGGGTAGTTCTGTAGGTCAGCGATGGTGAGCGATGCCTGATCCAGCAATGGAAACCGCAGCGGCATCGCAACGGCCATGCTCTCAACCCACAAGGGCTGGGTTTGGATGACCGGATCGCTCGATCCTTGAAGCGACACCCCTACGTCGTAGCGGCCTTCACGAAGTCCATCAAGCAACTCGTCACCTGCAACCTCAAAGAACCCGATGCTGACCTCTGGTTCTTGCGCACGTTGCAGCTCGAGCAGCGCCGAAAGCCGAGATGACGATACGCCTGGCGCTATCGCAAACCTGAGGTGGGCGGGCTGGCTGGTGATGTTGTTCATGGAGAACCCACAGAAGCGACAAAGCAGGTCAAGGGCAAACCAGCATCATAGTAAAGAGAGAACTTTAACGTCTATATGTTTAACGTGGTTAATTTAAGAGGATTGTTTGACGCTTCTGCCGATGCAGAAGCTTACTATTCAGCCAGGTCGTCCACCTGGAACACCCACCTATGAATCCGAACCAGCATTAGCTTTCGGGCGGGCCGTGCGCGCGGCCCGCGTCGCGCACGGCGTCGCTCAAGACGACTTTGCATTTCAGGCTGGAATATCGCGTTCACACATGGGCAAGATCGAACGCGGGGAGCATGTGCCGACGCTTCCCCTGATACTGAAAATTGCCGCCGCGCTCGGGATCAGCGCCAGCGAGTTGATGGCGGCGACTGAAAAGAACCTCAACTCTGGCAGTGAGCCGCAAGACTCGCCATAAACAGCCGCGAACTTCAGTTACAGCTCGTGCCGCCGCATCAATCGCCCGAGTGCTCGCGCAGGCGCGCAATGAACCGCTCCACCGATACCGGCAAATCCTCGCTGACGGGCCGCAGCAAGTAGGTCGTGATGATCGCGGAATCCATAGCCAGGGGACGGATCACCACATCGGGGCGCGGGCTCGCCGCGACCCTGGTTGCCGTGATGAAGCCAACGCCGTAGCCAGCACCGACCAGGGTGAGCATCATATCCAGCGAGGACACATGCTCGACAACGTCGGGCTCACGCTCCAACGGCCGCAGCAGCCGCGTCAGTTCGCGGTAGCAGCCTTCGCATGTCTGCGGGTCGCATAAGACCAGTGGGTAGCTCGCAAGCTGGTGCAGCGGAACGGCCTTGTGTGAAAGCAAAGGGTGCCGGGCAGGTACGGCGACCACCAGCGAGTCGTGCCAGAGCGGCTCGGTCACGATGTCATCGCCAACCTCCGCCGTGTGCGCGAACCCGATCGAGAAGTCGCCCGAGCGTAGCCCGCGCAACTGCTCGGCCAACGGCACTTCGGACAGACGAATCTCGATCTCCGGCTCTTCCTCGCGGCAACGGGCCAGGAGGGCTGACAGCCGGGGATCGATGGCGCCGTCGGACACTGCAATGCGAAGGCTTCCGCTCAGGCCCGAGGCGACCGCCTGGACGTTCTCCTGAGCCTGCTTCAGCGCGGCGAACACCCTGCGCACGTCTTGCAGGAAAGTTGCGCCCGCCTCGGTAAGCACCGTACCTCGGCGGTTGCGCACGAAGAGCACTGCACCCAGGTCGTCCTCAAGATCCTTGATGGCGCGGGACAAGGGTGGTTGTTCGATATGTAGGCGCTCGGCGGCCCGTGTGAAGTGCAGCTCCTCTGCGAGAGCCACAAAGCAGCGAAGGTGTCGCAGTTCCATGGGCCGTGCTCCTGCTCCCTATCAAGGATCTATTCGCACCAGTCTTCGTCCGCGATGGCCTGCTGGATGCACCCCATTCCACGCCGATCCTGGTGCGCTCCGCTGGGCTGATTGCCTACTCGTCCACATCAGATCTCTCATTTGCGCCTTAAAAAATGGTTATCATAATGCAGCATACTAGCAAATCAACTTAGATTTATAGACGTCTTTTCAAGCAGTTCATATACTTTCTGCAGAAACCCGCATAAGCATTCGTTATTCCGAACGAGTCAACCAGAATGCCCCACGAACAACTTGCCGATCTAACCCAGCCACAACGCGACCGCCTCGCGTTCGTGGAGTTGCGCCTGCGCTTCATGGGGGAGATGCGCCGCCAGGATCTGGTCACGCGCTTTGCTATCCAGTCCGCTGCTGCGTCCAGGGATCTGGCGCTGTACAAGGAGCTTGCCCCGGGCAACATCGACTACGACGGCAAAGGCAAGTGCTACGTCCTTGGGCCGAGCTTCCAGCCGATCTTCACCTTCCCGCCCGAGCGGGCGTTGTCGTGGCTGACGCAGGGGTTTGGCGACGGTGAACCAATGCACATCAAGGCGTGGGTGGCCAGCGAGAGCCCGTCCCGGCTCACCCATCCTGACCTGGACATCCTGGCGAGCGTGACTCGTGCCATCCACTATGAATGCCCGATGGGTATCGAGTACCACTCCATCTCCAGTGGCCGCACCACACGCGAGATCGTCCCGTTCGCGTTGATCGACAACGGCCTGCGCTGGCACGTCCGCGCCTTCGACCGCAAATCGCAGGAGTTCCGGGATTTCGTCATCACCCGCATCAAGCGCCCTGTGGTGCGCAAGGGGCAGCCCGTGGCGCCCCACGAAATGAACGATCAGGACATTCAGTGGACACGGATTGTCGAGCTGGAGCTGGTTCCTCACCCGGATCAGCCCCGGCCAGAAATCACCGAAATGGACTACGGCATGCAGGGCGGCGTGTTGCACATGAAGCTACGCGCCGCCACCGCCGGCTACATCCTGCGCAAATGGAGTGTGGACTGCTCCCCCGACCATAGCCTGCGCTGCCCTGAGCACCGGCTTTGGTTGAAGGACCACCTCGCCATCTACGGCGTGCGCAATGCGGTGCTGGCGCCGGGGTATGCATCGCCAGAAAGTGCTGACGCAGGAGCATCTTATGACTGATCAAAAAATGCATCTACCTCTATGGATTGCCTCGGCAGAGCAAACGAATGACGAGAATTGAGATGAAAGAATCCTACCTACCGACATTGCTGCAGATGAGGATGCTTGTCGGCTTCCTTGGCGAGCGTGCTCAGTGCGCCTGGTGGCCAACGGCGTTCTATGAGGCATCAAGCAAGCTCTTCCTGGAGCCGGTTTTCTCGAAAACGTCTCGCCTCGCTCAGTACCACGGTGTGCTCGAAGCAGCCAGGCGATTGCACGACGAGCATTTGAGCGTGGGCAGCTACCACCTGTTTCGCTTGCCCGAAGAGGTCGAGCAAGACCTGCACGCGACCGTGCAAAGCAGCGTGGGAGAAGAACTCGCCAGCCAGGCACCACAGAGCAAAGAGGCTGCGCTGGATGCGTTGAAGCGATTGGCTGCCACGGGCGGCACGTCCAGCGTGGGGCCAACGGCGGTGGGTAGCATCAATGATCTTGATTCCACCGACACGCTGAAGGCTATCGCTGCGGCCTATCTATCTGCTTTCACCCAGAACGCCAAAACCTATCCGTATCTGGTGCCCTAAGAGTTTATGAAGAGCATCGTGGCCGACAACACGCCTTACACGACTCAGTTGCAAGCAGGCCTTGGGCTCGTCAACGAGACCAAGACGCTGCTTGACCTGTGGTCGTCGGGAATGTCGGCAAATCAGTTGCATCAGGTCGCACTGGAATCGGGGCGATTCCCCACTGTTACCGC
>JACKMA010000007.1 GCA_024235635.1 Zoogloeaceae bacterium
TATCGGACGGTGAGCCCGATAGCAGCCTTCCAAGCCGGCATTGCTCTAGGCTCTTGGACTGCAACGAAGATGGAGTATGCCCCAAGGTTACGGGCCCAACATGAAGATTCCCGAGCTTCCCTGCGGCCAGTTAGTTGCGTCAGCCTTCGTGGCGGCAATAGGGGTTGTCGTCTTGATGGCCTCTCTCCTTTCTGACCTCCCAACGATTGAAGAGCAATGCGGCGAGCGGTGCGCTGAGCTGAATCGCCGCGGCCGTGTCGTCCCAACGTTTCCACCCGAACAATCTGCCGCAATGCGCGGGAAGGGGCCAAAACGATGTGAATGCTACTGACCCGCACCGTCAGCCAGCGGCCAGTTGCTGCCATTTGAATAACGAGCAGGATAGCTTCCGTCCGGCGGGTCGGTTATGCTTTATGACTAGCTGCAGACAGGGGTCCGAGCGGGGTGAATCGTCGCAGATTGAACGCGGCCCACTCCGCCGACTTATTTTGCACGACAAGGAATCCAACATGGAAACAACGCTCTACGCGGCATGTTATTCCGCATACCTGAGTTATCAAGCGATTACGCTGCCAACGATTCCGAGGCGGCACATGGCAACCACACCGGAGCGCCGTTGCCGTGCCGAAATCTGATTCATGGGCTGTGCCAGAAGGCGCTGAAATCCCGCACCTCAACTCTGTGAGCACCTTCGCTTAGCCAAGGCGAACGTCGGGCACTATGAATCGGTAGTTTCTGCGTTGCGTGAAGAGCTTGAAGCAAGGTCTCCCACCAAGAACTATCGATGCATGAAGTGTGGGCACGAGAGGTTCGAACTGAATCAGATTCGTGCCACGAGGACCTGGCTGAGTTCGTTCTTTGGCGTAGAGAGCGCTCAGTACAAGGCGGTCGTCTGCGCTCGCTGCAAGTTCACAGAGTTCTACGAAGGCCGGGTTCCTATTGGTCAGCAGGCACTCGACATGGTGCTTGGCCGTTGAGTCATCCTTCCGTCTTGGATAGAGCCACCGCCGCCGGGGTGCGCCCCACTCGAACGTCGAGCGTCAGTTCATCGAGTGATTGAGGGGCGGCTCGGGGTCAAAACGATTCATCGGCGACAGGCAGCTATCGGGAAGCGAACCTTCAACGTCGGCTTTCGGGCGACGAACCCGAGGAGTCGTCGGTCGCCACCCGACCCGAAGGCGACATCCAGCTTTCCCCGAAGCTGCTGTTCGGGCATGCTTGGTGTCGCCGGGGTTCGCTGCCCCGAAGCTGCCGTTCGCGAACCAGCGCCTTCGGCCACTTCCGGTCGTTCGAAGAATGAGCCGGATAGCTGCCGTTCGGGAGGTGCGCTAGGCTTTCTGCCTAGATTCATACAGGAGCTCAAGCGGGGCGGATCGACGAAGGTTGAGTGCGGCCATTTCTGTCAGTTTGCGCCACACACCAAAGAACTATTGCATGCAGACAATACGCGCTTCGGCGTGTTATTCCGAATACCATTCCCATTCAGCGATTCCGCAGCTGAGAGCAGGTGAGAGGTTCCCGTGGTTTGCCTAAAACGTATCGGAATTGCATTGGGCATAATTGTCATCGTAATTGCAGTTGCGCATTTCGCCTTAATGCGATACGCGGAAACATATTCCTTTGCTCCTGGCGACCCTGAACAAGCCCAACTCGCAGCAGAGCACGCCGAGTGTGCTGGTTACTATACAGTTGTGCTTGTTTCCTTAAAGAAGGACAATCCAGAATACGCACAACTCGAAAAGCAATACACCAAAGAGATTAAGCACCACGTGAGGATGGGCCGCAACTTCTCGCCTGATAAAACGCAATTCGACGAGCAAGTCGTGAAGGGCGCTTCTCAGTTTATAGATGCAGGGGTAAATGCTGCCAAGACTGAAAAGGTGCCTGAACTCGTCGATAAAAAAGGGCTTCAGTGCTTGCGTACGGCGTCTCGCAGTGCCGACTTCGTTATGCGCAAGCTCGAAGAAAGAAACAGGTAGTGATGCCAAAACCCTCTTGCATTTCGTTTGTGGCGACCGAAGAAAATGTCTGCGCAGGCGCCTCACTTTTCAACCAATTCACATGAATCAAGAAGCGGCCATTAAGTCCGTCAAAACGGGCACCAGGGTTGTTTTCACCTCAAAAGAAGGTGTTTTTTTCTGTGCGTTACGAGTCGTCAAAATTGACGCCATGCAAGAGAGTCTGGGGTTACACCCAGGGCTATCGCACCTACATGACATAGCTGCCGCTGAATTTTCGTTCACAGTCATGAGCTTACGAAACGGCTGTTCACAGGGCTGCAAATTGTGTAGTTTCCTCGTCTTTTGGGGATCTGTTGCTAGGCGCCGAAAATTAACCAGTTTTGGGTGGTGATTTGCGCTGAAAATTGACCAGGGTGATTCAGTCGTCTGCTCATCTTTTGAGCAGGCATATCGAGGATGATCACCATGAACATGCTGGGCAAGATTCGGCGCCTGAAGCTTCGCGACGGGCTGTCGATCAGCGAGATCTGCCGTCGCACCGGATTGGCCAGGAACACCGTCAGGCGCTGGCTGAACAGTGCGGAGGGCACGGAGCCGAAGTACCGCAGGACGGCACAGCCGACGGTGCTGGCGCCGTTCGAAGCGCGGCTTCGTCAATGGCTCGAAACCGACGCCCGCCGTCCCAAGCGGGAGCGACGCACGGCGCTGGCACTGCACGCGGAATTGAAGGCGCTGGGTTTCACCGGCAGCTACACCCGGGTCGCTGAGTTCGTCCGACGCTGGCGAGCCGAGGGCGGCAAACCGGCAAAGAACGCGTTCGTGCCGCTCGCCTTCGAGTTCGGCGAAGCCTTTCAGTTCGACTGGAGCGAGGAGACGCTGGTGATCGGCGGCTTCCACCGCAGGTCATGCTCGCCCACACCAAGCTGTGTGCGAGCCGGGCGTTCCACCTGTCCGCCTACCCGACGCAGAGCCACGAGATGTTGTTCGATGCCCATACGCGCGCCTTCCGGGCCTTCGGCGGCATCGCCCGGCGCGGCATCTACGACAATATGCGCACCGCCGTCGACAAGGTTGGCGTGGGCAAGCGCAGGATCGTGAACACCCGCTTTGCCGCGATGGCGGCCCATTATCTGTTCGACCCGGAGTTTTGCAACGTCGCGTCGGGATGGGAGAAGGGATCGTCGAGAAGAACGTTCAGGACAGCCGTCGCCGTGTCTGGCAGGACGCCCACCAACAGCGCTTCGGCAGCTTCGCGGAGCTCAATGTCTGGCTCGACCAGCGCTGCCGGACGCTGTGGTCCGAGTTGCGCTATCCGGGTGTGGAGCACCTGACGGTGGCCGACGCCCTGACCATCGAGCGCGACGCCCTGTTGCCGATGCTGCCGGCCTTCGACGGCTACGTGGAGGCGATCACGCCGGTGTCGAGCACCTGCCTGGTCGGCGTCGAGCGCAACAAGTACTCGGTGCCGAGCCGCTTCGCCAACGGCAAGCTGAGCATCCACATCTATCCCGACCGGATTGAGGCCCACGACGAGGAGGGACTGGTCGCCCGGCACGAGCGCAGTTTCGAGCGCGGCGAAGTCTGCTACGACTGGCGCCACTACATCGACCTGATCGAGCGCAAACCCGGCGCCTTGCGAAACGGTGCGCCGTTCGCCGACATGCCCGAGGCGCTGCAGCGCCTGCGCAGCTTGCTGGTGCGCCGCCCGGGCGGCGACCGGCTGATGGCCGACGTGCTCGCCTGCGTGCCGCGCCACGGCCTCGAAGCGGTGCTGGTCGCCGTCGAACTGATCCTCGATGCCGGCAGCGTCAGCGCCGAGCACGTGCGCAATGTGCTCTCTCGGCTGGGCGAGGCGGCTTCGCCGTCCCGGGTCGAAACGAAGCTCGCCCTCGACGAGGAACCCCTGGCCGACACGGCCCGCTACGACCGGCTGAACGCGGAGACCGAGCATGACTGAGATCGTCTCCCAATTGAAATCGCTGCGCCTGCACGGCATGGCGCAGCGCTACGAGGAACTGATGGCCCAAGGTGGCGTCGGTCTGCAGAGCGCGGCCCGGGTGATCGAGTGCCTGCTCGAATCGGAAGTCACCGACCGGCACGTGCGTTCGATCCGCTACCAGATGAGCGCCGCCCGCTTCCCGGTTCACCGGGATCTCGCCGGTTTCGACTTCGGCCAATCACGGGTCGATGAGAAGCTCATCCGCGAACTTGCCAGCGCCCAGTTCATCGACGCGGCGGCCAACGTCGTCTTCGTCGGCGGCACCGGATCGGGGAAAACGCACCTCGCGACCGCCTTGGGCGTCGACGCCATCACCCGCCACGGCAAGCGGGTTCGCTTCCATTCGACCGTCGATCTGGTCAACCAGCTCGAACTCGAGAAGGCGGCCGGCAAGCATGGACGGATCGCCGAGCGGCTGATGCACGTCGACCTGGTCGTGCTCGACGAACTGGGATACCTGCCGTTCAGCCAGGCCGGCGGCGCCTTGCTCTTCCACCTGCTCTCGAAGCTCTACGAGCGCACCAGCGTGGCCATTACGACGAATCTCAGCTTCTCCGAATGGCCCGCCGTCTTCGGCGACGCCAAGATGACCACGGCGCTGCTCGACCGGCTCACCCACCACTGCCATATCGTCGAGACCGGCAACGAGTCGTTCCGTTACCGGCAGAGCAGCCAGACGGCGAAGGCAAGGGTGAAGGCGAGGGAGCAGAGCAGGAAGCCAAAGATCTCGTCGAACACCGCTGAGACGACCGCAGAGGCCGAGCCCTTCTGACCGGCGCCGCGCGCTGGGAAGCGGCTTCGGGCTACGCCCTTCGCCGCTTCCCAGCGCGCACCTTCCTTCGCTAAACTTATCCACAGCCGCTCAATGACACGCGGCTATCGGCCCCTGGTCAAAATTCAACGCAAACAGGTGGTCAAGTTTCGGCGCCAACGGACATTTCTGAACACTGATCGGAGTTGCTAGGTTGCCCAATCTCCTGGTCCCTCACCACGTCTTGCGTTGGTCTTGAACTGAGGCCCCTTCCCTCCACCGGCATTACCCGGCTTCCCCGGTACTACGGGCCTCTCCGCCACCCCAGGGCGCCCGGACCGTCTCTCACGAGCGTCCGGTTGGTCATCCCTGACCACGCCAAGGGGCTTCCCGTGTTGCGTGCGCTTTCCTTGTGTACATGCTGTCGCCACTACCCCGGCACAGCGACGGGCGGTCCAAGCTTGCTCATCCGGTCCGTCGTATCAGCCTTCCCCGGTATGGCCGCCGGGTCGGCCTGTGCATCGGCATTTTCGAGGCTTACTCAGCGTTCACTCGCGTTACGGCCTGCACACTCGCGCTTGCCACCGTATTTCGTGGCCCGCTATCCGAAGGCTTCAGCCACTTCGTTACCTCCATGACTGCTCCGGTTGCTTCCGGCGGGAGCATTTTCGCCGGGTGGGGCTTTCACCCACTGGAAAAGCGCCGCCTTGGCACGGCGCACACCCAATGGAGCCGGCCAAAAATCCGAAAAGCTGTCGTTCAACGTTCGCGTTGAGCCGCGCGCCGACGAAGCGCGTCGGACTCAAACGCGTTGTTGTTCGAAGTGCGGTTACGTAGTCCGCTCGCGTCCGAGGCGGCGGGCAGCAAGCGCCGACAGGCCGGCGGCAACGAGAAGCGCGGAACCGGGTTCCGGGACGGGATTCGTTGGCGGCGTCGGATCCGTTGCGGTCACTACGGAATAGTCCGAGACGCTACCCACACCAAGTGCAAAAACCGGCGCTTCGCCGCCGGCGGGCAAACCGTAAAGGAAAAACTGGACATTCATCACCTCGAGATGATCGGGATCGAAGAAGGTCGCATCGGTTGGGAGGCCCGCGGAATTCCACAGGTCTTCATCCGGATTGCTTACGGCGGCCAGCCCGAACAGAAAGATGAAGAGATCGCCATCAGCTGTGCTCACGACATACGGGTTGAACGCACTGATTACGTCCGTGCCTGCAGCGTTTTCCACACCCCCGAAGAACAGGACGAAGTTGTCGCGATCGGGGAAGGTCACCGAGCCGCCAGGACTCCCCAGCTGGGTCGGCACATCATCTCCGACGAATCCAACGTTCGATGTGAGCGTTCCGGTGCATCCGAGAAATCCAACGCAGCCGACACTTCCGGACACCTCGGTTTGTACAATCGCCGGGGTTCCAGCGGCGACGCCGCCAATGTCGGCGTCAAAAGTGGTACCCCAAAGGGCAAGCGAAATCGCCGTGATCGGCGAAAGGTAGTTGGCAATGTGCTGATTGCCTGAAGCAATCTGCTGATACGGGACCGTGTTCGTGTCGTAGGTGACCGATCCGGTCAGGGCTGCGGTCCCTCCTGTGCCGGTCCCGGTGCCATAGACGCCATCGATCACTTGGCCGATCGTGGAGCCGCCAAACGCCGCGTCCATGCCTCCGAATGTAACAGTCGACTCGAAATCGATGGTCACCAGGGCGGCGTTGGCGACCAGCGCGGCGATGCTCAGACCGATACCAAGTGAGGTTCTTGCCAGCAGTTGCGTTGCTCTTGATTTTTTCATTTCTTTCCTTCCGCCGTACCCGAAATAGGGCCAATTCATTTGTCAATAACTGTAAATATGCCGATGATCCGCAATTGCAATAGCGACGTGATCATCGGACGACGAAGAAAGCACTTTGCGTACCACGTATGAATATTCAGGCGTCCGTAAGGTTTCGACGGTGACGCTGTAAATTTTTCCGACAAGACGAGATGATCTATCGAGAGTAACCGGTAACCGAGCGAAGCCCTTGCTAATGCGCGAGCCTTGAGATAGGTGGATTCAATATCCAAGCGTGTTGCTCGCCGCCGCCACCGTCGACCGGCTGCGTCACAACGCCTATTGCCTGACGTTGGACGGGCTTCTTACCGCGCCCCGAGACAGGGCAATGCTCTGAACTTAAGGAAGCGCTGAATAAATCGGGTTTCCGCCACTAAGCCGAGGACAACCTTTTGAATTTCAATAGGGTGCCGCCGCGGACGATGAATAAATCAGCGCTTCCTTAAGGAAGCGCTGAACAATTCATGTTGACTTTGAGCCCCAAAATTTCAGCGTGGTCACGTGAGCGGAACATTCCGCATTCCGGAAATGAGGGGCTGCAATTTAGCGGCTGATGATCAATTTCGCGCACATTTCCTCCGATTGCCCATCCTCAGGGCGCACCTACGCCATCGAGCGCGAACACGGGAATGCAGGGCAGCATGTGCAGCGACCTAATGCTCTTATGTTGCCATTCGGCAAACTGTAAAAATGTGCTGAAAAAGGAATCGGCAACCGTCGGCATTGCGCGGCGGCACTCACCACAAGGTGTTTGGATAGGCGGAGAGCATACCGCTTCTGCCGAATGGCAGCTATCCGGATCGCATTGCGAAGGACAGCAAATGGCCGGACTGAGACCACCGGAAGGTCACGCCCAATGTCCGGAAGCGCGCGGAATGCTGCCTGTCCTCCGTGAGAAACGGTGTGAGCGGGCGAACGACGGCTTACCGGTGCGAGATCCAGTTCAACTTCAGCTTGCGCGCCAGACCGCCAACGGCCGGATTGGCCGAAAACCTGAAGTAGATTGCCCGCTAGCTCTCATAGGTCTCGCGCCGTTCGGGTGCAAGGGCCGTGGCCTGAAAGACGGATACCACTGGACCAGCCCCAAACAATGGCGCCCAATCGCAGCTATGTCGAGGTGACGACCCGGGGGCAGAGCGGGAAGCCGGGCTAGAATCCGTCCTTTGCCGCCTCGTTCCGTCCCGCCGTGATCCAGTTCAGGAAGTTGCGCCTCGCGCGCGCCGCCAAGGTGCTTTTCGAAGATGTGGACCTGCAGATCCACCCGGGCTGGAAGGTCGGTCTGACCGGAGCCAATGGCTGCGGCAAGTCGAGCCTGTTCGCGCTGCTGCGCGGCGAGCTGCACCAGGACCAGGGCGATCTTGAGATGCCGCCGTCCTGGGAGGTGGCCCATGTCGCCCAGGAGACACCGGCGCTGGACTGCAGTGCGATCGACTACACGCTGGACGGTGATCGCGAACTGCGCCGGATCGAGCGCGAACTGGCCGCTGCCGAGGCCGATCACGATGGCGAGGCGATCGGCCTGCTGCACGGCCGGATGCAGGAGATCGACGCCTATTCGGCAGCGGCGCGGGCAGCCGCCCTGCTCGACGGGCTCGGCTTCGTCGAGGGCGACGCGGCGCGGCCGGTCGCCTCGTTCTCCGGTGGCTGGCGGATGCGGCTCAATCTGGCGCAGGCGCTGATGTGTCGCTCGGACCTGCTGTTGCTCGACGAGCCGACCAACCACCTCGACCTGGATGCGGTGATCTGGCTCGAACAGTGGCTGCGGGATTACCCCGGCACCCTGCTGCTGATCTCCCACGATCGCGACTTCCTCGATGCGGTGGTCGGCCACGTCGCCCACATCGAACAGCGGCGCCTGGCGCTGTATCCGGGTGGCTACTCGGCCTTCGAGCGCGTTCGCGCCGAGCGCCTGGCCCAGCAGCAGGCCTTGTACGAGCGCCAGCAGCGCGAGCGCGCGCACCTGCATCGCTTCGTCGAGCGCTTTCGCGCCAAGGCCACCAAGGCCCGCCAGGCGCAGAGCCGGATCAAGGCGCTGGAGCGGATGGAACTGATCTCGGCGGCCCACGTCGATACCCCGTTCACCTTTGCCTTCCGTGAGCCGGATGCCGCGCCCGACCCCTTGCTGCAACTCGAGGACGCGGCCACCGGCTACGGCGATCGACCGGTGCTCGAAGGGCTGGATCTCACGCTGCGGCCGGGCGAGCGCGTCGGCCTGCTGGGACGCAACGGCGCCGGCAAGTCGACCCTGATCAAGCTGCTCGCCGGCGAGCTGGCCGCCAGCGCCGGCGAGCGCCGCGAGGGCAAGGGCCTGGCGCTGGGCTACTTCGCCCAGCATCAGCTCGAATCGCTGCGCCCGGACGAGTCGCCGCTGGCGCACCTGCAACGGCTCGATCCGGTTGTCCGCGATCAGGATCTGCGGGACTACATCGGCGGCTTCGACTTTCGCGGCGATGCGGCGACCAGCCCCTGCGGGCCGTTCTCGGGCGGCGAGAAGTCGCGCCTCGCGCTGGCCCTGCTGATCTGGCGCAAGCCCAACCTGCTGCTGCTCGACGAACCGACCAACCACCTCGACCTCGAGATGCGGCATGCGCTGACGCTGGCGCTGCAGGCCTTCGCCGGCGCGATGCTGATCGTCTCCCACGACCGGGCGCTGCTGCGTGCCACCTGCGACCGCTTCCTACTGGTGCACGGCGGTCGGCTGCAGCCGTTCGACGGCGACCTCGACGACTACCGCGACTGGCTGGCGCGCGAGCGTGCCCGGGCCAGTGCCGATGCGCGCTGTCCGGAGCGCCAGGCCGATCGCCAGAACCGTCAGCAGGAACGCGCCGAGGCGGCTGCCGAGCGACAGTCGCGGCTGGCTGCACGGCGGCCGCTGAACAAGGAGCTGGGCGAGATCGAGAAGCGGCTGGAGGCGTGGAACCGGGAGAAGTCCGAGCTCGATGCCCGGGTGGCCGATCCGGCCTTTTTCCAGCAGGGCGACGGCGACGCCCGGCAGGCGGTGCTGAAGCGACAGGCGAGTCTGGCCGAATCGATCGACGCGGCCGAACACCGCTGGCTCGAGCTGCACGAGGCGCTCGACGCGCTGCAGGATTGAACGCCGGCCGGCGGATCAGCCGTCCGGCTGGCCGGTATCCGGCGCGATGCGCGGAATGTCGATCGAGAACCAGGTGCCGCCGCCAGGTTCGCTGGCCAGCGTGATGCTGCCGCCGAGCACGCTGGTGACCAGGTTGAACACGATGTAGAGCCCGAGTCCGCTGCCGCCCTTGCCGAGGCGGGTGGTGTAGAACGGGTCGAAGGCGCGGTCGCGGACCTCCCCGGTCATGCCGCGGCCGTCGTCGCTGACCGTGATCGACACCATGTGGCCGGGAACGTCCGCGGCGACGATGCGGATCACGCCGGCGTCGTCGGCGAAGGCATGGATCAGCGCATTCTCGACCAGATTGGTGATGACCTGTTCGAGCGGGCCCGGGAAGCTGTCCAGTTCGATGCCTTCGTCGATCTCGATGCGCACGTGATGGCGGGTGCGGCGCAGTTGCGGGCTCAGCGCGCTGACTACTTCCTCGACCGTGGTGCGCAGGTCGAAGCGCCGCCGCCGCTCGCTCGCCTGATCGACCGCCACCTGCTTGAAGTGGGCGACCTGGCGGGCGGCGCGATCGACATTGCGTTCGAGCAGCGTCGTCGCTTCGTCGCAGCTGCTGACGAACTCGTCGAGGGCGGATCGACGCATGCGACCGGAGGCCGCTTCGGCGCCGAAACGGCCGACCCGTTCGCGCAGGGCGCTGGCCACCGTGGTGGCGTTGCCCAGCGGGGTGTTGAGTTCGTGGGCGATACCGGCCACCAGGCCGCCCAGCGAGGCCATTTTCTCGGCCTGCACGAGCTGGCGCATGGCCTTCGCCAGATGGTCGTTGGCCGATCGCAGTTCGGCGGTGCGTACCGACACCCGCTGTTCGAGGCTGGCGTTCAGGCCCTCGATCTCGGCGCGGATGTGGCGTTCCGCGGTGACGTCGACGAAGGATGCCAGCATCAGCGGATCGCCTTCGACTTCGACCGAACGGCCGGAGATCTCGCAGATCACCTCGCTGCCGTCGTGGCGGCTCAGCGCCGCCTCGAAGTCCTCGATGTCGTCACCCAGCCGAAGCCGGTCGCGCAATCGCAGCCAGCTCTCGCGATCGCGCCAGATGCCGATCGTGCCGAGGGTGTGGCCGACCACCATGCCCTGCTCGGGCGCGAACAGCTGGCGCCAGGCGCGATTGGCCATCAGCAGCACCTCGCTGTCGATGCGCACCAGCGCCAGCGGCACCGGTCCCTGTTCGAAGATGGTCTTCAGCATCTCGCCACTGGCCCGCAGCGCGTCTTCGGCCTTGCGTAGTTCGGTGACGTCCTGGGCGATGCCGGAGTAGCCGAGGACGCGGCCGTCGCGATGGCGCTCGACGTTGGCGATCAGCCGCAGGAAGATCTGCTGGCGACCTTCGCGGCCGAGCCGCCAGACGCCGTCGAGGCGCTCGCCGGCGATCATCAGCGCGCGGATGGCGGCCACCAGGGTGCGCCGGTCGGCCGGTAGCACGCGCTGCAGCAGGTGGCGGAAGGCATCCAGCGGCTCGATCTCGTCGACGCCGAGCAGGCGCAGCATCTCGGCCGAGCACTCCGGTCGCGCGCCCGCCACCGCCCACCGCCAGCTGCCGATGTGGGCGGTGCACTGGGCGGCCTCGAGTTCGGCGCGCTGGCGCTCGAGCAGACGTTCGTTGCGACGTCGTTCGGTGATGTCGGTATAGGTGGTGACGAAGCCGGCAATGCGGCCATCGACGAACATCGGCCGGCCCTCGATCAGGTGGGCCTTGCCGTTCGGCCGCGCCCGTTCGAAGTTGTGGGGCTCGAAGCGCAGCGCCAGCTCCCGTCGTTGCCGTATCTGCTCTTCCGGGTCGCCGGGCCCGTACTCGCCGCGGCAGGCGGGGATGCGCACCAGATCCTCGAAGCGGGCGTCGGCATGCAGCACCTCGGTCGGCAGGTCGCAGATCTCTGCCAGCCGTGCGTTCCAGTGCTTCAGCTTCAAGTCCTGGTCGAACACGCTGATGCCCTGCGGCAGGTGATCGATGACCGCTTCCAGATACGCGCTCTGCAGCCGACGCGCGGCCTCGGCGGCCTTGCGCGCGGTGATGTCGGTACAGATGCTGACGAAGCCGCCGCCGTGCATCGGTGCGGTCAGGATCTCCAGCGTCGTGCCGTCGGGCCGGACCCGCTCGCGGGCACCGGCACCAAAGCGCTTGGCGGTGACCATCAGCGAGGCCACCTGGCTCTCGACGTCGCCGTCGCCGTACTCGCCGCGCCGCGCGTTGAAGCGGTAGAGGTCTTCCAGCCGCACCGGTGCCTGTTCGAACAATGCGGACGGCAGGTCGAGCAGTTCGAGCAGGCGCTTGTTCCAGGCCACCACTTCGAGTTCGGCGTTGACCAGCGAAATGCCGCTGGGCATGTTGTCGATCAGCGCGCGCAGGGTGGCGTTGCGCTGTTCGAGCTGGTGTTCGGCGAGCTTGCGCTCGGTGATGTCCTGCAGGGTCTCGATGGCGCCGATCACGGTGCCGTCGTCGTCGAGCATCGGTGCCGCGACGAACGCCAGCCAGCGATCGCGGCCGGCCATGCGCGGAAAGTAGCCTTCGGCTTCGAGTGCGCCGGGGATGCTCTCCGACTGCCGCACGGCACTGCCGTAGAGGCTTGCCGCCGCCTTTAGCGGGTCCGCCGCCAGCACGCAGCCGGCGAGCACTGGTCGGGCTTCGCCGTAGAAGGCGCGCCAGGCGTCCCGGCGGCCGATCATTTCGTCTGCGCGGACGCCGAGCACCACCTCGCAGCCCCGGTTCCACAGGATCACGCGGCCACAGTCGTCGAGGGCGAACATCGGCACCGGCGAGCCGGCGGCGATCGCCGCCAGGTGCTGCTCGCTGCGCCGCAGCGCCCGCTCCACGCTGAGGCGGCGCGTCTCCTCGCGGGCCAGGCCGCGGTAGCCGCGAAACCGCCCGTGATCGTCGAACACCGGGTAGCCGCTGACGACGTACCAGCGCACGCTGCCGTCCGCCTGACGCCTGCCGTACTGAAAGCCGCGGAACGGAAGATGTTGCTCGCACTGGTGCCGATGCTCGGCCATCGCCGCCGGGTCGAGTTGTGCGTCGCTGTTGCGCCACCGGGTGAGGCCGATGTCGGGCGGCCGCGCCTCGTCGCGTTCGTGCTCGCTGCGGGCATCGGTAAAACGGAAATCGGCATCCTGCTCCCAGATCCAGTCGCTCGAGAACTGCTCGAAGGTCGCCAGCCGGGACGTCTGGCGCTCGAGCCGGCGGCGCAGGCCGTGGATCAGGAACAGGCTGTAGACCAGCGCGGCGAGCAGGCTCAGCGACAGGACGACGAGTCCGGACATGGGCGATCGGCTGGGTCACGAAAGAAGTCGGCCCGGCCGGCCGACGATGCCGGCATAACGGAAGGATCGGCCGCCGACTTGAGGCGGACGCCTTGCCAGCGACGTCGTTCGGGTCGGAGAATCGAGTCACGCCACCGCTGGAGAAGCACCGTGAGCACCCCGTCTACGGCACTGCCTCTCGACCTTGCGGCGCTGCGCCGGGCCCGCGACGAAATCGGCGATGCGGTCTTGCATACCGCGCAATGGACCAACGACCCGTTGTCGCAACTGGTCGGCGCCCGCCTGCAGCTCAAGCTGGAGAACCTGCAGCGCACCGGCTCCTTCAAGATTCGCGGCGCCACTTTGAAGATCCACCGCCTGATCGAGGCCGGCGAGGCCGGCCGCGGCGTGATCGCGGCGTCTGCCGGCAACCATGCCCAGGGGGTCGCGCGGGCGGCCGGTCTGGCCGGGCTGCCCTGCACCGTCGTGATGCCGCGCGGTGCTGCGCTGACCAAGATCGACGCCTGCCGCGGCCTCGGTGCCCGGGTCGAACTCGAAGGCGATAATCTCGAGCAGGCGGCAGCCCGCGCCGAAGAAATGGCGCGCGCCGACAAGCTGGCTTTCCTCCACCCCTACGACGACTGGGATGTCATCGCGGGACAGGCGAGTTGCGGCCTCGAGATCTACGACGACGCACCGGACTCCACCGTCGCGATCGTCCCGCTCGGCGGCGGCGGGCTGATCTCCGGCGTGGCCCTGGCGCTGAAGCTGCAGAATCCGATGATCCGGGTGATCGGCGTGCAGACCGAGGCGGTCGCGCCGTTTCGTCGCTTCCTCGACGACGGTTCGCTGGAGGAGGTGCCGGCGTCCGCCCACACCATCGCCGACGGCATCCGCGTCAAGCGCCCCGGCCGACTGACCCGGCAGGTGATCGCCGCCCACGTCGCCCAGATCGTCACCGTCGACGACAACGCCATCGCCGAGGCGATGGTGCTGCTGCTCGAGCGCACGCGCACGATCGGCGAAGGTGCCGGCGTGGTCGGCCTGGCCGCATTGATGCAGGGCAAGGTCGCGCTCGCGGCGGACGATCGGGTGGTGTGCGTGGTTTCCGGCGGCAATGTCGACATGAGCCTGGTCGGCCGCTCGATCGACTATGGCCTGGCGTCGTCGGGGCGGCTGATGAGCATCTCGGTGACCATCTCGGATGCCCCGGGCCATCTGCTGCGGCTCATCCGCGCGGTTGCCGCGCTGGGCATGAACATCCGCCACGTCGAGCATCGACGGGGCGAATTGCATGTGCCGGTGGGCATGACCGAAGTGATCCTGCAGGCCGAGACCCGGGACTTCGATCATCAGCGCGAGTTGCTGCAGCATTTCGCCGACCAGGGGCTGGGTGTCAGGAACCTGCTGGCGCCCTAGACCGGCGAATCCACACCGCCGCGACGGCGCAGCACCCGGGCGGGTGGCCGCCTGCCCAGTCGTTCGTCACATCCGCGTAATCCGCGCCCGCGACACTGCGCGGCGTTCCCGGCGCTGGCGCCCCGGAGACGTCTATCCGCGGCGGCTGTCCCACGCTCGCTCCGGTGCGTCGTGTCGGGTTCGTCGAATGCAACCCGCACACGAATGACTGGAGGTCAGCATGAAGTATTCGCAGCGCTTCGTCGCCATTTCGGCGGCCATCACCGCCATCCCGGCCTCGGCGGTTCCGCCGCTCGCCGTCGGTACCGCACTGGAGGCGTCGAAGCAGCCGGTGCCCATCGAGATCGAGCAGAGCAGACCGTTCGACCTGCCGCCGGGCTACAAGCAGGTCAAGATCATCGACCGCGACACGCTGACGGCGCAGGGCCTGCCGGCGACCTTCGGCAACTGGGACATGGTTGCCTTTTCGGCACCCGAGAACGCGCCGCAGGGCGCTTATCCCAACGCCGGACGTGCGATCTTCATTCCGGCCGAGGTCGGCAACGGTGCCGGTCTGTTCCGCTATGAGGTGGAGACCGGGCGATTCGTCACGCTGATGCAGGGCATCGGTGGCGGCAACGCGGCCCGCAACCCCGATCCGGCGAGCTTCGACCCGCTGAACGACGAATTCACCCGCCTGGATCCGGCGACCTACACGCCGTTCGGCACGGTCGTCACCGGCGAGGAGACCACAGGCGGGCGCCTGTTCGAGATCACCCGGCCGTTCGCCGCCGATGCCGCCGGCGCCGGCGTGCGCTGGCTGGACAAGGTGCCGGCGATTGCCCACGAGGGCGTTCGCTTCGATGCAGCCGGTGCGCTGTATGTCGTCGACGAGAACAACTCCGGCTCGGTGTACAAGTACGTGCCGCTGACGCCGGGCGACCTCGGCGTCGGCCAGACCTTCGTGCTCGCGGTCGATGCCTTCGACGGCAATCCGGCCGAGAATTGGGATTCGGCCGCCAACGCGACCGCACGCCGCAGTGGCGCGGCGACCTGGGTGCCGCTGACCGATGCCGTCGGCAATGCGCTGACCGCGGTCGATCCGTTCATCTATGCCGACGCCGGGCTCGGCGTCGTGCCGACCGGTACGGCCGGCCGCGCGGCCGCCGACGAGATCAACGGCACCCCCTACGGCCGTCCCGAAGACGTCGTCATCGCCATGCGTGGCGGTGTCGAGGTGCTGTACTTCACCGCCACCAGCGAAGACGCGGTGTATGCCGTCGCACTGAATGGCGACAGTGCCGAAGTCAAGGTCTTCGTCGACCGCTCGACGATCGACATTGCCACCGGCGAAGCAGTCGGCACGCCGTTCAACAATCCGGACAACCTGGCGATCGACGCCGACGGCCACCTCTACGTCATCGAAGATCAGGAGCCGGCTTCGGCCGATGTCTGGCAGGCGATCGACGATGACGGCGATCTGGTGGCCGACCGCATCGGCCGCTGGCTTACGCACGGCGTTCCCGGCGCCGAGCCGACCGGTCTGACCTTCGACCCGAACGTGCCGAATCGCGCGATCATCTCGATCCAGCACCCGGCCAGCGGCAACGACGCGCTGTGGCAGGTGACCCTCGGTCAGCGCAAGGGTCAGCTGAAGTAGGTCGAAATGCCCGGCCCGGTGTCAGGCGGCGGCGGGCGCACTGGACGCGGGCTGGGGGGCGTGTCCATCGTCGCCCCGGCTTCGCGCTTCGACGGCCCGCAAGCAGGCCGGCATCGATTCGTTCGAGCGATGCCGGCCGCATGCGCGGCAGCGATCAGAGCGCGGCCAGTTCTTGTTGCAGCCGCGCGATCTGAGCTTCGACTTCTTCGAGCTCGTGCCCGACCGAGGTGGTGTCTTGACGAGTCTGGATGAAGTGGTCCAGCTTGATCTTGAGATCGTTTTTCTGGGACATGCGCGCTGCCAGTTCGGTCTCCGTCCGTTCGCGTGTCCACGCGGGGTCGCTGGTTGATTCGGCCACGATTTGCTCCTGGATCGACAAGGTGTCGCGAGGGGCACGTCGACGGCGTCCTGCGCATGCCCGCATTGCGGGGCCGGCCTGTCGCTGCGCCGTGCCCGAGGGCGCGTCGATCGCTGTCGTCATGCCCTCGCTGTTAACCAGATTGTACGCCCCGCGGGCATCGGGCGCCGGGCGACATGTGCGCCGCGCCGTTCGTTCGCGAACAGCCGCCGGCGACGAATGAAACACGGGCGGCGCCGTGGCGCCGCCCGCATCACGCGTCGAAGGGACGCGAACTCATCGGTGAAATCTCAGGTGCCGCGGGCGCTCGCCAGCGTCGGGCTCACCCGACCTTCTTCGAAATACTCCCGGGTGAGCCGTGAGATCACCGGCGAGAGCAGCAGCAGCGCGACCAGGTTGGGGAAGGCCATGAAGGCATTCAGGGTGTCGGCGACCAGCCAGACGAAGTCCAGCTGGGTCACCGCACCGACCATCACGAACAGGGTCCACACCACGCGGTACGGCTTGTCGACCGAGCGCCCGAGCAGGTATTCCCAGCAGCGCTCGCCGTAGTAGGCCCAGCCGAGGATGGTGGTGAAGGCGAACACCGCCAGGGCGATCGACAGGAAGTGGCCGCCGATGCCGGGGAAGGCCGCGGCGAAGGCGTTGGCCGTCAGCGCGGCACCCTTGACGCCGCTCGACCACTCGCCGGTGACGATCAGCACGAGGCCGGTCATCGTGCACACGATCAAGGTGTCGATGAAGGTCCCCATCATGCCGATCAGGCCGGACTCGACCGGATTCTTGCTGCGCCCGGCGGCCTGGGCGATGCCGGCGGTGCCGAGGCCCGCCTCGTTCGAGAAGATGCCGCGGGCGACGCCGAAGCGCAGCGCCATCAGTACCGCTGCGCCGGCGAAACCACCGGTGGCCGCGGCCGGGCTGAAGGCGTACTCGAACACCAGCGCAAACGCATGGGGGATTTCGTTGGCATAGAGGGCGAGCACCGCCAGCGAGGCGACGACGTAGCCGACGCACATGAACGGCACGAGCTTTTCGGCCACCGCGCCGATGCGCTTGACGCCGCCCAGCAGCACGAAGCCGGTCAGCACGGTCAGCACGGGACCGGTCAGCCACGCGTCGATGCCGAAGCTGGCCTTCAACGCACCGGCGATGCTGTTGGACTGGACCATGTTGCCGATGCCGAAGCCGGCGAGGCCACCGAAGATCGCGAAGGCTGCGCCGAGCCAGCGCCAGTGGCGGCCGAGGCCGTTCTTGATGGCGTACATCGGGCCGCCGACGTGGCCACCCTCGGCGCCACGCTCGCGGTAGTGCACGGCCAGCACCACTTCGGCGTACTTGGTGGCCATGCCGACCAGCGCGGTGACCCACATCCAGAACAGCGCACCGGGCCCGCCGATGGCGATCGCGGTGGCGACGCCAGCGATGTTGCCGGTCCCCACCGTGGCCGCCAGCGCCGTCATCAGTGCGGCGTAGGGGCTGATGTCGCCGCTGGCATCGGCGTCGGGCTTGCGGCCGCGCCATACCAGACGGAATCCGGTGCCGATGTGGGTGATCGGCATCAGCTTGAGCCGGAACTGCAGGTACAGCCCGGTGCCGAGGATCAGCACCAGCATCGGCGGTCCCCAGACGAAATCGTTGATCGCGGTGACGATCGTGGTCAATGTCTCCATGTCCCTCTTCTCCTTGGTATGTGTGAAGCGATCAGCGCAGGCGGCGCGCGATCGCTTCGATCTCGATGCGAGCGCCGGTCGGCAGTGCGGCCACCTGGACGGTCGAGCGCGCAGGCCGGTGGTCGCCGAAGCGGCGCGCGAAGATCTCGTTCATCGCCGCGAACTCACCGAGGTCGGTCATGAACACGGTGACCTTGACGACGCCGGCGAGGGCGCTGCCACCAGCGTCGAGGATGGCTTCGAGGTTTTCGAACACCTGTTCGGTCTGCACCGCGATGTCGCCATCGCGGCGATTGCCGTCGGCGTCGAGCGGAATCTGGCCGGACGTGAACAGCCAGCCCTCGTCGCTGGCGATGGCCTGGCTGTAGGGCCCGATCGCCCTGGGCGCGTTCGGGGTCAGGATGCTTTGCATTGGATGGCTTCTCCTTGGGTGTGGGTCGGTCTGCTTGCTACACGGCGATAGCGCGACAGCGCCAGGCCTTCGGTGTCGATCTCGGGCTGGCGCCCGCTGACGAGGTCGCTCATCAGCCGCCCGGTGCCGGCGGCCATGGTCCAGCCGAGGGTGCCGTGGCCGGTGCAGAGCGACAGGTTGGAATACGGGCTGTCGCCGATGATCGGCGTGCCGTCGGGCGTCATCGGCCGCAGGCCGGTCCAGAATTCGGCACGGCCGACGTCGCCGCCATGGGGGAAGAGGTCCTGGACGACGAATTCCAGGGTGCGACGCCGGCCCGCCTCCAGTTGCAGGTCGTAGCCGGAGAGCTGCGCCGTGCCGCCGACGCGGATGCGGTCGCCGAGACGGGTCACGGCCACCTTGTGGGTCTCGTCCATGATGGTCGACTGGGGCGCCCGCTCGGCATCGGTGATCGGGACCGTGATCGAGAATCCCTTGACCGGGTAGATCGGCAGGTCGATGCCCAGCGGCCTGGCGAGCAGGGGCGAGTAACTGCCGAGGGCCAGCACGTAGTGGTCCGCGGAGAGGTGGCCGGCACTGGTGCGCACGCCGCTGATGCGGTCGCCGGTGTACTCGATGGCTTCGATCGACACGCCGAAGCGGAAGTCGACGCCCAGCTCGGCGGCCATCGCGGCGATTTCATTCGTGAACTTGAAGCAGTCGCCGGTTTCGTCGCCGGGCAGGCGCAGGGCGCCGACGAATTTCTCCTGCACGTCGGCCAGTGCCGGCTCGTGCTCGAGATAGCCCTGCCGGTCGAGCACCTGGTAGGGCACGCCGAAGTCCTCGAGGATCTCGACATCTTTGCCGACGCCGTCGAGCTGCTTCTGGGTGCGGAACAGTTGCAGTGTTCCCTGGCTGCGTTCGTCGTAGCGAATGCCGGTTTCGGCACGCAGCTGGCGCAGGCAGTCGCGACTGTATTCGGCCAGCCGTACCATCCGGCTTTTGTTGACGCGATAGCGGGCGGCGGTGCAGTTCGCCAGCATCGCCAGGCCCCAGCGCCACATCGCCGGATCGAGCATCGGCTTGATCACCAATGGACTGTGGTGCATCAGCAGCCACTTGATCGCCTTCAGCGGCACGCCGGGACCGGCCCAGGGCGCCGAATAGCCGGGAGAGACCTCGCCGGCGTTGGCGAAACTGGTCTCCAGTGCCGGGCCGGGCTGGCGATCGACGACGGTCACCCGGTGGCCGTCGCGCGCCATGTAGTACGCCATCGTCGTGCCGATCACGCCGCTGCCGAGTATCAGTACATGCATTGCCGATCTCCTTGAGAAGGTACTGGTGGCCGCGAGCCGACCGCCGTTCCAGGGACTTGTGCAAGGCGTGTGCCAATCGGAAAATATGCGTGTAAACAAATAGATAGGATGTTTGTCGCAAATTCTGGCTGAGGCATTCGTATGTAAATCAATACAAACAAGACTGATCCGGTGTCGGCGGATCGACGAAAAGTCTTTATTTGCAGTGGCTTGAGTGCTATGTATGGAATTCGATCCGCTGTATCGAAATCCGTACGAATCGTGCGCATCGACGTTCATTTCGCCGACCGGGTCGGGATTGCCCACGAAATCCTGGCGGTGGTCTCCCGACAGGGCCTGGACCTGACGGCGGTCGAGGTCGATCCGCCGCACCTGTTTCTCGACGTGCCGGCCTTGGCCGAGCGCGGCTTCAAGCGGCTGCGCGAGCGTCTGCTGGCGCTGGGCGACGTCATTTCGGCAGAGCCGGTGGCGATGCTGCCCGGTGCCCGTCGTGCGCTCTACCTGGAAGCCCTGCTGGCGTCCCAGGCCGATCCGGTCTTCGCGGTGGATGGCGACCGGCGGATCGTGGTCGCCAACGCGGCGGCGGCGGCGGCCGCGGGTTGCGCCGAAGAGGCCTTGTTCGGGCGCGCGCTGACCGAACTGTTCGAGCAGCCGCCCCCGATCGACGGCACCGACCGACCCCAGGGGCCGCCGGTCACCGAGGTGAGCCTGCGCGGCGAGCCCTACCTGGTCGAAACGCTGCCGCTGGCCGACCGCGCCGGCACCGTGGCCGGGGCCGTGCTGACCCTGCACGCGCCGCAGCGTATCGGTCGACGGCTGTCGGCCCTGCAGAACTTCGATGCGGGTGGCTTCGAGGCGGTGCTCGGCCGCTCGCCCGAAATTCAGGCGGTGCGGCGTCGGGCGGCCCGCATGGCGCAGGTCGACGCGCCGCTCTTGATTACCGGCGAGACCGGAACGGGCAAGGAACTGCTGGCCCATGCCTGCCATACCGGCAGCCGACGGCGGGGGCTGCCGTTCTTCGCGCTGAACTGCGCCGCGATGCCCGAGAGTCTGGCCGAGAGCGAGTTGTTCGGCTATGCCCCGGGGCCTTCAGCGGCGGCCTCAGGGGGGGGCAAGCCCGGCCTGCTGGAGATGGCCGACGGCGGCACCGTGTTTCTCGACGAGGTCGGCGAGATGTCTCCCTACCTGCAGGCCAAGCTGCTGCGCTTCCTGAACGACGGCAGCTTCCGCCGGGTCGGCGGCGAGCGAGGGAGCAGCGGGTGGACGTGCGGGTCATCAGTGCGACCCACCGCGCGCTCGAACTGATGGTGGCCGACGGCACCTTCCGCCAGGATCTGCTGTTCCGGCTCAACGTGCTCGGCCTGCACGTGCCACCGCTGCGGGAGCGGCGCGCCGACATCGCCGCGCTCGCCGACCATTTCCTGGAGCGCGCCTGCGCCCAGACCGGCCGCGGCAAGGTGCGCCTGTCGGCGGCCGCGAGATCGGCGTTGCAGGCCAATCCGTGGCCCGGCAACGTGCGGCAACTGCAGAACGTGATCTTCCGCGCCGTCACGATGAGCGAGCGCGGCGTGCTCGACCCCGAGGATCTCGAACTTGCGGGCGACCCGGCCGTCGACGAGGTCGACCCGCTCGATGACGTCGACACCCTGAGCGCGGCGGTCGCGCGCTTCGAGTCTGCCCTGCTGCGTCGGCTCTATCCTGCCTTCCCGTCGTCGCGACAGCTTGCCGTGCGACTCGGCGCTTCCCACTCGGCGATCGCCGCGCGCCTGCGTCGCTACGGCATCGGTGGCCGCTAGCCGGCGGCCCGTGGCTGCCGGCGTGACGGGGCGCACACCCGGCCGTCGCAGTTGGGCGCCTGCTGCCCCGAACCGGGCCGCGGGGACGCGTTTGGGGCTATCATTTCGCGTTTTTCCTCGCCTACAGGACGTCTGCCGTGCAAATCGTGTGCCTCGACCTCGAAGGGGTCCTCGTTCCCGAGATCTGGATCGAATTCGCCAACAAGACCGGCATCGACGAGCTGCGCCGGACCACCCGCGACGAACCCGACTACGACAGGCTGATGCGCTATCGGCTCGACATCCTGGCCAAGCATCGGCACGGTCTCGCCGACATCCAGCAGGTGATCGGAAGCCTGTCGCCGATGCCCGGCGCGCGCGACTTCCTCGACGGGCTGCGCGAGCACTACCAGGTGGTGATCCTGTCTGACACCTTCTACGAGTTCGCCAAGCCCCTGATGCGTCAGCTCGGCTGGCCGACGTTGTTCTGCCACAGCCTCGAAGCCGACGCCGAAGGCGTGGTCGTCGATTACCACCTGCGGATGCCCGATCAGAAGCGGGAGGCGGTACGGCGCTTCAAGGAACTGAACTTCCAGGTGGTTGCCGCCGGCGACTCCTACAATGACACGGCGATGCTCGGCGAGGCCCATGGCGGCATCCTGTTCCGCCCGCCCGAGAACGTCGTCCGCGAGTTTCCGCAGTACCCGGTGACGCGGGACTACGACGCCCTGCGGGTGGAGATCGACCGGGCCTTTGCCGCGATCGGCGGCTGACCCCATGCATCGTCAACGCTTCTACACGCTGTCGGCCTCCTGTCCGGACCGGGTCGGCATCGTCGCCCGGGTTTCCGGTTTCATCGCCGAACACCATGGCTGGATCCTCGAGACCGCGCTGCATGCCGAGCCGCCGCGCGAGGGTGAAGCGGTCGGCCGCTATTTCATGCGCATCGAGATCCGGGCCGATTCGCTGCCGTTCATGCTCACCGAGTTCCGGGAACGCTTCCAGCCGATCGCCGACGAGTTGGAGATGGACTGGAAGATCACCGACAGCGCGGTCAAGAAGCGGGTCGTGGTGATGGTGTCGAAACAGGAACACTGCCTCTACGATCTGCTGGCGCGTTGGCAATCGAAGGAACTCGACATCGAGATCCCATGCGTGATCTCGAACCACGATACCTTTCGCGGATTCGTCGAATGGCACGGCATTCCGTTCCACCACGTGCCGGTGACCGGCGACAACAAGGCACGGGCCTACGCCGAGGTCCAGCGCATCTTCGAAGAAGTGCGCGGCGACACGATGGTGCTGGCGCGCTACATGCAGATCCTGTCACCGGAACTGTGCGCGGCGTATCCGGGGCGCATCATCAACATCCACCACAGCTTCCTGCCGAGCTTCGTCGGCGCCAAGCCCTATCATCAGGCCTGGGAGAAGGGGGTCAAGCTGATCGGTGCCACCTGCCACTACGTGACCGCGGAACTCGACCAGGGACCGATCATCGAGCAGGACGTGATCCGCATCGACCACTCCGATTCGGTGGATGACATGGTGCGCTACGGCAAGGACATCGAGAAGGCGGTGCTGGCGCGCGGGCTGCGCTACCACCTCGAGGACCGGGTCCTGCTCCATCGCAACAAGACGGTCGTATTCCGCTGAACGACGGCGACCGCCGTCGAGGCGGGTCACCCCGCTGACGCCTGCCCCGGCCGCTGCGTATTCATGCGGCGCCGGCGCGCATCGCCGTGGCCTGTTCGATTCCCTGGTCGGGCCGGTGCCGATCCCTGCAAGCGCTGCGCGGCGCACAGCTTAGGATGCCCGTCGATGCCTTCGTCGGACATGTGCAGGGCGGACAATCCGAAGGTCGGCGAACGGCCGGCGCTCGAATGGGCCGACCCAATCTGCGCGCTCGGGAAGTGGACGAAAAACGGGGCACCCGTAGGTGCCCCGCGCGCCAACCACCAAGAGGAGGGAGGGATCAGCGTACGTAAGCGGCTTCGCCGTGCGACGTGATGTCGAGGCCTTCGCGCTCTTCTTCTTCCGGCACCCGCAGGCCGATCACGACATCGACCAGCTTGTAGGCGATGAAGGCGACGATTGCGGACCACGCGATGGTGATCAGCACGCCTTCGGTCTGGATCCACACCTGGCTGGGGATCGAGAAGTCGTCGCCGCCGGTGCCGCCGAGCGACGGGGCGGTGAAGACACCGGTCAGGATTGCGCCGAGGATACCGCCGACACCATGGACGCCGAACACGTCGAGCGAGTCATCGGCACCGAGGATGCGCTTGAGACCGCTGACGCCCCACAGGCAGATGAAGCCGGCGAGCAGGCCGAGGACGATCGCACCCATCGGGCCGACGCTGCCGCAGGCCGGGGTGATCGCCACCAGGCCGGCGACGGCACCCGAGGCCGCACCCAGCATCGAGGGCTTGCCCTTGAAGATGGCTTCGGCGACGGTCCAGCCGAGGGTCGCGGCGGCGGTTGCGAGCAGGGTGTTGATGAAGGCCAGCGTGGCGCCCGAGGTGGCTTCCAGGTTGGAGCCGGCGTTGAAGCCGAACCAGCCCACCCACAGCATCGATGCACCGACCATGGTCAGGGTCAGCGAGTGCGGCGCCATCGACTCCTTGCCGTATCCGATCCGCGGGCCGAGCACGTAGGCACCGACCAGGCCGGCGACACCGGCGTTGATGTGCACCACCGTACCACCGGCGAAGTCGAGCGCACCGGCGTCGAGCAGGTAGCCACCGGTACCCCACACCATGTGGGCGATCGGCAGATAGCAGAAGGTGAACCAGATCACGCAGAACAACAGCACCGCGCTGAACTTGATGCGTTCGGCGAACGAGCCGACGATCAGTGCGCAGGTGATGCCGGCGAAGGTGCACTGGAACGCGATGAACAGGTATTCGGGCAGCTTCACGTTGTCGGTGAAGGTGTCGGCCAGCGAGTCCATCGTGATGCCCTTCAGGAACATCTTGTCGAGTCCCGCGATGATCGTGCCTTCACCGCCGAAGGCGAGGCTGTAGCCATAGACGGCCCACAGCACGCTGATCAGCGAAAACACCACCATCACCTGCATCAGCACCGACAGCATGTTCTTGGAACGAACCAGGCCGCCGTAGAACAGCGCCAGGCCGGGCAGGGCCATGAACAGCACCAGCAACGTGGAGGTCATCATCCACGCGACGTCGCCCTTGTTGACTTCGATGGCTGCCTCCTGTGCCCAGGCCATCCCGGGCAGCGCGACTGCGGAGGCAGCCAGCAGCATGGGTAGAAGTTTCTTCATTGGATTCCCCTTTTCTCGAAAAAGCTTTGCTCAGAGCGCGTCTTCGTCGGTTTCGCCGGTACGGATGCGCACCACTTGTTCGAGGTCGAAGACGAACACCTTGCCGTCGCCGATCTTGCCGGTACGGGCCGATTTCTCGATGGCCTCGACAGCCTGCTCGAGTTGCTCGGTGCGCACCGCGGCCTCGATCTTGACCTTGGGCAGGAAGTCGACGACGTATTCGGCGCCGCGATACAGCTCGGTATGACCCTTCTGGCGGCCGAAGCCCTTGACTTCGGTGACGGTGATGCCCTGCACGCCGATTTCGGAAAGTGCTTCGCGGACTTCGTCGAGCTTGAAGGGCTTGATGACTGCTATCAGGAATTTCATGACCTGTTTCCTCTTCTGCACGGCGAGGCCGTGAGGCCCCGCCGGAATTCATGGCCTCAGAAGGACTTGCCGACCGACAGGATCAGGCGTTCGTCGGCCAGATCGCTGCCGTCGACGTCGGTGTCCACATAGGTCAGGCCGACATCGAGACCGACGAGGCTGGTGCTGGCGCCGAGGCTCCAGTCGTTGTACGAGCCACCACCTTCGACCTTCTGGCGGCCGACATGGGCGCTGAGCGAGAAGCCGGCGATGTCGTGGGAAGCGGACAGGTCGTAGTACTGCGAGCCGTCGGAGTCGTCGATGCCGAACAGGTCGGTGAAGGCATGAGAGACCTTCAGCGTGACCGGGCCGTAGGAGACGCCGACGTAGCCTTCGGTCGTGTCCGCGCTGTTGTAGCCGTCCGGGAAATTGCCCGGGTAGAGATACTGGAGCAGGCCGACATCGATGCCGACACCGGAGAATTCGGTCGAGTAGCCGCCATAGACGTCGATCTCGAGGCTGCTGCTGACGTCGGAACGACCGTCGGACAGCCACGACACGTTGGAGCCCCAGGTGCCGACATAGAAGCCGCTTTCGTGGGCATAGTCGAAGCCGCCCTGCAGAGCCATGTTCTCGTTGGTCTGCGAGAAGCCGCGGTATTGATAGTCCGAAACCAGGGCGACGTTGGCACTGATCGGGGATTCCTCTGCATGGGCGGTGGCGCTGAGCAGCGGCATCGCCGCAAGCACCGTCACTGCGAGCAGGGATTTACGCATGATTCTCTCCTTGAGAATTGATATACAGAAACCAGTGGGCTCCGATAAACACGATCCGTGCCAGGTGCTTTAGATTCGGGTAATCAGTCGCTTACGAAGATGCCGAAGCTTTGGCGACCACTTAATGCACTGCAACATCGCAAATTTTTCGGTGAATGCACTAAGTTGGTGCATGCACCGAATGCGTGCATTTCCGGGTCGACATCCCGTGGTAACATCGGCGGCCCCGATCCTCAGGAGATCCCCATGGCTGCCCCCCGCCTGCTCGACGAACTCGGTTCCAAGTTGTCCGAATTGGCCGCCAACAGCCCCGCCAGGGACATCGAGAAGAACGTCCGGGCGCTGCTGTCGAGCGGGTTTTCCCGGCTCGATCTGGTGACCCGCGAGGAGTTCGAGGTCCAGGGCGCGCTGCTCGAACGGGCGCAGGAGAAGATTGCCGAGCTCGAGAAGCGGGTGGCGACCCTCGAGGCGGCGGCTGCGTCCGCTTCGACCGGAGATTCGGACTGAGCAGGCCGGACGTTCGGTCGACGGCTCCGATCCTGCCACCGCGACGTCTCGCGGTGGCGCCGATGCTGGACTGGACCGACCGCTTCTATCGTTATTTCGCGCGGCTGATCTCGCAACACACCTGGTTGACCACCGAGATGGTCACCACCGGTGCACTGTTGCACGGCGACCGCGAGCGCTTTCTCGCGTTCGATCCGTCTGAGCTGCCGCTGGCGCTGCAACTGGGCGGCAGCGACCCGGATGCGCTGGCTAGATGCGCGCGACTGGCCGAGGCGCGAGGCTTCAGCGAGGTCAATCTGAACGTCGGTTGTCCATCCGAACGCGTGCAGTCGGGCGCTTTCGGCGCCTGCCTGATGGCCGAGCCGTTGCTGGTCGGGCAGTGCCTGGCTGCGATGCGCGACGCGGTGTCGCTGCCGGTCACGGTCAAGCACCGGATCGGCATCGATCGGGTCGAGGACTACGCTTTCCTGCGCGACTTCGTCGGCGAGGTCCACCGCCGGAGCGCATGCACGGTCTTCATCGTGCATGCGCGCAACGCGATCCTGAAGGGACTCTCACCGAAGCAGAATCGCGAGATTCCCCCGCTCAAGTATCCCTATGTCCATCGCCTGAAGCGGGATTTCCCGCAACTCGAGATCCTGATCAATGGCGGCATCCGCGACTGGCCTTCGATCGAATCTCAGCTCGACCATGTCGATGGCGTGATGATCGGTCGCGAGGCCTATCAGAACCCGTGGATCCTGGCCGAGGCGGACCGCCGGTTGTTCGGCGACGCTCATCCGCTGCCGCGACGGCGGGACGTGATCGACGCGATGCAGCCCTTCCTGCGGCGGCAGATCGACGACGGGGTGCCGCTCAAGCACATGACCCGCCATCTGCTTGGCCTCTACCAGGGCATGCCGGGTGCGCGGCGCTGGCGCCGCACGCTGTCCGATCCGGTGATGATGCGCGACAACGATCCGGGCGTGGTGTTGCGGCTCGCCGACGAGATCGAGGAATCGCGCCGGCGCGCCGCCTGATCAGTCCGCTCGCCGGCCCCGGTCGGGCAATTCTGGCATCAGCTCGACGATGAAGCGGGCGATCGCCTCGCTGTCGTTGAGGTCGAGTATCGGCAGCGTCGCGTCGCATCGGCCGTCGGTCGCGACCGCGACCACCGTGGGGATTTCCGGGTGCAGGGCCGGCTTGCCGTTGGCCGGTCGCCAGACCTCGATCTTCGGAATCGGCGCCGCCTTGAAGCCTTCGACCAGGGCCAGGTCGCAGGGCGACAGCCTGGACACCAGATTGTCGAGATTCTCCTCCGGGTCGCGCCGCAACTCGCGCATCAGCACCCATCGCTCGGGACTCGCCAGCATCACCTCCTGGGCGCCGGCCCGACGGTGACGCCACGAGTCCTTGCCCGGCCGATCCACGTCGAAGCCGTGGTGGGCGCGCTTGATCACCGAGACCACCAGTCCGTGCAGGCTGAGCAGCGGGATCAGTGCTTCGATCAGCGTCGTCTTGCCTGAGCCCGAATAGCCGGCGATTCCGAGGATCTTCATGCCGCGGATTGTATGGGTGGCCGCAGGGTCTGGCAAAATCCGACGATCGAATCGAGCGGACGGTGCGATGGAGGACGACAGGGCGGCATCGCCGGCCGAGGACCTCGGCAACTGGCGTGGCTATTCGGTGCTGATCGTCGACGACGAAGAGGGCATGCGCAGCTTCCTCGCGCGGGCGCTCAGCAACCGGTGTGGCCTGGTCGAAGCCGTGGCCAGCGTCGAGCACGCCACCGGGCTGCAGTCCCGCGTCCATTTCGATCTGATCATCCTCGACATCGCCCTGCCCGGCATGTCAGGTATCGACTGGTTGAACGAGTTGCGGGCCAACGGATTCGCCGGCGACGTGGTGCTGATCACCGCCTTCGCCGACATGGAGATGGCGATCAATGCCCTGCGCGGCGGCGCGTCGGACTTCATCCTCAAACCGTTCCGCCTCGATCAGCTGCTGAATTCGATCAAACGTTGCTTCGAGCGCTCGCGCCTGAGCCGCGAGAACTTCATCCTGCGGCGCACCCTGGCCGGCCGGGGCGATCGGGTGCCGGGTCTGGTCGGCCAGTCCGATCCGGTCAAGCAACTGCGCACGATGGTGCATCGGGTTGCCCCGATGCCGTCGACGGTCCTGCTGGCCGGCGAGTCGGGCACTGGCAAGGAGGTCTTGGCGCGGGCCCTGCACCAGCTCAGCCCGCGGGCCCAGTGTCCGTTCGTGCCGGTCAATTGCGCCGCGATCGCAGCCGAGCTGATCGAGAGCGAACTGTTCGGTCATGTCAAAGGCGCCTTCACCGGCGCCTCGGAGCAGCGTAACGGCCTGTTCTACTACGCACACGGCGGCAGCCTGTTCCTCGACGAGATCAGCGAGCTGCCGCTGCAGATGCAGACCAAGCTGCTGCGCGTGATCGAGGAGCGCAAGGTGCGGCCGGTCGGCTCGGAAAAGGAAGTTCCGGTCGACGTGCGGATCATCGCCGCGACCAATCGCGACCTGTCGGCCGAGGTCGCCGAAGGCCGCTTTCGCCAGGACCTGTACTTCCGGCTTGCCGTGGTCGAACTGCACCTGCCGCCGCTGCGCGAACGCCTGGCGGACATTCCGTCGCTGGTCCAGCATTTCATGGGGGCCTTGTGCAGCCAGCTCGGCGTGGCCCCGTTGCCGCTGACCCATGCCCAGGTCCAGCGTCTGTCCGGCTATGGCTGGCCGGGCAATGTGCGCGAACTGAAGAATTTCGTCGAACGCTCGCTGATCCTGGGCAACTTCCCGGATCTCGTCGGCAATGTGGCGGCGTCGGCCGGACAGCCGTCCGATGGCGACCTGACCCTGGCCGAACTGGAACGCAGGCACGCGCTGCAGGTCCTCGAGCGTGCCGGCGGCAACAAGTCCGAGGCCGCCCGGCGCCTCGGGATCTCGCGCAAGACGCTCGAGCGCAAGTGTGCCGAATGGGGGCGTCCGCCCGGCGCCTGACCGGGCGCCGCCTCAGTGGGCCAGTGCCTCGGCCAGCAGGCGCCGGATCGTGGCCTGATCGAAGGACTTGTCGCAAATGGCCGACACGCCGGCGCGCTCGACTGCTGCCAGCCGCGTCTCGTCCGCTTCGCTGGTCAGCATCAGCACCGGCACGGAACTCTGCCAGCTCTGGCTGCGGATGTACTCGACCAGGCGGTGACCGTCCATCTCGGGCATGTTGTAGTCGGTGATCACCAGGTCGACCATGGTCTCGGCCAGCAGCGTCACCGCCTCGACGCCGTTGACGGCCTCGCAGATCCGGCGCACGCCGAGTTCCTCCAGCATGCGCCGATAATGGCCCAGGCTCGTGCGGCTGTCGTCCACCAGCAGCACCCTCAGGCTTTCTGGATCCAGGTCGTCGAGGCTGACATCCCGCCGCCGGTGGTCGACCGCACCGAACAATGCGCGCTGCAACTGGTGGGGGCCGAAGGGCTTGGGCAGGATCGAGCAGGCGCCGGCCTGCCGCACCGCCTCGAGCCGCTGTGGTCGGGTCTCGCTGGAAACCAGGATGAAGGGGATGTGTCGCAGGTCGGGATGCCTGCGCATCGCCGTCACCAGTTCGGTGCCGGACATGTCCGGCAGGTGGAGGCTGCTGACCACCAGATCGGGCCGCAGCGAAGCCATCGCTGCCAATGCTTCGCGACCGGAAGCGGATACCTCCGGCACCGACAGGCCCTGCTGTTCGAGCAGGCGCCGGATCAGCGTCGATTGGGCGCGGGAAGGTTCGACCAGCACGACCCGCAGATCCTTGAAGTCAGGCGATGGCGTCATCATTGCGTCCGTAGCGAGATTCACCGCTGGAAGTACGGGCGTTCTCGCGTGACCTTTAGCTGGCCGTACCACTGCGCGCTGCGCCTGAAGGGCTTCAGTTGCCCGGCGCCATTGCCGTTGATCACGGTCTGATAGGCAGATTCGGGTACCCTTGAGCGATGGACGAGGATCGCGCCGCGTCCCCATACACCTTTCCCGCCGAATTGCTCGGGCGGTTGGGCATCTGCGTCTGGTCGGCCGACCTTGCCTCACGGGCGCTGGCGATCGACGATGACACGGGTCTCGGACTGGACGACTGGCTGGCCTCGTTGATGCCCGAGGATCGGCGACGCGTCGAACACGCGCTCTCGCAGACCGGCTGCTTCGATCTCGAATTGGTCGTTCCGGCGTCGCCGGGCCGGCAGCGGATGCGCTGGCGTGGCCGTTGCCGTGACGGTCGCTGCGACGCGCTGCTCGAGCCGCTCGCCCCGCGCTCGGACGACCCGTCCGAACTCGACCAGCGTTGGCGATCGGCGGTCGAAGGCAGCGGTCTGGGCGTCTGGGACTGGCATCCGGCGACCGGCGAGGTCTATTTTTCGCCGCTGTGGAAGGCGATGATCGGCTATGCCGACGACGAGTTCGCGGCCAGTTTCGAGAACTGGTCGGGCGCCATGCATCCCGACGACCGCGACGCGGTGATGGCGAGGCTGGCCGATCACCTCGAAGGGCGGGATCCCGAGTATCGGGTCGATTTCCGCATGCGTCACAAGCTGGGCCACTGGCACTGGATCCAGACCCGCGGACTGGTGGTCGAGCGTGACCCGGGCGGACATCCGCTGCGCATGGTCGGCATCCACATGGACATCCACGAGCGCAAGCAGGTCGAAGAGCGCCTGCGTGCGTCGGAGGATGCCTTCAACCGGGCCCAGGCGGTGGCCCGTCAGGGCAGCTGGACGCTCGACCTTGCCAGCGGTGAACTGGTGTGGACGGCCGAGACCTACCGACTGTTCGGCTTGCCGATCGGTGCCCGTATCACTATCAAGGATTTCCGTGACTGCGTCGTCGCCGAAGATCTGCCCCTGATCGATGGCGCCTGGGCCGCCGCCCTCAAAGGGTTACCGTACTTCGTCGAACACCGGATCGCGGTCGCGGGACGCATTCGCTGGATGCTCGAGAGGGCCGAGATCCGTTTCGGCGAGGACGGTCAGGCCGTCAACGCGGTCGGAACGGTCGAGGACATCACCGAACGGCGGGAGGCCCAGGATGCGCTTCACGAGAGCGAGCAGCGGTTTCGTGCGCTGTTCCGCGATTCCGCGTTGCCGAGCATCCTGCTGGACGGGGACCGGGTGATCGATGGCAATCAGGCGGCGCTCAGATTGCTCGGTGTGCGCGACACGTCGGATCTGGTTGGCCGCTCCGTGGTGGAATTGTCACCGCCATGCCAACCTGACGGCGCATGCTCGGTGGCGAAGGCCCAGGCCATGATCGACCGCGCCCATGCGGAAGGAAACCATCGTTTCGAGTGGCAGCACCTGAAATCCGACGGCACGCCCTTTACCGCCGACATCACGCTGACGCCGATCGTGCGCGAGGGGCGACCGCTGCTTCACGTGGTGATCCAGGACATCACCGAAATCCGGCGCGAAGAGGCCGAACTCGCCCATTACCGCGCCCAGCTGGAGCAACTGGTCGAAACCCGGACCACCGAGCTGGTCTCTGCCCGTGACGCGGCGGAGGCCGCGAACCGCGCCAAGAGTGCCTTTCTCGCCAACATGAGCCACGAGATCCGCACGCCGATGAACGCGATCATCGGACTCGCCCACCTGCTCAAGCGCGGCCTGTCGGCGCCGCGCCAGATCGACCAGCTCGAAAAGCTGACGGCGGCCGCCCAGCATCTGCTCGGACTGATCAACGATGTGCTCGACCTGTCGAAGATCGATGCCGGCGAGATGAGCGTGATCACCGTCGAGTTCGCCTGCGCAGACCTGATGACCACGGTCGAGGATCTGATCGGCGAACTCGCGCGTGCCAAGGGTCTCCGGCTGTCGGTCGAAGTCGACGATCGCCTGCCGGTGCGCGTGCGCGGCGACGAGATGCGGCTCGGGCAGATCCTGATCAATCTCGCCAGCAACGCCGTCAAGTTCACCCACCGGGGCCAGGTGTCGATCGCGGCGCGGCTCGTCAGTGGCGGCGAGACACGGCTGCGCGTGCGCTTCGAGGTCGCGGACAGCGGAATCGGCATAGATTCGGAGCAGGCCGAACGGATCTTCCTGCCATTCTCCCAGGCGGACACGACGACGACGCGGGAATTCGGCGGCACCGGGCTCGGGCTGGCGATCAGCCGCAGGCTGGTGGGATTGATGGACGGCGAGATCGGCGTCGACAGTCGGCCGGGCGAGGGCAGCCGGTTCTGGTTCGAGGTGACACTGGATGCGGCCAACTCGACCGTGGGCGACGCGCCGCGCGACGTGTACGATGCCGGCGCGACCCCGCCGCCGTTGGACGATGCGATCGCGGGTCGCCGGATCCTGCTGGCCGAGGACAATGTGGTCAATCAGGAAGTCGTGCTGGAACTGCTGTCCGATACCGGCGCGCGCATCGACGTCGCGGCCAATGGCGCGGAGGCGGTCGCGGCCGCCGGTGCCAGGCCCTACGATCTGATTCTGATGGACATGCAGATGCCGGTGCTCGACGGACTGCAGGCCACCCGCAGGATCCGGCAGCTACCCGGCTATGCCGACGTGCCGATCCTGGCGATGACGGCCAATGCATACGACGAAGACCGTGAACAATGTCTCGAAGTAGGCATGAATGGACACATCCCAAAGCCGGTGGATCCCGACCAACTGGTGGCAGAGTTGCAACGTTGGCTGTCGCTGACCGCCGTGGAGGCGGTGATGCGCTGATCGGTGGCAGGCGACGGCTGCCGGCAATGGCCGCGGCGCGTCCGACCGACCGGGCATTGCATCATGGCCCTCGAGGCCGGGGCTGTGGCTAGAATGCAGGAGTTCGCCGCGTGAGCCTGCGGCGGCGTGAGGCAAATCGGGAAAGCCGCGGGCGCGGCGCGAGGAGGCAGGGATGGCAGGATCCGAGGTCTACAAGCTGGTCTCGCCGTTGGGCGAAGACCTGTTGTTCTACCGCATGCGCGCGGTCGAGGGCCTGTCCAGGGTCAGTTGCTTCGAGCTCGAGTGTCTCAGCGAGAACGACGCCATCACCGTCGACGACATCCTGGCGCAGAACGTCCATGTCGAGATGAAGATGCCGGACGAGTCGCTGCGTTTCTTCGCCGGCTACGTCACGCGCTTTGCCCAGGCCGGCACCCACGGCCGGTACCATGTCTATCGCGCCACCGTCCATGCCTGGATGTGGTTTCTCACCCGCACCGCGGACTGCCGGATATTCCAGGAAAAGACCGTCCCCGACATCGTCAAGGAGGTGTTCGCCGATCATCCGACGGCGGACTTCGAGGACCGGCTGAGCGGCAATTACGAGGCACGGGAATATTGCGTCCAATACCGTGAGACCGACTTCAATTTCGTCAGCCGACTGCTCGAGGAAGAAGGCATCTACTATTACTTCGAATTCGACGGCGACCAGAACAAGCTGATCCTGGTGGATTCGATGGAGACCCACTCGCCGTTTCCCGGCTACGACCAGGTTCCCTTCATCAAACCCAGCGGCGTCGGCCGCAGCGAACTCGAGAACATCGCGCACTGGGAATTCCGGCGCGAGGTCAAGCCCGGCAAATGGGCGCACACCGATTACGATTTCAAGAAGCCCAACGTCAAGCTCGACGCCAAGTCGCTGATCGAGCGTGGACATGCCCATGCCGACTACGAGGTGTTCGACTTTCCCGGCGAATACCTGGCCAAGAGCGAAGGCGACGCGTATGCCAAGACCCGGATCGAGGAAGTCCATCGTGGCTACGAGGTGGCCGAAGGTTCCGGCAATCCCCGCGGCATTGCGGTCGGCTGCCGCTTTGCCGTCTATGGCCACCCGCGGGCAGACCAGAACGCCGAATATCTGGTGACGCGTTCCGAAATGAACTGCCAGGCCGAGGGCTTCGAGAGTGACGGCCTGGGCGGTGCGACCTACGACATCGTCTTCGGCGCCCTCAATACCGAGCACGCCTTTCGTCCGGAGCGGCGCACCCCGCGCCCGCTGGTCAAGGGGCCGCAGACTGCGGTGGTGGTCGGGCCTGCCGGCGACGAGATCCACACCGACGAATACGGCCGCGTCAAGGTCCAGTTCTTCTGGGACCGATACGGCAACAACGACGAGAACAGCTCGTGCTGGATGCGGGTCAGCCACCCCTGGGCCGGCAAGAACTGGGGCATGATCGCGATTCCGCGCATCGGTCAGGAGGTCATCGTCGAGTGCCTCGAAGGCGATCCGGACCGGCCGATCATCACCGGACGGGTCTACAACGCCAACCAGATGCCGCCTTACGACCTGCCGGCAAACGCGACCCAGACCGGCATCAAGTCGCGCTCTTCGAAGGGCGGTGGTGCCGCTAACTTCAACGAGATCCGATTCGAGGACAAGAAGGGCTCCGAACAGGTCTATGTCCATGCCGAACGCAACATGGACACGATGATCGAAGCCGACGAAACGCTGACCGTCGGTCACGACCGCACCAAGAAGGTCGGCAACGACGAGGACACCGAGATCGGCAACAACCGCACCGAACAGGTTGCGGCCAACGAGTCGATCACGATCGGCGGCAGTCGCACCGAAAAGGTCGCCGGCAAGGAAGACATCACGATCGGTGCCAGCCGCACCGAGAAGGTCGGCGCCACCGAGAGCGTGACCATCGGCGCGGCGCGCACGACCAAGATCGGCGGGGCCGACTCACTGACCATCGCCGCCGCCCAGTCGACCACGATCGGGGCGGCGCAGTCGATCACCGTCGGCGCGGCCTATTCGCTGACCGCCGGCGCCACCATCTCGATGACCTGTGGCGCTGCCGCCAGCATTACCGCAGCCGCCGGCATCAATCTCACCACCGGCGCGGCGATCAACGTCATGGCGCCGGCTGGCGTCAATCTGCTCGCCGGCACCCAGGTGAATGGCCTGACCTCGAACGAGAGCTGGTTGAAGGGCATTGCCTACGGGGTCACCGGCGTCGTCACCGAGATGAAGGGCGTCGTCATGGAGGTGGTCGGGGTCAAGACCGAAGCGGTGACGACCAAGGCCGAAAACGTGGCGTTCGAGAACAAGGTCGCCGCCCTCGAGAAGGTCGCGGCGGGACTGCAGATGATCAACCCGGTGACCAAGATCACGCAGGGTGCGCTGGCGCTGCGCCAGGCCGCGATGCAGATCTTCTCCTGAGGTCCGGATGGCAAGTTCCAACAACTGGCTGCTGGTAGCCGTCATCGTGGCGCTGTTCGTCGGCGTCGTGGTGTTCGGCCAGGTCGGCGCAGACAAGGACGCCAAGCTGCGGCGCGACGGTATCGTGGCCAGCGGCCGCGTGATCGAGGCACGCCAGACCGGCAGCTGGGTCAACAACAATCCGGTGCTCGAACTCGATCTCGAGGTCGATCGCGGCGGCGAGCGCTACCGGGCGACCCTCAGTGCGATGGTGCCGCAGGTGAACCTCGCTGCGGTGCAGCCGGGCGCGGTGCTGCGACTGCGCGTCGCCCCGGATGATGGCAGCCGCATCGTGCTCGACGAATCCTGGGCCCGCTGAATTTCCATGAGAATCATCAAGCCCCAGCATCTGTCCCTGTTGCACCGATGCTTCGAACGTCAGCACCGGGCCTACCTCGGCGTCTCGGTGATGGCCTACGTGCCGATCCAGGCGTCACCGGCGCTGCTGCCGGAGCAGGAATTGTGGCAGCAGGTGGCGCCGCTGATGCACCCCGAGGTGCCGCTCGATGCGGGCCTGCCGAAGTCCGGCGCCGAGTTCCTGATGATCGGCGACGCCTGTGCCCCCGGTGGCGAGCCGGTGACCGGCCTCGAAGTGAGCGTTCGCGTCGGCGCACTGGCCAAGACGCTGCACGTCTATGGCGAGCGTTACTGGCTCGACAGCCAGCGCGTCAGCGACGTGCGGACGTTTGCCCGCTGGCCGCTCACCTGGGAACAGACCTGGGGCGGGCCGAAAGTGGCCGAGAATCCGGTCGGACGGGGGACCGCGCCGGAGCAGACGGCGGCGGGACCGCTGCCGGCGATTCCGCCGGTGCAACACCCCGAGCATCCCTGCAATTCGCCGAAATCGACCTCGCTGCCGGTCAGCTTCGGCCCGGTGCCGCCGATGTGGCCGCAGCGGAAGCGTTTCGACGGCACCTACGACGACGCCTGGCTGAAGGAGGAATTCCCGGGTCCGCCACGGGATTTCGACTGGCGCTATTACTGCATCGCGTCGGCCGACCAGTGGCAGGCCGCGGACTTCGTCGGCGACGAGTCGGTCGAGATCGTGCATATGCACCCCGATCACCCGCAGTTGCAGTTTCGACTGCCAGCCATCAGGCCGGTCGTGCTGGCACGGATGCAGCGTGGCGAAGACGCCAAGGACCGCCTTGGCGAGCCCCGTCTGACGACGGTCTGGCTGTTGCCCAACCAGCTCCGTGCGGTACTCGTGTGGCACGCGATGTTCGAGGTGGCGGACGAATTCGCCGCTGACGTGGCGCTGCTGTGTGCCGGTTTCGAATGGCAGGACCGGCCGAAGGGTCCGGCCCACTATGTCAAGGCGATCAGTGAGCGGCTCGACCCCGAGCATGGCGCCGAGAAGCTGCTCGACGACCACGAACTGCTGCCGGAAGGGCTGGCGACGCCGAACGAGTTGGTCGAGCATTTCCGCGAATCGCTCGGCAACAGTGGCGTCGACGTGACGCGCATCAACGACCAACTGGCCGAGGCCGAGCAAAAGGTCGATGCGGCGATGCTCAAGCACTACGGTGCGGAATTCGCCAATGCTTCCCGTTCGGCAGTGAGCACGGCGATCAATCGGGCGGGCATCCCGCGACCGCCGACCCATGTGCCGCCCGATCCGACCGGGATGCTGTCGGCAAGCCGCAGCCTGTTCGCGTCGATGCCGGGACCGGACGACATCCGCAGTGCGGCGTCGGCACAGCAGAACCTGGTGCGGCGGGAGGTGGCCGACAGCCTTCGCGACCAGGGCCTGGAGCAGTCCGAGATCTCGCGCCTGCTGCATCCATCGCCACCGCCGGTGATCGATACGCCGCGGCAGCTGATGTCGCGCTTCGACAGCATGATCGCCCAGGCCACCCGGACGCCCGATGTCCGCATGCCGCGAGTGGATCAGCGACTGCGGGATCTGGTCGATCGCGCCGACTCGATCCAGGCGTCGATGAGCCGGGGTGTGGCCCACATGCAGCCGGCGCCGCCGCCGTTGGCCCGCGATGTCGCCGCGCGCTGGCGCGACGGCGCGGCACGCGCGCGACAGGCCGGCCAGAGCTTTGCCGGCCTCAAGCTGAAGTCCGGCGACTTCAGCGGCATGGACCTGTCCGGGGTCGATTTTTCCGGTGGCGAACTCGAGGGCGTCGATTTCAGCGGCGCGACGCTGGTCGGCGCGAATTTCACCAATGCCTGCCTCGCCCACGCCAACTTTCGCCAGGCCAGGCTCGACGGTGCCGCGCTGGTCGGTGCCAACATCGGCCGGGCCGATTTCACCGAAGCGTCGTGCGTCGGCGCGAAATTCACCGACGCCATCGTGCAGCACACCTGCCTCGCCAAGGCCAACCTGGAATCCGCCGACTGGCAGGGGGTGACGCTGCTCGAAGTCGAAGCGGACGAAAGCCGGTGGCCGGGGGCACGGCTGTCGCAGGCCACGCTGATCAAGGGACGCCTGACCGGCAGCGGTTTCGTCGGCGCCGAACTGACGCGCGCGACGGTGCTGGAATGCGCCCTGGCAGGCGCGGACTTCACGTCTGCGACGGCCGAATCGGCCGATTTCATCACCTGTACGCTCGACGGCGCGCGCTTCGATCGCTGCCGTGCGCCGAACGTGCGCTTCGTCTATCGCAGTTCACTCGACGGTGCGAGCTTTCGCGAAGCCGAGATGCCGAAGTCGAATTTCCGCGGCACGCCGCTTGCCGGGTGCGATTTCACGTCGGCGCTGCTCGACGGTGCCGATTTTTCGGAGGCTCGCTGCGTCTCCGGCTGTTTCGAATCCAGCAGCCTCAAAGGGGCGCTGTTGATGAAGACCGACTTCAGTCAGGCACGGATGGCACAGGCGAACCTGATGCAGGCGGTGGCCCAGCACGCCGTCTTCAGCGGCGCCGACCTCACCGGCTGCAATCTGTTCGCGTCCGATCTGGCCAGGGTCGATGTCGACAGCGAAACCCGGCTCGCCGACGCCTACATGGCCAAGGCGCGGACGATGCCCCGCCGCAAGGTCGAGCCGCCGGCATCCGCGAGGAAGGAATCATGAGTGCGGTGGATGATCTGAAGGCCGTGCTGGCCCGCGGCGAGCCGGCCACTGAACTCCGCCTCGCCGGCAGTTCGCTGGCCGGCGAGGTCCTGAAGCGGGCCATCTTCAACGAATGCGATTTCTCGGGCTGCGACTTTCGCGGTGCCGACCTGCAGGAGTCGTCGTTCATCAACTGCACGCTCGATGGCGCGCACTTCGCCGAGGCCGATCTGCGGCTCGGCACCTTCCACGGCACCAGCCTCAAGCAGGCCGTGTTCGACGGCGCGCGGCTGGTCGGCTGCACCTTCAACGAGTCATCGCTGGAGGCGGCGGCATTCGACGGCGCCGACATGGAATTCGCCAATCTGGTGAAGTGCCGGCTCGCTGGCAGCCACTTCGTCGCTGCCAGGCTGATCCAGGCCAGCTTCGTCGAGTGCCGCTTCGGCAAGGTCGCGCTCGACGATGCCCGATTTGCCAAGACCGTGTTCTACAAGGCGGATCTGCGCGAGGTGCGCTTTGTCAATGCTGGTGGCGACCAGTGCGTGTTCGCCGAATGCACGATGGGCGGGATGGATTTCAGCGCTGCGGCGTGGACCCGCAGCCAGTTCATGGATGCCGATCTGAGCGGTGCCCGCTTTACCGGCGCACGATTGTCCGGCAGCAATTTCAAGGGCGCGCGTCTGGCGGGCGCCGACTTCAGCCGCATCGAAGGCCGGCACACCTTGTGGATCGGGGCCTGCGTCGATGGCGCCTGTTTCGACGACGCCCAGCTCGATCAATCGATCTGGATGGACGCCGAGGGCGAACGCGCGAGCTTTCGCAACGCGCGACTGGTGGAGTCGGTGCTGCAGAAGGCGAAATTCCGACATTGCAGCTTCGACGGCGCCAGCGTGCGCCATGCCGACATGGCCCACGCCGAACTCGGCGGCAGCCGCTTCGTCGGCACCGACATGTATCGAACCGGCCTGCGCGGCGTGCGCGCCGACGGTGCCGAGATGCCGAACCGCGGGCAGGCGGCGCCCGACGACGAAGAAACCGTCAAGGCGGAAAACTGGAGACCGGCCGACTGAAGCCGGCAGCAAGGAGAAAAGCAATGAATCTGACAGAGAACGCCCAGGTGACCCAGGGCATCATCCAGCAGATCGGGGAGGTCGAGAAATGCGGTGAAGCCGGCGTCATGGTATCCACCGGCGCCGGCATCGTTCGCGCGAGACTGGCATTTTCGTGCCTGGTCCAGCCGGTTTGCGGCGACGTCGTGCTGCTGTCGCGGCGCGATGACGCATGCTTTGTGCTGTCGATCCTCGAGCGCCACAGCGATGCGCCGGTCGAGATGCGCATCGCCGGCTCACTGGCGATCGACGTCGCCGGCGATGCCACGCTGCAAGCCCGCGGGACGGCGCGGCTCGGCGGTGGCGAGGCCGCGGCGCTGACGGCAGCCTCGGTCGAGATCGCCGGGCGGGAGGTCGAGCTCAGCGGCGAGCGGCTCAACCTGATCGGCAAGGCCTTCAGCTGGTTCGCCGATACCTTCGACGGCACCGCCCGCGTGATCCGCCAGGTCAGCGACGTCTTTGCGCTGCGCGCGCGCAGCCATTCGCGGCAGGTCGAGGACATGGAATTGGTGCGTGTCGGCCATCTCGACCTCAGGGCCGACAAGATCCTCAACATGAATGCCGAACACGCGATCGTCAAATCGCGCGAACTGGTCAAGTTCGACGGCAAGCAGATACAGGTGGGCTGAGCCATGTTCGCCAATTCGCAGATGGGGGGTGTCGACTTCGCGTTTCCCGACGTGTGTCTGACGCCGGCGCCGCCGTCACCGGTGCCGGTGCCGATCCCCTACCCGAACATCGCCGCTGGTCCGATGGGCGTGCCGGCGGCCTACAACGTGCTGTGGAGCCTGCACCCCGCCCACAACATGAGCACCGTCGTGCCGCTGTCCAACGGCGACAACCCGGGCCTGGCGATGGGCGTGGCCTCGGGTCTGGTGATGGGACCGGCACGGCACCTGACTGCAGCGTTCTGGTACTGGTGGCCGGCATGCCCGCCACCCGGATGACCAGCATGTCGTTGCAGAACTCGACCAACGCGCCCGGCATGCGCATTGCCCCGAGCCAGGTGAACGTCCTGTTGCTGTCGCCGTGACGGCGCGCCGTCACGGACCTGCCGTCGCTTTCCCGCGTTACAGATCGCCTGCCCCGTGCCGTTGACCGCAATTCGGGGGCTGGCCGCGCGCGCCACGTTCGCGGCCGGGGAAGCGGCCGGCAGCCGATTTCGGGCCATCGCCATTGCGTATAATCGAATGCCGTATCGTGCCTGGCGCTGCGGTCCGTGAGGCGGTCGCGGGCCCCGGGCGGACCTTCCTCTGGAGACAAGACTGATGCTGCAATCATCCCCGCTCGGCCGATCCCCGCGTTCGCTCCTCGCACTCGCCTTGTTCGCGCTGCTGGCCGTCGGCTGCTCGTCCACGCCGGATCCGACGGTTGTCGCGGCAACCTTCCAGGCCGAAGAGAACCTGAATCCGATTCCTCCGGACGGCCGTCGCCGCTGGTGGTTCGCATGTATGAACTGAAGGCATTGTCGGCCTTCAAGGACGCCGATTTCTTCTCGCTGTGGGACAACGAGCAGCAAACCCTCACCGGTGACCTCGTTGCCCGTGAGGAGATGGTGCTGCGACCCGGCGACACCCACTCGATTCAACGCACCACTCAGCCCGGTACCCGGTTCGTCGGCGTGGTCGCGGCCTATCGCGATCTCGAGCGCGCCGTGTGGCGTGCCAGCGTGCCGCTGGTGGCGCACAAGACCCTGCCGCTGTCGATCAAGCTCGACAACCGTTCGGTGGCGATCACCGGTACCGCCCAGTAACCCATCAGCCCGGCGACCCGGGGTTGCCACGGGATGAGCTAGCCATGTCATGGAATAACAAGGTCATCTGGTCAGAGGGCATGTTCCTGCAGCCCCAGCACCTGCAGCAGAACGACCGCTACGTCGAGCGACTGGTCAATGGCCGGGTCGCGCCGCTGCGGGCGTGGCAGTGGGGATTCGGCGAGCCTGGTGCTCGACGAAGACGCGCTGGCGCTCGGCAAGATCGCCCTCGCGTCGGCCAGCGGCCTGTTCCCGGACGGCACACCCTTCGATTTTCCCGGTACCGACCGCGGGCCCGAGCCGATCGAACTGCCGGCCGAGATCAAGGATGAGCTGATCGTGCTGGCCGTGCCGATGCGCCGTCAGGGCGGGCTCGATGCCGACGTCGCCGGCACCGGCCAGGCCGCACTGGCACGCTTCGCTGCGATCGAGGCCGAGGTCGGCGACAGCACGCTGAACTCGGCCCAGACCGCGCTGGTCCAGGTCGGTCAGCTCAACGTGCGGCTGATGCGCAGGAGCGATGTCACCGACGCCTATGCCACCCTCGGCGTGGTCCGCGTACGCGAGCGCAGGGTCGACAACCAGGTGGTGCTCGACAAGGCCTACATCGCGCCGACGCTTTCGGTTCAGGGCAGCGCGTCGCTGGCCGGCTACGTTCGCGAGATCCGCGGCCTGCTGCACCAGCGCGGGGAGGTGCTGGCGGCACGCATGGGCCAGGCCGGGCGCGGCGGCGTCGCCGAGATCGCCGACTTCCTGCTGTTGCAGACGATCAATCGCTTCGAGCCGGTGTTCGATCATTTCGATCAGCAGATCCCGCTGCATCCGGAGCGTCTGTTTGCAAGCTGCCTGATGCTGGCCGGAGACCTCTCCACGTTCTCGTCCGACAAGCGCCGCCCGGCCGGCTATCCGAGCTACAGCCAGGACGAGCTCGAGAAGTGTTTTCCGCCGCTGATGGTTGATCTGCGGCGCTCGCTGTCGATGGTGCTCGAGCAGAATGCGATCCCGATCGAGCTGCAGGAGCGCAAATACGGGGTCCGCGTGGCGATGGTGCCGGACAAGGAGCTGTTCCGCAGTTCGTCGTTCGTACTGGCAGTCAATGCCGAAATCGCCGGCGAGGTATTGCGCTCGCGCTTCCCGACCCAGACCAAGATCGGCCCGGTCGAGCGCATCCGCGATCTCGTCAACCTGCAGCTGCCGGGCATCGCACTGCGCGCGATGCCGGTGGCGCCGAGACAGATTCCGTACCACTCGGGTTTCAACTACTTCGAACTCGAACGCAGTGGCGACCTGTGGAAGCAACTCAACAGTTCCGGCGGTCTGGCGATGCACATCGCCGGCGAGTTTCCGGGGCTCGAGCTGGAGATGTGGGCGATCCGCAATTGACCGCGACGGCCGGCGGTAGGTCGCCTTGCCGCCGACAACGACCGCCGCGTGAAGACGCGCGGTCAATTTCAGAACCAGGGATTCAGGGGCCATGAGTCAGGACGATCCGTTTTCCAAGCTGCCCTCAGACCGCACCTTGATCATGCCGTCGCCGGGGTCACGCCAGGGGCGCCAGGTCACCCAGTTCGGACAGCAGACGCCGCAACCCCAGCCGCAGCCGGTCCCCCAGCAACCGCCCCAGGCGAGCGCTGCGTCAGCCCAGATGGATCCGTCGGTGATGGCCTCGCTGTCGGCCGGCATCAGCCTCAACCCGCTGGTCGCCGAGGCCAGCTCGATGCTGATGGCCGGGCCCCAGCTGCGGACCTCGCACCACCCCGATCCGGCCGGCCTGCGCGACGCGCTGGCCTATTCGATCCGCCAGTTCGAGGAGCGGGTGCGCGCCGCCGGCATCCCCAATGAGCAGGTGGTCGCGGCGCGTTACTGCCTGTGCACCTACCTCGACGAGTTCTGCGGCAGCACGCCGTGGGGTGGCTCCGGTGTCTGGGCGCGCCAGAGCCTGCTGGTGATGTTCCACAACGAGACCTGGGGTGGCGAGAAGTTCTTCCAGCTGCTGGCGCGGCTGGCCGAGAATCCCGGCGCCAACCGCAACCTGCTCGAACTGATGTACGTGATGCTGTCGCTCGGCTTCGAAGGGCGCTATCGGGTGATCGACAACGGGCGTGCCCAGCTCGATACCGTCCGCGAGCGGCTGCATCAGATGATTCGAAACCACCGTGGCGAATACGAGCGGGAACTGTCGCCGAACTGGCGCGGGACCCAGGTCGAGCGTCACAAGGTGCTGGCGATGCTGCCGGTCTGGGTGGTTGCCGCGCTGGCGGCGCTGATCGTGGTCGCGGCCTACATGGGCTTCAGCTTCTCGCTGACCAACCAGTCCGATCCGGTGTTCAACCGAATCCTCGGCATCCGCTCGAGCTCTGCGGTGCCGCCCAAGCCGCGCCCGCCAGCCGAACGGCCGCGCCTCGCGACCTTCCTCGAGCCCGAGATCAAGGCGCACCTGGTGACGGTCAGCGATCTCGACGACCGCAGCGTGATCACGATCCGTGGCGATGGCTTCTTCGAACCCGGCAGCGCCACCGTGGCCGAGCGCGTGCGACCGCTGCTGGTGCGCATCGCCGACGCCCTCAATTCGGTGTCCGGCCGCATCCTGATCACCGGCCATACCGACAGCCAGCCGATCCGCACCGCGCGCTTCCCGTCGAACTGGCATCTGTCCCAGGAGCGGGCATTGAACGTCGAGAAGATCCTCGGGCAGCAGGTCGAGGTGGCGCGCATGCGGGCGGAGGGCATGGCCGATTCGGAGCCGGTCGCCAGCAACGAGACTGCCGAAGGGCGGGCCCGCAACCGCCGTGTCGAGATCACGCTGATGGTCGCACGGGGCGACAACTGAGAGTCGAGGACGCCTGACATGAAGAAGATTCTCGCAACCCTGCTGCTCGTCCTCGGCATCCTCGCGATCTGCCTGGTGATCTGGTTCGTCGGCCCGATGGTGTCGATCGGCGAGTTCGCGCCGCTGGCGACGCGGATGGCGCGCTGGGTGCTGATCGGCCTGATCGCCGGCACCTACCTGGCCTGGAAGCTGTGGAAGGTGATCGCTGCCCGCCGCAAGAACAAGGCGATGATGAACGACCTGCTGGTGTCGTCGGCGAAGAGCGCGGCTCCGGCCGAGCCGTCGGCCTCGCAACAGGAGGTCGCCGAACTCAAGCGCCGCTTCGAAGAGGCGGTCAAAGTATTCCGCGACATGCAGTTGAACGTCGCCGGACGCAAGGGCGGCGGCCTCGCCAGCCTGTTCAGCCTGTCGGGCAAGCAATACCTCTACCAACTGCCCTGGTATGTCTTCATCGGTGCGCCGGGCTCCGGCAAGACCACTGCTCTGGTCAATTCCGGCCTCCAGTTCCCGCTCGCCGAGAAGTTCGGCACGGCCTCGATCAAGGGCGTCGGCGGTACCCGCAACTGCGACTGGTGGTTCACCGACGAAGCCGTGCTGCTCGACACCGCCGGCCGCTATACCACCCAGGAGTCGGACCGCAACGTTGATGCCGCCGCCTGGCAGGGCTTTCTCGACCTGCTCAAGCGATTCCGCCCGCGGCGACCGATCAACGGCATCATCCTGACCGTCAGCGCCGGTGATCTGCTGCAGCAGTCGGCCGCCGAGCGTGAGATGCACGCCCAGGCGGTGCGCACCCGCATCCAGGAACTGCACGAGCGCTTCAAGATCGCCTTCCCGATCTACGTGCTGGTCACCAAGACCGACCTGCTGGCCGGTTTCATGGAGTTCTTCGGCGATCTCGGCCGTGACGAACGCGCCCAGGTCTGGGGCACCACCTTCCCGTACGTCGAGAACCAGTCCACCGACGCGTCGCTGGCCACACTCGCCACCGAGCTCGAGGCGCTCCAGCGCCGCGTCGTGGACCGCATCCCGGATCGCCTGCAGGCCGAGCGCGACCCTGGCCGCCGGGCAGCGATCTTCGGTTTCCAGCAGCAGTTCGCCGGCCTGAGACCGGCCCTCGGCGCTTTTCTCGAGCGGGTGTTCGCGGTCTCCAAGTACGAACAACCGCCGATGCTGCGCGGGGTGTATTTCACCAGCGGCACGCAGGAGGGCAGCCCGATCGACCGCGTCCTCGGCGGCCTGTCGCGGGCGCTCGGCATCGACCGCAAGATGCTGCCACCGCAGGCCTCCAGCGGCCGCAGCTACTTTCTCACCGGCCTGCTCAAGAACGTGGTGTTCTTCGAGCGCGCACTGGCCGGCACCAACCTCAAATGGGAACGCCGGCGCAACCTCGTGCAATGGGGCGCATACGCGATCGCGGCCTTGGTCACGGCCGGCCTGGTATCGTTTTGGGCAGTGAGCTATTCGCGCAACCAGGGCTACCTCGAGGAGGTGGCGACGCAGACCCAGGCCGCGGAACAGCAGGTGGCGGAACTGCCGCCACAGCTGTCGAGCGATGTCGTGCCCCTGCTGCCGATCCTCGAGCGCGTGCGCTCGGTGGCCGACACGCCGGGGGTCGGTGGCGGCAGTGCGCCGACGATGATGGGCTTCGGCCTGTATCAGGGCGACAAGCTCGGTTCGGCCGCACGCACCGCCTATGACCGGCTGCTAACCGATGCCTTCCTGCCGCGGCTTGCGCTGCGCATCGAGGAGCAGGTGCGGGAGGCCGACCCGAGCAATCTCGAGTACACCTACGAGGCGCTGAAGGCCTACCTGATGATCAATGAGGCCGGTCCGTTCGATGCCGACGCATTGAAGGCATGGATCCGCCTCGACTGGCAGCGGACGCTGCCGCGGGAGGTCACCGAGCAGGAGCGGTCCAATCTGATGGCGCATCTCGACAACCTGCTGGCGCTCGGTACCCCGCGCTCGCCGGTGCCGCCCGACCAGGCGCTGATCGCGCAAACCCGCCAGACCCTGGCGCGCTACCCGCTGGCCGACCGCGTCTACAGCCGGCTCAAGCGCCAGGGCGTCGGCGAGAACTTTGCCGAATTCACGATCGCGCGCGCCGGCGGCGCCGCCGCGCCGCTGGTGTTCGAACGCAAGAGCGGCGAACCGCTGACCAGCGGCGTGCCCGGCATGTACAGCTACGACGCCTACCACACCGCGTTCGTTGCCGCCGCCGACAAGGTGTCCAAGCAGATGGCGTCCGAGAACGGCTGGGTGCTCGGCCTGGCCGAGCCCGAGAAGAGCGTTGCGGCGCAAGCGGCCGCTGTGCTCGATGACGGCTCCAGACAGCTCGCCCAGGACGTGCGTCGTCTGTATCTCGAAGACTATGCCAACACCTGGGAGCACTTTGTCAATGACATCCGGCTGAAGCGTTCGTCCAACCTGCAGGAGAGCCTGCAGCTCGCGCGCATCCTGTCGGCGGTGGATTCGCCGTTGGTGCCGCTGCTCGAAGGCATCGCCCGCGAGACCACGCTGTCGGAAAAGCGCGAGGACGAAAAGACCATCGTCGATCGCACCACCGAGAAGTTCAGCTCGGCCACCGAGGATCTGGTCAAGATCCTCGGTGGCGGCGGCGACGACAAGCGGCGGGTGGTGCGCAACGACCTCGAGAAGAGCATCGTGGACGACCGCTTCTCGGCGATCCGCCGGATGGTGTATGCGCCGCCGGGCGGCAAGCCGCCGATCGACGGTACGCTGCAGCTCATCAATGATGTGTATACGCTGCTTGCCGCCACCGATACCGCGATCAAGAGCGGCAACGCGCCGCCCCAGAGCGAGGTGCCGAATCGGGTCAAGGCCGATGCCAGTCGACTGCCGCAGCCGGTGCGTGGCATCTTGCAGACGCTGTCGGCGACCAGCGCCAGCCAGGCCCTCGGTGCCACCCGGCGCAACCTGTCGCAGGGCGTCGGCAGCCAGGTCGGCGACTTCTGCCGCCAGGCCATCGCCGGGCGTTATCCCTTCGTCAAGAGCAGCAATCGCGATGTCACGCAGGACGATTTCGCGCGCCTGTTTGCGCCCGGCGGCATCTTCGACGACTTCTTCCAACGCGAACTCGCCCAGTACGTCGACACCTCGACCCGCAGCTGGTCGTTCAAGAAGGTCAACGACCAGTCCATGGGCGGCAGCGGCAACCTCGTCCAGTTCCAGAATGCGGCGACGATCCGCGACGTGTTCTTCCGTGGCGGCGGTCGCACGCCGAACCTTCGGCTCGACTTCAAGCCGATCGAGATGGATGCGGCGATCACCCAGTTCATACTCGATGTCGACGGCCAGCTGGTGAAGTACAGCCACGGCCCGCAGGTGCCGCAGAGCGTGCAGTGGCCGGGGCCGCGCGGCAGCACCCAGGTGCGGGTCTCGATCACCCCGCCGGCGCCCAACGGAACCTCCGGTGTCGTCACCGAAGGCCCGTGGGCCTTGTTCCGGCTGCTCGATCGCGCGACCATCGAGTCCACCAGCCTGCCGGAGCGTTTCCGGGTGACCCTATCGGTGGCCGGACGCAAGGCAATGTTCGAGGTGACGGCCAACAGCGTCCAGAATCCGTTCCGGCTGAACGCGATCGAACGGTTTTCGTGCCCCAGCGGGCTTTGACGAGGAGATTCGGTGTTCGGATTCGGCGCATCCAGCCAGCCACCCGAAAGTGTGCCGCCGGGCTGGTACGGCAAGTTGCCGGCAACCGGCGACTTCGTCTCGCGACGCCTGCCGGGTGAATTCGTGTCGAGCTGGGACGCCTTCCTGGGCGACGCCATTGCCGGCAGCCGGGCGCTGCTCGGTGAAACCTGGCTCGAGCATTACCTGGCAAGTCCGATCTGGCAGTTCGTCGCGTTCCAGCCCCTGTGCGGCCCCGGCGCCTGGGTCGGCCTGATGATGCCCAGCGTCGATCGGGTCGGCCGATATTTTCCGCTGACCGTCTGCAGCCGGCTGGCGATGATTCCCGACACCATCGAAGGTGCAGATTCCCTGCTCGACTGGCTCGGCACCCTCGAGGGTGCGGCCCTCGGCGCGCTCGATCCGGAAGCCAGCCTCGACGACTTCGAAGCCGCACTGCGCCGCCAGAACGAACTCTCGCCATTGCCGGCCGAGCACGTTGCGGGCATGCCGCCCCACAGCCGCGATGCGCTCGCCCCCGGCTTGTTCATGCTGCGCGAGGGCCCGGAGCTCAGCAGCTGGCTGGCGCAGGCCTTCGTCGATCCGGCTCGGCTCGCCGGCCACAGCATCTGGTGGTCGTTCGCGCTGGACGGCGATCGCATCCCGGCCGCCGTGCTGAGAGGGCTGCCGGGGTCCCAATCCTATGCACGGATGATCGGCGCCAGCTTCTGACATGACCACCGACTGCCCCGGATTCCCGACCACTTGCCCGCCGCACCCGAGCCATGGCCTCTCCTGCTGATCACCAGACCCGGATTTCGAGCGACCTGCCGGCGGACGAGCCGCCCGGCAACGCGCTGCCGATCGGTTCGCGCATCGCCGAATTCGAAATCACCGGCATCGTCGGCGAAGGCGGCTTCGGCATCGTCTATCTGGTATACGACCACTCGCTCGAGCGTAGCGTCGCACTGAAGGAATACATGCCCTCGTCGCTGGCGGCGCGAGTGCCGGGCACGTCCGAGGTGCGGATCAAGACCAAGCGCAATGCCGAGACCTTCAAGGCCGGTCTGCGCAGCTTCGTCAATGAGGCGAAGGTACTGGCCCAGTTCGATCACCCGGCGCTGGTCAAGGTCTATCGCTTCTGGGAAGAAAACGGAACCGCCTACATGGTGATGCCGTACTACCAGGGGATCACGCTCAAGGACTGGTTGCGGGAACACGGCGACGCTCCCGACGAAGCTACCTTGAAGCGGCTGCTCGGGCCCGTTCTGGAGGCGCTCGACGTGATCCACCGGGCGCAGATCTTCCATCGCGACATCGCCCCGGACAACATCCTGCTGCTCGACGGGGAGCGGCCCCTGCTGCTGGATTTCGGCGCTGCCCGCCGCGTCATCGGCGACATGACCCAGGCATTGACGGTGATTCTCAAGCCCGGCTATGCGCCAATCGAGCAGTACGCCGAAGTGCCCGGCATGAAACAGGGCGCGTTCACCGACATCTACGCACTCGGCGCGCTGATCTACTACGCCATCGTCGGCCGCACGCCGCCGCCCTCGGTCGCCCGCATGGTCAACGACGGCATGGAGCCGCTGGCCAGCCAGGCAGCCGGCCGCTACAGTGCCCAGTTCCTGGAAGGCGTGGACCGCTGTCTGGCGGTACGCCAGGAAGATCGACCCCAGTCGATCCGTGAAATGTGGGGCCTGCTCGGCATCGAAGCGGAGCAGTTCACCCAGGTGATGCCGTCGGCCACCACTGCCGACGAGCGTGCGCGCCGCCTGGAGGACGTTGACAAGGCTTCGCGCTCGCCGCTGCCGGCCATGCTCGGCGCACTGGCCCTGGTCGGAGCCGCCGCTGCAGCCTGGTATTTTGCCGGGCGGACGCCACCGGCAGAGCCCGAGCAGGCGAAGCCGATCGGCAGCACGACGATCGCATCCAGCCAGACGGTGTCGCCGCCGGCGACAGCGCCGGTTGCCACAGCGCCGACGACGGAACCGCCGGCCGCGACGACGTCGCCGCCGGCCGCACGCGCCGACGCTGCGCCTGCGCCGACCGAGCCGGTGTCGGCACCTCCGCCCGATGAGCCGCCTCAAACCGCGCCGGCCGTGGTGCACGCTCCGCCCGTCATCGCGGCACTGGATCCGGTGTCCTTTCTGCAGGGTGCCTACGGGGGGCGGGATGTAGAGCGACGGGTGAACGTCGAAGTCAATCGCACCCGTGTGCGGATCGGCCGGGACAAGCCCTCATTCCGCGTGCGCAGTTCAGATTCGGGTTATCTCTACGTGTTCATGGTCGGTACCGACTCGGAGCACCTGATCGTGCTGTTCCCCAACAGCATCGACGGTGACAACCGGATCGCCGCAGACATGCCGCTGACCCTGCCGCGCAGCGGCTGGTCCTTCATTGCCGGCGGGCCGGCCGGCACCAACCACCTGCTGGCCGTGGTTTCGGACGCGCCGCGCGATTTCGGCGCGAGCGGAATCGAGCACGGTGAACCATTCGACGAATTTCCGCTCGAACGAATCGCAGAGATTTCCGAGCAGCGTGGCGGCGAACGGGGCTTCATCGTCGGCGATGCCAACTGCGCCGGCACCAGCGCCTGCAACGATGCCTACGGTGCGATGCTGTTCTCGATCGAGGAGATCGAATAGCCGTCGCTCGCCGGGCTGTCTCAGCCGGGTCCACGAACGCGCTTGCGCAAGGCTTCGGTCGCTGCCGCACCGTCGGCGATCGTTCAACGGTATGCCCGGGATGCCGTCTCGACCCCGGATTCCACAGTCAGTATGGTCACGCGTCGCGTGTGGGGAGCGAATGGTGCACATCGGGCGTGAGCGAGCGGCTTCATGACGCAATCGGACCAGCCAAAGCATTCGGGATGGGCAGCCGTCCGACGTGAAGGCGGACTCCTCGCGGGTGTCGTGACGCTGATTGCGATGGTGGCATTCGGGGACGACTGGCTGAACTCGATGTCCGGTCGTTTGGTCCCGTTGCTGCTCTTTGCCTGGCTCTTTGCCAGCATGCTGTGGCTTTCGTTCGCAGTCGTCCATCACGCCGATTGTCTTGCCGCCAAGCTGGGCGAACCCTATGGCACGCTGATCCTGACGATTTCGGTGATCGTCATCGAAGTCGTAATGATTTCGGCGGTGATGCTGACCGGTGCCCGCAATCCCGAGCTCGGCCGCGACATGATGTTTGCCGTGTTGATGATCGTGCTCAACGGCCTGGTCGGCGTCTCGCTGTTGCTCGGCGGCATGCGCCACCTCGAGCAGGCCCATAATCTGCAAGGCGCGAATACCTTCCTTGCGGTGCTGCTGCCGCTGGCGACCCTGTGCCTGATTCTGCCCAATTTCACGCAGTCCACCGCCGTCGGGACCTATTCCAGCGTTCAGATGATCTTCGCGATTCTCGCCTCGGTCGGGCTTTACGGTGCTTTTCTGATCGCACAGACCCTGCGCCATAGGGGCTATTTCCAAATGCAGGAAGTCGCGGACGATCACCCCCAGGATCACCACGGCCTGGTGCTGCGGTCGATCGGCTTCCACGTCACGCTGCTGCTCGCCAACATGTTGCCGATCATCCTGCTGTCGAAGAGCATGGCGAAGCTGATCGACTACGAGATCAGCGCCCTCGGTGCGCCTGTCGCGCTCGGCGGCGTCATCATCGCGGTACTCGTGCTCGCACCGGAGGGCCTTGCGGCGGTCAAGTCGGCACTGGACGACCGCCTGCAGCGGTCGATCAACATCTGCCTCGGATCGGCGCTGGCCACGATCGGCATGACCGTGCCGGCGATTCTGATCATCGCCATGGCCACCGACAGCGAAGTCGTCCTGGGATTGGGTCCGGTCAATTCGGTCCTGTTCGTGACCACGGCCGTCGTTTCGGTCGTGACCCTTTCCGGCCGCAAGACCAACGTGATCCACGGCGTGGTCCACCTGATTCTGTTCGTTGCCTATCTGGTGATGCTCTTCGATTGACCGCGCGTGCGTCGCGACACCGCAAGCTGCGAGGCCCATGAATGAACACTGTCAACGTACGCCCGACGGCCAGCCGCGATCACGACGCAATCCGCAATGTGTACCTGCGCGCGTTTCCGGAACCGGAGAATCGGACCGTGGCCGGACTTGCGATCGAACTGCTGGGCGCGGCGACCCGCCCGGATACGCTCGGGTTGGTGGCCGAAGCGGATGGCCTCATCGTCGGCCACATCGCCTTCAGTCCTGTCACGGCGGATTTCGGTGAGGGCTGGCTGGGTTTCATCCTGGCCCCGCTCGGTATCGTGCCCGCGCATCAGCGCGCCGGCGTCGGCTCGACGCTGATCGATGCCGGCATGGCGCGCCTGTCGGGCGACGGTGTCGACGTGGTGTTCGTCTACGGCGATCCGTCCTATTACGGCAGGTTCGGCTTCACCGCCGAAGCGGCCGCGCGCTTCCTGCCGCCCTACGAATTGCAGTTTCCGTTCGGCTGGCAGGCGATGCGGATGCACGGCGATGCAAGCGACACCCGGACTGTCCGGATTTCGTGCGCCGGGCCGCTCTGCGACCCGTCCCTTTGGTGAGGGTCGGCGCCGGCCCGGCGCGAGCACCGGGGTCGTGGGTTGCTTCGCGCCATGCCAAGCGTCACGGTTCGGGGTGGATCCGGATTACCATGCTGAGGGGATGGACTACACTCGCCACAGGGGTGGGGCGCGGATGACGTGCCACTGGTCGGCAGCGGCCGCCCTTTGCCGGATCCGTCGTCCCGACGAGGGTCTCGAGTTGATGCTGTCATAGAGCCAATGGCGCGCACCTACCGCATATTTCTGAGTTCGACCGGACGCGACTTGCAGGCGCACAGGGACGCCGTGCATGCCGCGCTTTCCGCGATCGATGTGGTCAAGGTGATTCGAATGGAAGACTTCGCCGCCGACCACGTCCCGCCGGCGGCGGTATGCGAGAAGTACCTGTCGTCGTGCGACATTCTCGTGGCATTGGTCGGTTTTACCTATGGCAGCGCGCCCGAAGGGTCGAATCGCAGCTATACGCAGCTGGAGTACGACCATGCAATCGCCAGGGGCATCCATCCGCTCCTGTTCGTTGCCCCGGAAGGCACGCCGTTGCCGTCGTATCGCGAACCGGACGCGATATTCGCTCGCCAGGAGGCGTTCCGGCAGAGTCTCGGCGGACATACGCCGGCGCCGCCCGGCGTCTGGTCGAGCCCCGATTGCCTCGCCCGCGCCGCTGCGCAATCCGTCGAAGCCTATATCCGGGAGCAGATCCCGAAGGTTACGCTGCCGTCGCAGGACGAATACATCCGCAACCTCGAGAGGGAACTTCGGTCCCTGCGCGATGAAGTGCGCAGGATCGGCGAACGGATTCCGGCATGGCTGGCAAGGCGCCAGGAGGAAGTCGCCCGAAAGATCCGAGATCCGGACGCCAGCTATGCGGAACTGCGCGAGGCCGTCGAGGAAATCGCACAGGAATTGCTTGGCATCGCAACGGATGCCCAAAGGGAGGCTGCACACCAGGCAGTCGACGAGATGGGGCGCGGGACGTTCGATCGTGCCACCGCGCTGCTTGATGACATTGCTGCCGCCGGTGACGATCGCGAAGGCGGCGCGGTTTACTGCCGGGCGAAGATCGCCTCGCTGGGCTTTCGTCTTTCGGAGGCGCGTGCCTTGTTCGAGCGCGCGGCCGAACTTCAACCGGATGCCGACAAGCGCCTCGTCAATGCCGCAATGGCGTGCTGGTCGGATGGCGATTTCCGGGGCGCAATGCGATATGCGGAGCGCGCCATCGAGCGGGCGGAGCGCCGGGGAATTGCCGCGGAGATCGTCAGGGCCTCCATCTGTCTGGGGACCGCACGGGTCGCGATGGGCGACCAGACCGGGGCCGGGGAGCCGTTGCGACATGCTTATCAGCAGGCGCAGGGCCTGGAGAAGTGCTCGAAGGAGCATTTCAACGCGTTGGTCACCTATGGCCACTACCTGGCGCAGATGATGGACCTGCCGGCGGCCGAGCGGGTGCTCCGGCAGGCGGTCGAGGTCAGCAATGAGGTCAAGGGGCGCGATTCGCTTTACTACGCGACCGCGATCGCGACGATCTCACCCCTGCTGCGACTGATGGGCCAATTGCCGGAAGCAGATGCACTCTTGTCGGTCGCGGCCGATATCACGTCGAAAAAGCTCGGTCGGCGCAATCCGGCGTACTCGAGAATCATCGCCCAGCAAGCGCTCAATCGGTCGATTCAGATGCGCCACGTCGAAGCGGAAACGTTGGTCAATGAGGCGCTCGGCATCGATCGCGACACGCTTGGCGAGAACCATCCCATCTACGCCAGCACACTTGCGATCCAGTCACAGATCCTCCTGAACCAGCAGAAGCTGCATGAGGCAGAGACTGGCTTCAGGCGGGCCGAAGCCCTGATGATCGAACGTGTCGGGCCGAATCATGCCGAGGTCGGCTCGATACGTCTGGCCCTGGGCCACGCGCTGGCGATGTCCAGACGGTTCGGTGAGGCCTTGCCCTATCTGGAGGCCGGCGAGCAGACACTGCGCAGCGCCTTCGGCCCGGCGCATCCCCAGGCCCGGCAGGCGGCGATGGTCTTGCAGCAGGTACGGGCCGCATGCGGCTTTCAGAACATCGGCGGCGCGATACATCGATTCTTCACGGGGAAGTGATGCAACCGGTGCGCGCCTGCCGGTCAAGGCGGAGGCGAGCAGGCCCGTTCGTGCCATCGACGGAATCGCCGACGATCGCGCCCGATCCTCAGCCCAGGCGCCGAAGTTCGCCCAGCAGCGCGTTGCGGTCGGCCGGCTCGGCGATCTCGCCGGCAAGGCTGTCGTGGAATTGTTCGAGGCTGATCGCCCGCTTGGCCGCCCGCTTGACCACGACCCTGGCGATCGGCCCGATGTGGCGGGCAAGCAGGCGACTGGCGGCGTCGAGCACTGCGTCCGGAATCTCCAGGCGCTGGCCGCCCAGCACCCGGGTTTCGGCCAGCACCGCCTGGCTGCCGGTCTCCATCGGGCTGGCAGCCGTGCCGCTGCGTCGCGCGAGGAAAGCGTCGCGGTCGGGGCCGGCCGGGAGCTTTTCGGCGAGCGCGTCGTAGAGCTCGTTCAGCGTGTTGGCACGGCCGGCGGCGCGCCGGACCATGACGCTGGCGACCGGACCGATGACCGATGCCAGTTCCCGCTCGACGCTGGTCAGCGTGCTGTTCTCGATGCGCGAGGCCGATTGGGTCAGACCCCGACTCGACGAGCCGGTCACGGCCGTTGCCGCGGCGGGATCGAAGCGCGGCTTGCCGAGCTGGCTGACCGTGCGGATCACCGTTTCCTCGGAGACGCTCGGTGCCTCCTGCATGTCGAGTTCGTGCTCGAGCGCGAGCCGCAGCGTGTCGCGGAAGGCGCCGGCGGTCGGATAGCGCTCTTCCGGTCGCTTGGCCAGGGCCCGCGCGACGATTCGCTCGAAAGCCATCGGCACGGCGGGGTGCACCTGCGAAGGCGGCACCGGCTCCTCGTGGCAGATGCGGTAGGCGAGGGACTCCATCGAACCGGTAAAAGGTCGCTGACCGGAAAGCAGCTCGTAGAGCATTACGCCGACCGCGAACACGTCGGAACGGGCATCGGCCGGAAGCCCCATGAACTGTTCCGGCGACATGTAGCTGGGCGTGCCGATGACGGTGCCGACCTGGGTCAGCTCCGAGGATTCCAGCCGGGCGACGCCGAAATCGGTGATCTTGACCTTGCCCTTGCTGGTGATGATCAGGTTCGACGGCTTGATGTCGCGGTGGACCACGCCCTGCTCATGGGCGTAGGCGAGGCCGTCGAGCAGCTGCATGACCACGCTGACCGAGTCGGCCAGCGGCATCACGCCGATCTGGTGCAGGTATTCCTTGAGCCCGAAGCCCTCGACGTACTCCATCGCGATGAAGCTGATGTCGTGGTCTTCGCCGTACTCATAGACACCGACGATTGCCGGATGGCTGAGCCGACCGGCCGCACGGGCTTCGTTGCGGAAGCGGGCGATGGCGTCGGCAACGCCGGATTCGAGACAGTCCCGGCGGATTGTCTTGAGCGCGACGGTGCGCTCGATCGCCGGGTCGTAGCCGCGATACACGGTCCCCATGCCACCGCGTCCGAGAACGCCGACGATCTCGTACTTGCCCAGGCGACGTGGATGCTCGGACATCGGCTAGTGCTCCCGCCCCGGCGGTGCCGCCAGCGCTCCGGCGACGCTGCACACCGCCGGGCCGAGCGGGGTCCGCTGGTCCCGATAGCTGGCATTGTCGCGCGTGATCGTCATGCTGGCGGTCGGCCCGGCGAATGCCCGGACTACTCCTCGATCATCCGGAAGGCCTGCACCAGGCTCTTCTTCATGCGACCAAACGCCTGGGTGAGCTGAGCGATCTCGTCGTGACCGTCGGCTTCCAGTTCGCCGGCTTCGAGGTTGCCGAGACTGACTTCGTCGGCCACCCGCGCCAGTCGGTTCACCGGCCGGATCACGAGCGCATTGAGCAGCAGGTTCAGGGCGATGAAGATGAACGCGAAGACGCCGGCCAGCGAACCCATGAACAAGACGAAGGTCTGCTTGGCGCGCTCGAACGGAACCGAGGTCGGTACCGAGACGATCTGCGCCCCGATCACCTCGTCGAGCTGCCAGCCGAAGCCGTTGGCGTTGCCGTAGCGTGCGATCATCGTCTTCGGGGCGGCGTCGACGGTGCTGTGGCACTGCAGGCAGCCGGGGCTCTTGATGCGGATCGGGCGGGCCAGATAGAGCGATTCGCCCTGGGGCGTATCGCGCATGCCGATCAGTTCGGGCCGGTCGGCGACGTTGCGGAACAGGTTCACGACGTCGGCTTCCCAGTCGGTGGCGCGATCGCGCGGGTTGGTGGGGTTGAGCGTCGCTTCCTTGTAGATGTACTCAGGGTGGTTCTGGCGAAGTGTCTCGAACGTTTCCTGGGCGCCGTAGGCGGGCACCGACTGCGGCAGGAATTCGTACTTCATCTGGGTTGCCAGCAGGGGCTTGATCTGGGTGTTGGTGTAGGTCCGCACCGCCGACGCGGCTTCCATCATGATGCGCGCGTTCTGCACGATCTCATCGCGGGCGTTGTTCTGCAGCACCTGCCACGACAGCAGGCCCGACGCGGCAAAGCCCGCCAGGAACACCACGACGAACACCAGATTGAACTTGACCACCAACTTCATCGGTTCCTCCTTAGGGGATGAGTCGCGTCGTGTGCCTCGAAGGTTTCGTAAACTGCACCGGCGGCTGCGTTGCGGGCAGCCGCCGGCAGACCAGATCCTTAACGACTTCTGGCGTTACGACTTGACCGCCTACTTCAGGGTCGTGATCGTGACCCGGCGGTTTTCGGGTGCGGTCGGGTCGTCGGTATTGAGCAACTCGCTCGATCCCTTGCCTTCCGCCTTCAGTCTTCCGCGGTTGATGCCGTGGGTGCCCACCAGGTAGTCCATGACGCTCTCGGCACGAGCCTGGGACAGCCGGTAGTTGAGGTCGTCGCCGCCACGCGGATCGGCGTGGCCTTCGATCGCAAAATTGAACTTGGCCAGAGAATCGGCCTGCAAGGCCTTGCCGACGACGTCGAGCGAGTGCTTGGCCTCATCTCGCAACTCTGCCGAGTTGGTCTCGAAGGTGATCAGCAGGGAGGCCTGGGCCTTCTTGGCGACCTGGGTCCCCGGCTGCTCGGTCGGCTCGCGCATGACCTTGATCGAGCGCGTGCGCACGGACGGTGCCGCGCCCGGGCTCGCGCCCTCGGGGTCGGCATGGGGGGTCAGCGCTTCGATCAGCGCCGATTCGGTGATGTCGCTGCCGCGCAGGACGCGCTCCTGGGCCTGGCCGACCAACGGCAGGCACGCGAGCACCATCATCGCGACGGCGTGTTTGGCGGATTTCATCGTGTTTCTCCAGGACAGACGTGTTGCATGATCAAACATAGCACGCGCGTGTACGGGCCGATGTGACCCAGTGCGTGGTCCACTGCGTATCGCCCGGCGGGCCGGTCGCTGCGCTCACTGCCCGCCGACGACATGCGTGCGGGTGTCGTCGTCGTCGAGCCAGATTGCGATCGCGGTGTAGTTGTCGTGGCCGGGACGGGCGTTGGCGAGCAGCTCGGCTTCCATCAGCTCGAGCCAGTGACGGGCAGAGCCGGCCTGCTCGAGCAGTTCGAGCATGCGCTCTTCATGGACGAACTCCCACCAGCCATCGGTGCACAGCAGGAAGATGTCGTTGTGGCGGACCTGCAGCGGATGGGCCGCGAAGCTCGCTTCGAAGTCGTCCTCGGTGCCGAGCGCCGACAGCAGGACGCTGCGCTGCGGATGCGAGCGCAGCGCGTCGAGATCGGCGTAGCCTGCATCCACCAGGCTCTGCACGACACTATGATCGCGCGTCTGGTGAAGGATGCGGCCATCGCGGATGCAGTAGAGGCGAGAGTCGCCGACGTGGCCCCAGACCGCCAGATTTCGCATCCGGTCGACCGCCAGCATGACCACCGTAGAGCGCATGTTGCGCAACTCGGCAACCGCGTACTGCTGTTCGATCACCGCCTCGTTGGCATCCTGCAGCAACTCCGCGACGGTCTCGATGCCGGCCTCGCCGAGCGCCTGGAAATTGCGGGCGATCACCTCGACGGCGATGCGCGACGCGACATCCCCGCCGCCGTGACCGCCTGCGCCATCGCAGACCACCCAGCAGGCGGCGTCGTCGCCGATCCAGACTGCGCTAGAGTCCTCGTTGTAGCCGCGGCCGCCGGGCTGCGACAGGGTGGCGGTGTCGAAATCCACGTCGCTTCCCGTTTCAGGCCTGCTCGTCTTGCGCCTGCTCGAGGCGTTCGATCTGTTCTTCGTAGGCGCGCAGGAACTCCTTGCCGAACAGCGTGTGGAAGTCGTCCTCCGCTTCGCGCGAAATATCCTCGTACATCTCGATGTAGAGATCCCAGAGTTTCGCCTTGCGGTGCATCGGCAGCACGCTGTCCATCATCGACTTGCGTGTCAGGCGGCGCTCGAGCACCGACGGCGTGAATCGCTTCAACACCCCTTCGAGGGCCGCGCGCATGCCGGCAACGAAGCCGAACTGGTGCGAGCGCAGGTCGTTGTAGGCATCGCGCATGGCGTCGCTCGGCGTCATGAAGCCCTTGCGCGGGGGACCGAACAGATGCGCCAGCGCCATCGACAGGTCGGGCGAGAATTTCAGCGGATTGTTGTCCTTGCTGACGATCATCGTGACGTCGGCCTTGACCTCCCGCTTGGTCATCGCGCGCGCCAGCAGCAGATCCAGCGTGCCTTGCGTGCTCTCCCTCAGCAACTGGCCGATGCGTTCCATCACCTCCGGCGTCAGCGGGCCCCCGAGCGGCAGCTCCGCCACGCCCAGCCCGCGCTTCAGCGCGGCGAGCATGGCGTCGGCGTCGGCGCCAGCGGTGGACGGCCGGGACGGCGCGGTCGCGGCGGCCGGCATCGGCTTCGGCGGTACCGGCGCGGGTGCCGGGCGCGCCTCGGGTCGCTGCGGTGCGGCCGCCTGCGGCAAAGCTGCCGCAGGCGGTGGGGTCACGGCCGGCGCTGCCGCCGCCGGCTTCGGGCGCTTGTCGACCGGCGCCCGCAACATCGTGTCGTCCGGAATCGCCGATGCGGCCGGAAGCTTGAACGATGCGTTGATTTCGGGCACGTCGTCACGTTCGCTCTGCGGGGCAACCGGCTTTGCCGCGCCGCCGAAGGCCACCAGCGGATCGGTCTCGGGACTGCCGGCGGCATCCTTGCTGTTGCCGCCCAGCGGTGAGCCGGCGAACGGATCGACGGGCGACTTGCCCTTGTCCAGCGCGAACAGCGAATCGAGATCCGCTGATTCGCCGAAGTTGTCGCGCGCGATGCCGTGCTCCGACAGGCCGAGGTTGTCCGGCAGTGGCGCGTCCTTCGGTTTCACGGGTGGCGCCGACAGCGGGTCGGCGAACGGGTCGAAATCGTCTGGAATTCCGCTGGCCGTCGATGGCGCGGCGGCAGGTTGGCCGATGCCGGCGAACAGGCCGGTGTCGGACGGGCCCGCCGGCCGCGGCGTCGCGGGTGCCACCGCCGGCGGTGGCGTCGGTCGTGGCGGCTCGGCGAACGGATCGGGAATCTGAGCGGCGGGGGCGCCACTGCCGAGCAGGTCGCCGAGGCCGCCACCGGCCGGCGCAGCCGAAGGACCGTCGAACAGACCGAGCGGGTCGGCAGCCGGTGTCGGTGGCATCGCGGGGGCCGCAGCGGGCACCGGCGCGGGCGCCTGCGCCTCGTTCGCCGCGCTGACCTGGATCACGTATTCGCCGATCGCCAGCACGTCGCCCTCATCGAGCGGTGCGGTCATGCCGTGGCCGATCGGGCGTCCGTTCAGCAGAACCGGATTGGAGCCCTGGTCGGCGACCGAAAACTGTCCGTCCCGGCACATCACCTTGGCATGGATGCGCGAGACGTGGCGTTCCGGATCGGGCAGGAACAGGCGGTTGTTCTCCGATCGTCCGATCGTGCCGCCCGCGTTGTCGAAGGTTGCCTCCCGTGGCTCGGGCAGCGGGCGTCCCCGGAAAGATTCAACTCGCAAACGGATCATCATGAGCTAGCGATCTGTCTCCTGTTCGCGTCGCTGCGCGGGTCGCAGCCATTATGGCACAGCCCGCGACGGGGCAAACCGCCGCCCAACGCCCGGCGCCGGCGGCCCTCCGGCTCCGCTCGCCATGCTTTTGCCATCGTGTTGCTTTGCTCGCGCGGGCCTGTCATGACCAGCCTATACTTGGCAGTCTTTTTAACTCGATCTTACAAAAAGGGGGAAGCCAATGCGGATCAGGACTCTTGCGCTGATTGTGGGGCTCGCCGGCGCGTCCGGTGCAACGATGGGGCAGACGGTGTGCGTGTCGCCCACCGACGATTTGTACGGCCTCGGCGTTGCCGTCGGTGGCGTCTGCGGTCAGGCGTCGTTCGACACCGCGCAGGATCTGATCGACGGCCTCGAGACCTCGCAGCTCGATGACGTCAACGCCAATTACGACGGCACGCAGATCGCCAACATGGAGATCTTCTTCAATTCGTTGCCGATCACGCTGACCTTCCCCAACAGCGGATTTACCGGTGACGGTGCCGCCCTGGTGTTCTCGATTCCGGATCTGGGGGTCAATGAAACCTTCGTCGGTGCCGATCGCGACGCCTCGCAGGACCTGCTTGAGGACTACCTGAAGGATTCGGGCGTGATCGCCGACATCATGAAGTACCAGGCCGCGAATTCGCCGCACAGCCCGATCTCGGGGCCGGGCGGGGTGATACCGACCGCGGTGTCGAGTGACTTCGGCGAGGTTTTCAACACGATACCGTCCGAGCAGGAGACCGAGGCAGCGAATCTGGTGGGCGCCGGTATCGGCCTGTCGTCGCTGTCGGTGGATGGGCGCGATACCACGATCACGACGGTCCCGTTGTCCTATGCCATCCGCAACTCGATTGATCCGCGGCGACAGCTGGTGTTCAGCATGCCGATCACGATCGCCGATTCGGAGGGCGCCAAGGCCTACTCGTTCTCGCTCGGCGTCGGCTACCGCTTCCCGATCAACGAGGCCTGGACGCTGACCCCGGCGGTACGCTACGGATTGACCGGCTCTGAGGATTTCGCGACGGTCGCCGGTGTCGCGTCGGCCACGCTGGCCAGTACCTATGCACTGCGCTTCGACGCCTTCGACATGGCGATCGGCAACATGATCGGCTACTACACCACCACCAAGATAGATGCCGGCGACTACTCGTTCGACCCGGATATCCACAATACGGTACTGCGCAACGGCGTGATGCTGTCGCAGCCGGTCACCGTCGGCGGCAAGCGGCTGGCGATCGAGTATTCGTTGATCGACACGCGCTATCTCGGCACCGAGATCTATGTGGACAACACCCAGGAGCTGGGCATCACAGTGGGGACCAACCGCAGCGCGTTTTCGTCCCGTTCCTATCTGCGCGGTGGCCTGAACCTGCTCAAGGGCAAGGACACCACCGGCGTCTCGCTCAATCTCGGCTTCTGGTTCTGAGTCGATGGCGGCGCGCGCAGGCGGGCTACGGGGTTCGCTGGGCGTCCTGGCGGTCGCCGTGACGTTGGCGTTGCCGGCCTGCGTGTCACCCGGGGGCGGTGCCCGCGCCGATCGGGATCTCTACGGCGAGGTCTCGAGCTACGCCACCACCGGCCGCTTCGACGAGATCGAGCGCACGCTGGAGGCCGTCGCCCGCGAGCGGACGCTGTCCAACCAGGAGCGTCATGCGCTGTGCTTCGCGCACTCCAAGACCAAGCGCTACGATCGCCTGCTGCCCTGTCTCGACCAACTCGAGGCGGGGCTGCGCAAGGGGTCGACCCGCACCTGGCTGTTCGGCCTCGACGACGCGACACCGGTCGTCCATCTGATGCGAGCGGTCGCCCGGACCGATCTTGCGCAGTACGGCGAGGCGCAGGCAGAAGCAAAGAAGGCGATGGACTGGCTCGGGGGCGACTACGAAGGCTACGGCGACATCGCGATCGAGGCGCTGGCCGTGCGGTCGATCGCGGCGACGCTGTCGGGCGACCCGGACCGCGGGCGTGCGCTGGCACGCGAGCTCGAGAACATCGACCTGCCGTGGGGCGAGGCGCACGACTTCGCGACGATCCGCTCGCTGGCGCTGGCGCGTGCCTACGCCGCCCTCGGAGATTTTCGTGCCGTGTTGCGGGTGATCCGCGAGGACGAACATTTCGAGTGGCGAGTCTGGGCCGACAATCTGTTCAGCGGCGCCAGCCTGCGAGGCATCAGCAACTGGGTCTGGATCGAACTGCCGCGTGGCTTCCTGCTCAACCGGGCGTTGCTCGAGACCGGAGACGTCGCTGCCGCGCGGACCGGACTGGACACCTTGCTGGCCGCCCCGGCTGCCCCGGCCAACGGTGAGATCTTCTGGATGATGCTCTACGACCGGGGGCGCGTCGCGATCCGCGATGGCGACTCCGCGGCGGCCATCCGCTATTTCCGCCAGGCCATCGAGGTGATCGAGCTGCAGCGCTCTTCGATCAATACCGAAGCCGCCAAGATCGGCTTCGTCGGCGACAAGCAGGCGGTCTACGCCGAATTGATCGAGATGCTGCTCGCCAGCGGTCGCAACAACACGGCCTTCGACTACATGGAGCGTTCGAAGGCGCGCGCACTGGTGGACATGCTGGCCGCGAAGAACGATTTCGTCGTCACCGGGAAGCGTTCCGGCGAAGCGCGGGAGACCTTCGCGCGGCTCAAGGATGCGATGCTCGACCGCCAGCTGCAGGTGCCGGTTTCATCCGATCCCACCCGCGGCGGCGGTCAGATGAGCCTAGAAGAGATCCGCGAGCGCCTCGCGGTGATCGCGCCGGATCTCGCCTCACTGATTTCGGTGGCGTCGCTGACCACCAGCGACGTCGAGGCCCGCCTCAACGACGAGGAGGCGGTGCTCGAATACTATGGTCACGGCGGCAAGCTCTACGCTGCCGTGCTCGACCGGGGCAAGGTCACGGTCACCGAGGTCGCCACCGACGGACTGGCCGACGACGTGCGCGCCTTCCGCAGGGCGATCGACGAGCGCACCGGCGACGTCGAGCGCCGCGCCCGCGCGCTCTACGATCGCTTGATCCGACCGGTCGAGGGGCTCGCTGCCACCGGCAACCTGCTGGTGGTGCCCCATGGCATCCTGCACTACGTGTCGTTCGGTGCGCTGCACGACGGCAAGGACTACTGGCTGGCACGCCGCAGCCTGCGATTTCTCCCGAGCGCCAGCGTGGTCGGCTTCCTCGACACGCCGGCCGCCCCGACTCCGCCGCGCCACCTGCTGGCCTTCGGCAACCCGGATCTCGGCGACGCGCGTTTCGATCTGCCGAGCGCCCAGCGCGAGGTCGAGGCCATCAGTGAGATGGTGCCCGACAGCCGGGCCCTGGTGCGGCGCCAGGCAAGCGAAACAGAGTTCAGGAACAACGCCGCACGCTACCGCTATCTGCACATCGCATCGCACGGTGAATACAACGCCGACAACGCGCTGGAGTCGCGCCTGTTGCTGGCCAGGGACGACGACAACGACGGCTCACTGACCACCGACGAACTCTACAACCTCCAGCTCGACGCCGACATGGTGACCCTGTCGGCCTGCGAGACCGGACTCGGCACCGTGCTCTCGGGCGATGACGTGGTCGGCCTGACCCGAGGCTTCCTGTATGCCGGGGCGTCCAACATCGTGGCATCGCTGTGGCAGGTGGACGACGATGCGACGACGCTGCTGATGCAGAACTTTTATCGTCGCCTCGACACCGGCGAGCCGAAGCGCCACGCCCTGCGCCACGCCCAGCTTGCGACCCGGGAAAAATACCCGCATCCGTTCTTCTGGGCCGCATTCTTCATTACCGGCAACGGGCGCTGACGCCGGCGCTGCCGTCGGCCGTCACTTTGCCGGCTGCTGCGCGGCATTCCAAAAGGATGCTGAAAATCGCGGCGCCGACGCATCGGCGACGGTACCAGGGCAAGCGTCGCGGACGCCTGCCCGGATCAACCGGCCCGTTGATGCGCCTTGTCGATGTCGCCGTCGGCCTCGTCCCCCGTCGCTGCCCGGGCCGCCCGTCGTACGATCGCGATCACGACCAGCGACAGCAGCGCCGCGAAGAAGCACCAGATCGAGACGAAGGCGTAGGCGTAGGCGATCGCGCTGCCGACCACTGAAAACAGGATCAGCATGCCGAACAGGCGCACCGAATCGACCGACGAGAACAGCAGCGGTACCGACACGATCAGTGCGTACAGCGCCCGGATCAGGCTGCGCGGCACGATGCCATCGTAGATCAGCACCGGGCCGTACAGGATCGAACCCTTGGCTAGGCTGACGGAGATCCACTCGCGATGCAGCAGCAGCGGTAGGTAGAGCGACCCGCCGAGCGCGAAGCCGAGCACGGCCAGCACCGTGAACAGGCGACGCCGGTCGACACGCGTCTCGACGCTGCGGGCGGCCAGCGGCACGTAGAACGGCCATAGGAAGTAGGCGAACGCGAGAAAGCCCAGGGCGGCCGTATCGACCTCGATCATCGTTGACCCGCCGAGGGCGAGCCACAGCCCGCCTTCGACGAACTGCTGCACGCCGAACAGCAGCGGAAAGGTCGCCAGCGGCAGGTAACGCCGGTCGTGGCGCAGTGCGACGCTCGTCGCATACGCGCCGCTCGGCACCAGCAGGCCGGCGGTCACGAAGCTCGCGGTTGCCGAAAAGCACATGGCAGAGCACTCCATGCCGGCGGGGCAGGCCGGCCGAGATGCGATGGCGATCCGCGCGGCCGCGCCCCGCCCATGTCCGACACCTTAGGCCGCCACGGCGATGCAGTGGTTGACTTCGCTCAAGTGTCGGCGCAGGTCGGCTCAGCGTTGACGTGGTTTCAGCAGGCGCGCCGGGCGGCGGGATTCGGCCGTCTTGAACAGCGAGAAGGTCTGACCGACGTAGCTGACCACGCCTTCGATCATCACCAGGTATTCGTCGAGCTCGGCCGTGCGCTCGGCTTCGACGAGCTGGATCGCGCGATGCTGTGGGGTGGTCTCGAACTGCACGTAGAACAGCGGTTCGCCGCGGCGCAGGATCAGCGGCGCCGTGGTGTCGTGCCACTCGAAGCCCCACATCAGCGGACGTGGCCATACGTTGATCGGGAAACGTCCACTGAGCATCAGGCCCGGCAACGGCTCGGCGCGGTAATGGAACATCGGCGCCCATTGCGACAGGTACACCGGCTCGTCGGCAACGAAGATGTAGGGCAGCGCCAGTTGCAGCGTCGGTCGTTCGGGCGATCGCCACTCGTCTTCCTCGACCCAGTGGATCAATTCGTCGATGCGGTCGGGCCGCAGGGACGCGGCATTGCCGAGACGGTCCCGCACTGCTGGTCGGCCGAAGTCGTCGCGGACGTAGTCGAGGGCCAGGTCGAACGGACACTTGATCTCGAACAGCCGGCTTTCGAGCCCGAGCATGGCCGGACACCTAGCCGCCGACTTGGCCGGCGGCGGGGCGCCGCGGTCGACGCTGCGCACGCGGGAGGGTGGACCATAGATGACGCTGCCGCGCGGGTCGTTGAGCAGCCAGCCGACGGTCACCGGCCCGCCGTCGTTCGCACCATCGTCGGCAGGTGGCTCGAAGTGTACGGTCAGGCGCATCGGGCGGTCGCACCCCAGGCTGCCGATGTCGTGGCCGGCATCGCGAACCCTTCGTCAGCCGAGTTGCGCGCGCATCCAGGCCGGTGCGGCCAGCCAGCGCTTGGCCTTGGTGTCCAGATACTGCCGGGTGACCGGGTTATAGACGACGCTGATGACCTGCCGCGTGCTCGGGTCCTTGACCGTCATCGTCACGCCGCCGCCCTGGCGCGGTGCGCCCCAGTAGGTGAGGGCGTCGCTACCGCCCGGGACCGTATTGAAGCGCTTGCCGGCGTAGATCGTGTCGAAGCGCTTGCCCGCATAAATGGTGTCGAAGCGTTTGCCCGCATAGATCGTATCGAAGCGCTTGCCGGCGTAGATCGTGTCCATGCGCTTGGCGAACGGCCGGGTCATGCCTGCGGTGTGGTCGAGGGTCCTGAAACGCGCGCCGGCGTAGATGGTGTCGCGGCGAATCTCGGTGACCGTGCGCCCCCTGCTTTCGCCGCCAAGTCGCCTGATGTCGCGGTCGATGTCGAGCCGGTCGTTCCTGCCGTGGCCGATTTTCTTTCCGTTCATCGCTGCCTCCGTGCGCTTGCAGTCGAATTGCCGCCGGACAACCTTCGCCCACTCCGCCGCCCCGGTCAAGCACGGCTGTCACGATCGCCCACGGCCGGTGGCGTCCCGCCCGCCGTCCCGAAGGCGGCCAGTTCGCCGCAGACGCGCCGCATCACGCCCGCCCAGTCGCCCGCCGAGCTCTGCCTGAACAACCGCATCGACGGGTACCAGGGGCAGGTCTCGCCGCTGGTGCCATAGAGCCAGAACGGCGCCGAATCCAGCAGCAACCAGACCGGCTTGCCCAACGACCCGGCGATGTGGGCGAGGGCGGTATCGGTCATGACCACCAGATCGAGCCCGGCGACCAGAGCTGCGGTCTCGCTGAAGTCGCAGTCGTCGGTGTCGATGATCAGGCCGCCGAGCCCGGCTTCGCGCAACACTGCCTGCTGCTCGCCCTTCTGCAGGCTGTAGAGCTGCACCGAGGGCAGTTCCAGCAGCGGCAGGAAATCCGAAAGCGCTGCAGCCCGATGTCGATTGTTGGCGTAGGACTCGTTGCCGGACCACAGCATGCCGACCCGCAGGCGCCCGCCCGCCCGAGCCAGCAATTGCGACCAGCGCTCCGGCTGTGACGCGCTCGGCTTCAGGCGCGCCGGTGGATAGCCACGGGGGTCGGACACCTCGAGGCGCGCCGGCAGCGACAGGATCGGGCAATAGCGGTCGAAACCGTCCACCCCCGCATCGAGCGGCACAAAACCGTCCACGCCGTCCAGCGCCGACAGCAGCTCGCGCTGCTCCGGCCGCAGCTGCAGATGGACCTCGCCACCCAGCGCCCGCAGTTCGGGGAGGAAGCGGGCGGCCCAGATGGTGTCGCCGTGGCCGCCCTCGGTGGTGACCAGCAGGCGCTCGCCGTCGAATCGCCCGCCTTGCCAGCGCGGCACGGTCGCTGGCGCCTCGAAGACCGGGTCGAGCAGATGTCGCAGATCGTAGTCAGGCCACGCCTCGGTCAGGCGTCCCGCCTCGAGCAGCACCATGGACCGCTCGAAGCGGCCGATGTCGAAGTGCGGCGCCAGCGCCAGCGCGCGGTCGAGTGTCGCCAGGGCTTCGCTGCCGCGCCCATCCCGGCGAAGCATCACCGCGAGGCCGTGCAGCAGGGCGGCGTTGCTCGGGTCGCAGTGGTGGGCGCGCGACATCGCGGCCACCGCTTCGCCGAAACGCTTGCCGTCGACCAGCAGATCGGCCAGCGTACAGAGCGCATCGACCTCGTCGCCGTGACAGGCCAGCAGACGCTGTAGGCATGCGATCGCGGCGCCATCCCGCCCGGCGCGGTGGTGGCACTCGGCGAGCAGCCACAGGGCATCCGGCTGGTCGGGCGCGAACTCGAGCAGCGCGTCGAGCAACGCGCAGGCCTCGTCGAAACGTGCCCGTCCGAACTGGCGGCGTGCGATTGCAAACAAGTCGGCTTCGCTCGGCTTCACCCGTCCTCCTTCATCGTCGATCTGCCACCAGTCGTCGACACCCGTCACTTCGGTCACATCGGAGAACGGTGGCCGACGGTCGTCCGGCAGGCACAGCAGGTTCACACTGACGATGTCCCCCGCGTCGTCCAGCGGCACACCGCGAAAATTGTCGGCGACGGCGAGCGCGGGCAGATGCCAGTAGGCACGATAGCCCAGTCCGAGTACCAGCTCCAGCAAGGGGCGGGAATGCTCGCGCCGGTCGTTCTCGAGATACAGTACCGGCCGGCAGCGATCGACGGTCGCATCGGCGCCGAGCAGCAAGGCGCGCTCCATGCCTTGCACGTCGGCCTTGATCAGTCGGCAGGCGGGCAGGTCCAGCCGGTCGATCGTGCTCACCGAGACGGCGTCGCCGTGACCGACCGGCATCAGTGCGGCCTCGCCGAAATTGCCGGGAAGGCGGGTGTCGAGCGGCGCGATTGCCCGCCGACCGGGTTTCGCGCCGAGCGCCGCACGATGGGCTGACACGTTGTCGAGCCGGTTCAATGACAGATTGGCCTGCAGCAAGGCGAACAGTGCGGGTCGTGGTTCGAAGGCGTGGATGCGGCCCCGGTCGCCGACCTTTCGAGCCATCGCCAGCGTCAGGCAGCCGATGTTGGCGCCGGCGTCGACCGCGACATCGCCAGGTTCGAGCAGTGCGGCCAGCAGTGCGGCCTCGTCCGGGCTGAACTCGCCGTAGCGGTCGAGCGTGGCGCCGATATAGGCGTCGTGCGCGAAGTAGCGCATCCGACCGAATCGGCAGTCGCGCTCGCGAACTCCGCCGCTGAACGCAGGCGATGGCGATGCGTCGGGAAGTTCCATCGGCCCCGGCCGCTCAGTGCCGCCGCACGTAGATTTCGTCGACCCCGATGTATTCGACCAGATCGTAGCCTGCGGCTTGCATCCTGCGACCGATCCCCGGCTTGCCGTCGGCGTTTTCGATCGACCATGCGGCAACGTCGAAGTCATCGAACGGGAAGGCGTCGAGGATCTCCTCCTCGGCGCCTTCGACATCGAGCGACAGGTAGTCGACGCGCTGGAGCCCGGCATCCCGCAGCAATCGGGCTAGCGACTGCGCCTCGATCGTCACCACCTGCTCGCGATGCTGTGGATTGTCGCGCACGGCTTGCAGCATCCCGGGATCGTAGCGATCTGCCAGTCCGCTCATCTGGGTATAGCCGTCTGTCACCTGCAGGAACTCGCGCATGCCGTCGCGGCCGGCGACCGCCGCGCCGATGCAGCGACAACGACGTTGCGCCCTGGCCGCGGCCAGATGCTGGGGCACCGGCTCGATCAGGAGCCCGGTCCAGCCACGGAAAAGTTCGAAGAACAGCGTGTTCGAGCCGGTGATGCCGTCGTAGCCACCGACATCGACGAAGACGGCATCGCGCAGCCCCTTGCTCACGCAACGATCGACGAAGTGATCCTGTCCTGCCTGGCTGAAGTATTCCGGCACTTCGCCGAGCATCCGGAGCGCCGTCCACAATTCCTGATTGAGCGCACCGCGCGAGCGATCCCGCGTATCGGCCAGCGTTGCCTGGAGTGCATCGCGGGCTTCGATCAGCAGCGCCTGCGCGATTCCGCACTTGTCACCCGGCGTCATCCTGCACGTTTCCTCGCATCGATGGGGTGCCACGAGCTTGCCAGAGTTCGCGCTTCGAGGGTATCAAATGGGCAATGGCGGCCCAGCCGCCGATCGATCCAGGAGGAACGGTGGCCACCGCCATACGCATCGAGATCGGGCCGGGCGAACTGATCGACCGCATCACCATCCTGCGCCTCAAGGTCGCGCACCTGGACGGCGCACGCCGTGCCGACGCGGCGGCCCGCCTGGCGATCCTGCTCGAGCACTGGCATGCCCTGCCGCCATCGCCCGAGGTCAGCGCGCTGGCCGACGAACTGGCGGCGTTGAACCATCGCCTGTGGGCGATCGAGGACGCCCTGAGGGCCTGCGAGCGTCGCAGCGAATTTGGCGCGTCATTCGTCGAACATGCGCGCAATGTCTACCGGACCAACGATCGCCGGGCACAGCTCAAGGCGGACATCGACACTGCACTGGGCCATGTGGTCGGCGATGCCAAGGTCTATGCGGTCGCCTCGGCAGCTGCAGGCGCGTCGGGACGGCGCGGGCCGGGAACGGGATGAAGACGATACTGCTCGGCTGGGAGCTGGGCGCAGGATTCGGCTACTGTCTGCAACTGCGTCAGCTCGCCGACGCGCTGGCCGGCGCCGGCCAGCGGCCGGTGCTGGCACTGCGCACGCTGGATTACGCCCACAGACTGTTCGCAGACCGGACCTACCCGGTGCTGCAGGCGCCGTGGCTGATCGGGCGGCTGACGCCGCAGGCGCTCGCCGACGGCTTCAATCCGACCGGCTTCGCCGACCTGATGGCCTGCAACGGCTTCGGTTCGGTCGACCACCTGTACTCGATGCTGCGCGGCTGGCGCGACCTGATCGATCAGCTTCGACCGGATCTGATCGTCGCCCGCTATGCGCCGCTATTGTCGCTAGCTGCCTACGGCCGCCTGCCGGCGGTGGTGTTCGGCTCCGCCTACTCGACGCCACCGGCCAACGGGCCGTATTTCCCGCAACTGCTGTATGACGTCGCACCCTACGCCGATCAGGCGCAGATGCTGGAGACGGTGCGGGCCGTGCAGCGACGCTTCGGCGCGCCATTGCCCGACACACTGGCCGCGATCTATCGCGGAGAACGGCGGGTGGTGCTCGGCCTGCCGGAACTCGATCCGTACCGCGAGACGCGGCGCGAGCCCTGCGCCGGCATGTTCGAGGACGCGCCGCCACCGCGTGAGATCGATGCCGAGGGCTTTCATGCCTATCTCGCGGGCGGTGGGCCGACCGCGACGCTGGCGGTCGAGGCGCTGATCGAATCGGGCCTGCCAGGGCAGATCTACGCCCGCGACAGCGATCCGTCGCTGGCGGCTCGCGTCGCCGATTCGCGGATCCGCTGGCTCGACGCACCGCCGAATGCGATCTCCGCCGCCGCGGGTGCAGCGCTGGTGGTTCATCACGGCGGCCCCGGCATGGCCTACGCGGCGCTCGCGGCAGGGCGGCCACAGGCGTTGCTGCCCCAGGTGCTGGACCAGTGGCTGACCGCCTGCGCCCTCGATGGGTTTCCGCATGGCCTGCTGCTGGAGGACGGCGTCACCGTGCGGCAGGTCGCCGATCGAATTGCCCGATTGGCCGGGGATTCCGCCGCACGGCAGTCGGCGTTCGACGCGGCCTGCGCGATTCAGGCGCAGGGGATGCACGGGGCCTGGCGGCGGGTGGTCGACGCCTGTCTGGCCCTGCTGGTCTAGCGTCGGCACCCTTCCGCCCGCTGCAGCCCGGCATCGCGAGCGCGGCAGGCTTCAAAGCGCGACTTGTGTCCAGGTTCGCTGCCACACGCAGGGGTACTTCTGCCTGACGTGCTCGACCATGCCCCAGTTCTTGTCCGCCTTGACCCCGTGCTGGTCGCCGTAGCGCTTGATCCGCACCGCCGTGACCTTGTTCTGCGCCGAATCGAAGTGCAGGTGCAGTTGCAGCTGGTTGTGCTGATAATCGTAGATGTAGGTGCCGCCCTGGACGTCGGCGAACCACGCGTGCTGGGTCGGTACGTAGCGCTGGTACTGCTGGCGAAAATCGGTGCGGTAGTCGTCCCCGTCATAGATCTCGTCGAAGCATCTGTCGTCGTTGTAGGTGTTTACCATGCGCGCCAGATCCGACCTCAGGCGTTGGATCTCCTTTTGGTAGGGCGCGATCCGCTTGTCGTACTCCGACGGATGCTCTTGCTCGAGCTGGTAGCGCTCATAGGCGTCTTCGTAGCGCCTGAGCTTGAGGTCGTAGGCCTGGGTCGATTGTTCCAGTGCGGTCGCCGCGGTCCTGACCTGTCGTGCCGCCTTGCCCTGCCCCTTGCTCCCCGGTTCCGCACGCGAGAACTTGTCGAGGCGCTCGAAATACCGCTTCGCGAGCTGCTCGTGCTGGTTGCGGAAGGCGGGATCGACGAAGTGATCCTTGACCGGTTCGGTCAGCTTGGCCGGGGGCTCGTCGTCGATCCGCTGGGCGTGGCGCAGCCAGTCGTCGAGGCCTGCCTGCAGTCGGTGCTTCAGCAGTCGATGATTGTCCAGCCCCGGTTGCAGGTGGTCGGCGACGTAGTTGACCAGTTGCGCCTTGGTTCGGTGGTTCCTTCCGGTGACGGCGGGCAGGTTGGGCATTCCTGTTCTCCTTCGGGTAGGGGGTGTGACACTGGCGATGCGCCTGACGCATCGAATACCAGGTCGGCGGACAATTCAATGCCTGCGACGGGTTGCGGTCGAAATCACGGGTGTCGGCACTGGCGCATTGCCCACCGTCGGGTGCAAAGGATCTGCGTGAGCTCGCGGTCCGCCTAGGCCGGTCGGTCGTCCCATACGCCAAGTGTCCGCAACTGCCGACTCGCCGCCTCGGACCAGCCGCGGTTCGCGGCCGGGCTCGCCGGGCTCGGGTGCAGCACGCGGCCGAAACGAACCGGCAGACCCTCGGCCGCGATCTTCGCGCGGCCCTCTGCCCAGGCACCGACACCGATTACCCATTCCGGTTCGAGCAGTTCGAGCATGCGCCGCAGGTGTGCATCGCAGATCGCCTGCAGTGGCCGCAATTCGGCCGCCGGCAGCTTGTCCGGTGTCAGGTTGCGGCCGCCGTCGAAGAAGGCCAGCGGGCAGTAGTTGGCAACCAGGTGATCGGCGAAGAAATGCTCCGCGCGCCCGAAGCGCTCGGCGAACAGGCCCCACAGCCGCCGTCCGCTGACCTCCGAGCGGGTGCACGCAAAGCCCTCGATCGGACGCTTCGGATTCTGCAGCGGCGGCGTTGCGACCGTCGCTTCCAGCCCCATCCAGTCGCGTACCGCAGCGATCTCGCCGAACGGGACGCCGGTCTGCACCATGCCGAACGGACCGGGGTTCATGCCGACGAAGACCACCCGCTTGCGGCTCGCGCCGTAGCGCTTGAGGTAGGCCTCGGCCGGTGCCCGCGCATAGTCGAGGGGGTTGTAGACGTGGCTCACCGGCGGCGAAAAACGAAGATCGGCCAGTTGTCTCGACATCGCGCGGGCGGCATCGACCAGCGCGGCGGCCAGCGCCGGATCGGCCTCGATGGGGGTCATGGGGTCTGTCCTCGAGCTTGTGGGTCGGGAAGGTCTTCGTGCCACGGCGCGGCCTTCAGCAGAAACAGCATCCCCGGGAAGGCGAGCGCGAAGCACAGCCAGAAGAAGAGCTGCCAGCCGAGGGCCTCGACCAGGAAGCCGGCGGTGGCATTGATGAAGGTGCGCGGTACCGCCATCAGGCTGGTGAACAGCGCGAGCTGGGTGGCGGTATAGGCCGGGTGGGTGGTGCGCGCCATATAGGCGACGAAGGCGGTGGTGCCGAGTCCGGCGCCAATCGCCTCGCCGGCGATCACCACCGCCAGCGCCACCAGGCGGCCGGTGTCCGATGGCGCCGGCCCGAGCCAGGCCAGCCAGACGAAGCCGAGGATGGTCACCAGTTGCACCACACCGAACAGCCAAAGCGCCCGGTTGATGCCGAGCTTGAGCATCCAGATGCCGCCGAGAATGCCACCGGCCACCATCGGCCACAGGCCGGCATTCTTCGCGATCAGGCCGATCTCGGTCTTCGAGAAGCCCATGTCCAGGTAGAACGGCGTCGCCAGTGCCGTGCACAGTGAATCGCCGAGCTTGTAGAACAGCATGAAGGCCAGCACCAGCAGCGCCGAGGACACGCCGTGCCGCGCGAAGAATTCGTGGAAGGGTTCGACCACGGCGTCGCGCAGGGTGCGTGGCGCGGCATCGGTCACCGCCGGCTCGCGCACCATCAGCGTCATGACGATGCCGGGCAGCATGAACAGCGAGGTGATCATGAACACCATGTCCCACGGCATGCGGTCGGCCAGGATCAGTGACAGCGACCCGGGTACCAGGCCCGAGATGCGATAGGCGTTGACGTACATCGCGTTGCCGAGGCCCAGTTCCTGGTCCGGCAGGATCTCGCGCCGCAGGGCATCGAGCGCGATGTCCTGGGTTGCCGAGAACAGCGCCAGGGCGGCGCTGACCGCCACCACCCAGGGCAGGTGCTCGGTCGGCGACAGACGGCCGAGCCAGGCGATCGAGGCCACCAGTCCGAGCTGGGTCACCAGCATCCAGCTGCGCCGGCGACCAAGCCCCGGCAGGATGCCGTAGCGGTCGAGCAGCGGCGCCCACAGGAATTTCCAGGTGTAGGGAAACTGGATCAGGGCAAAGGCGCCGATGGTCTTCAGCGACAGGCCCTCGGTGCGAAGCCACGCCGGCAGCAGGTTGAACAGCAGATACAAGGGCATGCCGGATACGAAGCCCATGACGATGCAGACCAGCATGCGGCGATTCAGCAGGGCGGCGAGCCAAGCGGGATTCTGGCTGGGCAAAGGGGCTCCGGCAGTGGGCGACGAAGGCGGGATTATCCCAAACGTGGCCGCTTTGGTCGGCATTCCTGTCATCGGATCCTTGGCGAGCCGTCCAACTCGCTAGGCATGCCGCCGCGCGACCGCCCGCCGGTGGGCCAGCTTGTGCTCGCACGGGATCGGATCTATGACGACAGTGTTGCCTTTCGCAAGCGCATGCTGCCGCGAGGCGCCTGGTTTCACTCGGCGCGCAAGTCCGACGGGTTCGGCTCAGGCATCCGCTCGGGCCGGATCCGGCCTGCGGTTTGCGCGCGTACCGATTGCACCGCAGCCGCGGATCCGAAGATTCCATTGAGAGAACAATGAACAACATCCAGGCACACGCGTCTCGCATCTTCTGGCTCGCATTGGCCATCATGACCAGTCCGGCGTTCGTTCCATGGTCGGGCACTGCATACGCGCAGACGGTCACGCTGACCCTGCTCAATCCAGGCACTGGCGCCGGGCAGGTGCAGATCGTCCAGGGTGACATCATCGAGGTCCAGTACGAGGTCAGCGATGCGACCGGCACCGGCATGAACGACATCATCCGCATCCGCCAGGTCGGCGACGGTCGGGTCGTCGGCAGCAAGAAGCGTGGCGATTTTCTTAGCGGCACCGTCAGTCTCGACACCAACAATCCCGACACCGTCGGCGAATTGGCGATCGAGTACGTGCTGAAGTCCGACGGTACGGTCGCCGCGACCGCCGCGACCGGTGTCGTCGTCGTCGTCGAGCCGACCACCAGCGAGATCCTGAGCCGCATCGCGCAACTGGAGGCAACCGATTCGGTGCCCGGGCCCCAGGGGCCGGCCGGGCCGCAGGGCCTGCCCGGTCCGCAAGGCCCGCCGGGGGAGCCCGGCCCGCAGGCGGCACTGCCCTGGAGCGACGTCACCGGTTTCGGCGCCGTCGGCGACGGCTTCGCCGACGACACGCTGGCAATCCAGCAGGCGATCGATGCGACGGCCAGTGGCGGCACCGTGTTCTTCCCGCTCGGCCACTATCGGGTGTCGAGCGCCCTGACGCTGGCCAGCCGGCGCCTCAACCTGGCCGGCGTCGGCTTCGGGTCGCAGATATTCCAGGCGGCGCCGGACCAGCACCTGTTCGTGCTGAAGAAGGCCTGCGCCGTCTGCAGCAGCGTCAGCGGCATTACGATCCGCGACCTCTACCTCGGCTCCGCGGCGATCCGGCAGACGCCCGACGGCGACCTGCCGAGCCTGATCAAGATGGAAAACGCTCACCGCAACCACATCGAGCACCTGATCATGGCGGGCGCCCACTACGGCATCCACCTCAAGGGCAGCCTGCTCAACCGCTTCATCGGCCTGTCGAGCGCGGCCAACCTCGATCCGGATCAATTCTTCGCCAGCGCGGAAATCGCGCAAAACAATACCTGGGTGTATGGCGAGCGCTTCGACAACATCTCGGCCAACGCCAACACCTTCCTGGCACCGAATCTCGAGGGCGGCCAGCACGGCATCGTCATTGATGACCCAGTGTCGGAAGGCAGCGTCTATCTGTATGGCGGCACCATCGAAGGCCTCGCCGGTGTCGCCCTGCAACTCGCCACCGGCCTGCCGAGTGTCGTCTCCGGCACCCATTTCGAAGCCAACGGCGTCGCCGACGTGATCCTCGACGGCGCCGCCCACGTCACGATCGGGTCTGTGCTGTCGACCAGCACCATCGATATCGGCCCCGCCTCCCGCAACAACGTGGTCGAAAATTCGCTGATCAACAGCCTCAGCGTCGACACCACGGCACGCCGCACGGTGGTGAGAACCACGGAATGGAACATCACCGGCGCCGGCACGATCGCCAACAACGCCACCGATACGGTCTTCCACGGAAGCTCCGTGGTCAATCCATTCGACTGGTTCGGCACCGTCGGCATCGGCGTTGAGAACCCCAATTCCAATCCAGACGGCCTGACGCCCGACCTCAAACTCGACGTTGCCGGAACCGTACGTGCGGACACCGTGCGCGCGCAAGCCTTCCTGACGGGTGACATCAAGTTCCACAAGGACGGCAAGCTGGTCTGGCGCATGTTCGAGGACGAAGCCGGCCTCTACCTGGAAAGCAACACCACCGGCGAGGTCTCCAGGATGCCGATGCAGGCCGATCTCGATCGGCTGACCGAGAAGCTGGCAGCGCAGCAAGCCATCATCGATGGCCTGGTGGAGGAACTCGCGGTCCTGCGAGGGCGCGGCGCAAGGTAGCGCCAACCAACTTCGCCGCACTGCCGGGGGTACGACATCGTACGCCCGGCTGGCGGGCATGCGTTGCCGGTGGGTGGAAGAACGTCCCGGCAAGGATTGCGCCATCGATGCCAGCCCACGACTCGATCCGTAGATCGACCGCGCGTGGCCACTAGATTGCAGATTGCGCCATAGTGAACCAGCGGAAACACCGCCGTATTGCGCGACGAATCCGAATTGTCATTCACGTGATGCATTGGCCTGCACGACGAGCAGCACAGTCGGGATAGACTACGGCATCGCCCATCTCACCTTCGGATTCATTGTTCGATGATCGTCATATTGCTTGCCGCAGTCCTCCTGTCCTACGTCGTGCCGGGCCTTTTGGCCTTGGGCTGGAATGCCATGCGAAGACGGGCTTACCTCGGCAAGGAGGAAAAGAAGAATCCGTTGGTGGACTGGCTGTATTTTGCCGACGAGCCCGCTGTCGGCGGCGAGGATCCAGGCGCCAGCCAGGAACCCGCCTTCATGCACTACCACCGGACAGCCAACGATTTGCAGAACCGATACCATGCCCAGCTGGCGTTCTCGGTTTCGTCGCTGATGGTCGGTTTCATTGCGCTTTCGGCGTCGGCGACCATCGGCGCGTCGGTCGGCTGGTTTCAGACGCTCGCGGCAATCGTCGATCCGCTTTGCTTCCTCAACGTGATCGTCGCATTTCTGGTGGCCAGCGGAACACGCCGGCGGTGGATGAAGGAGCGCATCTTCAGCGAATTCCTGCGCCAGCGTCACTATCTTGCGCAACTGATGGCGGCACCATCCCATCAAGGCGAAGTCGAACAAGCTGCCGTCATCGAACGCCTGACCGGCACTGTCGCGGAGGCGTTGCGAAACGGCACCAGTAGAATCGCCGCCGTCAGGAACATCTGGCGATCCGAACGGGCGCGTTACGTCCGCGACGTGAAGACTATTCCGGCGGATGAGCGTGGCTGTGTCTTCTACCTGAAGAAGCGGATTTTGCGACAGGCGCACTGGTTCCATGCGTCGCGCAGTCGAATACACGGCCAGATGGGGTTCAGGCACCGCGCACTATTCCTGCTGTTCGTTGCCGTCTTTGCCATGTCCGTGGGCAAATCGGCGATTGTCATGCTGCACGCGCCCGCCTGGATCTACGAAAACAAGACCGTCCTGACCTTCCTGATTCTGATGTTGCTCGGCTTGGCCACCTGGGTGACGGCCTTGTTTCTCGGGCAGAACACCAAGACCTTGTATTTTCGGTACCTGGAACAGGAGCAACAGATCGTCGAATGGCTGAACGCCCATGTCAGGCCGGGATTCGCCAACGGTGTCGTGTCGGGTGCGCTGGCCATGGACGACGTCCTCCGGTTCGAGGACGTCATGGTCGAGGAACTCGTGGCCTGGCTGGAAATCACCGACCACGAAACGATCGAACTGTCGCCGGTCTAGCCTGTAACGGCCGGCGATTGCGACGTCGTCGGCCCAGCATCCGGCCTCTCCGATTTCAGCAGGTCCAGTTCCGTCTTGACGAAATCCATCCATTCGCCATCGAGGTCCAGCGCTTGCGCCTTGGCGAAGGTTTCCAGCGCCGCGTCGATCTGGCCGTCGAGGCGATAGGCGTGGCCGAGGTGCGCGTAGAGTTCCAGGTACATCCGTTTGGTAGCCTGCTTGGCGTCGAAGGTATTCCGAGCCTCGTTCAGCACCTGTATCCCGTCCTTGATATGGCCGGTCTGGATCAGGCCCCATCCGTAGGTGTCCATGATGTGGGGCTCGCTTGGCGCTGCTGCATGTGCTCGGCGTGCCAGCTCGGTTGCACGTTCAGGCCGCAGGCCGCGTTTCAACAATGAATACGCGAAAGAGTTCAACAACTCCTCCGGTTTGTCCAAACTGCCGGAGAATACTTCGTCTTCGAGATAGGACAGGTATTCATCGATCAGGTCAGACCGGTCCTCCGCGCGAGCCCCGTCGTAGGTTTCAAGCACCGCCGCGAGCTCGTTCTTGAAGGAGTCGATTTCCTTGATGCCCAATAAGGATAGGTCGACCTGCTCTGCCGTCGTTCGCACGGAATGCCCAACACGCCGTTCGCTGACGATGATCGGCTTGACCGGAAGATCGCCGGCGATTGGGCGATCGCCGAGCATCTCGATCATGCCACTCCGCGAGATCTTGAACTTGGCTGAAAACACCGCATTGCCATACTGCACGGTGCCTGTCGCAAAGAAATTGTCGCGGTCGCCGTCCGCCTGCCAGACCGCCAACGGGCGTATGTCTGCCGCCGTCCTGGCAATGGTCTTGCGGTCGGCGGAATCCTGCCAAATGATCTCGTCAACGCTATCGACGAGCTGAAACGCGCCGTAATCGCCATTGACGTAGGACGTGAAGAACCTCAGGTAGGCCGATACGTCGTCGAGATCTCCGAGCTTGATCGGTGCATTCTTGTTGGCTTGATGGATCGGCGGCGAGGTGCCATTCAGGACATATGTCTTGCCGGGGAATACCAGGGTCGATCGCACGCCAAAGACACCGGCTGCCGTCTGCAGTTCAATTTCGACCAGCTTCCCTTCGGCATAGAAAGGCAACGGGGTCGATCTCACATAGAAGGCATGCATTAGTTCGCTTGGATCCAGAAGTCGATCCAACAGTGCCTGCCGTTCGGCTCCCTGCAAGGTTCGCCAAGTGCCAGAATAGATGGGCGCGAAAGTCCAATTGACGCGATCGATTCTTCGACGATTGCCGCTCTCGTGCAGTCGGGTGAAATCCGGGAGTGTCGGAACGGCGTCTGTCGATATGGCTGCCCGTGTGGGCTCGGCGACAATCCGGGATGCAATCACCTGTAGTTCGCGCAAAGACGTGAGCGCCGCGCCATTTTCTGAATCGATCGCCGTGATCGTCTGTTCGATCTGAGTTTTCAGGCTCTTGACATAATCCGAAATGCCGCGAACTTGTGAACCGAATGCTTGGTCGGCGAGAATCTTCCGGATCATCCGATCCAAAGGCTCGATTATCGAAGGAAACTCGCCAGCCTTGAGTGCTGCGCTCAGCCATTGCCGGCCATAGATCGTTGCATTGCTCAATGGTGTCGTCGACGCCGGATTGGCGACGAAATCTGCGAGCGCGACCGAAAGCGCCTCCGCGAATTCATCGCGCCCCTGCGCCCATGCCCCAGCCGAAACGTATGCCTGGGCATGTCGGCCCAAGTAGAATTCTCGCCGTTTGTCGAGACCCGTAGTGCTGCCGCTTTCCAGTTGCTGGGCTTCGGCGATCGCGACGTCGACGAGTCGAAGCCACGCATTGCGGTCCGGGTCATCGGTGGCGAATTTCGCGAGCCGGTCGAAAACCGACTGACGTAACTTGATTCGCGCGTACAAGTCGTCACCGGTCGCGCCAGCGAGTGGTACCGTCGTCAGCGTGCTCGAAGCCAGCTCGAGTGCTTGCGCGACATCCTTCGAGGGATCGAGAGCATCCAGCGCCGTCTGCGCTTTCCGCACGGACAGTGCCTCGTCCGGTGTGATGCGCTGTGCATATACCATCGGAAGACTGCCGAAAATCGAAAGCGGGATAAGTTCGTTCCGGGCTTTTGGATCGCTGAATGCGCTGTTCGCTTGAGCATCTTGGAAGAACTGCTTCCAGGTGGCGTCACCGACCTCTGCCGGTGGCAACATCAACAATCGGTCGTAGGAGAATGATCGCAGGCGCCGTTGCGCGAAATCGTGGCCCTGCGATTCATCGTCTGCCTTGGCTGTATCGAGCAGCCCGGCTGCATATTCGGCAATCGCCTTCTTCGAGATCGGCAGCTCGAGGTTTGGATCGAGGAGTGCCCAGATCAGTGGCGCATGGCTGCGCTCCAACCATGCGCGGTGCTGTGTGCCTTGCTTGGTGGCAAAATCGACTTCCGCCTTCATTCGCGACGCTGCCCGCTTTCCGAGGTCCGGCTTCTTGCTGAGACGAGCGGTATCGTAGGTGTAATAGGAAATTGTCTGATCCAGTCGCTTCCAGTCTGGTAAGGGTTTGACCAAGCGCTTGGTGTCAAGTGCGATCGAGCGTACGGCGTCGAGATCCTTCAGTGCGAGGTCGAATTCGGACTTCTGGGCGGCAATGCGGGATCGTTGGACGAGCGCCAAGGCCAGCAGGTTTCTGAACGAAAGATTCTTGGGGTCCTCTGCACATAGGCTTGCCGCAAGACTTACGGCGTCATTGATCAGTTTGAATGCCTGCTCGACGTCTTTTGCGCTATCGGACAGATATTCTGCAGTTTCGCGCTTGTAGATCGACTGTAATTCTCGCTTCGGAATGCCGGGGGCGCCGATCTCTTCGAATAGCGCATAGGCGCGCCTGACTTCGGATGTCAGTTTCTCCAGCGATACGGCTTGGAGTGCTTCGCTGCGCAATTCACTGTGTATCGTGTTTATCGCTTCGAGTTGGGCGCGAATGAAATTTTCTACGATGGTGGAAGCATCTTGGGCATTGCCCACTGCAATGGATGCACGGGAGTCCGTATCGATGAACCGTTCCGTGTCCGCATTCCAACCGATCAGCGTCGCCAGCTGTTTGAAGGAATCGGCCAGTGCCGCCTGTTGCACCAGTTGTTCGTCGAAACGCCGCACTTCACCTGCGAGTTCGAAGTCGAGATAGTCGAGTTCGGATTGGAGACGGAGGGTTCTGATGCGGTTCGCGCGAACCGACGAAAAGGCTTTCGCTGCGCTTGCGAATGTCGCCCGGGCCCCCGGCAGATTGCCGTGAAAGCGCTGAGACCTCGCAATGGCGAGCAAGGCTTCAAGTCGGAACTCGGGGTCCGACAGGCGGCCGCTCTGCGAATGGTCGCTGCGCATCAATTCTGCAAGGTGCTCGGCGCGCTCGAACGCTTCATGCGACCACCCGGCGTCCAGCAAAGTCTTGATCGACCGTAGCAGGAGATCTGCCTGCATGTCGACTACGCGCCGTGCGCTCGATAGGCTCTTGGCGACTTCGCCAATCGCGACTTCCCGGTCCTGGATCAACGCAAAACGGGTCGATATCGGCATCGATAGGCCGTCGTCGATTCGGTCGAACAATCCGTTGGTGAGATCCTGCGCAACCGCGACCGCATTCTCGTTGGCGGAGGCCGCTCGGCGCTCGGCAGAGACTCCCCAGAGTGCGAACACCGAGGTTGCGATGGCGAGTGCCGAAACGCTCACGAGGCCGATCACCAGGCGCCTGCGGTCGCGCCGTGTCCGTTCGTCGTGCTCGGCGCGACGGAGGCTTTCGGCCTCTTCGCTTTCCTGAAGATAGGCGAGGACGCCAGCGAAATCGTCGGAGTAACGTCGTGCCCAGTTTTCGGTTGGCTGCTTTTCCTGCCACCACGCCAGCACGTTGGCGAGATCGAGTCCGGTGAGAAGACCCCCCTCCTTGTCGTGGTAGCGCGCCGCCGCAGCCGCGACCCGTCGCCAAAGCGCTGCCGCCCGCGCTTCGTCGATCACCCATTGGCTGAGTGTGGACCATTGGCGGATCAGGCTCTCATGGCTGATGTCCACCACTGTCCCGCTCTCCAATGCCTGTTCTGGCCCCGGCCGGAAGAAGCTGCACTCGGGCGCGCGAAAGACGTCGACGATGCGGCGGACATCGGATTCGGTGGCATCGGTGGCTGCAACCAGATCGGAAAGCTGAAGTGGTCTTCGAGTCGCGCTGGCCGGCGCATTGCCGTCGACCAGAGCGCAACAGATGGTTCGCACGAGTGGTCGGTCGTGGTCGCCGAATCGGGAGAGGATTTCGGCACCGTGGGCATCGAGGGCGCCATCGAGCCCGCCGACGGCCTCGTATTCCTGTTCGGTCAGACGAATCGGTTCGCTGCCGGGCCGTTGGATCGCCTGCTGCCAGAGCCGGTTCAGCAGGTGCTGCATGACCGGCAGTTGATCGGCGCGGCGCGACAGCCGCTTGAGCTGGTCCGATTCCTCGCCGCCTTCCCAGGGTGCAAAGCGGATCAGGTCGTTCAGCAGGCGATTGACCAGCCGCTCCTCGATTTCCATGCCGACCATGCGCGCAGGCCCGACGATCGCTGCGCGACAATCGTTGCGACCCATCCGCGGCGTCAGGTAGGCGCCGGCGTTGATGATCTCGGCGAGTCCAGGAATGAGTGCGCATGCGCCGAGGAAGTCCGAACGCATGGTGATGACCACATGGATCGGTACCGCCGGCGAGGACGCGCTTTCGATCAGCAGCTTGACGAAGCCTTCCGCCTCCTCGCGCTCGGCGTAGCCTCCATAGCGGAACAATTCTTCGAACTGGTCGACGAGCAGCAGGAGATTCGAACCGGGCCGGAGGTAGCCGTCGCCGGCCCATTCGACCAGCGAGCGTGGCCCCCGGCGCAGGAACCCCTCCAGGATTGCCAGATTGCCGGTGCCGGGCTCGGTAGCAAGGGCTTCGGCCTGCACCGCCTGCAACGCCAACGCCAGCTGGTGAAAGGGGTGGCCGCCGGGCGTGAAGGCGCAGAACACCCAATCGGAGCCCGCGGGGTGGAGCCCCAGTTCGAGGCCGTCCAGCAGGCCGGTCTTGACCAACGAGGACTTGCCCGAGCCGGATGCACCGAGAACCGCCAGGAATCGTGTCGCGGCCAGGCGATCGATCATGTCGTCGACGGCGCCGTCGCGGCCGAAGAACAGGTCGGCCTCCTCCCGGTCGAACGAACGCAGGCCGGGGTAGGGAAGTCGTGCTCGGTCTGCCCTCACGTGTCGTCCTCGAGCAGGGTAATCAACGGATCCGGGTCAAGGTCGCCGGAACTGTCGATCGTTTCGAGATAGGGGAAAGAAACACCGATGTCGCCGGCCTTGGGCGGAGGGGCAGTGAAGATCGCGACCCGCCTCGGCGGCTTTTCGCGTTGCGCCATGAGCTTGTGCAGTCTGCGAAGGTTGCCGCGAATCCACGTCGTCGGGGCAGATCCGTAGACGAAGACGAGGGTGTCGCTTTCCATCAGATTCTCTTCGAGGTCCTGCCGTATTTCCTCCGACGAACCCTCGAAGGTCGGCAGGACGACCGGAAAACGGTGTGCCTTGAGGGCTTCCGACAGCTGGCGCGCGACTTCGATGTCGGAACGCTCGGCACCGAGATAGACGAGTGACGACGGTGCGGGTGCCTTCGATGCCCTGAGCATCTTGATCGAGCGCACGATCTCGGTCTTGAATGCCTCCAGCCCCGACGCGATGACGGACTCGCTGGTCAATAGGCGGCGTTGCGCGGGATCGCCGATCTGGTCGACGTCCAGTTCGGGGTGACGCCAGAGCATCATCGATCGGCCGGCGGCGCTGGCGAGTGCGAACTGCGTCTGGATATAGCCGTCCGGGAGGTCCGGTGGCTTGCGACCCGCCGCCTTGCCGAGCAGTTGCACGAACAGGTCAGCCCTCGCAAGATCCGCGGCAAATGCCTGCTTGAAGCTCGCTCCGCCCTGCGGATAGTCGCCTTCCGGCAGCACCGAGACATTCATCTGTTGAAGGTACGATTTGACCTGCTCGCGCTCGAATTCGAGCTCGTCGGTCGCCTGTGCCAGCAGCACGGTACAGCGGTTGGGGTCGCCGTTCCCTTTCGCAGGCGAATCTTCCCGGGCCGGCGGTGCAGGTGCAATGTGGGATTGCTGGTGAAGTGCCAGCAGCCGCTTGCGGACATGCTCGGCGAAATCGAGAAGTCGTTGGGTGTATAGCTGGGGATCGATCTGGGGGTCGAGCGGCAGCGGGACACGGCTCTCCGCCGTCGGACGGTGCCAGAATTTTGCCCGGGGTTTCGTGTCGATCGGCGGTGGATAATCGCCGAGCGAGTCGAGAGGCGACATCTCGATGACGAAGAGCCGATCCTGGAACTGGGCTTGCTCGGTAAAGGCTTCCAGCTCCCGACGAGTCCATGAGCCGTTGACATAGCTCGGCGTCGTGATCGCGATGAATATGGCCGAATGGCGGACTTCATCGAGCGTGCTGGCAAGCTCCTGATTTGAACTGAGATCCCGCTTGTCGAAAAAGACGCGCAAGCAGTCGCCGCACCCGAGACGTTGCTTCAGACTGGTGTCGAGATACTGGGTGAATTGTGAAACCCACCGGACGCCGCTGGGCCCGATTTCGTTGTCCGTGTGGGCATAGCTGACGAAGACGTCATTGCGCCAGTGATTCGAAAAAGCCATATCGACTAGTCCGCCGGTTTCGGGGTCGATCGCGTGAACCAGACCAGCCTGCAATCGCCCGGATGAACAAACAGATCTCGTGTACCCGCCTGAGAGCCATTCACCGTGTCGAGCGGACAGGGTGCGCCTGATTGCGCCGACGGCCGACCGTCGGCGGCGAGATCTGCGTACGCCGACGCGCGCCCAAAACTTGCCCGTCATCGAGTGAACGCTGTCGAGTTTAGCGAATATCGCTGCGCTGCGGGAAGTCGATGCATGGGGTGTGATACGTCGATGCCCAACGCATTTCCGAGATGGTTGAGGCCTTGCGTCGATGCATCGGCGACGCTCTGCAACACCGGAACCGCATCGCTGCGCCGATCGTTCTGACGGTGCTGGACGGTGGCGCTCGCCATTGCGGATGACCTGTCGGCTGCACCGTCGCGGGCTGATGCCGGAATCGCGGTGCCGCACGACCGCGGCAAGCGCGATCATGACTGCTTGAGTAGCAGCTGTCGGCGCAGCGCGGGGCCGCCGGGACTGACGGATTTCGTCAAAGCGGGCTACATTGGCTGGGCTCGGGGGCCGTCATCGGCCCGTGGCCCGGTAGTCGCAGCAATGCAGGGAGTGATCATGGAGTGGAGCTTCGACGAGATTGTCCAGCGTCTCGGCCAATTGCTGGCCGAGCTTGTCACGCCGGCCATCTACTACCAGATCGCGGTATTGCTAGTCGCGGCGCTCGGTACGTGGTTGCTCGGGCGCGTCGGCGGCAACCTGCTGCGGCGCCGCCTGCTCGAATCCACCAGTGTCGGATTCCGGCGCTTCGCGTTGCGCACGGCGCAGCGCATGCTGCTGCCGGTCGTGATGCTGCTGCTGATCCTGTTCGGCCGCGGTATCCTGCTGTCGCGGCAGGCGTCGACCACCTTGCTCGACGTTGCGGTGCCGCTGCTGGTATCGCTGGCGGCGATCCGCTTTGCCGTCTATCTGTTGCGCAAGGGCTTTCCGGTCACGCCGGCACTGAAGGCGTGGGAAAACATCATCGCCGGCAGCGTCTGGGTTGTCCTCGCGCTGCATCTGGTGGGCTGGCTGCCGGCGATCACCGAAACCCTCGATGCGCTGGCGTTCAAGATGGGCGAATCGCGCATCTCGCTGCTCGATGCGATCCAGTTGGTTGGCCTGATCGCGCTGCTGCTGACGCTGGCGTTCTGGGTGTCGGGCGTGATCGAACGCCGCATGCGTGGCTCTCCGCATCTGGCGCCGACCCTGCAGGTGGCCGTCGGCAAGTTCAGCAAGTTCTTCCTGATCGCGCTGGCCGTGCTGGTGGCGATCGACGCGGCTGGCATCGACCTCAGCACGCTGACCGTGTTCGGCGGCGCGCTCGGTGTCGGCATCGGCTTTGGCCTTCAGCGCATCACCAGCAACTTCATCAGTGGTTTCATCCTGGTGCTCGACCGTTCGATCAAGCCCGGTGACGTGATCTCGGTCGGCACCGACGACACCAAGTACGGCTGGGTGCAGGAGCTCAAGGCGCGCTATGTGGTCGTGCGCAACCGGGACGGGGTCGAGCGCCTGATCCCGAACGAGAACCTGATCACGTCGGAAGTCATCAACTGGAGTTATTCGGACGACAGCACGCGGATCAGGCTGCCCGTGCAGATCAGCTATGAAGACGACCCCGAGCAGGCAATGGCACTGTTGCTGGAGGCCGCCAGGTCCTCGGCACGCGTGATCGCGGATCCGCCGCCTGCGGCACGTTTCATCAGCTTCGGCGAAAGCGGTCTGGATCTCGAACTGCGGGTGTGGATCAATGACCCCCAGAATGGCATCGGCAATGTCCGCACCGACATCAACGTGGCCATCTGGCGGTTGTTCAAGCAAAACGGCATCACCATCCCGTATCCGCAGCGCGATGTACATATGGTGTCGCTGCGGCCGACAGACACGGATCTGATGCCGCGCCAAGTCTAGTTTCCGTGCCGTGATGGCGCTGCAGCAGGTCCGAATGCGGGCCTGCGCAGCGTCGGTCCTTGATCAGCGGGCGTCGGGGCCCTGCTTGAACTGGCCCTCGTCGTCGGAAAACACGACTTCGACGCGCCGGTTCTGTTGTCGTCCCGGGGCGTTGTCGTTGCTCGCGACTGGGTAGGCTTCGCCCAGCCCCTCGATCGCGATGCGCTCTGCGGCGACTCCGCGCTCGACCACCGCATCACGGACCGACTCCGCGCGGTGTTCGGACAGGGTCTGGTTGAAAGCTTCCGAGCCCACACTGTCGGTGTGGCCCTCGATCAGGATTCTGCGACCCGGGTTCTCTTTCAGGAAGCTCGCGAGCTTGTCGATCGTACGCATCGCGCCCGCTTTCAGGCTGGCCTTGCCGGTGTCGAACAATACGTCGCCAAGGGTCAGTACCATGCCGCGCTCGGTCTGCTTGGCCTGAAGATCCTCGATCTGGGCGGCGAGGGCAGTGGCACGCTGCTGGGCGGCGACCGCCTCCGCGCGGGCCCTCTCTGCTTCGCCGAGCCTTTGCTCGGCCAATTGGCGGGCCCGCTCGGCCTCCATGCGCCGTTCCTCCGCGCTGGCCATCGCGCGCTCGGCCTCCTGGGTGCGCGACTCGATCAGAATTCTGTCGCGCTGGAGCTTCGCGTCTTCCATCTTTTGCCGGGCGGCAGCCTGCCTGGCCACCTCCATCGCAATCCGGCTGCGTTGCTTGGTGAGATAGGCGTAGTGCGAGACCTCCACCGGGTCGGCGCCTCCGGCCTGGAGTTTTTCTGCCTGCTGCAAGGCCTCTTCTGCACTGCGCAACTCGACCAGCGCGCTCTTCGCCGCCTGGGAATCGCTCGCTGCACTGCGATAGATCGTTCGTGCCTCGTCCAGCTGCGGGTTGGGCTTGGGGGCGCTGGCACAGGATGCAAGGCTCACGGCCATGGCGACCGCGAGCAGTGAGTTGCGTCCCGAAGTGTGCTTGATAATCATCGAATTCTCCTGTGTCGTGATGCGGACTGTCAGCGGCTCTTGCGCTGTATTTCTTCGCGCAGCGTCTCGATTGCCTGCCTCATGTCCTCGACAGCCTTGGTCGATTGACTGCTGCGAGCCTTGGCCTCCGCCAGCACCGCGTCCGCCTCCGCCTGTTCGGCGAACCGTAGCGCCTCGGCATTGCGTCCCTCGCGCATCGCGAGTTCTGCCTTATTCAGCTTTTCACGGGCAGCCAGCAGTTCGACCGCGGCGAACTCGCCCGCGCCGGCCCGCTCTGCCTGTGCCATCGCCGCCCGGCTGGTCGCCATCTGCTCGACCGGCGCCGGCACCTTGCTGGCGCAGGCGCCAAGGCCCAGTGCCAGTGACGTTAGCACCACGTAGGGCGCCGTCATGGTGGTCCGCAATCTCGACTTCGATGTCATTACCGTCTCCTGACATTGCATGGTGGTTGTGGGTCTTCCGACGTGGCATTCGAACGCTATGGAAGGGGGATGTTCCTCGGCGCGACATCACTGACGGCCCGGTGATCTGCACCCGGCGACTCGGTCGACGCCGGCTGTACAGCAGTGTATTTGCCCAAGTTTGAATGTCTACGACATTTTCGCAAAAATCGGGGGCACGTCTTGCCACTCAAACGGAACTTCCTGCTGCGGTCAGAGTGGGCGGGGTCAGGTCTATTTCGGTTACAAGTGGGCGGGGTCAGGTCTATTTCGGTTACACGCATTTCTCGGTGCGAGGGGTCAGGTCTACTTCGGTAGCGCACATTTCTCCGACCGATGGCTGCATCGGAATCCGGCATCAGCCGCGTGTCGGTCCGCTGCATTGGCCTGCTGTCTAAGCGCAGCGGATGACGTGGTGCTCGGGCGGCAAATCGGCGACGGCCCGGGGTCGAGCTGAACCTCCCCTGCCTCGTGCAACTGCAGGTTCGGTCATCGTTGTCACCAACTCATCGGGTACCGCGATCCAGCCGGAAATGGGGTATCGCCGCGTTACGGGCCGTTCGTCCGAAGGCCGTCCGCTGCCGCCTTGCGGCTTCCCTTGCCGGCCAGCACTTCCAGCACGTTCTTCAGGTCCTTAAGCACGAGAGGCTTGCTCAGGTAGTCGCAGGCCCCCGCCTTCATCGCCGCGACGGCGACTTTGGTGCTGCCCTGTCCCGTCATCAGGATGATGTGGGCCTCGGTGCCGGCAGCGCGGAGTCTGCCGAGCACCTCCAGACCGTCGATATCTGGCAGCTTGAAATCCAGCAGCACGATGGCGGGCTGGAAGGTGGCGAAGATCTCGAGGCCTTCCAGGCCGCTGTTGGCCACCTGTACGTCGAAGCCGTAGCGGCTCAGATAGAGCCGTATGTTCTTGGCCAGGCGAATTTCGTCGTCGATGACCAATACCCGTGGCAACATCGATCAAGCGCCCGCTACCGGATAGATCAGGGTGACGGTGGTGCCCTGACCTTCGACACTGCTCAGCACGATGCGGCCCCCATGTCGCTCGACGATCCGCTTCACCAACTGCAGTCCGATCCCCAGCCCGCTCCTCTTGCTGGTGAAAAAGGGCTTCAGTACCTGGTCGAGGTGTGCCCGCGGGATGCCGGCGCCGGTGTCCGACAGGGTCATTTCGAGTTCCTTGCCCTCGTGGCATAGCGCAGCCCGCACGTCGAGGCTGCCACCGTTTGGCATCGCCTCGACGGCGTTGGCGATGATGCTGTTGAACATCTGCGTCAGCAATTGGGCATCCCCTTTGACCGGGGGCAGTGCATCGGCGATATGTACCTGCGACCGGATATGCTGCCGCGCCATCGTGCGCTGAAAATTGTCCAGACTCCGGCGCACCGTTTCGCCGAGGTCGACCTCGAACAACTCGCCCCGCTCGGGGCGGGCGAACAGCAGCATCTCTCGCAACCACTGGCCGATCCGATCCACCTCGAGGATGACGTCGCGGGTTGCCTCGCGACCGATCTCGGTCGTCTCCTCCTCCAGCGCCAGTTCAGCGCTCGAGCGGATCGATGCCAGCGGATTGCGGATCCCGTGGGCCACCGCGGTGGCCATCTCGCCGACCGCCACCATCGTTTCCGACTCCACCAGCAGCGCGTGCTGCCGCCGCATCACGTTGGCTGCCCGGTGCACGACCCAGAACAAGGTCGTGTAGAGAAAGACGCCGCTCGCCAGCGCGATGCTCCAGACCAGCCAGGTGCCGTCGCGGATGGTCTCGAAAAGCGCTACCGGCGTGCGGTAGATCTCGACCACGCCCACCACCATGCTGTGGTCGTGGGCCCAGATCGGCACGTAGTTTTCGACAAAGTCGGTGACGCCATCCGGGAAGAAGGCATGCTCGTTCTTGGTCGACTTGGCCACCCTGCCGAGCTCGACCACCATCTCGCCGCGCAATGCCTCCTCGAGTTCGTCGTTATCGACGAAACGCTGCCCCACCAGCGCAAGGTCGTTCGACCACACGATCGAGCGGTCGGGAGCGAAGACGTTGGCCCGCAACACGTCCGGAATCTTGGTGATGTGGATGAACAGCTCGCCCAGCCCTTCCTCGTCGGTGAGCAGTTCGGGGCGATCGAAGGCCAGCTCGGGTTCTTCGTGCTCGGCAATGCTCTGAATCAGTTCGGCCGTCACGATCGCATCGCGTTGCACCAGGGCGCGCTCCATGAAGCGCGAAAGCAGCAATGCCGCCACACTGCAGATGACCGCGATCGAGATCAGGCTGAGCAGGGCGAAGGAGCGGACCAGGTTGGTGGGCTTGGGCACTTCCCGTAGGTTTCGGGGCGTCCACGCGGAGCCGCCCGTCGCCCTGGGGTGCGGTGCTTCCCCGCCGCCGGAGCCTTCGTGTGGACGGGGCTCCTGCCTGTTGAATTCTTGCGCCATAGATGCCTCTCGGGCTTCGCGCGCAGGCGGAGCTGCCCGGGCGAATGGGGAAGTGACCTCAATGTGTGCAGGCGCTGTGCCAGTTCCCATTGCGGCACGGAGAGCGAGGAATTTCGCCAAGGAATCAGCGGCATGGTGCGACCCTGTGGCAGCGGAAGCGCGCTGTCCACGATACCCGTGTGCGGCAAATGACCCTCAAATTGGTCCTTTGCCCCAGTTCGAATCCGTCCCCGCATGCGGCTGCAAAAGGATGCCGATCGGCCGTCGGATGCCGCCTGGCGGGGCCGCTTGCCAGATGCCGTCACTTGGTCGCGCAGGAAAGCACGGGGCCGATTCGGCCGGGGCTGGTCAGCGCGAACAGTCGTGCCTCGCGGAGCGCGCGCGGGGGCGTAGTCGCGTGGGCCGAAAGAAGCCCCGGACAAGGCCGGGGCGCCGTCGTCGGGCAGGGTGCGCAGGCGGCCCGCATCAGTCCAGCGTGGATTGGGACCGGTTGTTCGGACGCTGTCTGGATGGCGCGGGCCACCCGGGCCCGCGGGCGTTTCGCTCAGATGCCGAGCATCTTCATCGCCTTGGCCAGCGCAGCTTCCGACTCCGGGTGCTTGCCGGCCTTGTGCAGCTCTTCGCCTTCCGCCCGCAGCTTCTTCACTTCCTCCATGTCAGCCGTCGACATCTGCGGGTGTTCGGCCAGTGCGGCGTCGATCGCCTTCATGTCCTTCGGGCAATGCCGCGCCCACGCACTGGTGGACAACACTGCGGCCAGCGCAACCAACAGCAAGCGCATCTTCATCGTGGTCTCCTTCGACTGTGCCCGGCTTTGAATCCGGGCGGTTGGCGTTCCGGCGCTTGGCGACCGGGCCGGATGCCGGTGGGCGCCGCGCATTGCAGCGTCTGCGCGGTGAACAGTTCGCGTTCTTGCTTATTCCCGCTCGCTGCAAGCAAACATGTCCGGGGCCTGATGTCCGGCGCAGAACGCTCGTCCGCCCCCAGGTGAACACAATTCGATACTTTCCTTGCGCTCTGGCAGCGGCAACCTAGAATGGCTCGCTCATCAAGGATATCCATGCTCCAGGAGGAGGAAGGCCATGCCGCATCACGTCGTCGTCGCCTTCGGTGACCAACGCGAGTACGAGTTCGCGCTCACCGATGACGAGGTCGCGCAACTCAGCCCGGATCAGGCCCGGGAATGGCTCGCGCAGGAATTCGAGGATCTCGAATGCACGCCCAGCAACCCGATGGGCAAGGTGCTGGTGCTCGACATGATCCTCAACGTCGCCAAGTTCGGCGGGGAGAAGCGCTTCAGCGAAGCCGGCGATTGGGCGAAGCAGTTCGCGCGGTCGGCGTCGGTGGCGCTGGCGCGGCCAGTGGTGCGGGTCGACGTAGCCGGATTCACGGTCGGCTGAGACACGACGGCAGCCGAGCGCGCAGGCCCGGCCCTCAGCCGAGCAGTGTCGTCACCAGCCAGATCATCAATACCCCGATCGCGACGGCGACGATCACGGCCTTGCCCGAGGCCGGATGGCGTCGATTGCCGGCGGGCAGCGGATGCGCCTGCTCGAAGCGCTCGCGCACACGGGCGAGGCGGGCCTCCTTGGTCTTGTGCGGGGCGCGAAACGGTGTGACGGGATCCTTGGCCATCGATATTTCCTGCGGGGCGCCCGATCACTCGAGAAATCGCCGGTTCCATTCGCTGAAACGCCGATAGGCCTCCGCCTTCATTTCGTACTTGTCGGCGAAGTCCTCGGGCAGCAGCGGGTCGAACACATGATAGTTGGCCCGGTTGTTCACCGTGAACATCATGTGGCGGATCTTGTCCGGCAAGGTGTGCGGATCCTGCCACTCGAAGTCGTCCTGCGCCTCGTAATGCAGGAACACCGGCAGGATCGGCACGCCGGTGCGCATCGACACGTCGAAGGCGCCGGACTTGAAGGCGTCGTGCAGGCGCCGCCCCTTGCAGCCACCCTCGGGATACAGCGCCAGGTTGCGCCCTGCCTTCACCGCGTCGACCATGACGTCGATCGCCTGCTGGCGCGAATCGGCATCGTCGCGATCCACGTACAGCGTGCCCGCGGCGACGCTGATTCGCCCGACCACGAACCAGTCCTGCACCTGCACCTTGGCCAGCGACACCACGTCGAACAGTGCCGGAATACCGATGTCCTCGAATGCGGACGGATGGTTGGCGATCAGGATGAAGTGCGCGGGCAGCGGTACGCGGTTGTGCTGGTGCAGGCGCAGATCCACGTCGAGTGCGCGGACGAAGCTGCGACACCAGACGTGGAACAGCGACGCCACCGGATGACGTGGTCCGCGCCAGGGCAGGTAGGTGAGCAGGTAGACGATTGCGGTCAGCGCGACGAAATCGAACCAGCCGACGGCCTTGCGCAGCCAACGCAGCAGGATCAGCATCGGCCGCTCGGCCTCACCGGGCGCGTGCGGCCGGCACCGCCGCCGGGATGCCGAGGGCCGAGACCACGTCGATGCCGTCACGGTCGAGCGCGAATGCCATGCACGGCGCGCTCAGCACGGTCGTCGTCAGCATGCCCGGCTCCGGCTCGCGGGCGGCGACCGGCAGCGCCGCGGTGCCGCGGCGGACGACGGCATCGCTGCCGGTTGCTTCCAGGCTGCTGCCGCCGTCTCGGCGGCTGCCCAATTCCACCACCGCGACCAGTCGGCGACCGAAGTCCACCTGCGGCATGGCCGGGCGCGGCAGCACTGTGCCGGCGATCCGCTGCCATGTGTGGGCGAAGGCGGCCTGGTCGGTGATCAGGGTCAATGCCGGACGGGAGTCTTCGCGTCCGCAGAACGCCGAGCGGTGCAGCACCTCGGCCGCGACCCGGCCATCGCCGGCGAGCCCGACACAGGCCGTGCAGGCGAGCGCGACCACGACGATCAACGCCGGCAACCTCATCGTCCGTCCCCGCCCACCGGCTTCGACCGCAGGCGGAAGCCCTGCGGCGGCACCGTCGTTGCTGCGCTGCCGCGCAGCGCGCCGCTGGCGCCGATCGACATCGCCAGGCCGCCGATGTCGTCGGTGCCCATGGTGAGGATGTCGGGCGCGCTCGATACCGGCCAGGCACCGCAGCTCTCGCCCGGGCCGCAGATGAAATCGTCGTTGTCGAGGTCGCTGCCGGCCACCAGGAAGTATTCGCCGGCCGCGACCCCGTCGAAGCGGAAGCTGTAGCGGCCGTTGCTGGCGGCCGCATCGACCTGTGCCAGGCTCAGGTCGCTCTCCGGGTCGAGCAGCAGAAAGTAGACGCGCCCGACGTCGCTGGATGCGCCGCTGGCAGCCACCAGCATCGTCACCGGCACGGTATGGCTGCCGATGTTGCTGGCGATCGTCAGTCGGCCGCCATAGGCGCCGCTGGGCAGGCCGCTGCGGTCCACCGAGATCTGGAATTCGAGGCCGCCGTTCACGCTGCTGCCGCCGCCCACCACGATCCAGTCGTCGCTGGCGGTGACTGCAGTGACGTCGAGCACGCCGTCACCCTGGTTCTCCAGCCGCAGCGTGCGGCCCGCGCTGCCGGTGCCGAAGTCGATCCGTGCCGGTATCGCCGCCAGCACCGGCGGCAGGACGCCGCCGCCGGCAAGATTGCGCGCCGCGACCACCGCCTTGAAGGCGTTGATCAGGCCATGGCCGAAGCTGTCGTCGCGCCCGGGGCTGCCGAGGTCGTCGGTGATCGCGCCCGAGGCCAGCAGCGTATCGACCTCGGCCGGCGTGATGTCCGGGTGAACCGCCCGCATCAAGGCCAGCACGCCGGCCACGTGGGGCGCGGCCATCGAGGTGCCGTTGAGGAACCCGAAAGCCGGCTGCGGCGTGCCGCCGGAATCGTCGGCATGGGTGCTGAGGATGTTGTCCGGGTAGCCGTCGGCGTTGGCGTCGCCGGCACTGCCGCTGCCACCGGGCGCGGCGACGTCGATGGAGTCGCCGAAGTTCGAGAAATCGGCGCGATTGCTGGCGATATCGACTGCGCTGACCGAGATCACGCCGTCGTAGCCGGCCGGAAACGAGGTCCGCGGGCTGGCCTCGTTGCCGGCCGCTGCGACGACGATGACGCCGGCCGCGCGTGCCTGGTTCACCGCATCCTGCATCTCCGGCACGAAGGCCGGGCCGCCCAGGCTCAGATTGATGATGTCGGCCGCCTGCGCTGGTCGCTGCGACGACACGTTGTCGAGACCGGCCGCGAAGCGCAGGCCGTGCAGGATGTCGAAGGCGGTGCCGCCGCCACGGCCGAGAACCCGCACCGGCATCACCCGCGCGCCGCCGGCCACCCCGGCGACGCCGGAATCGTTGTCGGTGGCGGCGGCGATGGTGCCGGCGACATGGGTGCCGTGCCACGAACTGGCGCCACCGAAATTGTGGTCACCCGGATCGGTGGCATCGGCGTCGATGCCGTCACCGTCCAGCGCCCGGGTGGCATCGCTGACGAAGTCGAATCCGGCCACGAGTTGCCCGACCAGATCGGGGTGGCTGGTCAGCACACCGGTATCGACCACGGCGACGACCACCGGCCGTCCGGCGCGCTCGCCGCGGGTGATGTCCCAGGCGGCGGGTAACTGGATCGCCGGGTAATGCCACTGCAGCGGATAGAAGCGGTCGTTCGGCACCGCGCTGGCGGCGAGCCGGTAGTTCGGTCCGGCGCTGGCTACCGCCGGCGAGGCCGCCAGCGCCTTCAGTTCGCGGATCGTCCGCGCCCGCGCGGCTTCTTCGGCCGACAGGGCGCGACCGCTCCAGGCGTTGATCGCACGCGCGGAGGCGGCGGCCCGGGCCGGTGGCACGTCGCCGCCGAGTGCGACCAGCATCGGTAGGCCGGCGCGGCCGGCCCGCACGCGGCGGCCGCCGAGCGCACTGGCCGCGGCTTCGGGCGTCGCGGCGCTGTCGGCGAGACGGACGATGGCCTCGTCCGCCACGAAATCGTGCACCCGGTTCCAGCGTGGCCGCCGCAGGTCGGCGGCCGACAGCTCGACACCGAGCGACAGTTCGTAGGTGCTGGCGCCGTTCAAGGCCTCGACCAGGATCAGATAGCTGCCGGATGCCGGCACCACGATCAGTTCGTCGCGTTCGATGCCCTCGGACGACGCGACGACGTTGAGGTCGAGGTCGAACAGGAAGATGTCGAGGTCCACCGCGGTCGGGCTCTGGGCGTCCCAGTTGCCGATCGTCAGTGCGATCGCCTGGCCTTCGGCGAGGTCCACCCGGTAGCCGTCGAAGAAGTCGGCCCGGCTCGAGAAGCGGCCGTTGGGCTGGCCGAACGGCACCGCCGAGGCGAAGCCGGTCAGCGTCACCGGGTTCGGGATCGACTGCGCCTCGGCCGGTTCGTCGTTGCTGGCGAAGCGGCTGTTGGGGTCGTTGACGTCGCTGTCCACGGCGAGGCCCTGGGGAAGCGTGGCGGTACCGGACACGCTCGGGCCGTCGACGCCGCCACCCCCGCCGCCGCCCCCACCACCCCCGCCGCAGGCGGTCGCCAGCAGGATCGGAATCAGCACGAGCATCGAACGCAGGGACATGGCAATGGTTCCGGGAGGCGTCGCCGGACGCCGTCGCGGACGAGTCTAACTCCCGCGCCCGCGCCCATCCAAGCGGCATCGCGGCATGCAGACGCGGCGCCGGGTCGCGCGCAATCGCACGCCGGCGGTGCTCCTGCTATCGTTGGCACGGCGACACCCTGCAACGCTGCGACGATCGACCCCGCCCCGATGAAGCTCCTGCACACCGCCGACTGGCACCTGGGCCGCTACCTGCATGGCCGCTCGCTGATCGAGGACCAGGCCCACGTGCTCGACCAGCTCGTCGCGCTCGCCCGCGAGCGCGCCGTCGACGCCGTGCTGGTGGCCGGCGACATCTTCGATCGCTCGGTGCCGCCGGCCGACGCGGTCGCCCTGCTCGACGAGGTGCTGTCGCGGCTGGTGGTGGACTGCGGCATCCCGGTCGTCATGATCGCCGGCAACCACGACAGCGCCGAACGCATCGGCTTCGGCGGGCGTGTCAGCGAGCGCCAGGGGCTGGTATTGCGTGGCAGCCTCGATCGCCTCGAGCCGCTGGTGCTGGCCGACGCCCACGGCGAGGTGGCGATTCATCCGCTGCCCTACGCCGACCCGGTGATGGTGCGCGCGCTGCCCGGCTACGACCACGCCGGCGACCACCAGCAGGCCATGGCCGGCCTGCTCGACGAACTGCGCCGAGGCTTCGTCGCCGGCCGCCGCAATGTGCTGGTGGCCCATGCCTTCGTCGCCGGCGGCGCCGAATCCGAATCGGAGCGGCCGCTGTCGGTCGGTGGCTCCGGTCAGGTCGCGGCCGACAGCTTCGTCGGCTTCGACTATGTCGCGCTCGGCCACCTGCACCGGCCCCAGTCGATCGCCGGCGGTCGCATCCACTACGCGGGCTCGCTGCTCAAGTACTCGTTCAACGAGGCGGCGCACGACAAGAGCGTGTCGCTGGTGGACATCGCGGCCGACGGCGCGGTGACGATCGAGCACGTGGCGCTCGCACCGCTGCGCGATCTCGGGGTGTTGCGGGGCGGCTTCGCCGAGCTGCTGGCCAGCGCCGCCGAGGCGGCGGCGCGCGAGCACTACCTGCGGGCCGAACTGACCGACACCGTGCCGCTGCTCGATCCGATGGCACGCCTGCGCGAGGTCTATCCGAACCTGCTCGAACTGCAGTTCGTCGCGCTCGACGCCGGCGGCGAAGTGCCGTCGGGTGGACGGGACCACCGCCAGCGGGCACCGGCCGAACTGTTCGCCGCCTTCTACCACGAGCTGATCGGCGAGGCGCCGGACGACGCGCGGATGGCCGCCTTCGAAGCGGTTGTGGCGACGCTGATGCGGCGTGATCGCGAGGACGCCGCATGAAGCCGCTGCGGCTCGAGATGCAGGCTTTCGGCCCCTTCGCGCGGCGCCAGATCATCGACTTCCGCCGCCTCGGCGACGGCAGCTTCTTCCTGATCCATGGCCCGACCGGTTCCGGCAAGACCACCATCCTCGACGGCCTCTGCTTCGCCCTGTTCGGCGACAGTTCCGGCGGTGAGCGCGACGGCCGTCAGATGCGCAGCCAGCACGCGCCGCCCGAGCTGCTGACCGAGGTGCGCTTCGAGTTCGCACTCGGCGCCGAACGCTACCGCGTCGAACGGGTGCCCGAGCAGATCCGCCCGGCCCGTCGCGGCGGCGGCGACACCCGTCAGGCGCCGAAGGCCGCACTGTGGCGGCTCAGCGGCGAGGGCGAGGTCGAGCAGGCCAGGCCGCTGGCCACCAAATGGGGCGAGGTCGGTGCCCGCGTCGCCGAACTGCTCGGCTTCGAGAGCCGGCAGTTCCGCCAGGTGATCGTGCTGCCCCAGGGTCGCTTCCGCGACTTCCTGGTGAGCCGCAGCCAGGATCGGGAGCGCATCCTGCAGTCGCTGTTCGGCACCGAGTTCTACAAGCGCATCGAGGATGCCCTGAAGCAGGCCGCCAGCTCGCTCGAACGCGAAGCCGGCGAGTTGCGCACCCGCCGCCAGGCCCTGCTCGACCAGGCCGCGGTCGATGGCGACGAGGCGCTCGCCACTCGCATCGGCGAGCAGCAGGCCGGGCTGGAGCGGCGCCGCCGGCACGAGCGCGAGGCCGCCGAGGAGGCGGCTCGCCGCGAGCAGTTGCTGGCCGCGGCGCGGGCGGCGGACGCGCGCTTCGTCGAGTGGGATGCGGCCTGTGCCGAGGCCACGCACCGCGAAGGGGAGGCGCCCCATTGGCAGCGCGAACGCGAGCGCCTGCTGGCGGCCCGTCGCGCCGCCCGGGTGCTGCCGGCCGCCGAACGGGCCGAGGCCCTCGCCGCCGACGGCGCCAAGGCCGGCGCCCAGCTCGACGCTGCACGCGCCGCGGCCGCCCAGGCCGCCGCCGCGCGCATCGCGGCCGAGCAGGCGCTGGCTGCCGAGCAGGCCCGCGCACCGGAGATCGATGCCGCGATCCGCCGCCAGGGCGAACTCGAAGCCCTGCAGGACAGGGTCTCGGCGCTGGCCGAGACTGCCGAGCGGGCCCGTCTGGCGGCCAGGACTCGGGAAAGCGCCGAGGCCGCCGTCGGCAAGGCCGACCAGGCGCTGGCCGACGCGATTCGCGCCCGCGACGAGATGCTGGCCGCCCGCCGGCAGACGGAATTGCGGGCGGCGGCCGTCGACGGCCTGCGCGCCGAGGCGAGGCTGCGGCGCGAGCGGGTCGAGGCGCGGCGTGGCCTCGATGATGCCGAGCGCCAGCACCAGGCGTTCGCTGGCGCCGATGCCGAGGCCGGCCGCCAGGTCGACCGTGCAGGCCGCGAACAGCAGGCGGCGGGCGACAATCTGCAGCAGGTGCGCGCTACCTGGGCCGCAGGCCTCGCCGGCCGGCTGGCCGAGCGACTCGCGGCTGGCGAGCCTTGCCCGGTCTGTGGCGCCACCGACCACCCGGCACCGGCCGCCGCCGCCGGCGAATCGATCTCCGACGAGGCGCTGCAGCAGGCCGAGGAGCGGCTGCGGGCGGCCGAGCAGCAATTGCGCCAGTGTGAGCGCAATGCGAGCGATGCCCGCCAGCGCCTGGCTGTGGCGAAGGAGCGGGTCGAGGCGGCGAGGCGGGCACTGGCGGACGACATCGAGGTGCCGCCCGCCACCCTCGCGACGCGGCAGACCGAGGCGGCCGCCCGCCTCGCCGACGCCGAAGCCGCCGCCCGCCAGCTCGCCGATGCGGGCAAGCGCGCCGAGGTGGTCGAGCAGCAGGTGGCGACAGCCGAAGCCGCACAGCGCGACACTCGCGCTGCCTGCGAGCACGCACGCGAACAGGCCAGCGCCGCGGGCGCCCGGCTCGCCGCCGCCGGCGAGGGCATTCCGGAGGAACTGGCCGAACCGGCGAAGCTCGCCGCGGCCCTCGACGCCACCCGGCAACGGCTGGCACGACTGCGTGCGGCCCTGAAGGACACCGAGCAGCGCGCCCGCGAGGCTGCCGCCACCGCGGTCGAGGCGAATTCCCGCACCGCCGCCGCCAGCGAGCGCCACGCCGAACTCGCCGGTCGCCGCCGTGAGGCCGACGCGGCGTTCGAAGCCCGACTGGCGGAGAACGGCTTCGGCGGCGCCACGGCCTTCCGCGCGGCGCTGCTCGAAGACGAAGTCCTCGCCGCCCTCGACGAAGCCATCACTACCTTCGAAACCGCCCTGCGTTCCGCCCGGGAACGGCGCGAGCGGGCCACCAAGGCCCTCGACGGCCAGCCGCGGCCGGATGTCGAAGCCTTGCGGCAGGCCTTCGAGCAGGCATCCGAGGCCCGCGTCGCCGCCGGCAAGGCGGTGCAGCAGGCGGCCTCGGCGCTCGACGCCGATCGCGCACTGGCCGCCAGCCTGGCCGCGTTGGCCCGCGACTACGGTGCGCTGGAGGCCCGCTACGCGGTCCATCGCCAGATCGCCGACGTCGCCAGCGGCAACAACCCACGTCGCATGTCGCTGCAGCGCTACGTGCTGGCGACCCTGCTGGAGGACGTGCTGGTGGCCACCACCCGCCGTCTGCGGGTAATGAGCCGCGGCCGCTACGAGATGCGGCGACGCGTCGATCCGGTGGACCAGCGCAGCGCCGCCGGGCTCGACCTGGAGATCTTCGATCACTACACCGGCCAGGCGCGCGAGGCCGGCACCCTGTCCGGCGGCGAATCCTTCCTCGCCTCGCTGGCGCTGGCGCTGGGGCTGGCCGACGTCGTGCAGTCGAGCGCCGGCGGCATCCGGCTCGACGCGATCTTCGTCGACGAGGGCTTCGGCACCCTCGATCCGGAGGCCCTCGACCACGCCATCCGCGCGTTGAAGGATCTGCAGCAGTCGGGCCGCATGGTCGGCATCATCTCCCACGTTGCCGAGTTGAAGGAGTGGATCGACGTGCGCCTGGAACTCACGACGACGCCGGCCGGCAGCGTGGCCGCCTTCGTCGATTGAGACCATGATCGATCCGGCCGATCCAAACCCGGAACTCGCCCGCGGCCTGATGCTGGTGCACGGCAACCATGCCGAGGCCCTGCGCGAGCTGATGATTGCCTGGATTCGTCGTCACCCGCTGGCGCCGCTCGAGACCGAGACCATCCTGGTGCAGAGCAACGGCATCGCCCAATGGCTCAAGCGGTGGCTGGCGCGCGCGCCCGATGCCGCCGACGACCCCGGCTGCGGCATCGCCGCCGGCCTCGACTTCTCGCTGCCGTCGCGCTTCCTGTGGCAGGTCTATCGCGCGGTGCTCGGACCGGGCGCGGTGCCGGAGGTCTCGCCCTTCGACAAGCCAAGGCTGATGTGGCGCCTGATGCGGATGCTGCCGTCGCTGGTCGCCGAGCCGGTGCATGCGCCGCTGGCCCGCTTTCTCGCCGACGACGGCGACCTGCGCAAGCGCTTCCAGCTCGCCGAGCGACTGGCCGACCTGTTCGACCAGTACCAGGTCTATCGTGCCGACTGGCTGGCCGCCTGGGCCGCCGGCCGCGACGTGCTGATCCGCGCCGCCGGCGCCGAAGTGCCGCTGCCGCCCGACAGCCGCTGGCAGGCTGCCCTGTGGCGTGCGCTGCAGGCCGACGTCAATGATGCCGCCGGTGCCGGGCGTTCGGCGGTGCACGAGGCCTTCATGGCGGCCGCCGCCGACCCCAACGCGGCGCCGGTGGGCCTGCCGCGGCGGGTGGTGGTGTTCGGCATCTCGTCGATGCCGCGCCAGTCCCTCGAAGTGCTGGCGGCGCTGGCCCGCTGGAGCCAGCTGCTGGTGTGCATCCACAATCCGTGCCGCCACCACTGGGCCGACATCGTCGCCGACCAGGATCTGCTGCGCCGCGGCCGCCACCGCCAGCCGCGCAAGCCGGGCATGCCCGAGCAACTGGACGAGCACAGCCTGCACCTCTTTGCGCAGCCGCTGCTGGCGGCCTGGGGCCGGCAGGGGCGGGATTTCATCGCGCTGCTCGACGAGGTGGACAACGATGAGCTGCGCGCCGGCTACCGTCGCCGCCTGGAGGCCATCGGCCAGCGCGTGGACCTGTTCGAGTCGGGTCGCCGCGATCGCCTGCTCGGGCAGTTGCAGGACGACATCCTCGAACTGCGCCCACTCGCCGAGACCCGCGCCCAGTGGCCGTCGGTCGACCCGGTGGCGGATGCATCGATTCGCTTCCACGTCGCCCACGGACCCCAGCGCGAAGTCGAGATCCTGCACGACCAGCTGCTCGCCGCCTTCGACGACGACTCCGGCCTGCAGCCGCGCGACATCATCGTCATGGTGCCCGACATCGACGCCTACGCGCCCCACGTGCAGGCGGTGTTCGGCCTGCCGGATGCCGACGATGCCCGTCACATCCCGTTCAGCCTGGCCGACCAGGGGCGCCGCGCCAACGATCCGCTGCTGGCCGCGCTGGCGCTCGTCACCAGCCTGCCGGAGTCGCGCCTCGGCGCCAGCGAGGTGCTCGACCTGCTCGACGTGCCGGCGCTGCGCAGGCGTTTCGGTATCGACGCTGCCGACCTGCCGCAGCTCGCCGGCTGGATTCGCGGTGCCGGCGTGCGCTGGGGCCTCGACGCCGGTCATCGCGCCGGCCTCGGCCTGCCCGGCGAGGGGGCCGAGGCTGCGCCCAACAGCTGGCTGTTCGGCCTGCGGCGGATGCTGCTGGGCTACGCCGCCGGCGATGGCGCGCCCGCCTGGCAGGGCATCGAACCCTTCGGCGAGGTCGGCGGCCTCGGTGCCGCGCTGCTCGGCCCGCTGGTCGGGCTCGTTTCCCGCCTCGAACGCCACCGGCGCGTGCTCGCCACGCCGGCGCCAGCGGACGAATGGGTCGGCCGCCTGCGCCGGCTGCTGGCCGACTTCTTCGCGGCCGATGATGACGCAGATGCGCTGACCCTGGTCCAGCTCGAAAAGTCCCTGGCGGCCTGGCAGGAGGCCTGCGCCGAGGCCGGTCTCGACGAGCCGCTGCCGCTGTCGGTGGTGCGCGAGCACTGGCTCGCCTGCCTCGAGGCGCGCGGCCTCGGCCAACGCTTCTTCGGCGGCGCGGTGACTTTCGCGACGCTGATGCCGATGCGCGCGATCCCGTTCCGCCGGGTCTGCCTGCTCGGCATGAACGACGGCGACTACCCCCGCAGCCGGCCGCCGGCCGACTTCGACCTGATGGGGCAGGACTATCGCCCGGGCGACCGCTCGCGGCGCGAGGACGACCGCTACCTCTTCCTAGAGGCGCTGCTGTCGGCGCGCGAGCACCTGCACCTGTCGTGGGTCGGGCGCAGCATCCACGACAACAGCCGCCGCCCGCCTTCGGTGCTGGTCGGCCAGTTGCGCGACCACCTCGCCGCCGGCTGGCGCCTCGCCGGGGCCGAAGGCGAGAGCGGTGACGCCCTATTGGCGGCGCTGACCACCGAGCATCCGCTGCAACCCTTCGGCGAGGCCTACTTCCGGCCCGGGCCCGAAGGACTGTTCACCTATGCCCGCGAATGGCGACCGCCTGCCGTCGCCGCGCCGTCGCCGCCCGCCGTGGCCATGCTGCCGCCGCTGGCGCCCGACGCGCCGCTCGACCTGCGACTGCTCGCAGACTTCCTCCGCCGCCCGGTGCGGGCGTTCTTTCGCCAGCGCCTCGGCGTATTCTTCGACGAGGCCACACTGGCTGCCGACGACGTCGAGCCCTTCGCCCTCGATCATCTCGCGCAGTGGCTTGCCCGCGCGCGGCTGATCGAGGTCGCCACGCGGCAGGCGCTTGCCGGCGGCGCGGGTGTCGACGCGGCGCTGCAGGAACTGGCGGCGATGGCCCGCCGCGGAGAGTTGCCGGCCGGCGGCTTCGAGGGGCTCGCCCAGGCCGCGCTGTTCGAGCCGCTGCCGGACCTGCTGGCACGCGTCGGTGCCGCCTTCGCGCGCTGGCCCGAGGCCGTGCCGGATCAGCCGTTCGAATTCGAGCACGCCATCGACGGCTGCCCGCTGCGCGTCGAGGACTGGGTCGGAGATCTGCGCCGCAACCCGGATGGCGGTCTCGGCCGCGTCGTGGTGCTCGCCAGCGACCTGGTGGTCAAGGGCCACTATCGTCTCGACCACGCGATTCCCGCCTGGGTGGTCCACCTCGCCGCCCAGCTCGCCGCTGGGCCGGTCACCACCGAACTGATCGCCAAGGTCGGCGAATGCCGCTTGCCGCCACTCGCGCCGGCCGATGCCGCCGCCCACCTGCAGGCGCTGCTCGCCGCCTGGCATGACGGCATGCGCCGGCCGCTGCCGCTGGCGGTGAAGACCGGCTTTGCGTGGCTGGCCGCGATGCCGCCCGATGCCGACCCCGATTTCGCCGTCGACAAGGCCGTCGCTGCCGCCCGCAAAGCCTATGACGGTAACCCGCCCCATGCCATCGGCGAGCGGGATGGCTGCGCCGCGCTGCAGCGCGCCTGGCCGGACTTCGGCGAGCTCGTCGCCGGCGGCGAATTCACCCACTGGGTGGTCGCGCTGCTGGCGCCGCTACGGGCCGCGATCGGGCCGGCGACGGAGACGGGGCAGTGATTCCGCTGCCGCTCGATCCGCTCACCTTCCCGCTCGTCGGCAGCCGGCTGATCGAGGCCAGCGCCGGCACCGGCAAGACCTACACGATTGCCGCGCTGTACCTGCGTCTGGTGCTCGGCCACGGCGATAGCTGCGCCTATGCGCGGGCGCTGACGCCGCCCGAGATCCTGGTCGTGACCTTTACCGAGGCCGCCACCCAGGAGCTGCGCGAGCGCATCCGGGCGCGGCTGGCCGAGGCCGCTGCGGCTTTCCGCGCCGATCACGAGCCGGTCGACCCGCTGCTGCGCGAACTGCGTGCCGCCTACCCGGCCGCGCAGCACCCCGGCTGCGCGCGCCGGCTGCAACTCGCCGCCGAATGGATGGACGAGGCGGCGGTGTCGACGATCCACGGCTGGTGCCACCGCATGCTGCGCGAGCACGCCTTCGACAGTGGCAGCCTGTTCGCGCAGACCCTCGAGACCGACCAGCGCGAGCCACGGCTGGAAGCGGTGCGCGATTTCTGGCGCACGTTTCTCGCACCGCTCGACGTCGCCTCGGCGGCGGAGGTGGCGTCGTGGTGGGCCGGCCCGGAGGCGCTGCTGGCGACACTCGACGGCCTGCTCGCCCACGTCGACCTGCTCGACCCCGCGCCGCCGCCGGCCGAAGCGCTGGCCGACGCCCGCGCCCGGCGCAGCGCCGAGCTGGCCGGGCTGAAGGCGCCGTGGCCGGCGTGGGCCGATGAACTGCAGGCGCTGTTCGCCGCCGCGGTCGCCGCGCGTGAGGTGGACGGCCGCAAGCTCAGCGCCCGCTACTTCGAACCCTGGCTGCAGGCATTGCGCGACTGGGCGGTCGAGCCCGGCTTGGTCCAGCCGGCGCTCTCCGATGCCGCATGGAAGCGCCTCAGCCGCGCCGGCCTCGCCGAGGCCTGGAAAAGCCAGCCGCCAGCCCATCCGGCGCTCGACGCGCTGGCACGGCTGCCCGCCCGGCTCGCGACCCTGCCCGAGGCCCGCGCCGATCTGTTGCGTCACGCCGCGCCGTGGGTCGCGGCGCGTTTCGCGGCGGACAGCCGGCGCCAGGCGCGGATGGGGTTCGACGACCTGCTGACGCGCCTCGACGCGGCACTCGCCGGACCCAACGGCGCAGTGCTGGCGGCGCGCATCCGGCGTGACTTTCCGGTGGCGCTGATCGACGAGTTCCAGGATACCGACCCGGTGCAGTACCGCATCTTCGACGCCGTCTATCGGGTCGCCGCCGACGACCCGGCTTGCGCGCTGGTGCTGATCGGCGACCCCAAGCAGGCGATCTACTCGTTTCGCGGTGCCGACATCCATACCTACCTGGTGGCGCGGCGCGCCTGTGCCGGCCGCCTCCACTCGCTGGCCACGAACTACCGCGCCAGCCGCGCGATGGTGGCCGCGGTGAATCGCTGCTTCGGCCACGCCGAAACGCACCACGCCGGCGGCGCCTTTCTGTTTCGCGCGCTTGGCGACGACCCGCTGCCGTTCGCGCCGGCCAGCGCCCACGGCCTCGACGAGGCGCTGCAGGTGGATGGCGAATCGCCGCCGGCGCTGACCCTGTGGCATGTCGACGCCAGCGACGGCAAGCCGCCCGGTGCCGGCGACTACCGTCGCCGCAGCGCCGCCGCCTGCGCCGGGCACATCCTCGAACTGCTGCAGGCCGGCCAGCAGGGGCGGGCGGTGTTTGCCGGCGCCCTGGGTGCGCGGGCGCTGCAGCCGCGCGACGTGGCGGTGCTGGTGAATAACCGCACCGACGCCGCCGAGATGCGAGCTGCGCTGGCCGCGCTGGGCATCCGCAGCGTGTATCTCTCGGAGCGCGACTCGGTGTTCGACACCGCCGAGGCCGGCGACCTGCAGGCCTGGCTCGCAGCCTGCGCCGAGCCCGACGACCCGCGCCGGCTGCGCGACGCGCTGGCCACCGCCAGCCTCGACCTCGGCTACGACGAACTCGACCGCTGCAACCACGACGAGCCGGCCTGGGAAGCGCGGGTGATGCAGTTTCGCGACTACCGCGACTGCTGGCACCGGCAGGGCGTGCTGCCGATGCTGCGGCGGCTGATCAACGATTTCGCGCTGCCGGCGCGGCTGATCGGGGTCGATGGCGGCGAGCGCCGGCTGACCGACCTGCTGCACCTGGCCGAACTGATGCAGCAGGCCGCGCCGCAACTCGACGGCGAGCATGCGCTGATCCGCCACCTCGCCGAGCAGCGTGCCGGTCTCGGCGCCGCCGGCGACGCCCGCCAACTGCGGCTGGAGAGCGATGCCGATCTGGTGCAGGTGGTGACCGTGCATAAGTCGAAGGGGCTGGAGTACCCGCTGGTGTTCCTGCCCTTCGCCTGCCTCCACCGGCCGGTCACGGCGGACGCGCTCCCCCTGGTCGGGCGCAGCGATGTCGGCGAAGCGCAGGTGCTGTTCGAGGCCGACCGCGCGGCGCTGGATCGCCTCGACCACGAGCGCCTGGCCGAGGACGTGCGCAAGCTCTACGTCGCGCTGACCCGCGCGCGCCACGCCACCTGGGTCGGGCTGGCGGCGCTGAAGGACGTGGCCGCCAGCGCGCCCGGCACCCTGCTGGCGGGAGGGGAGGGAATCGCCCCGGACGAACTGCCCGCGAGGCTGCAGGCGCTGGCCGGCGATTGCGCCGACATCCGCGTGGCACCGGCGCCGGCCGCGGCGAGCGGTCGCTTCGAGCCAGCCGGCACGGCCGCCGCCAGCGGCACTGCCCGCGTGCCGACGGCGCGACCGCGCCAATCCTGGTGGATCGCCAGCTACTCGGCGATCGCCGCCGGCGTCGGCGACGCGCCGGCGGTGGCCGCCGACAGCGCGGCCGGCGAGATCCTGCGCGAGGACGCCGGCGGCGACGTCGCCGCCCCCGAACGCGCCCGGCCCGCGCCAGGCTCGCCCCATGCCTTCCCGCGCGGTGCGCGCCCCGGCAGCTTCCTGCACGAGATCCTCGAATGGGCTGGCCGCCAGGGCTTCGCCCAGGTGCGCGCCCGCCCCGAGGCGCTGCGCGACGCCATCGCCCGCCGCTGCAACCCGCGCGGCTGGACCGACTGGATCGAACCGCTGTGCGAGTGGACCGGCGCGCTGCTCGAGACGCCACTGCCGCTCGGCGGCCCCGCGGTGCGTCTCGCCGAGTTGTCGGGCGCGGTGCCGGAGATGGAGTTCTGGATCGAGGCCCACCACGTGGACGTGGCTGCCGTGGATGCGCTGGTGTGCGCCCACGTGCTGCCCGGCGAGCCCCGGCCGGCGCTCTCGATGGCGCGGGTGAACGGCATGCTGAAGGGGTACATCGACCTGGTGTTCGAGTGGCAGGGCCGCTACTTCGTGGCCGACTACAAGTCGAACTGGCTGGGGCCGGACGATGCCCACTACACGCCGCAGGCGATGGCCGGGGCGATCCTGCATGCCCGCTACGACCTGCAATACGCCCTCTACCTGCTGGCGCTGCACCGGCTGCTGGCCGCCCGCCTGCCCGGCTACGACGTGGACCGCGACATCGGCGGTGCGGCCTACCTCTTCCTGCGCGGCATCGGCGCGCCCGGCGCCGGAATGCACTTCGACCGCCCGCCGCGGGCGCTGGTGGAAGGGCTCGACCGACTCTTTGCCGGCGGCAAGGCCGGGAGGGCGGCCTGATGTTCCCGTGCCTGCCCGAAGCACCAAGCGGGACACCGGCCGCGCCGATGGCCGAGCGGCTCGCCGGCTGGGCCGCGCGTGGCTGGCTGCGAACGTTGGATGCCGCGTTGGCGGGTTTCCTGTGGCGCGAGGTGCCCGCTGCCGACCCGCTGGCCATCCTCGCTGCGGCGCTGGCCAGCCACCAGCTCGGCCGCGGCCACGCCTGCCTCGACCTCGAAGCCACCCTGGCCGACCCGGCGCGGGCGCTGTCCCTGCCCCCCGACGGCGCCGACCCGCTCGACGCCATCGACTCGCCGCTGGCGGTGATCGGCGGCCTCACGCTGGCCCGCTGGCTGGCCGCGCTCGACTGCCCGGCGCTGGTGGACGACGGCAGCGGCGGCGCGCCGCTGGTGCGGGTCGGCACGCGTCTGTACCTGCAGCGCTACTGGCGTTGCGAGCGCCGGCTGGAGGCCGCCATCGCCGAGGGCCTCGGCCGCGGCGAGCAGGCCGCCGCCGAGGCCCTGCGTCCGTTACTCGACGCCTTGTTCGGCCCGCCGGATGGCAGCACGGTCGATTGGCAACGCGCCGCCTGCGCGCTGGCTGCCCGCAGCGCCTTCGCGGTGATCACCGGCGGTCCCGGCACCGGCAAGACCACCACCGTGCTGCGCCTGCTGGCGCTGTTGCAGGCGCTGGCGCTGCAGGCCTCCGGTGACGACGGCCGTCGCCCGCGGCCGCTGCGCATCCGCCTGGCGGCGCCCACCGGCAAGGCCGCCGCCCGCCTCAACCAGTCGATCGCCGCCCAGGTCGCTGGCCTCGACCTCGGCAAGCTGCCGGGTGCCGAGGCCGTGCGCGCGGCGATTCCGCGGCAAGTGACGACGCTGCACCGCCTGCTCGGCAGCCGGCCGGATTCGCGCCGCTTCCGCCACGACGCCGACCACCCGCTGGCATTGGACCTGCTGGTGATCGACGAAGCCTCGATGGTGGACCTGGAACTGATCGCCGCGGTGGTGCAGGCGCTGCCGCCGGCCGCGCGGCTGGTGCTGCTCGGCGACAAGGACCAGCTCGCCTCGGTGGAGGCCGGCGCGGTGCTCGGCCAGCTTTGCGCGCATGCCGCCGCCGCCCGCTACCGGCCGGCCACCGCCGACTGGCTGGCCCGCGCCACCGGCCAGCGCCCGCGCGAAGCATTCATCGACGCCAATGGCAGCGCGCTGGATCAGGCGGTGGCGATGCTGCGGGTGAGCCACCGCTTCGACGCCGCCAGCCCGATCGGCCGCCTCGCGAGCGCCGTGAACGCCGACGACGGGCCGGCCCTGGAAGCGCTGCTGGCCGCCGAAGACGCTGCCCTGCAATGGCTGCCTGGTGAGCAGACCGGCGACGCACTGACCGACACCATCGTCGCAGGCTGCCGCCCCTGGCTCGAACGCACCCGGGCCGGCGCGGGCGCCGACGCCGACGAATTCGCCCGCCAGGTGCTCGCCGCCCACGCCGGCTTCCAGGTGCTGTGCGCGCTGCGCGCCGGGCCGTGGGGCGTGGACGGGTTGAACGCCCGCATTGCCGAGGCGCTGCAGCGGGCCGGCCTGATCCCTGCGAGCACCGGCTGGTATGCCGGCCGCCCGGTGCTGGTCACCCGCAACGACTACGGCCTGGGCCTGATGAACGGCGACATCGGCCTCTGCCTGCCGCTGGCCGACGGCGACGGCGGCACTCGGCTACGGGTGGCATT
>JACKMA010000008.1 GCA_024235635.1 Zoogloeaceae bacterium
CTGGTCGGGCGGCGCGGCGAAGATGATGAAGAAACGTGCCGTGTCGGCGCCGTAGCGTTCGACCAGCGCCTGCGGATCGACACCGTTGTTCTTCGACTTCGACATCTTCTCGGTGCCGCCGATGGTCACCGGTGCGCCGTCCGCGACCAGGGACGCTGCGACGATCCGGCCCTTGTCGTCGCGCTCGACCACGACGTCGGCCGGATTGATCCACTGCCGCTTGCCGGCGTCCGGCTGGCGGTAGTAGGTCTCGGCGACGACCATGCCCTGGGTCAGCAGGCGGGTGAATGGTTCCGAAATGCGGGTCAGCCCTTGGTCGCGCATCGCCCGCGTGAAGAAGCGGGAGTAGAGCAGGTGCAGGATCGCATGCTCGATGCCGCCCACGTACTGGTCGACGGGCGCCCAGTAATCGACCCGGGGGTCCACCATCGCTGACCCGTTATCGGGGCAGGCGTAACGCAGGAAGTACCACGACGACTCGACGAAGGTGTCCATCGTGTCGGTCTCGCGACGCGCTTCGCCGCCGCATTTCGGGCAACGGCATTCATAGAATTCGGGCATGCGGGCGAGCGGCGAGCCACGACCGGTCACCGCGACGTCCTCCGGCAGCGGCACCGGCAGCTGTTCGTCGGGTACCGGCACATCGCCACAGGCCTCGCAATAGATCATCGGAATCGGGCAGCCCCAGTAGCGCTGGCGCGAGATCCCCCAGTCGCGGAGCCGATACTGCACACGCTTCCGGCCCAGGCCCTTGGTCTCGAGATCCGCGGCGATCGCATCGACCGCCTCGCTCGAGCGCATGCCGTCGTAGCGTCCCGAGTTGACCACCCGGCCGAGTTCGGCGAAGCAGTCCTGCCAGTGACTCCAGGACAGCGATTCACTGGTGCCATAGCGTGCGACGATCGGGAACTTGCGTTGCAGCTTGGCGCTCGGATCGTCGAACACCCCGGAAGCATTGTCGACGCGCTGCCCCCACTTGCCGGGGATGATCACCGGCTTGACGATGAGTCCGAACTTCTGCGCGAAGGCGAAATCGCGCTCGTCGTGGGCCGGTACGGCCATCACGGCACCTTCGCCGTACCCCATCAGCACGTAATTGGCGATCCACACCGGCAGGTATTCGCCGCTGATCGGATGGACCACCCGCAGCGGCGTCGCGACCCCCTTCTTTTCCATCGTCGCGAGATCGGCTTCCGCGACCCCACCCTTGATGCAGTCCTCGACGAATTGGGCGATTGCCGGGTCGGCGGACGCTGCCAGCCGGGCCAGTGGATGCTCGGCGGCCACAGCGACGTAGGTGGCGCCCATCAAAGTGTCGGCGCGGGTCGTGAACACCTTCAGCACACCGCTCTCGCCGACCGTGGAGAGGTCGTAGGGGAAATGGATCTCGACGCCCTCGGAGCGCCCGATCCAGTTGCGCTGCATCTGCTTGACCTGCTCGGGCCAGTCGGGCAGGTCGTCGAGCGCGGTCAGAAGTTCATCCGCATAAGCGGTGATCTTCATGTAGTACATCGGGATCTCGCGCTTTTCGACCTCGGCGCCCGAGCGCCAGCCACGTCCGTCGATGACCTGCTCGTTGGCGAGCACGGTCTCGTCCACCGGATCCCAATTGACGGTGCCGAGCCGCTTGTAGATCAGCCCCTCGCGGTAGAGCCGGGTGAACAGCCACTGTTCCCAGCGGTAGTATGCCGGGGTGCAGGTGGCCAGTTCCCGCGACCAGTCGATGGCGAAGCCGAGCCGCTTCAACTGGCCCTTCATGTAGTCGATGTTGGCGTAGGTCCACTTCGCAGGCGGCACGTCATTCTGGATCGCCGCATTCTCGGCGGGCATGCCGAAGGCGTCCCAGCCCATCGGCTGCATAACGTTGAAGCCCTTCATCCGCGCCTGGCGCGAAATTACGTCACCGATGGTGTAGTTGCGCACATGGCCCATGTGGAGCTTGCCCGACGGATACGGGAACATCGACAGACAGTAGAACTTCGGAGCGGAACCATCCTCGACGACCCGGAAGGCCTGCTGCGAGTCCCAGTGCTGCTGGGCGGCGGTTTCGACGTCCTCTGCTGAGTATCTTTCCTGCATAGGGGGCGGGCAGTTGGGCTTGAGAAGGGGGCGATTATAGCCGGGAACGGCGCCTCTCATTCGGGGGCATTGCCCACCGGTCCGGGCCGTGACCCGATGTCGCGCCGTTGCCGGCGCTACTTTGCGGCCTCGGCCGCGCGCAGGCGTTCCAGCGTCTCGAGTTCGCTGATCACCGGTAGGCCCAGCGAGCGCGAGACACGTTCGTTGATCGCCACCCGGAATCGCGATGGGGCAAGGATTCCGCGCGGAAAATCCGCCAGTGATCCGGCTGTCGTCAGCAGCTGTACGACCTGCATTGCGATGTCCTGAGGGTCGCTGTAGACCGCGGCGACCGCGCCTGCGCGCACGTAGGCCGCGGTGAATCCGATCACCGGCCGCCGGTGGCGATAGGTCGTGAGAAGGATGCCCATGACGGTGTCCCGGTTATAGACCTCGGGATCAGGCACGGTGAGCAGGGCCGCTTGCGGATCGAGCAGGGCTTCGAGCTTGGCAACGATCTCGGCGGGCTCGTTGATCACGGCGATCCGGGGCGCGAGGCCGGCTGCCCTGATCGCGTCCTCGATCTTGCCCCGGTGCGATGCGGTGCGGTTGCCGAGCAGGACGACAACGGATTCCACGTCCGGCACCAATTGTTCGAGCAGGCGCAGTCGCCGCTCAACGGGCTGGTCGAGAACGATGGCCGCGAGGCGTTGTGTGCCGTATTCCGACAATACCCGCTCGGCGTCCCGCTTTGAGAGCAGGGTGGCGAGCACCGTCGCGTCGCTTTGACGAAGTGCGCTCAGCGTGGCATTCATGCCCAGGGCGACGACGACCCGGGCCGAACTCGGCGCGGGCGACACCACGGCCGCACTGTTGACGATGGTGCCGATCTCGTGGCCGGCATCGGCGAGCGCAGGTGTCAGCGCGTCGACGAACGCTTGCTGAAGCGGCGATTCCTGGGTGATCCAGACGTCGATGCTGCCCGCCCACAACGAGGCCGCGAAGCAGGCGACGAACAGCGCGAGCAAATGCTTCAGCAGCCGCCGCAACGGGGGGCGAGCGGGGACATCCGGTGGCCGAGGGGGCGCGTCGGGCACGGACTTACCAGGTCAGCCTCACGGACGCGAATAGGCTCGGCTCGCGCCGGAAGTTCCCTTCATGAAAGTCCGGGTAAGCGCCCTCGAGACTCTGGGCGGTGACCGACACCTCGCCGTCGCTGCCGTTCGGCCCATACAACTTGGCCAGCTTGAGATCCGCCCGTCCGCGGGACGGGACCTCGTCGCCGTCGTTGAGCCAACGCATCGCGGTGCTGAAATAGTAGCCGAGGCTTGCGCGCCACTGGCCCGGGAACTCCTTGATCAGTAGCAGCCCGGTCATGCTGGCTGGAGCACTGGACAACAAATCCGGATCGGCTCGTCGCGCGTCCCTGCGAATATTGACCCACGACTGGGTGAGTGCGGCACGGCCCCAACCCGGACGCCGCCAGTCGATCCGGAATTCCGCGCCATCGACCTTCAGATTCGCGCTGTTGATGAAGTTGATCGCCGTGCGGCCAAGGAGGCCGACGAAGTTCGGCGGCGGCGGATAGGTGCACACCACGTTGCGCTCGGTTGGCGGAAAGCTGCAGGCGACGTCGTCGATGTAGCGATCGACGTTCTCGTGGAAGATGCGGGCATCGACCTCGGCGTTGAGCGACTCGATGAAGCCGTTGTAGCCGAGCTCGAAGAAGCGCACCCGTTCCGGCTCGGGTTCGTCCTTGGCCCAGTAGGTGATCGCCAGGATCTGGCCCTCGAGGCTGACACTGGTGAAGCTGCGTGCCTCCCATGCCTGGGGGGCCCGATAGGCGATGCCGGTGGAAAAACGCAGCGACGATCGCGGCGCCAGCGCGTAGCGTGCCGCGAAGCGCGGCGAAAAAAGCCGACCCGAGTAATAGTGATCCTCGAGGTTGCCGCCGAGGTTGAGCGTCCAGTCGGGGGTCGGCTGCCAGGTCAGACTGGAGAACAGCTGCCACTGGTTGCCGACCTCGGGCTCGGTGCTGCTGAAGTACAGGATCGATCGTGTCGCGTCCCGGCGCACGCCGGCTCCGACGAGTATGTGCCATGCTTCGTCGAGGCGGCTCGTGAACTGGACCTCGACGTCGTCACGCTGCAGGTCGAGGTCCTGCATCACCGGCAGGTCGGCGATTCCGAGCGGAATCGTCCAATGTTTTCGTTCGGCGCGATCCTGATGGTAGAACTGCAGTGACAGTTCGGATTCCGGCCCGAAACTGCGCAGCCATCCGATCTGCAGATAGTTTTCCTTGATGCGCCGCTTTCCGAACGGTTCGGTCAGACTTTCGGGCTCGCCGGTATCGTCGAATCCGACCGTCGCCCCTGCCTGAATGCGCACTTCGTCGCGCAGACTCGGCTGCAACAGCACCTGCAGGTTGGCGACGTTGCGTTCGATGCTTTCCGCCGACTCGCCATCGAAGCTGAGATACTGATCGGCGCGGCGCCTGGATGCGCTGAGTCGCCAGTCGAGATCGTTGTCGCCACCGTTGATGCGAATACCCAGATCGTGAAACTCGCGGTGACCGGCGCGCAGGATCACCGTCTTGCCGGTCTCGGTCCGTGGCGACCGGGTGATGATGTTGATCACGCCCTGGTACGCGTTCGCACCATATGCCGCCCCGTTGGGTCCGCGTACGACTTCGACCCGTTCGACGTCGTCGATGCGGATCGGCAGGTCCTGCCAGAAGACGTTGCCCCAGAAAGAGTTGTTGACCGTACGGCCGTCCACCAGCACCTTGATGCGGCGCGCGTACGCATCGCCCATGCCGTGATTGGCGATCGTGGGCGAGCCGCTGCCCCAGTCAGCAACCTGGAAGCCGGGTACCAGGCGCATCAGGTCGTGCAATTCGACGAATCCGGAGGCCTCGATCAGTTCGCGGTCGATGATGGTCACAGGCGCCGGCGCATCGTAGGTGCTTTGCGCAAGGCGCGACGCGGTCAGCACCACCGGGACGTCCTGATAGAACGGCGAGTCTTCCGGCTCGATGGCGTGTCCGGGTTTTGCCGCGATGCTTGCGATCAACAGGCTCGTGGCGGTCATGGCGATGCGGGGGCTTCGTGTGGGCATGGCGATTCCGTTCAACCGTTGGTCAGGGGATGCCGGCGCGGGCCGGATCCGGTCAGGAACGGAGATTAACGGGCTTGCCTGCCGCTGCGAAGGGTGACGGCCGGCGGAGACCGGCTTCCAGGCGCGATCGGCAGTCCGGGCGGGGTCGGGTTCGGCGGCTGCGAGTCTTCGCCGGAAGGCGGCTCGCAGCGCGCATCGGATGCAAAAAAAAAAGCGGCATCTGGAGGCCAGATGCCGCAAATCTCCTGTGAAGGAGAGGGAGGGAGCCGGTAGAACGGCCGGGATCAGGCTGCCCGGCGCGCTTGTGTCAGATAATGGTGCCAGTGCCGCATCGTCAGCACCGCGACGTCATTGATGACCTCGATCGGTACCCGCATGATGCGCTTGTGGCTGCGCAGGAATGGCAGCACTTGCGGTGTGCATAAGGTTGCGCGTTCCTGGCTCAGAAGTTGCCGGAAGCGATCCATCGTCGCACCCCAATATTCGGAGTTGCCCACCCAGCCGGTATCGGCGGTGGCGTGCCTGACGGCCTGGCGCCACAGCGCCTCGGCTCGTTCGATCGGTACGCCGGCCTTGCGGGCGTACCACGGCAGTGATTTCGGCGTATTCATGTTGCTCTCCTTGGGACTGGTTCTCAGTCCCCTTCTGTGCCGGTAGGGCCGGGTTGGCCATACTCGACAATTGCTCGTCGCCTCATGCGGCGCGGCAATTTCAACTTATATTGTTTTTCAGTCGCTTGTCGATAAACATGTGTAAATAAATACAACTCTTTACTGCTGTGCACAACCATAACATAGGGGCAAATGCGCAAATGTTCAAGTGCATATTCGTGGCGCCGTTCACGATCGCCGACAAACGGTGCCAGCCGGCGACGAGCGACGAAGACCGGTAGAATCCCGCCACCCAACGGACGCGCGACCATGTCCAGGCTTCTTGCAGACGTCAATTCCGAACAGCATAAAGCGATAACCATGCCAGCCTGCCACGGCCTGGTGCTCGCCGGCGCCGGGTCGGGCAAGACCCGCGTGTTAACGGCCCGAATCGCGTGGTTGATCGAGCAGGGGGTAGCGGCCCCGCAGTCGATTCTCGCCGTAACCTTCACCAACAAGGCGGCACGCGAAATGCGCGCCAGGCTGTCGGCGATGTTGCCGTTCGACATCCGCCGCATGTGGATCGGCACCTTCCATGGCCTCTGCAATCGATTGTTGCGATTACACAACAAAGATGCGGGTTTGCCACAGATCTTCCAGATTCTGGACAGTGCGGATCAACTCGCGGCGATCAAACGATTGCTGAAGGCACTCGATATCGACACCGACCGGTTCCCGCCGCGGGATCTGCAAAACTTCATCAACAGCGCCAAGGAAGCCGGTTTGCGCCCGCATGACGTCGACGCCTGGGACGAGTGGTCTCGGCGCCGCGTCGAACTGTTCGTCGAGTATGAGCGCCAATGCCAGCGCGAGGGGGTTGTGGATTTCCCTGAGTTGTTGCTCAGATGCCACGAACTGCTGCAGCGCAACGAGCCGCTTCGGCGGCACTACCAGGCTCGCTTCCGGCACATCCTGGTCGATGAGTTCCAGGACACCAACCGCCTGCAGTATCTGTGGCTGAAGCTGTTGGCGAGCGATGGCGCAGCCGATGGCGCGAAGCTGTTCTGTGTCGGCGACGACGATCAGTCGATCTACCGCTTTCGCGGTGCCGATGTCGGAAACATGCGCGCCTTCGAGCGCGAGTTCCGGATCGGCGAGGTCATCCGCCTCGAGCAGAACTACCGCTCATGTGGCCATATCCTGACCGCGGCGAATGCGATCATCGGTCACAACCACGAGCGCCTCGGCAAGCAGCTATGGACGGAGCGGGGTCATGGCGAGCCGGTTCGCGTCTATGAGGCGTTTTCAGACGCCGACGAGGCGCGCTGGATCGTCGAGGAGATCCAGGCGCTGGTGCGCGACGGCGCGATGCGGTCCGATGTCGCGCTGCTGTACCGATCGAATGCGCAATCGCGCGTTCTGGAACACCAGTTGTTTTCGGCCGCGATTCCCTATCGAGTCTACGGGGGCCTGCGCTTCTTCGAGCGACAGGAAGTCAAGCATGCGCTCGCCTATCTGAGGTTGATCGCCAATCCTGAGGACGACACCTCATTCCTGCGAGTGGTCAATTTTCCGACGCGTGGCATCGGCGCCCGGACGCTCGAACGCCTGCAGGATGTCGCGCGGGGCGGTGGTAGCAGCCTGTACGCCAGCGTTGGCCGAATCGATGGCAAGCCGGCCAAGGTGCTGTCGGCATTCACTGCGCTGATCGATGCCATGAAGCTAGAGGTCCAGGGCCTATCACTTGCCGAGACGGTCGAGTGCGCGATCGAACGATCCGGTCTGAGGGCCCATTACCTGGCTGAGCGGGACGGGCAGGATCGCCTCGAGAACCTCGACGAACTGATCAATGCCGCCGCCAACTTCGATGCCGAACACTCGGCGACGACGCTTGCGGACGATGCCGTGACCGACGGCGAGACCTTGGCCGAATTTCTCGCACATGCCGCATTGGAGGCAGGAGATCACCAGGCAGACGCCGGCATTGACGCGATTCAGCTGATGACCGTGCATTCGGCCAAGGGGCTGGAATTCGACGTGGTCTTCGTATCGGGGCTGGAGGAAGGGCTGTTCCCGCACGAGAACAGCGTGCAGGAGCGCGATGGGCTCGAGGAAGAGCGCCGGCTGATGTATGTCGCCGTGACACGGGCGCGCGAACGGCTGTATCTGTCGTTTGCGCAGACCCGGATGCTGCATGGCCAGAGTCGCTACAACCTGCGCTCGCGCTTCATCGAGGAAATACCGGAGTCGGTGATGAAATGGCTGACGCCGACCAAGGGCGCCAGCCGGCGCGGGCCGGTCAACTACTACGAGCCCCCGGTGGCCCGGGCGTCACCGCGACCGCCGGCGAGAACGCCCGAGCCTGCCGGCCGCGACCTCGATGGGCTGAGGATCGGCCAGAACGTGCGCCACGCCCGGTTCGGCATCGGTGTCATCGTCGCTGCAGAAGGCAGCGGCCGCGACGCCCGCGTGCAAGTGAACTTCGGGCGCCAGGGCGTCAAGTGGCTGGCCCTCGCGGTCGCCAAGCTGGCGCCGGCCTGAGTTGCCGGCGCGGCCGGCCGCGCCGCCGCCCTCACACCTTGCGATAGATTTCGGCGCCGGCGGCGACGAACTCGACCGCCTTCTCCTGCATGCCGCGCTCGAGCGCCTGATCCTCGGCGATACCCTGGCGGGCGGCGAACTCGCGCACGTCCTGCGTGATCTTCATCGAGCAGAAATGGGGCCCGCACATCGAGCAGAAGTGCGCCACCTTGGCGCTCTCCTTGGGCAGCGTCTCGTCGTGGAAGCTCTTCGCCTTGTCCGGATCGAGCCCCAGGTTGAACTGATCGTCCCAGCGGAACTCGTAGCGCGCTTTCGAGAGCGCATTGTCGCGGATCTGCGCCCCCGGATGCCCCTTCGCCAGATCCGCCGCATGGGCCGCCAGCTTGTAGGTGATGATGCCCTCCTTGACGTCGTCCTTGTCGGGCAGCCCCAGGTGCTCCTTCGGCGTCACGTAACAGAGCATCGCCGTGCCGTACCAGCCGATCTGCGCCGCGCCGATGCCGCTGGTGATGTGGTCGTAGCCCGGCGCGATGTCGGTGGTGAGCGGCCCCAGCGTGTAGAACGGCGCCTCCTTGCACCATTCGAGCTGCAGATCCATGTTCTCCTTGATCAGCTGCATCGGCACATGGCCCGGCCCCTCGATCATCACCTGCACGTCGTGGCGCCAGGCGATGTCGGTCAGCTCCCCGAGCGTCTTCAGCTCACCCAGCTGGGCCTCGTCGTTGGCGTCGTAGATCGAGCCCGGGCGCAGACCGTCGCCCAGGCTGAAGGCCACGTCGTAGGCCTTCATGATGTCGCAGATCTCCTCGAAGTGGGTGTAGAGGAAGCTCTCCCGGTGATGGGCGAGGCACCACTTCGCCATGATCGAGCCACCGCGCGAGACGATGCCCGTCATCCGGTTGGCAGTCAGCGGCACGTAGCGCAGCAGCACCCCGGCGTGGATCGTGAAGTAATCCACCCCCTGTTCGGCCTGCTCGATCAGCGTGTCGCGGAAGATCTCCCAAGTGAGTTCCTCCGCCTTGCCATCGACCTTCTCCAGCGCCTGGTAGATCGGCACCGTGCCGATCGGCACCGGCGAATTGCGGATGATCCACTCGCGGGTCTCGTGGATGTTCTTGCCGGTCGACAGATCCATCACCGTGTCGCCGCCCCAGCGGATCGCCCAGGTCATCTTGTCGACCTCCTCGGCGATCGAAGAGCCCAGCGCCGAGTTGCCGATGTTGGCGTTGATCTTCACCAGGAAGTTGCGGCCGATCACCATCGGCTCGGACTCCGGGTGATTGATGTTCGACGGGATGATCGCGCGTCCGCGGGCGAGCTCGTCGCGGACGAACTCGGGCGTGATCTCGGCCGGGATCGACGCGCCGAAGTGCTGGCCCGGATGCTGGCGGCCGATCAGCCGCGCCATCTTCTCGCCGGTCGGGCCGGCGGCACGCAGGCTGTCCAGGTAGGCCGCGCGGTTCAGGTTCTCGCGGATCGCGATGAACTCCATCTCCGGCGTCACGATGCCGCGCCGCGCGTAGTGCATCTGGCTGACGTTGGCGCCGGCCTTGGCCCGACGCGGCTTGCGATGCAGGCCGGGGAAGCGCAACTCGTCGAGGCTCGGGTCGGCGGCGCGCAGGCGGCCGAACTCGGAGGACAGCCCGGAGAGTTCTTCGGAATCGCCGCGCGCCTCGATCCAGGCGGCACGCAGCGCCGGCAGGCCGGAGCGGATGTCGATGGTGGCGGCCGGGTCGGAGTAGGGGCCGGAGCAGTCGTAGACGAAGATCGGCGGATTGGGCTCGCCGCCGAAGCCGGTCGGGGTGTCGGCCTGGGTGATTTCGCGCATCGGCACGCGGATGTCGGGGCGCGAGCCCTCGATGAAGATCTTGCGCGAATTGGGCAGCGGGCTGATCGCAGCCTCGTCCACGTGGGCCGAGGTGGCGACGAACTTGTCGGTGGCGTTCATGGTGTCTCCTCGCATCGACGGGCAACAAGGAGCGAACGCGAACCGCTTCCCTGCGTTGGCATTACCCGTACAGGTTCGAAGGGTCTTTCTCAGCCGTCGGCCCGGACACCGACAGCACCCCTAGCAAGCGGCGAGGTTACGCCTTGCCCGGAGTGCTGTAAACAGTCCTTGATGCGCGGAGCAGGCGGCGGCCGTTCGGTTGTTCGGCCGCCAAAGTTGTCTTGCTCCGTTGCTTGCCATCGAAGTAGGCTCCACGTCGATCCATCGAATGGAACGAACCATGCCCAGAGCGCCCTTTCGATTGTCCGCACCGGCCGCGATGTGCCTCGACCGCGCCCTGCACCGGGCGCGGTGACGATGGCACTGTCACTGCGCCAGGTTGCGACCGTGGTGGCTGTCGTCGTGGCGGGCCTGCTCGTGGGCATGCTCATGCTCGGCGAGTGGGCGGTGGGCGATGGCGGCCGGCGCCAACGGGAACTGGCAGACACGACGATGTTCCCGCTGGCGAGAATCGGCGATCTCTACCATGCACTCACCAGGACGCGGCTGCAAGAAGGCGAACTGCTGCGCACCGATCGAGCTTCCCCCGTGCCCGATATCGTCGGGCGCATCGGCGAGGACGTGCACGAAGTTACCCGGTTGCTCGACGGCATCGAGCAAGGATTGCCGACAGCAGGCCGTGACGAACTGTTCGGCATCGTCGAGCAATGGCGGCGCTATCGGGTCGACCTCGAGCGTGTCACCGAGGCGGCCTCGGCGGGCGACTTCGACCAGGCCAGACGCTACGTCCACTATTTGACCGGTCCACGATTTACCGCAATCGTCGCCCAACTGGAGCGCCTGCATGAGGACGTCGCCGGGCGTTTGGACTCCAGCTTGCGGGCGGCAGCCGAAGCGCGCACGCGCTTTCGCTGGCTCTTCGTGGTCGCGGCGCTGGCCGGCATCGTTGTGGTCACAGCGCTCGCAGGCGTTCTTGCGTCTCTCGGCAGAGCGCGGATCGCCCGGGTGCAGCGAGAGCTGGCGTTGCTCGGCAACGCAGACGGGGATGTCGGGCCCAGAATCGCCGGGGCCGATGAAATTGCCGAGCTGGCTGCACTGATAGCCGCCGCGCGCTTGCGTCTCGATGAGCAGGAACGACAATCCTCCGAGCTGCTGAAGCTTGCGGAGGGGCGCGAAGTCGAGCGGGTGCGTGATCTGCGGCGGGCGCGTGCGGATTTGCGGCGTGAGCGACGTGCATGCAAGGATCTCGACGCCCGCCACCGGCTGTTGTCGGACGCACTCGAGCAGTGCCCGGTGGATCTCGTATTGCTGGACCTGCGCGGCAACGTCGTGCACGCGAGCCGACGCTACTTGCTGCGCGAGGGCAAGCGCCTGGGAGAGGTCCTGGGCAAGCGTCCGGCGCTGATTGCGGAATGCGAAGAGCACGACGGTCTGTTCGAGAAGATGTGGACGATGGTGCTGAGCGGTACGCCATGGGAGTCGACGGTGGAATGGGCAGACGAAGGCGGTCGGCGCCGTCGGGACTCGTTGCGCGCCATTCCGGTCCGCGGTGCCGATGGCATCGTCAGCCACGCATTGCTGGTACGTGGAACGAGCGATTCGGCGCCCTAGGCGATCGCCAACGCCGTCAGGCGCGGTGCCGATCGGGTCGGACCTGGGCGACATTCCCCGCGAACAACGAAAAAGGAGCTTTCGATGAGCCTGAGCAGGTCGGTACATCTGATCGTCTATCCGGACCGGATCGGCAGGAACCTCAAGGACTTGGAAAGCTTCCTGGCCGGCCCGGTGGGTGACGCCATCGGTGGCCTGCATGTATTGCCTCCGTTCCCGTCGAATGCGGATGGTGGCTTCTCGCCGCTGACCCATACCGAGATTGCCCCGGTCTTCGGCGACTGGAACGACATCGAGCGTCTGGCGGCACGATTCGATCTGTGCCTCGATCTGGTGCTGAACCATATCTCGGACGAATCGCCCGAGTTTCTCGATTTTCTGCGCGAAGGCAGAGCCTCCCGGTACGCGCCCTTGTTTATCGATGTGGATGCAATGGGCGAGATCACGTCGGACGATCTCGCGAAGATTCACATCCGCAAGGAGAAGGAGCCGTTTCGCGCCGTCCAATTCGCTGACGGCAGCCGGGGGCGGGTGTGGTGCACATTTACCGAAAAGCAGGTCGATCTCGATTACCGCTCGCAGCGGACTTTCGAATTCATGGAGGACAACCTGCGCTTCCTGACCGAACGTGGCGTCAAGCTGTTTCGGCTCGATGCGTTCGGCTACACGACGAAGCAGATCGGCACCAGCTGTTTCCTGGTCGAACCCGGCGTCTGGGAGATTCTCGAGTGGTTCCGCGACAAGGCGGCCGAATACGGCGCCGAAGTCCTGCCCGAAGTCCATGACCATCCGAGCTGGCAGTTCGCGATCGCCGATCGCTCGATGTGGTGCTACGCGTTTGCGCTGCCGCCGCTGGTGCTGCATGCACTGCTGGATGCGGACGGCCGATACCTGAAGGCCTGGCTGAGAATGTGCCCGCAGCGGCAGGTGACGGTACTCGATACCCACGATGGCATCTGCATTCCGGACGTCGAGGGCATGCTGCCGCCGGCGGCGATCGAAGCGCTGATCGCAAACGTTTCCGAGCGCAGCGCGAATCCGATCCTGCGGGGTTCGGCGGCCAACGTGCACAGTGTCGGCGCGATCTATCAGTTGACGTGTACGTTCTACGATGCCCTCAAGCGCGACGACGACGCGTATATCGCTGCCCGCGCGATCCAGCTGTTCGCGCCAGGTATCCCGCAGATCTACTACGTCGGACTGCTGGCCGGCCAGAACGACGAAGCCCTGATGACCTCGACCGGGGAGTTCCGGGACATCAATCGCCATTACTACACGCTCGATGCCGCAAACATCGCGGTGGCTGCGCCCGTGGTACAGCGCCTGCTCGCACTGATGCGCCTGCGCCACAGTCATGCAGCCTTCGGCGGCGACTTCGAGCTGGCGTATTCCAACGACAGCAGCATCGCCATGGGCTGGCGAAACGGGCGGCAGTCGTGCCGGGCTCTGATCGACTTGCGGTTCCGCACGGTGACGGTCACCCTGACCGACCCGGACAGTGCCGAGGAATCCAGTTTCAGGGCCTAGCGCGTGGCGTCATTCGTGCCAGAGGGCATGGAAATGCTGGACTGGGCCATGGCCATGCCCGACCGCCAGCTGCCCGGAGGCAGCGATCGCTGCGGTCAGGTAGTCGCGTGCCTGTCGCACCGCGCTTTCGACCGGACGGAACCCGCCAGCGTGGCGAGGGATCAGCGCAGCCACCGCGGAAGACAGTGTGCAGCCGGTGCCGTGCGTGTTGCGCGTTTCTATTCGTCGCGAGGACATCTCGATCATCCGGTCGCCGTCGAACAGCAGGTCGGTGAGTTCGCTGCCGGGCAGGTGACCGCCTTTCAGCAGGATCCAGCGCTCGCCGTCGAGCGGCAGCAGATTGCGCAGGCGTTCCGCCGACCGATACATCTCACGTACCGATTCCGGCGCGCGTGCGCCCAGTAGCACGCCGGCTTCGGGCAGGTTCGGGGTCAGCATGAAGGCCCGCGGCAGCAAGGCCTCACGCAGCATCCCGGCGGCCTCCGGCGACAGCAGGTGGTCGCCACTCTTGCTGATCATGACCGGGTCACAGACCACCCGGCGCGCGTCGAAATGGGCGAGACGATCGGCGACCGTGCGCACGGTCATCGCGTCGGCCAGCATGCCTAGCTTGACCGCGTCGACGGCCACGTCTGAAAACAAGGTGTCGATCTGCTGGCGCAGGAAGTCAACCGGAGGTACGTGCACGGCATCGACCGAGCGCGTGTTCTGAGCCGTCAACGCCGCCACCACGCCGCAGCCGTAGGCGCCGAGGGCCGAGAATGTCTTGAGGTCGGCCAGCAGGCCAGCGCCACCGCTCGGGTCCACTCCGGCGATGCTGAGGACATTGGGGATAGGGCGGCCCATCGACGGACTCCGGCAAGGCAGAGCCGCAACACTACCGGAGCGGCGGCTCGGTGCTCAAGTCGCCGGCGGGCGTGCCGAGATTCTCCTTGTAACGAATCGAGTTGTCGGAGAATCCCCATGCGCAAATTCGGCCTCACGCTATTCTGCCTGCTGGCCTTCGGCAGTCCGGCCGTGGCCGCTGACTGGGTCGAGATCGTCGCCGGCCGGGAACGGAGCGTCGAGATCGACCGCAACAGCATCCTTCAGTCGGACCCGGGAACCAAGGTCGCCTGGGGGCGCATCGTCATGAAGAACGACGAGGTCGAATCGGCCGGATATAAGAGCGTCAAGGCGCTGAACCGCTATGACTGCGGCGCTGCGACCTTCTCGACGATCAAGCGGGTTTACCTCGATCCCGATCAGAACGTGATTCGCGAGGAGCGCATCGTCGAACCCAAGGTCATCGAGGTGACTCCCGGCAGTGTGGACGAACGCCTGTTCCGCGAAGTCTGTCAGCCGCCGACTGCGAGTCGCCTCGCCGAGATCGCCGAGCAGGCGAAGGCGGCGGCCGAGGCGCAAGTTGCCGCCGACGACCAGGCGGCGGCGACAGTGGCGCATGGCGACGAGGACAATGCAGGCGACGGCAAGAGCATCGTGCCGCGGATCGTCAAACCGCTATCGGCGGCCGAGCGGCGTGCCGCGGTTGCCGCGAGTGTCGCCGCCCGGGAACGTGCGGTCGCGCGTCGCGTCGCCGACGGGCACGGTGGCGCCGACGAGGCACATGCGCCGAGTGCCGGGCACGGCACTGCGGATGACGGTGAGGCCGCGAACGCGCACGCCAAGGCGGATACTCCTGCCGGTGCAAACACCCGCGCCAAGGCGGACACCCACGCAAAGCCCGAATCCCATGACGCGCCGGCAACGCACGCCAGTGCCGATGGCCATGCTGCGCCGGCGCCCAAACCACGGGCCCGCACGATCGAGTCGAAGCCGCTAAAGCCCAGGATTGTGCTTGCCCGGGCCGAACCGAAGAGCACCCACGAAAAATCTGCGAGCCATGCCGCGAAGAATCCACCGAGCGCCTCCCGGCCCCATGTCTCCTGGTCATACGAAGGCCCTGGTGCGCCCGAGAACTGGGCTTCGCTGGATCCGGAATTCGCGACCTGCGGCAGCGGCCGGCGCCAGTCGCCGATTGACATCAACGACGGCATCAAGGTCGACCTGACGCCCATCGAGTTCGAGTATCGCCCGAGCTACTTCCGCATCGTCGATAACGGCCACACCGTCCAGGTCAATGTCGGCGAAGGCAGTTCGATCCGTGTGATGCGACGGGTCTACGACCTCAAGCAGTTTCATTTCCATCGGCCGTCAGAGTTTCGCATCGACGGTCGCGGCTACGATATGGAGATGCATCTGGTGCACAAGGATCTCGACGGCCGCCTGGCAGTGGTGTCGGTGATGCTGGAGCGCGGCACTTCGCACCCGTTGGTCCAGACACTGTGGAACAACCTGCCGCTGGAACGCCACAGCAGCTATGCGCCGGAAGTGGCGATCGATCCCAACGACATGCTGCCGACCGATCAGCGCTATGCCACGTTCATCGGCTCGCTGACGACTCCGCCATGCACCGAAGGCGTTCTGTGGATGGTGATGCGCCAGCCGGTGCAACTGTCGCTCGACCAGATATCGATCTTTTCGCGGCTGCACCCGATGAATGCCAGACCCATCCAGGAAATGGCGGGCCGGTTGGTCAAGATGTCGCGCTGAGGCAGCGCTATTCTGCGTGCAGTGCCTCGATCGGATCGAGGCGCGCCGCCCGACGAGCAGGCAGTACGCCCGCGGCCAGACCAATGACGCCGGCGAGTATCTCGGCAATGGCCACGAAAGGCCACGGTATCGCCACCGGCAGGCCCGGCAGCAGGAACCCGGCCAGCACCGCGAGTCCGGCACCGAGCAATAACCCGAGCAGCCCGCCGATCAGCGACAGCAGCACCGCCTCGGCGAGAAACATCGTCAGGATCGTCGAGCGACGGGCACCCAGCGCCACCAGCAGCGCGATTTCGGAACTGCGCTCGGCGACTGCAATGGTCATGATCGTGACGATGCCGACGCCGCCCACCAACAGGGAAATACCACCCAGCGCACCGACCGCCGCGGTCAGCACGTTGAGGATTTTCGACAGGCTGCGCAGCATGTCCTGCTGGGTGATCACGGTGAAGTCCTCGCGACCATGGCGTGACCTGAGCAGGGACCGTACGGCCTCGACCAGCCGGTTCGCCGACAAGCCCTCGTCGTAGGCAAGATTGATCTCCTGCAGACCGGCGCGATTGGTCATCGCCAGCGCACGTGCCGCCGGGACGAAGACCGAATCGTCGAGGTCGGTGCCGAGAAACTGGCCCTTGGGCGCCATTACGCCAATCACGCGGAAGCGTTCGCCGGCGATGCGCAGACGCGCGCCGAGGGGGTTTGCCGAGCCGTAGAGCTCTTGCTTAAGCTTGGCGCCGAGTACCGCCAGCGGCCGCGGCTGCAGCGCATCGTCCGCCGGCAGGAAGCGTCCACTGCGCAGCCGGGCCGAATAGGCCATGGGCATTTCCGGACCGACGCCATAGATGGCGGTTCGCCGGAGCCGTCCGTTGCCCTCGATCTCGGCATTGCCAGCCGACATCGGCGTGACCGCGACCACGCCCGGCAGTCGGCGCAGCGCCAGTGCGTCTTCGATGGTCAGCGGGCGTGCCGTCGTCGGCAGGCCGGGCGGGCCACCGCGGGCCGCGATCTTTCCCGGCGCGATCTGCATCACGTTGGTACCGAACTGCGTGAACTCCTGCAGTACGAAGCGGTGCACGCCTTCGCCGATCGCGGTCAGCAGGATCACCGCGGTGACGCCGACCGCGATGCCGAGCAGCGTCAGGAAACTGCGCAGCGGGTGCGCGGCGATCGCGCGGGCGGTCAGCCGGATCAGATCGGACGCGAGCATCGGATCGCTGCCTGCCGGGGCCGTACGGCGCGAGGCACGCGCCCGCGGGGCATCGCGGGCGGCGCAGCGTCGGCGTGCCGCCCTTCGTGCGCCCGGATCGCCATTTCGCGCACGCTCACAAACCGCGTGCCAGCGCCTGGACCGGGTCCAGGCGTGCCGCCCGCCGGGCCGGCAAAACGCCGAAGCCGACGCCTGTGGCCAAGGACGTCGCCAGACCTGCGACCACCGCCCAGGACGGCGGATAGGCGGGCAATTCGGGGAACACCGCGCGAAGCAAGGCGGCGCCGGTAAATCCCAGCAGCAGGCCGATGGCCGCGCCTGCGAGCGAGAGCAGCGCCGCTTCGGCCAGGAAGGCGCTTCGAATTGCCCCCGGTGCGGCGCCGAGCGCCTTGAGCAGGCCGATCTCGCCTGTTCGCTGGGTCACCGCGACCAACATCACGTTCATGACCAGGATGCCGGCCACGGCAAGGCTGATGGCCGCGATGCCGGCGACGGCCAGCGTCAGCGCCGCGAGGATGCGGTCGAAGGTGCCCACCACCGCATCCTGTGTCAGCAGGGTTACGTCGCGCTCGCCATCATGGCGGGCCATCAGGATGTCTTCGACCTGCGACCGGACCCGGTCGAGGGCATCGCGCTCACGCGCTTCGACCAGGATTCGGAACAGGGAGTTGGTGTCGAACATCGCCTGGGCGCTGGCCGCGGGGACCAGCACCAGTTCATCGGTGTTCATACCCAGGCCCTGGCCGCTCGCCGCCAGTACGCCGATCACCCGGAAGCGCCGATCTCCGATACGCAGCCTGGCGCCGAGCGCCGGCTTCGCGCCAAACAGTTCGTCGCGGATCGTGGCGCCGATGACCGCCCAGCTGCTTGCCCGCTCCAGCCCTTCGTCGGGCAGAAATCGTCCTTGCGCCAATTCGAGGCGGCGGACGCGGGCAAAGTCGGACGTGGTGCCGACGACGAAGCTCGATCGCAAGCGACCACCGGACGAGACTTCGGCATCGCCGACGACCAGGGGCGCGATTCGGACCACGCCGTCGGCGCGCAGCAGCGCCGCCGCATCGCGCAGGGTCAGGTCCCGGGTGGTGCTGGTGGACAAGGTGCCGATGCCGATGCCGCCGGTCTCGGTCCGGCCGGGCAGTACGATCACCAGGTTCGACCCGAGCGAGTTGAATTCATTGACGACGTAGCGACGTGCGCCGTCGCCCAGGGCCGTCAGCACGACGACCGCAGCGACGCCAATGGCCATCGCCAGCGCCATCAGTCCGGTGCGCAGCGGGCTGCCGGTCGCGGCCTGCAGTGCAAAGCGAACGAGGTCGAATGGCTTCATCGCCGCCGGTCGGCACGCAAGGCGCCGTCCTCCATCTGCAGGCAGCGGTGAGCGCGTTCGCCCATCGCCGGATCGTGGGTCACGACGATCAGCGTGGTGCCGGCCCGATTGAGATCCTCGAGCAGTTCGGTGACCTCGGTGCCGGTGGTGCGGTCGAGGTTGCCGGTGGGTTCGTCGGCCAGCAGGACGGCGGGCCGCATGATCGTCGCGCGGGCGATCGCGACGCGCTGGCGCTGGCCGCCGGAGAGTTGTTGCGGGCGATGGTCCGCCCGCGATTCGAGGCCGACCCCGGCCAGTGCATCGGCGACGCGTCGCCGGCGCTCACCGGCCGGAATTCCGGCCAGCATCATCGGCAGCGCGACGTTGTCTGCCGCGCTCAGTCGCGGCACCAGATGAAAGCTCTGGAACACGAAACCGATCCGCTCGCTGCGGACCCGCGCCTGCTGGTCGGGTGGCAGCGCACCGACTTCGTGTCCTTCGAGCCGATACCGGCCGTGGTTGGGTCGATCGAGCAGGCCCAGGATGTTGAGCAAGGTGGACTTGCCCGATCCGGAAGGTCCCATCACGGCGAGGTACTCACCGGCATCGATGGTCAAGGTGATCGACTTGAGCGCATGTACGCAGCTGTCGCCGATCTCGAAGATGCGATCGATTTCGTACAGCTCGATCTGGCTCATCGGGGCACCCGGACTAGTGCGAGCCGGCTTCGATGCGGGCGTGTGCACCGGCGCTGACGCCTTCGCGCTCGAGCGAGGTGACGACCTGCTCGCCGGATGCGAGGCCGGACCGGACTTCGGTGAACTCCCAGTTGGCGATGCCGGCATCGATGGTCCGCTCGACCAGCAGGCCGTCCTCCCCTAGCAGCAGGACCCGGTCGCCGTCGCGGATCGCCGCGGTCGGGATCCGCAGCACGTGCTCGCGCCGGTCCAGCAGGATCTCGACGTCGGCGCTGTAGCCGACCAGAAGTCCGACGGCGTCGCCGGGGTCTTCGAAGGCAACGTCGACATCGACTGTGCGCGCCTGCTTCTCGATCGTCGCGACATAGGGCGCGATGCGCTGGACGTGCGCCGCGAACCGGCGCCCCGGCAGGGCGTCGATCGTCACCGTCGCGCGCTGGCCCGCCTGGATCTTCGGTGCATCGATCTCGTCCATCGGTGCCTTGACATAGAGACAGCTGCGATCGATTAGGTCGATCGCCGGTGGCATTGCGATGCCGGGCGGCGATGGCGTGGTGTATTCGCCGAGCTTGCCGGTGATCTTGGCGATGGTGCCGTCGAACGGCGCAAGCAGGCGAGTGCGGTCAAGTTCGACCTGGGTTGCCAGCAGACGGGCTTCGGCGGCCTCGACCTCGGATCGCGCGGTCGCACAGGCCGCCCGTCGCGCCCGGGCTTCGGCACTGGCCTGTTCTTCGCGGGATTCCGAGACGAAACCGCGGTCGAGCAAGGCTTGCTGCCTTCTGGCTTCGTCGGTGGCGTTCCGGGCCTGCGTGCAGATCTCGCCGACCCTTCGCCTCGCGCTCTCGAGCGCTGCCCGGGCCACTGATTGCTGGGCCTGCTGGTCCTCGTTCCACAGGCTCATCAGCAATTGCCCGGCAACCACATCGTCGCCTTCGCGCACGCCGATGTATTCGATCCTGCCACCGGCGATCGTCGACAGCTTGGCTCGCCTGCACGATTCGACTTCGCCGGCGCGGGTGTTGGCGAGCGTGGCTTCGACATCGCCGAAAGCGGCCGCTACGACCAGAACGTCGATCGGTTGCGGCCTCGTCAGCCACCAGAACAGTGCGGCCATCGCGGCGAGCGGCAGAGCGGTCAGAAGCAGGCGGCGGATCAAAACGGGCATTGCGACGAGTGATCATCGACTCGCCGCCATCATCCTCCGGGACGGGGCACGGCCGCAAACGGGGTCCGTTGCGTCGTGGGCTCAGCGTCCCTCGTGTTCGCCGACGATCGACCAGTGTTCGCCGTCACGGGCGAGGACGAGCGTCTTCGCGCCCTCCTCGCGGAAATTGGGCGTGCGGAAGGTCTGGATGAAGCGCGCCATCGCACGGTCGCCATCGATCTCGATTTCGAGCTTGGCGACGTCGACCGTGATCTGCTCGACGCCACCGATCTGCTCCCGGCGCTGCGCTTCCCAGCGGGCGCGTGATATCCCGCCCGCCGGAGCGAAGTCACTGCCGTAGAACGACAAGTAGGTGTCGACGTTGCGCGCACTCCAGGCACTGGCCCAGGCCTCGACCAGCGCGCGCAGCGCATCTTCATTGCCGCGTGCGCCGGCAACCTGTGCCGCACCGTCGGTACCGGCGGGTTCGAGTTCTAGGACCGACAATTCGTCCGAGGGCGGTGCGCGCCGGTCGAGATAGCCCCGGGCCTTGGAGATCGTCGCCAATTGGGTCGCCGTGGCGTCGAGATAGGCCGCCAGTTCGGCGCGGGCGCGGGCGAGTCTTGGTCTGGCCCGCAATTCGTCGATCACGGTGTAGCCCGCATTGTTTCGGCGGCTGATGTCCGCGCCGGCCTGGATCAGCTGACGGGCGATCTCGATGTCGTCGACCAACTTGTCGTCGAGGGCAAGGAGGTGCAGCGGCGTGTTGCCGTCGGCGTCGGTCCGATCGGCCGAGGCGCCGGCGTGCAGCAGTTGCGTCATCGCCGCCATGTCGCCGCGGGCAATGGCGTGATGGAGTGCGGTCTGGCCCTGGTATGTAGGACGTGGATCTTCCAGGTGCACATCGGCACCCTCGGCCAGCAGGCGCTCGATTCGCGGATGGTCGCCGCAGGCGCTGGCTTCGACCAGCGGCGGCACTTCGTCGGTCAGCCGGGGGCAGCGACGAATCGCAGATGTCGCGGCGATGGTCGGCGTCGTCGCCTTTTGTGGTGTCGTTCGCGGCGCCGCTACGGGGCTGCTTCGCACGATTCGCGTCGGTCGCTCGTCTTCGCCCTGATCCTGCAGATGGTGGGCAAACCACCCGGACAGTGCCAGCAGCAGCACAGGCACGCCGACGACAATCAGCAGCCAGCGAAGTTCGCGCCGTCGGCGATGGCGACGACTTCGACGGCTGCGGCGGTGCTTGCCGTGACGGTGTGTGCCGGTATCGGTAGTGCTCGTGCTCACTGCGCTCGATTAGCTGCAAAAGCGGCATGCTAGCCGATGTTCCCGGCCGTGGCGCCGTAATAGTTCCCATTGCCGAACGGTTTGCCGGCCGGCACGCCGACCTGCCGCCGGTCAGATCCGCCGTCGATAAGGGCCGGCTTCTGCGAGAATGCGCGTCCCTCCGTCCCGCCTGCCATCCCGTCGGCGCGGATCACATCCGTCTCACCGCAATTCCTGGGGTTCCCATGACCGCGCAGAAGCATCCATCCGATCCCCCCACTCCGGGATTCGACGCCCTCGGCTTGCCAAATACGTTGCTCGAGGCGCTCCGAGTGGTCGGCTATGAGCGCCCGTCGCCGATTCAGGCGGCCTGCATCCCGCTGTTGCTGGAAGGCCATGACCTGCTCGGCCAGGCCCAGACCGGAACCGGCAAGACGGCGGCCTTCGCACTGCCGCTGCTCAGCCGCATCGACGCCCGCGTCAATGCCCCGCAGGTGCTGGTGCTGACGCCGACGCGCGAACTGGCGATCCAGGTGGCAGAAGCCTTTCAGCGCTATGCCAACCATCTGCCGGGATTCCACGTGCTGCCGATCTACGGCGGGCAGAGCCTGGGCATCCAGTTGCGCCAGTTGGCGCGAGGGCCACAGGTCGTGGTCGGCACGCCCGGGCGCATCATTGATCACCTCGAGCGCGAGAGCCTGACGGTCGACGCCCTGCGCAGCGTGGTGCTCGACGAGGCCGACGAAATGCTGCGGATGGGCTTCATCGAGGAGGTCGAGCGAATCCTCGATGCCTTGCCCGAGCAGCGCCAGGTGGCCTTGTTCTCGGCCACCATGCCGGAACCGATCCGCCGGGTCGCCCATCGCTATCTGCGCGATCCGCGCGAGGTCAAGATTGCGGCCACCACGGCCACGGTCCCGACCATCACGCAGCGCTACTGGCAGGTCAGCGGCGTGCACAAGCTCGATGCGCTGACCCGGATCCTCGAGGTCGAGGACGATCTCGACGCTGCGATCGTATTCGTGCGGACCAAGAATGCGACGGTCGAACTCGCCGACCGGCTCTCGGCCAGGGGCCATGCCGCGGTTCCGCTCAACGGCGACATGCAGCAGACACTGCGGGAGCGCACCGTCGAGCAACTGCGGCGTGGCAGCGTGGACATCGTCGTCGCCACCGACGTCGCCGCCCGCGGTATTGACGTGGCGCGTGTCAGCCACGTCATTAATTACGACATCCCCTACGATGTCGAGGCCTACATCCACCGCATCGGTCGCACCGGCCGGGCGGGGCGGCGCGGTTGCGCGATCCTGTTCATGGCGCCGCGCGAGCGGCGCATGCTGAAGCTGATCGAGCGCGCCACGCGACAGCCGATCGAGGCGATGAGCCTGCCGTCCAAGGCCGCGCTTGCCGATCGACGGGTTGCCCGCTTCAAGCAGGAAGTGCTCGACGTCCTGGAGACCCGGGAACTGGGCTTCTTCGAATCGCTCGCTGGCCAGATGGAGGCGGAGTTCGGCACCGGCGTGCAGCGCATCGCTGCCGCGCTTGCCTGGTTGTCCCAGAAGGAGCGGCCCCTGCGGCTCGAGGTCGAGGAGGGCGAGCCGGTGACGCCGCCGATTGCCGCGAACGACCGTGTCGTAGCGACCGCACCGGTCCCGGCCACGGCCCATTCGGCGCTGGTGCGCTACCGCGTCGAAGTCGGGCGGACGCACGGGGCCACGCCGAGTGACCTGGTGGGCGCAATTGCCAACGAGGGTGGCATCGACTCGCGGCGGATCGGGCGCATCGAACTGTTCGACCAGTTCAGCACCGTCGAGCTGCCGTCGGATCTGGCTGCGGATGCGCTGGATGCGCTTCGGCAGGTACGGGTGAGGCGCACTCCGCTGAGGATCGTGCTCGACGACGGACGCCTGCCGCGCCGCGACTTCGCCGGCCATGCACCGCCGGCCGGCGCGCGTACTGGCCGAACCGATTCTCCACGGCGCGGGGAAGGTGGCAAGCATTTCGGGTCGGGTTCGCCATCGAAGCCGGCACGTCCGGGAAAACGTCGGGAAGGCGGTCAGGGGCGCCTTGAAGGTGGACGTACACCGACAACTGCCGGGGATTCCCGCAAGCCGCGTCGTACGGGCGGCGCGCCGGCCGCTGCCGGCGATGCCGGGCGACGCAAGAAGCGTTGAGCTTCCGGGTCGGGGAATAGGCGGGTTTTATCCCGCTTATCCCGCCGTTCGGATTGCCGGGGGGTCGCGATAATCGGTACCTGAGACAGAGCGGAGTCGATCCGCTGCCGCTTCGGAGACCGACCATGCAAGTACGACGCTACTTCGCCAAGACTGCCCGTGAGGCGCTCAAGGAGCTCAAGGAAGCGCTCGGCGCCGACGCCATCGTGCTGTCGAATCGTGCCGTCGAGGGCGGTGTCGAGATCCTTGCACTGCCGGCTGATGCGGTCAGCGCGGCGACGACGCCGGCGCGCCCCGCCGCCCCGGCCCAGGTCGCCGCGATGGCGCCGGCCGTCCCGGAGCAGAATTCGGCGGCCGAGGACGAGTTCCGGCGAAGCCTCGGCCGCGCCCGATCGCGCCAGCAGGCGCAGAGCGCACAAGGCGTGCGGAGCAGCGCCAAGCTGCGCCCGTTCAACCCGCCGCGCGTCGATCCCGACACGGTTCGACTGGCAGGCCGCGAGCCACGCCGGCGGGCAGTGGATCATGAACTGTTCGTCGATACCGCGCCGCAAATCATCGCGCAGCGCGAAGCCGCTGAAACCGCCGCCACGCCGCTGCCACGGGCGCGCCCGGTACCGGAGGCCGAAGTGGTGCCCGTTCGCGCCGCGAACGACGGCGCGCGGGCCGACACTGCCGCCGGAATTCGGGAACTCCAGGCCGACAACCAGCGGCTGATGGGCGAACTCGATGGCATCCGCAGCATCATCGAGCGGCAGCTGGCCGGCTTCGCGTGGGGCGAAGTCAGCCGCAGCGCACCGGCACGTACGCGCCTGATGGGCGAATTGCTGGAGGCAGGCTTCTCCGCCGAGCTCGCCCGGCGCGTGGCCGATTCGGTCGCCGCCGAAGGCGAGCCCGCAACCATCCGCGGCGCCGCCAAGAACCTTCTCGGCCGGGACCTGCGGGCGATGGCCAACGACGCCGACATCATCGATCAGGGTGGCGTGTTCGCGCTGGTCGGACCGACCGGCGTCGGCAAGACCACCACCACCGCCAAGCTCGCTGCCCGCTGTGTCGTCAGACACGGTGCTGACAAGCTGGCCCTGATCACCACCGATGGATACCGGATCGGCGCACACGAACAATTGCGGATCTACGGCCGGATTCTCGGCGTGCCGGTATTCGTCGTGCGCGACGCGGCCGACCTTCGTCACACGCTGGCGGAACTGCGCAATCGACACATGGTGTTGATCGACACGGTGGGCATGGGACAGCGCGATCGCATGGTGGCCGAGCAGACCGCCATGCTGGTCGGTGCGGGCGACGTCTCGCGCCTGCTGCTGCTCAATGCCACGTCCCGCGGTGACACGCTCGACGACGTCGTGTCGGCCTATCGCGGGCCAGATCTGGCGGGGTGCATCTTCACCAAGGTGGACGAGGCCGCGTCGCTGGCGCCGGCTCTCGACGTCGCCATCCGCCACCAGCTCGAACTGTTCTATGTCGCCAATGGGCAGCGTGTTCCGGAGGATCTCCACCTGCCCAACCGGACCTATCTGCTGCACCGCGCGCTCAAGGAACAGCCTGAGGGATCGCCATGGAAGCTGCGACCGGAGGAGGCTGGCATGCTGATGTCCCACGGCGCGCGGGTGTGACATGCTGAACGAGCGAGAGGATCAGGCGAGCGGACTGCGGCGGCTGTTCCGGCGTGCGCCGCCGACCGTCGTCGCGATGTACACCTGCGGTCGTGCGCCCCGTCGCCTGGCCGCGCGTACATTGCTCGAACTCTCTCGCCGCTCGCCACGCGTGCTGGTGCTCGACGAGGGGCGCGGTGACGCGGCGTTGCTGGCGGAGTTCACCGGAGAGTCGCGCGGTGACCTGATCCATCTGATCGACGGCACGACCCGCATCGGCTCGCTGGTGAGCGAACTGGCGCCCGACCTCGGGCACCTGGCGGTGGCAGGCGCCGCGATGGCGCTGCCGCTGCTCGACGACGATCGCCGGGAGCACCTGATCACCGGCCTGCACGACGTACAGAAGCATTGCAGCCTGATGGTGGTGCACGGCGCTGCCGATAGCGAGGTGCGGCCGTCGCCGTTCGTGCTCGCATCGCCGAGTCACCTGTTGGTGGTCGAGGCCAGCGCCAGCGGTGTGACCGATGCCTTTGCCACGATCCGACGCCTCGCTGCTGCCGGCGCTGGCGACCTGGCAGTGGCGGTGGCCGCGGCCCGGGACCGGGCCGAAGCGGTGGATCTGTTCCGGCAACTCGATGCACTGGCGCGTCGCCGCGTCGGGCTGCCCCTGCGCCTGATCGGCGAGCTTGGTCGGGACGATCTCGCACTTCGCCTGCTCGAGCAGTCGCCACCGCGACGCGAACGTGAAGCATCCGCGGCATTCCTGCGGCGCCTGTCGGCGTGGACGCGGGGCGAACATCTGTTGGGGAGGCAGCAAGCGTGAGTCTGAGTACGGAGAAACCCGCGAAAGCGGACGACCCAAGACGCCGCGGGCGTGCTTCGGCACATGTCGGGCGACGTCAATCTTCAAGGGATACGGGCCACTGGGCGCCCAAGCAGACCGGAAAGAATATGTACACGGCATCTGGACACATGGATCGGGACCAACTGGTCACCCAATACGCACCGCTGGTCAAGCGCATTGCATACCACCTGATGGCGAAATTGCCTGCCAGCGTGCAGGTCGATGACATCATCCAGAACGGCATGCTCGGACTGCTCGACGCGATCAGCCGTTATGAAGAAGGCCTCGGGGCGCAATTCGAGACCTATGCGGTGCAGCGCATTCGTGGCGCGATGCTGGACGGTCTGCGCGAAAACGACTGGCTGCCGCGTTCCCTGCGCCGCGACATGCGTCGGATCGAGGCCGCGGTCCATCAGCTCGAGCAGGAGTTCGGTCGCCAGCCCAGTGAGAAGGAACTGGCCGACGCACTCGATCTGCCACTCTCCGACTACCAGAAGATGCTGCAGGAAGCGCGCGGCTACCAGTTGGTGTACTTCGAGGATTTCACCGCCAGCGACGACGACGACTACCTCGAGCGTCACGCGGTCGGCAATGCCCAGGACAACCCGCTCGACATGCTGATGGATCAGAACATGCGCGTCGTGCTGGTGCGGGCGATCGACGACCTGCCGGAACGTGAAAAGATGGTCATGGGCCTGTACTACGAGCAGGATCTCAACCTACGCGAAATCGGCGAGGTGCTGGGCGTGTCCGAATCCCGGGTATGCCAGCTGCACAGCCAGGCGATCGCTCGCCTGCGTTCCCGGATTCACGGGGCGCGTGCGGAGCCCAAGCCGCGCCGGGGTCGTCCGCCACGTAACGGTCAGTAGCTTCGACGATGGACAAAATCAGCCTGATCGGCCTGACCCTGGGCGTGACCGCGATCGTGCTGGGCCAGTACCTGGAAGGCGGGCACATCGGATCCCTGATCCAGCCGACAGCATTCTTTATCGTCATCGGCGGCACGCTCGGCGCGGTGATGCTGCAAAGCCCGCTACCGGTCTTTCTAGAGGGCATGCGGATGGGGCGCTGGGTGCTGGTGCCGCCGGACGCGGCCGAGCAGGGCGTGATCGATCAGGTTGTCTCGTGGAGTCAGACGGCGCGCAAGGAGGGCCTGCTGGCGCTCGAGAACATGCTGCCGACGATGAACGATCCATTCACCCAGAAGGGCGTGCAGTTGCTGGTCGACGGGGTCGAACCCGAGCGCCTTCGCGCGGTGCTGGAAGTCGAGATCGGCACTTTCGAGACACGGCTCAAGCATGGCGCGAAGGTCTGGGAAGGTGCCGGCGGCTATGCGCCGACGATCGGCATTCTCGGCGCCGTGATGGGACTGATCCATGTCATGGAGAACCTGTCGGACCCATCCAAGCTCGGCGCCGGCATTGCTGTCGCCTTCGTCGCGACGATCTACGGGGTGGGTTCCGCAAACCTGATCTTCCTGCCGGTGGCGAAGAAGCTCCAGGCCCATATCGGCCGACTGGTGGCCGCGCGCGAGATGGTTGTCGATGGCCTGGTCGGCATCGCCAACGGTGACAATCCCAGGATCATCGAAAGCCGGCTGCAGGGCTATCTCGACTGAGCTCCGCTTCGCTCAAGGTGGCCTGTGGCCGGCCGTTACCTGCGATGACGGAAGCGGGATCACGATGGCCAGACGACGACAATTCGAGGAAGAGCACGAGAACCACGAGCGGTGGCTGGTCTCCTACGCCGACTTCATCACCTTGCTATTCGCGTTCTTCGTCGTCATGTATGCGATCAGTTCGGTGAACGAAGGCAAGTACCGCGTGTTGTCGGATTCGATCGTGCAGGCCTTCCGAAGCGTCAATGTGAACGCCAAGGGCAGCCAGATCGTGGTGCCGCCGACGATCATGGTGGCGACCCAGGCCGGCCCGCCTTCGAAAACACCGGAATCCGATCGCGATCGCGCGATCGAGGCCCGGCGCGAGGCCTTGTCGAAGAAGATGCGAAACATCGCCGACGAGATCAAGCAGGTTCTCGAGCCTCTGGCCCGCGATGGCCAGGTTCGGGTCACCGAGGGGGCCCACGGCATCACCGTGGAAATCAACGCCAGCGTGCTTTTCCAGATCGGTGAGGCGAGTATCGGCGATGGTGCCGGGCGGGCGTTGACCGCGGTGGCCCAGGTGCTCGCGGGGGCCGATTTCCCGATCACGATCGAAGGTCACACCGACGATGTGCCGATCAGTACGCCGCGCTTTCCTTCGAACTGGGAGCTGTCGGCGGTCAGGGCGTCGAGCGTGGTGCGGCTGTTCGTCGATGCTGGGGTCGAGCCGTCGCGGCTGACTGCGGCCGGATATGGCGATCAGCGGCCGGTGGCCGACAACCGCAGCGAGGCTGGAAGGGCGCGCAACCGCCGTGTAAATCTGTTGATCGAGTCGTTGATCGACGACTACGACGCCGACGCCCCGGTGACCCGAGCCGACATCGCCCATTCCATCTTGCCAACGGGAAACGACCGTTGATCCGCCCGCATGGACCGTCCGCAGCTTAGGGCCGCTCCGTGCAACGAATTTACACAAATCGGCGTAAAACGGTCACTGACGAGCATTGAATCGGCGGAGGATCGCAATGAGCGAGCTGTTCGAATGGTCCGACGGATACAGCGTCGGCGTTCAGGAAATCGACGAGCAACACAAGGAACTCGTGGGGCTGCTGAACCAGTTGCATACGGCGATTCACGAGCACCACGGCAGCGAGGCGTCGAGGCGCATCCTCGACGAACTGGCGGACTACACGCGCACCCACTTCATGGTCGAAGAGAGCCTGATGCGGGTCTCGAACTATCCGGAGTTCGAGAATCACAAGCGTAACCACGAGGAACTGATCGCCCAGGTACAGGCGCTGCAGGAGAAGCTCGACAGCGGTCAGGCAGCCATCACCTTCGAGCTGCTGCATTTCCTGAAGGTCTGGCTGACCCGACACATCAACGAAGCCGACAAGCACTTCGGAGACTTCTTCACGCAGCAAGGCGGTGCGGCCGAATGGTCACCCCAGGTCGAGCAGACGATGAAGAAGAAGAAATGGTGGTGGAAATTCTGGTAGCACCCTGAATAAGCGGTGCTGCCCAAAGGTACGGGCCGCTCGAACGACTCGCGTCGGAAGCGGGTCTCGACCTGGCAAGCCGGCACATTGCACGGATGCGTGCATGGCTTCGGGGCGTCCGGACCGCCCGCAGTTGCCAGCGCGGCAGCCCTTGACCGGTCGGCTGAAATGCCATCGGATAGGCCCGTTGCACCCTTGCGGTGTCATCCCGGGCGCGAGGGTTTGAGCCGGATGACCTCGTGCCACGAGGATGGCGACCGGGCATTCGCCCAGCGAATCGCCGTTTGGGCGACGACGCGCTGCTGCCTGGCTGTCGGCGCAGCGGGCCTTCGCCGCGGTCGGCGTGGCGCTGCCCGTCGAACTTCGTGCGGCGCGCGAACGCGAGGTGGCAGGTCACAGTCGCCGACGCCGCCAATCATGGGCGTTGACCTGCCCATGCCTTTCGCACCAATGATGGTGCAATCGCTGCAATAGAATCCATCGAAACACGTTCGTGCCCGGCAAGCGCAAACCGCACCAGCGCTGGCTGACAGCGGGCTTGACCACGCCATGCCGAGGCGTCGGCCAAATCGTGCCCCCGGACGGACGAGTGAACCAGGGGGATTGCACCCGCCGTCCGAGGGACCAAAAGGCACTTTGTGCTCTCTGTATTCCGCCGGTTCGACGCGATGCGTCAGTCCGGCTGTCCTTGTTTTCCGTCTGCAGGTTCGGCGGGAGTCGCTTGCTAGTTGTTGCCGAATCCCGTCGGCTGGATCTTCTGGGGCAGGGCCACGCCCTTCCGCGCGCGTCGGTGTCGCATGCTCTCGATCTGGCCCACCTTGAGCTGTAGCGCGACCTCCTTCTTGCCGCGGCCGATGCCTTCGACCGTCACCACTTCACCTTCCGCCGGCAGCGAGACCGCGACCAAGGCTTCGCCCGCATCGAGGCCCATCACGATGATGCCCCTGCCGCCGCCCTGGACCTTCATTTCGCTGCGCGGGAACACCAGCATGCGTCCGTTTTGGGACAAGGCCAGAATCCATTCGCCACATGCCGGTGCCGGTGGCAGCACGTGTTCGCCCCGATCCAGCGTCATGAAGGCCTTGCCGGCCTTCTGCCGGGACATGGCATCGGCGACGCTGCAGATGAAACCGTAGCCCCCGGAGTTTGCGAACATGAACAGCGTTTCCGGCGCTGCGCTCACCACCTGCGCCAGCTTGGCCCCGCCCTGGAAGCCGATCAGCGTGGTGATCGGTACGCCGTCGCCGCGGCCGCCCGGCAGGTCGGAGACCCTGGCAGTGTAGGCCCGTCCCTGGGTGTCGACCACGATCAGCGGCCAGGTCGTGCGCGACTCGATCAGTGCGAAGCCGAAGTCGCCGGCCTTGTAGCCGATCGAATCGGGCTCGATACCGTGCCCCTGGCGCGTACGCACCCAACCGTTGCGTGAGACGATCACGGTGACCGGTTCGTCGGGTACGCAGATCTCGGCCGGCGCGGCCGCCGCGACGGCTTCGATCAGCGTGCGGCGCTCGTCGCCATAGGTCTTGGCATCTGCCTTGATTTCCTTCAGCAGCAGCTTGGTCATCGCATTGCGCGAGTCGAGCAGGTGTTGCAGGCCACTGCGCTCCTCGCGCAACTCGCCCAGTTCCTTTTCGATCCGGATGCCTTCGAGTCGTGCAAGCTGACGCAGCCTGATCTCGAGGATGTCTTCGGCTTGGACTTCGGTCAGCTCGAAGGCATCGATCAGCGCCTGCTTGGGCTCGTCGGATTCACGAATGACACGGATGACCTCCTCGATGTTGAGGAAGGCGATCATCCGGCCTTCGAGGATGTGGATCCGGCGATCGACCTCGGACAGGCGGTGGCGGGTGCGTCGCTCGACGGTGTGGTAGCGGAAGTCGATCCACTCCGAGATGATGCGCCGGAGGTTCTTCTGCTGGGGCCTGCCGTCGCGGCCGATCATCGTCAGGTTGACCGCAACGGAGCTCTCCAGCGACGTGTGTGCCAGCAGAACCGCCATGAATTCGTCGCGGACGATGCGCGAACTGCGGGGCTCGAGCACGATGCGCACCGGTGCCTGATCCGAGGATTCGTCGCGCACCGACTCGAGCACACCGAGGACCACCTGCTTGATGTTCTTCTGGTCCTGGCTCAGCTCCTTGCGGCCGGCTCGCGGCTGAGGGTTGGTCAGCGCTTCGATCTCGGCCAGAACGGAGGCCGTCGAGACGCCCTGCGGCAATTCGTCGACGATCACTCGCCACTGGGCCCGGGCGAGTTCCTCGATACGCCATCTCGCCCGTACGCGAAGGCTGCCGCGACCACTTTCGTAGACGTCGCGAATGAGCTCGGGGGACGAGATCAACTGCCCTCCGCCCGGGAAATCCGGCCCCGGCAGGACCGCCATCAGGTCGTCGGTGTCGGCGCTGGGATTCCTGATCAGCACGCAGGCGGCCTCGGCGACCTCGCCCATGTTGTGCGACGGGATCTCGGTCGCCATGCCGACCGCGATGCCGGAGGCGCCGTTGAGCAGCACCATCGGCAGCCGTGCCGGGAGCAGGCGAGGTTCCTCGAAAGCGCCGTCGTAATTGTCGACAAAGTCCACGGTGCCACGATCGATCTCGGCGAGCAGCAGTTGCGCCACCGGCGTCAGTCGGCATTCGGTGTAGCGCATCGCGGCCGCTGAATCGCCGTCACGGGAGCCGAAGTTGCCCTGGCCGTCGACCAGCGGGTAGCGCAGCGAGAAGTCCTGGGCGACGCGTACCATGGCGTCGTAGACCGAGCTGTCGCCGTGGGGGTGGTACTTGCCGATGACGTCTCCGACCACGCGCGCCGACTTGACGTGCTTGGCCGTGGGCGCCAGTCGCATTTCGTGCATCGCGTACAGGATGCGACGCTGCACCGGCTTCATGCCGTCCTCGACCTGGGGCAGGGCGCGCGAACGAACGACGCTCATTGCGTACGCGAGGTAGGCGCGCTCGGCGTACTGGTCGAGCGGGAGATAGTCGCCCTCGCCCGGATCGCCGCCATCGGTCGGCGGTGGCGCCGGCGGTTGCCCGGGTGCGTTCAGGTCGGCAAACAGGTCCAGGGTTTCTTCGCTCATCCGTCCAGGCTTCGTTGGCAGTCAGTTTTCCGGGCCGCGTGCGTCAGATGTCGGCCTCGACGGTGTCGCCCTTGGCTTCCATCCAGGCGCGCCGCGAGGCGGCTTCGCCCTTGCCCATCAACAACGTGAACATCTTTTGGGTATCGATCAATCCACCGGCACGGACCCGAACCGGCAGCACGCGACGAGTGGCGGTCGCCATTGTGGTCTCCCGCAACTGCTCCGGATTCATCTCTCCGAGGCCCTTGAAGCGGCCGATCTCGATGCTGTCGGCCCGGATGCCTTCCTGTTGCAGACGATCTCTTGTCGCCGTCAGTTCGCCGTCGTCGAGGGCGTAGAGGCGGCGCGCCGGTCGCTTCTTGCCCTGGGCCGGCACATCGACCCGATAAAGCGGTGGCTGGGCGACGAATACGTGACCACGCGCGATCAGTGCCGGGAAGTGTCGGAAGAACAAGGTCAGCAGCAGGGTCTGGATGTGGGATCCGTCCACGTCGGCGTCGGACATGATGATGATCTTGCCGTAGCGAAGGCCGGTCAGATCCGGCTGGTCGTCGGGCCCGTGGGCATCGACACCGAGTGCGACCGCGATATCGTGGATCTCGTTGTTGGCGAACAGGCGGTTGGGGTCGACCTCCCAGGCGTTCTGAACCTTGCCGCGCAGTGGCAGGATGGCCTGGGTCTCCTTGTCGCGCGCCATCTTGGCCGAGCCGCCGGCCGAATCGCCCTCGACCAGGAAGATTTCGTTGTCGGCGATGTCTTCTGATTCGCAATCCGACAGCTTCCCTGGCAGCACTGCGACGCCGGAGGTCTTGCGCTTTTCGACCTTCTGCGCGTTCTTCTGGCGCGCCTGCGCCGAACGGATCGCCTGTTCGGCAATCGCCTTGCCCGCGTCGACATGGTTGTTCAGCCAGATCTCGAACGGATCGCGAATCATGCCCGAGACCAGCTTGACCGCCTCGCGAGAGTTCAGCTTTTCCTTGACCTGCCCCTGAAACTGCGGATCTAGCAGCCGGGCCGACAGCACGAAGCTCATGCGACCGCAGACGTCGTCCTGCTGCAACTTGACACCGCGGGGCAGCAGGGCATGGTGCTCGACGAAACTCTTGACCGCCTCGAACACGCCAGCCTTGAGGCCGGATTCGTGGGTGCCGCCGGCCACCGTCGGAATCAGGTTGACATAGGATTCGCCAGGCAGCGGTTGCTCGAACCAGCCGAGTGCCCAGGCCGCACCTTCGCCGTCGGCAAAGGTGGCGTCGTCCTGGTCGGCATATTTTTCGGCGGAATAGATCGGGGCCAGCGGGGCTTGCTCACCGGCGGCTTCCTCGAGATAGCCGGCCAGGCCACCGGGGTAGGTCCAGGTCTTTGACAAGGGTGGCCCGTCGGCCTGCTCGATGTCCAGGCGTACCGAGACGCCGGCGAGCAACACCGCCTTCGAGCGCAGCAGGCGCTCCAGTTCGGCCTGGGGCACGCGTGCGCTGTCGAAATACCGGGGGTCGGGCCAGACCCGGACCCGGGTGCCGGTCTTGCGCCCGCAGCCACCTTCGTCTCGCAGTTCGCTGGCGTGTTCGCCGCCGCCGGAGAAATCGATCCGGTGTACGCGCCCGTCGCGCCTGATTTCGACCTCGACCCGGGTCGACAGCGCGTTGGTGACCGCCACGCCGACCCCGTGGAGACCGCCCGAGAATGCGTAGGCGGCGTTGCCCTGACGCTTGTCGAACTTGCCGCCGGCATGAAGCCGTGTGAACGCGAGTACCACGACCGGCACCTGTTCCTCCGGGTGGAGGCCGACCGGGATGCCTCGACCGTCGTCGGCGACGGTTACCGAGCCGTCCCGGTGCAGGCAGACCTCGATGCCTTTCGCCGAACCGGCGAGTGCTTCATCGGCTGCGTTGTCGATGACTTCCTGAATGATGTGGGCAGGCGAATCCGTGCGGGTGTACATGCCGGGACGTTCGCGCACCGGCTCCAGCCCCTTCAGGACTCGGAAGGAAGACTCGTCGTATTGCTTGCTCGCCATGATGGAAGTTACGGATTGGGCGGCCCATCTGGCCGGGCCGCTGGTTGGCAGTCTCGTCGCGCGCTCGCTCAGACCCAGTAGGCAGTCCGCGTCATGACGCGGGAGGCGAGCTTCATCGCAGCGCGCACCGGTGCCGGAAAATCCGCCGCGCCGAGGTCGACGGCCGTGCGCGCATGTGCCGCCTCGTCGTCTCGCATCTGTGCAACGACGGCACGGGAGCGCCCATCCAGTTGGGGCAAGCGGTCCAGGTGATCCTTCAGATGTTGTTCGACCTGGCGCTCGGTCTCGGCAAGAAAGCCGAGATTGACCCGGTCGCCCAGGCGCGCAGCGACCAGGCCGAGACCGAGGGAGCCGGCGTACCACAGCGGATTCAGCAAACTTTTGCGGCCGCCGAGTTCATCGATGCGTTGCGCCGTCCACGCCAGGTGCTCGGTCTCTTCGTGCGCAGCCTGCATCAGCGACTCGCGCACGCTGTCGTCGCGCGACAGCAGCGCCTGCCCCTGATAGAGGGCCTGGGCGCAGACTTCCCCGCAGTGGTTGATTCGCATCAGCGCCGCGGCATGCCGGCGCTCGTCCGCAGTGAGCTCGGCCTCCGGGACGTTGGTGGCCGGCGTCGGCCGCAGACTGATCGGCGCGCCGAAGAGGGTCCTCAGTCCGCGGTCGAACTGGATGATGAAATGGTCGATCATGGTTTCTGGAAAGACTTCGTTCTTGGTGATGCCCTCAGAGCGCGCAGTGCAGCGTCCCGGTCGAGTACGCTGGTCGGCCCGTCGCAAAGGTACTCGAGCGCGAGCGCTGCGCGCTGGCGATTGGGCCCGCCTTCCTCGATGCGCCGCCATTGCGGGTCGGCCAGTGCCGTCCACTGGCGGTCGCGCCGACCGATGGCGAGGATCTTGAATTCGGCGGTCTGGCAGCGAATGGCTTCGTGCGTGACCGTTCGAGCGCCGCCCGGCGCGTCGACGACGACGGTCAGCCTGACGTCGCGGTCCGGGTCGACATCGAGGCTTTCCTGGTCGACGTAGAAGCGATTACCGCTGAGTTCGCTGACGGTGAATGGGATCAGCTTCTGATCGCTCGGGTAGCCGGGCAGGGGGGGCTCGGGGGCGTCCGCCGCCGGCGTGGTCGAGCACGCCGAGGTCAGCAGTTGCAGTGCGCTGATCCAGGCTGCGACGACAGGGATTCTCGACTGCATCGGCATCATCGGGTTCGTGGCGTGGGGCGAAGCATACCCCATTCGAGACAACGCCCGGCGCGACCTCGTGGGTCTCGCCGGGCGCCGGTCGTGTCGAACCGCTGCAGACTCAGGAGGCTAGCGCCGCCTCGATTTCGGCGAAAGTCGAGGCGATCGTTCCGGAAGGCATCGGAATGCCCAGCTGGCGAGCGATCTGGGAGGAAGAAAAGATGCCGCGGATCGCCAACGTGCCGTCTGCGGCTCGTTCGGTGACAATCAGGTGCTGTCGTCCAGCGCGTGTCAGCGTGGCAACGACATGGCCGACCTCGGCTCGCGTGACGTCATCGATGTCGACGGCCTCGACCCGATCGAGCGGCACCATCGCATCACGGACGTCGAGTTCGGCCGTGCTGATGCCGCGCTGGGCCGCGAGTTGTACCGGCATTTCGCCGAGAAGATCGGTGGCGGTGATCAGCCCCAGCAGGCGACGGTCGCTGTCGACCACGAACAGCGAGCGGACGCCACGCAGGATCATCGCCTGGTTCGCGTCTGGCAGCGGTATGTTCGGCTGTATGGTTGCGGCGGCGACCAGCCTGAGATCGGTCATCACGTCGATCGCCGGGGAATCCGAACGAACCTTGCGGGTGCGTCCGGCGTCGATGACCTCGCATCTGTTGTCGCCGATCTTGGACTGCGTCAGCGGCGCGTAGCTTTGCCTCTCCATCGTGTCCCTCCCTCCTCACGTTGCAGTAGCCGGCCCAGGGGCCGGACGCCAAAATCGCTCAGGACAGGGACGAGTCAGCTGACGACCCTGTTGCCGCGGTACGCCGCCGGCCTGTCGCGTAATCGGTCCCGGAAGAGCAGCCGTGCCAGTTCGTTCAGGGCGCGCAGATAGACGTCGCGCTTGAATTCGATCACCGTCTCGAGCGGTACCCAGTACTCGCTCCAGCGCCAGGCATCGAATTCAGGATGGGAACTGGCACGCAGCGAGACGTCGGTGTCCCGGCCGACGAGCCGCAACAGAAACCAGATCTGCTTCTGGCCCCGGTAGGTATTGCGCCACTCCCGCTTGATCCAGTTCTTCGGAACGTCGTATCTCAACCAGCCCCGCGTGCGACCGATGATCTTCACGTGCTGGGGGCGCAGACCGACTTCCTCGAAGAGCTCCCGGTACATGGCCTGCTCGGGATTCTCACCGTGCTTGATGCCGCCCTGAGGGAACTGCCAGGAATGTTCACGTATCCGCTTGCCCCAGAAAACCTCGTTTCGCGCATTGACTAGGATGATGCCGACGTTCGGGCGATAGCCTTCACGGTCGAGCATTGTCAAACCTCTAAATGCATGGATTGACAAGGATTCTTCCACATTTCCCAGCCAAAAGAAAGAAACTCCGCGGAAACCGCGGAAGCGCCAATCCCGCTAGAATCCCTTTTTCGACATCGCCAAAGCGGAACGTTCCATGCGTGCATCGCAATTCTTCATCTCCACCCTGAAGGAAGCCCCGTCCGACGCTGAGGTCGCCAGTCAGAAGTTGATGTTGCGTGCCGGCCTGATCCGCAAGGCGGCCGCCGGCATCTACAGCTGGATGCCCCTCGGGCTGCGCAGCCTGCGCAAGGTCGAGGGCATCGTGCGCGAGGAAATGAACCATGCCGGCGCGATCGAGCTGCTGATGCCGGCCGTCCAGCCGGCCGAACTTTGGCAGGAGTCCGGCCGCTGGGAGTTCTACGGGCCGGAACTGCTGAGGTTCAAGGATCGCCATGAGCGCGATTTCGTGATTGGCCCGACCCACGAGGAGGTGATCGGGGACATCGCACGCCGGGAACTGCGCAGCTACCGGCAACTGCCGAAGCATTTCTTTCAGATCCAGACGAAGTTCCGCGATGAGATCAGGCCGCGCTTCGGCGTCATGCGGGGACGCGAGTTTGTGATGAAGGACGGCTACTCGTTCCATGCCGACTATCCGGACCTCGAGCGCGAATACAGCAACATGCATGCCACCTACACACGCATCTTCAGCCGGCTGGGCCTGGAGTTTCGCGCGGTGGCGGCCGACACCGGTTCGATCGGCGGCAGCGGCTCGCACGAATTCCATGTGATTGCCGCGACCGGTGAAGACGCCATTGCGTACTGCCCGGATTCCGACTTTGCGGCCAACGTCGAACTGGCCGAGGCAGTGGCGCCGTCGGTCGAACGGCCGTCCCCCGGTGCCGGCCTCGTGAAGATCCACACCCCCGGCGTGCGTACGATCGACCAACTCGCGACGTTCCTCGGGATCCCGGTCCAGACCACGGTCAAGGCGATCGTGGTGGAGGCGGAGGATGGTGCTCCGGTGCTGATGATGGTGCGCGGTGACCATGAACTGAACGAGATCAAGGCCCAGAATCTAGAGGGCATTCGCAGTCCGCTGACCTTTGCGGCGCCATCGGCGATTCAGGCCGCTTTCGGCGCCGAACCCGGCTCGCTGGGACCGGTCGGATTCTCCGGGCGCGTCGTGATGGACCGCAGCGTGGCCGCGATGGCGGATTTCGTGATCGGTGCCAACGAGACTGACTACCATCTGACGGGCGCCAATATCGGCCGCGACTTCGCGCAGCCCGAAACGGCGGACCTGCGCAACGTGATCGAAGGCGACCCGTCCCCGGACGGGGGCGGCACGCTCAAGATCTGTCGCGGCATCGAGGTCGGCCACATCTTTCAGCTGCGGACCAAGTATTCCGAAGCGCTTGGCTGCCGCTTCCTTGACGAGAACGGTCGCGAACAAGTCATGGAGATGGGGTGCTACGGGATCGGAGTCTCCCGCATCCTGGGGGCAGCCATCGAGCAGAACTGGGACGAGCGGGGCATCGTATGGCCGGATGCGATCGCGCCGTTCGAGGCGGTGATCTGCCCTGTCGGCTGGGCCAAGTCGGAGGCCGTACGAGAGCGCGCACGCAGCATCTACGAGTCCTTGATGGCAGTCGGGGTCGATGTGATCCTGGACGATCGGGGAGAGCGCCCTGGCGTGATGTTCGCCGACTGGGAACTGATCGGCGTGCCACACCGGATCACGGTCGGAGATCGAGGTCTGGCCGATGGCGTCGTCGAATACAATGCCAGAGCCGGCGGCGATGTGGAACGGATCCCGGTGGATGAGGTGGTCGAAGGTGTCCAGCAGCGGATTCGGTCCTAGCCCTGAGTTCATGTGTCGTTGGGTCGCAGCGATTGCGATCGTTCTGGCGGTGGCCTTGCCGGCATCGGGAATCGCCGGCAATCAGCAGTACGAACCGCTGTCGGCCAGTGTGCGGGCGTCACTTCATTCAGCCGTCAGCGACCATGCGTCGCCCGAGCCGATGTTCGCGAGCGAAAGCGCCAAGCGACGGTGGCTGGAGGCGATGTCGGTCCGCGTGGCCCGTTACATCGACGATCCGCGGTTCCGCATGGAATTTTTGAAGACCGCGTACTATGAGGCCCAGCGTGCCGGCCTCGATCCGCAATTGGTGCTGAGCGTGATCCAGGTCGAAAGCGCGTTTCGCAAGTACGCCGTGTCGTCCGCCAAGGCCCGGGGCTACATGCAGGTCATGCCTTTCTGGGTCGGGCTCATCGGCGACGATGACGACAACCTTTTCCACCTGCGCACCAACCTGCGCTATGGCTGCACGATCCTTCGCCATTACGTCGATATCGAGAAGGGCAATCTGTTCCGTGCGCTCGGCCGCTACAACGGGTCCTTGGGAAAGGCTCGATATCCGAATCTGGTGCTCAGGGCGTGGCGCCGCAACTGGCATTGGAACGATGGCACGGTGGCCGCAGGAGACGGCGCCAGCGAGGCCATCGCCAACTGAGCCGCCATCGGCTCAGTCTGCCTCGACGATCTCCCAGTCGTGGACGATCTCGGCAGAATTGCCGAGCATAATCGACGCCGAGCAGTACTTTTCCGCCGACAGGTGGATCGCCCGTTCGACCTTGTCGGCGTTCAGCCCCTTGCCGCTGATCGTGTAGACGAAGCGAATGTGCGTGAACACCTTGGGGTCCGTCTCTGCGCGCGCCGCATGCAACTTGACCGTGCATCCACGCACGTCCTGACGGCCGCGCTTCAGGATCAGTACCACGTCGAAGGCGGTACAGCCGCCGGCGCCGGCAAGCAGCATCTCCATCGGCCGCGGCGCCAGGTTGCGGCCGCCGGCGTCGGGGGCACCATCCATGGCCACCAGGTGCCCGGTACCGGTTTCGGCGATGAAGCTCATGCCGTCGAGCCATTTGATCGTGCATTCCAAGGTGTTTCTCCTGTGCGTTGGGGGAGGGGGTCATTGTCGAACAATTCCGTCGGGACCGTGCAATTCGCGATACGCCAAAGGTCATGACAAATGGGATAAAAAAAATTTATACTGGTATAGAAAAGTTTGTAGTGCAGCGCACAAAAAATGCTTGCGGGGCAAGGCTTGCTTGGCCATAATCCATCTCAGTCGGGTCGCCATCGACCCAAACGATGTCTCCTCCACCCTCCTCCTTTGGTGTGGATTTAGCGCAGCTCCTCGGAGCTGCGTTTTTTTTCGTCATGGCCGCTCCGGCAACTCGTCATGTGACCCCTCCCGGCGAGTGGGCGGCTGGCCGGCCCCTTTACAGGTCATCCCGACAGCGCTCGGTACCGAGCCCGGCGTTTTCATTGACAGTACGTGTAGTGCTGATCTACCATCATCGGCTTTCTGCTTAGCGGCCGGTTGCGGCCGATTCCGTTCGAGGACAAGATGAAAACGTTTTCTGCCAAGCCGCACGAGGTCAAGCGCGACTGGTTCGTCGTCGATGCGACCGACAAGGTTCTTGGCCGGCTCGCAGCCGAAGTCGCCCGCCGCCTGCGGGGCAAGCACAAGGCCGAATACACGCCTCACGTGGATACCGGCGATTACATCGTGGTCGTCAACGTCGACAAGTTGCGTGTGACCGGTTCCAAGGCGACCGACAAGAAGTACTACCGGCATACCGGCTACCCCGGCGGCATCTACGAGACCAGCTTCGAGAAGTTGCAGCAGAAGTTTCCTGCTCGCGTGCTCGAAAAGGCCGTCAAGGGCATGCTGCCGAAGGGCCCGCTGGGCTATGCGATGCTGAAGAAGATGAAGTGCTACGCTGGCGGCGACCATCCGCACGCGGCGCAGCAACCGAAAGCTCTCGAGATCTGACTAGGAGCCTATAGATGGCGGTGAGTTACAACTATGGCACCGGACGCCGCAAGACCGCGGTCGCTCGAGTGTTCATGAAGCCGGGATCCGGCAAAATCGTGGTCAATGGCAAGGAACTGGACGAGTTCTTTTCCCGCGAGACCGGTCGCATGATCGTTCGACAGCCGCTGGTGCTGACCGAGAACGAGGGCGCCTTCGACATCATGGTGAACGTCTCCGGTGGTGGCGAGTCGGGTCAGGCCGGCGCCGTTCGTCACGGCATCACCCGCGCCCTGATCGACCATGATGGTGAGTTGAAGGCGGTGCTGCGCAAGGCCGGCCTGGTCAGCCGCGACGCCCGCGAGGTCGAGCGCAAGAAGGTTGGTCTGCGCAAGGCGCGTCGTCGCAAGCAATTCTCGAAGCGCTGATCGGCGGTTCCGTTTTTTGCTGAAGATGCCCCGCCGACTGCGGGGCATTTTTGTTTTGCGCCCTGAAGTCAGCCGCTGAACGGCCCGTGCCGGCACTTGGCTTTGGCTTTGTGGTCCCTATATAGTGTATTGACAGGCCGGATCGGAGGGTGCGACCGCCGGCGGCTTGCAACCCCTGAAGGAGATGGCATGAATACCGCTGTAGATACCCCCGCGCCGTTGGTGTTTACCGACAGCGCTGCGTCCAAGGTCAAGGAATTGATCGACGAGGAAGGCAATCCGGACCTGAAGCTGCGGGTCTTCGTCACCGGTGGCGGCTGCTCGGGCTTCCAGTACGGCTTCACGTTCGACGAGGTCGCCAACGATGACGACACGTCGATGGAGAAGAACGGCGTGACGCTGCTGATCGACGCGATGAGCTACCAGTACCTGGTCGGCGCAGAGATTGACTACTCCGAGGGCCTCGAAGGTTCCCAGTTCGTGATTAGAAATCCGAACGCGACGACGACCTGCGGCTGCGGTTCCTCGTTCAGCGTCTGAACGAAGGGGCGCGAGGACGGCCTCGCTGACGGACGGGGGCGGGGCGGACCCCGGTTTCCGAAGCAAGAAGGGCGCCTCCGGGAGGTGCCCGCGTCTTCGTGTTGGCGTGGCCGGGCGGGCGTGTCAGCGGCTTGCGACCGTGGGCCGATAGTTGAGGGTTGCCAACTGTGTCAGCCGCCGTTCGGCGATCTTGCGGAAGCGTTGGAGGTCTGACGATGCCAGCGGTTCGGCTTCCGGCAGCGTTACCTTCATCGGATCGACCGGCTTGTTGTCTGTCCGGAATTCGTAGTGAAGGTGAGGCCCGGTTGCCCACCCGGTGGCGCCGACGTAGCCGATGAGGTCGCCCTGCGCCACCGATTGGCCTCGTCGCAGCTTCGGCGGGAAGCGACTCATGTGGGCGTAAAGCGTCGTGATGCGGTTGCGGTGCTTCAAGATGACGGTCTTGCCGTAGCCACGCTTGCTGCCAATGAAATCGACCTTCCCGTTCGACGTCGCCTTGATCGCAGTGCCGGTTGCGGCGCCGAAATCGACGCCGGTATGGCGTCGCCAGGCTTTCTTGATCGGATGAAAACGCATCTTGAAGCCGGACGTCACACGCGAGAATTCGAGGGGTGAGCGCAGGAACGCCTGTTTCAAGTTGCGGCCTTCGGGCGTGTAGTAGCCCGAACTGCCATCCCCGTCGTCGAACTGGATCACCGTATGGCGTCGCCCTTGGTTGACGAATTCGGCAGCGAGGATTCTCTCGACGCCGACCTCGACTCCGTTACGGGTCTTGGCTTCGTACAAGACACTGAACTCGTCGCCGACCCTGATATCTGTGTGGAAGTCGATCTCGGTGCCGAACAGTTCGGCAAGCTTCATCGTCACCGCATCGGGCAGTCCCGCGCGGTCCGCGGCGGCAAACAGGCTGCTGGTGATCGTGCCTGAGCCGACGCGTGTCAGCGAGCCGTGGAGCGCCTCACCGTCGATGGCTCGCAACTCGCCGTTCTGTCTCTCCAGCCTGAAGAAATCCCGCTCGGTGACTGGTACGTCGAGTGCCATGAGTTCGCCATCAGGTGTGACCAGGGCGCTCACCGTGCGCCCGGCCCTCAGTCGCCTGATGGCCGCCTTGCCGTCAGCAGTGGCGGTCATCGCGCGAACCACGTCGGTACTGCGGGTGCCGATTCGGGCCAACAGGTCGCCCAGGGTGTCTCCGGAATTGATGCGCGCAGTACGGACGAATGGCGAGTTGTCGCCCGGCAGCACCCTGTGAACTGGTGGGTCGAGTGTCTCGACGACCCGGTTGATCCGGGATCGATCGTCGTCCCGGCCCGGCACCATCGCCAGCGCTGACACGAAAGCCAGCGACAGGCTCACGCCGACCACCGTCACGCCCGCGCGTGAGCGGGCGTGCGATGCCGAATCGGCTAGAATTCCGGGCTCGGCGTCACGCATGGATTTCCCTCGCGGTGGTTAATCGTTCCAGTTTAGCAAACAAGCCGCCATGCATACATCGCCTCGGAGCATAAGGAAATGCAGCACATTGACCACGATTTGGCGCTGATCAAGCGCGGTGCGAGCGAACTGTTGCTCGAATCGGAGTTGTCCGAACGTCTGCGCTCAAGCCGTCCGCTTAGGGTCAAGGCCGGTTTCGATCCCACCGCGCCGGATCTGCACCTGGGTCATACGGTACTGATCAACAAGCTGCGGCAGTTTCAGGAACTGGGGCATCACGTGATGTTCCTGATCGGCGACTTCACCGGCATGATTGGCGATCCCTCGGGCAAGAACGCCACGCGTCCGCCGCTGACGCGGGAGCAGATCGCACAGAATGCCGAGACCTACCGATCGCAGATCTTCAAGATCCTCGATCCTGCCCGCACCGAGATTTGCTTCAATTCCAGTTGGATGAACCAGCTCGACGCGGGCGACATGATCCGGCTGGCCTCGCTGCAGACGGTTGCGCGCATGCTCGAACGGGACGACTTTGCGAAGCGCTACTCCGCCAATCAGTCGATTTCGATCCACGAGTTCCTGTATCCGTTGTGTCAGGGCTACGATTCCGTGGCGCTCAAGGCCGACGTCGAGCTGGGTGGTACGGATCAGCGCTTCAATCTGCTGATGGGTCGAGAAATGCAGAAGCATTACGGCCAGCAGCCCCAGTGTGTCCTGATGATGCCGCTGCTAGAAGGTCTCGACGGGGTCAACAAGATGTCCAAGTCGCTGGGCAACTACATTGGTATCGACGAGCCTGCCGGAGAGATCTTCGGCAAGCTGATGTCCGTGTCGGACGATCTGATGTGGCGCTACTACGAGCTGCTGTCGCTGCGAACGAGCACGGAGTTGGATGGCTTGCGGGATCAAGCGGAGCAGGGCCGCAATCCGCGGGACATCAAGCTCGAGCTCGCCCATGAACTGACGGCCCGATTTCACGGGGTGTCGGTCGCGGAATCGGCGCAGTCCGATTTTCTCGCGCGATTCCAGAAAGGGGCGATGCCCGAGGACATGCCTGCGGTTGCACTGGCGTTGCCTGACGCCGGACTGCCGATTGCCAATTTGTTGAAGCAGGCCGGGCTCGTTGCCAGTACCTCGGAAGGGCTCAGGATGGTTGGCCAGGGTGCGGTCAAGCTCGATGGGCAACGGGTCGACGACAAGGCACTGGTGCTCGTTTCAGAGGGCGAAGTCGTCGCGCAGGTCGGTAAGCGCCGCTGGGCCAGACTGACTCTTTCGCGCGCCTGACGAGGTCAAGCTCTGCCGGTGCGTTGCGGGTGGCGCATCAGGGTGTGTCGGGAGATTCGGCTGGTGGGCTGGTCTTTCTGACGCAGGACGGTCGGATCTGCAAGCTAAAGCGCCTTGGTACGCTGGTGCGCGGCAGGGGTTACGAGCTGACGAACTACCGTGTTCTGTAGGTT
>JACKMA010000009.1 GCA_024235635.1 Zoogloeaceae bacterium
AAAAAAAAAAAGCCAGCGCACGACGTTGCCGAGGCTGACGATGTAGTTGCCGTGGTTGTGCATCTGCGGCGGCGTCGGCAGCTTGCGCGCACCGCGTTCGCTGAGCATCAGGAAGCGGTCCTCGGTCACCGGCGTGTTGAGCGGCGCCCCCATCGCTTTCCAGTCCGGCAGCAGCTCGTCGAGCGCGCGGGTCTCGATCACCGCACCGGACAGGATGTGGGCACCAACCTCGGAGCCCTTCTCGACGACGCAGACCGAAATCTCTTCGCCCGCCTCGGCGGCCAGCTGCTTCAGGCGAATCGCCGTCGACAGTCCGGCCGGGCCCGCGCCGACGATCAACACGTCGTATTCCATGACGTCCCGGGTCATCGCGGACCTCCTGCGGCGAATCCGCCGCTCGCTTCGTCGCGCATCAGAACAGGCCTTCCGGCAGCGCCAGCACCGATTCGGCGCCATCGACCACGGCGTCGCGCAGGGCCTGGGCTTCCGGCAGCACGTGCTCGGCGAAATAGCGGGCGACGACCAGCCGCGCGCCATGGAACTCGGCGTCACTGCCCCCCATGCGCTCATGGGCGACCAGCGCGAGGCGGCCGAGCAGCCAGCCACCGACGACGTGACCGGCGAGCTTCAGGTAGGGCACCGCGCCGGCCGCGGCCTGCTGCGGCCGGGCGTCGTAGTTCGCGAGCAGCCAGGCGGTGGCGTCCTCGAGCGCCGCGATGCCGCGCGCCAGCGACTGGCCGATCTTCTGCAGGCCACCGTCGGCGTGACCGGCCAGGGTCGCCTGCGTCGCCTTCAGCTCGCCGATCAGCGCCTGCATGGTCTGGCCGCCCTCGCGGGCGATCTTGCGGCCGATCAGGTCGTTCGCCTGGATTGCCGTGGTGCCTTCGTAGATCGTCGTGATGCGTGCGTCGCGCATGTGCTGGCAGGCGCCGGTCTCCTCGATGAAGCCCATGCCGCCATGCACCTGGATGCCGTTCCAGGTCACGCCCTGGGCGAGCTCGGTGCACCAGCCCTTGACCACCGGCGTCAGCAGTTCCAGCCGCGACTGGTTCTGCTTGCGCACCGCTTCGTCCGGGTGCGCCTTGGCCCGGTCCATGCACCCGGCGACGTAGTAGGCCAGCGCCCGCGTGCCCTCGGTGCGCGCCTTCATGTCCATCAGCATGCGGCGCACGTCCGGGTGGTGCAGGATCGGCTTCTTGTCGCCCGACTTGTCGCCGATGATGCGGCCCTGCACGCGCTCCTGGGCGTAGGCCAGCGCCTGCTGGTAGGCGCGCTCCGAGATCGCCACGCCCTCGAGGCCGACGTTCAGCCGGGCGTGGTTCATCATCGTGAACATGTACTCCAGGCCCCGGTTCGCCTCGCCGACGAGGTAGCCGATGGCGCCGTCCTTTTCGCCGAAGGCCATGACCGCGGTGGCACTGGCATGAATGCCCATCTTGTGCTCGATCGAGGCGCACACCAGGTCGTTGCGTGCGCCCAGGCTGCCATCGTCATTGACCAGGAACTTCGGCACCACGAAGAGCGAGATGCCCTTCACCCCCGGCGGTGCGTCGGGCAGCCGGGCGAGCACCAGATGGACGATGTTCTCGGCCATGTCGTGCTCGCCCCAGGTGATGAAGATCTTGGTGCCGGCGATGGCGTAGGAGCCGTCCCCGCGCGGCTCGGCCCGGGTGCGCACCGCGGCCAGGTCGGAGCCGGCTTGCGGCTCGGTGAGGTTCATGGTGCCGGTCCACTGGCCGGACACCATGTTGGGCAGGTAGGTGTTCTTGAGCGCGTCGGAGCCGTGATGGGCGATCGCCTCGACCGCGCCGAGCGTCAGCATCTGGCACAGCGAGAACGACATGTTGGCCGACTTCCACATCTCCAGCACCGCCGTCGACACGGTGATCGGCAGGCCCTGGCCACCGAACTCGGTGGCCGCCGGCATGCCGTTCCAGCCGGTCTCGCAAAAGCTCGCATAGGCCTCCTTGAAGCCGTCCGCGGTCGCCACCTCGCCGGCGGACCAGCGGTTGCCCTGGCGATCGCCCGAAGCGTTGATCGGCGCCAGCACTTCGGTGGCGAACTTGCCGGCTTCGTCGAGGATCGCCTCGACCAGATCCGGGGTCGCTTCTTCGTATCCGGGAAGGCCGGCAATCTCTTCGAGGCCCGCCAGTTCAGTCATCGCGAACATCATGTCGCGCACAGGTGCGATATACGTGGTCATCGTTTCTCTCCAGAGCTTGCCGCCGGCACCAGTACCTGCGCTTCGCCTTCGATTACCGCGACACCTTCGACCGTGCAGACGGTCGCCAGGGTTGCGCGGCGCTTTTCGCTATTGATCTCCTTGACGGTCACGGTCGCCTTGACCGTGTCGCCGGGTCGCACCGGCGCCAGGAAGCGCAGGCTCTGGCCCAGGTAGATCGTGCCGGGGCCGGGCAGCTTGTTCGCAATCGCCGCGGAGATCAGACTGGCCGACAGCATGCCGTGGGCGATGCGCCCGCCGAACCGCGTGCCCGACGCATACTCGTCGTCCACGTGGACCGGATTGGTGTCGCAGGAAACCCCTGCGAACAGCACGATGTCGGCATCGGTGATGGTCTTGGCCAGCGACTCGCTGGTGCCGACCTCGAGGGTGTCGATGCTGTAGCCCGGCATCCCGTCCTCCTCAGCCCAAGGCCGCGGTCAGCTGAGGCACGGCCTCGAACAGGTCCGCGACCAGCCCGTAGTCGGCGACCTGGAAGATGGGCGCCTCCGGATCCTTGTTGATCGCCACGATCACCTTCGAATCCTTCATGCCGGCCAGATGCTGGATCGCCCCCGAGATGCCGACCGCGACGTAGAGCTGCGGCGCCACGATCTTGCCGGTCTGGCCGACCTGGTAGTCGTTCGGCACGAAGCCGGCATCGACCGCCGCCCGGCTGGCGCCGAGTGCCGCGCCGAGCTTGTCGGCCAGCGGCTCGAGCAGGCCGTTGAAGTTTTCGCCATTGCCGAGGCCGCGCCCGCCCGAGACGATGGTCGTGGCGGCCCCGAGTTCGGGCCTGGCGCTGACGGTGAGCTCGCGCCCGACCAGCGACGAGCCGCCGGCAGCGGCCTCGAACGCGATGCGCTCGATCGGCGCCGAGCCAGCATCGCCGACCGCTTCGAAGGCGGTGGTGCGAACCGTCAGCACCTGGATACCGTCCTCGCTGCGCACCGTGGCCAGCGCGTTGCCCGCATAGATCGGCCGCACGAAAGTGTTGGCGTCCTCGATGCCGATCACGTCCGACACCTGCGCGACGTCGAGCAGGGCCGCAACCCGGGGCGAGAAGTTCTTGCCAGAGGTGGTCGCCGGCGCGACCACGTGCGTATAGGCGGTGTCGCCCTGCTTGACCAGCTCGACCACCAGCGCCGAGATGCTCTCGGCACTCTGGGCCTCATAGACCGCGCGGTCGGCGACCACCACCTTGGCGACCCCGTCGAGTCGGGCGGCGCTCTCTGCGACTGCACCGCAGTGGCTTCCTGCCACCAGCACGTGCAGTTCGCCACCGAGCGCGCGGGCGGCGCCGACCGCGTTGCGGGTCGCCGCCTTCAGGTTCGTGTTGTCATGCTCCGCTACTACCAGTGTCGTCATCATCTGCTCCAGATTTCGGCAAGCGCGTGCGCGGCCGGGAGATGTCCGGCCGCGCCCTTGGTTCCACCCGGAACCACTCAGAGCACTTGGGCTTCGTTCTTGAGTTTGTCGACCAGTTGGGCGACGTCGGCGACCAGCACGCCAGCCTTTCGCGACGGCGGCTCGACGACCTTCAGCGTCTTCAGCCGCGGCGCCAGATCGACCCCGAGGCTGGCGCCGTCGATGGTCTCCAGCGGCTTCTTCTTCGCCTTCATGATGTTCGGCAATGTCGCGTAACGCGGCTCGTTCAGACGCAGGTCGGTGGTGACGATCGCCGGCAGCGACAGCTCGAGCGTCTCCAGACCGCCATCGATTTCGCGCGTGACCCGGACCTGCCCTTCGCCCACCTCGACCTTCGAGGCGAAGGTCGCCTGCGGCCACCCGAGCAGGGCGGCCAGCATCTGCCCGGTCTGGTTGGCGTCGTCGTCGATCGCCTGCTTGCCGAGGATCACCAGCGACGGCGATTCGCGATCGACCAGGGCCTTCAGGATCTTGGCCACCGCCAGCGGCTGCAGCTCGCCTTCGCTGGTCACCAGGATGCCGCGGTCGGCACCGATCGCCATCGCCGAGCGGATCGTCTCCTGGCAGGCGGCCGCGCCGCACGACACCGCGACGACCTCGGTCGCCTGCTGGCGCTCCTTCAACTGGACGGCTTCCTCGACCGCGATCTCGTCGAACGGATTCATCGCCATCTTGACGTTGGCCAGTTCGACCCCGCTCTGATCACCCTTGACCCGGATCTTGACGTTGTAATCGACAACGCGCTTGACAGGCACCAGAATCTTCATCGTCCGCCCCCTCAGTCGATCGCCGAGGCCGACTTGGCCTGCTCGCGCAGCACGAATTTCTGGATCTTTCCGGTCGAGGTCTTCGGCAGGACGCAGAACTCGACGTGCTTGGGCACCTTGTAGCGGGCCAGGTGGGCACGGCAGTGCTCGATGATGGACTCTGCGGTGACGTCCGCACCTTCCTTGACCTCGACGTAGGCTGCCGGTACCTCGCCCCACTTCTCGTCCGGCTTGGCGACCACCGCGGCCATCATCACCGCCGGGTGGCGGAACAGCACCTCTTCCACCTCCAGTGACGAGATGTTCTCGCCGCCGGAGATGATCACGTCCTTGGAACGGTCCTTGATCTTGACGTAGCGATCCGGGTGCATCACCGCCAGGTCTCCGGTGTGGAACCAGCCGCCGGCAAAGGATTCGATCGTCGCCTTCTCGTTCTTCAGGTAGCCCTTCATGACGATGTTGCCGCGGAACATGATCTCGCCCATCGTCTCCGAGTCGGCCGGCACCTCGCTCATGTCCAGCGGATCGAGCACGGTGACCGCTTCCTGCATGTGGTGGCGGACGCCCTGGCGGCCGTTGCGCTCGGCGCGCTGGTCGATCGGCAGCGCATCCCACTCGGGGTGCTTGGCGCAAACCGAGGCCGGACCATAGGTCTCGGTCAAGCCATAGACGTGGGTGATGTCGAAGCCCATGCGCTCCGCACCCTCGATGATCGCGGCCGGGGGCGCGGCGCCGGCGATCAGGCCGCTGACCTTGTGCTCGATGCCTTCGCGCAACTGGACCGGGGCGTTGATCATCATGCCGTAGACGATCGGCGCGCCGCACATGTGGCTGACCTTGTACTGGCGGATCAATTCGAAGATCAGTGCCGGCTCGACCTTGCGCAGGCAGACATTGACACCGGCGTTGGCCGCCATGGTCCATGGGAAGCACCAGCCGTTGCAGTGGAACATTGGCAGGGTCCACAGATAGACCGAGTGGGCGGGCATGCCCCAGCTGATGATGTTCGAGGCGGCATTCAGGTAGGCGCCACGGTGATGATAGACGACTCCTTTCGGGTTGCCGGTGGTGCCCGACGTGTAGTTCAGCGCGATCGCGTCCCATTCGTCGGCGGGCAGTTGCCACGCATACTCGGGATCACCACCGTCTATGAAGGCCTCGTACTCGATCTCCCCGAGTTGGTCGGTGCCCGGGAATTCCGGATCGAGCGCATCGATCACCAGCGGCTTCGGGCCATCGAGCTTGTCGAGTGCGGCCGAGACGATCGGCGCGAACTCGGGGTCGGTGATCAGCACCTTGGCCTCACCGTGGCCCAGCATGAAGGCTATGGCTTCGGCGTCGAGGCGGGTGTTCAACGTATTGAGCACGGCGCCGGTCATCGGCACACCGAAGTGGGCCTCGAACATCGCCGGCACGTTCGACAGCATCACTGCCACGGTGTCGCCGCGTCCGATGCCGCGGGCCGCCAGCGCGCTCGCCAGACGGCGACAACGCGTGTAGGTTTCGGCCCAGGTGAAGCGGCGTGCGCCGTGAACCACGCTCAGCCGGGTCGGATAGACCTGGGCGGAACGCTCCAGATAGCTCAGCGGGGAGAGCGCAACGTAGTTGGCCGGATTCCGATCCAGGCCGACATCGTAGATTTCACTAGGCATTCAGTTCCTCCTTTACCCGGACCGACGTCGGTCGCGATGACTCGTTTCACATTGGTCGCCGACGCCGGGACAGACCCAGGTCGATACAGGGCGGACCAACACGTCCAATAAAAGTCACGGAGGAACAGGCACAACAGTGCCGACGACACGAGCAGACGCGTCGTCATCCGGTGCACTGCAAATGCGGATTACTTGCCCCCTCCGATCTGCGATTTGTTTGCTTTTTTTTCAGCATAATGTCGAAGGGGTGGTAGGCCAGCCCCCCAAACGGGTTGACTCGAACCCGACATTCCAATGACATGATCCGTCTGGCATCGCGCAGCCACGGCACCTTCGCCGGAAATCGAAATTGCGCCGGCTCTGTGGCCGGCGGCAAGGCGCGCTAAACTGCCAAGCCATGTGGCGCACGCTCTACTCCCTGCTTTGGCTCTTCGTCCTCCCTGTCGCAATCCTGCGCCTGCTCTGGCGCAGCCGACAGGAACCGGGCTATCGCGCCGATCTGGGCGAGCGGCTGGGCCGCTATCGAGACGCCGCCGGCTTCCGCGGAACGTGGTGGATACATGCCGTGTCAGTCGGCGAGATTCGAGCCTCGGAGCCGATCGTGCGGGCGCTGCTCGCCCGCGACGAGACTGCCCGCGTGTTGCTGACCCAGATGACACCGACAGGCCGCAAGACTGCCCAGGAACTGTTCGGCGCGCTGCCTGCACGCGTCAGGATCGCCTATCTTCCATACGACCTGCCGTGGCTGACGGCGGGGTTCCTGCAGCGCTTTCGCCCGCGCGCGGGCCTGCTGATGGAGACCGAAATCTGGCCCAATCTGCTCCACCAGGCCAGGGTTGCGGGCGTCCCGATGGTGCTGGCCAATGCGCGCCTGTCTCAGAAGTCTGCGTCGAGGTATGCCGCACTCGGCGCTTTCGCGCACGAAACCTTCGGCTGCCTCGGCGCCGTCGCAGCCCAGTCCGAGGACGACGCAATGCGGCTCGAAGCCCTCGGCGCGCCGCCGGCCCGGGTCACCGGCAGCGTCAAGTTCGATGTCCAGGTGCCGGACACCACCGCATCACTGGCCGCCCACTTTCAGCGACTGATCGGTTTGCGACGGGTGATTCTCGCGGCCAGTACCCGGGAGGGCGAAGAGGTCGGCATGATCGACGCGTTTCTCGGTCGCGCCACACCTGACGACCTGCTGATTCTGGTTCCGCGGCATCCCCAGCGCTTCGATGCGGTCGCCGCACTGGCCGACGCCAAGGATGTCCGGCTGCAGCGGCGCAGTGCCGACCAATCGGTATTGCCGCAGACGCGCGTCTGGCTCGGCGACTCGATGGGCGAGATGTTCTCGTACTATTCCGTCGCGCAGGTGGCACTGATCGGCGGCAGTTGGAAACCACTCGGCGGACAGAATCTGATCGAGGCCTGCGCCGTCGGCACACCGGTGATCACCGGACCCCACACATTCAATTTCGACGAGATCACGCGTCTCGCCATCGAGTCGGGCGCCGCATTGCGAGCGCCGGATCTCGAGGCCGGATTCGCCGCCGCCGCACAAGTGCTCGACGACAGCCGCCGGCGCGAGGCGATGTCGTCGGCGGGGCGCCAGTTCGCAGCGCGCCATCGCGGCGCAACCGCACGAACCCTGGAGGTGCTCGACGCGGCCGTCGTCGGCAGTGTCTGATCAGGCGCAGAGGTTGGCCAGTTCGCGCTCCAATTGCGCGCTGTCACCACAGTTCAATTCCACCAGCTTGCGCAGGTGGGTGATGCTGTCGAGATCGATGTGTTCACAGCGCAGCCCGACCCGCTTGCCTTCGACATGGACGACGCGCATCTGCATCGCAATGCGCGTGTCGTCGGCGAGCGGCAGGCTCAACTCGGCCGACTGCCCCCGGCTGGCGACTCCGAGCACCGGGAACTCGACCAGCGCCCCCTTGAGTGAGAGGTCGATGACGTCGACATGGTGATGCCGCCCTTCGCTGGCGATGCTCGCCGGCGCATGGAATACCGCTCTCCAGAACCTTCTGCGTTCGTGCTCGACAGGCACACTTCACCCCCAAATGTCTGCAGCATACTACGGTCGACATACGACCCGATGATCCGAGTATCGGCAGTCTGAGCCTGCGCAGCAAGGGTCCGTCGTGCTTTGTGGCGCCGTCGGTCGTTCAATGCGCGAGCAGGCCGTTCACGCGACGGATGTCGTCCTCGTCGAGTGAACCGGCCGCCGCCTCCAGCTGCAACTGGGCGACCAGCGTGTCATATCGCGCGGCGGCCAGCCGCTGCTCCGCGTCCGACAACTGCGATTGCGCGTTGAGCACATCGATGTTGATCCGCACGCCGACCTCATAGCCAAGGCGGTTGGCCTCCAGTGCAGACCGCGACGACACCCGCGCTGCCTCAAGCGCGCTGATCTGTGCCATGCCACTGGTGACGCCGAGATAGGCCTGGCGCGCCGCCAGCGCGGCAGAACGGCGGGCGGCTTCGAGGTCCGAGTCGGCGCGAAGCTTGAGCGCTGCCGCTTCGCGATCGCGCGACCACAGGGCGCCACCGGCATACAGCGGCATCGCCAGCTCGAGACCGATGCTGCGACTGGTCGAATCGGCCGCACCCCCTGTCGTGGTCGAGAAACCGGTGTTGGCCTTGCTGTAGCGCGCGACTACGTCGACCGTCGGCAGGTGGGCCGCACGATTGCGATCGACCTCGCGGTCGGCGATCTCGGCCGCCAGCCGCTGGATCTGCACGCCATAGGCATTCTGTTCGGCGGCACCGACCCAACTGGCGATGTCGCCCGGCCGGGGCGCCTCGATCTCGGCTCCCTCCCGCAATGGTGCGAGATCCCCGGCCGGTCGCCCGATCAACTGGGTCAGGGTCTGCCTGCGCACCTCGAGGTCGTTGGCCGCAGCCAGTTGCTGGGCGTTGGCGAGGTCGAAGCGCGACTGGGCTTCGTGCACGTCGGTGATCGTCACGGTCCCGACCTCGAAACTCTTCTTCGAAAGTGCCAGTTGTTCACTGGCCGCCTGCTTGAGCGATTCCACCGCCAGCAGCACGTCCTGCGACTTGAGCACGTCGAAATAGGCCTGCGATACCCGGAGGGCGAGATCCTGGCGGGCATTGAGCAGCTGTGCCTCAGTGACGCCGAGCTGGAGTTTCCCCTGCTGATACTGGACCCAGTTCTGCCACCGGAACAGCGGTTGGCTGAGCTGCGCGCCGTAGCCGTTGCTATTGTAGTTGCGATCGACGCCCGAGAAGGTATTCTCGTTCCAGGTGGTATTGCCCGAAAGACCGACGTTCGGCAGCAGGCCGGCTCGTGCCTGAACGACACCCTCGCGACCGGCCTCGGCCTGGGCCCGCGCAGCCGCATAGACGGCGTCGTTGGCGAGCGATTCCTGATACACCTCGAGCAGATCCATTGCGCCCGCGCTGGAAACCAGCAGGCTGGCAATGGCTCCGGCCAGTATTGTCTTCATCCTTGTCTCCGCCTCTGCCTGGCGACGCCGGGCTGCCGCCCCAACGAAAACGGGCCGGTGACCGGCCCGACACAGCCCGCGACCTCCGTCATTCAATAGGTCGGCATCGCCGGATCGACCTCACCGGCCCAGGCCGCAACCCCGCCGGCAAGATTGATCACGTCCGCGAAGCCCTGTCGCTCCAGGAACATGGCCACCTGCATGCTTCTCCCACCATGGTGGCAAATGACGACGGTCGGCGCAGCCGCGTCCAGATCCGCCATTCTGGCCGGCACCGTTCCCATCGGCATCAGCACCGAACCATCGATACGGCAGTACTCGAACTCGTTCGTTTCGCGCACGTCCAGCAAGACCGGGGGTCGGCGCTTGTCGTCGTCGAGCCACGCCTTGAGTTCGCCGGGCCTCAGTTGTCGCATGACCGGGGCCTCAGAACTCGAAGCTGTCGCGCGGCGGCGCGTTTTTCAGTTGCGGGACCAGTGTTTCGAACAGGTCTTCGGTGCGATACTCGCCCTCGTCGGTGCAGGTCACCAGACGCGCGCTCATGAGCGGGGCGTCGCCCACGAAGGCGAACAGGCGACCGCCGACCCTCAGTTGCTCGAGCAACGCGTGCGGCAGCACCGGCAGGCCACCTGAGACGACGATCAGGTCATAAGGCGCCTTGTTGGGCCAGCCGAGCGCGCCGTCTCCTTCCTCGACGACCACGTTCTCGACGCCGTTGCGCTTCAGATTTTCGGTGGCGAAGCGGACCAGTTCCGGTACGATCTCGATGCTTCGAACCCATTCCACGCGGGCCGCAAGCAGTGCCGCGAAATAGCCCGAGCCGGCGCCGATCTCGAGCACCTGGTCGTTGCGGCGGGGCTTCAGTGCCTGCAGGACCTTGCCCTCGATCACGGGCTTCAACATCGTGGCGCCGTGGCCAAGTGGAATCTCGGCTTCCGACAGTGCCAGCGCCTTGTAGGCGGACGGCACGTATTCCTCACGGCGGACTTCCATCAACAGGTCCAACACGTCGAAGTCTAGGACGTCCCACGGGCGTACCTGTTGCTCCACCATGTTGAATCGCGCACGTTCGAAATTCATTTGAGCCCCCACGATGACGATCTATATTAGCATAGACTGATTGGCCTGACGGCCTGATCTGAAGATTCTATCCCATTTCCCGCACCGCTCAGGCGCTTCGCAACCACCGCAGGGCGGGCCCGGTCCCATTCATCGAGTGGGCGCTTGTTCGCTCTCGGGCAGCGAATCGAGGTAGGACTGAAGGGCCCGGTTAGCCTCCACACGCAGCGTAGCCGCGGTCGTCACCCAGGCCGCGTGGCCGGTTTTCAGACCCAGCCCCAGCGCCTCGAGCGCCGAGCGTTCCAGTTGCGCATACTCCAGCAGGCGCTTCGCCTCCGGGTCACCGATGGCTGCCTGCTGTCGCAGGCGATCGATCAACTGGTCCCAGTTGTGCTTCAGCTCGCCGTCGATGATCGCGCCGGCCTCGTCGCGTCCGAGCCGCCCTTCGGCCAGCGCCTCCATGACCTCCTGCTGGCGCGCGGCGAGCAGCGGCTGCAGCGCCGAAAACTCGTGCCGCGTGCGCCATGGCATGCTCGGCGGGTCGGTCGCGAACCATAGCGCCAGCGCCAGCGCCAGCACGGCCGCGAGGCCGCCGGCCACGACCCCCTTGCGGGCCGGCCACTGGCAGCCGAGCCAGCCGAGAACCAGTCCGGCCAGCAGCCCGCCGACATGGGCAGCATTGTCGACGCCCGGAATTGCGAATCCCACCAGCAGCGAATAGCCGACGAAGCTCAGCGTCATGGTGCGCAAGCGGCGATACATGACCGGTTCGAGTCGGTGCCGATGTGCTGCCAGATAGGCAAGGAGCGCGCCAAAGACGCCGAAGATCGCCCCGGATGCGCCGATGCTGACGACGTCCTGGCGCCACCAGACACTGGCCAGACTGGCAATCGTGCCGGCAGCAAGATAGATCGCGAGAAAGCGGGCGGATCGATACATGCGCTCGACCAACAGACCAGCCTGATAGAGCGCCAGCATGTTGAGACCGACATGCAGCAGGCTGCCATGAAGGAACGCCGAGCTGAGCAATCGCCAAGGCTCGCCGGTCAGCGTCAGGCTGCCGTCGTTGCCGCCCCACGCGATCAGGGTCGCGGACGGGATCTGAAACGCGCTTCCCGCACTGACCGCCAGCGCGACGAAGGTGATCAGATTGATCGCCACCAGCCAGCGTGTCACCGGCACATCCCGCGGCAGGCCGCCTCCGCCGCGCAAGAGTTGAAGCATCCGTTCGATGTCGTGACCCCCGCAAGCGTCAAACCGTCAGTTTAGCGGCGCACGCGGGTTGCCGACGCCGGTCGTCGTGCGGCGCGAATCGACGAGTCGATGTCAATAGAATCGAACAGAGGCGACGAAGCGCCGCCGAGCCGCTAGAATCTGGGATTCGTGGTCTGCCGCAAGTCCCGACTCCCAATGATCCATGTCCTGCAAAGCGGGGACGCACCGCCCCACTACAGCGACCGCTCCATGCTCGAGATCGCGCTCGTGTCCGCGCTGTCGATGACGCTCGGGACAAAGGAGATCAGCATCTTCCAACTTCAGCCGGCCGGCACCCGGCTGCTGCTCGAGCGCAGTACACGGCTGAGCCCGGACGGAATTTCCTGCCGCGACACCGATTTCGAGTCGCCCGAAGTCGCACTTCCGCTCGAAGCGCGCGAGGAGATGGAAGCATGCGTCTGCGACGAGCAGGCGGTGGCGATCGAACGGGAGGTCGACACGCACCTGATCCACTGTGTGCCGGTCGCCTTCGACGGCAAGATTGCCGCGGTCGTCGAGATCGTGATGCCCCGCCTGCTGACCAGCACCGAGCTCGAACAGACGGAGGGCTTCGTCAGCCTGTACCGGAACTACCTCAGCCTGCTCGAATACAGCGAGCGTGACACGCTGACGGGACTCCTCAACCGGCGGACCTTCGACTTCCAGGTTGGCAAACTGCTGATGTACCTCGGCGCCAACGCCGACCCGTCGGTACCGGCCAGCGACGAACGCCGGGAGGCGGTTCAGGCCGCAGCGCCCCACTGGATCGCCGTCATCGATGTCGATCGAATCAAGCGCATCAACGAGCACTACGGCCACCTTTACGGCGACGAGGTTCTGACCTTGCTGGCGAATCTGATGCGCGAGTCGTTCCGCCATCGCGACAAGTTGTTCCGATTCGACGGCGGCGAATTCGTCGCGGTGCTGCGCCGGGCAGGAAACGTGGACGTGTCGCGGGTGTTGGATCGCTTCCGTGAGCGAGTCGCAGCCCATCCCTTTCCGCAAGTCGGGCAGGTCACGGTCAGCATCGGGTTCGCGCCGATCCGCCCCGGCGCGACCGTGGCCACCGTGCTGGAACATGCCGACGAGGCGCTGATGCAGGCAAAGCGCAACGGCCGCAACCGAATCTGGGAATTCCACGACGTCGCATGAAGGGGCTGACCCGCGGTCAGTGCCGCCGGCTCGCCGCCAATGCCTTCTTGCGCTCACGATCGGCGGCAAGCACCGCACGCACCTCACCTTCGCTGAGCGGCCTGATCTCCTTGGAGATCGCCTGGGCCAGCCATGGTCCGCGTTCGGCAATGCGCGGCTCGAGCGACATCAGTTGCCGGATACGCGCTGCAGGCACGCCTGCGATCGCAGCCACGCGGTCGGTGAACACGCTCTCGATGCGCCGCGCGTCGGAAGTCAAACGCGCCACATCGGCCGCACTCGGCGCCTGCGCCAGTGCGACCGAGCACGCCAGCATCAGCGCCGTGACGCAGACCCGCCGGACCATCGCTCAGGGCAGCAGAATCGTCGAACCGGTCGTCCTGCGGCCTTCCAGATCCCGGTGCGCCTGCGCCGCTTCGGCCAGCGGGTAGCGCTGATTGACCTCGATGCGCACCCGACCATCGCCCACCACTGCGAACAATTCCTCACCCATTGCCGACAGATCGCTACGTGCGGCAGTGTAGGTGAACAGGGTCGGTCGGGTAACGAACAGCGACCCCATCTTGGCCAGCAGCCCCAGGTCGAACGGTGGCACCGGGCCGGACGCGGCGCCGAAAAGCACCATCGTGCCGAACGGGCGCAGGCACGACAGCGAACCCATGAAGGTATCCTTGCCGATCGAGTCATAAACCACAGGCACGCCGTCGCCCCCGGTGATCTCGCGCACCCGGTCGGCGAAGTTTTCCCGCGTGTAGTCGATCGCGTGGTCGCAGCCGTGGGCCCGCGCCAGTTCGGCCTTTTGCGGCGAACCGACGGTTCCGATCACGGTTGCGCCGAGTGCCTTGGCCCATTGACAGACGATCAGGCCGACGCCGCCCGCAGCGGCGTGAATCAGGATCGGATCGCCGGCCTCGACACGGTAGGTGCGCCTCAGCAGATACTGGGCGGTCAAGCCCTGGAGCATCATCGCCGCGGCAGTCTCGAAGGGGATCGAATCGGGCAATCGCAGCAGCCGGTCCGCTGGAAAGTTGCGCACATCGGCATACGCGCCGATCGGCCCGCCGGCGTAGGCCACGCGATCGCCGATCGCAAGGCTGTCGACCGCTTCGCCGACGGCTTCGACCGTACCGGCGCCTTCCAGCCCGATGCCGGAAGGCAGCGGCACCGGATAGAGACCACAGCGATGGTAGGTGTCGATGTAATTGAGGCCGATTGCCTGCTGCCGGATCCTCACCTCACCGACACCGGGCGGTCCGACCTCCGCGCTTTCGAAGCGCAGGACTTCCGGGCCCCCGGTTTCGTGGAATCGAATCAGCTTGGCCATCACAACCTTCCCCCGCGTGTCGATGCGACCCGCCGGCGCGCCGGTCGCTGACGTCATTCTAGCCCGCCCCGACGGTACCCTCCCGCTCGACGCCACCGGCGGCGGGCGGGAGACCCGCCGAGGGCCGCCGGCATCCGCGGCTCAGCTGCCCTCTGCGAGTCGCTCCGCAGCCGCGTCGACAACCGCCAGCGCGGTGATGTTGACGAGGCGACGGACGGTCGCGGACGGCGTCAGCACATGCACCGACTTGCCGGCACCGAGCAGGATCGGCCCGACCGTGACGCCGTCGCTGTTGGCTGCCTTGCACAGGTTGAATGCGATGTTGGCAGCGTCGATGTTCGGCATCACCAGCAGGTTCGCCTCACCGCTCAGGGACGCCTCCGGATTGACCGCGCGGCGGGCCTCCGGCATCAGGGCGTAGTCTGCATGCATTTCGCCGTCGCACTCCAGATCCGGCCGCTGCGCATTGATGCGATCGCGGGCTTCCTGCATCTTGCGCGCGGACGCCGACTTGGAACTGCCGAAGTTGGAATGGGACAACAGGGCGATGCGTGGTTCGATACCGAAGCGCTTGAGTTCGTCCGCCGCCATGATCGCGATGTCGGCGATCTCTTCCGCGTCCGGATTCTCATTGACGTAGGTATCGGTAATCGCCAGCACCCGCTGCGGCAGCAGCAGGATGCTCATCGCTGCGAAGCGTTTGGCGCCGCGGGCCAGACCGACGACGTCCTCGACCTGTCGCAGGTGGTAGTCGTAGGTGCCGAAGGTGCCGCACACCAAGGCATCGGCGTCGCCGCGCTCGAGCAGCATGCAGCCGATCAGCGTGGTATCGCGGCGCAACTTGGCGCGGGCGATATCCGCTGTCACGCCCTCGCGCCACTTGTTCCGATGGTACTCGGTCCACAATTCCCGATAGCGCGGGTCGTCTTCGACGTTGACCACGTCGAAATCGCGACCCGGCACCAGGTCGAGGCCGATCTTCTCGATCCTGCGCTCGATCACGGCCGGTCTACCCACCAGGATCGGCCTCGCCAGGTCCTCGTCGACGACGACCCGTACCGCATGCAGCACGCGATCGTCCTCGCCCTCGGAGTACATCACGCGCTTCTGCTCGATGGGCACCTTCTGGGCACGAGAGAACACCGGCTTCATGATGATGCCGGAGGCATAGACAAAATCGGTCAGGCTGGCGACGTAAGCCTTGAAGTCTTCGATCGGATGGGTCGCGACGCCGGAATCCATCGCCGCCTTGGCCACAGCGGGAGCGATCTTGACGATCAGCCGCGGATCGAACGGCTTCGGGATGATGTAGTCGGGACCGAATCGAAGGTCGGCACCGGCATAGGCACTGGCGACGACGTCCGACTGTTCGGCTTCGGCCAGTTCCGCGATCGCCTTGACGCAGGCAAGCTTCATCTCTTCGGTGATCTTGGTCGCGCCGACGTCGAGCGCACCGCGGAAGATGAACGGGAAGCACAGCACGTTGTTGACCTGGTTCGGGTAGTCCGAGCGGCCGGTCGCGATGATCGAATCCGGGCGCACCTCCTTGGCGAGCTCGGGCATGATCTCCGGCGTCGGGTTGGCGAGCGCGAAGATCAGCGGGTTCTCGGCCATCTTCTTGACCATCTCCGGCTTCAGCACGCCGGCCGTCGATAGCCCGAGGAACACGTCGGCGCCCTCGATGCAGTCCGACAGCGTTCGCGAATCGGTGCGCTGGGCGTAGCGAGCCTTGTTGGCCTCCATGCGCTCGTCGCGGCCGACAAAGATCACGCCGCGCGAATCGCAGACATAGATGTTTTCCCGGTTCATGCCGAGGCTGACCATCAGATCGAGGCAGGCGATCGCTGCCGCACCAGCGCCGGAGCAGACCAGCTTGACCTTCGCGATATCCTTGCCGACCACCTTGAGGCCGTTCAGAAGGCCCGCTGCGGAGATGATCGCAGTACCGTGCTGGTCGTCGTGGAATACCGGAATGTTCATCCGCTCGCGCAGCTTCTGCTCGATGTAGAAACACTCCGGCGCCTTGATGTCTTCGAGATTGACGCCGCCCAGCGTCGGCTCGAGCGCGGCGATGATGTCGATCAGCTTGTCCGGGTCGTTTTCGGCAAGCTCGATGTCGAAGACGTCGATGTTCGCGAACTTCTTGAACAGGCAACCCTTGCCTTCCATCACCGGTTTGGAAGCGAGCGGCCCGATGTTGCCCAGACCGAGCACTGCGGTGCCGTTGGTGACGACCGCGACGAGGTTTCCGCGGGAGGTGTACTCCCGGGCATCGCCCGGATCCGCAGCGATGGCCTCGCAGGCCGCTGCGACGCCCGGCGAGTAGGCCAGTGCCAGATCGCGCTGGTTGGTCAGGCCCTTGGTCGGCACCACCGCAATCTTGCCGCGGGTCGGCGACCGGTGGTAATCGAGTGCTGCGGCAATGAAGTCTTGATCCATTCTCTCCCTCTTATATCGGCTCGAACTGCTTCGCTTTCAGCGGTGTACAGCATGGCGCCCACGCTGAACGATTGCCATCGTGGTCATCCACAGCCATTTATGGAATTGTAGATCCCGGCCCGAATTCGACCGGTTCGCTGCAGACCGACGCCGACACGCATCGCGGATCGTGCGCCGCACCTCCCACGACCCGGGGGAGACAGTGCCGGGGGAGGTGGATGATCGGCACGGATTCTATCCCACTCCGAGCAGGGGCGGGAATCCCGCCACCGGCCCGTATCCCCGCATTTTTGGCACAATCGGGTAAAACAGCGTGGGAGGCCGGGATGAGACGCGTGGTGTTCAATCAGAAGGGTGGTGTCGGCAAGTCGACGATCACCTGCAACCTGGCGGCAATCGGTGCCAGCGCCGGGGGCCGTACCCTGGTGGTGGACCTCGATCCGCAGGGCAATTCGACCCGCTATCTGCTCGGCGATGCTGCCGACGAGGTCGAGGCGACCCTGGCGGGCTTCTTCGACCAGACGCTGAACTTCAAGCTGAACCCGCTTCCGACCGAAGCGTTCGTCCAGCCGACACCCTTCGACAATCTCCACGTGATGCCTTCCAGTCCGCTGCTGGAGGAACTGAGCAGCAAGTTGGAATCGCGTTACAAGATCTTCAAGCTGCGCGATGCGCTCGAAGAGCTGGACGGCGACTACGACGCCATCTGGATCGATACGCCGCCTGCTTTGAACTTCTACACGCGCTCGGCGCTGATCGCAGCCGACCGCTGCCTGATCCCGTTCGACTGCGACGACTTTTCGCGCCGGGCCCTCTACGCGTTGATGGAAAACGTCGAGGAGATCCGCGCCGATCACAATCGCGAGCTGGAAGTCGAAGGCATCATCGTCAATCAATTCCAGGCACGCGCAAGCCTGCCGCGCAAGGTCGTCGGCGAACTGGTCGAAGAAGGCCTGCCGGTGATCGAGCCCTTTCTGTCGTCGTCGGTCAAGATCAAGGAATCCCACGAACAGGCGACGCCGATGATCCACCTCGATGCGCGCCACAAGTTGAGCCAGGAGTTCGTCGCGCTTCATCGACGTCTGGACGAGCGCCGCCGCGCACCTGCCCGTCGTAAGGGCTAGACTGGCCCTGCGACATCCCACAGACAATGGATGCTCCCATGCAAGATACGCTGGAATCGCAGGTCAATGCGCTGTCCGAGTTGATCGGTGCCGAGCTGGCCTCGGGCAGGGTCAATTTCCCGACCTTTCTGCAGGCCTCGATACGAATCAAGGAATGCGCGGACGATCCCGACGCGTCGCTACAGGACATCGCCAATCTGATCCGCGCCGAACCCCTGCTGTCCGCGCGCGTGATCGGCATGGCCAATTCCGCGCTGCTCAACCCCGGTGGCAAGCCGATCACTGCGATTGGCCCGGCAGTGGTGCGTATCGGTCTGCTGCCGATCCGGACACTGGCGTTCGTGGTTGCCGCCCAGCAACTGGCCAACGACCTTCGCAGTGAGGAACTCAAGGCTGCCGCCTCGGCCCTGTGGATGCATTCCGTCGACGTCGCCACCCGCTCACACGCGCTGGCCAAGCACTTCAAGGTGTGTCCAGCCGACAAGGCGATGCTGATCGCCATGCTGCGCAACGTCGGTGAGTTCTATCTGATCGCACGCATTTCGGAGTTCACCGAACTCGCGGCGGATCCGGAACAGACCAGCGATTTCGTGTCAACCTGGCGCGAACCGGTCGGCGCCGCTCTGCTCGAGGCACTGGAGTTGCCGGTGGAAATCCTGGAATCGGTGGAGGACGGCAGCCTGTACGGCGGCCTGTGGCCGCCGACCGATATCGGTGATCTGCTGTTCGTCGCCACGCTGTCGGCCGAGTCGGCGAACCCGTTCGACCCGACCAGCCCCGACCAAAGGGCGGCGATCCTCGACAGCGCATTGCACGGGTCAGGACGCGACGAGTTGAACGCACTGCTCGACGGTGCCAGCCCGCGCCGCAGCGAGATGATCGCGATGATCTGCGGCTGATCGCTCGCACCCTTCGCACCGGCTCGATGCCAGCCCCAGGCTGACACCGGTGCACGGCCGGCCTTCGCCAGCGCAGACCGGGCGTCCACGTGTACGCGCCGTCCGTGTCCGGACTCGAGTGCAAACCATTGGTTTCGCCGCCGCCGCCGCGATCTCCGGATGACGCTCCACCTGTCAGGTTCGCGCCCGGCCGGCGGTCTGTTGACACGAAGCCACCCATGGGAAGCCTGTCGTGAGCAAATCCAAGCTGATCCTCTTGATCGTGTTGGCCGCCGCAATCGCCGCCTATTTCGCATTCGACATCGGCCAGTATCTGAGTCTCGATTATCTGAAGGCTCGCCAGAGCGAATTGGAAGCTTTTACCCACGCCAATCCGGTCAGCGCGTCGGCGCTGTTCTTCGCGGTCTATGTCACCGTCACCGGGCTATCGATTCCGGGTGCGGCAGTACTGACGCTGGTGGCGGGGGCCATGTTCGGCCTGCTCTGGGGCACCGTGATCGTCTCCTTCGCGTCGACGATCGGGGCCAGTCTGGCCTTCCTGGCGGCCCGCTTCCTGTTGCGCGACTCGGTCCAGGCCCGCTTCGGCGAACGGCTCACAACGATCAATCGCGGCATCGAGAAGGACGGATCGTTCTATCTGTTCACATTGCGCCTGGTCCCGGCCTTTCCGTTCTTCATGATCAACTTGGCGATGGGCTTGACACCGATCCCGCTGCGCACCTTCTTCTGGGTGAGCCAAATCGGCATGCTGGCCGGCACGATCGTCTACGTCAATGCCGGCACCCAACTCGCAAACATCGAAAGCGCGGCTGGCATCCTGTCGCCTTCGGTGCTGGCCTCGTTCGTCCTGCTGGGCCTGTTCCCGCTGCTGGCGCGCAAGGCCATCGACTTTGTTCGCGCCCGCAAAGTCTTCGAGGGCTGGCACCGTCCCAAGGCGTTCGATCGTAATCTGATCGTGATCGGCGCCGGCAGCGCCGGCCTGGTGACGGCCTACATCGCGGCCGCAGTCAGGGCCAAGGTGACCCTGGTCGAACGCCATCGCATGGGTGGCGACTGCCTCAACACCGGCTGCGTTCCGTCCAAGGCGCTAATCCGGGCAGCCAAACTGGCCGGACAGATTCGCCATGCAGACACGTTCGGTATCCGCACCGGCAAGACCGAGGTCGACTTCCGATCGGTAATGGCACGCATACGGGATGTCGTAAGCGCCATTGAGCCCCACGACTCGGTCGAGCGCTACCGCTCGCTGGGCGTCGACGTGGTCGAGGGCGATGCCCGGCTGGTTTCGCCCTGGGAGGTCGAGATCGCCGACGCGGAAGGCAGCGTCCGACGTATCAGCAGTCGCGCCATCGTCATCGCCACCGGTGCGCACCCGTTCGTACCGCCGATCCCAGGCTTGGAAGAGATCGACTTTCTGACGTCAGACAACCTTTGGTCGCTGCAAACGCTGCCCGGGCGATTACTGGTACTCGGCGGCGGTCCGATCGGATGCGAGCTCGCACAGGCCTTCGCCCGTCTCGGCAGCCGGGTCACACTGGTCGAGATGGCGCCGCGGTTGATGGTGCGCGAAGACGAGGAAGTTTCCCAGTCGGTTGCCCGTCACTTCGAGGACGAGGGCATCGAGGTCCGGACAGGCCATCAGGCCGTTCGCTTCGAACGCCGCGGGGACGAGCGGGTACTGATTGCACGGCAGGCCGAGCAGGACGTTGAATTCGGCTTCGATCAGGTCTTGGTCGCGGTCGGTCGCGTCGCGCGGCTGGAGGGCTTCGGCCTCGACACGCTCGACATCGAAACCGGCAAGACCATCGCCACCAACGAGTTTCTGCAGACGCGCTTTCCCAACATCTACGCTGCCGGCGACGTCGCCGGGCCGTACCAGTTCACCCACACCGCCGCGCATCAGGCATGGTATGCGGCAGTCAATGCGCTATTCGATCCACTGCGAAAGTTTCGAGCGGACTACTCCGTCGTGCCTTGGGCCACCTTCGTCGATCCCGAGGTCGCTCGAGTCGGCCTCAACGAAACAGAAGCCAGGGAGCGGGGCTTCGCCTACGAAGTCACGCGTTATGACATCGACGATCTGGATCGTGCGATCGCCGACGGCGCTGCACAGGGATTCGTCAAGGTCCTGACGGTGCCAGGCAAGGACCGGATCCTTGGCGTGACGATCGTCGGGCAGAACGCGGGTGAGTTGATCGCCGAATTCGTGCTGGCGATGAAACATCGCATCGGCCTGAACAAGATCCTCGGCACGATCCACATCTACCCCACCATGGCCGAGGCCAACAAATACGTGGCCGGCAATTGGAAACGCGCTCACGCGCCCGAACGGCTGCTGCCCTGGGTCGCACGCTTCCATGATTGGCGCCGCGGTAAGGCAGCGGCATGAAAGAACTGCTGTCAATTCTGCTGTGCGTGACGGCCACGTCTGCCCTCGCCTTCGACCACGGGCACGAAGCCTGGAACCGTTTGCTCTCGGCACACGTCCGGGTCACTGCTGACGGCCACGCTTCGGCAGTCGACTACGCCGGCGTCAAGCGCGACCGAACAGTGCTGGCCGCCTATCTCGGCGAGCTTTCGGCGGTTTCATCCGCGCAGTACCAGAACTGGAGCCGGGATCGTCGGCTGGCATTCCTGATCAATGCCTACAACGCATGGACCGTCGATCTGGTGCTGAACAACTACCCCGGCCTCGAATCAATCAAGGACCTCGGCGGCCTGTTCAGCTCTCCATGGCAAAAGAAGTTCTTCAGGCTGCTTGGCAAGCAGCGGAGCCTCGACGATATCGAGCATGGCTTGATACGTGCGCCGGGTCTGTTCGACGAACCACGCAGCCATTTTGCGGTGGTATGTGCCTCAGTCGGTTGTCCGATGCTCCGGCCCGAAGCCTACGTCGACGCCCGGCTGGACCACCAACTCGAAGACGCCATGCGACGCTTCCTCGGCGATCGCACTCGCAATCGCTTCGACGCGCGCTCGAAGTCACTCGAGGTATCGAAGATCTTCGACTGGTATGAAGATGACTTCGCCATCGGAGAGGGCCGTTTCAAGTCGCTCCGTGACACCTTCGGGGCATTCGCGGACGCTATTGCGGATTCGCCGGCTGCCGCAGAGGCGGTCCGAGCCGGCGACTATCACCTTGAGTTCCTTTCCTATGACTGGTCACTCAACGACGCCACGAGGTGAAGCAATGTTCAGGCGTTTGCTACTCCCAGTCCTGATTTCGCTGTCTGCCCAGATAGCCACGGCGGCCGAATGCACGATGAAAAGCGCGGAACATCTGGTGCCCGTCGTCGAGTTGTTCACTTCTGAAGGATGCAACTCATGCCCGCCGGCGGACCGCTGGCTTTCGGGCCTTTCCAGCGAGATGCGATCCCGCCCTCTCAGCGTGCTCGCCTATCATGTCGACTATTGGGATTACATCGGCTGGCGAGACCGATTCGCCGATCCCGCCCATGGCAGGCGACACCAGCAACACGTGGCGGCGACAGGCGGTCGTATCCGCTACACACCCCAGGTATTCGTCGATGGCCGGGAGTACACCGCCTGGCGGAATGGGGCTCGACCGTCCTCCAAACTCAGGGCGCAACTGGGCCTCGAAGCGACGTTAAGCCCACTCGCGACCGATCGTGCGATCAAACTTCGACTTGCCGGCAGCAGCCAGACATCACCTCCTGCAATGCTGACGGTCGCCCTCGTCGAAAACGGTCTGGCTTCAGAAGTCATCGCGGGTGAGAACGCCGGACGCCGGCTGGCCCATGATTTCGTTGTCCGCGACATCGCCGATCAAGCCCTGGCCGACGGCGATTTCCACACCGAAGTAACCTTGCGTGTTCCGCCATACACGCAGCCACAATCGACTTCGGTCGTCGTGATCGTCCGCGATCAGCAACTGCAGACCCTCCAGAGCATGGTCATGCCCTTGTGCGATGGCTGATACGCCACTCACCATCATCGTTCCTTGCCTCGACGAGGCAGCGACCATCGGCCCTGCGCTCCAGGATCTACAGCGTTTTCGCAACCAAGGCGCCGAAGTCATCGTCGTCGATGGCGGCAGTTCGGATGGCACGCCTGAACTCTGCCAGGCCCTCTGCGACCAATTTCTGTTCACAGAGCGCGGCCGGGCCCTGCAGATGAACGCGGGCGCGGCACGAGCATCATCCGAGAACCTGCTTTTCCTACACGCCGACACCAGCCTGCCTGATGGCGCCGTTGAATTCGTGGCCGACGCGCTCGAGGAACGATGCTGGGGCAGGTTCGACACTGACATCGTCGGCAGGTCACGCCTGCTGCCGGTCGTCGCGGCAGCGATGAATCTACGTTCGCGACTTACCGGCATTGCGACCGGCGATCAGGCGATCTTCGTACGACGTCGCGTGTTTGAGGCAATCGGAAGCTTTCCCGAACAACCACTGATGGAAGACATCGAATTCAGCACACGAATGCGTCGCATTCAGCGACCGTGCTGCCTGCGCCAGAAAGTGCGCACCTCAGGTCGGCGCTGGGACGACCATGGCAGCTTTCGCACGATTCTGCTGATGTGGCGTCTGCGCATCGCCTACGCGCTCGGAGCTGACACCACAAGACTGCGCGCGCTCTACGTATCGTCTGGCCGCATCCGCTGAATTGGCTTCGGCTAGGTGGTTTGCATAGGGATGAGTTGGCGGAGTGGCGATCGAGGTTGTAGACGCAGCGAGGCCCGCGCTCGGATGGAGGCGGGCCTTGCGAATGGGTTAGTCTGACGATGACCTACTTTCACACCTGCGAGAGGCACTATCATCGGCGCAAACCTGTTTCACGGTCCTGTTCGGGATGGGAAGGGGTGGTACCAGGCAGCTATGGTCGTCAGACTTTGACTGATGTCCAAAGTGATTTGGAAGGCATTTGGTGGTGTGACTGCTCGAGTTCGGCTTTGGTTGTAGTGGTTATAGGATCAAGCCTCACGGGCAATTAGTATCGGTTAGCTTAACGCATTACTGCGCTTCCACACCCGACCTATCAACGTTCTGGTCTTGAACGACCCTTGAGCGTGATCGAGTCACGAGGGAAGTCTCATCTTGAGGCGAGTTTCCCGCTTAGATGCTTTCAGCGGTTATCTCTTCCGTAGTTAGCTACCCGGCGATGCGACTGGCGTCACAACCGGTACACCAGAGCTACGTCCACTCCGGTCCTCTCGTACTAGGAGCAGGCCCTCTCAAACTTCCAGCGCCCACGGCAGATAGGGACCAAACTGTCTCACGACGTTTTAAACCCAGCTCACGTACCACTTTAAATGGCGAACAGCCATACCCTTGGGACCGGCTACAGCCCCAGGATGTGATGAGCCGACATCGAGGTGCCAAACTCCGCCGTCGATGTGAACTCTTGGGCGGAATCAGCCTGTTATCCCCAGAGTACCTTTTATCCGTTGAGCGATGGCCCTTCCATACAGAACCACCGGATCACTATGACCTGCTTTCGCACCTGCTCGACTTGTCGGTCTCGCAGTCAAGCCTTCTTTTGCCATTGCACTATCAGTACGATGTCCGACCGTACCTAGAAGACCTTCGTACTCCTCCGTTACCGTTTGGGAGGAGACCGCCCCAGTCAAACTGCCCACCATGCACGGTCCCCGACCCGGATTCACGGGCCTAGGTTAGAACCTCAACGACACCAGGGTGGTATTTCAAGGATGGCTCCACGAGAACTGGCGTTCCCGTCTCATAGCCTCCCACCTATCCTACACAAGTCCCGTCAAAGTCCAATGCAAAGCTGCAGTAAAGGTTCATGGGGTCTTTCCGTCTAGCGCGGGGAGATTGCATCTTCACAAACATTTCAACTTCGCTGAGTCTCAGGAGGAGACAGTGTGGCCATCGTTACGCCATTCGTGCAGGTCGGAACTTACCCGACAAGGAATTTCGCTACCTTAGGACCGTTATAGTTACGGCCGCCGTTTACCGGGGCTTCGATCAAGAGCTTGCACCCCATCACTTAACCTTCCGGCACCGGGCAGGCGTCACACCCTATACGTCCACTTTCGTGTTTGCAGAGTGCTGTGTTTTTAATAAACAGTCGCAGCCACCGATTCTCTGCGACCCTTTCGGCTCCATCCGCGAGGGACTTCACCTACCAGGGGCATACCTTCTCCCGAAGTTACGGTATCAATTTGCCGAGTTCCTTCTCCTGAGTTCTCTCAAGCGCCTTGGTATTTTCAACCTGCCCACCTGTGTCGGTTTGCGGTACGGTCGATTGTGAGCTGAAGCTTAGAGGCTTTTCCTGGAAGCAGGGTATCAGTCACTTCAGGCTCAGTGAGCCCTCGTCATCACGCCTCAGCTAAGACTCCCGGATTTGCCTAAGAGCCACGCCTACACGCTTAAACCGGGACGTCCAACACCCGGCCGACCTAACCTTCTCCGTCCCCCCATCGCACTCACAATCGGTACAGGAATATTGACCTGTTTCCCATCGACTACGCATTTCTGCCTCGCCTTAGGGGCCGACTCACCCTGCGCCGATGAACGTTGCGCAGGAAACCTTGGCTTTCGGCGAGCGGGCTTTTCACCCGCTTTATCGCTACTCATGTCAGCATTCGCACTTCTGATACCTCCAGCATCCCTTACGAGACACCTTCGCAGGCCTACAGAACGCTCCCTACCATCTCTTACGAGATCCGCAGCTTCGGTTATCAGTTTGAGCCCCGTTACATCTTCCGCGCAGGACGACTCGACTAGTGAGCTATTACGCTTTCTTTAAAGGGTGGCTGCTTCTAAGCCAACCTCCTAGCTGTCTGGGCCTTCCCACTTTGTTTACCACTTAACTGATCATTTGGGACCTTAGCTGGCGGTCTGGGTTGTTTCCCTCTCGACACCGGACGTTAGCACCTGATGTCTGTCTGCCGTATATCACTTTCCGGTATTCGGAGTTTGCTATCGCGGGTAAATCGCAGTGACCCCTAACGATGACAGTGCTCTACCCCGGAAGTGTCCGTACGACGCACTACCTAAATAGTTTTCGGGGAGAACCAGCTATTTCCGAGTTTGTTTAGCCTTTCACCCCTATCCACAGCTCATCCCCTAATTTTTCAACATTAGTGGGTTCGGACCTCCAGTACCTGTTACGGCACCTTCATCCTGGCCATGGATAGATCACTCGGTTTCGGTCTCACATCCAGCTACTAAAGCGCCCTATTAAGACTCGCTTTCGCTACGCCTCCCCTATTCGGTTAAGCTCGCAACTGAACGTAAGTCGCTGACCCATTATACAAAGGTACGCAGTCACCCCTCAAGGAGGCTCCCACTGTTTGTATGCATGCGGTTTCAGGATCTATTTCACTCCCCCTCCCGGGGTTCTTTTCGCCTTTCCCTCACGGTACTAGTTCACTATCGGTCGATCACGAGTATTTAGCCTTGGAGGATGGTCCCCCATCTTCAGACAGGATTCCACGTGTCCCGCCCTACTTGTCGCACGCCCAGACCCGCAGGAAACTTTTCGCGTACGGGGCTATCACCCACTATGGCCGGACTTTCCAGACCGTTCCACTAAGCTTCCTGTTTAGTCGTGCAGGCTTCTCCCCGTTCGCTCGCCACTACTTGGGGAATCTCGGTTGATTTCTGTTCCTCGGGCTACTTAGATGTTTCAGTTCACCCGGTTCGCCTCCACTGGCCTATGTATTCAGCCAGGGATACCTCATAAGAGGTGGGTTTCCCCATTCGGACATCTGCGGATCAAAGTTCTATTGCCAACTCCCCGCAGCTTTTCGCAGGCTTACACGTCCTTCATCGCCTGTGATCGCCAAGGCATCCACCACATGCACTTAGTCGCTTGATCCTATAACCCCGGACCCTCTTCTCGAAGGCCCAACACCATAGGCTCGAACTCGTTTGTGCAGCGAGACCAGCGCCGGTTCGCAACCGGTCCCGCGCAAATGCAATCACACAACCCGTGCCAGTCGCCAACACTTCAGCAACTGACACTTACCTTCCATCACTTTGTTAAAGAGCAACCGACTGGCCCGAAAGCCAGAAGCAAACACACCTCGCGCACCACACACACATGCGCAAGATCCGCTTGCTTCTGTTCTCCTGAGGCTTGGTGGAGGATGACGGATCGAACTGACGACCCCTGCTTGCAAAGCAGGTGCTCTCCCAGCTGAGCTAATCCCCCTCTCGATGGTGGGTCTGGTTGTTCGAACCAACGACCCCCGCCTTATCAAGACGGTGCTCTAACCAGCTGAGCTACAGACCCTCTAACCAAGGTCGGATACTACGAACAACCGATAGGCTGTGGATACTTGACCAGCAAAGGCCATTCTCTTGAAAGGAGGTGATCCAGCCGCACCTTCCGATACGGCTACCTTGTTACGACTTCACCCCAGTCATGAATCCCACCGTGGTAAGCGCCCTCCCGAAGGTTAAGCTACCTACTTCTGGTGAAACCCACTCCCATGGTGTGACGGGCGGTGTGTACAAGACCCGGGAACGTATTCACCGCAGCATGCTGATCTGCGATTACTAGCGATTCCGACTTCACGCAGTCGAGTTGCAGACTACGATCCGGACTACGATCGGCTTTCTGGGATTGGCTCCACCTCGCGGCTTGGCAACCCTCTGTACCGACCATTGTATGACGTGTGAAGCCCTACCCATAAGGGCCATGATGACTTGACGTCATCCCCACCTTCCTCCGGTTTGTCACCGGCAGTCTCAATAGAGTGCCCAACCTAATGATGGCAACTATTGACAAGGGTTGCGCTCGTTGCGGGACTTAACCCAACATCTCACGACACGAGCTGACGACAGCCATGCAGCACCTGTGTCCTGGTTCCTGAAGGCACCAAGTGATCTCTCACAAGTTCCAGGCATGTCAAGGGTAGGTAAGGTTTTTCGCGTTGCATCGAATTAATCCACATCATCCACCGCTTGTGCGGGTCCCCGTCAATTCCTTTGAGTTTTAATCTTGCGACCGTACTCCCCAGGCGGTCGACTTCACGCGTTAGCTGCGTTACTCAAAGTTTCCTTCCCGAACAACTAGTCGACATCGTTTAGGGCGTGGACTACCAGGGTATCTAATCCTGTTTGCTCCCCACGCTTTCGTGCATGAGCGTCAGTACAGGCCCAGGGGCTGCCTTCGCCATCGGTGTTCCTCCACATCTCTACGCATTTCACTGCTACACGTGGAATTCCACCCCCTCTGCCGTACTCTAGCCGTGCAGTCACAAGCGCAGTTCCCAGGTTAAGCCCGGGGATTTCACACCTGTCTTACACAACCGCCTGCGCACGCTTTACGCCCAGTAATTCCGATTAACGCTCGCACCCTACGTATTACCGCGGCTGCTGGCACGTAGTTAGCCGGTGCTTCTTCTGGTGGTACCGTCATCCACCTCCTATGTTAGAGAAGGCGATTTCTTTCCACCTGAAAGAGCTTTACAACCCGAAGGCCTTCTTCACTCACGCGGCATGGCTGGATCAGGGTTGCCCCATTGTCCAAAATTCCCCTGCTGCCTCCCGTAGGAGTCTGGGCCGTGTCTCAGTCCCAGTGTGGCTGATCATCCTCTCAGACCAGCTACGGATCGTCGCCTAGGTAGGCCTTTACCCCACCTACTAGCTAATCCGACATCAGCCGCTCCAATCGCGCGAGGTCCTAAGAGCCCCGCTTTCCCCCTCAGGGCGTATGCGGTATTAATCCGGGTTTCCCCAGGCTATCCCCACGACTGGGTACGTTCCGATGCATTACTCACCCGTCCGCCACTCGTCAGCGGGCCGAAGCCCCTGTTACCGTTCGACTTGCATGTGTAAAGCATGCCGCCAGCGTTCAATCTGAGCCAGGATCAAACTCTTAAGTTCAATCTCTAGTCTCTCGGAAAAAACTCAAAATCTTTTCCGTGAGTACTCAATCACTGCGAATCCAGACCCCGAAAACGAGGTCCGTGCCCGCCAATCAAGCACCCACACCTATCGGCTGTTCGAATTTTTAAAGAACCGGCCGCGATCGCGACCAAGACAGCGATTCTGACATGAATCCAAAAACACTGTCAACTTCCCCAGCGCTCACCCACGTCCTAAAACAACGCACGGAGAACCCCAACAGAGCACCCAACCAACTCACGCCCCGCTCGAGAGCCGCGCATTATACACACCACAAAACACCATGCAAGCGACCAACTCGCAACCTACAGAACCCGGTAGTTCGTCAGCTCGTAACCCCTGCCGCGCACCAGCGTACCAAGGCGCTTCAGCTTGCAGATCCGACCGTCCTGCGTCAGAAAGACCAGCCCACCAGCCGAATCTCCCGACACACCCTGATGCGCCACCCGCAACGCACCGCCGCGACGCACCGGATCGCACAGCAGCACCTCGGCAAGCGCCCTGCCATTGTCGATCGAGGCGGCCGACACCGCGCTGGCAATCGTTTCGATGCCGACGATGCCTTCGCCGTCCTCGGAACGGATGATCCTGCGCACGATTCCAACATGCCAGGTTTCGCCATCATGGGCCTGCACGCCCAGCATGTCGCCGACGACCATGCGGTCGCAGTCCTTGGCTGGCACGCGTATGCCGATCCCGTTGCGGCTCGCGTCGAGCATGCCCCAGCCATCGACCAGGTGGTCGGTCTTTGCCTGCGTGGCAAAGCTGCTCTGCAGCTGCTGAAAGCCGAGCAGTGCCCGCACGCCCCCGCCCATCGGATGCCGGCGGTGCCGGCGCATCCGGCGCGGCCCGGACCACAGTCGCACGAGATGATGGACGGCCGCCAGCACCTGCTCGCGCGCCTCTGGCCCTGACGCCAATACCGCAGGCACGAACCCCTTCGCGACGACACTACCGAGTTCCTCGAGTGCGGCAGCAGCTTCGCCCGGCCACAGGTAGATGCCGTCCGCACCTGCATCTCCATGCTCGGCCGCGCGACGTGGTGCGCCGGACGGCGCCAGCGGCAACATGAAGCGGGCACCTACGCCACCGCTGCGGCTCAATCGGAGTGCCGGCGCCGCATACTTGAGCACGCGGTCGGCAACGTCGATCGCGTCAGGTTTCAATTGGTCGAGACCGGCGCATCCGAGCGCGACAATCTTCTGGCGAGCTCACGATCGATCGAAGTTTGTGCGGCACGGTCCCTGACGCAAGCGGATCTGCCGGCTGGAAATGCCTTCGGCCCAGGCCAGTCTACCGATACCGATCACGTCGTCCCAGAACTCGGGCTCGGGGCCGAAGTAGGCAAGCGATCGCCACTTGAGCATGAGCGCGGCCGTGCGCAAGCGCCGCACCATCAACTCGAGGCGCACACCGCGCTGCAAGCGCCGCTGGTCACGTCCGCCAAGCCCGACCAGATAGGCGTGCTGCAGCGTGTACAGGAAGCGCCCGCCGGTCCGCCAACCCTGGTGCTCGGAGCCGATCCGCTCGTCGCCCGCCAAAAAATCGACGACGAGACTTCGCAAGTGCGACTGCGAAAGTTCATCCAGTGCGACCATCCGCTCCACGGCCGAGCTGCCGCGCACCGCCAGTTCCTCGACGCATAGTTCAAGTGCGGCGGTCGCGGTATCGAGCAAAGCGCTGCAGTCGGTCTGCCCCGGGGGGGCGCGCATGGCACGTACGAGCCCGTCGAACGCAGTCCACCTGGCAGCAGTGATTCGACCCGAAGAATCCAACTGGCATACCTCCCATTGCGGGCCAGAAAATTTAACATATTGAATCGCACGGACGTGTCGTCGAACGACGCCGTTCCGGCGAGAGGCAGTCCCCCATCGACGATCGGCTTACAATCGCAGCTTGCCCATGGGGGACGATTGCCGATGAAGCAGTATCTCGACCTGATGCGACACGTGCTCGAGCATGGTCAGCGCAAGGAAGACCGTACCGGTACCGGAACGCTTTCGGTGTTCGGCTGGCAGATGCGATTCGATCTGGCGGCCGGCTTCCCGCTGCTGACCACGAAGAAGTTGCATACGCGCTCCATCATCCACGAACTGCTGTGGTTCCTGCGGGGCGACACCAATATCCGGTACCTCAACGACAACGGTGTCTCGATCTGGGACGAGTGGGCCGACGAGACTGGTGAACTCGGACCGGTCTATGGCAAGCAGTGGCGTCACTGGGCCTGCTCCGACGGGCGCGAGGTGGATCAGATCGCCCGTCTGATCGACGGATTGCGCTGCAACCCGGATTCGCGCCGCCATATCGTCTCGGCCTGGAATCCGGGCGAAATCGACGGAATGGCGCTGCCGCCCTGCCATGCGCTGTTCCAGTTCTATGCCGCCGACGGCCGCCTGTCCTGCCAGCTCTACCAGCGCAGCGCCGACATATTCCTCGGCGTGCCGTTCAACATCGCCTCGTATGCACTGTTGACGCTGATGGTGGCACAGGTCTGCGGACTTCGCGCGGGCGACTTCGTGTGGACCGGCGGCGACTGCCATCTCTATGCGAACCATCTCGAACAGACGCGCATGCAACTCGAACGCGAGCCTCGGCCGCTGCCAACGATGATTCTCAATCCGGCCATACGAGAACTGCTGGACTTCCGCTTCGAAGACTTCCGTCTCGAAGGCTACGACCCCCATTCGCACATCTCGGCCCCTGTCGCCGTATGAGCGCGCACGCCCGGCCGCGCGCATTGTGCGCGACGTCTCCCATAAGGGTGAGGCAGGGACTTCGCGAAGCGCGGCTTCGCGCCTGCCGAACGGCCTGGCCGTGCAAAGCCAACCCTCCGATATCGCATCGCGACCGGAGGGCAACCCTGTGAGCGCCGTACCGGAACTGGTGGTGATCGCCGCCGTGGACCGCAACGGCGGTATCGGCATCGACAACGGCCTGCCATGGCGCCTGCGCAAGGATCTGCAGCGATTCCGGGCGACCACGATGGGGCATCCGATCATCATGGGCCGGAAGACCTGGGACTCTCTCGGCAGGCCGCTCCCGGGACGGCGCAGCATCGTGATCAGCCGGGACCCGTCACTGCGCCTGGACGGTGCCGAGCGTGCAGGATCGCTGGCCGAGGCAATGGCCCTGGTTCATGGCAGCGAGCGGGCCTTCGTCATTGGCGGCGCGCAGATCTACGCCCTGGCCCTGCCGATCGCACAGCGCCTGCTGCTGACCGAGGTCGACGCGGCGCTGGCTTGCGACGCCCGGTTTCCGGCGTGGTCGAAGGCGCAATTCGAAGAAGTCGCCCGCGAGCACTTCGAGGCGGACGTAGACAACGAGCACTCGTTCGATTTTGCCGAGTACCGGCGGATCACTCCTGCCTGACGCAATCGACGAAGTAGCTCACCTGACCGTCGTCCGCCTCCGCAACGAGGCCGTGGACGTCGGTCTCGAAACCCGGGAACTGCAGGTTGAACTCACGGACGAACTGCAAATATCTGACGATCGTGCGGTTGAAGCGCTCGCCGGGAATCAGCAGCGGGATGCCCGGCGGATAGGGGGTCACCAGCATCGCGGTCACCCGCCCCTCGAGTTCGTCGATCGGCACTCGTTCGATCTCGCGATGGGCCATTCGCGAAAAGGCATCGGCCGGACGCATCGCAGGCACCATGTCCGACAGGTACATTTCCGTGGTCAGGCGAGCAACGTCATTGCTCTTGTAGAAATCGTGGATCAGTCCGCACAGGTCCTTGAGGCCGATCCGCTCGTAGCACGGGTGCCTTGCAATGAATTCCGGCATCACCCGCCACAGCGGCTGATTGCGATCGAAATCGTCCTTGAACTGCTGCAGTTCGGTCACCATCGTGTTCCACCGGCCCTTGGTGATGCCGATCGTGAACATGATGAAGAACGAGTAGAGGCCGGTCTTCTCAACGACGATCCCGTGTTCGGCGAGATACTTGGTCAGCACACCGGCGGGGATGCCCCAGTCGGCAAAATCGCCATCCACATCGAGGCCTGGCGTGATCAGCGTCGCCTTGATCGGGTCGAGCATGTTGAATCCGGGGGCCAGGTCCCCGAATCCGTGCCAGCGCTCACCCGCACGCAAAGTCCAGTCTTCACGCTCCGCAAGCCCGTCTTCCGACAGATAGTCCGGCCCCCAGACCGCGAACCACCAGTCGTCTGTGCCGAATTCCTCGCCGACCTTGCGCATCGCGCGGCGGAAGTCGAATGCCTCGGCCAGTGACTCCTCCACCAGCGCAGTACCGCCCGGCGGCTCCATCATCGCCGCCGCAACGTCGCAGGAGGCGATGATGGCGTACTGCGGAGAGGTCGAGGTGTGCATCAGGTACGCTTCATTGAAGCGGTGGCGATCGAGCGATCGCTGTTCGGAGTCCTGGACCAGGATCTGCGAGGCCTGAGACAGGCCGGCCAGCAACTTGTGGGTCGACTGAGTGGCAAAGATCATCGAATCCCGGCAGCGCGGGCGATCGGCGCCGATCGCGTGGAAATCACCGTAGAAATCGTGAAACGCCGCGTGCGGCAGCCAGGCCTCGTCGAAGTGCAACGTGTCGATCCTGCCGTCCAGTTCCTCCTTGATCTCCTCGACGTTGTAGAGCACCCCGTCGTAGGTACTCTGGGTGATCGTCAGCACCCTGGGCTTGGCGTCCTTGTCGGTGGCGAACGGGTTCGCCCGGATCTTGCGCCGGATGTTATCCCACGCGAACTCCTGACGTGGAATCGGGCCGATGATGCCGAAGTGATTGCGCGTCGGCATCAGGAACACCGGCACGGCGCCGGTCATCACGATCGCGTGCAGCACCGACTTGTGGCAGTTGCGATCGACGACGACGATGTCGCCGGGAGCCACGGTCGAATGCCATACGACCTTGTTCGAGGTCGATGTGCCGTTGGTGACGAAGAACAGGTGATCGGCATTGCAGATGCGCGCAGCATTGCGCTCGGACGCGGCCACCGGGCCGGTGTGATCGAGCAACTGGCCCAGTTCGTCGACCGCATTGCAGACGTCCGCCCGCAGCATGTTCTCGCCGAAGAACTGGTGGAACATCTGCCCGACCGGACTCTTCAGGAAGGCGACGCCGCCGGAGTGACCGGGGCAATGCCACGAATAGGAGCCGTCGGCGGCATAGTGGGTCAGCGCCCGGAAGAAGGGCGGTGGCAGGCTGTCGAGATAGGCACGCGCCTCGCGTACGACATAGCGGGCGATGAATTCGGGCGTGTCCTCGAACATGTGGATGAAGCCGTGCATTTCTCGCAGCACTTCGTTGGGAATGTGCCGCGACGTACGCGTCTCGCCATGAAGGAAGATCGGGATGTCGGCGTTGCGGTGACGGATCTCGCGAACGAAGGCCCGCAGGTCGTCGATCGCCTTGCTCGCCGCCTCCGGCGACGAAAATTCCTCGTCGTCGATCGACAGGATGAAGGCGGAGCCGCGACTCTGCTGCTGTGCGAACGACGTCAGGTCACCGTAGCTGGTCACCCCGAGGACTTCCATCCCCTCGTTTTCGATCGCCTTCGCCAGCGCCCTGATGCCGAGCCCCGACGTGTTTTCGGAGCGGTAGTCCTCGTCGATGACGATGATCGGAAAGTGAAAGCGCATCAGCCTCTCCCGGGGCGCACGGTGTTCGACGATCGGCCCGACCGGCGTGCCGGGCGACCGGCCTCAGATCTTCGGCAGGGTCACGCCGCGCTGGCCGAGATACTTGCCGCCGCGATCCTTGTACGAAGTATCACAGACCTCGTCCGACTCAAAAAACAGCATCTGTGCCACCCCCTCGTCGGCATAGATCTTCGCGGGCAAGGGCGTCGTGTTCGAAAATTCCAGGGTCACGTGGCCTTCCCATTCGGGTTCGAGCGGCGTCACGTTGACGATGATCCCACATCGGGCGTAGGTGCTCTTGCCCAGGCAAACGGTAAGGATGTTGCGCGGTATCCGGAAGTACTCGACGGTACGCGCGAGCGCGAAGGAGTTCGGCGGAATGATGCAGACATCGCCGACGAAATCGACGAAATTGCGTTCGTCGAAGGCCTTCGGATCGACGATCGTCGAATTGATGTTGGTAAATATCTTGAATTCGTTCGCGCAACGAACGTCGTAGCCATAGCTCGACGTCCCGTAGGAGACGATCTTGCCGCGCTCGGTCTGGCGCACGAGATCCGGCGCGAACGGATCGATCATCGCGCTCTGCTCGGCCATGCGCCGGATCCATTTGTCGGACTTGATGGACATGCGAAGCGAAGCCTCCCTGCGGGCGATCACCACCACCGCCAAGCACGCGGCGGCAGCCTAAAGCGGCGTATTCTAAACGGTGCACGCGATTCGGTCAGCGACACATCGGCGCGAACCCCCGCCCCCAATCCGGCAGCGCTTCGCTCAGGTGTTCTGGACCACGATGCTGGGGAAACGACTGCTCATGTCGCGGGCCTTGAGTGCCACCGCAACGGCCAGTCGCCGCGCAATGTCGCGGTAGGCGTCGGCCACCTTGCCGTCCGGATCGGAAGCCACCGTCGGTGCGCCGGCATCGGCCCGCTCGCGGATGCCGAGATCCAGCGGCAAGTCGCCGAGAAAGGGGATGCCGTAGTCGTCGCAGATCCGCTGGCCACCGCCCTGGCCGAAGACGTGCTCGGCATGCCCGCAGTTCGAGCAGACGTGGATCGACATGTTCTCGACCACACCGAGGATCGGAATGCCGACCTTCTCGAACATCTTGAGCCCCTTGCGCGCGTCCAGCAGCGCGATGTCCTGGGGCGTCGTGACGATCACCGCCCCGGTCACCGGCACGCTCTGCGACAGCGTCAGCTGGATGTCGCCGGTGCCCGGCGGCATGTCGACGATCAGATAGTCGAGTTCCTTCCAGTTGGTCTCGGTCAGCATCTGCTTCAGCGCCTGGGTCGCCATCGGACCGCGCCACACCATCGGCGTCTCGATGTCGATCAGGAAACCGATCGACATCACCTGCATGCCGTGGGCGGTCAACGGTTCCATCGTCTTGCCGTCGAGGGTTTCCGGCCGCTGTTCGCCGACCCCGAGCATCTGCGGCTGCGACGGTCCGTAGATGTCGGCGTCGAGCACGCCGACCCGGGCGCCCTCGGCGACCAGCGCCAGTGCCAGGTTGGCCGCGGTCGTGCTCTTGCCGACGCCCCCCTTGCCGGAAGCGACCGCGATGATGTTCTTGACCCCCGGCAGCAGCTTGACGCCATGCTGGACGGCGTGGGCGACGACGTGGCTGCGGATCGACACGTCGAGCCGGCCAATGTCCGGCAGCGCCCCGCGCAATCCGTCCTCGACCAATTGCCGGAGCCGCTCGATCTGGGTCTTCGCCGGATAGCCGATCTCGATCTCGAGGCTCACGTCCGAACCGGCGACCTCGAGTTTTCTCAGTGCGCGGCCGGCGGCAATCTCACGCGCGGTGTTGGGGTCCTTCACCGCCTTCAGTGCCTCCGTGACCTGTTCGGCCGTGATGCTCATCTGTGTCTCCATCGGATTCCGGTTGATTGAGGATTCGCCGCGCGATGCCGATGCATGATACCGAAGTCCCGCGGCCGGGCGAACGGCGCATCGATTTCGCAAAGCACGGCTTAGTGTGTTTAATTGGGGTTGCGGTTCCGGTCGGCAACCCTGCAACAAACAAGGAGAACCCGTCTATGAAGCTCGGCAATTCGCTTGCCGTCGTGTTCGCGGCGATGCTCACCGCTTGCGCCACCTCGGCACCGCCGCCGCCGCCGGCAACCCAGCCGCCGGCGCCCGAGGAATCCCGGGCGCCGATCGAGATCGAAGCGCCGACAGAGCCCGCGTTGTCGACCGATCTGCGCCAGCGCCTCGGAAAGAGTGGCGCCGGACTGGCCGAAGGCCCCGACAGTTCGGTTCGACTGACCCTGCCCGGCTCGATCGCCTTCACATCGGGCAGCCGCATCGTCAGCCAGCCCGCCAGGCCGATCCTCGACCGGATCGCCGCAGCTCTGCTCGACAACCCGGGCTGGCGCGTCGCGATAGAAGGTCACACCGACAGCGTCGGACGCGAGTTGTTCAATCAGGAGCTATCCCGCCAACGCGCAGCGTCGGTGATGAACTACCTGATCGAACAGGGCCTCGATGCCGGCAAGCTCGACTCGGTCGGCCGTGGCGAACACGCGCCGATCGCCGACAATGGGACGGCCAAGGGCCGTGCGGCCAACCGCCGCATCGAGATCATCATCACGCCGGCCGCGGATTGACGCCGCGCGAGCAGGGGGCGATCCGGCCGCGCCGCGGTTTGATAGACTGACGGTTTTGCCCCGGATCCCCCATGTCGCGCCAGATCCTCGTCACCAATGCCCTTCCTTACGCCAACGGGGATATCCACCTAGGCCATCTGGTAGGTTACATCCAGGCCGACATCTGGGTCCGCTTCCAGCGCATGCAGGGGCATGCCGTGCACTATGTCTGCGCCGACGACACCCATGGCACGCCGGTCATGCTGCGCGCCGAAAAGGAAGGCATCACGCCGGAAGCATTGATCGCCCGGGTGCACGGCGAACACCTGCGCGATTTCACTGACTTCGGCGTAAACTTCGACAACTACCACTCGACCCATAGCGAAGAAAACCGCTACTTCGCCGAGGACATCTACGGCAAGCTCCAGGCAGCCGGTCTGATCGAGTCGCGGTCGATCGAGCAGTTCTACGACCCGGTCAAGAACATGTTCCTGCCGGACCGCTTCATCAAGGGCGAATGCCCCAAGTGCGGGGCAGCCGACCAGTACGGCGACAACTGCGAGGTCTGCGGTGCGGCCTACGCGCCGACCGACCTGAAGAATCCGTTCTCGGCGGTATCCGGCGCCAAGCCCGAAATGCGCCGCTCCGAGCACTTCTTCTTCAAGCTGTCGGACGAACGTGCCGTCGCCTTCCTGCGTGACTGGACCCAGGGCAGCAGTGCGAGCGGAACGCGTCGCCTGCAGCCCGAGGCCGCCAACAAGATGAAGGAGTGGCTCGGCGCCGAGGGCGAGAACAAATTGTCCGACTGGGACATTTCCCGCGACGCACCGTATTTCGGCTTCGAGATTCCCGGCGCGCAGGGCAAGTACTTCTACGTCTGGCTGGATGCACCGATCGGCTACTTCGCCAGCTTCAAGAACCTCGCGGACAAGGCCGGCGTGATCGACATTGCCCGCTTCATCGACGCTGACCGCGCCGGCGAGTCCGAATTGGTGCATTTCATCGGCAAGGACATCCTCTACTTCCACGCCCTGTTCTGGCCGGCCATGCTGCACTTCGCCGGCTATCGCACGCCGACCCAGCTTTCGGTCAACGGCTTCCTGACGGTCGATGGCGCCAAGATGAGCAAGAGTCGCGGCACCTTCATCACCGCACGCTCGTACATCGATCAGAAGCTCAACCCCGAATGGCTGCGCTACTACTTCGCCGCCAAGTCGAACGGCAGCATGGAAGACGTCGACCTGTCGCTCGACGACATGATCGCCAAGGTCAATTCCGATCTGGTCGGCAAGTTCATCAACATCGCCAGCCGATGCGCCGGTTTCGTCGGCAAGCGCTTCGACGGCCGCCTCGGCGAGTCGGACCCGGATGCCCTGGCGCCCTACCGCGCCAGCCTCGAGTCCGGCGAAGTCGCCCGGGCCTTCGAGAGCCGGGACTATAGTCGCGCGCTGCGCGAGATCATGCGTCTGGCGGACGTTGCGAACCAGTACGTCAATGACAACAAACCGTGGGAACTGGCCAGGCAGGATGGGCAGGACGCGCGCATGCACACCGTGTGCTCGACCGCGCTGAACCAGTTCCGCGTGCTCGCCGGCCTGCTCAAGCCGATCCTGCCGGGCGTCGCCGAGCAGGTCGAAGGCTTCCTCAACATTGCCCCGCTCAAGTGGGGGCAGCTGAGCGAAGCATTGCCGGCAGGCCACGCGATCAACAAGTACCAGCATATGCTGACGCGCATCGAGCGGGTCCAGATCGACCGCTTGATCGAAGCCAACACGGCGTCGTTGGCACCGGCCGCCGACGGTGGCAATCCGCAGCGGCATGCCGAAAGCCAGCAGAAGGAAGCCGAGGCCCAGGTCGCCGCCAGCGACACCATCGCCATCGACGACTTCACCAAGATCGATCTGCGCATCGCGCGCATCGTCTCTGCCGAACACGTCGAAGGGGCCGACAAGCTGCTGCGACTGCAACTCGACATCGGCGAAGAGCGGCCGCGCCAGGTGTTCGCCGGCATCAAGTCGGCCTACGACCCGTCGCTGCTCGCCGGGCGGCTGACGGTGATGGTGGCCAACCTGGCACCGCGCAAGATGAAGTTCGGAATGTCGGAAGGCATGGTGCTGGCCGCCTCCGGCGACGGGCCCGGCCTCTACATCCTGTCTCCCGACGACGGTGCCGTGCCCGGCATGCGGGTGCGTTGAACGGGCTGCATTGCCAGGCCCCCGTTCGCGGACGCAAAGCATGCCACTGACCGCATCCAAACGCTGGTACGTGCAGCACCGCACCGGCCCCGGGGACTCTCTGGATCGCCATTGAGCGCGCAGCAGCCTGCTGCAGCGCCCGTCACGATTCAGGAGACCCCCGATGAAAGTCCGCTTCCACCCCAAGCTCCTCGACACACTGACCGACTACGGTCGCGGCCAGATGCTCCACGACGCGTCGGCCGGCGCCACGGTCGGCGTGCTGGCGCTACCGCTGGCGATGGCCTTCGCGATCGCCAGCGGCATGAGCCCGGCGGCCGGCATCTGGACGGCGATCGTCGCCGGATTCCTGATTTCGCTGCTGGGCGGCTCGCGCGTCCAGATCGGTGGTCCGACCGGTGCCTTCATCCCGATCATCTACGCCATCGTCGTCGAGCATGGCGTGCAGAATCTGCTGGTGGCGACGATGCTGGCCGGTGCAATGCTGGTGGCGATGGGTGCGTTCCGCCTCGGCAGCATGATCCGCTTCATTCCGATCTCGGTCGTCACCGGCTTCACCAATGGCATCGCGGTCGTGATCTTCCTGTCCCAGATCAAGGATTTCCTGGGCCTGTCGATCGACTCGCTGCCCGGTGATTTCTTCGGCCGCCTGAGTGCCCTGCTGGGCCACCTCGACACCGTGCACGGGCCGACCGTGGCGCTGTCGCTGGCCTCGCTGGCCGCACTGCTCGGCTGGAACCGGCTCGGCCGCCGCATCGCCCTGTTCCGCGCGGTGCCCGGCCCCCTCGGCGTGCTGCTGGTGACGACCGCACTGACTGCCGCCCTGACACTTCCGGTCGAGACCATCGGCTCGCGCTTCGGCGGCATCCCGCAGGGTCTGCCGGCGATCGGCCTGCCCGAACTGGTTTGGTCAGATCTCGGCAAGCTGATCGCGCCGGCACTGACGATCGCGATGCTCGGCGCCATCGAATCGCTGCTGTCGGCAAGGGTTGCCGACAACCGGATCGACGACCGGCACGATCCGAATCAGGAACTGCTGGCCCAGGGTGCCGCCAACCTGCTGGCACCGCTGTTCGGCGGCTTTGCCGCCACCGGCGCGATCGCCCGCACCGCGACCAACATCCGCGCCGGCGGACGGACACCGGTTGCCGGCATGGTGCACGCACTGGTGCTGCTCGCGATCGTGCTGCTGTTCGCGCCGCTGGCCCGCCACATACCGCTGGCGACACTGTCGGCGATCGTCGTCCTGGTCTCGGTCAACATGGGCGAATGGCACGCGTTCGCGCCGAGCGAACTGCGCCGCTTTTCGAGCACCTACCGGACGATCCTGCTCGGCGTCTTCCTGATCACCGTGGTCTTCGACCTGACCCTCGCGGTCGAGATCGGCATGGTGCTCGCGAGCCTGTTCTTCATCTACCGGATCTCCGACCTGACACGGATCGAGCGGGTCCCGCTCGAGGATCACTATGGCGTGGAAGCACTGAGCCGGGCGGACGGATCGCACCGGATCCAGGCCTTCAGGCTCTACGGAAGCCTGTTCTTCGGTGCCGCCAACAAGCTCGAGACCCTGTTGCTGCAGCAGCCCGGACGTGCCGACGTGGTGATCCTCGACATGGACAAGCTGATCAACATCGACACCACCGGCCTCGACATACTTCAAACCTTGCACCGGAATCTGCTAAAAAGAGGTGCGGCGCTGATTCTATGCGATCTCAATGCCCAGCCCGGCTCACTGCTCCGGCGCTCGGGCTTCATCGACCGTCTCGGCGCCGAAAATATTGCGGGCAACCTGACCGACGCGCTGCTCCGCGCGCAGGCCATCCAGCCCGCCACAAGCGCTCCCTGACGCCATGGCGCAGAGGAGCCGGGAGGGGAAGACGATGAACATCATTTGCCGCCACCTGCTGATCAGGGGCAAGGTCCAGGGTGTCTACTATCGTATGACAGCCCGCAACGAGGCGATCGCGCACGGGCTTAGCGGCTGGGTCCGCAACCGCACCGACGGCTGCGTCGAGGCTGTCGTCAATGGTCCGGAGCTCGCCGTCCGTGCATTCATCGACTGGGCCTTTCAGGGCCCCCCCGCCGCCCGCGTCGATGCGGTCGAGGTCGAGGAATCGGAAGACGCCAGCCACACCGGTTTCTCGATGCGCTCGACGGTCTGAACAGCCGCGCTGCCGGGCATCGGTCGCCGCGGCTCGCCGGCCGCGCGCCGCCGTCAGGCCAGATAGACCAGTTCGACGTCCTCGGGCTCGAGCCAGTCGCGCAGCCCTTCGATCAAGGCCTCCTCCGGGCGGACCTTCCAGCCACCACCGAGCGGCAGTTCGGCCTCGGCGTCGGTGTTGCGATAGCGCACGCTGACCGGACACTCGCCATCGCGAAACGGCGCCAGCAAGCCCTGCAGGCGCTCGACCGCGGCGGCTGCGCCGCTGCGCGACACTTCACCATTGACCCGTATCTGCAATGCACGGGCAAAGCGGGCGCGTGCCTCGCCGAGGCTCATCAGACGCTCGGCCACGACCCTGAGCCCGCCCGAAAAATCGTCGTTGCCGACCTTGACGTCGGCTACCAGCAATTCGTCGACGACGATCCGGTCACGTTCCCGATCGAACAATTCCGAGAACACCGAGACTTCCCGCGGATGGCTGCCGTCGTCGATCAGCACGAAGGCGATCTTGCCGCGGGCGGTGATCTTGGTGCGCACCTCCATCACCACGCCAGCAACGGTCACCACGTCCTTCGATGCTTCGAGCCGGGCCAGGGGACGGCGCACGAAGCGGCGCACCTCCCCCTCGTAGGCATGGAACGGATGTCCCGACAGGAAGAAGCCGATGGCCGTCTTTTCCTCCTTGAGGCGTTCCTTTTCAGTCCACGGACGCACCTGCGCATAGTCGGCCGGCGGCCCCGCCGACTCGGGCAGCATGTCGAACAGACCGCCCTGCAGTGCGTTGGCCGCGGCCTGTTCGGCTGCCTCCATCGCGACCGGCACGGTACCGAGCAACTGCGCGCGATCGACGCCCCGCGAGCCATCGAGGGCATCGAAGGCACCGGCGCGGATCAGTGCCTCGACGACCCGGCGGTTGACCGCCCTGCGGTCGACCCGCGCACAGAAGTCGAACAGATCGGAGAACGGCTCGCCGTCCTCGCGCGCAGCGATGATCGCCAGCACCGCCGGCTCGCCGACACCCTTGACCGCGCCGAGGCCGTAGCGGACCGTCTTCGGATCGGTCGGCACGAAGCGGTAGAGGGAGGCATTGACGTCCGGCGGCAGCACCGCAATGCCGTTGGCCAGGGTGTCTTCGAAGAAGATCTTGACCGTGTCGGTGTTGTCCAGGTCCGACGACATCGTCGCCGCCATGAAGGCAGCGCAATGGTAGGCCTTGAGCCACGCGGTATGGTAGGTCACGACCGCGTAGGCGGCGGTGTGCGACTTGTTGAAGCCGTACTCCGCGAACTTGGTCATCAGTTCGAACAGGTGCTCGGCAAGTGCCGGATCGTAACCCTGTCTCACGGCGCCATCGCGAATGATCTCGCGATGCTTGGCCATCTCGGCCGGCTTCTTCTTGCCCATCGCCCGGCGCAGCATGTCGGCGCCTCCGAGCGTGTATCCCCCGATGATCTGGGAGATCTGCATCACCTGCTCCTGATAGACGATGACGCCATAGGTCGGCTCGAGGCAGGCCTTCAGATCGGGGTGGAAGTAATCGATCTCCTGCTGTCCCTTCTTGCGCAGGATGAAATCGTCCACCATGCCCGAGCCGAGCGGGCCGGGCCGGTACAGCGCCAACACCGCGATGATGTCCTCGAAGCGGTCCGGCTGCAGCTTCTTCAGGAGCTTCTTCATGCCGTCCGATTCGACCTGGAAGATCGCCGTGGTATTGGCGTCCTTCAGCACCTGATAGGCGGCCGGGTCCTCGAAGCCCAGGCTCATCAGATCCGGTCGCTCGCCGGTGAGTTGCCCGACGTACTTCAGCGCCAGTTCGATGATGGTCAGGTTGCGCAGGCCGAGGAAGTCGAACTTGACCAGACCGACCGCCTCGACATCATCCTTGTCGTACTGGGAGACCGGCGTCGCATCGTCGCCGTCGGCGATGTAGAGCGGGCAGAAATCCGTCAGCTTGCCCGGTGCGATCAGCACGCCGCCGGCATGCATGCCGACGCCACGGGTCAGCCCCTCGAGCGGCAGCGCCAGCTCCCACAACTCGGTCACTGACTCGCCGTCGCCGGGATCGGCCATCATTTCCGATATCTGCGGTTCCTGCTCGCGCGCCTCGATCAGCCCCAACGGCTTGTTCTGGACCACCGGAATCAGCTTCGACAGGCGATCGCAGAGGCCATAGGGCAGATCCAGCACTCGCCCGACGTCGCGCACCACCGCCTTCGACGCCATCGTGCCGAAGGTCGCGATCTGCGAGACCGCGTCCGCGCCGTAGCGACTGCGCACGTACTCGATGACCTTGTAGCGATTGTCCTGGCAGAAGTCGATGTCGAAGTCGGGCATCGACACCCGCTCCGGATTCAGGAAGCGCTCGAATAGCAAGGCGTATTCAAGCGGGTCGAGGTCGGTGATGCGCAGGCTGTAGGCCACCAGCGATCCGGCGCCAGAGCCACGGCCCGGACCGACCGGCACGCCGTTCTCCTTGGCCCAGTTGATGAAGTCGGCGACGATCAGGAAGTAGCCGGGGAAGCCCATCTGCACGATCGTGTCGGTTTCGATCTTGAGGCGTTCCTCGTAGCGCGGCCGCTGGCGCGCGCGCTCGACCTCGTCGGGATAGAGTTCCTTCAGCCGCTCCTCGAGGCCTGCCGTCGCCTCGGCGACCAGGAAGTCGTCCAGGCCCATGCCTTTCGGCGTCGGGAATTGCGGCAGGAAGTTGGTGCCGAGTTGCACCTCCAGCGAGCAGCGGCGCGCGATCTCGACCGCGTTTTCGAGCGCTTCCGGCAGATCCGCGAACAGCGCGCACATCTCGTCCTGGCTCTTGAAGTACTGCTCGTCGGTGAACAGGCGCGGTCGGCGCCGGTCGGCGAGGACGTAGCCCTGGGCGATGCAGACGCGTGCCTCGTGGGCCTTGAAGTCCTCCCGCCGCGCGAACTGGATCGGATGGGTCGCGACCACCGGCAGCCCGAGTTCGTCGGCCAGCACGACCGCATCGCGTACGTAGGCCTCGGTGCCGGCATGACCTGCCCGCTGCAATTCGATGTAATAGGCGTCGGGAAAGTCCCGCGCCCAGTCCACTGCCCGCTTGCGGGCCAGCGCAGCGTTGCCGCGCGCCAGCGCCTCGCCGACGTCCCCCCCCATCGCGCCGGACAGGCAGATCAACCCGCTGGCATGCTCGGGCACCAGCCACTCGCGACGGATCTCGGCGCGTCCGCGGAACTTGTTCTCCATGTACGCGCGGGTCAGTAGTTCACAGAGCTGGCCGTAGCCGCTGCGGTCGCGGCAGATCAGCAGCACCCGCCAGGGCTTGTCGCGATCACCGTCGTTGCACAGCCAGACGTCGCAGCCGATGATCGGCTTGATCCCCTTGCCACGCGCGCCCTTGTAGAACTTGACCATGCCGAACAGATTGCCGAGGTCCGAGATCCCGATCGCCGGCATGTGGTCCGCGACCGCCGCGGAAAGGGCCTGACCGATCATCGCGATTCCGTCGGAAACGGAGTACTCGGTGTGCAGGCGGAGGTGGACGAAGCGGGGATCGAGGCTCGAATTCATGGGCTCGAATTCTACCCTTGCGGCCACCACCGGCGCCGCGCATGCGACGAATGTCGGCCAATGATCCGAGTCGCCCATCGCAGGCCATGACGGTCGGGGTGTATCGGGCAAAGTGGCCGGGCGCGGACCGTCGCGATGGCGGGCGCGATCGCGAGGATCGGCAACGCTGCCACGGCGCACGGTGGGCGCTTTGGTGTTCCGGCTATTGGCTGGGACGAAAGCGACTAGATCAGGGACAGCCCGCGCAACACCATCACGCCGATGCTGGTGGTCAGGATCGAGCCGACCGTGGTCAACGCGATGATATTGGCTGCAAGCGTCGCGTTGCCCCCCATCGCCCGCACCATCACGTAGCTCGCCGCAGCCGTCGGTGCCGATGACATCAACAGCAGCACGCCGAGATCGATGCCGCGAAAGCCCCAGGCGAGCGCGCCGAGCACGAAGGTGAGCGGCACCGCCACCAGCTTGGCGGCACTGGCCAGCATCGTGCTGCCGACCTCGCGGCGCAGTTGCCGGAAATCCAGCGCTGCGCCGGTACAGAGCAGGGCCAGCGGCAGCGTCAGGTTGGCAAAGTACTGCCCGGACTGCAGCGCCCAGCCAGGCAGGTCCAGCGCCAGCCAGGAGACCGGCAGCGCCAGCACGATCGCAATGATCAGCGGGTTGGTGGCGATGCTGCGCGCCGTCGCGCCGAGCCCCTGGCTGCGGTTGAGCGATCGGCCCAGCGTGATCACCGCGATCACGTTGAAGACGATGGTGACCAGCGCCAGATAGAGGGACGCAGCCACCAGGCCGTCGTCGCCATAGGCATTCACGCAGTAGGCCAGACCGACGATGCCCATGTTCGAGCGAAAGCCGCCCTGCACCACGACGCCGCGATCGCGCGGCTCGGACACCAGCCGCGCGGCGATGACTTCGAGCACCAGCCAGACGACGATGCTGGCAACGACGCCAAAGGCGATCAGTTCGGGATTGGCGGCGTCATCGAAGCGAGTCTTGCCGATGCCGATGAACAGCAGTGCCGGCAAGGCCACGTTGAACACCAGGCGCGAGCCGGTGTTGACGAAGGCGTCATCGATCAGTCGGCGTCGCATCAGCCAGTAGCCGAGCGCGAGCACGACGAAGATCGGTCCGGTGACCGACAGCGAGAAGTCGATGACGCCGAGGAGATCGCTCACACGGTCATGCCGCGTCGCGTCCATCCGGCTGTCGCACCCGATACCAGGCCGCATACAGCGAAGGCAGGAAGATCAGCGTGAGCACCGTGGCGATCGCCAGCCCGCCCATGATGGCGACGGCCATCGGCCCGAAGAAGGCGCTTCGGGTGAGCGGAATCATCGCCAGGATCGCCGCCGCGGCGGTCAGCATGATCGGGCGAAAGCGACGCACAGTGGCCTCGACGATGGCCTCCCAACGGGATTTTCCGGCATCGAGATCCTGCTGGATCTGGTCCACCAGGATCACGCTGTTGCGCATGATCATGCCCGACAGCGCGATCGACCCGATCATCGCGACGAAGCCGAACGGCTTGCCGAACAGCAACAGTGCGGCGGTGATGCCGATCAGCCCGAGGGGCGCCGTCAGCAGCACCATCGCGACCAGCGAAAAGTTCTGCAGCTGGAGCATCAGCACGGTCAGCACGACGATGAACAGCAGTGGCACGCCGGCTGCGACCGACCCTCCGCCCTTGGCCGATTCCTCGACTGCTCCGCCGGTCTCGATGCGATAGCCGAGCGGCAGTTCCGCCCGGATCGAATCGATCCGCTCGGCAAGCTGGGAGACGACGACGGCCGGCTGGACGTCACCGTACAGATTCGCGCGGACGGTCACCGTCGGGATTCGGTTGCGCCGCCAGACGACGCCCTCCTCGAAGCCCGGCTCGACAGTCGCCACCTGGGCCAACGGCACGATGCGGCCGTCCGGGCCCGGGATCGACAGATCGGCGAGATTGGACGGGCGCCCGCGCTCGAACGCCGATCCTCGCAGCACCACGTCGATGGTCTCGGTTCCCTCGCGAAACTGGGTCACCGTGACGCCGTCGAGGGCGGCGTCGAGAATGCGCGCGATGTCCTCGCTCGACAGCCCGACCAGCCGGGCGCGGTCCTGATCGATTCGCACGCGCAGGACCTTCGAGGGGGTCGCCCAGTCGGTCTGGACGTTCGACAACTGGGCGTTGCCGCGCATCATGTCGGCGATCAGTCCGGCGATCTGCCGCAGTTCGTCGAAGTCGGCGCCACTGACCCGGTACTGCACCGGGAATCCGACCGGTGGCCCGTTCTCGAGCCGGTTGATCGCGGCGGTGACGCCGCCGGCATGGTGCGCATAGAAGTCGATCAGGCGAGTGCGCAGCGCCTCGCGCTGCGCCGGCCCTTCGGTCAGGATCACGAACTGGGCGAAGCTGGTCTGCGGCAGTTGCTGATCGAGCGGCAGGTAGAAGCGCGGACTGCCGGACGCGACGTAGGCGACGAAGTTCTCGATGCCGTCGGCCTGTCCGAGCACGGCTTCGAGTTCCTCGACGGCCGCCAGCGTGGCCGTGCGCGACGCGCTCTCGGCCAGACGCAGGTCCACCAGCAGCTCCGGACGCGTCGAGTCCGGAAAGAATTGTTGCGGCACGAAGCGGAAGGCATAGAGCGCACCGACGAACGCCAGCACGGTCGCGAGGATCACCGTCCAGCGAAAGCGCACGCAGCCGTTCACGAACGAGCGAAAAGCGCGGTAGAAGCGCGAATCGTACTGGCCGTGTTCGTGCCGGGCGCCTTCGCCACCGGTGCCACCGCCGAAGCCGAGTCGACCGAGCAGGCGCGCCGTCAGGCTCGCGCTGGCCTTGCGCGCGGCGAAATCCGGCAGCAGGTGAAAACCCAGGTAGGGCACGAACAGCACCGCCGCGATCCACGACACCAGCAGCGCGATCACCGTCACCTGGAACAGCGAGCGGGTATATTCGCCGGTGCTCGACGCCGCCGTCGCGATCGGCAGAAAGCCGGCCGCGGTCACCAGCGTGCCGGAGAGCATCGGCATCGCCGTCGACGTGAACGCGAAGCCGGCGGCCTTGGCGCGCTCCAGGCCCTGCTCCATCTTCGTCGCCATCATCTCGACCGCAATGATCGCGTCATCCACCAGCAGACCGAGCGCCAGGATCAGCGCCCCGAGCGAGATCTTGTGCAGGCCGATGCCGAACAGGTGCATGAACAGAAAGGTGACCGCCAGCACCACCGGTATCGAGATCGCGACCACGACCCCGGTGCGCAGCCCGAGCGACAACAGGCTGACCGCCAGCACGATGACGACGGCCTCGGTCAGCGCGCGGATGAACTCGTTGATCGATCGTTGCACTGCCCGCGGCTGGTCGGCGACGCGGGCGAGCTCGATTCCTGCCGGCAGTTGCGACTGGATCCGGGCGATCGCTTCGTCGAGGTGGCGACCGAGGGCGATGATATCGCCGCCGTCGCGCATCGACACGCCGATCCCCAACGCCTGTCGCCCCTCGAATCGCAAGCTGTCCTCGGGCGGGTCCACGAATCCACGGGAGACCTCGGCGATGTCGCCGAGCCGCAGGCTGCGTTCGCCGACCCGCAGCACGGTGCCGCGGATCGCCTCGAGGCTGTGGTATTCACCGTCCGGGCGCAGGTAGATGCGCTCCGCGCTGGTTTCGAAGAAACCGGCACCCGCCTTTGCGTTCTGCTCGTTGATCGCGGCGATGATATCGGCCGCGCGGATGCCGAGGGTCGCCAGCCTGGCCGCCGACAATTCGATGAAGACCCGCTGCGGCTGCTCGCCGAAGAACTCGACCTTGGCCACGTCCGCTACCCGCAGCAGCTCGTTGCGGATGGCCTCGGCAAAGCGCTTGAGCTCGGCATAGTCGAGGCCCTCGCCGAGCAACGCAAAGATATTGCCGAAGGTGTCGCCGAATTCGTCGTTGAAGCTCGGGCCGATCACGCCCTGGGGCAAGGTGTGGCGGATGTCGCCGATCTTCTTGCGGACCTGGTACCAGATCTCCGGAATCTCGCCGGGCGGCGTCGAATCCTTGACCGTGAAGAACACCATCGCCTCGCCCGGCCGCGAGTACGAGCGGATGAAGTCGGTCTGTGCCACTTCCTGCAGCTTGCGCTCGATCTTGTCGGTGACCTGCAGCTCGACCTCACGCGCCGACGCACCTGGCCACTCGGCCCTCACCACCATGACCTTGAAGGTGAACGGTGGGTCCTCCGATTGGCCGAGCCGGCCGTACGACGCCATACCGATCAGGGTCAGCACAACCATCAGGTAGAGCACCAGGCTCTGGTGTCGCAGCCCCCAGTCGGAGAGGTTGAATCGGTTCATCGACGCGGCCTCCGCTCGGCGGCCCCGGGGTCGGCCACCGGCCCCGGCCGACGGCCCGTACCGGATCCGCGCACTGCCGGCCCGGGTGTCGCGGTCGTGATCATCGACCTGCGTCCAGTTGCACCGGCGCGTTCTCCGGAACCGCACGCACAGCCTGGCCGGGCGTCAGCCGATGCGTGCCGGCCACCACCACTTTCATGCCCGGCGACAGCCCGCGACCGACGACGGCACCGTCCTCGCGCAAGGCCAGCAATTCGACTTCATGGGGACTGACCCGGCCATCGCCATCGACCGACCACACCACCGCCCTGCCATCGCGCTGCACGACGGCAGGCAGCGGCAACAAGGTGCCGCTCGCCTGGACATCGACAAAGCCGGCGACTGCCGAGGCGCCCAGTGGCAGCATTTCGTCGGCCGCACCGATGCTGAGGCGCACGGCGAACGTGCGCGTCGCCGCATCGGCCGCCGCGGCGATTTCCCGGACCGTGCCGCGGTAGCCGCGGTCGGGGTCGGCCAGCGGCCGGATTTCGGCCACGAGGCCGGGCGAGATGCTACCGATGCGCCCTTCCGGCACGTGGATCAGGACTTCGCGATCGCTTTCGCGGGCGGTACGCAGCACCGGCTGCCCGGCGCCGACCACTTCGCCGCGATCCGCCAGCACCGCCAGCACCACGGCGTCGTGGTCGGCGCGCAGGGTCGAGTAGGCCGCCTGATTCGACGACAGCTCCGACTGGGCGCGGGCCTGTCGAACCCGGGCCTCGGCCGCATCGACCGTCGTTTGCCGGCTGTCGAGGACCGATTCACTGATAAACTTCTGCGCCAGCAATTGCCGCGCCCGCTCGAGTTCCGCCCGCGCCAGGCTCAATTCGGCTTCCGCGGCTGCGAGTTGGTCGCGGGCGGCCTCGGCCGAAAGCCGGAGATCCTGCGGATCGAGCCGGGCCAGCAACTGGCCCTTGCGCACCCGGTCGCCAGCTTCGACCAGACGCTCGACCAGCTTGCCGCCGACCCGAAACGACAGATCGGTCTCGTGACGGGCCCGCACCTCGCCGGTATAGACCGTCAGCGGAATTGCGCCACCACCGCCGACCTCCCGCACCAGCACCGACAACGGCGCCGACGCGGGCGGCGGCGGGGCCTCGCACGCGGCCACCAGCACTGCGGCAAAGATCGCGACGAGCGCGCCCGGGAATTCGAACTTCATGGCAGCTCTCCAGCGCCCGGCCGCACCAGAAGGCCGTTCAGGATCAGGTCGAAATAGGTCGGCAGGTATTTTTCAGGACGGCAGGCATCGGCATCGCATACCGCGAACGATGTCCGCCAGACGCTCAGCATCAGCAGCGGCGCCATCAGCACCTGCACCGCGGAGGGTACGTCCACCCGCCGGATCAACCCACGCTCGATGCCGAGTTCGAGCGCACCAGCGACCAGCGCCCGGCCGCGCGAAATGACCTCTTCATGGTAGAAGCGCGCGAGTTCCGGAAAATTGCGCGCTTCGGCGATCATCAGCTTCGGGATTCCGGCCAGTTCGGTCGCGCCCACCAGCTCCCACCAGCCCGCCAATAAAGCCCTCAGGAGGGCCACCGGATCGTCCCGGAGCTCCTCGAACATCGATTCGCCACGCGCCATCACCGGGTCGATGCCCATCGTGATGACAGCCTTGAACAGCGATTCCTTGCTGTCGAAGTAGAGGTAGAGCGTGCCCTTGGACACCCCTGCGCGAGCAGCCACCTCGTCGAGCCGCGTCGCGGCATAGCCCTTTTCGACGAACAGGCCGAGTGCGGCTTCGGCAAGCTCGGACGGCCGTGCCTCCTTGCGACGGCGACCATTGCTGCGAGCACGGACGGGATCGGACATGGCGAACAATAATGACTGACCAGTCAGTTATTATAGTGACCGGCCAGTCGTCCGCAAGGGTTCCTTGACGGTCGGCCGAGATCGCTGGCCGCCTTGCCGGGCCCGGCAGCCACCGGCCGGTCAGGCGGCGCCACTCGTACAGGTCGACATCGGGGCGTCGATCCGTCGGTGCCAGCGACGACCGACACCCACGCCCGTCATCGACGGGCGCTGAAATAGCGGGCGAAGTCGTCGGCAGACACCGCACGCCCGAGCAGGTAGCCCTGGAATTCGTCGCAACCCTGATCGCGCAGGAAGCCCGCCTGGTGTTCGGTCTCGACGCCCTCGGCAACTACCTTGAGCCCCAGCGTCTGGGCAACCCGGACGATCGCCCGGATCAAGGTTTCGTTCTCCTCGTCGTCGCCGATCATGCGGACGAAACTGCGGTCGATGTTGAGCTTGGACACCGGCAGCGACTGCAGATTCGACAGCGGCGAGAACCCAGTACCGAAGCCGTCGATCGACAATCGGATACCGAGCTCGCTGATCGCCTCCAGCGACGACACCACATAGGCGACGTCGAACAGTACCGACTCGCGGAACTCGAACTCGAGTCGCCGCGGATCCATGCCGGTCTCCTTGAGCAGGGCCTCGACGCTGGCGACGAAATCCGAGCGCTCCAGTTGCCTGGCCGAGACATTCAGCGACAGTACCGGCGGCGCGACGCCCTGGGCCAACCACGCCATGTAGGCGGAAAACGCCCCTCGCATGACCCATTCGCCGAGGGCGTGAATCAGCCCGGCATCCTCTGCCAACGGAACGAAACGCTCGGGCGCGACGACACCGAGCTCGGCGTCCTCCCAGCGCACCAGGGCCTCGGCGGCCACCAGATGCTCGCCGCCGGCATCGAACAAAGGCTGGAACACCAGTCCAAGCGCATTGTTCGCGAGAGCGACCCGGAGCCGCTTTTCCAGAATGTTGCGCTCGTTGGCATAGGCCGTCATTTCGGCCGAGTAGAAACTGTAGGCGTGGCGCCCACGGGTGCGGGCCTGCAGCATTGCGGCATCCGCGGCTGCAAGCAGGGAGTTCATGTTGTGGCCGTCCATCGGGTAAAGGCCGATGCCGATGCAGACCGCCGGGTACAGATCGGACTCGCCGACCCTGACCGGCCGCTCCATGGCCTTCAACAGATGGTTGGCGGTGACGCTGGCGCTGCGTGGCCCGTCGATGCCTTCGATCAGCATCGCGAATTCGTACTCGCCGACGCGCGCCAGCGTGTCGGTCTCACGCAGTTCGGACTGCAAACGCTCGGCCACGGCGCGGATGAAGGCGTCGCGAGACTCCGGCTCGGCGTGACCCGAAACGCCGATCATCAGCAGTCCCATCTGCTTCATTTCCCGCAGCACGCGGCGGGCGACCTGCTCGAAGCGGTCGCGGAACAGGGTCCGATTGGGCAGACCGGTCAAAGGATCGAAATAGGCCAGATCACGAAGTTGGGCCTGCTCTTCCATGATGCGGGCAATGTCGGTGAATACGCCGACGTAGTGGATGACCTCACCCCCCTGATCGCGCACCGCGCTGATCGACAGCCACTCCGGGTAAACCTCGCCGTTCTTGTGCCGGTTCCAGATTTCGCCCTGCCAGCGACCAGTCTCGCCGAGGGCCTTCCACATCATCTGGTAGAACTCGGGGGCATGCTTGCCTGAGCGCAGCATCGCCAGCGACTGCCCCTTGATTTCGTCCTGCGAATAGCCGGACAGGCGCGTAAACGCCTCATTGACTGCCAGTACGCGGGCTTCGGTGTCGGTGATGCAGATGCCCTCCGCCGCGTTCTTGAACACGATGTGGGCCAGTTCCAGCTCGTCGGTACTCACGGGCTCGCCTCGGACATTGGATATCCCAATATTATGCCCATGACGATGCACCCGTCCGATGGCGGGCCTGCGGCGCGCCGTACGGAGGATTCGGGGCGACCGGGCGCAGCGCCGGCCGCGCCCGATTCAGCCGCGTCGTGCGTCGCGCACCACTGCAGGCGCGACGGCGTCGGCGATCGCACCTTCTCCGCCCGGTTCATTCGCCAACCGATAGCGCTCGCCATCGACCACGACGGCACCGTCGACCCCCAACTGCAGCGGGCCGGCGCCGGCACCGGCGGGCAACGACAGGCCGGCGATCGGCTCGAGTTCCGGCAACGACAAGGCCTGCAGCGACCGACCATCCCTGAGCCACACCAGCTGTCGACCGACGTCGAGCAGCAGGTCCTCGCGACCGATCCGGTGAGACGTGCGATGCCGGGCAATCAGCGATAGCCCGTTGCGCACCCACAGCGCCTCGACGACCCGACCGCCGTCGCTCGGGTGCACGAGCACGTGACGCGCCTGCCATACCAGCGGCGCCGGCAAGTCGCCCGAGCATCCCTGCAACAGCAGCACCGCCGAAGCGACGGCGAGGGCACTTGCAAAAAATTTCCTGTTGATGTCCATGGCCGAGTCTCCGGTGAGTTGCGATGACCATGACAATATCTGTCAATTGATATATTTTTTATATACACTTTCACCCGAAATCAACATACTGTACCGGTCCACTTACCGGGCCAGTCTCGCCAGACATGCTCCAACAGATATTGATCGACAATGACCGCCCGCAACCGCTCGTCGAGCAGATCGTGTCCGCGATCCGCAATCAGATCGACGATCGGGTGCTGCGGCCCGGCATGCGCCTGCCGCCGATCCGGCGATTCGCGGAGACCCAGGGCGTGAGCCGCTTCACCGTGGTCGAGGCCTACGATCGGCTGGTCGCCCAGGGCTATCTCGATTCGCGCCGCGGCTCCGGCTTCTACGTCTCGACCCGGCAGTTGGCCGAGCCCGAAGCGGAGGATCTGGAACGGGTCGAACGGGCGATCGACGCGGCCTGGCTGATGCGCGAGATCAGCATCGAGAGCAAGGACCGGGTGAATGCCGCCTCCGGCAGCCTGCCCGCGGACTGGATGGAAGAGGACGCCGTGATGCGCAAGCTGCGTCAGCTCGCCCGTGATCCGGGAACCCGCGTCACCAGCTACGGCACGCCTCAGGGTTTCGCGCCGCTGCGCGAGCAGTTGCAACTCCGCTTGGCGGAGTGTGGCGTTCGGGTGCAGCCCTCGCAGATCTTGCTGACCTACGGCGCGACGCAGGCACTCGACCTCGTCGCCCGCTTCTTCCTGAAGACCGGAGACACCGTGCTGGTGGATGATCCCGGTTACTGGAACGTGTTTTCCAGCTTTCGCCTGCAGGGTTTCCGCCTGCTGGGCGTACCACGCCTCGCGGACGGTCCGGACCTCGACGCACTGGAAGAGATCCTGCATCGCGAAAAACCCCGGATCTTCTTCACCCAGTCGGTGCTGCACAATCCGACCTCGAGCTGCCTCAGCCCGGCGGCAGCGTTCCGGCTGCTGCAACTCGCCGACAAGCACGACTTCCTGCTGGTGGACGACGACATTTACGGCGACATGTATGCCGGTGCGGCAACCCGGCTGGCAAGCCTGGACCAGTTGCAGCGGGTGATTCACGTCGGCAGCTACTCGAAGACCATCTCGGGCAATCTGCGCGTCGGCTTTCTCGCCGCCCGTGCCGATCTCGCCCGCCAGCTCACCGACATCAAGATCACGACCACCCTGACCAGCCCGGAGTTCGCCGAACGGATGGTGCATGCAATGCTGACCGAGGGTCACTACCGGAAATACTTGGAGCGCCTGCAGACTCGACTGCTGCGCGCCACCGAGCGCTGCCACCGCATGCTCGATCGGGTCGGCCTGGCCACCGACTTCGAACCCCTCGGGGGACAGTTCGTGTGGGCCCGGCTGCCGGGCATGCGCGATACCACGGCGATCGCACGGCGGGCACTCGAACACGGGATCGTGCTGGCGCCGGGCTCTGTGTTTCGGGCCAATGGCCAACCGTCGGACTATCTGCGCTTCAACGTGGCCACCTCGAGCCACCCGCGCCTCGAGCGCTTTCTCGCGGAAGCGCTGGCGCGGCCCGAATGAGTCCGGCGATCAGAAATGTTCGTCGGCCCGCAGGACGCGCCAGCCACCGAGCGGCAGATCGCCGAGCCGAACGCGCCCGATGCGCACCCGCTTGAGGCCCACAACCTCGAGCCCGACCAGTTCGCACATGCGCCGGATCTGCCGCTTGCGTCCCTCGCGCAAGACGAACCGGAGTTGATCCCGGTTCTGCCATTCGACCCTGGCCGGCCGCAGCGCGCGCCCGTCCAGCGACAGGCCATGGCGCAGCAGGGCGAGCCCGTCCGCCTGCAGGCGCCCCTCCACGCGCACGAGATATTCCTTGTCGACCTCGCTGTCGTCACCGATCAATCGTCGGGCGACGCGCCCGTCCTGGGTCAGCACCAGCAGACCGGTCGAATCGACGTCGAGCCGACCGGCCGGGGCCAGCCCCTTCAACATCGCCGGTCGAAAACGCTGGCCGCCGGCGACGCCGGCGATCTGCGAGTCCGGCGAAATCAGTGTCACGGCCGGCTTGCAGCCGGGTTCCGGCTGGCCCGAGACGTAGCCCACCGGCTTGTTCAGGAGGATCGTGACCCGCTGGTCGCGCTGCCGTTCGGCCCGCGGGTCGAGTTCGATCACGACGTCGGGGCCGACCCGGGTACCGAGCTCGCTGATCACGCGTCCGTCGACCCGCACCCAGCCACGGGCAATCAGCTCGTCGGCTTCCCTGCGGGAGCACAAGCCCCGCGCTGCCATCAGCTTGGACAGCCGCTCACCGGCCGACGCCGCGTCCGCGGGCGATGGCCGAGAATCGTCTCGCGATCGGGCGGGCGAAGCCCGATTCCCGCTTGTACGTTTCGTGCGCGCGCCGCGTGCGTCAACCATCCGCCGACCCTTCTCCATGCTGGAGTTGAAGTTTAGCGCCGCCACCGTCGATCGTGCCGCCCGCCCAGTCTGCGAGCCGCGCCCGCATCCGGCGATGGTGCGAGCCGGCCCAGTAGATCCTGCCGCAAGCCGGGCACTCGCGCACGGACCGTGACCGTAGATCGGGCGGCAGGCGCCCCAGGGCGTGTGCCCCCGCGTGCTGCAGCCGCGCGTTGTCGACCAGGCAGCGCGTGAAAGGCCGCCACAGCCAATTGACGCCGAGTTGGTCGCGCAGCACGGAAGCCTGATGATCGAGCCCGCCCTGCCGCAGCCATAGTACGTGCCCATGCGCCGCCTTGTGGCGCAACACCTGGCGGTCGCAGGTCAGCAAGGTTCGCGCCTCGCGGCGCGCGACGTCGATCCATTGACGGTCCGGTGCGCCACCCGCGGCCAGCGCGGTATCGTAGCCGGCAGCCCTCAGGTAGCGCGCGAGTCGGCCCAGCATTTCGTCGCACACGAACCTGGCGTCGTTGCCGGACATCGCCGCGGCCTCAGCCGAAGAGCCGATATCGTCAACCAAATGAACCACCCATCCCATTAACTGTCAGCTTTCTCTGAACACTCAAATGAGGAAGCCCCATGATTTCGTCAATCCGCAACTTCCTGCGGCTCGAGGCCGCAGGCGGCCTGCTGCTGATCGCATCGGCCGTGCTGGCGATGGCCGTGGTCAACACCCCGCTCCGTCCGCTCTACGACTCGCTGCTCGCGACCCCACTCGAATGGCGATTCGGCGACTTCGAGATCGCCAAACCCCTGTTGCTGTGGATCAACGACGGCCTGATGGCGGTTTTCTTCTTCATGGTAGGCCTCGAAATCAAGCGGGAAGTTCTCGAGGGCGAGCTTTCACGGCCGTCCCAGATTGCGCTTCCCGGAATCGCGGCGATCGGCGGCATGGTGGTGCCGGCATCGATCTTCTGGGCGATCAACGCCGGCGACGCCCACGCCATGACTGGCTGGGCGATCCCGACGGCGACCGACATCGCGTTTGCGCTGGGCATGCTGAGCCTGTTCGGCGATCGCGTGCCGGTCTCCCTCAAGGTGTTCCTGCTGACCCTGGCGATCATCGACGACCTCGGCGCCATCGTGATCATCGCCCTGTTCTATACCAGCCAGATTTCGCTTGCCTCGCTGGCGGTTGCCGCCGGTTCGCTGGTGGCGCTGGCGGCGATGAATCGACGGGGCGTGCTCCGGATCTCGCCCTATCTGCTGGTCGGTGCGGTGCTTTGGACGTCGATGCTGAAGTCCGGGGTCCATGCCACGCTCGCAGGCGTGCTGCTGGCCTTCTTCATCCCCTTGCGCACGCCCGCATCGGAACGGCCCGCGCCCTTGACGAGGCTGGAGGACGACCTCCACACACCGGTGGCCTTTGGCATCCTGCCCCTGTTCGCCTTTGCCAATGCCGGCATTCCGTTCGACGGCATGAACCTGGCGGCAATGACCGCCGGGCTGCCCCTCGGGGTTGCGTTGGGACTCTTCCTGGGCAAGCCGCTCGGCATCTTCGGTTTCAGCTGGCTGGCAGTCCGCAGCGGGCTGGCGCGCCTGCCCGACGGCGTCGGCTGGCGGGCGATCTTCGGCGTTTCCATTCTGTGCGGGATCGGCTTCACGATGAGCCTGTTCATCGCATCGCTCGCCTTCGAGAGTTCGAGCCAGGACATCATGGCGGCGAGCCGGATCGGCATCGTCGCGGGCACGGCGGCGTCGGCTCTGCTCGGACTGCTGGTCTTGAAGCTCGCCCTGCCTGCCGGCCGCGCGGAACGCGGCACCGGCGAACGCTTGCCGATTCAGCCGGGCACGTAGAACAGCACCAGGTACATCAACAGCAAGATCGCGACCCACAACACCATCTGGCCCGACAACCAGGTCCGAGCGAGCACGCCGCTCGGGCCGTAGTGCCGAAAGATCACGGTCCGGATGCTGTCGAACACACCGACCGCGCCACGTCCGAACGCGGCCAGCCCGCCCGCCACGCCCTCGGCCAGGCCGAGGGCGACGTCGGGCCCCAGCACCCGGTAGAACCAGTCGAGATCGAGCGTGATCGTCAGCGTACGCTTGAGGTAGTTCAGCAGCAGGAAGAAGGCGAGGCCGGAGAACAGCAGCAGTTGCAGTTGCGAGACCACGTGGGCGCCGGTGTAGGGGTGGTAATCCACCGGATAGGGCAGGATCGCGTACAACGGATCCGGGTAGCAGCCGAGGCCGATGCAGAAGGCCGAGAACACGATCATCGCCCAGCCCATGCTGGCCGGTGGGTCCTTCGGCCGCATGCCCGAGTCCTTCTGGAAGAAGACGAACCAAGGAAACTTGATGCCGGCATGCAGGAACACGCCGGCAGACGCCGCCGCCAGCAGCAGCCAGACCAACATCATGTGCTCGTTCGCGGCGGACTGGGAGATCATCGACTTCGTCGTGAAGCCGGACGTCAGCGGAAAGGCCGAGATCGCCAGCGCACCGATCGTGCCGCAGATCGTGGTCAGCGGCATGCTCTGGAACAGACCGCCGAGATCGGTGCATTTGCGCTTGCCGGTGCGATAGAGCACGGCCCCGGCAGACATCAGCAACAGTGCCTTGTAGATGATGTGGGCGAACGCGTGTGCCGCAGCGCCATTCAATGCCATCTCGGTGCCGATGCCGATGCCGGTGACCATGAAACCGACCTGGTTGATGATCGAATACGCGAGGATGCGCCGCATGTCGTTTTCGAGAATCGCATAGACGATTCCGTAGAACACCATGTAGAGCCCGATCGGGATCAGGATCTCGGTTCCGGGGAAGCCCCTCAGCAAGACATATACGGCCGTCTTGGTCGTGAATGCCGACAGGAACACGGTGCCACTCCATGACGCTTCGGGGTAGGCGTCGGGCAGCCAGGCGGAAAACGGCGGCGCGCCGGCATTGATCAGGAATCCGATCAGGATCAGCCAATGGGCGACCGAATCCGCCTGCATCGCCTCGAAGCTGAGGCTGCCGCCTGCGGCGACGTGGCCGGTGATGCCGGCCATCAGGATCACGCCGCCAAACAGGTGCACCATCAGGTAGCGCATCGATGCGGCCCGCGCCGAGGCGCCGCCGGCCCAGATCACCAGGGTCGAGCCGACGGCCATCAGTTCCCAGAACAGGAACAGCGTGACCAGATCGCCAGCAAACACCGCGCCGACCGCGGAGCCGGCGTAGACGAAGGCCGCCGGCACCTCGATGCGGCTCTCCTGCTTCAGCGCGAAGACGCCGCCGACCAGCGCCATCAGCGTGAAGATGGTGGCAAAGACCCGGGCCAGACGATCACCGCGGACGAACTCGAGCTGGTAATCGAGGAAACCGACGCGGCCGAAGACGCCATCGCCGACCTGCCACACGAAGAACAGGGCGACCGCCGGCACCAGCACCGCCAGCACCGAACGCGCCGAGCCGCGGACGAAGGCCAGCAGGAGACCGCCGGCGATCAGCAGCAGTCCGGGATGCAGCATCATCTCACTGCTTGTCATAGTAGTCGTCCGGGCGCTTCAGCCACATGCCGAGCAGCTTGGAACCGAACACCAGGATCACGCAGCCGATGAATCCGAACCAGGCGTTGAAGGCCGGCAAGGCGTCGATGCCGAAGTGCGGGTGGGATTCGACGAAGAATTCGGCGAGGACGGTCAGCACCAGGATCGCGATGAAGGCAATCCAGAGCTTGCGGATGTTCTCCGGGCGTACCAGCCAATGCATGGTCAGTCTCCTCCGGCCACCGCGCGCGCGAGCTTCAGCACCGGTTCGTGATAGATGAACAGGATGATCGTCAGCGACGCGGTCACGGTCTGCGCGAGCACCATCGGCCACGGCGCTTCGCCGTGGTCGTCGTGATGGTCGTGGCCGTGCGCGTCGCCGTGGTGGTCCGACGCAGGCGGCTCGCGGAAGAAGGCACGCCAGACGATGGGCAGGAAGTAGCCGGCATTGAGCAGCGTACTGACCACCAGCACAGCCACCGCGGTCCAGTGCTCGGCGCTCATCGCCGCCGACAGGATGTACCACTTGGAAATGAATCCGGCCGCCGGCGGCAGGCCGATCATCGACAATGCACCGACGCCGAACGCAAGCATCGTCCATGGCATCTTGCGGCCGATGCCGTCGAGTTGGCTGACCTCGGTCTTGTGGGCGGCCGTGTAGATCGACCCGGCGGCAAAGAACAGGGTGATCTTGCCGACTGCGTGGACGGCGATATGCATCGCCGCGCCGACGATCGAGATCGGTGCGAGCAGGGTCGCCGCCAGCGTCACGTAGGAGAGCTGGCTCACCGTCGAATAGGCCAGCCGCCGCTTCAGGTTGTCGGCCCGCAATGCGACGATCGATGCGGCGACGATGGTGTATCCGGCGATCATCGGCACCCAGTCGGCGCTGCCCAGTGACATCAGGTTTTCAGTGCCGAAGACATAGACGACCACCTTGACGACACTGAACACGCCTGCCTTGACCACGGCCACCGCGTGCAGCAAGGCCGACACCGGCGTCGGCGCCACCATTGCCGCCGGCAGCCAGCGGTGGAACGGCATCAGCGCCGCCTTGCCGATGCCGAACATGTAGAGCGCCATCAGCACCGCGGTGCCGGTGGCCCCGACCTGCCCGGCCAGGATGCCGCCCTCGCGGAAATCCAGCGTGCCGGCCAGCACCCAGGTGGCCAGCATGCCGGTCAGCAGAAACACGATCGAGGTGCCCATCAGCACGCCGAGATAGATTCTCGCGGACTTCTTCGCGTGATCGGTGCCGTGGTGGGTGACCAACGGGTAGGTGATCAGCGTCATCGCTTCGTAGAACAGGAACAGCGTCAGCATGTTGCCGGCGAAGGCGATGCCCTGGGCGGCGAAGATGGCGCCGGCGAAGCAGACGAAGAAGCGGGTCTGATTACCCTCCTGATTGCCGCGCATGTAGCCGATCGAATAGATCGAACTGATGATCCACAGGCCCGACGCGATCAGCCCGAAAAGCATGCCGAGCGGCTCCGCGGTCAGCTGCAGCGAGACCTCCGGCAGCATCGGCAGCAGGACCAGTTCCGGGCGCGCACCGTCGGCGACCGCACCGTACAGTCCGAGCACCTGGGCAAACAGCACGACCGCCGTTGACAGCGTGATGCCTTCTCGCAGATTCGGCCAGCGGCCGCTCAGCGATACCAGGACCAAACCGACCAGCGGCGTGGCGAGGATGCCGGCGAGTGCCATCGAGCCGCTCATTTCCACCCCCCGGCGAGGGCCTCGGCGGCCGCGCGGGCCATGTTGCCACTCCACGAGGCGTCGAGACCGAACCAGACGCAGGCGACGATCATTGCGAGCGCCGGCAGCAACAGCGACAGCGGCGCCTCGCCCGCCGGCGGATGCCCCGCCGGCGGCTCACGGAAATACGCCACTTCGACGAAACGCCAGACGTAGATCACCGCCAGCAGGGAACTCAGCATCACCGCGCCGGCCAGCCACCACTGCCCCTCCGCCATCGCCGCGGTCACCAGGTACCACTTGCTGACGAAACCGGCGGTTCCCGGGATGCCGATCAATGACAAGCCACCGATGACGAAGGCGAACGAAGCGATCGGCATCGTGCGGCCGAGCCCGGCCATGCGATCGAGGGCGGACCCGCCGAGCCGAAACACGACGCCGCCGAGCACCAGGAACATGCCACCCTTGGTCAACGCGTGATTGAACAGGTGCGCGACCGCGGCGGTCAGGCCGCCGACCGAGTGCAGGCTGATGCCGAGCGTGATGTAGCCGATCTGCGAGACGCTGGAATAGGCCAGCAGCCGCTTGACGTCGGTCTGGAATATCGCGACGACTGCCGGTATGAACATCGCGGCCAGCGACAGCGCGAGCAGGATCACGCCGGTGTAGCGCGCATCGAAGACGACGGTCTCGCCGAAGATCGTGAAGAAGTAGCGCATCAACACGTAGATCGACACCTTGGTGGCGGTCGCCGCAAGGAAGGCCGACACCGCGGACGGCGAGTAGGCGTAGGCGTTGGGCAACCACAGGTGCAGCGGGAACAGCGCGATCTTCAGCGAGATGCCGACGGTGATGAAGGCCAGCGCTGCCAGCGTCGCCCGCGGATCGCCCATCGCCGGCAGCCGCACCGCCAGGTCCGCAAGATTCAGTGTGCCGGTCTGCAGATACAGCAGGCCGATGCCGATCACGTACAGGGTGGCGCCGATGGTGCCCATCAGCAGGTACTGGTAGGACGCCACCAGCGCCCGGCGGTCGCGACCCATCGCGATCAGCACGTAGGTCGCCAGCGACGAGATCTCGAGGAACACGAACAGATTGAAGGCGTCGCCGGTCAGCAGGATGCCGAGCAGGCCCGACAGGCACAGCATCATCATCGCGTAGAAGAGATAATGCTCCTCCGCACGGACTTCCGAACTGACGCCACGGCGGCAGTAGGGCATCACGAACACGCCGATCAGCGACACGATGAAGGCAACGAAGGCGTTGGCGGCGTCGACCCGGTATTCGATACCGAGCGGCGGCGGCCAATTGCCGATGGCGTAAGAGATCACGCCTTCCGAGACGGCGCGTGCGAGCAGCGGCAACGCGATCGCCAGCGTCGCGATGCTCGCCAGCGTCGCCACCAGCCAGCTCGGGAACGAGCGTCGCAGCAATACGATAATCGGCGCCGCAAGCAGCGGCACCACCACCAGCAGGATGGGAAGATGTTGGCTCAGCAAGGTCTCAGCTACGATCTCTGGATTTCAGTTCATCGTCTGCATCGAGCCCGAGGATTTCCTCCTCCTCGATACTGCCGTAGGCTTCCTTGATCCGAACCACCAGGGCAAGGCCGAGCGCAAGGGTGGCGACACCGACGACGATCGCCGTCAGGATCAGCACGTGCGGCAACGGGTTCGAATAGACTTCGAAGCCTTCGCCGACGATCGGTGCGACGCCGCCGATCAGCTTTCCGGGCGAGATGTAGAGCAGATAGACGGCGGTCTGGAAAAGTCCCAAACCGATCAGTTTCTTGATCAGATTGCTTCGGGCGATGACGATGAACAGGCCCACCATCAGCAGCAGAATCGTGACGAAGTAGGCGTAATGGCCGGCGAAGGTCACGACCCCTCCCCGCCCGCGTCGCGACGACGGCCCGCGAACACGTAAAAGATCTTCAGCATCACTGCCGAGACCGTAATCGCGACACCGGCCTCGACCCAGAAGATGCCACGGTGCTGGCCATGGACCGGGTCGTGGTCCAGCACGAAATAATCCAGGTAGTTGCCGCCGAGCAGCAAGCCGGCAATGCCGACGCCAGCGTACACCAGCACTCCGATCGCGATCATCGCTTCGACCAGAACGTCGGGCACCACTTCCCGAGCGCTCGGCAGCCCGTAGATCAGCCCGTAGAAGATCACCGCGGCAGCGATGATGACACCGGCCTGGAAGCCACCACCCGGTCCGAAATCACCGTGAAACTGGACGTACGAGGCAAACATCACCGCGAACGGGATCAGCAGCTTGGCGAGTACGCGGAGGATCACGTCGAGCCTCACTTGCCCCCCTCCCGACCGTCGTCCCGGTCGTCGAACTTCTGCCTGGGCCGCCGCCGCCGCAGCAGTGCGATGACACCGATGCCGGCGGTGAACACCACTGTTGTCTCGCCCAGCGTGTCGAAGCCGCGATAGCTCGCGAGTACCGCAGTGACGACATTCGGCACGCCGGTCTTGACCGGCCCTTCGTTGAGGTAGCTCGGCGCGACGTGTTGATGGATCGGCGCCTGCGGGTCCGAGAAGGCGGGCAGCCCGAGGGTGCCATAGACCAGCATGCCACCGGTCACGACGACGACGAACAACGGCAGCCACGGCTTGTGGATCGGCTTCGACTCCGTGCCACCGGTGAGATGAATCGCGCCGAGCAGCAGCACCGTCGAAATTCCTGCACCGACGGCGGCCTCGGTCATCGCGACGTCGACGGCGTCGAGCACGACCAGCAGCGTGGCCATCAGAAAACTGTAAATGCCCGAAAGCAGCACGACGCCGAACAGGTTGCGTTGCCGCGCAATCCCGATCGCGGCAGCCCCCATCAGGCTCAGCAGCACGACGGCGGTCAGCGTGGTGAGGATGACGGTTCTCCTTCGTCGTCGGCCAGCAGAGGTTCGGCGCCACGCGCCAGGGCTGCGTTCGCCAGCGCGTGCGACGCGGTCGGCGACGTGAAGAAGATCAGCAGCCCGAGAATGATCAGCTTGAGCGAGGCCAGCGTGAAACCGGACTGCAGGATCAGGCCGACGATGATCAGTCCGGCACCGAGTGTGTCGATCACGCTGGCCGCGTGCATGCGAGTGAAGAAATCCGGCATTCGCAGCATGCCGACCGCGCCGATCACGCAGAAGACGCCGCCGGCGCTCACCAGGAGCCAGGTCAGGATGTCGAGCACGATCACCGGCGTTCGCCCTCCGTACCTCCGGGTTCCCCCAGATCGCCGTAGCGGAAGAACTTCTGCAGGGCGATCGTGCCGATCACGTTGAGGAAGCCGTAGACCAGCGCTAGATCGACGAATTCGGGGCGGCCCGAGATGAACTGGAATATCGCCAGCAACATCATCGTCGCGGTGCCGACGGCGTTGCCTGCCAGCGCGCGATCGAAGACCGTGGGTCCCTGAAACGCCCGCACCAGTGCGAGCGCCAGCGTCACCAGCAGTGCCAGCACGACCGCGACGTAGATCATGACAGACCCTCGAAGGCGGTCACGCGGCGGTCCATGTCACCATCGGCAACGCCTTGCGCACCTTCCCTGGTCAGCGCATGGACGAGGATCTCGTCGCCCGAGATCGCCACCGAGATCGTTCCCGGCGTCAGGGTGATCGAGTTCGCGTAGGTGACCTGTCCCACCGGCGTCTTCTGCGTGGTCTTGACGCGCACCATGGTCGGGCTGATCGGCAACGCCGGACTGACGATGATGCGGCTGACATCCCAGGCAGACTTGACGATCTCCTTCAGCAGCCAGGGCCAATACGTGAACGCGTTCTTGCCGAGGTGGATCGGATGGCCTTCGTGGTCCATCACGTCCATGCGGTGCGCGAACCACAGCACCGCGCCGGCGGAGACCAGACCCATCGTCAATAGGAACGGCGTGAAGTAACCGGACATCACGACCCAGAACAGGAACAGGGTCGCGATCACGCTGATGGACCGGTATGGGCTCATGTTTTCGTTGTAGTTGCTGGCTTGCCAGTATCACGCGCTTCGGCAGGTCGTTGGCCGCTGCCGCAAGCTCCCTCGGGTGCGTCACTATAGCCGCGTGACGGGCTTCGAACAACGCCGAATCGCCCCGGCAGCGCGCAGCGGACCCCGATTGCGGGTGACACCGGACGGCCATGACGGGCGCTCCCCGTTTGGCGGCATGGGATTTCACTGTGCGAAATGCGCGTCCTCGGGTACCATGCGGCGGACGAGATTCCGTTCATGAATGCGCCCGAACAAAAGAACTCCATCCAGGTCATCGACCGCATGATGCGCCTGCTCGACGTGCTCTCCGAGCACGCCGATCCGGTGCCGCTGAAGCATCTTGCACTCGAAACCGGACTGCACCCCTCCACGGCCCATCGCATCCTTGCGGCGATGTCGAACAGCGGCTTCGTCGAGCGCGCCGAAAACGGCACCTATCGGCTTGGCATCCGCCTGCTGGAACTCGGCGCGCTGGTCAAGTCACGCATCTCGCTGCGCGAAACCGCGATGCAGGCGATGTTGCAACTGCACCAGACGACCGGCGAGAGCATCAACCTGGGCATTCGCGACGGCGACGAGATCGTCTATGTCGAGCGCACCTCGAGCGGCCGGTCGGCAGTCCGCGTCGTGCACATCGTCGGCGCGCGGGCGCCGCTGCACGTCACCGCCACCGGCAAGCTGTTCCTGGCCGAAGACGGACCCCAACTGGTCAGGGAGTACGCTCGGCGCACGGGGCTGCCGCGGCTCACGCCGACGTCGATCGTCACACTCGATGCACTCGAGAAGGAATTGGACAAGGTTCGTCGTCACGCCGTGGCGTACGACCTCGACGAGGTCGAGAACGGCGTGCGCTGCATTGCTGCCGGCATCCGCGACGACAAGGGCAAGCTGGTTGCAGGACTGTCGCTGTCGACGCCGTCGGAACGTTTCAATCCAGATCTGGCGCGGGTGATCCGCGAGACCGCAGGTCAGATCTCGCGTTCGCTAGGCTACGTGTCGGCCGTGCACGACTGAGTAAGGCGCGGCGGCCGATCACCGCGGCCCGTCACCCGGACGACTCCTGTCCGAGCGCGGCGCGCAACTCGACCGCGCCCGATTCGAGCCACTGCTTGATCCGGCGTGCATCGGCGGTTCGGGTATAGCGTCCGATCGAATCGAGCAGCACGAAGATCATCGGCCGGCCCTGCATCCACGCCTGCATCACCAGGCAACGGCCGGCCTCGCGAATGTAGCCGGTCTTCGACAGGCTGATCCGCCAGTCCGGATTTCGCACCAAACCGTTGGTATTGCCGAAGCGGCGGAACTTGTGGCCGACCTTGACCTCGTGCGCTTCGGTCGTCGAGAACTCACGGATCAGCGGATAGCGGGCGGCCTTGGCCACCAGCCGGACCAGATCGCGTGCGCTGGAGACGTTGTCGGCGTGGAGCCCGGTACTATCGACGAAGCGGGTGTCCTGCAGTCCCATCTGGCGGGCCTTGGCGTTCATTGCCTTGACGAAAGCATTGATGCCGCCGGGGTATAGCCGGGCCAGCGCGGAAGCCGCCCGATTCTCCGACGACATCAGTGCCAGCCGCAGCATCTCTTCGCGACTGAGTCGCGTGCCGACCGGAAGCCGTGACCGACTTCCGCGCAGGCGATCGATGTCGGCATTGGTCACCGTGAGCGCTTCGGCGAGACTCTGGCTGCCGTCCAGCACCACCATCGCGGTCATCAGCTTGGTGATCGACGCGATCGGCACGACGTCGTCCGCATTGCGCTCGAGCAGCAACTCGCCCGATGCCTGATCGGCGAGCACGAAGGCTGCCGACTTCAGTTCCGGCGGATGCTGTGCGTCGATCGACCAAAGCCCCTTTTCGAGTCGCAGACCTACGCCCGGCGATGCGGCGTCGTCCGCCACTGCCGGCATCGATGCCAGCGCGGATGTCAGCATCAGGGCCTTGATCCATTGGGGAAATCGCATTACCTGCCTCCGAGCAGATGTTGTCAGCATGCAGCCATCGGCGGCCACCATGCCATTGACGGCACATTGTGGCGAAAAATTAGGCCATTACACAAAACAGTTAATGTCGCGCCTGCAATCAGCCAGCCAACTGTGGGTTGGAAGCTTCAGCCGTCGCAGCGCAGGAAGCGGGCCACCTCGCGACGGCGCTCCATCGCGTCGCGGTAGCCGAGTTCCATCAAGGCACGGGTGTAACCCGATTCGAACAGCAGATAGGACAGGATCATCGAGCCGTTGCGCCGCGTCGCACCGACTCCGTGAAGCACCGCCCGCAGCACACGCGGCAGGGTCTGCCGGTAGCGCGCCGCGATCGATTCGAGCTTCCGCGACGGTGCGATCACCAGCGTCTCGATCGGCTTCAGGGCGATGCCCAAGGCCTCGCGCTTGTCCACGCTGATGCCGCCGACGGTGTCGTTGATCCGTTGCAGGCGCTCGAGGTCCACCTCGAGGCTGTCGAGGAAGATGCTCGACAGCGCGTGGCCGGCGATTTGCGCCGGAGACGGATAACGATCGGTACGCTGCCGCGGCTCGAGGCCGATCCGCCCGGCGCCGACGACCAAAATACGGTCCGCGCCGAGATGGATCGCCGGGCTGACCGGTGCCAGCTGGCGCATCGAACCGTCACCGAAGAACTCCCGGTGGATCTTGATTGCCGGGAACACGAACGGAATTGCACTCGACGCCAGCAGGTGCTCGACGGTGATCGGTGAACGAACGCCGACGCGCTGCGTGCGCCGCCAACCCTCGACGCCGGTGCTAGCCTGGAAGAAGCTGAGGCTCTCGCCGGTGGCGTAGCCCGACGCGGTGACGCAGAGCGCATGCAGGTGTCCGCGGTCGATGTTGCGCTGGATGGCGTCGAAATCCAGTGCATTGATCAGCAACTCGCGCAGCGGCTGATTGTCGAGCAACGACGCCGGGCTCTGCCGGATCATCCAGCCCAGCAGCAGGGCCGATCCCCACCGTAGGCCGGAGGCCAGAATCGACAGTCCATCCGATCGATAGACCTGGCCGACCGTAAAGTTGCGCCAGATCCAGGCGAGCCGACGAACCGCGGCGTCGAAGTTGTCGCTGAACACCCCCAGTGCCGCAGCATTGACCGCACCGGCCGAGGTGCCGCACAGGATCGGGAACGGGTTGCCGTTGCCGCGACCGCGAATTTCACGGATCGCGGTCAGCACGCCGACCTGATAGGCCGCGCGCGCACCGCCACCGGTCAGCACCAGGGCCGCTTTTCCGTCCGCCAATGTTCCCTCCCGACGATCAGCGGCAAGCTTACCGGGCGGCGGCCGATCGCGCAGCTGTCTTGTCGTCGCCAGCCGCCGCGAGCGAAGTCAGGTTGCTCTTTTCTCCGCGTCGTCCTGGCCGGCCTCGACCACGGTCAGCGCCGTCATGTTGACGATCCGCCGCACCGTCGCACTGGCGGTCAGGATATGGACGGGCTTGGCGGCGCCGAGCAGAATGGGCCCGACCGTCATGCCCTCTCCCGACGCAGTCTTCAACAGGTTGTATGAGATGTTGGCGGCATCCAGGGTCGGGAAGATCAGCAGGTTGGCATCCTCCCGCATCCGTGCATTCGGGAAGATCTGCTTGCGCAGACCGGCATCGAGCGCGGCGTCGCCGTGCATCTCGCCCTCGACATCCAGATCCGGGTGGTCGTTGTGGAGCATCACCAGTGCCCGACGCATCTTTTCAGCGGTCGGCGAATCTTCGGATCCAAAGGACGAATGCGACAGCAGTGCGACCTTCGGCGTCACGCCGAAGCCGCGCATCTCCGCCGCCGCCAACACCGTCATTTCGACGATCTGCTCCGGTGTCGGATCGTAGTTGACGTAGGTGTCGCACAGGAACAGCGTGCGGCCCGGCACGATCAGGATGTTCATCGTGTAGAAATTGCGCACGCTGCGCTTCCGCCCGAGCACGGTCTCGATGAACTTGAGATGCACCTGGTGCATGCCGAAGGTGCCGCAGATCAGGCCGTCACCGTAGCCAAAATGCAGCAGCAGCGCGCCGATCAGGGTCGAACGCCGGCGAGTCTCGCGCTTCGCATACTCGACCGAAATCCCCTTGCGTTCGGTCAGCCGGTGGTAGTGGGTCCACAATTCGCGATAGCGTGAGTCGGAATCGGGATTGACCAGATCGAAGTCCGTTTCCGGCTTCATCCGCAGGCCGAAGCGCTCGATGTTGGTCGCCACCACGGCAGGCCGGCCGATCAGGACCGGACGGGCGATCCCCTCGTCGAGCACGGTCTGCACCGCCCGCAGCACCCGCTCGGACTCGCCCTCGGCGAAAATGATGCGCTTCGGCGCCTTCTTTGCGGCGGCGAACACCGGCTTCATGATCAGGCCGGAATGCCAGATGAAGTTGTTGAGCTGGCTGCGATACACCTCCATGTCGTCGATCGGGCGCGTGGCCACGCCGGAGTCCATGCCGGCCTGTGCCACTGCCGGCGCGATCTTGACGATCAGGCGCGGGTCGAACGGCCGCGGAATGATGTATTCGGCGCCGAAGCCGGAGACCTTTTCGCCATAGGCCAGCGCCACGATGTCGCTCTGTTCGGCCCGCGCCAGCTCGGCGATCGCCTTGACCGCCGCCAGTTTCATCTCGTCGGTGATCGTCGTCGCGCCGACATCGAGCGCACCGCGAAAGATGAACGGGAAGCACAGTACGTTGTTCACCTGGTTCGGATAGTCGGAACGCCCGGTCGCGATGATCGCGTCGTCGCGCACCGCCTTGACGTCCTCGGGCAGGATCTCCGGGTTGGGATTGGCGAGCGCCAGAATCAGCGGCTTCGCCGCCATCTTCGCCACCATCTCCTGCTTCAGCACACCACCGGCCGACAGGCCGAGAAAGACGTCGGCGCCGTCGATGATCTCCGCCAGTTTGCGCGCCTCGGTCTGCTTGGCGTAGCGCGCCTTGATCGGATCCATCAGGGTGGTTCGCCCTTCGTACACCACGCCCTCGATGTCGGACACCCAGATGTTCTCGACCGGGATGCCGAGCATCACCAGCAGGTCGAGGCAGGCCAGTGCGGCGGCACCGGCGCCGGAGGTTACGACCTTGACTTCCGAGAGCCGCTTGCCGACCAGGTGCAGGCCGTTGAGCACAGCGGCGCCGACGACGATCGCGGTACCGTGCTGATCGTCGTGGAACACCGGAATGTTCATTCGCTCGCGCAGCCGGGACTCGATGTAGAAGCATTCCGGCGCCTTGATGTCCTCGAGGTTGATGCCGCCGAAGGTCGGCTCCAGCGAGGCGATGGTCTCGATCAGCTTGTCCGGGTCGGGCTGGTCGATTTCCAGGTCGAAGACGTCGATGCCGGCGAACTTCTTGAACAGCACGCCCTTGCCTTCCATCACCGGCTTCGACGCCAGCGCACCGATGTTGCCCAGTCCGAGCACGGCCGTGCCGTTGGTGACCACCGCGATCAGGTTCGAGCGCGACGTCAGTTCCGCCGCCTGGGCCGGATCCGCGACGATCGCATCGCACGCCGCAGCGACGCCGGGCGAATAGGCCAGCGACAGATCCTGTTGGTTGGTGAGCGCCTTGGTCGGCGAAATCGCGATCTTGCCGGGGCGGGGATGGCGGTGGTATTCGAGGGCGGCATCGCGAATTCGGTCATCCATGGACAGTCTCTCTCCAAAACGGTTTGCGGGTCCCGGCGCCAGAAGGACCCCATCAGGGTTTCACCCTATTGCCAATCGCCGCCAGTGGCGCGGGCGGCAGGCGTATCCAGCTGGAAAATCCAGCTGCGCCAGCAGCTTTCGGAGATTCGGTGTTGCACATGCACGTTTTCGAAAGCGGCCTCGACGTGGCATAATCTTAGGCTTTCGCAGATCCGGAAGCACTTCGTAGTTTCCGCAGATTGGGAACTCTTCTCAGGGTCCGGACCGATCCTCCGAAGCGAGTCCAGCCGTGTGCCGAGAGGGGGCGCGCAGCCGGACCAGGTCCAGCAAGCCTGCTTTTCCTGGAGACACAACCACCATGATTCAACGCATCGCCGAGGCCGCCATCGCCGCCGCACCGGAGTACGTCCGCCACCAGGGACTCAAGAACTGGGTCGCTGAAATTGCCGCTCTGACCGAACCCGACCGGGTGGTCTGGTGCGACGGCAGCCAGGAGGAGTACGACCGCCTTTGCGCCGAAATGGTCGAGGCCGGCATGCTGATCAAGCTCAACCCCGAGAAGCGCAGGAATTCCTATCTGGCCTGGTCCGATCCGTCCGACGTCGCGCGCGTCGAGGATCGCACCTTCATCTGCTCGAATCAGCCTGAAGACGCCGGCCCGACGAACAACTGGGAAGATCCGGCGAAGATGAAAAAGACGCTCGGCGAACTGTTCAAGGGCTGCATGCACGGGCGCACGATGTACGTGATTCCGTTTTCGATGGGCCCGCTGGGTTCGCCGATCGCCCACATCGGCGTCGAAATTTCCGACAGTCCCTACGTCGTCACCAACATGCGCACGATGACCCGCATGGGCAAGGGCGTGTTCGACGTGCTGGGAACCGACGGCGAGTTCGTGCCCTGCGTACACAGCGTCGGCGCACCGCTCGCCCAGGGTGAGAAGGACAGCCGCTGGCCGTGCAATCCCGACACCAAGTACATCGTGCACTTCCCCGAGACCCGCGAGATCTGGTCCTATGGCTCGGGCTACGGTGGCAATGCGCTGCTCGGCAAGAAATGCTTCGCGCTGCGCATCGCGTCGACGATGGCACGCGACGAAGGATGGCTGGCCGAGCACATGCTGATCCTCGGCGTCGAGAGCCCGGAAGGCGAGAAGACCTACGTCGCGGCCGCATTCCCGTCGGCCTGCGGCAAGACCAACTTCGCCATGCTGATTCCGCCAAAGTCCTTCAACGGCTGGAAGATCAGCACGGTCGGTGACGACATCGCCTGGATCAAGCCGGGCGCCGACGGTCGCTTCTATGCGATCAACCCGGAGGCTGGCTACTTCGGCGTGGCCCCGGGCACGTCCGAGAAGACCAACTTCAACGCGATGGCCACGCTCAAGGAAAACATCATCTTCACCAACGTCGCGCTGACCGACGACGGCGATGTCTGGTGGGAAGGCATGACCAAGGAAGCGCCGGCCCATCTGGTCGACTGGCAGGGCAAGGACTGGACGCCGGACATCGCCAAGGAGACCGGCCGCAAGGCGGCTCACCCGAATGCCCGCTTTACCGCGCCGGCCAGTCAATGCCCGTCGATCGACCCGGCCTGGGAGGATCCCAAGGGCGTGCCGATCTCGGCCTTCATCTTCGGCGGCCGTCGTGCCACCACCGTTCCGCTGGTCTATCAGGCCTTCAACTGGAATTACGGTGTCTACATGGCCGCCACCCTCGGCTCGGAGACCACCGCCGCGGCATTCGGCGCCCAGGGCGTGGTCCGTCGCGACCCGTTCGCGATGCTGCCGTTCTGCGGATACCACATGGGCGACTACTTCAACCATTGGCTGAGGATGGGTCACGTCGTCGAGCAGACGCCCAAGATTTTTTGCGTGAACTGGTTCCGAATGAACGAGCGGGGCGAGTTCATGTGGCCCGGCTTCGGCGAGAACATGCGCGTGCTGAAGTGGATCGTGGACCGGGTCAAGGGCCGTGTCGGCGCCAAGGAGACCGCGCTCGGCTGGATGCCCAAGTTCGACGACATCGACTGGAACGGCGCCGAGGTGACCCGGGAGGAATTCGACGCCTTGACCCGCGTCGATGCGGAAGCCTGGAAGAAGGAGCTCGAAGGCCACAAGGAGTGGTTCGACAAGCTCCAGGATCGCCTGCCGCGACAGATGATCCTGAAGCGCGAATTGTTCGAACTGGCCCTGTCGGACTGAGCCGGCTGCGGTTCGATGCCTGCGACAGGGCCGGGCAATGCCCGGCCTTGTCGTATTCCGCGTGCGGGCGCACCATGAGCCCGCCGACACCTCCCGAATTCCGATGCCCGCGCCAATTGCCCTGCGTTGCCAGCAGATCCAGCCGTTCCACGTCATGGAATTGCTTAGACGTGCCCGCGAACTCGAGGCCGACGGCCGCGACATCGTGCACATGGAGGTGGGCGAGCCCGACTTCCCGACGCCGGCACCGATTGTCGAGGCCGCATCCCGATTTCTCGCCGGTGGTCAGGTGCATTACACCGGCTCGCTCGGCCTGCCGGCGCTCAGGGAGGCAATCGCCGGACATTATCGCGAGCGCTTCGGCCTGGATGTCGACCCACGCCGGATCGCGGTCACGCCAGGCGCGTCGGGCGCGCTGATGCTCGCCATCGCAGCACTCACAGACCCGGGCGACGTGTGGCAGATCCCCGACCCGGGCTATCCGTCCAACCGCCATTTCGTGCGCGCTTTCGAGGGCGTGGCCCGTGCCGTTGCAGTCGGGGCCGAAACCGATTTTCAGCCGACACCGGAACAGGTCGCCGCGGCGTGGTGTGATCGCTGCCGCGGCCTGATGGTGGCCAGCCCGGCCAACCCGACGGGCACCCTGCTCGACAACGGCGCCTTGGCCCGGTTGGCCGAGACCGTGCGGGCACGCCGGGGCGTGATGCTGGTCGACGAGATCTACCAGGGCCTGAGCTACGGCATCGAGCCGACGACGGCGCTCGCGCTGGGCGATGACCTGTTCGTCGTGAACAGCTTTTCGAAATACTTCGGCATGACCGGCTGGCGGCTCGGCTGGCTGGTGGTGCCGGCGGGTTACGAGAGACAGATCGAGAAGCTGGCCCAGCACTTCTTCATCTGCGCGTCGACAGTGGCCCAGCATGCCGCCCTCGCCGCATTCGCGCCCGGCACTCGGGAGATCCTCGAGGCGCGGCGGCAGGAATTCGCCGAACGGCGGGATCTGCTGCTACCGGCACTCGAAGCGCTGGGCTTCGGCATACCGGCAAGACCGAACGGTGCCTTCTACGTCTATGCCGACGTCAGCCGGCTCGACGACGATAGCGAGGCGCTGGCACGACGCCTGATCGAGCAGGCCGGGGTTGCCACCACGCCGGGGCTGGACTTCGGCAACCATTGGCCGCGACGTTTTCTTCGCTTCGCCTACACGACCGCCAGATCCCGGCTCGAGGAAGGACTCGAACGCATCGCCGGCAGCCTGCGCTCAGGTGCAGGCACCTGAGCCGGGCCCGCCGGCACCTCAGGCCGCGCGCTTGCCGCTCGATGCGCCGGCGGCGCTCTTGAGTCGGGCCTTCATCGCCAGCACCTTGTTGGCGTATCGCGCCTTGGGATCCTTCAATGCGCCGCCGTAGTACTGCAAGGCGGACTGCAGCGAACCATAGCGCCGCAGGCCTTCCTTGATCACCAGGGCGCCGACACGGATGTTCAGTTGCGGATCGAACAACGCATCGTCGCCCGCACCTTCGCCAATCTTGTCCATATGGAAGCGGGGGATCACCTGCATCAGACCTTGGGCGCCGACCGTGCTTTCCGCAAACGGATTGAAGCTCGACTCGATCGCGATCACCGCCACGAGAAGGAACGGGTCCAGCCCGAGTTGGTCACCGACGTTCTCGGCTTCGGCCAGCAATGGCTCGAGTGCAATCTGGGAAACCCGGTAGCGCCGGGCGACGTAGGCCTTGACCTTGGCCATCTCGCGCGACAGCGCGGGCGTCACCTGCGCAACGCCATCCGGTGCCGCAGCGCCTTCGGACAGATCTTCGCCGGACTCGAACGAGGCATTCGTCTGCGCAGAAGCCTCGGAGAGCGCCGACGGGAACAAGCCTGTCCGCCGTGTGCCGCCTTCGATCTGATTGGCTGCCATCACGACCAGCGCAAACAGCCCAGCCGTCAAAAGACCCCCGTGGGCGACGTGCCCGGCGAACCGCCAAAATTCGACGAGACGCCGGCATGCGGATCGTACGTTCATGTCTGACCTCCATGCCGTGACCCCGCCCGCAACCGTCGGCTGCTCTGTCCGGCGCAAACTTCCCGCAATCGTCGGGAAAGGGCGAGTCGGAGTCTTCAGTCTTCTTTCAATCTTCTAGTTGGCGCCACCACGAGGTGCCGGCCACCGAGCCCGACATCCGCCACCCGTAGCCGCCACGACTTCGACGACAGAGGGTTGGTAACGCATTGCGGCAAACAGGGGTTCTACCGAACAAAGCTCGCCGCCGCCTTGTGCTGCAGTGCAGCATAAAACGGATACTATCCAGCAACGCCGCTCATGTCAATGCAAAAATTCAATGAAAATCAATGGAGAGCAGCCCTGCGGCACGAGAGCGCGGCGCACAAACATCAGCCTTGGCCCTGTCCCAGCCCTCTGTCATAAAGGTGCGTAGCACGGTCGGCCGCCACTCCGGCGGTGGCCGGGATGACGCGCCGATCAGGCGCGAAGCAGTGGACGAGCAAGCATCGACATCAGGCGAGCCCAATTGAAGCAGGGCCCGGGATCAGTCTTGCGGCCCGGCGCGACCTCCGAATGTCCGGCGATTCCGTCGATCGGGTACGCGTCGCGCAGCGCATCGATCAGTGCCGCCAGACGAAGATACTGGGCGTCTTCGAAGGCTGCCTCGTCGCAACCTTCCAACTCGATGCCGATCGAAAAGTCGTTGCAGCGCGATCGACCACGCCAAGTCGATTCGCCAGCGTGCCACGCTCGCAATGTGGCCGGCACGAACTGAATCAGCGCTCCGTCACGACGAATCAGGAAATGTGCAGACACCCTCAGATCGCAGATCGACGGATAGAACGGATCTGCCGCCGGTTCGAGGCAGTTGGTGAACAGGGCTTCTATGTCGTTGCCACCAAAGCGGCCCGGCGGCAGACTGATCGCGTGGATCACCAGCAGATCGACGGGCGTCGCCGGCGGTCGCTCGTCGCAGTTGGGCGACGGCACGTGACGGCAACCGTCGATCCAGCCATCGGCACCCGGCAAGCTCACCTCCAGCGTCATTCCCGTCCCTCGTCAATCCGGCCCGATGCGCCGATGCCATTGCGAAGTCGAATGTCACACTGACTGACAAAGCGATGTCAACAACTGCCGTGGATCGACCACCGCAATGTCATGAGTTGACATTGTCAAGCGGCAGCACGGTCCGGAAAATTCCATACTATTCTTTAATTTCAATTACTTGCAAAACTGGCACGCTAGTTGATATAGGGAAATCGTAGCGGACAGCACCGCGAACATTGAAAAGGAGATCCACCATGAAACGCGTCCAGCAAGGCTTCACCCTCATCGAACTCATGATCGTGGTTGCAATCATCGGTATTCTGGCTGCCGTTGCGCTGCCGGCCTACACCGACTACACGATCCGCGCCAAGGTTTCGGAGTGCGCCGGCGTCGCCTCGGCCTGCAAGAGCTCGAGCTCGGAAGCCTACGCCACCACCAACACCCTGCCGGCCTCGGCTGGCGCCGCTGGCTGCGCCAGCACCACCACCCAGTACTGCACGGCCCCGACCGTTGCCGCTGGCGTCGTCACCGTCGGCATCACCACCGCGACCGGCATCCCCGCCGCTTGCAACCTGGTCCTGACCCCGACCGTCGATACCACCAACAAGGTCATCACCGGCTGGACCGGCAGCACCACCTGCGCCCAGAAGTACGTGCCGGCCAACTTCCGCTAAGAAGTCGCCTGACACAAAAGAAGACCCCGCCCTGCGGGGTCTTTTTTCTTTTTGCATGTCTGTTACCTTCATTTTCGCCGTCTGCAGCCGTCACCTTGGGTGAGCTACCGGGAGCATGGCATGAGCGCAACCCTTTCATCGTTTTACCTGCTGCTGCCCAGCAAATCGCGGGCAGCACTGATCCACCTCGGCCTTTCGGCTGCCGCCGTCGGCGCAGTCGCGGCGCTGACCCTCGGCCGGTGGTATCCGTCCGGCTTGGCCGAGATCCAGGGCGTCTGGCACGTGCTCGGCCTGCTGATAATCGTCGATCTGATCCTCGGCCCGATGCTCACCTTCATCGTCTTTGCGCCGGGCAAGCGCAGCCTCAGATTCGACCTCGCAGTGATCGCCGCAATCCAGCTTGCAGCGCTCGTGTACGGTACATGGACCATCACCACCCAGCGGCCCGCCTACCTGGCATTTCTGTACGATCGCTTCTACGTGCTGACCGATCGTGACCTGCTCAACCCCCCGCCGCCGGCGATTGCAGAACTGACACCCTGGAAGGGTGGCCCGCGGCCGGTGTTTGTGCGTCTCTCGTTCGGCGCCCAGCAGGAGATCGCAGGCGCCGCCACCAGCTTTGACACACCGGCGATGGCCCTGCTGCCGGAAGCGTACGCACCGTTCGCAGACCACATCGAATTCATCAGCCAGCACGCGGAATCAAGCACTGATGCAAGCGCGGGCAAGGCCGCGATGCTGCGCTATCCCGTGGTCGGCAGGTCGACCACCGGCACCGCGTACGTGGACCAAAGCGGTCAGCTGCTCGATATCGTCGCGGGCAACCATTGATGCAGCTTGCCAGCCACAGCACGCCACTCCAGCCCACCGCCGGCATCATCGCAAGACTCGCCGCGCTCGCGCCGGTCTGGCTGGCCCTGCTGGCGGCGCTGACCTATTGGCCGAGCCTCGACAACGGTTTTCACCTCGACGACTACGCCAACTTCGTCGAAGTCCAGGAAATGCATGTCGAAACGCTGTCGCTCGACACGCTGGGGCCTGCGATGGACGCGGCGCTGCTCGACCGGCGGCCGATCCCCAACGCGTCTCTGGTCATCGACTGGTGGCGTGGCGGCGGTGACCCGGTTCCGTTCCAGCAGACCAACATCGTCATACACGTTCTGTGCGCGCTGGCGGTGTTCGCATTCGTCCTGACCATGCTCGTACTCGCCGCCCCGGATCCCGAAAGCCGAACCCGCCAGCGTCTCATCGCACTCGGCGCGGCCGCGATCTGGGCGGTGCATCCGATCCAGGTCCAGGCGGTGACCTACATCGTCCAGCGCATGGCGTCGATGGTCGCGCTGTTCTTCCTGGCATCGGTCGTCTGCTACATCGCGGCCCGGCGGACGGAAGGGTTCGCGAAGGCACTGCTGTGGTGGGCACTGACTGTCGCCTTCGCTGCCTGCGCGCTGATGTCCAAGGAGAATGCGCTGATGCTGCCGCCGGCACTGATTCTGGCGGAATACGGCCTGTGTCGCCGCCCGGGCGCGCAGTTCCGCTACTGGTTCGACCGTTACCTCTGGCTGGCGGTCGTCGTGCTGACGCTGTACGTCGCACTCGACCTGTTCGTCATTCAGGGACCGGTCAGCGTGAAGATGAACTTCGCATACATCTTCCGCGACTTCACGATGGAGGAGCGGATCCTGACCCAGCCACGGGTGCTGCTGTTCCACCTCGGCCAGTTGCTGTGGCCCCTGCCCGATCGATTCTCGCTCGAGCACGACTTCCAGATCTCGCAAGGACTGCTGTCACCACCGTCGACCCTGGCTGCCATCGTCTTTCTCGCAGTCTGGCTGGTCGGTGGGCTGATCGCATTCTTCAGCCGGCATTACCGTATCATCGGGTTTCTCGCGCTGTTCCCGCTGGTAGTGCTGATTCCGGAGAGCACGGTTCATGGCCTGGAGATGGTGTTCGAGCATCGCATGTACCTGCCGAGCGCAGCACTGGTGGCGTTGCTCGCCCTCGCCGTCCAACGCACGATCACGGCGGTTCCCGGTACTGCGCAGGTCTGCGCGACCGTGACCGTCCTGGTGATCGGCCTGCTCGCCGCTGCGACTGTCGTTCGACTGCCCGAATGGCGCGACGAGGTCACCCTCGGCCAGGCCAATATCCGCAATGCACCGACGGCATGGCGCCCGCGGCTGAGCTATGGCATCGCACTGAAGCGCCAAGGGCGCCATGCCGAAGCGACCGAGGCCATCGTCACCGGTGCGCGTCTCGCCGGCGACGATCGCAAAGGGCTCGAGATCGCAGCGGTCGCACTGTCCGAGATGGACCGACTGCCGCAGGCGATCGCATTGCTGTCCCGGCTGCAGGAACTCAACGTCAAGGCACCCTACGTGCGTCAGCAGAAGTTGCTCGGGCAAATGTTGCTGCGCTGCGGACGCCCGGCCGAGGCGCGCCAGGCACTGGCCGTTGCCCGCCAATCCGCCCCCTGGGATACCGAAGTCGATGCACTGCTCGATCTCGCCGACCGGATCGATCGATCCGCAACCGTCGCCGCCGAATGCGCGCGGACCGGCTAGCGACCAGCCAAGCACGTGCCCCAGGACATCGCGTCCGCGACCGGAGCCAGTACCGATCCCCCGCTTCGCCTGCTGCTGCTGACCACCTCGTACCCGGTGGCCGGCCAATCGGTCAGCGGTGCCTTCGTCGAGCGGCTCGCCAACGCCCTGGCCGAGCAGGTGCGAGTGACCGTGCTGACACCCGACGCGGCGACGCCGCCCGAGCGCCGTCCGCGGTCGGCACTTACGCTGACGACGTTTCGCTACGCCCCCCGCCGGCATCAACGACTCGCTCACGGCCCCGGCGGCATACCAGCCGCATTGCGCGCCGGCTGGCGCCAGCGCCTGCTGGTGCTGCCCTTTCTGCTCGCGATGTTCGCAGCCACCTGGCGCCACGCAAGTCAGCATCAGGCCATCCTCGCCAACTGGTCGGTTTGCGGGCTGATCGCCGGCATCGTCGGACGATTGCAGCGCCGCCCGGTGGTCACCGTGATGCGCGGCGAAGACGTCGCCAGGCTTGCCGGCAGTGCGCTGTTCCGCGCGATCGCCAGGGCCTGTCTTCGCCAGTCGCGGTCAGTGGTGACCGTCAGCGACGCGATGGCCGAGCAGTTGCGAAGCTTCGATCCGGCGCATGCCGACAAGGTCAGGATGATCGCCAACGGCGTGTCCGACGACTTCCTCGCAGTGCCGGAGGTCGACACCGCGGCGACGCCGCTACGCTTGCTCTATGTCGGCAGTCTGATTCCGAGAAAGTCGGTCGTCACACTGGTCGAGGCGATGTGCAGACTGTCCGAGGACGTCCTGCTGACGATCGTCGGCGAAGGCTCGGAGGCGGCAGCGCTGGTCGCCCGCAGTGTCGCGGCCGGACTCGATCGCCGGGTGCGCTTCCTGCCGTTTCATCCGAGCGACCAGATCGCATCGCTGCTGGCCGATGCGCACGCGCTGGTCCTGCCCAGCCTGTCCGAGGGTCGACCGAATGTCGTCATCGAGGCGCTCGCGGCCGGGCGGCCGGCGATCGTCAGCGACATCCCCGGTTCGCGCGAGCTGGTCGGCGACGACCAGCGCGGGCTGCGATTTCCTGCCGGCGATGCCGCCGCCCTCGCCGATTGCATAGATCGCCTGCGCGATCCGACGCTGCGGCGGCGCCTGGGAAACCACGGTCGCCAGTTCATTCACGAACAGGGCTTGAGCTGGACCGCCGCTGCACGCGAATATCGCCGCCTGTTCGAACCGACGGAGCGCTGTTGACAGCAGCATGTGTGGGATAGCCTTTCTCTACGACTCGGAGCTCGCCGACGGCGATGCGCGCCGCCGCCTCGACGCGTGCATGGCGGCCATGTGGCATCGAGGCCCGGATGCCGGCGGTCTGAGCCGCAGCGGGGCGGCCTGGCTCGGCCACAGACGCCTGTCGATCATCGATCTGGGTGGCAGCCGGCAGCCGATGCAGGATCCGGACAGCCGATTCACACTCAGCTACAACGGCGAAATCTACAACTATCGCGAAGTCCGCCAATCGCTCGCGCAGCGTTGGACCTTTCGTACCGACGGCGACACCGAAGTCCTGCTGGCAGGACTGGTGGTCGAAGGCATCGACTTTCTGTCCCGGCTCGAGGGCATGTGGGCCTTCTGCCTGTGGGATGCCGAACAACGGCGCGCGCTGCTGTGCCGCGACCGCATGGGCAAGAAACCGCTGTTCTACCACTGCCGCGGCCCCGGCCTGCTGGCGGCCGCCTCCGAACTGCCGGCCTTGCGCGAGCTGGTCGCAAGCGGCCTGACGGAAGACCTGGACTCCACCGCCGACATCCTGCGCTACGGCCATCCGTTGCCCGGCCACACCGCATGGCAGCAGATCAAGGAGGTGCTGCCCGGTCACTACCTGACATGGCGGCCCGGCGAAGCGGCGGTCGAGCAGCCCTGGTGGCGCCTCGAGCCTTTCCGCTACGGCGGCACCGAACGCGACGCCGCGCGCGAGCTCGAAACGACGTTGATCGAGGCTGTTCGCCGCCGCATGGTCGCCGACGTCGAGGTCGGCGCGTTCCTGTCCGGCGGCGTCGACTCCTCGTTGATCTGCGCGATCATCCGCCGGCACCTCGAACTGCCGCTGAAGACCTTCACCATCGGCTTCGACGACCTGTCGTTCGACGAACGAGAATATTCCCGACGAATCGCGCATGCGCTCGATACCCGGCATTTCGAACAATGCCTGAGCCTCGGCAACGCGCCGGAACTGGAACGCCTGCTCCACGCTCACGTCGGCCAGCCGCTCGCCGATCCGTCGCTGCTGCCGACTGCCCTGGTCTCCAGCGTCGCCGCCGAGCAGGTCAAGGTGGCACTGTCGGGCGACGGCGGCGACGAGCTCTTCTGCGGTTACCAGCGCTACCAGGCACGCACCGTCCTGCGCTGGTATTCGCGCCTGCCGTCGGGGCTGCGCCGTCTCGCCGAAGCGGCGGTGCGCGCACTGCCCGAGCCGACCGCCCATCACAGCCGCAGTCTGTTGAAGAAGGCACACCTGTTCCTCGATGTCGTCGGCCGCGAACGGCCCGATCGCCCCTACGTGGCACCCGAACTGCTCGATCCGGCGCAATTCGAAGCGCTCGCGCCGGCGCTGGCCGGGCGCGGCCACCTTCCGCCCGGAATCCCGGCCGAGACCGAACCGGACGATATTGCGCGCATGATGGCCGCCGACGCACTCGTCTACCTGCCACAGGACATCCTGGTCAAGGTCGATCGGGCAAGCATGGCCCATTCACTCGAGACCCGCGCACCATTTCTCGACAGCCGATTGATCACGCTGGCCTTCTCGCTGCCGCGCCACTGGCATCGGCGCGGCTTGGCCGGCAAGCGCATGTTGCGTTCGGCCTTTGGCGAGCTGTTGCCGCCATGGATCTGGCAGCGGCGCAAACAGGGCTTCGGCGTTCCCGTTCACGCCTGGTTCCGCGGCCCCCTCGGCGACCGCCTGCAGGACCTCGCCGAATCCGACCCCGACGGTCCGGTCGATGCCCGGGCGCTCGTCCGACTGCTCGACGAGCATCGCAGCCAGCGTCAGGACCACGGGCTGCGCCTTTGGGCCTTGTATGCCTATCTGTCATGGCGTGGGCAGCGGATTTGAACAATATCCAGCGTCATCTCGCGCTGCTGCTGCCGGAACTCGAGGCCGGTGGCGCCCAGCGCGTCATGTTGAGCATGGCCGGCGGCCTCGCGCGGCGAGGTCACCGGGTCGACCTGCTGGTGCTCGCGGCCACCGGGCCGCTGCGCGACGAGTTGCCTGCGGCGGTCCGGCTGGTGGACCTCGCCGTGCGCGGCGGCGACGAGGGTGGCACGATCTTCGCCTTGCGGGCCGTCGCCCGTCTCGCCGGCTGGTTGCGGCATGAGCGCCCGGCGGCACTGCTGAGCACGATATCCGGCACCAATCTGGCGGCGGTACTGGCGCGCGCACTCGGCAGTCCGTCGACCCGGCTGGTCCTGCGCGAAGCGGTCACCCTGGACAACGTCGTCAGCCCCGGCCGACTGCGGCTGATGCGCTGGCTCTATCCGCGGGCCGACTGCGTGGTTGCGCTCAGCCACCACATGGCCGCACAGATCAACCGTTCGCTCGGTGTCCCGCTGCCACGTATCCGCCGCATCGCCAACCCGGTGGACACCGCCCGTATCCACGACCTGGCCGCACGACCGCTGTCGCATCCGTGGCTCATGCAACCGGACGCGCGCCTGATCGTCGGAGTCGGTCGCCTGATTCCGCAGAAGGATTTCGCGACGCTGCTGCGGGCATTCGCCCGGCTGCCGGCGGCCGGCGTCCGCCTGGCGATCGTCGGCGACGGACCGGAGCGATCGGACCTGGCGCGTCTGGCCGTAGAACTGGGGCTGTCCGACGCGGTACTCTTCGTCGGCTTCGACGCCAACCCGTGGCGCTGGATGGCACGTGCCGAGCTGCTGGTCTCGTCGTCCCGCTGGGAAGGACATCCGAACGTCCTGCTCGAGGCGCTGGCCCTCGGGTTGCCGGTGGTGTCGACGCGCTACGACCCGTCGGCCTGCGAACTGGGCGAACTGGCCGGCGGGATTCCGGTGCGTCTTGCCGAGGTCGGCGACGTCGATGGTCTGTCGCGTCAGATCGCGGATGCGCTGGCCGCGCCCGCCGCGCGACACCACGGCGCCCCGTCGAGCGTCGAAGCCGGAATCACTGCCTACGAGGATGCACTGCGTGGCTGAACCGCTGGCCGACACCACCGCTGCGACGCCGGTTCGCTGGAAGGGTGAGCTCAAGCGTCTGCTGTATGTCGCGATTGCAATCCTGCTGGCGATCTTCCTGATACGGCTCGGTGCCGAACCCTGGCGCCAGGTCGCCGCCCACTGGCCGACGATGATCGCCGTCGCGGTGGTCTCGGCGCTGGCCATGTTGCTGCAGGCGGCGTCGTTCCGTACCGTCCTGCCGGACGACGGATGCCGGCCCGGCTGGCTCGAACTGACCCGCATCTGGGCGCTTTCCGGCGCGATATCGGCGGTTGCACCCGTGTTCGTCGGTGTCGGCACCCGCGCCACCCTGCTGGTCCAGGCCGGACTGACCCTCGGCGCCTGCGTCTCGACCAGTGCCCGCCAGGCATGGCTCGGTCTCGAGAGCGCGCTGCTGTTCGCCGCCGTGTCGGTGCTGCTGGTGCAACCGCCCGGCGCCGGCTGGATCGCCGCGCTGCTGGCATCGGCCGGTGTCGCCATGGTGGCCGTGCGCATCACGGCGACGCGGACCGAGGCGAGACGACTGCCAGCCCGGCTGCGGCGCTGGTGGGACAGTCTGCGGGCGCCGGTCGGTGCCCGCGCATGGCTGCTGTTCGCGCTCCAGGTCCCCGTCATGGCCGCCACCTACTATGCCGGCTACGTCGGCCTGGGCGCGGCCATCGGCTTCGAACACGCGATACTGCTGGCCACCGTCACCATCATGACCAGCGTCGTCGTCTTCATTCCGATGGGGCTCGGCGTGCTCGACGCCCTGTGGGTGTATGCGGCGACACGGGCGGGTCTGTCGCTGGCGGATTCGGTGGCGCTGGCTATCCTGCTGAGAACTTCCTATCTGAGTGCCGCGGTGTTCGTCGCAGCGCTGTTGTCAGTGCTGCCGCGGGTCCGCTGACGGCTTCGTCGCGACGGCGTAGATGCCGGTCTTCTTGCGCCCCAGCAGCGAGAATCCGAGATCGATCAGTTCGTTGCCCCAGGTGATCTCGCGCGCTTCGACCGGGCCGAATCCGACCGCCGACAGCCGGCTGGCCAACGATTGCGCGGTCCAGGAGCGCACATGCTGCCAGCGGTGGAAGGTACAGCCGCATTCCGGGCAGATGGTGCGCTCGACGTCGAGGTCCTCGCCGTTCGGCGTGGTCACGAACAGACGCCCGCCCGGCGCCAGCGCGCGCAGGCATTCGGCCAGCACCTCGTCGAGACGCTCGTCGGACAGGTGCTCGACGACCTCGGTCAGCAGCATCAGGTCGGCACCGCCCTCGGGCAGCGACGACGGCAGCGCTTCGATCACCCGGGCCCCTTCGAATGCCGCTGCGCCGCGATTGCGCGCTTCGGTGGCATCTACGCTACGCGTGGACGGGTCGAGCCCGAGGATGCGGGCACCGGGCGGCAGCATCGGCATGCAGGCCGCGATCAGGCTGCCGGTGCCACACGAGAAATCGACTACTCGGCCAACCGAAGCCAGCAGCCCCAGCCGCTTCAGGGTGCGGGCGACGTGGCGCCCGACACGGGCGCCGAAGTATTTCTTCTCCATCGCCGGCAGCGAACTGTAGAAGTTCCACAGCCGGTTGGTGTTCTCCTCGTTCCACTCGATGGGGTGCGGGGCAAATGGCTTGTCGGCGCTCATCCGCTTCTCTCCATGGATTCGTTGGTCTCGGCCGCGGCGAGCACGAAGACGCGGGTCGCGGCGCCGAGCACGGCGGCCAGGACTCGCCGCAAGCGAAGTGTGACGATTGGCCCAAACACGCTCTGGCCGGTATAGAAATAGGGGCAGGCGCGCACCGCCAGCACCTGCCAGCCGGCGCCGTCGAAATGGCGCTGCCAGGCACGCTGCGAGAACCAGTAGAGCTCGCTCAGGGAGTTGCCGCGCTCGCCATGGCGGTTTGGCCAGAACACGTAACGCAGCGACCCGGCCGAATGCGCGACGCCGGCGTCGGATACGCCGGCGCCGCCCAGCCGGGCCACAGCCGCCCGCACTACGCGCACCGGATGGGTCAACGAGGTCCACAAGCGCCAGGCCGGTGTCGGCAACACGTGGATCGCCAGGCCACCGGGCCTCAGCACGCGATGCAGCTCATGCTCGAAGGCGTCGAGATGTGCGACGTGTTCGAGCACGTTGGAACTGAACACCACGTCGAAGCAATCGTCGGCAAACGGAATGCGATGGCCGTCGTAGAGCATTACCGGCGAGTCGTCGCAAGCATCCGGGTGACGCGCGACATCGATCGAACAGACCTGGTAGCCGCGTCGCTCGAGTTGGCGCGCCTGCCAGCCCTGGCCGCCGCCAATCTCGAGGATCCTGCGGTCGCCGGGACGCAGTGCCGCCAGTGCGAAGCGAAGCTCGCCGGTGCGGATCGCCCGCAGGAATCGCGTCCGATCCGTCGGCCGCCGGCTCACTGTCCGCCCCTTCGCACGGCGGACCGGACCTTGCGCGCCACCACGCGGTAACTGAACGGCATCAATCCGGAACGCGGCAACAGCTTGCCCAGCAGCCATCCCGCCAGATTGAGCGGCAACACCGCGAGCAACAGCAGTGGCGCCAGCAGCAGTGACGGGCTGGCCGCACGGGCGGCATGGATCACGCTGTCGGCCAAGGCGATCGCCATCAGTCCGGCCGAGACTTCCAGCGGGTGCATGGTGGCCGAGATCTCGCACGGCGCCAGTCCGTTCCTTTCCAGCAGGCGCTCGATGCCGGCGGCGGTCCACCGCTGGTAGTCGTGGGGCAGATCGTGCAAGGGATAGAGAAAAGGAACGTGAATCAGGCATCTGCCGTCTTCGCGCAGCACCCGTGCCGCCTCGGCCACCGCCAGATCGGCCCGATCGAGGTGCTCGAGCACATCGATCAGCGCCACGGTATCGACGCTGTCGCCGGCGACCGGCAACCGACGGCCGTCGGCGAGCGCGTCGGCACCACCGGCATAGCCGAGCGCCACCGTGGGCGGATAGTCGATGCCGACGTAGCGCACACCGGTAGGCAGCGCATCGCGCAGTTCGCCATTGCCGCAGCCGATGTCGAGCAGGGTACCGTGCGCATGCGCACCGACCCAGGCGCGGGTCGCGGGCCGGTGCCGCAACAACAACCACTGGGGGTGAATCGGCAAGCCTTCAAGCGGCCTCAGCCATCGCTGCAGGCGTCGGCTCGGGCTCGCAGCGCTCATCGCGAACTCCAGCAGACGATGCGCCAGCGCGCCCGCGACGAGCCGCTGCCGACCGCGGCCTTCGCAGCCGGGCGACTCATCAGTTGTCCCGGGTGGTCGGGCGATAGACCAGCTGAGTGATCTGCTCGGAGACGAGCCCGATCAGAAAGGTCGTCACCGCCGAGGTCAGCAGAAAGATCGTGGCCAGCGAGAGCCGCCCCTGGGTGAGGAAGGTGTAGGCGTAGTAGCCGAGCCCGAGCAACGCCTGCACCGCCACCACCGGCGCAAACAGCTTGACCGGGGAATACAGCGTGCCGATCTTGAAGATGATCAGCAGGAAGCGCGCACCGTCCTTGAGCAGATTGATATGGCTCTTGCCGATCCGGCGCGCGGCCTTGATCGGCACGTAGCGCACCGCGTAGCCTGCGCGAAAGAAGGCCATCGTGATCGTCGTCGGGTACGAGAAACCGTTCGGCAGCAGATGCAGGAACTCCTTGAAGCGGGCCGCACGCACCGCCCGGAACCCCGAGGTCAGGTCCTTGACGCTGCGCCCGGTCATGTAGGTCGCGAGGGCGTTGTAGAAGGCGTTGGCGATGCCGCGTCCGATGCTGGCCTGCGAATCCGCGCCCCGTGCGCCGACCGCCATGTCGGCGCCGGCCTCGATCTCGGCGAGCAGGCGCGGGATGTCGCGCGGATCGTGCTGGCCGTCGGCATCCATCAGAACGACGATCTCCCCGCCGGCGCGCCGCATGCCGGCCTTGACGGCGGCGCCATTTCCCATCGAGTAGAGATTCCGAACCACGGTCGCGCCAGCCTTGCCGGCGACTTCGCCGGTGCCGTCGGTGGAACCGTCGTCCACCAGTACGATCTCGGCGGCCGGTAGCACGTCGCGCAGTCGGCCGATGACCTCGGCCACCGTCGCGGACTCGTTCTTGGCCGGCAGCACCACGCTGAGACGGTGGCGTACCGGTTCGGAAGCGGCTATTCGATCCCCCATTTCTGCAAGCGATAGCGCAGTTGCCTCAAGGTCATTCCCAACCGCCTCGCAGCTTCCGATCGATTCCAATGGGTCTCCTCCAACATTCGCATCACGCTGGCCTGCTCCGCGCCCTCGTCGACGCCGGGCGAGCTCATCCGTACGCCATTCACCGGTTGCACCGGTCGCGGCAGCTCGACCGCCGCCGATTCGTGGCCGTTCGCCATCGGCGGCCACTCGCCACCCTCCAGATCGTCGATTCGCACGACGTCGTCGTCGGCCATCGCACAGGCACGCTCGAGCAGATTTTCGAGTTCGCGCACGTTCCCAGGTAACGGCTGTTTGCACAGAAACTGCAGTGCGTCGTCATCGAGGGCGCGCACCGGCCCGCCCTCGCGTCGGGCCAGCTTGGCCAGGATGTGGCGCGCCAGTTCCGGAATGTCCTCGGGGCGCTCGCGCAGCGGCGTCGACCGCAGCGTGATGACGTTGATCCGGTAGAACAGGTCCTGGCGGAAGCGGCCATCGTCCACCAGCGCCGCGAGATCCCGGTGCGATGCCGACAGGATCCGCACGTCGACCGGTTCCTCGGCATGGGCACCGACCGACCGCACGGCACGTTCCTGGATCGCCCGCAGCAGCTTGACCTGCATGCCCAACGGCAGCTCCCCGACCTCGTCGAGGAACAAGGTGCCGCCGCGCGCCGCCTGGAACAGCCCTTCCTTGTCGGTGCTGGCGCCGGTGAAGCTGCCCTTGCGGTGGCCGAAGAACTCACTCTCCATCAGTTCCGGCGAGATCGCACCGCAGTTGACCGGGACGAACGGCGCAGCGGCGCGCGGCCCCTGCTCGTGGATCAGCCGGGCGATGACTTCCTTGCCGGTGCCCGACTCGCCGTGGATGAACACCGGCGCCTGATTGCGGGCCAGCTTGGCGATCTGGCCTCGCAGCTGCTCGACTGCGGCCGAGCGACCGATCAGCGACTTGCTGCCGGCGGCCGGCGCCTCTTCATGTTCGTCGAGCCGCAGCGCGTGGCTGACCAGTTCCCGCAGCGACTTCAGCTCGATCGGTTTCGACACGAAATCGAAGGCGCCGCCCTTGAGCGCGCGGATCGCTGCGTCCATGCTGCCGTAGGCGGTGATCACTGCCACCGGCAGGCCGGGATGTTCGGCCTGGATGTGCTCGACCAGATCGAGGCCGTCGCCATCGGGCAGGCGCATGTCGGTCAGGCACAGCCGATACGGTTTTTCCGAGAGCAGCGCCTTGGCATCGCCGACCGTACCGGCAGCGTCGCAGGCCAGCCCCAGGCGGATCAGCGAGAGCTCGATCAGTTCGCGGATGTCGTCCTCGTCATCGACGATCAGGACTTCTGGGACCTTCGCCCGGTTGCGTCGGTCGGATTGATTCATGGCTGACGTTTCCCAGTGAGACAGAAATGCCCGCCCGGTGCGTTGTCGCCGACTTCAAGGCTGGCCTGATTGGCATCGGCAAGTTCACGGGCAATATAAAGGCCTAATCCGGTGCCTTTCGAATGGGTGGTGAAGAAGGGTTCGAAGATCTGGCGGCGCACCTCGGGGGTGATGCCCTCGCCGTCGTCGACGATATGCAGGGTGATCCGATCGACGCCGACGGGCTCGGCGTAGAGGCGAATCGAGCCGGGCGTGCCCGAGCAATAGCGGCGGGCGTTGCCGAGCAGATTCCACATGATCTGGTTGAGGTGGGCACGGTCGAAGGCCAGGGTATCGCCAGCGTCGAACTCGAGTGAGAACAGGACTTCCTCGTGGTGTTCATGGACCGCGAATTCCTCGATGAAGCCCTTCAGGAATTCCTGCAGATCGAGCGCCTCGACCAACACCTGCTCGCGACGGCCGAGGGCCAGCACATCGCGCACCAGACGCTCGATGCGATGCGAGTTGTCGTTGATGATGCGGATCAGCCGCGCGCGCATGTCCGCGCGCTTCTCCTCGGCCAGCAGATCGGCCGCATGGGTCACTGCCGACAGCGGATTGCGGACCTCGTGGGCGATGCTCGCGGTCAGCCTGCCCAGTGCGGCCAGCTTCAGCTGCTGCGCCTGGGTCTGGATCTGGGCGAAATCCTGCATGTAGATGAGTCGGTCGCCGGCTTCGCCGACGCCACCGATGGCCCGACACAGAAGGGCGGTGGGGCCGACTTCGATCACTCTCGGTTCGCCCCCGGCAGCCAGTTCCGCCACGTCGGCCGACCACGGCGTCAGGTCGTCGCCGGCGCCGATCCCGCCCCCGAGCAGTTCGGCCGCCCGCGGGTTGAGCTGGCGCACCCTGCGGTCCTCGCCGACCACCAGCACGCCATCGGGCAGATCGCGGATGATGTGGGCGTTGAGCGCCTGCTGCCGCCGCAGCGCGGCGCCGCGCTGGCGTGCCAGTTCCTCGTTGTCGCGCGCCCGCAGCGCCAGCATGCGCGACACCACGGCGACCGAGAAGAAGCCGACGCAGAGCAGGCCGACCGCGAAGAAATCCGCCGCGCCGACGCTGTATAGGTAGCGCCATGCGTTTTCGCCGAGCACGGCGACCGAGGTCAGCGCGGCGAAGAACAGGACCAGGCGGCCGGCGGCAATCAGCCCGGCCGCTGCCAGCACGACGAGCATCAGGATCGGGATGCCACTGCGATAGCCGCCGCTCGACCACAGGAACAGCGTCAGCACGACGATGTCGATCAGGGTCTGGATGGCCACCAGCCGGTTCAGGCCGAGCCGGCGCGCGGCGTCGGGAAAACCCAGCAGCAGTGTGGCTGCCAGATAGGAGCCGGCCGCGATGCGGAATACCGCCGGCGCGAATGCGCCGAGTTCGAGCGCACGGCCGGCGACCAGGAAACCGCCGGCGACCACCAGCCGGAACAGATTGAAGTAGCGCAGCGACTTCCAGCGCGTCTGGTCGAACTCGAACTCGTCGGCGGTGCTCACGTGCGATCGTACTGATGCAAGCGGCGGTGCTCGGCCGAGCAGAAGCCGACGCCATCGACGATGACGGCCTCGCTCTCGGGCACGTGCAGGCCGCAATGGGCACATGCCACCATGCGCTCGCTCGCGGCGGGCCTGGACTGGCGCCGGCGCAGTCCTTCGCCGGTGCGGGCGAGCAACCGCCGGGCGAAGTAGATGCCGGCCAGCAACAGGAAAAACAGGATCAGGGTGCGCACGGATGACGGGCGGGCAACGGGTGGGACTCAGTCTAGCAGAAGCCCGTTGGCATCAAAGCGCCCGCAGCCGTGCGCAGGCCTCGTCGAGCGTCGCCTCCGCCTTGGCGAAACAGAAGCGGATGACCCGTTCGTCGCGGCCGTCTTCGAAGAAGGCCGACACCGGGATTGCGGCGACGCCGACGTCACGGGTCAGCCAGTCCACGAATTCGCGGTCCGGCAGGTCGCGAATCGCTTGGTAGCGGGCCAGTTGGAAATAGGTACCGCAACTCGGCAGGAGCTCGAAGCGAGCGCCGGCGAGCGCGGCGCGGAAGCGGTCGCGCTTGGCCTGGTAGAAGTCCGCCAGACCCAGATGGCGGCTCGGGTCCGACATGTAGTCGGCCAATGCGTACTGTACCGGCGTATTGACGGTGAACACGTTGAACTGGTGGACCTTGCGGAATTCGTCCATCAATTCGCGCGGACCGGCGACGTAGCCGACCTTCCACCCGGTCACGTGGTAGGTCTTGCCGAAACTCGACACCACCAGCGCGCGTTCCGCCAGCGCCGGCCGGCGGGCCACCGACTCGTGGCGGACGCCGTCGAACACGATGTGCTCATAGACCTCGTCGGCGAGCACGACGATGCCGCTGCCCGCGGTGAGGCGGGCAAGGGCATCCATATCTTCGCCGCGCCAGATCGTGGCGGTCGGATTGTGCGGCGTGTTGATGATGATCATCCGCGTGCGCGGGCCGATCAGCCCGGCGACTTCCGCCCAGTCCGGGTGATAGTCCGGCGCGCGCAGTCGTGCCCGTCGCACGACGCCGCCCTGCAGCATGATCGCCGGCACGTAGGAATCATAGACGGGCTCGAACACGACGACCTCGTCGCCCGGCCTGACCAACGCCGCGATCGCCGTGAACAGTGCCTGGGTGGCGCCGGCGGTGACGGTAATCTCGCGGTCCACGTCGTAGCGGACGCCGTACAACGCCTCGATCTTGGCTGCGATGGCCTGGCGCAAGGCCGCCACGCCGGCCATCGGCGCATACTGGTTGGCGCCCGCCCGCATCCAGTGGGCGACCCGATCGAAGAGTTCGTCCTCGGCGTTGAAGTCCGGATAGCCCTGCGAGAGATTGATCGCGCCGCACTGCTGGGCCAGCGCCGACATTACCGTGAAGATGGTCGTACCGACCGCGGGCAGCCGCGATTCGACGGGGGCAGGAAAATTCGGCATCGAGGGCTCCGGTTCGGTCGCGATCCGCGCATTCTGGCAGAGCGCGGCCACCGCGGTCATCCCGGCGCGAGGCGATACAATCGGCTTGTCCGACCTGGAGCAGACATGCCGTACCAGACCCTCTACCGCGACGGCGACGGCGCGGTGATCCTCGATCAGACCCGGTTGCCGTTCGGCGTCGCCCATCGCCGCCTGCAGCGGCTCGAAGACGCGGCCGACGCGATCCGCAGCATGCAGGTCAGGGGGGCGCCGTTGATCGGCGCCACGGCCGCCTGCGGGGTTGCGCTGGCAATGCAGACGGATGCCAGCGACGCCGCGCTGGCATCGGCGCTCGACGTGCTCGGCGCGACGCGTCCGACCGCCGTCAACCTGCACTGGGCGCTGGCACGCATGCAGGCGGCGCTGACCGCGCTTCGCGCCGCCGACCGGATGGCCGTGGCCTGGTCCGAGTTCGCGGCGATCTGCGCCGAAGACATCGCCACCAATGCCGCAATCGGACGGCACGGTCTCGAACTGATCCGACGCATCGCCGGCGCCCGCGGCGACCGACCGGTGCGGGTGATGACCCACTGCAATGCAGGCTGGCTGGCAACGCTCGGCCACGGCACTGCGCTGGCGCCGGTCTACGCGGCCCAAGGCGCCGGCATTGCGGTCGAGGTCTGGGTCAGCGAGACCCGTCCGCGCAATCAGGGCCTGCTGACGGCCTGGGAACTGCGCGACGCCGGTGTCGCCCACCGTCTGATCGCCGACAACGCGGCCGGGCTGCTGATGTCGCGCGGCGAGGTGGACCTGGTCATCACCGGGGCCGATCGCGTCGCTGCCAACGGCGACACCGCGAACAAGATCGGCACCTACCTGAAGGCGCTGGCGGCCCACGACAACGGCGTTCCGTTCTATATCGCTGCGCCGCGGTCGACCATCGACCATGACTGCCCGAGCGGTGCCGACATCCCGATCGAGGAACGGGACGGCGACGAGGTCCGGCACGTCCATGGCATGGCGGCCGGTCAGGCCGACATCGTCGCCATCGCCCTGCCCGGCGCAGCGGTGGCCAATCCGGCGTTCGACGTGACGCCAGCGCGACTGATCACCGCAATCGTCACCGAAGTCGGCGTAGTCCCGCCGGAACGGCTGCACCAGCTGGCTACGGGAGCGTCCGGGTGAACACGACCGACATCGCCGAACGCCTGCTCGCCACCGCGCGCGCGATGAGCGCCCAGGGCCTCAATCGCGGTACCGCCGGCAATGCCAGCGTGCGGCTCGACGACGGCGCGCTCGTGATCACGCCGAGCGGGCTGCCGTTCGATCGCTGCGAGGCCGCCGACATGGTCGTGCTCGACGCCGACGGGCGCATGCGGGGCCGTCGCAAGGCGTCCAGCGAATGGCGCATCCACTACGACATCTACCGGGCACGGCCCGACGTCGGCGCGATCCTCCATGCCCACCCGCCGTTCGCCACCGCGCTGGCCTGCCATCGCCGCCCGATCCCGGCGTTCCACTACATGATCGCCCGCTTCGGTGGCGCTGACGTGCGCTGCGCCGACTATCACACCTTTGGCAGCCAGGCACTTTCGAATGCGGCACTAGTCGCCCTCCACGACCGCTCCGCATGCCTGCTGGCCAATCACGGCATGGTCGTCGCCGGCCGCGATCTCGATCACACCCTGGCACTCGCGGTTGAATTCGAGGCCCTCTGCCAGCACTACCTGCTGGCGTGCCAGCTCGGGCAGCCGGTGCTGCTCGACGGCGCCGACATGGACGAAGTCCTCGATCGTTTCGGCAGTTACGGCCAGCAGCCGGGCTGAATCCGGCGGACGGCAGCGGCGGTGCGTTCAGAAGCGGCCACGCTCGACCGGTGAGCCGCGCCGCTCGATTCCGACCCGACCCTCGCTGGCGAACGGCAGCGAGCCGAAGCCACCGAGCGCGACCTGGCCTTCGACCCGGTACGCCAATCCTCGCGTGTCATCGGGAGAGCCGATCTGGTCGAGCATCTGACCAAGGGTGGTGGTCGCATGTACGGTGACCACGTGCTCGCCGTGGGCAGCGACGACGAAGGCCTGGTCGGACACTCCGCGCGCGAAGCGCCGGCCGTTCAGTTCGACCGTGAAACTCACGCCCTCGATCTCGAGATCGCGCCGGTTGGGGTTGATGACCCTCAGGTCGAGCCGGAAGCGCTGCTCGAACAGGGTACCGCCGGCATAGCGGACGTCCGCGAGACTGACCTCGGGCGGCTCGAGTCCGATCGGCAGCGTGCCGCAGGCCGCCAGTGCCACGGCCACGCCCGCCAGGCACGCGACCGGGCGCAGCATCTACCTGCCCCGCCCCTGTTCGAGCACACGCAGCAGACTCGACGTGTCCTCCTGGCCGAATCCGCTCGCCATCAGCGCGTTGAGTTGCTGCCAGACCAGGGCGGCGATCGGCAGCGGCACGCCGGTACTCATGGCCTCGTTCATCAGGATGCCGAAATCCTTGTGATGAAGTCTCGCCTCGACACCGGACCCGAAGTTTCGCGTCACCATGCGCTCGCCCCAGCCGTCGAGCGCCTGCGACCAGGCCGAGCCGCCGAGCAGCGCCTCGCGCACCCGCCCGACATCGACACCGCAGGCGGCAGCCAGATGGAGCGCCTCGGCGCATGCCTGCAGCGCGGAGACGAACACCATCTGGTTACAGGCCTTGGCCACCTGTCCGGCACCGCTCGGGCCGATGCGCCGGATCTTGGCGCCGAGCACGTCGAGCAGCGGCTGCACCCTGACGATCGCATTTTCCTCGCCACCGATCATGATCGCGAGCTTGCCGGTTTCGGCACCGACCGTGCCACCCGAGACCGGTGCATCCAGGAATTCGACGCCACGACTCGCATACTCGGCGGCCAGTTCGCGGGCATCGCCCGGCGCGATCGTGCTCATGTCCACATGCACGGCCCCCTCCGAAAGCCCTGCCAGCAGACCGTCCGCGCCAAGCGAGAGCGCCTTGACGTCGGCGCCGGTGGTCACCATCGTGAACACGGCCTCGCAGCCGGCAGCCATTTCCCGCGGACTTGCCCAGGACGTGGCGCCGGCCGCAACCAGGCTTTCGGCCGCTTCGGGGCGGCGGCTCCACAGCCGCAATTCGTGGCCGGCCGACATCAGGTTTCGTGCCATCGGCCGCCCCATGGCGCCGAGGCCGATGAATCCGACCTTCATTTGATTTCCTCCGGATTGCCGCCAAGCCCTTCGAGCAGTTTCAGCACCGCCACCGAGTCCTCTTCGCCGAGCCCGCTGCCGAACATGCCGGCGAACAGCTGGGCGGCGGCGGCGGCGGTCGGCAAGGCCACGCCTGCGCGATGTGCCTCGTCAAGAACGATGCGCATGTCCTTGAGGTGCATCCACGACTTGAAGCCCGGCTCGAAATTGCGATCGATCATCCGCGCGCCGTGGTTCTCGAGGATGCGGCTGTTGGCCAGACCACCGGTCAGAACCTCGCGCACCGCCGCGGCATCGACGCCGCTGTGGCGCGCGAAATTCAGAGCCTCGGCGACCGAGACCACGCCGACACCGGTGATCACCTGATTGCAGGCCTTGGTCACCTGGCCGGCACCATTGGCCTCGCCGATGTGCGTGATCGACCGCCCGATCGCCTGAAACAGCGGCAGCACGGCATCGAAGGCCGACTTCGGACCGCCGACCATGATCGTCAGCGAACCGGCGATCGCCCCGGCCTCGCCGCCGGACACCGGGGCATCGAGCATGCGGATCTGGCGCGCGGCGAGCCGGGCCGCGATTTCCTTGGCCGCGCTCGGCGCGATCGTGCTCATGTCGACGACGATGGTGTCCGCCTGCGCGCCCTCCGCAATGCCGCCGGGGCCAAGCACGACTTCTTCGACATCTGGCGCATCCGCCACCATCGTGATCACGATCGGCGCCCGGCGCGCCACCTCGCCGGCATCGCCGCATGCCTGGGCACCGGCATCCGCCAGCGGGAGCACCGACTCCGCCCGCCGGCTCCAGACGAACACCTCGTGACCGGCCTTCAACAGATTCAGCGCCATTGGGCGCCCCATCAGACCCAAGCCCACGAAACCGACCTTCATCCGCGTCTTTCCCGTCCATTGACCATACGTGGATTGTAGCGGCTCGCTTCGATAAAGTAGCTGCAAGCGGCAATGCAGCCGGCCTGCAGCGATGCGTGCAAGGCGCCGATACCGCAGCCACTCTCAGGATCCCGAACGATGCGCTTTGCCCCATTCATCAAGGAAATCGGACGTGGCGCCAAGGGCGCGCGCTCCCTCGACCGCAGCCGCGCCGCCGAGCTGTTCGCGGCCATGCTCGACGACGACGTGGACGAGCTCGAACTCGGCGCGGTGCTGATCGCGCTGCGCATCAAGAGCGAGTCGCTCGACGAATTGCTCGGATTCGCTGACGCGATGGCGGCCCGCGTCGCAACCGTGGCGGTTCCCGACGGACCGCGCTGCATCGTGCTGCCCACCTACAACGGTGCGCGGCGCCAACCCAATCTGATGCCACTGCTCGCGTTGCTGCTGCAGCGCCGGGGTATTCCGGTGCTGATCCAGGGGCGCCACGATTTCGATGCCCGCGAGAATCCGTTCGCCCTGCTCGATGCACTTGGCATGCCGCGTGCCGGCGATGTTGCCGCGGCCGCGCGTGGCCTCGCTGCGGCGGGCATCGCCGCGATCGGCGTCGATGCATTGCTGCCGGGGCTGGCCCGCCTGCTGGCGACCCGCCCGCGACTTGGCGTGCGAAGTGCCGGTCATACCATGGCCAAGCTGCTCGATCCCTGTCCCGACCGGAGCGTCCGCGTCGTCGCTGTCACCCACCCCGAGTACCTGACGCGGATGGAAGCGTTTCTGTGCGCCAGCGGTGGCCGTGCGCAATTGCTGCGGGGTACCGAAGGCGAAGCCTATGCCAATCCCAGGCGCCTGCCGAGGCTGGTGGCTTTCGCCGACGGTCGACAGTTCGTCCAGACCGAAGGCGAGAGCGGCGGTGCGCCGCCGCTCGCGGAACTGCCGGCGCATATCGATGCCGAACGCAACGCGGACACCATCCGACGGATGCTCGCGGGCGATCTGCCGACGCCGGAGCCGATCCTGTTCCAGGCCGACGCCCTGGCGCAACTCGCGATCGAATCCTGAGGGTCGCCCGCGCGCCGGGGGGTGGCCGCGCCGCTACAATGCCATCCTCATTGCATCCAGCCGAGATCCCACGTGCAAGCCATTCTCCGAATTCTCCGACATCGGCGCCTGCCTTTCCTGCTGCTGTTCGCCACCTGCGTCGCACTGCTCGCCTTCGGGCTCTATCTGCAATACATGAAGGGCCAGGAACCGTGCCCGATGTGCATCATGCAGCGCTATGCCTTCGTCGGTGTTGCGATCATTGCCCTGATCGCCGGCATCCATGGCCCGGACGCCACCGGGCGTCGCGTGTACGGATTGTTGCTGGCGCTCTCGGCACTCGCGGGCGGTGGTGTCGCCGCGCGCCAGAGCTGGATCCAGATCTACCCGCCGGCGGTCTCGGAATGCGGACCGGGCCTCGAATACATGCTCGACAGTTTCCCGCTGGCTGATGCCCTGCCGATGATCTTCCAGGGCGCCGGAGATTGCACCGAGCGTGCATGGACCTTGCTCGGCCTGTCGATTGCCAACTGGTCGCTGGTGAGCTTTTCGGCCGTCACGCTGTTCGCCGTGTGGTTGCTGGTCGCCCGCCGCCGGGCCTGACGACCACCGCTCAGCCGATCACTTCGACGATCTCCAGCCCCAGTTCGTACTCGCCGCCCGGCAACGGGTGGCAGCGGCGCACGCATACCCGCACGTGAAGCGGATCGATCGCGCTCGTGCCGCCCGGAGAAACCACCTCGACACGCAGTTGCTCGCCGTCACGGGGCACGTAGCTGCTGACCAGCGTCATGCCGCCGACCGCCAGGTCGGTACATCGAGCCACCACCGGGCGAATCAGGCCCGGGACATGCACCGCGGCTTCGATGCCCCCGACCGGAATCCTCCGACCCAGTCGGCGCTCGCTACCGGCGTCGCGTCGATCCATCGTTCCTCCTGAAGCTGTTCGCCGGCTGGCGCGCTAGTTGGCGGGTACGGCCTCGACCGCTTCCGACCAGGGTACGCAGGTCAGCAGCAGCATCGAGACGTCGTCATGATGGGATTCTCCCTCAAGATGCGCCTCCAGGGCCTGCCGAACGGCTTCGACCCGCTGCTCGGCAGGCGAGGCCGCCAATGCCCGCTCGAGGCACTCCGGCCCGAATTCCTCGCCGTCCGACCGGTGCGCTTCGATCAGCCCGTCTGAATAGGCCAGGATCTGCTGGCCCGGATCGACCGGGAAGCTCTCGGTGCGTGCGGTGTCCTCGTCGCTGTCGGTGATCCCGAGCGGCACGTGATCGGAGGCGAAACGGCGCACGATCCCGCCATTGCGATCCAGCAGCAGCACTTCCGGCACACCGCCGACCCAAAGCTCGACCTCGCCGGCGTCTGCCGACAGGCAGAACAGGGCGGCGCCGACGAATCGCCCGACCGGCAGACCACCGCGCAGTTGCGTGTTGATCGCCGTCACCAGCTTGGCGAGGCTGACGTCGCGCGCGACCTCGGTATAGAACAGAGACAGAATCGGCAGCACGCTGATCGCGGCGGCCAATCCGTGCCCGGTGGCGTCGGCCAGCATGGCGAAGGTCCTTCCACCCGGAGAGCGCGCCAGCATCACCAGGTCGCCCGAGAAGCGGGTGGTCGCCGCGACCGAATACTGCACGCGCGGATCCGTCAGCCAGTCGGCATGGATCTGGCGCTCCATGATCGTCCGCGCCAGTTCCTGCTCGCGCTCCTGCTCAGCGTAGAGGCGCTCGAGACGCGCTCGCGTCTCGGCGCGCTCGCGGGCCTGGCGCTCGCGCTCGGTGACGTCACGCATGACGCCGACGAACAGGTGCCGATCCGGCAACTTGATGTCGGTGACCCCGATTTCGAGCGGAAACAGCGCGCCGCTCTTGCGCCGGCCGATCACCTGGCGGATCTTGCCGACCATGCGAGTGACCCCGGTTTCGAGGTAGCGCATGATGTAGCCGTCATGGGACGACTGATGCGGTTCGGGCATCAGCATCGACACGTTCTTGCCGATCAGTTCGGTCGGTCCATAGCCGAACTGGGCACATGCGGCGCGATTGCACGAGTGCATCACGCCATGCTCGTCGATCGTGATCAGGCCGTCGATCACCGCATCCGAGATGGCGCGGATCTGCTCGAGCGATTCGACCACGGCCCGCTGCATCATCAGCTGGCGGGACACCGTGCGCATCTTGGCGGCGAACACGGCGAACGAAATGGGCTTGACCAGATAGTCGTCGGCGCCGGCGTCGAGTCCCGCCGCGATGTCGGAGTCGTTCGACAACGCCGACAGCATCACCACCGGCACCCAGTTGCCCTCCTGAAGTCGACGGATGCTACGGGTCGCCTCGAAGCCATCCATCACCGGCATCATGACGTCCATCAGCACCATGTCCGGCTTTTCCGCCTCGTAGCGGGCAACGGCTTCCTTGCCGTCCACGGCCATGATCGCGGTAAATCCGAGCTTGCGAAGGAACACCTCGAGCATGCCCCGGTTCGACGCCGTATCGTCGGCGACCAGCACCTTCAGGTTCTTCGCCTGCGGCAGCCGGCCGTTGTCTGGTGTCATTTCCATCGATCGATCACGCCCTTCCGGATACTTGGGAGCCCGGCACCTGGCGTTCCGGACGCTTGGCGGGGCCGGCCGCGAACGGCGAGGCAGTTTCGGCGCAGCGCTTCATGGCTGCTTCCCGCCGGCCACCGCGCGCACTCGGTTGCCACGACCTTCGTAGTCGAGCCGGGCAAAAGCGAGCTGTCTGGCCAGTGCGATGCCGCGGCCGTTCGGTGCGAAGGCCCGCTCGGGATCCAGTTCGAGGAATTCGCGCCAGTCGAAGCCGCGCCCCTGGTCCTCGATCAGGAACTCCCATTCGCCTTCCTTGCGCTCGATCGAGACGGTGACACATCGATCCCGGAATTCGGGCAGGCCAAGTCGGCGCTCCACTTCCTGCTGCCAGCGATCCTGCTCCTTCAGACGGGATTTCTCGGCAAAGCTGATCTCGAGGTTTCCGTGCTCGATCGCATTGATCATCAACTCGGACAAGCCCATGGCGCCGAGTTGCGGCTCCGGGAACAGATTGCAGAGCAGCGCCGCGAGATGCTGGGCATCGTCGAGCGTCCGAATCTTGAAGCAGGCTGTTTCCGCCAGCGAGATCACTTTGGCCTGGATGTCCGCGCCCTGGACCGCGGCACGGCGCTGGGAGGCGTCCTCAAGGGCGGCGCGGACGATGGTCTGCAGCGCCTCGAGTTCGAATGGCTTGGTCAGGTAGTAGTGGGCACCCGCCTGGAGCCCCTCGCGCACCTGGTCCGGCGATGCCGCCGCAGTCTGCATGATGACCGGGACGTCGGACAGGCGCTTGTCCGCCTTGATGCGACGCAGCACCTCGATGCCGTCGATGCCGCGCATCATCCGATCCAGCACCACCAGGTCGAAGTGACTGTCGGGCTTGCTCAGCAACTCCCACGCGAGCTCGCCGCTGTCGGCAGTCACCAGCCGATAGTTCGGGTCGTCCAATGTCTCGATGATGATGTCGAGGTTGAAGGGCTCGTCATCGACCACCAATATCTGCATTTCTGTCACTTCAAGACCCTTGTTCGATTTCAAGGCCGGCTTGTTCGAGCGGCATCAGCACCTCGAATCGGGCACCGCCATCGACCTCGTTGCTCGCAGAAATCATTCCGCCTTGCGCCTCGACGATCTCGCGCGATATCGCGAGCCCCAGCCCGGTCCCGCCTGCGCCGCTCTTGGTTTCGGAACTCTGCACGAACTTCTCGAAGATCGACTCGAGTTCCCCCTCGGGGATTCCGACTCCATTGTCCACTACGACCAAACGCACGAAATGTGTAGCCCCGGCTGCGTCGCCCCGTCGCCGGCACGGGCGCTCGACACAGTCGAGGACGACGCGGATGCAACCACCGGTCGGCGTGTAGCGCGCCGCGTTCGACAGCAGGTTGCGCACGACCTGCCCGGTCCGCATGGCGTCGCACCGGATCCGCAGCGGCCGGCCCTCGTCGAGGATGCTGTCGACCCGATGCGACCTCAACAGCACGGCGTATTCGTCGAGCGCATCGGCGACGATCTCCTGCAGATCGTGGCTGTTGAGCTGAAGAATCATGCGACCCGACTCCAGCTTGGCGAGATCCAGCAAATCGTTGAGCATGTCCAGCAGCCGTTCCCCGCTCTGGCGCACCCGGCGGAAATACTCGAGTAGCTTCTCCTGCGACAGACGATCCATACGACTCTCGCCAAGCCTGGCATAGCTCAGAATCGCATGCATCGGGGTGCGCAGTTCGTGGGACATGTTGGCGAGAAAGCTCGACTTGGCGACGTTGGCCGCCTCGGCGGCATCCTTGGCCGTCCGCAGATCGCGGGTCTGCTCGCGCACCATCTCGGAGAGCTGATCGCGATGCCTGCGCAGTTCCTCCTCGGCATCCTTGAGCGCCGAAACATCGGTCGCACTGCCGATGAAGCCGAGCAGCGTTCCGTCGGGCCCCAGAATCGGATCGGATGTCGCCATCATCCAGCGATAGTCACCGTCGGCATGCCTCAGGCGAAACTCGATGCCAAACGCGCGCCGGGTTTCGATGCCCTGATGTTCAGCGGCCGCGCAGCGCACGCGGTCCTCAGGATGAACTGCCTCGAGCCAACCGGCGCCGAGCCCGTCGAGCAGTTCGGTACCGGTAAACTCGAGCCACGTGCGGTTGAGGTAGGTAACCCTGGCATCGGCTGCCAGCATGCGGATCAACACCGGCGCGGAGTCGGCCAAGCGTCGGAAACGGGCCTCGGATTCCCGCAGCGCAGCCGCTGCACGGCGTTGATCGGTGACATCGGCGTGGGTCCCGATGACACGCAGCGGTTGCCCGTCGTCACCGCGTTCGACGACACGGCCACGATCCAGCACCCAGATGTAGCTGCCATCGCGATGTCGCATTCGATGCTCGGTGCGATAGGTCTCGGAATGGCCCTCGAGGTGATCCTGGACCGCGTGCGCCACCTGGGCAACATCGTCCGGGTGGATCCGCGATCGCCATTCGTCGAGGGAGGTACCGATCTCGCCGTGCCGATACCCGACCATTTCGCACCAGCGCGGGGAATAGTAGACCTCGTCGCGGGCGACGTCCCAGTCCCAGACGCCTTCGCCCGAACCCTCCAGCGCGAACTGCCAGCGCGCTTCGCTGTTGCGCAGCGCCTGTTCGTTGCGTCGACGCTGCGAAATGTCGCGCGCCATGCCGAGCACGCCGCAGACCATGCCGGCGCGGTCCCGTACGGCGACCGTGAGCGCCTCCGCGCGCCACGCGCCGCCGTCCGGAAATCGCAGCGTGTCCTCATGCACGCACGGTACCAGCGACGACTCGGCGGCGTGGTCGGCCTGGCGCAACCAGGCGGCCATGTCCGGCGGAAAGCATTCCTCGTCGGTGCGACCCAGCAGTCGGCTGGCGTCGCCACCGGCGAGGCGCTCGAAGGCCGGATTGATGTATCGATAGCGGCCCTGGGGATCCTTGAACCACACCATGTCCGGCATCGAAGCGACCAGGGCGTTGAGAAACCCCTCCTTCTCGGCAAGTTCACGCTCCGCCCGTCGCCGCCCGGTGATCGTTCGGAGCGCAAGCAGGACGCCACCATTGCAGCCGGGAACGATCCTGGCGACATAGGTCTGCGGATCGCCGCCCGGCTCCTCCGCCGAGAATTCGAGCAACTGCTGGCTGGCGTCCGACAGGGTTCCGCGGGCGGCGTCGCGCAGGCGCGCGCCCGGCTCGCCCGGGAGCATCCGTTCGACCGGCACGCCGATCAGACGGTCCGGCTCGAACGACTCACCGGCCAGCCCCGGCGCCGGCCGGCACCACTGAATCCGCAAGTCCGCACCGAGTTCGACCAGCGTATCCGGGCTCGCATGCAACAGCACGTCTCGCGCCCCTTCGGCCGCCCGCAGTGCGGCTTCGGCGTCCCGCGCAAGGCCGATGTCCTCGACCAGCGCCCACCACCCGCCGTCGTCCTCGTCGCAGCAGATTCTGACCACGCTGAGTCGTCGCCAGGACGAAGCGCCGTCGGCACCGGTGATCTCCGACTCGATGCTGCCCCGCGCAGCGTGTTTGCGCGACACGTCGGCCATCAGCTTCGACACCTCGGGCAGAAGCCGGCCGCTGCCGGCTTCGATCCCCGGCATGACGCCTTCGCCTTCACGCCCGCACAATGCCCGAAAATCCGGGTTGCACAAGGCAATGCGTCCCTGCGCATCGAACAATGCCATCCCCATCGGCGTCGCTTCCAACAAGGTCTCGAAGCGATGCCGAAGTGCCTTGGCCTCATCGATCCGCCGAGTGGTTTCGGTGACATCCTCGATCACGCTGACAACGGCCGGTGCACCTTCGGCGTCTTCGATCGGCAGACTTTCGATCTGCCAGGCCCGGACCCGACCTTGACTGTCGACCGTTTGCACGCAAAGGCGTGCGGCAAGGCCATCGGCAAGCACGCCATCGACGGCACGCGCCAGTGACTTCGCCAATTCCTGGGCTTCACACGGCAGGCCGGCACGACCGGACGAATCGAGCAGCGACTTCGCGGATCGGGAGCACAGCCGCTGCACGCGATCGACGCCATGGACGGTCACGGCAATCGGCAAGGCATCGACGACACCCGCGAGAAATCGCTGCGAGCGCTGCGCCAGAGCCTCGCATCTGCGCTCGGCGCTGACATCGGCGATCGCACCGACGACGCGACCAAGGCGACCCGCCGCAGAGCACTCCGCCCGCGCGCGGATGCGCAGCCGCAATTCGGTCGCGGCTGTCGCCCTCGCGCCCGCTTCGACATCGAACGCGATGTTGGACTCGAGCATTCCGCGCAGGGCGGCCAGCACAAGGCGTCGATCGGCTGCATCGAGTGCGCGCAGAACGGCCCGAGGCGTCGTTCGGCGACCGTCCCATCCGGCGTCCTCGAGCAGTTTGCGGGCTCGGTGATTGAGATAGAGTTCCTGCCGACCCGGGGACCATTCCCAGACGCCTTCGCCAGCCGCGTCGAGGGCCAGTGCAAGACGCCGCTCACGATCGTCGAGGCCTGCACTGATGCGGCCGACGAGTTCCAGCGCATGGCGGCGGCTGGCGCCGCTGGCAAACACCAGCCAGGCGATCAGCATGCTCGCACCGATGCCCGCGATGGCCGCCGGTATCGACAGGGCATCGGAGGGCGAAGCCAGTCGTCCGTGAAGGATCAGACGGAAGTTGCGACCGCCAAGCATCAGCGAACGCTCTCCCCCGGCGACCCGGGCCAGGTCGCCACTGCCATCGAAAACCGCGACCGCCTCGGGCCGGGTGGTGTCCAGCAGTCGGATCCCGCCGGCGCCATGTTCGCCGGCCAGCATGCCGGCGAAGCTCAGGGCGACGAAGACCAGGGGGCCGCTGCCGGCGGCCGACGTGCCGCGGCCTGCGCGTTCGATCGGCATCAGCAGCAAGGCCTCCAGCGTGCTGCGAGGGGCTGTCGCGAACAAGCGCAGCGGCGCACTGAGTGTCAGTTCGCCGAACTCCGACGCGTGGGCCACCGCATCCTCGATCTGCGGCATCGACCCGAGGCCGGTGTGCGACAGCGAACGGTCGGACGGCGTGGCGAAGGTAAGTCGGTCGACCTTCAAGCCGCCGCGGGCTTGCGGTACCAGTACGCCGATCGCCAGCACGCTACCGGGTGGCGACAGCCCGGCGGCAGCGCGCTCGACGAAGCGCCGCCAGCGAGCACCGTCGGCTTCACCGGATGCAGCCAGGAATGCTGCGGCCGAATGCAGAAACTGTCGATAGCTTGCGAAGTGGGAAACCAGTTCGGCGGCGATCCGGCTACTGGCCTCGCCTGCCCGTCGGCGCGACTCGCTATCCTCGCGCTCCGCCAGGCGGAACGTGGCCGCCAGCACCAGCGCCGCGCACAGCACGAATATCGCGAGCGCGGGCAAGTGGGGCCCGGCGCCGGCTGCGGCGACATGGCCGCTCGGCAGGCGCAACGACATCGGCGAGACGGAGCGGCCATACGGCCCCGGCAGGAAGAATCGCATTCACGCGTTATCGGCCTGCCCGCGCCCAAGTTGAGGCTGCGACAGCGGTCTTCGGCCGTCGCCGTGACCGCAGCCGGTCAACGCGCGAAATACATCACGCGCAGCTCACGGAATCCTTGACGCCGAGCTTGCGCAGGAAGATTTCGAGCGGACAGAAGCGCGTGAAACCGCTCTGGAACAGATTGGCTCCGACGAACGCGGTAAACCATAGGAAATTGGCATTCACGAACAGTGGCGAACCCTCTACGCCGAGCGCCAGAGAGATCAGCACGAAGGCGCCCGCGAAGATGCGGACGAACTGATTGACGGTGAGATTCACGAGCTTGCTCCTTCTGGGTCGGTCTTCGCCTCGCGCTTGTGGCGCGCGGCAAAGTAGAGAATCGGGATCACCACCAGCGTCAGCACGGTGGAGACGAAAATGCCGAAGATCAGGCTGATGGCCAGCCCGTTGAAGATCGGATCGTCGAGAATGAACAGGGCGCCGATCATCGCTGCCAGCGCGGTCAGGCCGATCGGCTTCGCACGGACGCTGGCGGCACGGATCACCGCCTCGGCGAACTCGATCCCCTGGCTGCGCTGGTGGTTGATGAAATCGACCAGCAGGATCGAATTGCGCACGATGATGCCGGCGAGTGCGATCATGCCGATCATCGAGGTCGCTGTGAAATGGGCGCCTAGCAGGGCATGGCCCGGCATCACGCCAATCACCGTCAACGGAATCGGCGCCATGATGATCAGCGGCACCAGGTAGCTCTTGAACTGCGCCACCACCAGCAGGTAGATCAATACCAGACCGACCGCATAGGCGATGCCCATGTCGCGGAAAGTCTCGTAGGTGACCTGCCATTCGCCGTCCCACTTGATGCTGTAGCCGGCATAGGGATCGGCCGGCTGCGAAATGAAATATTCGTCGATCGCGCCGGCCAGCCGCGGCCCGTCGAGGACCAGGTCGGCGATCGCGCTGCGCATGTCGAACATGCCGTACAGCGGTGAATCGAGTGCGCCACCCATATCACCGGTGACATAGACGACCGGCAGCAGATCCTTGTGGTAGATCACCTGCTCGCGCTGGCTGGGTCGCTCTTGCACGACTTCCGAGATCGGTACGAGATGCCCGTCGCGGGCGCGTACGCGCATCGCCAGCAGTTCCTCCAGTCGCGCCTGGCGGCTGGCCGGCAACTGCACGCGCACCGGGATCTCGTACTTGTTGTCGCTGCCGTGCACCGGCGTCACCGACTCGCCGGCGAGGCCCATGCGCAATACCTCGACGACATCCGCCTGGGCGACACCGATCAGCGCAGCGCGTGCCTGATCGACCCGCAGGACGAGCTTCGGCGCGACTTCGTCGATCGAATCATCGATCGCAATGATGTCAGGCGTATTCTCGAAGACGCTGCGGATCTTCTGCGCCACCGCGATCTGTCCCTCGTAGTCGGGGCCATAGATCTCGGCGACGATCGGTGCCATCACCGGCGGTCCGGGCGGCACCTCGACGACGCGGGCATTGCCGCCGAAGCCACGGGCGATCTCGGCAACACGGTCGCGCACGGCAATCGCGATCTCGTGACTCGAGCGATCACGGTGATGCTTGTCGACCAGGTTCACCTGGATGTCGCCAAGTTCCGGCGCAGCCCGCAAATAATACTGGCGTACCAGGCCATTGAAGTTGATCGGGCTCGCGGTGCCGGCATAGGTCTGGTAGTCCGTGACTTCCGGCACCCGGGCGAGATGCGCGCCGATCTCCTGCAGCACGCGCTGGGTCTGCTCGACCGGCGTACCGACCGGCATGTCGACCACGACCTGGAATTCGCTCTTGTTGTCGAGCGGCAGCATCTTCAGGGCGACCAGCTTGACCACCGCCAACGACACCGACGCCGCGATCAGTCCGAGAATCACGAGCCACAGCAGGCCCCGGTTGCGCCCACCGCGGCGGGCATCGAGCAGCGGACCCATGATGCGCCGGAACACGCGGTCGAGGGTGGCCGTCATGCGGTCCTCGCCATGCGCATGCACCGGCGTCTTCTTCAGCATCAGCTGCGCCAGCCACGGCGTCACGACGAAGGCGACCGCCAGCGAAATGAACATGCCCATCGACGAATTGATCGGGATCGGGCTCATATAGGGCCCCATCAGGCCGCTGACGAAGGCCATCGGAAGCAGGGCCGCGATCACCGTGAAGGTGGCCAGGATGGTCGGTCCGCCGACCTCGTCGACCGCGCCGGGAATCAATTGCCAAAGTGGCTTGTCCGGCTCGAGCACATGGTGACGGTGAATGTTCTCGACCACGACGATGGCGTCGTCCACGAGAATGCCGATCGAGAAGATCAGCGCGAACAGGCTGACCCGGTTCAGCGTGAAACCCCAGGCCCACGACGCGAACAGCGTCGCCGCCAGGGTCAGCGCCACCGCCACGCCGACGATCAGCGCTTCGCGCCATCCCAGCGTCAGCAGCACCAGGGCGACTACCGCGGAGGTGGCGAACACCAGCTTGCCGATCAGCTTATCGGCCTTGTCCGAGGCGGTCTGCCCGTAGTTGCGGGTGACCGTCATCTCGATGCCGTCCGGAATCACCGTGTTGCGCAGCGATTCGGCGCGGGCGATCACCGCATCGGCGACGTCGGAGGCATTGGCGCCCGGTTTCTTCGAGACCGACAAGGTCACCGCCGGGAACAGACCCGACCCGTCGACGCCGCGCTGTTCGGCAGCGCTGCCGGTGCCGAACCAGACGTACTGCCGGTTCTCACCCGGCCCGTCGCTGACCTCCGCGACGTCCCGCATGAACACCGGCTTGCCCTGGTTGGTGCCGACCACCAGCGTGCGCACGTCGTCGGCCGATTCCAGATAGGTGCCGGTCTGCACCAGCACTTCGCGGTTGTCGGCGGTCAGGCTGCCGGCCGGCAGCGACGCATTGGAGATCTGCAGAGCCGCCTTGAGATCCTGCGCGGTGACGCCGTAGGCGTTCATCCGTTCGGTCATCATCTCGACCTTGACGACGTGACCGGGCCCACCGATGGTGGTGACGTCCCGGGTGCCGTCGATGCGCTTGATCTCGACCTCGATCGCCCGCGACACCTGCTGCAGCTCGAAGCCGGATCGGGTTGCGTCCTCGGTCCAGAATGTCAGTGCGACGATCGGAACGTCGTCGATTCCCTTGGGCTTGACCACCGGCTGCATCACGCCGAGCTGCGGCGACAGCCAGTCGCTGTGGGAATCGATGGTGTCGTACAGGCGCACCAGCGCGTCGTTGTTCTTGACGCCGACTTCGAACTGCACGGTGATCACCGACATGCCGGGTCGCGATACCGAATAGACGTGCTCGACGCCCGCGATCCGGGACAGCACCTGTTCGCCCGGGCGCGATACCAGCGCCTCGACGTCGCGTGCCGACGCGCCGGGAAAGGGCACCAGCACGTTGGCCATCGTCACGTCGATCTGGGGCTCTTCCTCCTTCGGCGTGATCAGGGTCGCGAAGACGCCCATCAGCATCAGCACCAGCGCCAGCAGCGGTGTCAGGGCATTGCGCTGGAAGGCCTCGCTGATGCGTCCGGAGACGCCCATCCGGTCGGAGGCTGTGTTCATCGACCGGCCTCTAGCGGACAACGCCGCGCTTGAGCGCGATGCCGGCCTTGACTGCGTCGGTGGCGACCGACTCGGCGGGCGCGAGCCCGGCCAGCACCTCGATGCGACCGTCCGACAGTGCTTCGCCGAGCCGCACCTGACGCAGCACGAAGCCGCCATCGGCCTGCTGCACATAGACGCCGGTAATCTCGCCGCGACGCACGATGGCCGCCGGCGGCACGCCGATCCGGCTCTGCTCGCCGGTGGCGAAATGGACCCGGGCGAAGGTCCCCGGAAGCACGCCGGCGTATTCGGGCGGCAGCGCCACCCTGGCCTGGACCGTGTGGGTCCGTGGATCGGCGGTCGGAATCAGTTCGACGTGACCGGCCTCGACCCAGCGGCCGCTGTCCGGGAATTCGACGCGGGCACTCAGCGGACCACGCCGCAGCGCTTCCAGGCGCGACTGCGGCAGGTCGGCGACGACGCGCATCTCGGTCGGGTCGTAGATGGTCAGCAGCGCGCGCCCGGGCTGGGCCATTTCACCCGGCTGCGCGTCGCGGCGGGCGACGATGCCGTCCATCGGTGCCGCGAGGCTGGCGAAGCCGCGCGCCACGGTAGCCTGTCCACGACCGGCCTCGGCCGCGCGCAGCGCCGCCTCGGCGGCCCGCAATCCCGCCTCGGCCTGGTCCAGCGCAGCCTGGCTGACGAACTTCTGCTCGAACAGCCCCTGGGTGCGCTCGAACTGGGCGCGGGCGTTGATCGCGCTCGCCCGGGCCTGCTCCACCTGGGCCTCGGCACCGGCCACCGCCTGGGTGGCTGCCGCCGCATCGATGCGGATGACCAGATCGCCGCGCTTGACGCGATCGCCGGCGTCGACCGTCATCTCCAGGATACGACCCTGGGTCTGGGCCGCCAGCGTCGCGCTATGCACGGCTTCGACCACGCCCTCGGCCGGATAGGATGCCAGCACCGGGCTGGCATCGACCCGTACCGCCGATGGCGACTGTGCACTCGCCGCGCAGGGCAGCGCGGCCATCAACAGGGTAGCGAGATATCTTTTCATGTATATCAGTATATTCTGATGAACGATCCGGTCAATAGCGCGGCTGCCGATCGGTGACCTGGGTCACCGTGCTCAGGCGCGCAGGGCCAGCGCTTCGACGACGTTGCCGCAACCGATATAGTAGAGGGAGGCAAAGCAGGCCGCCCGTGCCAGGGCGATGCCGCGCCCGTTCGGCGCGTCGGCACGAGATTCATCAAAATCCAGCCACGACGGCCAATCGAAACCCGATCCCTGGTCGTGAATGCGGAAGCGCACGACATCGGCCAGACGATCGACCGAGATGCAGACGTCGCGCGCGCGGGCGGACGGCGCCTCGAGCCTGAGTTGGCGTTCCCGTTCGAATTGCCCGCGCGCGAGCCACGCCCGCTTGCGCGCGAATCCGATTTCGAGGTTGCCGTGCTCGATGCCGTTGCTGATCAGTTCCGCCAGACCGGCGGCAACCAGCGACGGGCGATCGCAGCCCTGGGCCAGTCGCCGCGCCAGTGGCAGCACCTCGCACGGACTGCGCACCCGATGCACTTCGTCAGCCATCGCCGGCCGCCAGCGTCGCCAGCGCAAAGTCGGCCATGGCCGCCAGCACGCCTTCGTCCTCGCCGACCGCGGTGGCGAGCATCACCCGACACGCGGGGTGGCGCTGCGCCGCTGCGGCCACCAATTGCGGCACGTCGCGCTTCAGATGCCCGCCCTGGGCGAGAAATACCGGCACGACCAGGATCCGATCGATGCCGTCGGCGACCAGCGCATCGACCGCCTGGTCGAGATCGGGCGTCATGAATTCCAGAAAGGCCGGTCGTGCGCGCACTGCCGGCGCGCGCGCTTCCAGCCTTGCGGCCAGCCGCCTGACCGGTCCGGCCCATTCCGGGTCGCGCGCACCATGGGCAAACAGTACGATAGCCTCTGTCATCGATATCGGGTGTCCGTCGAGCCACAGCACATGAAATTCTACGCTGCCCTGATTCTGGTCTGCCTCGTCGGTCTGGCGCAAGCGGTCGATCGGCAAGCGCCGGTCTCGCGCCCGGGCGGCGTCGCGCGCCTCGACCTCGGCCCGGCCGACGCGCCCGCGCCGTCGGTTCGATTTCAGGGACGCCGCGTGCTGGTGATCGCGACCGGCTCGCGCTGGCAGGCACTGGTCGGCATCCCGCTGGAAGCCGAGCCGGGCTGGCTCAGCGCCGAGGTCACCGATGCTCGCGGGCACCAGCGCGAACAGCCGCTGGAGATCGTGGGTCACGACTACCCGACGCAGCACCTGCGCGTGAAGAACCGGCGACACGTCGACCCCGACCCGGCCGATCTGGCGCGCTGGTCGCGCGAGAGCGACGAGCAGAACACCGCCAAGCGCGCATGGCGCGAGCCGGCGCCGCAGAGCGCGGCCCTGCAGCTACCGGTCGCTGGTCGCCGCTCGAGTGCCTTCGGCCTGCGCCGCACCTTCAACGGCAAGCCGCGGCGTCCGCACAGTGGTCTCGATCTCGCGGTGCCGACCGGTACCCCGGTGGCCGCGCCCGCCGCCGGCCGGGTATCGCTCACCGGCGACTATTTCTTCAATGGCCGCACGGTGTTCGTCGATCACGGCCATGGCCTGATCAGCATGCTGTGCCATCTCTCGCGCGTCGACGTCAGCGTCGGCGACGAGGTCGCCGCCGGCGACATCGTCGGCCGGGCCGGTGCGACCGGCCGGGCGACCGGCCCGCACGTCCATTGGAGCGTGTTCCTGAACGGGACCGCGATCGATCCCGACGCGCTGCTCGGTCCTTCCTGAAGCGTTGCCGCCATGGCCACCATCACGCGCGCGCACCGTCCGCAAGGCGATTGAGCACCCAGCCCGCAGCCTGCAGGCCGAACGCCGCGGTCACCGCGACGCTCGAACCGAAGCCGGTACAACCGAGCGCGGCACCGCCTGCAAGCGGGGCGCACGGCACTACCGACGGGATGGCGGGTTCGCTCGAAAACACCACGTCGACCCCCAGCCGACGGCCGGGGCCGCGTGGATATCCGTGCTCACGCCGCAGTCGGGAGCGCAGCCGCGACAGCAGCGGATCCTGGACCGCGCGTGCCAGGTCGGCCAGTTGGATCCGGCTCGGATCGCGCTTGCCGCCAGCACCGCCGCACACCAGCAGCGGTACGCCGAGCCGGCGGCAGGTCAGCACCATCGCCAGCTTCGCCCGCATCTGGTCGACGGCGTCGATCACCACGTCACAACCGGCGATCAGCGCCTCGGCGTTGTCCGGTTCGAGGAAGGCATCGATCGCCTCGACCTCGCCGGCCGGATCGATCTGGGCGATGCGTGCGGCCATCGCCTCGACCTTGGCCATGCCGAGCGTCGGCTCGAGCGCATGCACCTGGCGATTGATGTTCGATTCGGCGACATGATCGAGATCGATCAGTCGCAGGCGCCCGATGCCGCTGCGCGCAAGTGCCTCGGCCGCCCACGAGCCGACGCCGCCGATGCCGACGACAGCGACGCGCGCGCCGCGCAGCCGGGCGAAGGCGGGCTCGCCGTAGAGCCGGAATACGCCGGCGAAGCGACGCGCCGGCTCGTTCCCGCCACTCAGGTCGTCATCCATCTGCCTTCCCGATTTCGATCCGGCGCGCATGATACACAGTGCCGCAAGTTGCCGGGCCTGGATCGCCGACGCTGCCCGGCGTCGGCTCAGACCGTCGCCGGCTGTCGGCTCGAGAGCCACACCGCCAGACCCTGGGCGTTGAGCTCGATATCCATCGCCATCAAGGCCTCGAGCTCGGACAGTTCGAGCGGCCAGCCCTGTCGCGCGGCTTCCTCGTAGAGCAGGGCCCGCAGTCCGGCCACGATGTTCTCCGTCAGCGTCTTGCCGTCACCCTCGGCCGCCTCGGCAATGCGGACGTGCTCGTCGATCAGCCGGTGCAAGTCCGCCGCCAGCCGATCGACGTCGGTAACCCGACTGAAATGGGTCAGGTACATTGCGACGGGACGGCGCGCCACCATCCGCTCGATCGATGCATGCATCGCCTGCGGATCGAACTGGACCGGTGTCGTCGTCGGCCAGATCGACGGGCGGCCGTCCACGTCGAGTTCGCGATAGGACAGGCCGAATGTGTCGCCGGTGAAGAAGGCGCGCGCGACGCGGTCGAAGTAGCAGACGTGGTGGCGGGCATGGCCCGGCGTATCGAGCACCTCGATAACGCGGTCGCCGAGCCGCAGTTCGAGCCCATCGTCGGCTTCGACGATGCGATCCGCCGGCACCGGCACCAGTCGGCCGTAAAGTTGCGTGGCCTGTGCCTCACCATAGACGGCGACGGTTCCGGCCCACAGCTTGGCCGGATCGGCCATGTGGCGGGCGCCGCGGCGGTGCACCACGAGGCGGGCCGCCGGTAACTGCGCCATCAACGCACCGGCGCCGCCGGCATGGTCGAGATGGATGTGGGTCAGCAGCAGATAGTCGACATCCTCGACCGTGCGGCCGAGCTCGGCCAGTGCGGCCAGCACCCGGGGTACGGAATCATTGCTGGCGGTGTCGACGATCGCCACGCGACCGCCATCCTCGATCAGGTGGATGGCATCGAGCAGCGGACGGCCATAGCCGGAATCGAAAGCATGGATACCGTCGGCGAAGTGAGTGAGCATAGTAGTATTCGGATCTCTAGTCGGGGTCACCCGATTCTAGTTGCGGCGGCGCAGCATTCCAAGCTGCCCGGACAGGCGAAGGAGGCCGGCGTTGGCCGAATCAACGGGGGATTTCGACCGAATCGTTGATCGACGGGCGGTGCCCGGCGAAAAATGGTCGCGCTTCGAAGGCCGCGACGTCATTCCGATGTGGGTGGCCGACATGGATTTCGCCGCCCCCGAGGTCGTGATCGACGCGATCCGGGCACGCCTCGATCATGGCGTGCTGGGCTACACCGACGCCTGGCCATCGCTCGACGGCGCGATCGTCGACGCGATGGATCGCGATTACGGCTGGCGCGTCGAACCGCGCTGGCTGGTCTGGCTGCCTGGCATGGTCAGCGCCTTCAACGTGGCCTGCCGCGCGATCGGCGACGACGGCGACGGCGTGTTCACGGCAACGCCGATCTACCCACCCTTCCTCGGCGCCCCGGCCAACAACCGGCGCCAACTGCAGCAGGCCGCCCTGAGGCAGCGGGCCGACCAGCGCTGGACCTGGGATTGGGATGCGACCGAGGCGGCGATGGACGACAGCACCCGTCTGTTCATGCTGTGCAATCCGCACAATCCCGTCGGCCGCGTGTTCGAGCGACACGAACTCGAACGAATTGCCGGGATCTGTGAACGGCGCGACCTGGTGATCTGCTCCGACGAGATCCACTGCGGCCTGGTGCTGGACGAAGGACGCCGCCATCTGCCGATCGCCGCGATCGACGAATCGATCGCGGCCAGAACGATCACGCTGATGGCGCCGAGCAAGACCTGGAACATCCCGTCTCTTTATTGTGCCTTCGCCATCATTCCGGACGACGGACTGCGGCGGCTTTTTCGTCGCGCGATGCGAGGCATCGTGCCGCACGCCAACCTGCTCGGCCTGATCGCCACCGAGGCCGCCTACCGCCACGGCGAGGAATGGCGACGGCGCTTGGTGGCCTACCTGCGGGCAAATCGCAGCCTGGTCGGCGAAAGTCTGGCAGACCTTCCGGAGATCCGCACGACACTGCCCGAGGCCACCTATCTCGCCTGGCTCGATTGCCGGCCCTTCGCCCAGGTGCACGGGATCACCGATCTCGCGGCACATTTCGAGGCCCACGGTGTCGGCCTATCGGATGGGCGTAGTTTCGGTGCGCCCGGATTCATGCGGCTCAACTTTGGCTGCCCGCGCCCACTGCTCGAGCAGGGACTGACGCGCATCCGCGACGCCCTGCGCTGACGCAACACGGTGCCATCGGCCACCGCATGCATATTACTAAAGTAATATCTTCCGCTAAATTTTCGGTAAAAGTTTCCGTTACCTGCATCCGACAGTCGCGACGCAATGCGCGACTGGGCAGGTTGCCGCCTTCGCCATCGCGGCGGCGCCTGAAGAATGCCACGCTTCCGGATGACGACGATGAATCGAATGAAAGTGCGCACGCGCCTGACCATCCTTGCGACGACCCTGATCGTCTTCGCAGTGGTCCTCGGCGAACTGGGACTGTTCAACATGAACAGGACGATCGCCAGCCTCGAGACCGTATATATGGACCGGGTCGTGCCGATGCGCGACCTCAAGCGGGTCGCCGACCTGTACGCGGTCAACATCGTCGATACCGCGCACAAGGTGCGCGCCGGCACCCTCGGCCGTGACGAAGGTATCCGCAACGTGGAGGCCGCCGAAGCGGAGATCGCCGCAATCTGGAAGGCCTACAAGGCGACCCGTTTGATCCCGCAGGAAGAAGCCCTGATCGGGGAGCTCGAGCCGATGATGAGGGCCAGCACCCCTGCCCTGGTCCGGCTCAAAGGGGCCATCCGGGACAGCAATCCGTACGAACTGGTTCGTTTCGCCGAACAGGACCTGTATCCGCTGATCGACCCGCTATCGGACAAATTCTCTGCACTGATCGAAGTACAGCTCGAGGAAGCACAGCGTCAGTTCGAGACGGCGCAGAGCCAGGCGAGTTGGGCGCGCAACTCTAGCCTCGCCCTGATCGCGCTCGCGGCCTTGGCAGGGGCCGGATTGTCCTATGCGATCGTACGCGGATTGCAGCGTCAGCTCGGCGCCGAGCCTGGCGAGGTCTCGGCGGTCGCCGGACGTATCGCCGAAGGACATCTCGATCAGACGATCGCCCTGCGCGACGGCGACGAGTCCAGCGTCATGGCCGCGATGAAGCGCATGCAGGACGCGCTGCATGGCGTCGTCGGCGGCATCAATCAGGCAGCGCAGCGCATCTCGGCTGCAGCCGTGCAACTGACCACCTCGGGCGATGAAGCGCAACAGGTCAGCGAATCGCAAAGCGAGGCGGCAGCGGCGATGGCGGCGGCGATGGAACAGATGGCTGTGAGCATCAGTCACATCAGCGACAACGCGCATGACGCTCAAGGGCTCGCGAGCGATGCCGGCAATTCCGCTTCACACGGACATTCGGTGGTCGAATCGGCCGCCAGCGAGATGGTGAGGGTGGCCGACCTCGTGTCGGAAAGCGCGAAGACCATCGACCGGCTGGCCGAGGAATCCGACAACATCGGCACGATCGTCGGCGTCATCCGGGAGATCGCGGATCAGACCAACCTGCTGGCCCTGAATGCCGCGATCGAGGCGGCTCGCGCCGGCGAACAGGGGCGTGGCTTCGCCGTCGTCGCCGACGAAGTTCGCAAGCTGGCCGAGCGCACGGCGCAATCCACCGGCGAGATCGTCGGGCTGGTCAACAGCATCCAGGGGGAATCGCGCGCCGCCAAGGAACAGATGCAGGCCGGCACCGCACAGGTCGGCCGCAGCCGGCAACTGTCGGCCGAGGCCGGCGAAGCGATCGCCCGGATCCGTCAGGTCATCGACGATGCGCTGCGCTCGGTGCGCTCGATCTCGGAATCACTCGAGGAACAGCGTTCGACCAGCTCACTGGTGGCCAATCAGGTCGAGACCGTCGCCCAGGGCGCCGATGAAAACGCCGCATCGGTGCGCAGCATCGTCGATGCCGCCCGGGACCTGAACCACGTCGCCGCCGACCTGACCAGCACGATGGCACGCTTCCGGCTGTAGCGGCGCAGCGCCAGCGGCGTACCGCCCGTCAGAAAGGAATGTCGTCGTCGAAGTCGCCGAGGCCACCCGACGACGGCTGATTCTGCGCCGGCGACTGCGGCGGGTTGCCGCCCTGGCTGCGTGCCGGACGTCCGGCATTTTCGAAGCCACCGTCGTTGCTGCGCATCGGCGCTTCGCCCATGCCTTCCCGGCGTCCGAGCATCTGCATCTGGTCGCCGCGGATCTCGGTTGAGTAACGCTCCTGTCCGCTCTGGTCCTGCCATTTGCGGGTGCGCAGCGAGCCTTCGATGTAGACCTGGCTGCCCTTGCGCAGGTACTGGCCGGCAACTTCGGCCAGGCGGCCGTAAAACGACACGCGATGCCACTCGGTGGCCTCGCGCATCTCGCCGCTCGCCTTGTCGCGCCAGCGATCGGTCGTGGCGACCCGGATGTTCGCGATCGCGTCACCCGACGGCGCGTACCGGGTCTCGGGGTCGGCACCCAGGTTGCCGACCAGAATCACCTTGTTGACGGAAGCCATGCCTCACTCCTTGTCTTGCGGCCGGCCAACATCGCTACCACTGTGGCAGGCGAATCGTCCGGCTTCGAGCGGGGCATTCTATCCGAATCGGGCCCACCGCCACGAAGCAATCCCGGCATGTGAACCCACCTCGTCGTGGGGCGGACCCCGTCACGCGCTGTCACGGCCGTCGCCGGTGGCTTCGAACTCGATCCGTTCGAGCGCGGAAGCGGCCCGGCCGAGCTTCGGCAGCAAGTCGAGCAGCTTCTCCAGCGGCAGGCGAATGACCGGCGCCTGCACGGCGACCGCACTGTTCGAACGCCCGCCGGCGCGAGGCACGAGCACTGCGAGACAGACCAGCCCGGGCAGGAATTCCTCGTTGTCCACGGCGTAGCCATCGCGCCGCACCCGTTCGATCTCGGCTTCGAGCGCGACCGGATCGACGATGGTCTTCTCGGTGTACTTCTCCAGGGGCGAATGCTCGAGCAGGCGGCGGCGCTGACTGCTGCTCATCTGCGCGAGGAACAGCTTGCCGCTGGCCGAGCAGTGGGCGGGCACCCGCGAGCCCGGGTGCAGATAGAAGCGCAACGGCGCGGGCGTCTCGACCCGATCGAGATAAAGCACCTCGGCGCCCGACAAAGCCGTGATGTTGCAACTCTCGCCGACCTCGTCGACCAGGCGGCGGAGCACCGCATGGCGCGCACCGTGCACGGTGTTGTTGAGCAACAGCGTCTCTGCCAGCTGGCGCAAACGCAGCCCGGTGCTGTACTGCCTGCCGTCGCCGTCCCGCTGCAGCATGCCGGCGTTTTCGAGCTGCTGCAGCATCCGATGCAGGGTCGGCTTGGGCAGTCCGGTTTCTTCGACCAGCCCCTGCAACGAAACGAACTGGTCCTTCTGGGCGATGACTTCCAGCAGTCCGAACAGGCGCAGTGTCGGCGTGTCGCCGTCGATGCGCGTCACTTCCGATGTACTCATGGCGTCCCCCGGGTGATCGAGGCGCCCATCCTATCAAACTTATTTTTCGGGACAAAAGTTATCGATTTTCGAAATATCAGTTGACTTGCGGTCATCACACCCCTAGAGTGCGACAATATTCCGTATTTCGGAACATTTAATTCCGTTTTTCAGAACACAACATCTACAGGAGACAGTGACCATGAGCGACCTCGACCCGCGCAGCGTGCCCAGCGGCCCGACCCGAATGACCCCTTCCGAAGCCTTCGTCGAGACCATGGTCTCCAACGGCGTGACCGACATGTTCGGCATCATGGGCTCGGCCTTCATGGATGCGATGGACATCTTCTCGCCCGCCGGCATCCGCCTGATCCCGGTGGTGCATGAGCAGGGCGCAGCCCACATGGCCGACGGCTTCTCCCGCGTCTCCGGCCGCCACGGCGTGGTCATCGGACAGAACGGTCCCGGCATTTCGAACTGCGTGACCGCGATCGCGGCCGCCTACTGGGCCCACAGCCCGGTGGTCATCGTCACCCCCGAGACCGGCACCATGACGATGGGCCTGGGCGGCTTCCAGGAGTGCAACCAGCTGCCGATGTTCCAGGAGTTCACCAAGTACCAGGGCCACGTCACCCATCCGGCGCGCATGGCCGAGTACACCGGCCGCTGCTTCGACCGCGCCATGAGCGAGATGGGGCCGACCCAGTTGAACATCCCCCGCGACTACTTCTACGGCGAGGTCACCTGCGAGATCCCGAAGCCGTCGCGCCTGGATCGCGGCCCCGGCGGCGAGCACTCCCTGAACGAGGCGGCCGATCTGCTGGCCCGCGCCAAGTTCCCGGTGATCATCTCCGGCGGCGGCGTGGTCATGGCCGACGCGGTCGAGGAGTGCAAGGCGCTGGCCGAGCGCCTCGGCGCGCCGGTGGTCAATAGCTACCTGCACAACGATTCCTTCCCGGCCAGCCACCCGCTGTGGTGCGGCCCCCTCGGCTACCAGGGCTCGAAGGCGGCGATGAAGCTGATGAGTCAGGCCGACGTGGTGGTGGCGCTGGGCTCGCGCCTGGGCCCCTTCGGCACCTTGCCCCAGCACGGCATGGACTACTGGCCGAAGAACGCCAAGATCATCCAGATCGATGCCGACAACAAGATGCTCGGCCTGGTCAAGAAGATCTCGGTGGGCATCTGCGGCGACGCCAAGGCGGCCGCCGTGGCGCTCACCGCGCGGCTGGCCGATCGCGCACTGGCGTGCGACGCCACCCGCGGCGAGCGCGCCACGACCATCGCGGCCGAGAAGGCGGCGTGGGAGCGGGAGCTCGACGAGTGGACCCACGAGCGCGATCCGTTCAGCCTCGACATGATCGAGGAGAACGCGCAGGAGAAGCCCTTCTCCGGTGGCGAGTACCTGCACCCGCGCCAGGTGCTGCGCGAGCTCGAGAAGGCGATGCCCGAGGATGTGATGGTCTCCACCGACATCGGCAACATCAACTCGGTGGCCAACAGCTATCTGCGCTTCGAGAAGCCGCGCTCGTTCTTCGCGGCGATGAGCTTCGGCAACTGCGGCTATGCCTTCCCGACCATCATCGGTGCCAAGGTCGCCGCACCCGATCGCCCGGCGGTCTCCTATGCCGGCGACGGCGCCTGGGGCATGAGCCTGATGGAGACCATGACCTGCGTGCGACACAACATCCCGGTCACCGCGGTGGTCTTCCACAACCGCCAGTGGGGCGCCGAGAAGAAGAACCAGGTCGACTTCTACAACCGTCGCTTCGTCGCCGGTGAGCTCGACAACCAGAGCTTCGCCGAGATCGCCCGCGCGATGGGTGCCGAGGGCATCACCGTCGACCGCCTCGAGGACGTCGGCCCCGCCCTCACGCGCGCCATCGACAGGCAGATGAACGAGGGCAAGACCACCGTCATCGAGATCATGTGCACCCGCGAGCTCGGCGATCCCTTCCGACGCGACGCCCTCGCAAAGCCCGTCCGACTCCTCGACAAGTACAAGGACTACGTCTGAGAGACAGCACGGTCCCTCCCCGTCGGCCGGACGCCTCCCCAAGCGCGGCCGGCGCTCGCCGGAACCTCGCATCGACACCCCTCCGACGCCTGGTTCCGGCATTTTTCATGGTCGGGCACGCGGCCGCACGTCGCGGGCCCCAGGAGCACAGCGATGAAAGCACTCCATCGAATCATCGAACAGGCCCGCGCGACGCCACGCAGAATCGCACTTTCCGAAGGCAAGGACGCACGCGTTCTGACCGCCGCAGCCCGGGCCGCGCGCGAAGGAATCGCCCAGGTCACGCTGGTCGGTAGCCGCAGTGAGATCGAAGCCGCCGCTGCCCGGGAAGGCATCGAACTCGACCGCATCGACATCTTCGATCCGGCCACCCGCGCAGCGATGCCCCGGCTTGCACAGTTGCTGCACGATTTGCGCCGCCACAAGGGCATGAGCCGCGAACAGGCGACTGCCGCTGCCGCGGACCCGCTGGTCTGCGCCAATCTGCTGGTGGCCGCCGGAATGGTCGACGGCACTGTCAATGGCGCCGTCCATACCACGGCCGACGTCGTGCGCACTGCGATCCAGATCATCGGCACCGAGCCCGGGTTCAAGCTGGTGTCGAGCTTCTTCCTGATGATGCTGTGCGAGCCCTTCCATTCGCTCAAGGGTGGCCTGATCTTCTCCGACTGCGGCCTGGTAGTGAACCCGGACGCCATCGAACTCTCCGAAATCGCGATGGCGGCCTCGGACAGTGCACGCAGTCTGCTGATGGAAGAGCCGCGCGTCGCGATGCTGTCGTTCTCGACCAGCCGCAGCGCCCGCCATGCCGCCGTGGACAAGGTGGTCGAAGCCTCACGCCTGGTCAAGGCTCAACGCCCGAGCCTGGCGATCGACGAGGACGTCCAGCTCGATGCCGCGATCGTTGCGGAAATCGCCAACCGAAAGCTGCCGGAATCGAAGGTCAAGGGAACCGCCAACGTGTTGATCTTCCCGAACCTGGAGGCCGGCAACATCGGCTACAAGCTGGCCGAGCGGGTCGGCGGCGCGGTCGCGATCGGCCCGTTGTTGCAGGGCCTCGCCCGACCGGCCAACGACTTGTCGCGAGGCTGCAGCGCGGACGACGTCTTCCACGTCATCGCGGTGACTGTGGTGCAGTCGCTGGCGGCCACCGCCGACGGCGCTGCGCAGCGCCACGGCTGAGCACCGATGATCGACCCGGCGCTCGCGTTCCTGGTTGCGACGATCGCGGTCGGCACCTACTTCCAGACGGTTACCGGTTTCGGTCTGGGAATGATCGTGATGGGTGCCGCGAGCGCCTTTGGACTCGCGCCGCTGCCAGAGGTGGCGGCCGTCGTCAGCCTGGTGACGCTGATGAACAGCGCCGTCGTTCTTCGCGGCCGGCTTCACCTGATCGACTGGCCGGCGGCGACAGCGATCCTGATCGGCGTGCTGCCGTCCACCGTGGCCGGCGTGCTGTTGCTCGACTATCTCAGCAGCAGCACCTCCCAGGTCCTGAAGGTTCTTCTCGGCACGACGATCACGGCAAGCGGCATCGTATTTGCAATGCGGCCGGCCCAACGCGCCCGACGATCCGGAAACGCCAGTTTCTTCGCCAGTGGCCTCTTCGCGGGCCTGTTCGGCGGCCTGTTCGGCATGGCAGGACCACCGGTGATCTTTCATTTTTACCGCCAGCCGATGAGCCTCGAAGCGGTGCGCGGCATGCTGCTGCTGGTGTTCGCCTGCACCTCCGCGTCCCGCACCGTGTTCGTCGGCGCGCAGGGGGGGCTGACCACTCAGGTCTGGATGCTGGCCGGCGTCGCGGTCGTGTTCGCAACCGTTTCAGCCGTGCTCGGCCACCGCTACCCGCCACCGTTGGCACCATTGACGATGCGACGCATCGCCTACTGCACGCTGGTCCTGATCGGCCTCGGCCTGGTCGCCTCGGCATCGGGGGCGGCCCGCTGACGGATGCCGGCAGGCGTCGGCCACCATATGGCAATTCGCACTATCCTTATGGTGCCGCGGGAGCCCCTTCGCGCCGTATGCTTTGGCAGCCGGTTCGCTGCCGTGACACTTCCGTCACCGGCGGCAACCGTCCCCAATTGCCGGAGGCGTTCGTGGAAGACCTGTTGCTGGCCGCTGTCGCACTGCTCGTGTTCATCGTCGCCGCGTATGTTCACGGGTGCCGCAAGAAGCGGGCATTTGTCGCGCTGGTGCAGCAACGGCCGGAGCGCGTCGAACGCCTCTACCTGCGACCCGCCGAGACCGGCGCGTTCTGGCTGCATGCCAGACTCGTCGACGGCCGCAAGGCGCGCATCGCGGCACCCTGGGAACTCGACGAAATCCTTGCGCGCCTGTCCGAACGGGGACTGCACCTGAGCCGCGAAGACCGCCGGGCGCTGGCCGACTACCACAACAGTCGGCCGACGGCGACGCGAATGGCATAGCGGGGATCCCCCCGGCGAGCACATTCGGTCATTGGCGAAGGCCCGATGGCGTTCGTGACATCCCGTCCTGCGCGCTTCGTTCGGCCCCGTGCCGCGGCCGCCGCGAGTGAAGCGCTGCAGTTTCCGCACCGGCACGCCAACCCCGATCGCCACAACCGCTCGAGCGCTACGGCCCAAGGTCCTGCACAGCCCGCGCAGCGACGGCGGCTTATCGCCCCGAGCGTCGGCGCAGGTGGAATTCGGCGACGTGATCGCCGACGTCCCGAAGCGTGCGCGCCATGCCGCGCGCCAGGTTGAGCAGCAACAGTCCGAAGTCCGCCGGCATCTGCTGGTGAAGGTCGTGGAACAGCGCGCAGCCGACTTCGAGCACGCAGCTCGATTCGCTGGCCACCGGCCTGCCGACGCGATCGTGGAGGGCGATCATCGCGCAAAAGCCCATTTCTTCGCCCGCCTGCACGTCGCGCACGTACGCGAGCTGCCGGCGATGCTGCTGGTGGTACGACAGCGAGCCCTGCAGCACGACGTAGAAGCAGTCACCGGGATCACCCGGCTGGTACAGGACCTCATCACGTTCCAGCCGCAGCACGCGGCCGCGAGCGATCAGAAACTCGATCGCCTGCGGCGAAAGTGCCCCGAACACTGAAAGCTGCTGCAGCTGCGCCATACCCAGCAACTCGATCAGGCCACGCCCGTCTTCAGTCTGCATGGTGCCTCCCCTTCCGGTTCCGCGCCGCCGCTCCGTTGCCGTCACGCCAAGCCTAGCAGCCCGGTCGGAAGTTCGCCGCGGTACCGGCGGACGGCGAAGGCCGTCCAGCCAGGTGGAATATGTCGCACGGGCAGGCTGTTCGCACGATAGCCGCTGCACGACAGGCCAGGCCTGCGCGTACCGGCGCAACCCCAACAGGAGACAACAGCACATGAATTTCGCTTCGAGGCTGAGCGCAGCCGCACTTGCCGCCACGCTCTATGGCACCGGTGCCCATGCCGGCAACTTCGCCGACGTCGACATCTGGGTTCCCCGCCAGGGTGACCACGTCGGCATCGGCGGCCGCGGCTACATCGTCGATCTGGGCATCGAGTTCGACACCGGCGATCTCGACGCCACCGGCTTCAACGGCCTACAGATCACCGGACCGGGCCCGCTCGACAACGTCGGCCCGCACCCCGGAACCTTTTCACCCGGGCGCGACGACCGCATGCCGGGACTGGTGGTGCTGCTGAGCACCACCGCGATTGCCGCCGGACCCGGCACCAATCTCGCCAACCTGTTCAACGTGACCGGCGTGACGCGGCTGCAGGACGACGAGATCGAACTCTGGGACACCTGGATCATCGGCGCACCGAATTTCGGCCGCGGCGTCGAGAGCACGCTCTATGTCGCGGTGGTCGCCGACCTCGACGGCAATGGCGTGCTCGACGACGCCCCCGACGTCGTACCGGACAGCGATGGCGACGGCGACGTGGACAAGGACGATCTCGAGGCCCTCGGCCTGGCGTCGAATGTCGAGAAGGTCACCTTCTTCATCAACGAATGAGTCGCTTGCGGTTTCCGCAGAACGGCGGAAACCGCGCGTCGCACTGCCGCGCCGGCGCCCGTGGCCTCAGCCCGAACTCAGCCGCCAGTCGCCGCCGTCGATCGGAACGAAGGCCTCGACCGCCGCAGTGGCGACGATATGGGTGATGCCCAGTTCCGGATCGGGCAGATCGAGCCCGCCGTGAACGACGGTGACTTCGGCATGGCCTCGTGGCAACTCGGCGGCAACCACCGCGGTGTCGACCCGCGCCGGCTGCTGCACGCCGATCGTGACCTGCACACGCATCTCGCGGTGGTCGAAACCGAGCGACTTGAAGAGCAGGATCGACGAATGATGCAAGGCATCCTGCACGGCCCGGCAGGCGGCCTTGGTGTAGTCCTGACCGTAGAGGTCGTTGCCGCTGCCGCATTCGAGAATCACCCGTTGTTCACTCATCGGCCGGCTCCATGTCGAACGAGACGCTGACCGCCGCGTTGGCGATCACCGTCAGGCCGTCGCGATGGGGCTTGACGATGTCGAGCCCTCCCTTTTCGACCCGGACCGTCGGCCGGCCATAGGGGAAGATGCGGGCCAGTGCCGCCGTATCGACCGCATCCGGGCGCTGCACGCCGATCGCCACGTCGATGATCATCGACGCCTTCGGAAAACCGAAGGCATCCGCGACGTTGAGCGAGTTGTGCCACAGGGCGTCACGGATCGCGCGCTCGGCCGCCCGGGTGTAATCCTGGCTGCGAATCGACGTGCCCATGCCGAACTGCACCACCATTTTCTTCAATGCCATGCTCAGCGCTCCTCCGCGTTGTCGTAGTGGCGGATCACATAGTGCTTGGTGGTGGTCTCGACGACCTCCCAGTCGCCATGGAAGCCGTTCGGGATCAGGAAGGCATCGCCCTGCCTGAACGATTGCACGCTGACGTCTTCTGCGATCAGGCGGACGTGCCCGGAGACGATGACGCAGAACTCATCGCGATCGGCGAAGGCGCGCCAGCGACCGGGCGAGCTGGTCCAGGTACCGGCCGTAAAGTCGCCGATCGCGCCGCGATGACGCACGACGGCATCGTGCCTCGGATCGCCCGCGACCACGCGGCCGGGCAGATCGGCGAGCCGCCGCCGCGCCGTCGTGGCGGCCACCTGGAAATCGATCACCTGCTGGATCATGCTTGCTGCTCCCTGTTCTCGAACGATGGTGGTGCTGCGTCGCGCGGCCGCTTGCCGGCGCGTAATAGGCGACACAGATGCGTCTTCAGGTTGCTCTGGTGGGATATCGGGTCGAGCGCACCGGCAGTCAACCGGTTGACCGGGTCGCCCGGATGGTAGGGCTGCGACCGGTCCCAGCCGAACGGCACATAGGCCACGTCCGGGCGAATGCCGGCCGTGACCCAGGCGCGGGCCTCGATGCGGCCGCGCACGGTTTCGATGACGACCCGGTCGCCGTCCGCGACGCCGGCCCGGGCCGCCTTCTCCGGATGGATCTGGCAGTACAGTTCGGGCCACATCTCCTGCGCCTGCCAGAAGTAATGGGTCCACGAATGGAAATGCGACGCCGCCGGACGGCCGGTCACCAGCACGGTATCGAAGCCGGCGGCGCGCAGCAGGGCGCCGGGCGATGCGGCCGAGGGGTCGGCGATGGCGACGGCGCCGACACGCGCCGGCGCCGCGAAGAACGGCGACAGCACGCCACCGTCGCCGGCCGCAGGCGTCAGATAGGGCAACGCCACCGAGTGCTCGGCTTCGGCATGGAACTCGGGCAATGCCGACAGCCCCATCTGCCGATACTTCCGTTCCAGCCGCAGTGTCCAGAATTCGAGCCGGCCGGACTCGGTCGGAAAGCGCTTGCCCGGCATGCAGCCGAATGCCGTGCTGCCGGCCAGGTAGAGCGTGCCGCTTTCGGCATCGGTGTCGCGGGCCAACGGTGCGCGCACGGTGCGGTGCGGCGACGCCCGCAGGCGCGCCATCGAGATACCGCGCAGGGCCGGCGTGGCATGGCGGAAAGCATCGTCCCAGAACACCGCCGGATCCTTGTAGGCATCCTTCAGCACGTCGTCGTAACCGAAGCGCTTGCCGAGCTCGATCCAGATCCAGTGGTCCGAGCGGGCTTCGCCGGGCGGATCCACCAGGCGCTCGTTCCAGACGATGCGCCGATCCTCGGCGAGTCGCCCGATGCCGCCCTTTTCGATACCGCTCGCCGCTGGCAGCACGTAGTCGGCCAGGGCCGAGGTCTCGTTCTCGAACAGCTCGACATGCACCAGCAGGTCGAGCCCGGCAAGCGCGGCGTGCACGCGTCCGTGATCCGGCCATTGGGCGGCCGGATTGTTGCCGCTGATCAGCGCCCGGATCGGGTAAGGCCGGCCCACGAGCATGGCGTCGAGCCAGGCCACCGGACTGCGCCCGATCGCCGGACGCAGGACTTGCGGACGACGCGAAGGCGGCACCGGCACCGGCTGCCAGTCGGGCTCGGCGGCAACGTTGAAGTAACCGCCCCCCTTGCGCCCCCAGTTGCCGGTGATCGCGGCCAGGAACATCAGCACGCGGTTGGTCTGCACCGAGTTGCTGTGCTGGTTGATGCCGCGGCTCGCGAACAACATGCACCCATCTGCGAGGGCCATGTCGCGGGCCAGGGCGCGGATCGTGGCAGCCGGCAGGTCGGTGATCGGCGCCGCCCAGTCGGCATCGTAGCGGTGTGCCGCCAGGAATTCGCGCCATTCGCGCCAGCCGGCGACCCAGGCCTCGCAGAACGCCCGGTCATGCAGATCGGCCGCGAGAACCTCGTGACACAGGGCCAAACCGAGGGCCATGTCGGTGCCCGGGCGAATCGCCAGCCAGCGATCCGCCTTGGCGGCGGTGGGGGTCAGGCGCGGGTCGATCACCACCATGCGGGCGCCGCGCGCGAGGCGCCAGTGATTGACCAGGCCGAAATTCACCGGCCGCGTCTCGGCCTGATTGTCGCCGAAATAGACGTACAGCCCGGCGCTGCCGATGTCGTCCTCGGTATAGACGTTGCCCAGGCTGGTGGAGCCGAGGGTGGTCTCGAGGGCGACGACCTTGCCGGCATCGCACAAGGGTTCGGTGGTGAGCACATTGGGCGTGCCCCACAGCTGCGCGAACATCCGCATCGTGCCCATGATGTTGAGCACGCCGGTGCGGGTGCCCATGTGCAGCGCCAGCGCCTCACTGCCGTGGGCTTCGCGCACAGCGCCGAGCCGAGCGGCGATCTCGTCGAGCGCCTGCGCCCACGACACCGGCACCAGGCGGCCGCTGCCACGCGGTCCGATGCGCTTCAGCGGCGTCGTCAGCCGACGCGGATTGTCGTAGAGCTGCAAGGTCATCTGCGACTTGGCGCAGATCCGCCCTTGGAACACCGGGTCCTCGTCGTTGCCGAGAATGCGCACCGGAACACCGGCGCGCAGGTGGAACTTCAAGGTGCAGGCGTTGAAGCAGATGTGGCAGCCGCCCGGCCGGATCTCGTCCGGCGCTTCCGTGCCGCCGCTGCGGTAGGGCTCGCGGACATCGTTTCCGCCGAGCAGCGCCCGCGGACGGTGATCGAGCAGAATCGCCGGTGGCGCCGACAGCGACAGCCGGTCGCCACCCGACGCATCGACATCGGCCGCCCTGCGATCGAGATAGAGCGTCGCCGGGCCCTGCAGGAAATGATCGTGGTCGCGAACCGTCCGCCCGGCCGCCATCGCCTGTCCCAGCAGGTCGTCGCGCGCGCCGAAGGCGATCGCCCGGGTCGGACAGACGGCAGCGCAAGCCGGCCCTTCGCCAGCGGCGCGACGCCCTGCGCACAAGTCGCACTTGACCGCATGATGATCGATCGGATCGAAGCCCATCGCGCCATAGGGGCAGGCCAGCACGCATTCGCCGCAGCCGGTACAGCGCGATTCGGTCACGGCAACGACGCCGCTGTCCGGATCCTTCGTGATCGCCTTCGGCACCACCGGGCAGGCGCGCAGGCAAGCCGGGCGTGCGCACTGTTGGCAGGTCACGGTCAGGAAGTCGAGAGCTGGCGCTTCGGCGGCGCCCAGCCACAGGACCTTGTTGCGATATTCGTGCGGCCCCAGGCCATTGACCTGTTTGCAGGCGGCTTCGCAGCTCTTGCAGCCGGTGCAGCGCTCGAGGTCGATCGACAGGCCGAGGCGGGTCATCGACTCACGCCCCCCAGGCGGCCAGGTGCCACCAGTCGATCGGCCTGCCCGCGGCAGCATAGCCGGCGAACAGGGTCACGACCACGACGTGGGCCAGCAGGCCGATGGCAAAGACCAGTGCCGCGGCGATATGCAGGCGCCGCCATTGGGCAAGCAGGCGCCCTGCCCGCCGCCGCGCACCCACCAGATCGGCTTCCTGCGCGGCCAGCCGCGCGTAGCGCCAGGTCAGCCGGGGACGCCGCACGGCGTGTTTCAGATTGGGCGAGAAGAGGGCTTCGTCGGCATCCGGTTCGAGCGCTTGCAGCAGTGCCCGCTTGCGCGCCACCAGTGCTACCAGCGCCTGGCGATCGGGACCGCCGGACAGATGAAAGGCGGTCGCGCGCGAGCCGAACTGCTGCGCCAGCCTGGCCGGTACCAGCAGCCGCGCGAGCGTACCCTGCAGGACGATGAACAGCAGCAGCGCCAGCAGCGTGCCGGGCAGCGACAACAGCCTGCCGCCGGCCGCGTGCCAGCTCACCAGCAGCAGGCCCGCCAACCCGGCCAACGCATGTCCGGCGAACCACAGCGGCGGGTGGCTGGCGCGGCCGCCACGCTTGGCGATCGAGAACAGTGCCGGAACCAGCAGCAACATCGCCCCGAGCAGGGCTGCCGCCTGGCGCGGCGGCGCGCCGGCTGCGCGGCCGTCGGGCGCCTCGAGCGCGCTCGCGACGAGAAACGTGGCGACGGCGGCGCCCAGCGCCAGCATGGTCCACAGCAGCCCGCGCGACAGGCGCCCGGCCGCCAGTCCGTTGCGGCCGCGTGACCGGGGCGCGCCCCCGTCGCGGTCGGTGGCGTTGTCGATCATGCCGTCAGCGGCGCCGCCCGCCGTGGATCAGAGAGACGATCTCGGCGAACAACGCGTTGTCGAGACCGCGGCTCATGTCGGTGGCCAGGCAGCGGCGATAGAACGGGCTGAGATCCAGGCCGACGCCGAGGCCCACGATCTCCACCGCGCCCTGTTGCTCGCGGCGCGCCAGCACCGCCTTCAGGTGGTTGTCCAGGTAGAACGGGTCGTTGGCGAGGCCGGTCGCGCTGTCGGCCGGGCATCCGTCTGACACGACGATCAGGATGCGCCGCGCCTCGCCGCGCGCCAGCATCCGCTCGCAGGCCCAGTCCACCGCCTCGCCGTCGATGCCTTCGCGGTAGAGATCCGGTTTCAGCAACGCCGTCAGCTCGCGCCGGGCACGGCGCCAGTTGCGCTCCGCCGACTTGAAGATCAGATGGCAGACCTCGTTGAGCCGGCCCGGATGACGCGGGCGGCCGGCGCCCAGCCAGTCGCGCTGGGCACGGCCGCCGTTCCAGGCGCCGGTCGTGAAGCCCAGCACTTCGGCGTGCGCACCGACCATTTCCAACGCCCTGACCATGATGTCCACCAGCATCGCGACCGGCTCGACGTGGCGCTTCATCGAACCCGAGCAATCGATCAGGAAGCTCACCAGGCAATCGGCTGCCGGCAGGTATTGCTCCCGCCGAAACAGGCGCCGCTCGGCCGGCGAACTGATCAGTTGCGCCAGCCTGCGCCCGTCGATGTGCCCCTCCTCCTCGCCGAAACGCCAGCCGTCGCGCTGCGGCCGCGCCAAGACTGCGCCCAACATTCGCGCCAGCCGGGCGACATTGACGCCCTGCTCGCCGATGCGCCGATCGAGCAAGGCGCGGTAATCGTCGAGCAGGGCCTTGCGCACCAGATCAGCCGCGAACAGCTCGCGGTCGTGGCGCGTGGTGAAAACGCGGTAGCCCTGCTCGGTCTCGGCAAAGGCCTTGCTCTCGCCGCTGTGCGCCGCGGCCACGCCATCGCCCTCGCCCTCGTCGAAGTCGAGCAGCAATGCGAAGCGCTGCTTCACTGGGTCTGACTCGTCCTGCTCATCGGCGGCGCCGTCGGCGTCCGCCCGATCGCCTCGCTCCGCGCGCACGATCTCGCCGACGGCACGGGCGATGGCCAGCGCATGCGCCGCGAAAGCGCGCTGGTCGTGGCGATGCCTCCGGATGCTGGCCAGTGCGGTGCCGAGCACGCCGACCAGCGAGGCGCGCATGCCCTCTATGTAGTCTTCGGTCTCTTCCAGCACCCGCCGCGCGGTGAGCCGCGACCAGCACATCTGCGCCACCGTGTACAGCAGCATGCCGAGTTGCCCCTCGGTCAGTCCGGCGCTGTAGAAGCCGTGCGACCAGTGTTCGAATCTGCGCAGCAGGTTCTGTTCGACGCCCGGCAGGTCCGGCGGCACCAGCGTCTCGACGCGCAGTTGCTCGAGCAGTTCGAACACCAGCCGCTCGACCGGATCGCCGGGACATAGGCTGCGGTGCAGCGAAGGATCCGAGTGCAGCAGGCGCATCGCCATGCCGTCGGCAGCGGCGCGGCAGTCCGGAAACGCATCCTCGGCGGCATCGACGCGCAGGTGTGGCGCATGCATCGGCAAGGCGCCACTGGTCGAATGCAGGCGCCGGCCCCGGTAGTGCAGGTCGGACCGGCCGGTCAGCGCGCGCATGGTCGCGGCACACAGTTCCTCGACCTGCTGCTGACGGCGGGCCCGCTGCTGGGCCGTGGCGTTCATCCGTTCCCCCGTTCCGGTCGCGGAACGCTGGTGGCTTGCGGCGGGCCAGCGCAAGCATCCGTCGTCATCGCGGCGACCCCGGCGCCGGATGGATGGCGCGCGACGGCCTTCATGCCTCGTGCGCCTCGCGCATCCAGGATTCGTCGAGCTCTTCGCCGAAGCAGCGCTGGTAGTACTCGGCGACGATCGGTCGCTCGGCCTCGTCGCACTTGTTGAGGAACGACAGGCGGAACGCCAGCGCCGGATTGCGGAAGATCTCGCAGTTCTCGGCCCAGGTGATCACGGTACGGGGCGACATCAGCGTCGACAGGTCGCCGGCGGCGAAGCCCTTGCGGGTCAGGTCGGCGAGCTGGACCATCGCTGCGATCAGCTTGCGACCCTTGTCGTAATCCTTCTTCGGCACCCGCGCGAGCACGATCGCCACTTCCTCGTCGTGCGGCAGGTAGTTCAGCGTCGCGACGATGTTCCAGCGGTCGATCTGCGCGTGATTCAGCACCTGGGTGCCGTGATACATGCCGGACAGGTTGCCGAGACCGACCGTGTTCGACGTTGCGAACAGGCGGAAGTAACGGTGCGGGCGGATCACCCGGTTCTGGTCGAGCAGGGTGAACTTGCCGTCGCGCTCGAGAATGCGCTGGATCACGAACATCACGTCGGGCCGGCCAGCGTCGTACTCGTCGAAGATCAGCGCCACCGGACGCTGCAGCGCCCACGGCACGATGCCTTCCTGGAACTCGGTCACCTGGCGACCATCGCGCACCACGATCGCGTCCTTGCCGACCAGATCGAGCCGGCTGATGTGGCCGTCGAGATTCACCCGCACGCACGGCCAGTTCAGTCGCGCCGCCACCTGCTCGACATGGGTCGACTTTCCGGTGCCGTGAAGGCCCTGGACCATAACCCGCCGGTCGCGGGTGAAGCCGGCCAGGATCGCCAGTGTCACGTCCGGATTGAAGCGATAGGCGGCATCGATCTCCGGCACGTGGTCGTCACGCTCGCCGAACACCGGCACCTGCAGGTCCGAATCGATGCCGAAGGGCTCCCGCACCGACACCAGGCGATCCGGCTGGATCTGGCTTGTCTCTGTCACGGCTGTGTCTCCTTTCCCGGATCGTGGCGCGCCGGGAACTGTCATGGCCTCATCCTACGAGATTTCTTTTTTCGACACAATACGTACCGAATATTGAAATTTCAGTTGACGCTGACCATGGCGCCAGCTAGAGTGATCAAACGTTCTGTTATTGGAATATTTCATTCCGTTTTTCAGAACACAACATCTACAGGAGACAGTGACCATGAGCGACCTCGACCCGCGCAGCGTGCCCAGCGGCCCGACCCGAATGACCCCTTCCGAAGCCTTCGTCGAGACCATGGTCTCCAACGGCGTGACCGACATGTTCGGCATCATGGGCTCGGCCTTCATGGATGCGATGGACATCTTCTCGCCCGCCGGCATCCGCCTGATCCCGGTGGTGCATGAGCAGGGCGCAGCCCACATGGCCGACGGCTTCTCCCGCGTCTCCGGCCGCCACGGCGTGGTCATCGGACAGAACGGTCCCGGCATTTCGAACTGCGTGACCGCGATCGCGGCCGCCTACTGGGCCCACAGCCCGGTGGTCATCGTCACCCCCGAGACCGGCACCATGACGATGGGCCTGGGCGGCTTCCAGGAGTGCAACCAGCTGCCGATGTTCCAGGAGTTCACCAAGTACCAGGGCCACGTCACCCATCCGGCGCGCATGGCCGAGTACACCGGCCGCTGCTTCGACCGCGCCATGAGCGAGATGGGGCCGACCCAGTTGAACATCCCCCGCGACTACTTCTACGGCGAGGTCACCTGCGAGATCCCGAAGCCGTCGCGCCTGGATCGCGGCCCCGGCGGCGAGCACTCCCTGAACGAGGCGGCCGATCTGCTGGCCCGCGCCAAGTTCCCGGTGATCATCTCCGGCGGCGGCGTGGTCATGGCCGACGCGGTCGAGGAGTGCAAGGCGCTGGCCGAGCGCCTCGGCGCGCCGGTGGTCAATAGCTACCTGCACAACGATTCCTTCCCGGCCAGCCACCCGCTGTGGTGCGGCCCCCTCGGCTACCAGGGCTCGAAGGCGGCGATGAAGCTGATGAGTCAGGCCGACGTGGTGGTGGCGCTGGGCTCGCGCCTGGGCCCCTTCGGCACCTTGCCCCAGCACGGCATGGACTACTGGCCGAAGAACGCCAAGATCATCCAGATCGATGCCGACAACAAGATGCTCGGCCTGGTCAAGAAGATCTCGGTGGGCATCTGCGGCGACGCCAAGGCGGCCGCCGTGGCGCTCACCGCGCGGCTGGCCGATCGCGCACTGGCGTGCGACGCCACCCGCGGCGAGCGCGCCACGACCATCGCGGCCGAGAAGGCGGCGTGGGAGCGGGAGCTCGACGAGTGGACCCACGAGCGCGATCCGTTCAGCCTCGACATGATCGAGGAGAACGCGCAGGAGAAGCCCTTCTCCGGTGGCGAGTACCTGCACCCGCGCCAGGTGCTGCGCGAGCTCGAGAAGGCGATGCCCGAGGATGTGATGGTCTCCACCGACATCGGCAACATCAACTCGGTGGCCAACAGCTATCTGCGCTTCGAGAAGCCGCGCTCGTTCTTCGCGGCGATGAGCTTCGGCAACTGCGGCTATGCCTTCCCGACCATCATCGGTGCCAAGGTCGCCGCACCCGATCGCCCGGCGGTCTCCTATGCCGGCGACGGCGCCTGGGGCATGAGCCTGATGGAGACCATGACCTGCGTGCGACACAACATCCCGGTCACCGCGGTGGTCTTCCACAACCGCCAGTGGGGCGCCGAGAAGAAGAACCAGGTCGACTTCTACAACCGTCGCTTCGTCGCCGGTGAGCTCGACAACCAGAGCTTCGCCGAGATCGCCCGCGCGATGGGTGCCGAGGGCATCACCGTCGACCGCCTCGAGGACGTCGGCCCCGCCCTCACGCGCGCCATCGACAGGCAGATGAACGAGGGCAAGACCACCGTCATCGAGATCATGTGCACCCGCGAGCTCGGCGATCCCTTCCGACGCGACGCCCTCGCAAAGCCCGTCCGACTCCTCGACAAGTACAAGGACTACGTCTGAGAAACAGCCCGCCGGCCCCGACCGGGCCGGCGACTTCGCGATCGGCGGCCACCAGCCGCCGATCGCCCCACCCGACACGGACTCTGCAACCATGAATTCCCACACCTTGAGTGCCCCTGCCCCGTTCCTGACGGGGCTGCGCAAGCAGTTGCCCGGCTTCATGCTGTGCGCGGTGATCGCGGTGGCGGCGACCTTCGTCTCCGAGCACTACGGCGGCCCCCAGTTCCTCTACGCGCTGCTGATCGGCATCGCCTTCCACTTCCTTTCCGACAACGACAAATGCATCCCGGGCATCGAGACCTCGGCCAAGAAGCTGGTCCGCGTCGGGGTCGCGCTGCTCGGTGCCCGCATCGTCGCCAGTGACGTCAGCGACCTCGGCCTGGCCGGCGTCGGCGCGCTGATCGGCGCGGTCGGCCTGACCATCGGTTTCGGCCTGCTGATGGCCCGGATGCTCGGGCTGCCGACCATGCTCGGCCTGCTGTCAGGCGGCGGCACCGGCATCTGCGGTATCTCCGCGACCATGGCAATCTCATCGACCTTGCCGGCCACCCACGAGAACGAGCGCTACACGTTGCTGACCGCGATCGGCATCGCGATCTTCTCAACCGTGGCGATGGTGCTGTATCCGCTGATCGTCAAGACCACCGGCATGAGCACCGCCGAGGCCGGCCTCTTCCTCGGCGGCTCGATCCACGACGTGGCGCAGGTGGTGGGTGCCGGTCTGATCATCTCGCCCGATGTCGGCGACGCGGCGACGCTGGCCAAGATGTTCCGGGTGGCGATGCTGATGCCGGTGGTGGTGATCCTGGCGCTCACCTTTCACGCCGAGCGCAAGAAGTCCGAGAGCGGCGGCAGCAAGACCCCGATCCTGCCCTTGTTCCTGGTGGTGTTCGCGGCGCTGGCCGCCGCCAACAGCATGGGCCTGCTGCCCAAGCAACTGGTGGCGATCAGCTCCGAGGTGTCGCGCTGGTGCCTGGTGATCTCGATCTCCGCCCTCGGCGTCAAGACCTCGCTCGAGAAGCTTGCCGAACTGGGCTGGAAGCCGATCGCGCTGATGTCGAGCGAGGCGATGTTCGTTGCCGGCTACATGCTGCTGGTGGTGTATCTGAGCCGTGCCTTCGGCGCCTGAGGACAACCCATGAACGCCACCGACAAGTTCGTCGCCACCTCGGCCCACGTGGACGAGGCTGCGATCAGCCCGCTGCCCAATTCGCGCAAGATCTTCATCGAGGGCTCGCGCCCCGACATCCGCGTGCCGATGCGCGAAATCACCCAGGCCGACACCCCGACCGGCTTCGGCGGCGAGCCCAATCCGCCGATCTTCGTCTACGACTGCTCCGGCCCCTACTCCGACCCGGCCGCCACCATCGACATCCGCTCCGGCCTGCCGGCGCTGCGTGCCGCCTGGATCGAGGCGCGCGGCGATTCCGAAGAACTCTCCGGGCTGTCCTCCGAGTTCGGCCGCCTGCGCGCCGCCGACCCGAGCCTCGACGAGTTGCGCTTCCCCGGCCTGCATCGCAAGCCGCGTCGGGCCAAGGCCGGCGCCAACGTCAGCCAGATGCACTACGCGCGGCGCGGCATCGTGACGCCGGAGATGGAGTTCATCGCGATCCGCGAGAACCTGAACCGCGCGGCCTACCTGGACAGCCTGCGTGCCGCCGGCCCGACCGGCGAGAAGATGGCGCGGCTGATCGGCCGCCAGCATCCGGGCCAGCACTTCGGCGCGTCGATCCCGGCCGAGATCACGCCCGAGTTCGTCCGCGACGAGCTCGCCCGCGGACGCGCGATCATCCCGTCGAACATCAATCACCCGGAGTCCGAGCCGATGGTGATCGGCCGCAACTTCCTGGTGAAGATCAACGCCAACATCGGCAACTCGGCGCTGGGCTCTTCGATCGCCGAGGAGGTCGACAAGATGACCTGGGCGATCCGCTGGGGCGGCGACACGGTGATGGATCTGTCGACCGGCAAGAACATCCACGAGACCCGCGAGTGGATCATCCGCAATTCGCCGGTGCCGATCGGCACGGTGCCGATCTACCAGGCGCTGGAGAAGGTCGATGGCAAGGCGGAGGAACTCACTTGGGAGATCTTCCGCGACACGCTGATCGAGCAGGCCGAACAGGGGGTGGATTACTTCACGATCCACGCCGGGGTGCTGCTGCGCTACGTGCCGCTGACTGCCAACCGGATGACGGGCATCGTCTCGCGCGGTGGCTCGATCATGGCGAAGTGGTGCCTCGCCCATCACCGGGAGAGCTTCCTCTACACCCACTTCGAGGAGATCTGCGACATCATGAAGGCCTACGACGTGGCCTTCAGCCTGGGCGACGGTCTGCGCCCGGGCTCGATCTACGACGCCAACGACGAGGCCCAGCTGGGTGAGCTGAAGACGCTCGGGGAGCTGACCGACATCGCCTGGCGCCACGACGTGCAGGTGATGATCGAGGGGCCGGGCCATGTGCCGATGCAGCTGATCAAGGAGAACATGGATCTGCAGCTCGAATGGTGCAAGGAGGCGCCGTTCTACACGCTGGGGCCGCTCACCACCGACATCGCGCCGGGCTACGACCACATCACCAGCGGCATCGGCGCGGCGCAGATCGGCTGGTACGGCACGGCGATGCTCTGTTACGTGACGCCGAAGGAGCACCTGGGGCTGCCCGACAAGGACGACGTCAAGGAGGGCATCATCACCTACAAGCTGGCGGCCCATGCGGCGGATCTGGCGAAGGGGCATCCGGGGGCGCAGATCCGCGACAATGCGCTCTCGAAAGCGCGCTACGAGTTCCGCTGGGACGATCAGTTCAACCTGGGGCTCGATCCGGACAAGGCGAAGAGCTTCCACGACGAGACGCTGCCCAAGGAGAGCGCCAAGGTGGCGCACTTCTGCTCGATGTGCGGGCCCCATTTCTGCTCGATGAAGATCACCCAGGACGTGCGCGAGTTCGCCGCCCGCCAGGGCATCGCCGAGGACCAGGCGCTCGAGCGCGGCATGCAGGAGAAGGCGGTCGAGTTCGTCGCCGCCGGCGCCGAAATCTATCGCAAGGTGTGAGGGCATGGAGCACATCGCGATCAACGGGCGCGACTGCGCCCTGCCCGGCCCGATCACCGTCGACCAACTGCTCGAGCGCAGCGGCCTCGCCGGCAAGCGGGTGGCGGTCGAGCGCAATGGCGCAGTCGTGCCGAAGAGCCGTCATCACCGGGAATGGATCCGGCAGGGCGACCGCATCGAGATCATCGTCGCGGTCGGCGGCGGCTGAGCAAACAGGATACGAGGACGTGGAGAGAGACATGGACGACGCATTGATCATCGCCGGCAAGACCTACCATTCGCGCTTGCTGGTCGGCACCGGCAAATACCGGGACTTCGAAGAGACCCGCGAGGCGGTGGACGCCAGCGGCGCCGAGATCGTCACGGTGGCGATCCGGCGCACCAACATCGGCCAGGACGCGCATCAGCCGAGCCTGGTCGACGTGCTGCCCCCGAGCCGCTACACCTACCTGCCGAACTCGGCCGGTTGCTACACGGCGGAAGATGCGGTGCGCACCTTGCGACTGGCCCGCGAACTGCTCGACGGCCACGGTCTGGTCAAGCTCGAGGTGCTGGGCGATCCCGACACCTTGTTCCCGGACATGCCCGAGACCGTCAAGGCGGCCGAGATGCTGGTCCGGGACGGGTTCGACGTGATGGTGTATTGCTCGGACGACCCGATTCAGGCACGCCGGCTGGAAGACATCGGCTGCTGCGCGATCATGCCGCTGGCCTCGATCATCGGTTCCGGCATGGGAATCGTCAATCCGTGGAACCTGCGCCTGATCATCGATCAGGCCCGGGTGCCGGTACTGGTCGACGCCGGTGTCGGCACTGCATCGGATGCCGCGATCGCCATGGAACTGGGCTGCGACGCGGTGTTGATGAACTCGGCGATCGCCCACGCACGGCGACCGGTTCTGATGGCAAGCGCCATGAAGATGGCGGTGCAGGCGGGACGCGAGGCCTATCTCGCCGGCCGCATGCCGCGCAAGCGCTACAGCGCGGAACCGTCGTCGCCGGAGAGCGGCATCATCTCGCCAGCCGGCCGCCGGGCCGCCTAGGCCAGCATCACCCCGCGCCGACGCCGGGCCTGCGCCGGCGCCGGCCCGACCTCGCCCCGGCCCACCGATATTTCCTGCCATCCGAAGTCTCGCGACCTATAGAGTAGTGAATGGCGCGGACACGTCCGCCGCTTGTCGACTTCACCCGCGACAGAGTCAGCACAGATGAGCGCCAAACCCGGCGGCACGATGTGGCGCCAGTTCTTTCAGCAGGCGGCTTCGCCGAACATCAGCCTTCAGGGCCAGATCCGGCAGATGCTGGTTTCCGGCATCCTCGACGGACAGTTGCCGCTGGACGCACCGATCCCGTCGAGCCGGGAGCTGGCGAATCAGATCGGCGTCGCCCGCAACACGGTCGTGATCGCCTACCAGCAACTGGTGGACGAGGGTTACCTGCTGTCGCGGGAACGCAAGGGATTCTTCATCAACCCGGAGATGCTCGAGGGCCGCGCCGCCAGCACCGAGGAACCGCAACCCCTCGACCACAGCCGGGCGCCCGACTGGGACGCGCGCTTCCGTTTCCGCCCGAGCGCCCAACGCAACATCCACAAGCCCGCGGACTGGCAGCATTATCCATTTCCGTTCATCTACGGCCAGTTCGACCCGGCCCAGTTTCCGACCGCGGACTGGCGCGAGTGCTGCATGAAGACGCTGTCGGTACTCGAGATCGGCGAATGGGCACAGGACATGTTCCTGCGGGACGACGAATCCCTGGTGCGACAGATCCGCACCCGCGTGCTGCCGCGACGGGGCGTCTGGGCGTCCGACGACGAGATCGTCATCACCGTCGGCACGCAGCAGGCGCTCTACCTGCTGGCCGACCTGCTGGTCGGTCAGCAGACCCGGGTCGGCATCGAGAATCCGGGCTATCCGGACGCCCGCAACATCTTCAGCAGCCGTAGTGGCCAGATGGTGAACCTGCCGATCGATTCCGAGGGCCTGCGGATCGGCCCGGCGCTGGCGCGTTGCGACTACGTCTATGTGACGCCGAGCCACCAGTGTCCGACCACCGTGACAATGCCGGTTGCGCGCCGCGAAGCCTTGCTCGAGCAGGCCGAAACCAGCGATTTCGTGATCATCGAGGACGACTACGAAAGCGAGAATCGCTTCGAGGGAGAAGCGGTTCCGACCCTGAAGAGCCTCGATCGCAATCATCGCGTGATCTATGTCGGCAGCCTGTCGAAGACGCTGGCGCCGGGATTGCGCCTGGGCTACGTCGTCGCGCCGCCGGCGCTGGTGCGTGAGTTGCGCGGCGTCCGCCGGCTGAATCTGCGCCACCCGACCGCCTATATGCAGCGCGCCTTCGCCCTGTTCCTGTCCCTCGGCCACCACGATTCGCTGCTGCGCCGGCTGTCGGCCGCCCATCACGAACGAGCCGAACTGCTGTCGCGCGCCCTCGCGCAGCACATCCCGCAATTGACGCACGTGCCGATCTCGGGTGGTTCGTCATGCTGGGTCACCGGGCCGGACTGGCTCGACGCCGACGCGCTGTGCCACGAGGCCGAGCAGCGGGGCGTGCTGATCGAGCCCGGAGCGGTCTTCTTCAGCGAGCGCACACCGGCGAGGAACGCCTTCCGGCTCGGCTTCGCCTCGATCCGCGCGGATCGCATCGAGCCCGGCATCCAAGCCTTGGCAGAGGCCTTCCGCACGCTCCAGAAACAGTAAATTTATTTCGCTGAATCAATCAGTTGTCTGGACCAAACGATTGTCCGGAACTGGTCCTACCGCGCCTTCCCCAACGGTCTTAATCTGCACCCATGCACTGAGCCACCGGACGTCACGGCGGCCCTGACAGACCCTAGGAGGAGACAACAATGAGCGAACCCACCCCGGCTTTCCTGCAGGCATTCAGCGATGCCTGGAACCGGCACGACATCGACGCGCTGATGGACTTCATGGCGGACGATTGCTCGTTTCACGCGGTCGCCGGCCCCGACCTGCTGGGGCGCAGCTTCGTCGGTCGAGAGGCCGTTCGTGAAGGTTTCATGCTGGCCTGGCAGACCTTCCCGGATGCGTCGTGGCAGGACCCCGACCACTTCGTCCAGGGCAATCGCGGCGTCACCGAATCGACCTTCGTCGGCACCAAGGCCGATGGCACCCGGATCGAGGCGCGGATGGTCGACGTCTTCACTTTCCACAACGGCAAGATCGCGGTCAAGAACGCATTCCGCAAGGATCGTCCGCCGGTTGCCGGCGCCTGACCTTCGCCCCCTGCACAAGACGCCTTCGAGAGGACCTCAGCATGGAAGCTGCGACCACCGTGCGCGCGATCGATCCGCGCGCCACCGCGCCGAAGAACCCCTACGACCCCGCCTATGATCCGCTGGTCAGCGCGACCCCCGGGCAGGGACGGGACTACGCGCCGACCTACTGGATCGGCACCGCCGGCGAGCCGCCGGCCGACGACGGACCGATCGACCACGACATCGATGTCGACGTTGCGATCATCGGCTCCGGCTTCACCGGACTGACCACCGCGATCTTCCTGGCCGAGCAATACGGCATCAAGGCCACCGTACTCGAAGCCAACCGCAGTGCCTGGGGCTGCAGCACGAGAAACGGCGGCCAGGCCCAATGTGCTTCCGGCCGCCTCAAGCGGTCCCAGTGGATCGGCCGTTACGGCCTCGAAGCCGCCCTCGGACTGCATCGCGAATGCCTCGACGGCATGGAGACGTTCAAGGAACTGATTCGCGACATCGACTGCGATCCGCAGCCGGGCGGCCACCTCTACGTCGCCCATCGCCCCCGCGTGATGCCGGTGCTCGAGAAGGAGGCGGCACTGTTGCGCGAAGTCTTCGGCTACAACGCACGCATCTTCGACGCCGAGACCGTCAAGCGCGAGTGGATCGGAGACCAGGAGGCCTGTGGCGCGATGCACGAGCCGGAAGGCATCGGCATCCACGCCGGCAAGCTGGCCTTCGGCTACCTCCGGAAAGCGCGCGCGCTGGGTGCCACGGTCCATCCGGCGAGTCCGGTCGAGGGCTGGGAGACCCGGGACGGCATCCACTACCTGCGCACGCCCGGTGGCGTCGTCAGGGCCCGGGCGGTCGGCGTATGCACCGGCGGCTACACCTCGAACGGCCTCCACCGCGAAGTGAAGAACCGCCTGCTGCCGATCCTCTCGAATTCGATCGTGACGCGCCCGCTGACCGACGCCGAGATCGAGGCCGCCGGCCTGCGCACCCACCAGGTCGTCACCGACACCCGGATCCTGCGCCACTACTATCGCCTGATGCCCGACCGGCGGCTGCAGATCGGCAGCCGCAGTGCGATCACCGGCCGCGACGCGCCCGAGAAGAAGTACGAGGCGTTCCTGATCCGCGACCTGGCGCGCAAGTTCCCCTCGCTCGCCGGCGTACAGATCGACTATTCCTGGTGGGGCTGGGTCGACGTCAGCCACGACATGATGCCGCGCATCCACCAGCCCGATCCGTCGCAGACGATCTACTACGCCCTCGGCTACGGCGGCAACGGCGTGATGTATTCGGCCCAGGCCGGCAAGCGCCTCGCCCAGTGGATCGCCGGACACGGCAAGGAACTGCAACTGCCGATCTTCACCTCGCGCCTGCCCTTCCCGAACGTACGGGAAATGGTCGAATCGCAAGCCTTCGCACCGTTCAGGCGCTTCGGCCAGTGGTGGCTGTATCGCTGGTACTACCTGAAGGACGAAATGCTCTGACCGGGACGGCCTTCGCGGCCGACCCGATCCGAGCCCCCCGCACCACGCACAACGAGAAACAGGAGACAGACATGAACTTCAAGAAGACCGCACTTTCGCTGCTCGCCGCCGGCCTGCTGGCATCGGCACCGGCCGCGATGGCCACCACCTTCAAGATGGCCCTCGGCGATGCCGCCGGCGGTACCCAATGGGAGCTGGGCCAGAAATTCAAGGCCGTGTTCGAACAGAGGACCGCCGGCAAGCACAGCGTCGACCTGTTCCCGAACGGCCAACTCGGCGACGAACAGAACACCGTTAACAACGCCGCTCTGGGCACCCTGGACTTTTCGGTACTGGCGATCAACAACGTCACGCCGTTCTCGCCGACGGTCGGCGTACTGACCCTGCCGTATGTCATCCAGAGCGCCGACGACGCCAAGAAGCTGACCCAGGGGGAAATCGGCCAGGAACTCACCGAGAACACGATCCGCGATGCCGGCGTACGCATCGTCGGATGGGCCTATTCGGGATTTCGGGTGCTGACCAACTCGAAGCAGCCGGTGACTTCGCTGGCCGACCTGAAAGGCATGGTGATCCGCGTGCCGAAGAACGAGATCATGATCGCCACCTACCAATCCTGGGGCATCAACCCGACGCCGATGGCCTGGTCCGAAACCTTCACGGCGCTGCAACAGCGGGTCGTCGATGGCCAGGACAACCCCTACATCACGGTTTCAGCGATGAAGTTCAACGAGGTGCAGAAGTACATCACCAACATCCGCTACATCTTCTCGCTGGAGCCGCTGATCGTCAGCGAATCGGTGTTCCAGGAGCAGAAACCCGAAATCCAGCAGGCGATCCTCGACGCCGGCCGCGAAGCCACCGCCCACAGCTTCGCCTACCTGCAGGCCACCGAGGAGCAGATCAAGAAGGATCTGGCGGCCAAGGGCATGGAGATCAGCGATCCGGCCAATGGCGAGCAGGAGTGGATCGCCAAGGCCACCGGCACGGTCTGGCCGCAGTTCTACGACAGCATCGGCGGCAAGGACAAGCTCGACAAGGTCCTCAAGGCCCTGGGCCGCTGAGCAAGGGGGCACCCGGGGTTGGCCCCGGGTGCCCGCCGATCCGTACGAGACCGACCGGGAGACCTCAATGTCCGCCAAGAACGTCGCAACCAAGATCCTCGGCAATATCGAGGAGTACCTGTCGGAAGCCCTGCTCGCCTGCTTTGTCCTGCTGCTGTTCGTGCAGATTCTGCTGCGCCAGTTCTTCCAGTATTCGCTGCCCTGGGGCGAGGAACTGGCAACCTACATGTTCGTCTGGTTCGCCTATCTCGGCGCCACGGTCGCGGCAAAGATGTCGGCCCACAACCGGGTCACGGTCCAGTTCAAGCTGGTGCCGCCCATCGTCCGCAAGGTCTGCCTCGCCTTCGCGGATCTGCTGTGGGTGTGCTTCAACCTGTACTTCGTCTATCTCAGCTACGACTTCGTCTTCCACCGGATGAACCTGTTCTGGAAGTCCCAGACCCTGGGACTGCCGATGAAGTACTTCTACATGATCCTGCCGATCGCCTTCGCGCTGATGTCGGTCCGCATCCTGTGGAACAACTACCTGACCCTGGTCAGGGGCGTCGAACTGGTCGATCCGGAAGCGGAGGAGATCGAGAAGCTCAAGCACGCCACCGCAACAGAACAATGAGCCCGGATCACCCGTGGAGAGAGACAAGACATGGACGCTTACATCGTTGAAATCCTGTTCGGCGGCTTCTTCCTGCTGCTGCTGCTCGGCGCGCCGATCACCATCGCCCTGGGTGGCGCTGCGCTCGCCACCTTCCTGGCGGTGGGCAAGAACCCGATCGCCTTCGTCCAGATCGCCTTCACCTCGGTCGGCAGCTTCCCGCTGATGGCACTGCCGGCGTTCGTGCTGGCCGGTGCGCTGATGGAGGCGGCCGGCATTTCGCGGCGACTGGTGGACATTGCCGAGACCCTGGCCGGACCGATCACCGGCGGCCTGGGCGCCGCCACGGTGCTGGCCTGCCTGTTCTTCGGTGCGATCTCGGGCTCCGGCCCTGCCACCACTGCGGCGGTCGGCATGCTGATGATCCCGGCGATGACCAAGCGCCATTACGACCGGGCCTACGCCTCGGCGGTGACGGCCTCGTCCGGCGGCCTCGGCATCATCATTCCGCCGTCGATCCCGATGGTGATCTTCGGCATTGCCGCGATCGGCCTGATGCCACCGCCGGACGCGGTCGCAAAGTACGGCCAGTTCAGCACCGTCTCGATTCCGAAGCTGTTCGTCGCCGGCGTCATTCCGGGCGTCATCATGGCCGGCAGCCTGCTGCTGATGAACTACCTGATTTCGAAGAAGAACGGCTACGTCGGCCTGACCGAGAAATGGTCCGGCCGGGACATCGTGGTCGCTCTCAGGAGGGGATTCTGGTCGATCCTGGCGCCGGTGATCATCCTCGGCGGCATCTACACCGGCCTGTTCACACCGACCGAGTCGGCGATCGTCGCGATCTTCTACACGCTCTTCGTCGGCATCTTCCTGCACCGCGAACTGAAGCTCGAGGCCCTGCTGCACTCGCTGCGCACGACCACCTGGATCACCGGCCGCGTGCTGCTGATCCTGTTCACCGCGACGGTGTTCGGCCGCCTGCTGGTCGAGCAGCGGATTCCGGCGATCATCGCCGACTCGATGCTGGGCATGACCGACAACCTCTACCTGATCTGGGCGATGGTGATCGGCTTCCTGCTGTTCGTCGGCATGTTCATGGAAACCCTGGCCGCGATCATGATCCTGGTGCCGGTGCTGCTGCCGGTGATGTACACCTTCGGCATCGATCCGACGCATGTCGGCATCGTCGTCATCTGCGCCCTCTCGGTGGGATTCCAGACCCCGCCGCTGGGGGAGAACATCTTCGTCGCTTCGGGCATCGGTGGATCGAGCATCGAGGCGATCGTCTCGCGCATCCATCCGTTCGTGATGGTGTCGACCGCCGCGGTCTTCGTCATCGCCTTCTTTCCGCAGTTGTCGCTGTGGCTGCCGGGCGTCGTCGGCTATTGATCCCGCCGACGACACGATTCGGCATCAACTGGAGCTATCCCATGACCTTCATCCGCCAGTCAATGGTCGCCGTCGCCCTGATCGCAACGCTGGTCGTCGGCATGCCGGCACATGCGCAGCGCGAGAATGGCGTCTACGGCAGCAGCGAGCAGGCCCGCGCGGAAGCGCTGCTCGACCGCGCGGCAGCCCATGTCGCCCGGCACGGCATCGACGGCGTCCAGGCCTTCAGTCGACAGGCCGAATTCGTCGATCGTGACCTCTACGTGTACGCCCTCGACACCGACGGTCGCTTCCTCGCCAGCGGCGGCGCCTCGGCGGTGCTGATCGGCGACAACGTGCTCGACGAGGTGGACGTCGAAGGCAAGCCGTTCTTCCGCGAAATGGTCGACACCGCCCGCCGGGATGGACACGGACGTATCGCCTACCGTTGGTTCAATCCGGCCGACAGCAGCGGCGAACCGAAGCTCACCTCGTTCCGTCGCGTCGGAAACGTCATCGTCGCGGTCGGCTACTATCCGCCCCGTGCCACGCCGGCGCAGGCGCGCCGCCTGCTCGCCCGTGCGGGCAGGGCGCTGTCAAGCGATCCGGCACAGGCGCTCGCCGGATTCCAGCAGCTCAACGGGCCGTTCATCCGGGACGATCTCTACGTCTTCGTCGTCGACGTCGCCAGCGGCCGCTTCCTCGCCCACGGCGCCAGCCCGGGCCTGGTCGGATCCGATGCGCACCAGTTGCGCGACCCGGACGGTCGCCCGGTGGTGACCGAAATGATCGAGCGCGCGACCCGATCGGGCGATGGCGAACTCGACTACATTTGGCGCAACCCGGTGACCGGCAAGCTCGAACACAAGCACACCTACTTCACGATCAGCGAGGGCCGACTGATCGGCGTCGGCTACTACACGCGTTAGCCGGCAGCGCTGCGCCCGCCTGCCGGCGAAGCTGCGATTCGCTTGCCGCGGTCGCGATCCGATCGCAGTCAGTCGGCAGCCGGCACCACGGACTTGGCACTGCGCACGGCAGGCGGGCGCATGCCGATCGCGAGCAGCAACCAGGCCACCGCCAGCGCGGCACAGAACAGATTGACCGAACCGGCGCCGAAATGCTTGGCGAGCCAGCCGCCCAGCGCACCGCCGAGAAACAGCCCGATCGACTGCAAGGTATTGTAGACGCCCAGCGCAGTACCCTTGGCACTCGGCGGCGCGATCCGCGAGATCCAGGACGGCTGGGTCGCCTCGAGGATGTTGAAGGCGACGAAGAACAGGGTCAGCAGCACCGCCAGCGGCCACACCCCTTCACCGAAGAGATACAGGCCGATCTGCACGAGCAGCAGCAGCCCGATGGCGGCATTGAAGACCTGCTTCATGCGCCCGCGCTTCTCGGCCATGATCACTGCCGGCACCATCACGACGAAGGAGGCCAACACCGCCGGCAGATAGATCTTCCAGTGGCTGGCGAGCGGCAGGCCGTCGGCCACCAACGCGGCCGGCACCAGCACCCACATCGCAGTCTGCATCAGGTGCAGCGCGAACACGCCGAGATTGAGCCGCATCAGCTGGCCGTCGGCCAGCACGTCGACGAGGCGACCGGTTGCCCTCGGCACCGGCGGCGCGATCGGCACGACGGTCACCAGGGTCACGATCGCGGCCAGCGCCAGCGCCGCGGTGAGCCAGAAGATGCCGGCCATGCCGATCCATGCATAGAGTGCAGGAGACAGCACCAGTGAGCCGGCGAACACCAGCCCGATCGAGGCACCGATCATCGCCATCACCTTGGTCCGGTGCTGCTCGCGGGTGAGGTCGGCGGCGAGCGCGGTGACCGCGGCGGAAATCGCGCCGGCACCCTGCAGCACACGCCCGAAGATCATCACGTAGATGTCGGACGCGAGCGCGGCAACCACGCTGCCGACGGCAAACAGCAACAGGCCGAAGATGATCACCGGCTTGCGCCCGAAACGGTCCGACGCGGCGCCGAAAGGAATCTGCAGCACGGCCTGGGTCAGCCCGTAGGCGCCGAGCGCAACGCCGACCAGGGTCAGGTCCGCACCACCCGGCAGGGTCTTGGCATAGACCGCGAACACCGGCAGGATCAGGAACAGGCCGAGCATGCGCAATCCGAAGATCGCTGCCAGGGTTGCGCCGATCCGGCGCTCGCCGGGACTCATGCGGTCGTCGGAATCTAGGGTCATGGAACGGCTTGAGCGGGCGAAAGCGAATTGCGTATATTAGCAGGTCGCCCCCGATACAGAGTCGCGCCGGTAACGGCGCACCCGAGCCATGGACTCGATCCGCATCCGCGGTGCCCGCACCCACAATCTGCAGAATGTCAGCGTCGACATTCCCCGCGACCGCCTGACCGTGATCACCGGTCTGTCGGGCTCGGGCAAGTCGTCGCTGGCCTTCGACACGCTCTACGCGGAGGGCCAGCGTCGCTACGTCGAATCGCTGTCGGCCTATGCCCGGCAGTTCCTGCAGTTGATGGAGAAACCCGATGTCGACCTGATCGAAGGGCTGTCGCCGGCGATCGCGATCGAACAGAAAGCCACCAGCCACAACCCGCGATCGACCGTCGGCACGGTGACCGAGATCCACGACTACCTGCGCCTGCTCTACGCCCGTGCCGGTACACCCCACTGCCCCGATCATCCCGACCGCCCGCTCGAAGCCCAGAGCGTCTCCCAGATGGTCGATGCGGTACTCGCGCTGCCGGAGTCCACGCGTCTGATGATCCTCGCGCCGGTCGTGCGAGACCGCAAGGGCGAACAGACCGAACTGATCGGCGAACTGCGCGCGCAGGGTTTCGTGCGCCTGCGCATCGACGGTGAAGTGCACGAGATCGACGCGCTGCCGCGCCTCGAGAAGAACCAGCGTCATGCCATCGACGTCGTCGTCGACCGCCTCAAGGTGCGCGCCGACGTCCGTCAGCGGCTGGCCGAGAGCTTCGAGACCGCACTCGCCCATGGCGAGGGGCGAGCCATCGCAGTCGACATGGACAGCAACGAGAGCCTCGCCTTTTCGGCCCGATTCGCCTGCCCGGTCTGCAACTTCGCGCTCGGCGATCTCGAGCCCCGCCTGTTCTCGTTCAACAACCCGGCCGGCGCCTGCCCGAAGTGCGACGGTCTCGGCGCGGTCGACTTCTTCGATCCCGAGCGTGTCGTCGCGCATCCTGAATTGTCGTTGGCCGGTGGCGCGATCCGCGGTTGGGACAGGCGCAATCAGTTTTATTTCCAGATGCTGGCGTGTCTCGCCCAGCACTACGAATTCGATATCGAGACGCCGTTCGGCGACCTGCCCCAGACCGTACGCGAGGTCGTGCTGTACGGCTCGGGCCGAACCCGCATCGCGTTCCGCTACCTCGCCGACAGCGGGCGCCTGACTCTCAAGGAACACAGTTTCGAGGGCATCATCCCGAATCTGGAGCGGCGCTACCGCGAGACCGATTCGATCGTCGTCCGCGAAGAACTCGCCAAGTACCGGGCAACGCATGCCTGCCCGGCATGTGACGGCACCCGCCTGCGGGCCGACGCCCGACACGTGCTGGTGGGCGGGTGCAACCTGCCCCAGGTCAGTGCGCTGCCGCTGTCCCGCAGCCGCGACTTCTTCGCCGGACTCGAACTCGAAGGCCACCGGGCCAAGGTCGCCGACAAGATCGTCGCCGAGATCCGCGCACGCCTGCAGTTCCTGATCAACGTCGGACTCGACTACCTGACCTTGGAACGCTCGGCGGATTCGCTGTCCGGCGGCGAGGCCCAGCGCATCCGTCTCGCCAGCCAGATCGGTTCCGGCCTGACCGGCGTCATGTACGTGCTCGACGAACCATCGATCGGCCTGCACCAGCGCGACAACGACCGCTTGCTCGAAACCCTCAAGCGGCTGCGGGACATGGGCAACACGGTGATCGTGGTCGAACACGACGAGGACGCGATCCGCACCGCCGATCATGTCGTGGACATGGGGCCCGGTGCCGGCGAACACGGCGGCAGGATCATCGCCAGCGGCACGCCGGTCGACATCGCGGCCTGCCGCGATTCGCTCACCGGCGCCTATCTGTCGCGCCGGCGCAGCATTCCGCTGCCGGCCCGGCGTCTGACGCCGGACCCGCAACGCCAGCTGGTGATCAGCGGCGCGCGAGGCAACAACCTGCAGGAACTCGACGTGGCGGTGCCGGTGGGTCTGCTGACCTGCGTCACCGGCGTCTCGGGTTCGGGCAAGTCGACCCTGATCAACGATACCTTGTACGCGATGGCGGCCCGCCACCTGTACGGCTCGTCGACCGATCCCGCGCCGCATCGGGAGATCTCCGGCCTCGGCCACTTCGACAAGGTGATCAGCGTCGATCAGAGCCCGATCGGCCGCACCCCACGCTCGAATCCGGCGACCTACACCGGCCTGCTGACCCCGATCCGCGACTTGTTTTCGGGTGTCCCCGAGGCCAAGGCGCGCGGCTACGGCCCGGGGCGCTTCAGCTTCAACGTCAAGGGCGGACGCTGCGAGGCCTGCCAGGGCGACGGCATGATCAAGGTGGAAATGCATTTCCTGCCCGACATGTACGTCCCGTGCGACGTCTGTCACGGCAAGCGCTACAACCGGGAGACCCTGGAGATCCGCTACAAGGGCCGCAACATCTTCGAGATTCTCGACATGACGGTCGAGCAGGCGCTGGCATTCTTCGCGCCGGTGCCGACCGTGGCGCGCAAGTTGCGCACGCTGGCCGATGTCGGACTCGGCTACATCCGTCTGGGCCAGAGTGCGACCACACTGTCAGGCGGCGAGGCGCAGCGCGTCAAGCTGGCGCTGGAGTTGTCGAAGCGCGACACCGGCCGCACGCTCTACATCCTCGACGAGCCCACCACCGGCCTGCATTTCCACGACATCGAACTGCTGCTCGGTGTTCTGCACCGCCTGCGCGATCACGGCAACACGGTAATCGTCATCGAGCACAATCTGGACGTCATCAAGACCGCAGACTGGATCGTGGACCTCGGACCCGAAGGCGGTGGCGGCGGCGGGCGGCTGGTCGTCGCCGGCCCGCCCGAGATGGTCGTCGCCGAGCCGTCGTCGCATACCGGACGCTACCTTTCGGCGCTACTTGCCTGACATACGTCAGGAAATCACGGATTGAAGCTCGGTCGATGCATCAACGGTGATAGTCTGTGTCGTGAAAATCCGACCGGAGAGCACGCATGGCGAGCCCCCAAGAGATTCAGGAACGCTTTCTCGAACGCCTGGAGCGAAGGGCGAAGTTCCTACTGACGATCGAACACAGCGGCATGGGTATCTTTCTTCCGTCCGAGGAGCGCCAGCGCGCCCGGCTGCTCGAAAGCCTCGCGCGGGCAGTGGCCCGACCGACGGAGTTGCCTCACCTCAACGCCGAGACCGTCCAGACCGCCACCAAGCGCCTCAACGAGATCCTCGAGTCGATGCAGAAACACCTGCCGCACGACGTACAGTACCGCAACCGCATCCGCCGCGACTGGTAGGCGGAACAACGTCGCGCTTCATGCCGCATGCCGTTTCAGCACATCGAGCGAAACGATCTGCAGCACGGCCTCGTGGGTCGAGGCCAACACTACCGGCGGTGCCACGCCGGCTTCCAGCGCCTCGAGCCAACGGGCTGCGCAAAGGCACCAGCGGTCGCCCGGGCCGAGCCCCTTGAACCGCATTTCGGGGCGCGGTGTCGAGAGATCGTTGCCGCGCTCGATGCTGAATTGCAGAAACTCGTGCGTGAGTCGCGCGCACACCAGGTGCAGGCCCGGATCCCGCGGGTCGAACGAGCAGCAGCCGTTGCGATGAAAGCCCGTCAGCGGCGCATAGCTGCACGCCAGCAGTGTGCCGCCGAGCACGTTCCTTTCCTCACCCATCGTCGCCCTCCGCACCTCGCCCAGATACCGCGACTTCGATTCGACGCCGCCCGGCAATCAGCCCCACTGCCGACGCTCCCGCGCGCCACGCCATGGCCAGTATATGCCGCCCCATCGCTGCGGAAGCCGGTCGCGCCCGCATGTGGCCGCCTCGGGAATGCATCGCCGCCGGCCTGCATGGGTAATCACCCTGTGGCACCGCCCGAGGCGACCCAACTTCGCTCGATTTCGAAGACGCTCACTCAGTCGTCAGGGAAACCGTCCGGATTGTTCGATTGCCAACGCCAGGCATCAGCGCACATGACGTCGATGTCGCGCGTCGCGCACCAGCCCAGCACCGATTGCGCGCGCGCCGGATCGGCCCAGCACTCCGCCACGTCACCGGGACGTCGATCCGTCAGTTCGTAAGGCACTGCGCGGCCCGAGCATCGCTCGAACGCGGCTACCACGTCGAGTACGCTGTAACCACGCCCGGTACCCAGATTCAGTGTCAGCACGGCGGGTTCGTGTTCGATCAGATGTTCCACGGCCGCCACATGGCCTTCGGCGAGGTCGACGACATGGATAAAGTCACGCACGCCGGTACCGTCGGGCGTCGGGTAATCGCTCCCGAACACCTGGAGCCGCTCCCGCCGACCAACCGCAACCTGGCTTATGAATGGCATCAGGTTGTTCGGGATACCGTTCGGATCCTCCCCGATCCGCCCCGACGGATGGGCGCCGACCGGATTGAAATAGCGTAGCAGGGCCACCGACCAGCGCGGATCGCTGGCCGCCAGATCCTGCAGAACGTACTCCATCATCCACTTGGTGCGCCCGTAGGGATTGGTCGGTCCGGTCGGAAAGTCCTCCTGGATCGGGACACTCGCAGGATCACCGTAGACCGTCGCCGACGAACTGAAGACCATCCGCTGAATCTCGCAGCTCGCCATCGCCTCGGCCAGCGCCACCGTGCCGCCGATGTTGTTGTCGTAGTAGGCCAGGGGCTGAGCCACCGATTCGCCGACCGCCTTGAGCGCGGCAAAGTGAATGACTGCGTCGATCGGGTAGGCCCGCAGCGTGCGCATCATCGACTCGCGATCACGCACGTCTGCCGCGACACGCGCCCGCAGTGCGCGCCCGGCGATCTCTTCGACCCTGTCGAGCGCCGAAGGCTTACTGTTGCAGTAGTTGTCGACCACGACGACGTCGTGACCGGCCGCCATCAGGGCGACCGAGGTGTGGGTGCCGATGTAGCCGGCACCTCCGGTGACGAGTATCACTGCCATCGAATCACTCCACCCGTTGAACGTTGCCGCCAGCTCGACTGCATAACGGCAGGCGGCCTGCGGCCAATTATCTCCTGCCTTGTGCACGATCGCCGACGGCAAAAAAAAACCGGGCCGACGAGACCCGGTTTTCCGGCTGGCAGCGCGCTGCTTACTCCGCGGGCGCCTCGACCACCTCGACCGCCTCCTCTGCCGGACGGTCGAGCAGTTCGACCACCGCCATCGGTGCGTTGTCGCCATCGCGGAAGCCACACTTCAGGATTCGCAGATAGCCACCGTTGCGGCTGGCATAGCGCGGGCCCAGCTCGTCGAACAGCTTGACCACCATGTCGCGATCACGCAGACGGTTGAAGGCGAGGCGGCGGTTCGACAGGCTCGGCTTCTTGCCCAGCGTGATCATCGGCTCCACGACCCGGCGCAGCTCTTTGGCCTTGGGCAGAGTCGTGCGGATGACCTCGTGCTGAAGCAGCGAGTTGGTCATGTTGCGCAGCATCGCCTGACGATGGGCGCTGGTGCGATTCAGTTTGCGAAGACCGTGGCGGTGACGCATGATCGTTCCTCTATTCTTCCAGGCACCGCTCAGCCGAGCTTTTCGAGCCCTGCCGGCGGCCAGTTTTCAAGTTTCATTCCCAGGGTCAGGCCGCGCGAAGCGAGCACTTCCTTGATCTCGTTGAGCGACTTGCGACCCAGATTCGGCGTCTTCAGCAGTTCGGTCTCGGTCCGCTGGATCAGATCACCGATGTAGTAGATGTTTTCGGCCTTCAGGCAGTTGGCCGAACGTACCGTCAGCTCGAGGTCGTCGACCGGGCGCAGCAGCACCGGATCGATGGCCGGGGCCTTGGGCTGCTCGACGGCGGCAGGCGTCCCTTCGAGGTCGGCGAACACCGACAGCTGATCCATCATCACCCGCGCGGCATAGCGAATCGCTTCTTCCGGGTCCACCGCACCGTTCGTTTCGATGTCGATCACCAGCCGGTCGAGATCGGTGCGCTGTTCGACACGCGCGCTCTCGACCTGGTAGCTGACCCGACGCACCGGGCTGAACGAGGCGTCGAGCACCACCCGACCGATGACTTTGGAATCACCGACCGGCAGCCGCACATTGCCGGGAACATAGCCACGGCCTTCCTCGATCTTGATCTGCATGTCAAGCTTGCCGCCGGGCGCCAGATGGGCGATGACGTGCTCGGGATTGATGATCTCGACGTCGTGCGACGTTTCGATGTCGCCGGCGGTCACGACCCCGTCGCCTTCCTTGAACAGTCTCAGCGTCGTTTCGCTGCGACTGTGCATCTTCAGCACGACGCCCTTCAGGTTCAGCAGCAGGTCGACGATGTCCTCGCGAACGCCGTCCAGCGTGCTGTACTCGTGCAGCACGCCTTCAATCATGACCTCGGTCGGCGCACAGCCGGGCAGCGAGGACAGAAGAATGCGCCTCAGGGCGTTGCCGAGCGTATGTCCGAACCCGCGCTCGAACGGCTCCATGGTGACTTTCGCATGCACCGGCGAGACGTTCTGCACATCAATGATACGAGGCTTCAGCAGCGCATTGCTTTGCATCGATATTCCCTTGGATCCGTACTGGTTGCAGATCTCGCCGATCAGCGAGAATACAGTTCGACGACCAGACTCTCGTTGATCGTCTGCGGCAGTTCTGCACGCTGCGGGTAGGCCTTGAAGACGCCCTTGCCGGCCTTGGCGTCGACCTCGATCCACTCGGGGAAACCCCGGGAATCGGCAGCCTCGATCGCGGCCTTGACCCGAAGCTGGCCACGGGCGGTCTCGGTCAGTTCGACGGTGTCACCCGGCTTGACCGTATAGGAGGGAATGTTCACGCGCTTGCCGTTCACCAGCACGCCGTTGTGACGGACGACCTGGCGGGCCTCGGCCCGGCTGACGCCGAAGCCCATGCGGTAGGCTACCGAATCGAGCCGCCCTTCCAGCAGTTGCAGCAGGTTCTCACCGGTCTGGCCCTTGCGTCGGTCCGCTTCCGCATAGACCCTGCGGAACTGGCGCTCGAGGACACCGTAGAGGCGGCGGATCTTCTGCTTTTCACGCAACTGGATGCCGTAACCGGACATACGCTGACCCGAACGCTGGCCGTGCTGGCCCGGGGCATAGGAACGACGCTCGATCGAGCATTTGTCGGTAAAGCACTTCTCGCCCTTGAGGAAGAGCTTCTCGCCCTCGCGGCGGCACTGACGGCATTTGGGATCTAGATTACGAGCCACAGCTAACTCCTTAGATACGGCGCTTCTTCGGCGGACGGCAGCCGTTGTGCGGAATCGGGGTGATGTCGGTGATCGACGTGATCTTCATGCCGAGAGCATTGAGCGCACGCACCGCCGACTCGCGGCCGGGACCCGGCCCCTTGATTCTCACCTCGAGGTTCTTCACACCGCATTCCTGCGCTGCCTTGCCGGCCGCATCCGCTGCGACCTGCGCCGCGAACGGAGTGCTCTTGCGGGAGCCTTTGAAGCCGGCGCCGCCAGCCGTCGCCCACGACAGGGCATTACCCTGCCTGTCGGTGATCGTGATGATCGTGTTGTTGAAGCTCGCATGAACGTGCGCGATGCCTTCGGCGACGTTCTTCTTGACCTTCTTGCGAACCTTGGTTGCAGTCTTGACCATGTCGGATTCCTATCACTTCTTGCCGGCGATCGGCTTGCGCGGGCCCTTGCGTGTGCGGGCATTGGTCCGGGTCCGCTGGCCGCGCATGGGCAGGCCACGACGATGCCGGAAGCCGCGATAGCAGCCAAGATCCATCAGACGCTTGATGTTCATCGTGACTTCACGACGAAGATCACCTTCGACCAGAAACTGGCCCACTTGCTCGCGCAGGCGCTCCATGTCGGACTCGGTCAGATCCTTGATCTTGACCGTGCGCGCAACGCCCGCCGCATCACAAATCCTTTGCGCGCGGGAGCGGCCGATGCCGTAGATCGCAGTCAGTGCAATTTCGGCATGCTTATGGTTGGGAATGTTTACCCCAGCAATGCGGGCCATTCATCTCACCCCAGAAAGCTAAACGTTAAATAATAATCGATCCAGACCGACAACTCAACCCTGGCGCTGCTTGTGCCGCGGGTCGGTGCAGATGACGCGAACCACGCCTTTGCGGCGGATGATCTTGCAGTTGCGGCAGATACGTTTGACCGATGCCTGAACTCTCATTTTTCCACTCCATTCATTCCGTTCGAACCGCTACTTCGATCTGAATACGATCCGCCCCTTGGACAGGTCGTACGGTGTCAGCTGAACCGTGACCTTGTCGCCCGGAAGGATCCGGATGTAGTGCATCCGCATCTTTCCGGAGATGTATCCGAGAATCATGTGCCCATTCTCGAGACGCACCCTGAAGGTTGCATTGGGGAGGTTCTCGGTGACTTCCCCCTGCATCTCGATGACATCTTCCTTGGACATTGGGTCACCTCAGAGGAAGCCCCGCACCCTTGAAGTTCGCCTTCTTCAGAAGACTCTCGTACTGGTGCGACATCACGTAAGCCTGAACCTGGGCCATGAAGTCCATGGTCACGACGACGATGATCAGCAGCGAGGTACCGCCGAAGTAGAACGGTACGTTCCACTTCAGAATCAGGAATTCCGGCAGCAGGCAGACCAGCGTGATGTAGACCGCGCCGGCCATCGTCAGCCGCATCAGAATCTTGTCGATGTAGCGTGCGGTCTGTTCGCCGGGCCGTATGCCCGGTACGAACGCACCGCTTTTCTTGAGGTTGTCAGCAGTCTCCCGCGCGTTGAATACCAGCGCGGTATAGAAGAAGCAGAAGAACACGATCGCCGCGGCGTACAGCATGACGTAGATCGGTTGGCCCGGCGCCAGCGTCGACGCAATGTCCTTGAGCCAGGTCATGCCTTCCGACGAACCGAACCATTGTCCGATCGTTGCCGGAAAGAGAATGATGCTCGACGCGAAAATCGGCGGGATCACGCCCGACATGTTGAGCTTCAGCGGCAGGTGAGAACTCTGTCCGCCGTAGACCTTGTTGCCGACCTGTCGCTTCGCATAATTGACAAGGATCTTGCGCTGCCCCCGTTCGACGAACACCACGACACCGGTGACGACGACGACCAGAATGCAGATCAGCAAGGCGACCACGGGATGCATCGCACCGGTGCGCACCAATTCGAACAAGCCGCCGATCGCGTTCGGCAGGCCGGCAGCGATGCCGGCGAAGATGATGATCGAAATGCCGTTGCCGATGCCGCGCTCGGTGATCTGTTCACCCAGCCACATCAGGAACATCGTGCCGGTCACCAGCGTCGCCACCGTGACCAGACGGAACATCATGCCCGGCTCGAGCACCAGGCCCGGCTGACTCTCGAGCGCCACGGCAATGCCGAACGACTGGAACAACGCGAGCGCCAGCGTGCCGTAGCGGGTGTACTGCGTGATCTTGCGACGGCCAGCCTCGCCTTCCTTCTTGAGGGCTTCGAGCTGCGGACTGGCGACACTCATCAACTGCATGATGATGGACGCCGAAATGTACGGCATGATGCCGAGCGCGAAGATCGTGAAGCGCGACAGCGCACCACCCGAGAACAGGTTGAACACGCCCAGGATGCCGCCGCGCTGCGAATTGAACAGCTGCGCGAGTTGATCCGGGTCGATCCCGGGAACCGGGATGTGGGCACCGATGCGATAGACGACCAGTGCCCCCAGCAGGAACATGAGGCGACGCTTGAGGTCGCCGAACTTGCCGGTGCTGCCTACTCCGGGTGCTTGCTTTGCCACGGTCCTGGAACCTTATTCCGCGCTCACGGAACCGCCGGCCGCTTCGATCGCGGCACGCGCGCCCTTGGTCGCACCAACGCCCTTCAGCACGACCTTCTTGTCGATCGCGCCGGACAGCACGACCTTGGCGGCCAGCGCATCGGCGGGAACCACGCCAGCCTGCTTCAGCACCAGCAGGTCGATTTCGTCGACCGGCACGCGAGCCAATTCGGACAATCGCACTTCCGCGTTGCGGCCGCGCGTCATCGACACGAAACCACGCTTCGGCAGCCGACGCTGCAGCGGCATCTGACCGCCCTCGAAACCGGTCTTGTGAAAACCGCCCGCGCGGGACTTTTGGCCCTTGTGACCACGGCCACAGGTCTTGCCCAGACCGCTGCCGATGCCGCGGCCGACGCGCTTGCCCGGGCGCTTGGCACCCTCGGCTGGCTTGATCGTATTCAGACGCATCTCAGGCCTCCAGCTTCAGCAGGTATGACACCTTGTTGATCATGCCGCGGATCTCGGGCGTATCCCGCAACTCCACGGTCTGGTTGATGCGGCGCAGACCGAGGCCGCGCACGGTGGCCCGGTGCGACTGCTTGGTGCCGATCACGCTCTTCTTCAGGGTGACCCTTACGGTGTTGTCAGCCATTTCTTACCCCAGCAACTGCTCGACGGTCATGCCGCGTTTGGCGGCGATCTCGGCCGGTGTATTGACCGCATTCAGACCGTTGAGGGTGGCCCGCACAACGTTGTACGGGTTGGTCGATCCGAGACACTTGCAGATGATGTCGGTGACGCCCATCACCTCGAAGACAGCACGCATCGGACCGCCGGCGATGATGCCGGTACCGGCCGGCGCGGGCTGCATCAGCACACGGGCTGCGCCATGACGACCGACCACCGTGTGGTGCAGCGTACCGTCCTTGAGGGAGACGCGCTTCATCTTGCGTCGCGCCTCGTCCATCGCCTTCTGTACCGCAACCGGCACTTCACGGGCCTTGCCCTTGCCCATACCAATGCTGCCGTCGCCGTCACCGACCACGGTCAGTGCGGCAAACCCGAGAATCCGACCGCCCTTGACGACCTTGGTCACCCGGTTGATCGAGACCATTTTTTCGCGCAGGGAATCGTCGCGCTCGTCGGCGACCTGCGGCTTTCTGCTCTGCTGCTTTGCCATTGCGATCCTCGCTCAGAACTTGAGGCCGCCTTCGCGAGCGGCATCGGCCAGGGCCTTGACCCGGCCATGAAAGTGGAAGCCGGCCCGATCGAAGGCGACGGTATCGACGCCGGCGGCCTTGGCTCGCTCGGCGATCAGCTTGCCGACGACGGAGGCTGCCTGCTTGTTACCACCGTTCGGCACCTGACTGCGCACGGCAGACTCGACCGTCGAGGCAGCGGCAAGCACCTTGGAGCCACAGCCGGAAATGATCTGGGCATAGATGTGGCAGTTGGAACGGTGAACCGTCAGGCGAACGGCCTTCAGTTCAGCGATCTTGGCACGGGTTTTACGTGCCCGGCGCAAACGCGCGACTTTCTTGTTCATGACTGCGAGCCCTTACTTCTTCTTGGTTTCCTTGAGCGACACGACTTCGTCGGCGTACCGCACACCCTTGCCCTTGTAGGGCTCGGGCGACCGATAGGCGCGAATCTCGGCCGCCACCTGGCCAACCTGCTGCTTGTCGATTCCCTTGATGACGATCTCGGTCTGGGTCGGGGTTTCAGCCTTGACGCCGGCCGGCAACTGGTGCGAGACCGGATGCGAGAAACCAAGGTTCAGATTGAGCTTGTCGCCCTGGGCCTGTGCGCGATAGCCGACGCCGACCAGGTTGAGCTTGCGCTCGAAGCCCTTCGAGACGCCAATCACCATGTTGCTTACCAACGCCCTGATCGTGCCCGACATGGCGTGCGCATTGACCTTGCCGGCGACTGCCGAGCACTGGATCTTGCCGTCCGCGATCTCGAGGGCGACGGAATCGACGATCCGGCGCTCGAGCGATCCGAGCGGACCCTTGATCGACAACAGGTCCCCCGCCATCCGGGCTTCGACGCCCTGCGGAAGTGCGACCGGGTTCTTTGCTACTCGTGACATCTGGAAAGCCTCCCGATCAAGCTACGATGCAGATGACTTCGCCACCGACGCGACTGGCGCGGGCGGCACGGTCGGTCATCACACCCTTGGGGGTGGACACGATGGCCACGCCCAGGCCGTTCATGACGCGCGGCAGATCGTCGCTGCCCTTATAGACACGCAGTCCAGGCCGGCTGACGCGTTCGATGCGTTCGATCACGGGCGCGCCGGCGTAATACTTCAGCGCGACGTCCAGCGAAGCTTTGGCGCCTTCGGCGCGAACCGCGAAATCATCGATATAGCCTTCGTCCTTCAGGACCTTGGCGATCGCCGCCTTGAGCTTCGAGGCGGGCATCGAGACACTTGCCTTCTGAGCCTGCTGGCCGTTGCGGATGCGGGTCAGCATATCGGCGATGGGATCGGACATACTCATGGCAACCTCCTTACCAGCTCGCCTTCGTCATTCCGGGAACCTCTCCGCGGAATGCGATCTCACGCAACTTGTTGCGGCACAGGCCGAACTTGCGGAACACGCCACGCGGACGACCGGTCAGGTTGCACCGATTGCGCAGCCGCGTCGGATTGGCGTTGCGCGGCAACTGCTGCAGCTTCAGGCGGGCCGCCATGCGCTCTTCTTCGGTAAGACTTTGGTCATTCGTCTGCGCAACCAGAGCCGCACGCTTGGCCGCGTACTTCGCCACCAGCTTCTCGCGCTTCTTTTCGCGATTGATCAGGGCCAGTTTCGCCATATCAGCCTCAATTCTTGAACGGGAACTTGAACGCGGCGAGCAGCGCACGCGCTTCTTTGTCGGACTTCGCGGTCGTCGTGATGCTGATGTTCATGCCGCGCAGCGCGTCGATCTTGTCGTATTCGATCTCGGGGAAGATGATCTGCTCCTTCACGCCGAGGTTGTAGTTGCCGCGACCGTCGAAGCCCTTGCCACCAATGCCGCGGAAGTCCCGAATACGTGGGATCGCGACCGCGATCAGGCGATCGAGAAATTCGTACATGCGCGGGCCGCGCAAGGTCACCATGCAGCCGATCGGATAGCCTTCGCGAATCTTGAAGCCGGCGATCGACTTGCGAGCCTTGGTGGACACCGGTTTCTGACCCGCAATCTGGGTCAGGTCGTTGATCGCGTTCTCGAGAATCTTCTTGTCGCCGACCGCCTCGCCAACACCCATGTTGAGCGTGATCTTGGTGATGCGGGGCACTTCCATGTTCGACTTGTAGCCGAACTCCTGCAGCAGACCGGGAACCACGGTCTCCTTGTAGAAATCTTGCAAGCGGGCCATTGCTACTCCTTACGCATCCACCAGTTCGCCGTTCGACTTGAAGAACCGCACCTTGCGGCCATCCTCGAGCACGCGAAATCCGACACGATCCGCCTTTTGCGTCGCCGAATTGAACAGCGCCACGTTCGACACGTCGACGGGCATCTCCTTCTCGACGATGCCACCCACCTGACCCTTCATCGGATTCGGGCGCACATGCTTCTTGACCCGGTTCACACCCTCGACGACGACCCGCTGCTCGTCCACTCGCCGCAGCACGGTGCCGCGCCGCCCGCGATCCTTGCCGGCCAGGACGACGACTTCGTCCCCTTTACGAATCTTGTTCATCGCTTACCTCAGAGAACTTCGGGCGCCAGCGACACGATCTTCATGAACTTCTCGGTCCGCAGTTCGCGCGTGACCGGTCCGAAGATGCGGGTGCCGATCGGCTCCAGCTTGGTGTTCAGCAACACCGCGGCGTTGCCGTCGAACTTCACGAGCGAGCCATCGGGACGACGCACGCCCTTGGCGGTACGCACGACCACCGCGTTATACACGTCGCCCTTCTTGACGCGGCCGCGCGGCGCGGCATCCTTGACCGACACCTTGATGATGTCGCCGATGCCGGCATAGCGGCGTTTGGAGCCACCCAGCACCTTGATGCACTGGACCGCGCGCGCACCGGTGTTGTCAGCGACCCCGAGGACCGTCTGCATTTGAATCATTGAATTGATCTCCAACTTATCCCGCTAGTTGCGGGCAGTCTTGGAACCCGTTCGGGTTGACTGCCGACCGAAGGGCCGGCAAAGACTTGTAAGTATAACAGCTCGACCAATTCTGGCCAAGCTGTTTCAACGACCTCGCACGCCTGCAGCTGCGCTCAGATGATGCGCGCCTTCTCCAGCACGCGCGTGACCTTCCAGGACTTGGTCTTGGAGATCGGACGGCACTCTTCGATTTCGACCAGATCACCGGCAGCCGCGCCTTCGGCGGAATCGGCATGGTATTTGGCCGAACGCTTGATCACCTTGCCGTACAGCGGGTGCTTGACCCGGCGCTCGACCAATACCGTCACGGTGCCGGTCATCTTGTCCGAAACGACGCGTCCGGTTGCGGTGCGGCGGACCTTATTGCTCTCTTCGCTCATTTCTGTACCACCTTCTCTGCCAGCACCATGCGCACGCGGGCGATGTCTCGGCGGACGTTCTTCAACTGGCTGGTGTTGGCCAGTTGCTGCGTCGCATGCTGCATGCGCAGACTGAACTGAGCCTTCAGAAGATCCAGCAGTTCCTTGTTGAGTTCCGGCGCGCTCTTCGCGCGCAGTTCGCTCGCTTTCATGATCACCCCACCTGGCGCGTCACGAAGGTCGTAGCCATCGGCAGCTTGGCCGCGGCGAGGCGGAAAGCTTCCCGGGCCAGCGACTCATCGACGCCGTCCATTTCATACAACACCTTGCCGGGCTGGATTTCAGCCACCCAGTACTCCGGGTTGCCTTTACCGTTACCCATACGCACTTCCGCCGGCTTCTTGGAGATCGGCTTGTCCGGAAAGATCCGGATCCAGATCCGGCCGCCACGCTTGATATGGCGAGTCATCGCCCGACGAGCTGACTCGATCTGGCGGGAGGTCAGGCGACCACGACCGGTTGCCTTGAGCCCGAATTCGCCGAAGCTGACCTTGGTACCGCGGGTGGCGATGCCAGTGTTCCGGCCCTTGTGCTCCTTACGATACTTCCTTCTCTTCGGCTGCAGCATCATTCGCTCCTGCTTTCTTCACGCGGTCGCCGGAATTTTCGGCGTCGTTCTTGTCACCGCCCGTTCGGCGCGCGGAGCGCCGGCCGGGACGGGCATTGTCGCCGTCACGCGGACCGCGACGGCCACGGCGGTTATCGGCCTCGGGCTCGGCCACGGCCGGCTGTTCGCCGCCGCCCAGCACTTCACCCTTGTACACCCAGACCTTGATACCGATGATGCCGTAGGTGGTCTTCGCTTCGGCAAAGCCATAGTCGATGTTGGCCCGCAGCGTATGCAGCGGCACTCGACCCTCGCGATACCACTCGGTACGGGCGATCTCGATACCGTTCAGGCGGCCCGAGCTCATGATCTTGATGCCCTGCGCACCAAGACGCATCGCGTTCTGCATCGCACGCTTCATCGCGCGGCGGAACATGATCCGGCGCTCCAACTGCTGCGCGATCGAATCCGCGATCAACTGGGCATCGACCTCGGGCTTGCGGACCTCCTCGATGTTGACGTGCACCGGCACGCCGACGATCTTTTGCAGATCCCGCTTCAGGGCCTCGATGTCCTCACCCTTCTTGCCGATGACGACGCCGGGGCGTGCGCTGTAGAGGGTGATGCGGGCATTCTTCGCAGGCCGTTCGATGATGACGCGCCCGACCGAAGCGTGCGAAAGCTTCTTCTTCAGGTACTCGCGCACCTTCAGGTCATCGTGCAGCATGTTGGCGAAATTGCCGCTGGTGGCGAACCACTTCGAACCCCAGTCACGCGTGACCGCGAGACGGAATCCGGTCGGATGAATTTTCTGTCCCATACGAATTCCTTAGACGCCGACGGTCACGTAAATGTGGCAGGTGGGCTTGAGGATGCGGTTGCCACGACCCTTCGCACGTGCGGAGAACCGCTTCAGAGTCATGCCTTCCTCGACGTGGATCGTCGTAATCCGCAGCTCGTCGATATCGGCGCCGTCATTGTGCTCGGCGTTGGCAATGGCCGACTCGACGACCTTGCGCACGATCTTGGCGCCCCGCTTCGGCGAAAAGGCGAGAATGTTCAGCGCCTGGTCCACCTTCTTTCCGCGTACCTGATCCGCGATCAACCGGCCCTTCTGCGCCGACAATCGGACGCCGCGGAGAATAGCTTTGGTTTCCATGCTCCCCCCTTAGCGCTTCGACTTCTTGCTCGCGACGTGACCCTTGAAGGTACGGGTCAGTGCGAACTCGCCGAGTTTGTGCCCGACCATGTTTTCGGTGACATACACCGGCACATGAGCCCGGCCGTTGTGGACCGCGATGGTCAGACCGACGAAATCCGGAAGAATCGTCGACCGCCGCGACCAGGTCTTGATCGGTCGCTTGTCGTTGCCGCCGCGCGCAGCATCCACCTTCTTCAACAGGTGCGCGTCGACGAACGGGCCTTTCTTGATAGAACGAGACATCTGCTACCCCTTATCGCTTGTGCCGACGCTGCACGATCATCGAGTTCGTGCGTTTGTTCGAACGCGTGCGGAAGCCCTTGCTGGGCTGGCCCCACGGGCTGACCGGCACGCGCCCCTCGCCGGTGCGGCCTTCGCCACCACCATGCGGGTGATCGATCGGGTTCATCGCGACGCCACGCACGGTGGGGCGGATGCCGCGCCAGCGGTTGGCACCGGCCTTGCCGATCTTGCGCAGCCCGTGCTCGCCGTTGCCGACCTCACCGACCGTCGCCCGGCACTCGATATGGACGCGGCGAATCTCGCCTGAGCGCAGGCGCAGTTGCGCGTAGTCACCGTCGCGAGCCAGCAACTGCACCGAAGTTCCGGCTGCACGCGCGATCTGCGCGCCTTTGCCCGGCTTCATCTCGACGCAATGAATGGTGCTGCCGACCGGAATGTTTCGGATCGGCAGGGCATTGCCCGGCTTGATCGGCGCTTCGGACCCGGACAGCAACTGCTGCCCGACCTCTACGCCGCGCGGCGCGATGATGTAGCGCCGCTCGCCGTCCGCGTAGCACAGCAGCGCAATGTGGGCCGAGCGGTTGGGGTCGTATTCGAGGCGCTCGACGGTGGCCGCGACGCCGTCCTTGTTGCGACGGAAATCGATGACCCGGTAGTGCTTCTTGTGGCCGCCACCCTGATGGCGAACCGTAACCCGACCCTTGTTGTTGCGGCCGGCCTTGGTGGACTTCTTCTCGATCAGGGCATCGACGGGCCGCCCTTTGTGCAGGCCCGCGTTGACGACCTTGACCAGGCCCCGGCGCCCCGGGGAAGTCGGCTTGACTTTGATCAGTGCCATGGCTTCTTACTCCCCGGCGGCGAAGTTGATTTCCTGGCCGGGCTTGAGGCAGACGAAAGCCTTCTTCCAGTCCTTGCGGCGGCCCATGACACGACCGAAACGCTTGACCTTGCCCTTCACGTTGGCGACCTGGACCGATTCGACCTCGACCTTGAACAAGAGCTCGACTGCGGCCTTGATCTCGGGCTTGGTTGCGTCCGACGCGACGTGGAAAACCACTTGTTCGTTCTTGTCGGCGACGTAGGTCGCCTTCTCGGATATCTGCGGCGCCAGCAACACCTGCATCAGCCGCGCTTCGCTGAAGTTGCTCATTGCCACATCTCCTCCATCTTGGCGACCGCGGCTCGGGTCACCAGCACCTTCGGGAAGCGAACCAGCGACACCGGGTCGGCCTCGCTGACCTGCAGCACCAGCACATGAGGCAGGTTGCGCGACGACAGGTAAAGGTTCTCGTCGATTTCGTCGGTGATCACCAGCACCGACTCGAGCCCCATGCCCTTGAGCTTCTGGGCGAGCAGCTTGGTCTTCGGCGCTTCGACCGAGAAGCCGTCGACCACGGCCAGACGATCTTCACGCGCAAGCTGCGACAGGATCGCGGCGACGCCGGCCCGGTACATCTTGCGATTGACCTTGTGACCGAAATTCTCTTCGGGCGAATTCGGGAAGACCTTGCCGCCCCCACGCCAGATCGGGCTCGATGCCATGCCCGAACGGGCACGGCCGGTGCCCTTCTGCCGCCACGGCTTGCGCGTCGACGCGCGGACTTCGGCGCGACCCTTCTGCGCACGATTGGCAGAACGCGCATTGGCCAGGTAGGCGGTGACCACCTGGTGAATCAGCGCCTCGTTGTACTCGCGAGCGAACAGCGCATCGGAGGCCTGCACGGTGGCATCGGATTGACCCTGATCGTTCAATACTTTCAGTTCCATTACGCGGCTCCCGACTTGACTGCAGGACGAACGATCACGTCCGCCCCCTTCGAACCCGGCACCGCCCCTTTGACCAACAGCAATTGACGCTCGGCATCGACACGAACGATCTCGAGGTTCTGCTGGGTGGTGCGGACGTCGCCGAGATGGCCGGCCATGCGCTTGCCCGGGAAGATTCGGCCCGGATCCTGAGCCTGACCGATCGAGCCCGGCGCGCGGTGCGATACCGAGTTGCCGTGGGACGCCCGGTTTGAACTGAAGTTGTGACGTTTGATTGCTCCGGCGAAGCCCTTGCCGATCGATGTGCCGGTGACATCCACCAACTGGCCGACGGCGAACAGGTCGACGCCGATGGCGTCGCCAGCCTTGAGCTCACCGAGCTTGTCCGCATCGACGCGGAATTCGCGCATCAGGCGGCAGGATTCCACGCCCGCCTTGGCGAGGTGGCCAGCGACCGGCTTGGTCAGCCGATTCGCACGGCGCTTGCCGAAAGCGACCTGAACCGCGGCATAGCCGTCGGTCTCAGCCGTCTTGATCTGGGACACACGATTGTCGGACACGTCAAGCACCGTCACCGGGATGGAACGACCATCCTCGGCAAAGATGCGAGTCATGCCGACCTTGCGCCCGACAAGGCCTAGACTCATTTTTTTCTCCTAATCCCGGTTGCGATTGACCGGGCCCGTTAGATTCCGTGTTTCGCGCAAAAGCCGCCGCTCTTGCTGCGGCGCGAAAAAACACAAGGGCCGGATTATACCGGCCCCCGATCAATCGCCGCAACAGTTACTGCAGGCGAATCTCCACATCGACGCCGGCCGGCAGATCGAGTTTCATCAGCGCGTCGACCGTCTTGTCGGTCGGATCGATGATGTCCATCAAACGCAGGTGGGTACGGATCTCGAACTGATCGCGCGAGGTCTTGTTCACGTGCGGCGAACGCAACACGTCGTAGCGCTCGATCCGGGTCGGCAGCGGTACCGGTCCACGCACGACAGCACCTGTGCGCTTGGCGGTGTCGACGATCTCGACGGCCGACTGATCGATCAATCGGTAGTCGAAGGCCTTCAGACGGATGCGGATTTTCTGGTTCGTCATGACTGTTCCAAAGAGCGATGGGCCGGCCGCGCCGGCCCGGGTGGGTGTTACTCGATGATCTTGGCGACGACGCCGGCGCCGACGGTGCGGCCACCCTCGCGAATCGCGAAGCGCAAGCCCTCTTCCATCGCGATCGGCGCGATCAGCTTGACCGTGATCGACACGTTGTCGCCCGGCATCACCATCTCGGTGCCTTCCGGCAGCTCGATCGAGCCGGTCACGTCCGTCGTGCGGAAGTAGAACTGCGGCCGGTAGTTGTTGAAGAACGGCGTGTGACGACCGCCCTCTTCCTTCGACAGCACATACACCTCGCCACTGAAGTGGGTGTGCGGCGTGATCGAGCCCGGCTTGGCCAGAACCTGACCACGCTCCACTTCCTCGCGCTTGGTGCCGCGCAGCAGCACGCCGACGTTGTCGCCCGCCTGACCCTGGTCGAGCAGCTTGCGGAACATCTCCACGCCCGTGCAGGTGGTCTTCGCCGTCGCCTTGATGCCGACGATCTCGATCTCTTCACCCACCTTGATGATGCCGCGCTCCACACGACCGGTCACCACCGTGCCGCGACCCGAGATCGAGAACACGTCTTCGATCGGCAGCAGGAACGGTTTGTCGATCGCCCGCTCCGGCGTCGGGATGTAGCTGTCCAGCGCCGCCGCCAGCTCCAGGATCGACGGCTCGCCGATCGGGCTCTGATCGCCCTCCAGCGCCTTCAGCGCCGAGCCCTTGACGATCGGAATGTCGTCGCCCGGGAACTCGTACTTCGACAGCAGCTCGCGCACTTCCATCTCGACCAGCTCGAGCAGCTCCTCGTCGTCGACCTGATCGCACTTGTTCAGGTACACGATGATGTACGGCACACCGACCTGGCGCGCCAGCAGGATGTGCTCGCGCGTTTGCGGCATCGGGCCGTCCGCGGCCGAACACACCAGAATCGCGCCGTCCATCTGCGCCGCACCGGTGATCATGTTCTTGACATAGTCGGCGTGGCCCGGGCAATCCACGTGAGCGTAGTGGCGCGACTCCGTCTCGTACTCGACGTGCGCGGTGTTGATCGTGATGCCGCGCGCCTTCTCTTCCGGCGCACTGTCGATCGAAGCGTAATCCTTGGCCTCACCGCCGAACTTCGCCGTCAGCACCGTCGTGATCGCCGCCGTCAGCGTCGTCTTGCCATGGTCAACGTGACCAATCGTCCCTACGTTCACGTGCGGCTTCGTCCGCTCGAACTTACCCTTAGCCATGTCTGCTTCCTATTTCTATCCCGAAGAGGATCACTTCTTGTTGATGACTGCGTCGGCGACGTTCTTCGGCGCTTCGGCGTAATGCTTGAACTCCATCGAGTACGTCGCGCGTCCCTGCGACAGTGAGCGCAGCTGGGTGGCATAGCCGAACATCTCGGCCAGCGGCACCTCCGCCTTGATCTCCTTGATGCCGCCGGGCAGGTCGTCCATGCCCTGGACGATGCCACGACGCCCCGACAGGTCGCCCATGACGTTGCCCATGTATTCTTCCGGCGTCTCGACCACGACCGCCATCATCGGTTCGAGCAGCACCGGCGAAGCCTGGCGCATGCCGTCCTTGAAAGCCATCGAAGCGGCCATCTTGAACGCGTTTTCGTTCGAGTCCACGTCGTGGTAGGAGCCGAAGTGCAGCGTGCACTTGACGTCCACCACCGGGAATCCGGCGAGCACCCCGTTCGGCATGGTTTCCTGCAGGCCCTTGTCGACCGCGGGGATGTATTCGCGCGGCACCACGCCACCCTTGATCGCATCGACGAACTCGTAGCCCTTGCCGGCTTCGTTCGGCTCGATCTTGAGCACGACGTGACCATACTGACCGCGACCACCGGACTGCTTGACGAACTTGCCTTCGACGCTCTCGACCGTCTTGCGGATGGTCTCGCGATAGGCCACCTGCGGCGCACCGACGTTGGCCTCGACGTTGAACTCGCGCTTCATCCGATCGACGATGATCTCCAGGTGGAGCTCGCCCATGCCCGAGATGATGGTCTGTCCCGACTCCTCGTCGGTACGAACGCGGAACGACGGGTCTTCCTGGGCGAGGCGCGACAGCGCGATGCCCATCTTTTCCTGGTCGCTCTTGGTCTTGGGCTCGACTGCCACGTGGATCACCGGATCCGGGAATTCCATGCGCTCGAGGATCACCGGCGCCTGCGGATCGCACAGGGTCTCGCCGGTAGTAACTTCCTTCAGGCCGACGCACGCGGCGATGTCACCGGCATGCAGCTCCTTGATCTCCTCACGTTCGTTGGCGTGCATCTGGAGGATCCGCCCGATACGCTCCTTCTTGCCCTTGACCGAGTTCAGAACCGTAGCACCGGAGGCGAGCACACCGGAGTACACACGCACGAAGGTGAGTTGTCCGACAAACGGGTCGGTCATCAGCTTGAAGGCCAGGCCCGAGAATTTCTCGGCGTCGTCGGCCTTGCGCTGGACAGGCTGCTCGCGATCATCGAAGCCACTGACCGGCGGCACGTCGACCGGCGACGGCATCAGCTCGATGACGGCGTCGAGCATCCGCTGCACGCCCTTGTTCTTGAACGCGGTGCCGCACAGCATCGGCTGGATCTCGCAGGCCAGCGTGCGCAGACGAAGCCCCAAGAGGATTTCTTCCTCGGACAGCTCGCCCTCTTCGAGGTACTTGTCCATCAACTCCTCGTTCGCCTCAGCAGCAGCTTCGACCATTTCCGAACGCCACTTGTCGGCCTCATCCTTGAGCTCGGCCGGAATATCGCGGTAGTCGAACTTCATGCCCTGGGTGGCTTCGTCCCAGTAAATCGCCTGCATCTTGACTAGGTCGACGACACCGACGAAATTCTCTTCGTGCCCGATCGGGATCACGATCGGAATCGGATTGCCCTGCAAGCGGGTCTTCATCTGGTCGACGACCTTGTAGAAGTTCGCGCCCTGACGATCCATCTTGTTCACGAAGGCCAGACGCGGCACCTTGTACTTGTTGGCTTGGCGCCAGACGGTCTCGGACTGGGGCTGAACGCCACCGACCGCGCAATAGACCATGCACGCGCCATCGAGCACCCGCATCGAACGCTCGACCTCGATCGTGAAGTCCACGTGACCCGGCGTGTCGATGATGTTGATGCGATGCTCCGGGAAGTTGTTGGCCATGCCCTTCCAGAAGCAGGTCGTGGCCGCCGACGTGATGGTGATCCCGCGCTCCTGCTCCTGCGCCATCCAGTCCATGGTGGCGGCACCGTCATGCACTTCGCCGATCTTGTGATTGACGCCGGTATAGAACAGGATGCGCTCGGTCGTCGTCGTCTTGCCGGCGTCGATGTGCGCGGAGATACCGATATTGCGGTATCGCTCGATGGGAGTCTTGCGAGCCACGGTTGAACCCTACCTTTGCGGGCCCGCCGGATCGCGGCCGGCCCTTACCTATGTACGCTGGTTACAAAACAATCGAGCCCCTTGCAGGGCCCGATACGTTCCCTGGCGGGAGTGAATCAGAAGCGGTAGTGCGAGAACGCCTTGTTGGCCTCGGCCATGCGATGGACTTCTTCGCGCTTTTTCATCGCCGCGCCACGACCCTCGGAGGCCTCGAGCAATTCACCGGCAAGGCGCTGGGCCATCGACTTCTCCGAACGCTTGCGGGCCGCTTCGCGCAGCCAGCGCATCGACAGGGCCATGCGCCGGGACGGACGGACCTCGACCGGCACCTGGTAGTTGGCACCACCGACACGACGGCTCTTGACCTCGACGACCGGCTTGACGTTGCCGATGGCGGTCGAGAAAACCTCGAGCGGATCCTTGCCGGCACGCGACGAGATCGTGTCGAAGGCACCGTAGACGATGCGCTCGGCCACGGCCTTCTTGCCGGACTGCATGATCACGTTGATGAACTTGGAAACGTCCTGGCTCCCGAACTTCGGGTCCGGCAGAACTTCACGCTTGGGTACTTCGCGACGACGCGGCATATCGACCTCTTCAGAATTCCGTTGCCAACACTCAGGCCTGCTTCGGACGCTTGGCGCCGTACTTCGAACGGGCCTGCTTGCGATCCTTGACGCCCTGCAGGTCGAGCGATCCGCGCACGATGTGGTAGCGCACGCCAGGCAGGTCCTTGACACGACCGCCACGGATCAGCACCACCGAGTGTTCCTGCAGGTTGTGGCCTTCACCACCGATGTAGGAAATCACCTCGAAGCCATTGGTCAGCCGCACCTTGGCCACCTTCCGCAAGGCCGAGTTCGGCTTCTTCGGCGTGGTGGTGTAGACACGCGTGCAGACACCACGCTTCTGGGGACATGCTTCGAGGGCCGGAACCTTGTTCTTGACGACCGGCACTTCGCGCGCCTTGCGCACGAGCTGATTGATTGTTGGCATAACTCCGAATTTCCCAAATAGCCCGGGCAGCTCACATGGAGCCGCCCGGGCAGTGTGATTCCGGCGACCGACTGCGATTGGCCGGTCCACAAAAGAGGCCGGATTCTATTGCACTACACCATCCAGCGTCAACCGGCCTGGATGTCCTGTTCCTCGGTCGAAGCCTCCACCGGCGCCCACGCATGCTCGCCACCGAGGTCGTCGCCGGCCGACTGGGCGCGGCGATTGCGGTGATAGGCGAGGCCGGTGCCGGCCGGAATCAGACGGCCGACGATGACGTTCTCCTTGAGACCGCGCAATTCGTCGCGCTTGCCCATGATTGCGGCTTCGGTCAGAACCCGTGTGGTCTCCTGGAAGGAGGCCGCAGAAATGAACGAGTCGGTCGATAGCGACGCCTTGGTAATACCGAGCAGCAGGTTCATGTACTGGGCCGGCAGCTTGCCGTCGGCATCGAGCTTGTCGTTCTCGTCGAGCACGTCGGAGCGCTCCACCTGCTCCTCGCGGATGAAGCGCGAATCGCCCGGATCGGTGATCACGACGCGGCGCAACATCTGACGGACGATCACTTCGATGTGCTTGTCGTTGATCTTCACGCCCTGCAGCCGGTAGACGTCCTGCACCTCGTCGATGATGTAGCGGGCGAGGGCCTCGATGCCCTGCAAGCGCAGGATGTCGTGGGGATCGGCCGGGCCGTCGACGATGACCTCGCCCTTGTTGACCACCTGACCGTCGTGCACGGTGACGTGTTTGTCCTTCGGGATCAGGAACTCATGGACGTTGCCGTCGGGCTCGGTAATCACCAGACGCTGCTTGCCCTTGGTGTCCTTGCCGAACGACACGGTGCCGGTGTATTCGGCAAGCAGACCGGCATCCTTCGGCGAACGCGCCTCGAACAGCTCCGCCACCCGCGGCAGACCGCCAGTGATGTCACGGGTCTTGGCCGACTCCTGCGGGATGCGGGCCAGCACGTCGCCGACCGAGACCTGCTGTCCGTCCTTGACGGTGATGATCGATCCCACCTGGAACGCGATCGTCACAGCGTGCTCGGTGCCAGCGATCTTGACTTCCTCGCCGGCTTCGGTCAGCAACTTGACCTGGGGGCGGCCACCCTTGGTGCCACCACCACTGCTGCTACGACGCTTTCCGTCGATCACCACCAGAGTCGACAGGCCGGTGACCTCGTCGATCTGCTTGGCGACGGTGGCCCCTTCCTCGACATTCTCGAAGCGCACCGTGCCGGCGTATTCGGTGACGATCGGGCGGGTGTGCGGGTCCCAGGTACCGAGCTGGGTTCCGGCCTTGACGCTCAGCCCGTCATCGACCAGCAGCATCGCCCCATAGGGCACCTTGTGGCGCTCGCGTTCGCGGCCCAGTTCGTCAGCGACCACGACTTCGGCCGAACGCGAGATGACGACCTTCTCGCCCTTCGCATTGGCGACGTAGCGCATGTTCTGGGTGAACCGGATCGAGCCGGCGGACTTCGACTCGACGCCGCTGGCGGCGGCGGCCCGCGACGCCGCGCCACCGACGTGGAAGGTCCGCATCGTCAGCTGGGTCCCCGGCTCACCGATCGACTGGGCCGCGATCACGCCGACCGCCTCGCCGACATTGACCAGCGAACCACGGCCGAGATCGCGGCCATAGCACTTCGAGCACAGACCGTAGCGGGTCTCGCACGACAGCGGCGTGCGCACGCGAACCTCGTCGATGCCGAGCGATTCGATCTGGTCGACGAGGTCTTCGGACAGCAGCGTGCCGGCCTCGACGATGGTCTCCTGCGACTCGGGGTTGACGATGTCGTCCGCGCAGACGCGGCCGAGAATCCGGTCGCGCAGTGGCTCGACCACTTCGCCGCCTTCGATCAGCGCCTTCATGTTGAAGCCGTTGCGGGTACCGCAGTCGTCCTCGGTGACCACCAGATCCTGCGTCACATCGACCAGGCGCCGTGTCAGATAGCCGGAGTTCGCCGTCTTCAGCGCGGTGTCGGCAAGACCCTTGCGGGCGCCGTGGGTCGAGATGAAGTACTGCAGGACGTTGAGCCCTTCACGGAAGTTGGTGGTAATCGGCGTCTCGATGATCGAGCCATCCGGCTTCGCCATCAGACCGCGCATGCCGGCCAGCTGACGGATCTGGGCGGCTGAACCGCGGGCGCCGGAGTCCGCCATCATGTAGATCGAGTTGAACGACTCCTGCCGGGTCTCGTTGCCGGCACGATCGACCACCGGCTCCTGGCCGAGTTGCTCCATCATCGCCTTGGCGACCTGGTCGCCGCAGCGGCCCCAGATGTCCACGACCTTGTTGTAGCGCTCGCCGTCGGTCACCAGACCCGAGGTGTATTGCTGGGCGATCTCCTTGACCTCCTGCTCGGCGGCATGGATCAGCGGGTGCTTGGCGTTCGGCACCAGCATGTCCTTGACCGCGATCGAGATGCCGGCGCGGGTCGCCAGGCGGAAGCCGAACTGCATCAGCTGGTCGGCGAAGACCACGGTGGCCTTGAGGCCGCAACGGCGGAACGAGGCGTTGATGAGCTTCGAGATCTCCTTCTTCTTGAGCGGCTTGTCGACGATCGAGAAGGGTAGGCCGACCGGCAGGATCTCGGACAACAGCGCTCGTCCGGCGGTGGTCTCGAAGCGGCTGATCTTCTCGACCTTCTCGCCCGCGGCGCCCCATTCGTATTCCTTGAGGCGCACCGAAACCCGCGCGTGCAGCGCAATCTGACCGGACTCGTAGGCCCGCTTTACCTCGGACACGTCGGTGAAGATCATGCCCTCGCCCGGCGCGTTGACGCCTTCGCGCGTGGCGTAATAGAGGCCCAGCACGATGTCCTGGGACGGCACGATGATCGGCTCGCCGTTGGCCGGCGACAGCACGTTGTTGGAGGCCAGCATCAGCGTGCGGGCCTCCATCTGGGCTTCCAGCGACAGCGGCACATGGACCGCCATCTGGTCACCGTCGAAGTCGGCGTTGAAGGCCACGCAGACCAGCGGATGAAGCTGGATCGCCTTGCCTTCGATCAGCACCGGTTCGAACGACTGGATGCCGAGGCGGTGCAGGGTCGGGGCGCGGTTGAGCATCACCGGGTGTTCGCGGATCACCTCCTCGAGGATGTCCCAGACCACCGGCTCCTGGCTCTCGACCATCTTCTTGGCCTGCTTGATCGTCGTCGCCAGACCCATCAATTCGAGCTTGTTGAAGATGAAGGGCTTGAACAGCTCGAGCGCCATCAGCTTGGGCAGACCGCACTGGTGCAGCTTGAGCTGCGGACCGACGGTGATCACCGAACGACCCGAGTAGTCGACACGCTTGCCGAGCAGGTTCTGGCGGAAGCGTCCGCCCTTGCCCTTGATCATGTCGGCCAGCGACTTCAGCGGCCGCTTGTTGGCCCCGGTCATGGCTTTGCCGCGACGGCCGTTGTCGAGCAGCGAGTCCACGGCCTCCTGCAGCATCCGCTTCTCGTTGCGGACGATGATGTCCGGCGCCTTCAGTTCGAGCAGGCGCTTCAGGCGGTTATTGCGGTTGATGACCCGACGATAGAGATCGTTGAGGTCGGAGGTCGCGAAACGGCCACCGTCGAGCGGCACCAGCGGGCGCAGGTCGGGCGGCAGCACCGGCAGCACTTCGAGGATCATCCACTCGGGCTTGATGCCGGACTGCTGGAAGGCCTCGAGCACCTTCAGGCGCTTGGCGAACTTCTTGATCTTGGCTTCCGAATTGGTGATCTCGAGCTCGCTGCGCAGCTTCTCGATCTCGTGGCTGACGTTGAGCGTGCGCAGCAGCTGGCCGACGCCTTCGGCGCCCATCGAGGCATCGAACTCGTCGCCATACTCCTCGACCTTGGACAGGTAGTCGTCCTCGGTCAGCAACTGGCCGCGGGTCAGCGGGGTCATGCCCGGCTCGACCACGACGAAGGCCTCGAAGTAGAGCACGCGCTCGATGTCGCGCAAGGTCATGTCGAGCACCATGCCGAGGCGGCTCGGCAGGCTCTTCAGGAACCAGATGTGCGCCACCGGCGAGGCCAGCTCGATATGGGCCATGCGCTCGCGGCGCACCTTCGACAGGGTCACCTCGACGCCGCACTTCTCGCAGATCACACCGCGGTGCTTGAGCCGCTTGTACTTGCCGCACAGGCACTCGTAGTCCTTGACCGGCCCGAAGATCTTGGCGCAGAACAGGCCGTCGCGCTCCGGCTTGAAGGTCCGGTAATTGATCGTCTCCGGCTTCTTGACCTCGCCGTACGACCAGGAACGGATCTTCTCCGGCGAGGCGAGACCGATCGTGATCGCGTCGAATTCTTCCTCGTTCGGCAGGGTTTGCTTGAACAGGTCAGCGAGCAAACTTTTCATCTATCACTCCATTGAGGCGTGAGCATGCATCCTTGAGAGGGTGGCCGGCTCAGTAACGTTCCAGATCGATGTCGATGGCCAGCGAGCGGATCTCCTTGACCAGCACGTTGAAGGACTCCGGCATGCCGGCGTCGATCTTGTGCTCGCCCTTGACGATGTTCTCGTACACCTTGGTCCGGCCGGTGACGTCGTCCGACTTCACCGTCAGCATCTCCTGCAGGGTGTAAGACGCACCGTAGGCTTCGAGCGCCCACACCTCCATCTCGCCGAAACGCTGGCCCCCGAACTGTGCCTTGCCGCCCAGCGGCTGCTGGGTCACCAGCGAGTACGGGCCGGTCGAGCGTGCGTGCATCTTGTCGTCCACCAGGTGGTGCAGCTTCAGCACGTGCTTGTAGCCGACCGTCACCTGACGTTCGAACGGGTCACCGGTGCGACCGTCGTAGAGCGTGACCTGGCCACGCAGCGGCAGGCCGGCGATCTCGAGCATCTTCTCGATCTCGTCCTCGTGAGCGCCGTCGAACACCGGCGTCGCGAACGGCACGCCCTTGGTCAGGTTGTCGGCCATCTCGATCACTTCGCCGTCCGACAGGGCGTTCATGTCCTCGAGCTTGCCGTTGGCGTTGTAGATCGTCGTCAGCAGGCTGCGCACCTCGTCGGCACTGGCCTTCGCCCGGAGTGCGGCACCGATCTTGTGACCGAGGCCCTTCGCAGCCCAGCCCAGGTGGGTCTCGAGGATCTGGCCGATGTTCATCCGCGACGGCACGCCGAGCGGGTTCAGCACGATGTCGACCGGCGTCCCGTCTTCCATGTAGGGCATGTCCTCGACCGGCACGATCTTGGACACCACGCCCTTGTTTCCATGCCGCCCGGCCATCTTGTCTCCGGGCTGCAGGCGGCGCTTGACCGCCAGGTGCACCTTGACCATCTTCTGCACGCCCGGCGGCAGCTCGTCGCCCTGGGTCAGCTTCTTCTTCTTGACCTCGAAGGCCAGATCGAAGTCCTTGCGGGTTTTCTCGAGGGCCTCGCGCACCGCTTCCATCTGAGCGGCGATCTCCTCGTCCGCCATGCGGATGTCGAACCAGTGGTAGGGCTCGAGCGAATCGAGATATTCCTGGGTGATCTGCGTGCCCTTCATCAACTTGCGCGGGCCACCGTTGGCCGGCTGACCGACGATCATCCGCGCAATACGCGCGAAGGCGTCACGCTCGACGATGCGCATCTGGTCGGCGAGGTCGGTCTTGAAGCTGCGCAGCATGTCGTCGATGATCGACTGGGCCCGCTTGTCGCGCTCGATGCCTTCACGGGTGAACACCTGGACGTCGATGACCGTACCGTTCATGCCCGACGGTACCCGCAGCGAGGTGTCCTTCACGTCGGACGCCTTCTCGCCGAAGATCGCGCGCAGCAGCTTCTCTTCCGGGGTCAGCTGGGTCTCGCCCTTCGGCGTGACCTTGCCGACCAGTACGTCACCGGCCTCGACCTCGGCACCAATGTAGACGATGCCGGACTCGTCGAGCCGGCCGAGCTGCGCCTCGCCCAGCGAGGCGATGTCGCGGGTGATCTCCTCGGGACCGAGCTTGGTGTCGCGTGCGACGACGGTCAGCTCCTCGATGTGGATCGACGTGAAACGATCATCGGCCACGACCCGCTCCGAGATCAGGATCGAGTCCTCGAAGTTGTAGCCGTTCCACGGCATGAACGCCACCAGCATGTTCTGACCGAGGGCCAATTCGCCGAGATCGGTGGATGCCCCGTCGGCCACGACGTCGGCCTTGGCGATGATGTCGCCGACCTTGACGATCGGGCGCTGGTTGATGTTGGTGTTCTGGTTCGACCGGGTGTACTTGATCAGGTTGTAGATGTCGACACCGACTTCACCGGCCTGGGTCTCGTCGTCGTGGACGCGGACCACGATCCGGTTGGCATCGATGTAGTCCACCACGCCGCCACGCAGCGCCTGCACCGCGGTGCCGGAATCGACCGCCACGGTCCGTTCGATGCCGGTACCGACGAGCGGCTTCTCGGGCCGCAGGCAGGGCACCGCCTGACGCTGCATGTTGGCCCCCATCAGCGCGCGGTTGGCGTCGTCATGCTCGAGGAACGGGATCAACGAAGCGGCGACCGAGACGATCTGACCCGGCGCCACGTCCATGTACTGGACGGCGTCCGGAGTGCCGAGCATGAATTCGCCCTTGTGGCGGCAGGACACCAGTTCGCCGCTGAGATTGCCCTCGGCATCGACTTCGGCGTTGGCCTGCGCGATCACGAACTGCCCCTCCTCGATCGCCGACAGGAAATCGATCTGGCTGGTGACCTTGCCGTCGTCGACCCGGCGATACGGCGTCTCGAGGAAGCCGTAACGGTTGGTCGTGGCATAGACCGCCAGCGAATTGATCAGGCCGATGTTCGGACCTTCCGGCGTCTCGATCGGGCAGACCCGGCCATAGTGGGTCGGGTGCACGTCGCGCACTTCGAAGCCCGCGCGTTCGCGGGTCAGACCGCCCGGACCGAGGGCCGAGACACGCCGCTTGTGGGTGATCTCGGACAGCGGGTTGGTCTGGTCCATGAACTGCGAGAGCTGGCTCGAGCCGAAGAACTCCTTGATCGCAGCGCTGATCGGCTTGGCGTTGATCAGGTCGTGGGGCATCAGGTTCTCGGATTCGGCCTGCGAAAGCCGCTCCTTGACCGCCCGCTCGACCCGCACCAGACCGGCGCGGAACTGGTTTTCGGCCAGTTCGCCGACCGAACGCACGCGGCGATTGCCGAGGTGATCGATGTCGTCGATTTCACCGCGGCCGTTGCGCAGTTCCACCAGGATGCCGATGACGGCAAGGATGTCGTCGTTCGACAGCGTCCCCGGGCCGATCTCCTCCTTCGATCCGACGCGCTCGTGGAAGCGACGGACCCAGCCCGGGCTGCGATCGTCGAGCTTCGAGGGGTAGGCACGGCGGTTGAACTTCATGCGGCCGACGACGGACAGATCGTAGCGCTCTTCGGCGTAGAACAATCCCTGGAACAGCGCTTCGACGGCGTCTTCGGTGGGCGGCTCACCGGGCCGCATCATGCGATAGATCGCCACCCGGGCCGCCCACTGGTCGGCGGCGTCATCGGAACGCAGGGTCTGCGAAATGTAGGCGCCGTGATCGAGGTCGTTCAGGTAAAGCGTCTTGAGGTCCTGGATACCGGCGTCGCGCAGCTTGCCGAGCAGCTCCTCGGTGATCTCGTCGTTGGCACGGGCGACCACCTCACCGGTTTCGCCATCGACGATGTCGGTGGCGATCACGCGGCCGAGCAGGAAATCCTCGGGCACCTCGAAGGTGTTGATCCCCGCGGCGTCGAGCTCACGGATGTGCTTGGCGGTGATGCGCTTGTCCTTGGCGACGATCTGCTTGCCGTCGGGGCCCGCGATGTCGAACTTGGCGACCTCACCGCGGAGACGCTCCGGCACCACCTCGTAGCGAACCGTGTCGCCGGCGAGATGAAACATGTCGCTATCGTGGAAGGCAGCCAGGATCTCCTCGTTGCTCATGCCGATCGCCTTGAGCAGCGTGGTCACCGGCATCTTGCGGCGACGGTCGACGCGGAAGTACAGGAAGTCCTTCGGGTCGAACTCGAAGTCCAGCCACGAGCCGCGATACGGGATGATCCGCGCCGAGAACAGGAGCTTGCCGGAGCTGTGGGTCTTGCCACGGTCATGCTCGAAGAACACGCCGGGCGAGCGGTGCAGCTGGGACACGATGACCCGCTCGGTACCGTTGATGACGAAGGAGCCGGTGGTCGTCATGAGCGGGATCTCGCCCATGTACACTTCCTGCTCCTTGACCTCCTTGATGGTCTCCTTGGGCGCTTCCTTGTCCATGATCACCAGGCGCACCCGTGCACGCAGCGGCGACGCGAAGGTCAGGCCACGCTGCTGGCACTCCTTGACGTCGAAGGGCGGTTCGCCGAGCTGGTAGTGCACGAACTCGAGGCGAGCGTTGCCGCTGTGGCTGGAGATCGGGAAGATCGAATTGAAAGCTGCCTGCAGCCCGTTGTTGACACGCTCGGCGGGCCCGGTTTCGGCCTGCAGGAACGAGGCATAGGACTCGATCTGGGTGGCGAGAAGGAAGGGCACGTTGAGCACCGGGCGGCCGGTGCCAAAGCTCTTGCGGATTCGTTTCTTCTCGGTGTAGGAGTACGCCATAGATGCTCCGGATAAGAGGTCAGACGTCGTTGCGACAGAACACAGGATTCGGTCTGATCAGGGTTCCGAACACTCTGTTCTGCCCAGCGGCGACAGAAAGCACAAAAGGGCTGGCGCCATTTCGACTGGCGCCAGCCCCCATGCGGGTCGGGTAATTACTTGACTTCGACCTTGGCGCCGGCATCCTCGAGCTGCTTCTTGAGGGCTTCCGCTTCGGCCTTCGGCAGGGCCTCCTTGATGGTCTTGGGCGCGCCGTCGACCATGTCCTTGGCTTCCTTCAGGCCCAGGCCGGTGGCCGCACGAACCACCTTGATGACCTCGACCTTCTTCTCGCCGCAGCCGGTCAGCACGACGTCGAACTCGGTCTTTTCCTCGGCAGCCGGGGCGGCAGCGCCACCCGCGGCCGGGCCGGCGGCGACGGCCACCGCAGCGGCAGCCGACACGCCGAACTTCTCTTCCATGTCCTTGATCAGTTGGGACAGCTCGAGCACGGTCATGTTGCCGATTGCGTCGAGGATCTCTTCCTTGGTTGCAGCCATTTCAAATACTCCTGAATGTACGATCGCCCCTCGCGAGGGGCTGCGGTCAATTGGGAATCAAGCAGTCTCTTTGGCGTCGCGCACGGCGGCCAGGGTCCGGACGAACTTGCTCGGCACCTCGTTCAAGGTCTGCACGAACTTGGCCACCGGGGCCTGCATCGTGCCGAGGAGCGTGGCGAGCAGTTCTTCACGGCTCGGCATCGATGCCAACGCCTTGACGCCTTCGACGTCCATGACGTAGCTCGGCATCGCGCCGCCCTTTACCACCAGCTTGTCGTTGGTCTTGGCAAACTCCACCAGCACCTTCGCAGGTGCGACGGGATCAGTCGAGATCCCGTAGATCAGCGGACCGACCAGTTGGTCGGCAAGACCTTCGAAGGGCGTACCTTCCACCGCCCGGCGGACCAGCGTATTCTTCAAAACACGCAGGTAGACGCCGGATTCGCGCGCCTTGGCGCGCAACTCGGTGACTTGCCCGACTTCGAGACCACGGTACTCGGCCATGATCACCGCCTGAGCGTCCGCCAACTTCTCGGACACCTCGGCGACGACGGCCTTCTTGTCGTCAAGATTGAGGCCCATAGTCATCTCCAGTTACTAACAAAACGTTCGCCACCCCCGATTGCACCGGGGCACGAACCACCACGGCGACCGTCATTCAGGAGACGACCGGCTACCCGAGGGCGACCGGCATTCCGAAACCTGGTTCGGGTTGCGCCATCTGCGTTGGGCGGGAATATCGATACCCCCGATTAAGAGCCCTGGACGGGCGGACTCCCCAACGGTCTTTGACAACCTGCCGCGCATACCGCCGCGACAGCCCAAAGTTCTTCGGGCCGGCCGTTCCGGCCTGCCCGCATGTTGCCTGCTCAGCTCGAGCCGACGCTCGACGGCTCGACGCGCACGCCGACGCCCATCGTGCTCGACACTGCGACGCGGCGCAGATACACGCCCTTGGACGAGGCCGGCTTGGCCTTGACCAGGGCATCGACCAGCGCGCCGAGGTTCTGCTGCAGCGACTCGACCGGAAACGATGCACGACCGATCGTCGCGTGGATGATGCCGGCCTTGTCGGTCCGGTACTGCACCTGACCGGCCTTGGCGTTCTTGACCGCGGTGGCGACATCCATCGTGACGGTACCGACCTTCGGGTTCGGCATCAGGCCGCGCGGGCCGAGGATCTGGCCGAGCTGACCGACCACGCGCATCGCGTCCGGCGTTGCAATGCAGACATCGAAGTCGATGGTGCCGCCCTTGACCTGCTGCGCCAGATCGTCGAATCCGACCACATCGGCACCGGCCTCGCGGGCGGTATCGGCCTTGTCGCCCTGTGCGAATACCGCGACGCGGACGGACTTGCCGGTCCCGGCCGGCAGCACCACCGAACCACGAACGATCTGGTCGGACTTGCGGGCATCCACGCCGAGGTTGACGGCGACGTCGATCGACTCGTCGAACTTGGCAGTGGCACATTCCTTGACCAGATTGAGCGCCTCATCGACCGCGTACAGCTTGCTGCGATCGACCTTTTCGGCGAGCGCCTTGGCGCGCTTGGAAATCTTCGCCATGATCACAGCCCCTCCACGGTGATGCCCATGCTGCGGGCGGAACCGGCGATCGTACGCACGGCGGCTTCGAGGTCGGCAGCCGTCAGATCGGGCTGCTTGGTCTTGGCGATCTCCTCGCATTGGGCACGGGTGATCTTGCCGACCTTGTCGGTATGCGGCTTGGGCGAGCCCTTCTGGATACCGGCGGCCTTCTTGATCAGGATCGACGCCGGCGGCGTCTTCATGATGAAGGTGAAGCTCTTGTCGGCGAAGGCGGTGATCACCACCGGAATCGGCAGACCGGGCTCGAGGCCCTGGGTCTTGGCATTGAACGCCTTGCAGAATTCCATGATGTTCAGACCGCGCTGACCCAGCGCCGGGCCGATCGGGGGGGACGGGTTGGCTTTACCAGCTGGCACCTGCAGCTTGATGTAGCCGATGATCTTCTTTGCCATCAGGCGACTCCTAAAGTGAGTTCAAACGCACGGCCCGTGGCCGCGCTCCTCGTTGTTCCGCGCCGGATTTCCGGTGCGGTCGGCACCAGGTGCCGGATCAGGCCTTTTCGACCTGACCGAATTCCAGCTCGACCGGCGTGGCACGACCGAAGATCGTCACCGACACGCGCAGGCGGCTCTTTTCGTAATTGACCTCTTCGACGGCACCATGGAAATCCGTAAATGGCCCTTCCTTGACCCGCACCATTTCGCCGATCTCGAACAGCACCTTGGGACGGGGTTTCTCGACCCCCTCCTGCATCTGCTGCATGATCTTGTCGACTTCCTTCTCGGTGATCGGCGTCGGACGCGTCGCCGTGCCGCCGACGAAGCCGGTGACCTTCGGGGTCGATTTCACTAGGTGCCAGGACTCGTCGTTCATTTCCATCTCGACGAGAACGTAGCCGGGGAAGAACTTGCGCTCGGTGATGCTCTTCTGGCCGCCCTTCATCTCGACGACCTCCTCGACCGGCACCAGGATCTGCCCGAACATGTCCTGCATGCCGGAACGGGCGATCCGGTCCACCAGCGCCCGCTGGACGGATTTCTCGAATCCCGAGTAGGCATGTACCACGTACCAGCGCTTGCTCATATCACTTCCACCCCAGAATCACGCTGTACAGCACCCACTCCAGGGACTTGTCGGTCAGCCAAAGGATTGCGGCAAGCGCCACGGTGAAGGCAAAGACGATGCCCGTGGTCTGTATCGTCTCCTTGCGGCTCGGCCAGACGACTTTCTTGGTCTCGACGACGGTCTCGCGCAGGAATACCGTGAAGCGAGCACCCAGCTCGGTCTTCCAGGCAACCGCGACCCCGAGCAGGACGCCGCCGAGCACAGAAAGGACGCGCAGCACCAGCGGCTGCTCGCCCAAGTAATAGAAACCGCCCAGTCCGGCCGCAACGAGCAGCAGGGCCAGTGCGAGCTTGATCTTATCGGCCATGAAAATTCGCGCGTCCGGAAAATGGCAGGGGCAGAGGGAATCGAACCCCCAACCTTCGGTTTTGGAGACCGACGCTCTGCCAGTTGAGCTATACCCCTGCGACAGAGACTACAAGGCGCCCCGCTGCCGGGGCGCCCATGAATCCGGAAGACTGCGCCTCTTTGCTTCCTCGGTTACTCGATGATCTTGGCGACGACGCCGGCGCCGACGGTGCGGCCACCCTCGCGAATCGCGAAGCGCAAGCCCTCTTCCATCGCGATCGGCGCGATCAGCTTGACCGTGATCGACACGTTGTCGCCCGGCATCACCATCTCGGTGCCTTCCGGCAGCTCGATCGAGCCGGTCACGTCCGTCGTGCGGAAGTAGAACTGCGGCCGGTAGTTGTTGAAGAACGGCGTGTGACGACCGCCCTCTTCCTTCGACAGCACATACACCTCGCCACTGAAGTGGGTGTGCGGCGTGATCGAGCCCGGCTTGGCCAGAACCTGACCACGCTCCACTTCCTCGCGCTTGGTGCCGCGCAGCAGCACGCCGACGTTGTCGCCCGCCTGACCCTGGTCGAGCAGCTTGCGGAACATCTCCACGCCCGTGCAGGTGGTCTTCGCCGTCGCCTTGATGCCGACGATCTCGATCTCTTCACCCACCTTGATGATGCCGCGCTCCACACGACCGGTCACCACCGTGCCGCGACCCGAGATCGAGAACACGTCTTCGATCGGCAGCAGGAACGGTTTGTCGATCGCCCGCTCCGGCGTCGGGATGTAGCTGTCCAGCGCCGCCGCCAGCTCCAGGATCGACGGCTCGCCGATCGGGCTCTGATCGCCCTCCAGCGCCTTCAGCGCCGAGCCCTTGACGATCGGAATGTCGTCGCCCGGGAACTCGTACTTCGACAGCAGCTCGCGCACTTCCATCTCGACCAGCTCGAGCAGCTCCTCGTCGTCGACCTGATCGCACTTGTTCAGGTACACGATGATGTACGGCACACCGACCTGGCGCGCCAGCAGGATGTGCTCGCGCGTTTGCGGCATCGGGCCGTCCGCGGCCGAACACACCAGAATCGCGCCGTCCATCTGCGCCGCACCGGTGATCATGTTCTTGACATAGTCGGCGTGGCCCGGGCAATCCACGTGAGCGTAGTGGCGCGACTCCGTCTCGTACTCGACGTGCGCGGTGTTGATCGTGATGCCGCGCGCCTTCTCTTCCGGCGCACTGTCGATCGAAGCGTAATCCTTGGCCTCACCGCCGAACTTCGCCGTCAGCACCGTCGTGATCGCCGCCGTCAGCGTCGTCTTGCCATGGTCAACGTGACCAATCGTCCCTACGTTCACGTGCGGCTTCGTCCGCTCGAACTTACCCTTAGCCATGTCAAAACCTCAATCAGAAAGAAGGAAGTACAGGATTACGCCTAAAGTTCCCAACGCACCCAAGCGATGAAGTGGTGCCCATGACGTGGATTGAACACGTGGCCTCTCCCTTACCAAGGGAGTGCTCTACCACTGAGCTACATGGGCCCGCAAAGCATGCAACTGGAGCGGGTGAAGGGAATCGAACCCTCGTCGTAAGCTTGGAAGGCTTCTGCTCTACCATTGAGCTACACCCGCGTACAACGCTGCCGACACCTCACCCGCAACTCGCGCTCCGCTACGGGACCGCGAGATTCAGCCAATCTTCTGGTGGAGGGGGAAGGATTCGAACCTTCGAAGGCTGAGCCGGCAGATTTACAGTCTGCTCCCTTTGACCGCTCGGGAACCCCTCCTAGCGGAAAGCGCCGAATTCTAGTCGCCAGATTGACCCCTGTCAAACATCGAATTGCAATTTTGCGGGACACGACCACGGCCGCGTGGCATTCCTCGCAAAGGCGCGCCCGCATTCGCATCGCCGGGCCGGCCGGGCCTCGCCGGGGGTGGCTACAATGAGGGTGCGAACGCGGCGGCGCGGACCCCAAAAAGGCGGCAGCCGCCGATGCACGGCAACCGACACCAAGAGTGGAGTTCGACATGTCACCCGACCCGCAGGCGGCGAAGCCCTCTGCTTCGCTCGAAGACAAGTACACCAGCCCGTCGGGCCGCGTCTATCTGACCGGCTATCAGGCGCTGGTGCGACTGCTGATGATTCAGCAGGAACGCGACCGCAGTGCCGGCCTCGACACCGCCGGATTCGTTTCGGGCTACCGCGGCTCGCCCCTCGGCGGCCTCGACCAGACCCTGTGGAAGGCCCGCGCCCACCTCGAGCAGCGCCACATCGTGTTCCAGCCTGGCATCAACGAGGACATGGCGGCAACCGCGGTATGGGGCTCGCAGCAGGTGAGCCTGTCGTCCCACGCCAGCGGCGACGGCGTGTTCGCAATGTGGTACGGGAAAGGCCCCGGCGTCGATCGCTGCGGCGACGTCTTTCGCCACGCCAATGCGGCCGGCTCGTCGAAGCACGGTGGCGTGCTGGCGATCGCCGGCGACGACCACGCCGCCAAGTCGTCGACCTTTCCGCACCAGACCGATCACTTCTTCAAGTCGATGATGATGCCGGTGCTGGCCCCGGGCGGTGTCCAGGAATACATCGACTATGGCGTGCATGGTTGGGCGCTGTCGCGCTACTCGGGCTGCTGGGTCGCATTCAAGGCGCTCGCCGACACCGTCGAGACCTCGGCCTCGGTCGATGTCGACCCGCAGCGGGTGCAGGTGAGGATCCCGACGGACTTCGCATTGCCAGCTGACGGACTGAACATCCGCTGGCCCGATCCGCCGCTCGTGCAGGAGCGTCGCCTGCTGAACTACAAGCTGTATGCGGCACTGGCCTATTGCCGCGCCAATGGCCTCAACCGGGTGGTGATCGATTCTCCGGCGGCACGGCTCGGCATCATCACGTCGGGCAAGAGCTATCTCGACGTGCGCCAGGCGCTCGACGACCTGGGCATCGACGCGGCACGCGCCGCCGAGATCGGCATCCGGCTGTACAAGGTCGGCATGGTGTGGCCGCTCGAGGCCGAAGGGGTGCGCCATTTCGCCGAGGGACTCGACGAGATCCTGGTGGTCGAGGAAAAGCGCCAGCTGCTCGAATATCAGTTGAAGGAAGAGCTCTACAACTGGCGCGAAGACGTGCGGCCGAGGGTCGTCGGCAAGTTCGACGAGAAGGGCGAGTGGGCGATGATCCCGTCCGCGGACGGCACCGTCGACCATGGCGACTGGCTGCTGCCGGCGGCCGGCGAACTGACGCCGGCAATGATCGCGCGCGCGATCGCCGGCCGCATCGCCCGATTCTTCACGTCGGACCGGATCAAGGCCCGCCTGGCCTTTCTCGAAGCCAAGGAGGAGGCGCTGTCGAAGCGCGTGTTCGCAATCGACCGGGTGCCGACCTTCTGCTCCGGTTGCCCGCACAACACCTCGACCCGGGTGCCGGAAGGCTCGCGCGCGCTGGCCGGGATCGGCTGTCACTACATGGTGACCTGGATGCCGGAGCGGCGCACCGGCACCTTCACCCAGATGGGCGGCGAAGGCGTGCCCTGGGTCGGCCAGGCGCCGTTCACCCGCGAGCGCCACATCTTTGCCAACCTCGGCGACGGGACCTATTTCCACTCCGGACTGCTGGCGATCCGGCAGGCCGTGTCCGCCCGGGTGAACATCACCTACAAGATCCTCTATAACGACGCGGTCGCAATGACCGGCGGCCAGCCGGTGGACGGCCAGCTGACGGTCCCGATGATCGTGCGACAGCTGCTCGCGGAAGGCGTGCACAACATCGTCATCGTCACCGACGGCACCGAGCGGGCCTACGGCGCCTCCGACCTGCCCCATGGCGTACCGGTCCGTCACCGGGAAGAACTGGAATCGATCCAGCGCGACCTGCGCGAGACCCCCGGCGTATCGGCACTGATCTACGACCAGACCTGCGCGGCCGAGAAGCGACGCCGACGCAAGCGCGGCCTGTATCCCGATCCGGCCCGCCGCGTGTTCATCAATCAGTCGGTATGCGAGGGCTGCGGCGACTGCAGCACCCAGTCGAACTGCATGTCGGTGGTGCCCGTCGAGACCGAATTCGGCCGCAAGCGGGCAATCGACCAGAGCGCCTGTAACAAGGACTATTCCTGTCTCGACGGCTTCTGCCCGAGCTTCGTCACGGTCGAGGGCGGCCGCCTGCGCAAGGGCAGTGCGGCCGCCCTCGACGAGTCGGCCTTCGATGAGCCGCCGCCGCCCGTGCTGCCGTCCACCGAGCACCCCTACGGCATCATGGTGACCGGCGTCGGCGGTACCGGTGTCGTCACCATCGGCGCGCTGATCGGCATGGCGGCCCATCTCGACGGCAAAGGCGTCACCGTGCTCGACATGACCGGGCTCGCGCAAAAGGGTGGTTCCGTGTTCAGCCACGTGCGCATCGCCGATCGACCCGACGACCTGCACGCAGTGCGCATTGCCGCAGGCGAGGCCGACGCGGTGATCGGCGGCGACATCATCGTCAGCGCGAGCGTCGAGGCGCTCGCCAAGATGGCACGGGAACGCACCCGGGCGGTGATCAATTGTGCCGAGACCCCGACCTCGGACTTCACCCGCGATCCGGACTGGCAATTCCCTCTCGACAAGATGCAGGCAAGCATCGTCGAGGCGATCGGCCGCGAGCCCTGCGACTTTCTTGACGCCGAGGCACTCGCCACCGCGCTGCTCGGCGACACCATCGCCGTCAATCTGTTCCTGCTAGGCTTCGCCTGGCAGAAAGGCATGGTGCCGGTCTCGTTCGAAGCGCTGCAGCAGGCGATCGAGTTGAACGGCGTCGCCGTCGAGATGAACCGCAAGGCCTTCCTGTGGGGCCGTCGCGCGGCCGTCGACCTGCCGGCCGTGACGGCCAGCGCCGCCCCGGCGTCGGAGCGGCCGGCACGCTCGCAGAGCCTTGACGAAATCGTCGAGCGGCGCATCGCGTTCCTGACCGAATACCAGGACGCAGCCTACGCCGAGCGCTATCGTCGGCTGGTCTCCCGCGTGCGGCATGCCGAGGCGGGCCTCGACTCGAACCGCCTGACCGAGGCGGTCGCGCGCCAATACTTCCGACTGCTGGCGATCAAGGACGAATACGAGGTCGCGCGCCTATATTGCGACCCGCGCTTCTGGCAGCGCATCGACGAAACCTTCGACGGCGATTTCCAGGTGTATTTCCACCTGGCCGCCCCCCTGCTCAGCCGGCCCGACCCCAATACCGGACGCGTCGCCAAGCGCCGCTTCGGCAAGGGCATGATGCGGGTATTCCGCCTGCTTGCCCGGCTCAAGAGCCTGCGCGGCAGCCGCTGGGACATCTTCGGCCACAGCGAGGAGCGACGCATCGAGCGTGAATTGATCGGGCGCTACGAGCGCGACGTCGGCGAACTGATCGACCACCTGTCGTTCGATCGGCTGCCGCTGGCACTCGAGATCGCCGAACTGCCTGCGACGATCCGCGGCTTCGGGCACGTCAAGCTGGCCGCACTGGCCGCCAGCGACGCGCGCCGCGATGAGCTGCTCGAACGCTGGCGGGACGTTTCGGCCCAGGTTCACCGCGCGCTCGACAAGGCGGCCTGATCGAGCCGCGGTTTATCATGCAGCGGTCATCCACGTCCGCTGCCCGATGCCGCTCGCCAAGGCCCTCGCCGCCCAGTTCCTCGCCTGCGTGATCATTGCCGTCGCGATCAAAGCCGGCATCGTACCGCTGCGGCCGATCTGGCAGCCCGCACTGCTGCAGGGGCTGGCCGCCAGCCTGCTGGCGACGGCGCTGCGCTCGGAGCGCTGGTGGCTGCCGATCCACTTCGTCTTCGTGCCGGCACTGGCGCTGGCGCAGGGGCTCCACCTGCACCCGCTCTGGTATCTCGCCGCCTTCGTCATCACCGCGCTGGTGTTCTGGAGCAGCTATCGCACCCGGGTACCGCTGTACCTCACGAACCGCCGCACCGCCGCAGCGCTCACCGAATTGCTGGCCGCGCGCGCGCCGGGGCACATGCTCGACATCGGCAGCGGTACCGGCAGTCTCCTGCAAGCCGTCGCCCGTCAGCTGCCCGACTGGCGCTTCAACGGCATCGAGTCGTCACCGCTGCCCTACCTCGTGTCTCGCTGGCTGAGTCGCGGCATCGAAAATCTCAGCGTCAGGCGTGGCGATTTCTTTGCTGCCGACTGGCGCGACGTCGACGTCGTATACGCCTTCCTGTCGCCGGTGCCGATGACCCGGGTATGGTCGAAGGCCTGCGGCGAAATGCGGCCGGGCAGCCTGCTGATATCCAACTCCTTCGAGATCCCGGGCGTCCAGCCGGTGCGTCGGATCGTCGTCGACGATCGGCGAAAGACCGAACTCCTGCTCTACCGGCCCGCTTCAGGAAAAGGCGGAACTGGCCGATAAAACGGATTCTGTTTCGACCCCGGCCGGGTCCGCCGGCGGTCCAGAATGTCCGGGTATTGGGGCCGGATCGTCAGTGGCATCGTGCCGTACCGGCGTGTTGCGCAGCGACGATCCGAGGCACCGAGGAGGTTCCCAACATGGCTGAAATCGTCTGCATCATCGGAAACAAGGGTGGCACCGGCAAGACCACCCTGTCGCACATGCTCTGTCAGGGCCTGGGGCTGCTCGGTCAGCGCTCCGCCTGCATTCTCACGGATACTGCCCGCGAACCGCTGCAGCCGGCCGGAAGGCGCTACATCACCGCCGACGCCCGCACGCCGGAGGCCTTGCGCAAGGTCGTCGACAAGCTGCGGGCGATGGACGACTGGCTCGGCGTCATCGATGGCGGCGGCAACCGTACCGAGGTGGATCGCCGGCTCTACTCGATCGCCGACATCGTCCTGCTGCCGTTCCGCGATTCGCACGAGGACATCCGCACCGTCGTCAAGGACCTCGACCTGTTCCCACGTGCCTACGCGGTGCCGACACAATGGCCCAGCAACACGTGGCAGCGCCGGGTGGCCGATCGCAGCGTCGCCCAGCTGATGTCCGACTACAAGCACCGCATCCTGCGACCGGTGGTCGCACTGTCGTCGACGAAGTTGCTGTTGCAGCGCCAGGTCCCGGACGCGATGCCGACGCCGCTGTCCAATGCCTGCCGCGCGGTGGCCGGTCAGGTCATGGATCTGATGGAACTGGCCTATCAGCAGCTCGGCGACACAGACGACGAATCCGACGCCAGCCAACCGCGGCCGCCGGCTGCGGTCGAACGGCTGGCGCATCCGCACTGAACCGTCGAGAATCCCCCGCTCGACTACAGGCGCACGCCGTGGCGTGCGATGACGACCAGCGCCTGGGCCCGACTCGACACCTTCATCGCCTTGAAGATCGCCGAGACATGGACCTTGACGGTACCTTCGGACAATCCCAGCAGGTCGGCGATCTCCTTGTTGGTCTTGCCCTGGGTCAGCAGGTCGAGAACCCGCATCTGCGCCGCGGTCAGCCCGAACTTCTCGTTGAGCCCGACGCTCGGTCGTTTCTCACCCTGATCCTTCATGCCGGCCGGGGTGAACACGCCGCCGTCGAGCACGATCCGGATCGCCTTCAGCAGGTCCGCGCCCGAACTGGCCTTGGGTACGAAGCCCGATGCACCGGCCTTCAAGGCCCGCTGCACCGAAGCCTGGTCATCCAGTGCCGACACCACGATCGCGGGGATGTCCGGAAAGCGCTTGGCCATGACTCCGAGCAACGAGAAGCCGTTCATGTCCGGCAGCATCAGGTCGATCACTGCCAGATCCCAGTCCGGGGTCTCGGACAGCCTTTCGAGCGCGGTATCGGCGTTGGATGCCTCGACGCACTCGACACCCGGCTCCAGATGCTGCAGGGTCTGCGCCATTGCCTCACGCACCAGCGCGTGGTCTTCTACGATCAGAATCCGGGTCATCGCGGCATTGCCTCGGCTTGAGCGAAAATTCGCCGGTCATGAATAGCGCATACCCTGGAAAATCTCAACTACCGCCTGCCTCCGACCGTGAGGGAAATCGTCGCGCCGGGCCGACGACCGGCGGCTCGGGCAGCCATGCTACGGACATTTCGACATTGTCGTTCCGCCGGCGGCGGGCGAGAATCGTCTCGAGCCCGCGATGACGGGCAGCAATCTGCACAGGAGACGAATCTGATGCGTCGCTGGGGCATCCGTGCCCGACTTACGCTGGTGACCCTGCTGCCGCCATCGATCCTGGCGGTGGTGCTGATCGCCTATTTCACCGGTGCACGGATCAGCGAAATCGAGCAGGCTCATCTGCTGCGGGGCAAGGCGCTGGCACGGCAGCTGGCCGTCGCCAGCGAGTTCGGCGTGTTTGCCGGCAACGGCGAATTGCTGCAGCGCCTGTCCAACGCAGTGGCCGGCGAGGATGACGTCCAGGGCGTCAGCGTGCTCGACAACAAGGGCCTGCTGCTGGCTGCCAGCGGCACCTACCCACCCCCCGAACTGGGCCAGCTGGCCGGCCATCGCGTGCTGCGCGGCAGCGATCGCTACCGCATCGTCGAACCGGTTCGCGCCAGCCAGCTCACGGTTGCCGACGAACTGTCGGAAATTCTCGCGCCATCACCCAACGCCGACCCCAAGCAGCTCGGCACGGTCGTGCTCGACATTTCCCTGAGCGCGCTGGCCCGCCGCCGCAACGAACTGGTCGGCAACGGCATGCTGATCATGTTCGCAGTACTGGTCGGCGGCGTCGTGCTGGCGCGCCGTATCAGCAACAGTGTCAGCGGCCCGATCCGCGAGATCTCTTCGGCCGTCGCACGCATCGGACACGGAAATCTGTCGGAGCGGGTGCCGGTCACCGGCGGCGGCAGCCTGGCGCAGCTGGCCGGCGGCGTCAATGAAATGGCCTCCCGATTGCAGGAAGCCCAGCGCACCATGGAACGCAGGATCGACGAAGCCACCTCGGAGATGCGCAATCGGACCGACGATGCCGAGCGCGCCAACCTGGCGAAGTCCCGCTTCCTGGCCGCGGCGAGCCACGACCTGCGCCAGCCCATGCATGCCCTGGTGCTGTTCATCTCCGAGCTGTCCGCGCTGGATCATCCACCGCGCACATCGCGCCTCGTCCGCCAGATCGCCGCCAGCGCCGAAGCGATGGAAACCCTGCTCGACAGCCTGCTCGACATCTCCAAGCTCGACGCCGGCGTGCTCCAACCCGAGATCCGCCCGTTTGCCCTGCAACAGATCTTCAAGCGGATCGAGGACGATTTCGCGCAACTGGCGCGCGACAGGGGTCTGCGCCTGCGGGTCCGACCGACCGCGGCCTGGATCAACAGCGATCCGGTGCTGGTCGAGCGCATCCTCAGCAACCTGGTCGCCAATGCCCTGCGCTACACCTCGCTCGGCGGCGTCATGGTGTGTTGCCGCTACGCTCGCCCGGGCTGGCACATCCAGATCCGCGACAGCGGCATCGGCATTCCACCGGAGGCCCAGGAGCAGATCTTTCACGAGTTCGTGCAGCTCGACAATCCGGAGCGCGCGCGACACAAGGGGCTCGGCCTGGGCCTCGCGATCGTGCGACGCCTGACCGATCTGCTCGATCTGCCGCTGAGGATCCGGTCGGCACAGGCCCGAGGTTCGACATTCACGCTGCGGGCACCGCGCTGCGCACCCGAGCCGCCCCGCCACAGCGAGGAACGCCTGCGCAGCCCGGGCAGCCTGTCCGGACTGGTGCTGGCGGTGGTGGACGACGACGAACTGGCGCTGGCCGGCATCGTCAGCCTGCTGACCTCCTGGGGCTGCGAGGTGATCGCCGCGGAAAATCTGGAACGCCTGCAGATGGCGCTGGCACTGCGCGGCACGCCACCGCAGGCGATCATTTCCGACTATCGACTGCGCGGCCCGCACGACGGCATCGACGTCGTGCATCTGGTTCGGCGGCGTTATGGCTCGGAGCTGCCGGCGATGATCGTCACCGGCGACACCGGGCCGGAGACCCTGCAACTGGCCCAGCACGAGGGCATTGCACTGCTGCACAAGCCGGTTCGCCCGGCCAAGCTGCGGGCTCTGCTGCAGCGTCAGCTGAATGCCACGCCCGAACGCGGCTAGCGCGACCGATCCCTGTCGCCGCGATTGCGGACCGCCACCGGCATTGTCGGCAATCGCCCGTCCGGGCCCGCATGCACGGCGTCGGACCTTGGTTTATGATCGCAACACGCCAAGATCAAACGGAGGGGAGCATGTCCGAAGACAAGATGTCGCAGGATCCAATGGAGTTCATGCGGGGCATGTGGGGCAACATGGGCTTTTCGCTCCCCGGGATGGTCACGCCGACCCTGGACGTGAATGAGCTCGACAAGCGCATCGCCGACCTGAAGGCAGTCGAAGGCTGGCTCAAGATGAACCTGAACATGCTCCAGATGACCACCCAGGGCCTGGAGATGCAACGCACGACGATCGCCGCGGTCCAGGCGATGGGTCAGGTTGGCAGGCCGCAGGAGGAAGGCGCACCGGCGATCAACCCGTTCGCCAGCGCGATCTGGCCGTGGAACCTGATGCAGCAGGCCACGGGCTCGGGCACTGACGACGCCGAACCAGCGCCGGGCAAGGCGACCAAGGGCGGCAAGGCAGCCAACACGTAACGCCGCACGTCAGCCCGCGGCCAGGGCGCTCAGCCACAGCCACATGCTGAGGACGGCGCCGAGGGTGGTCGCCGAAATCAGCCAGGCCACGCCCTTGCCGTCCCCGCCCATGCGCATCGCGAGAATGTAGGCCGACGAGGCAGACGGCAGTGCCGCGAACATCACGACGATGTCTCGCTGCAGGCCATCCAGACCCAGCCGTGGCGCCAGCCACCAGGCGACCGCCGGCATCAGCATCAGCTTGACCAGCACGATCCACAGCGATCCGGTCAGTCGTCCACCGGTGCTGCCCCAGCGCAGGGCCGCGCCGACTGCCAGCAGGCCGAGCGCCACTGAAGCATCCGCCAGGCGTTGCAGAAGCTGCTGCAACGGCAGCGCCAGCACGCCGCCGGCAAGATTGAATGCAAGCCCCGCCATCGTCGCCAGCACCAGCGGATTGCGCAGCAATTCGACGATCAGCCGGCCCTGACCGTGGCGGGCCATCAGGCTCACCGCCGCGATATTGGCAAACGGCACCATCACGCCGCACAACGCGCCCATCGTCGCGATGCCGGCCGCGCCGTGCAGCTTGCCGGCGATGGCGATGCCAATGTAGGTATTGAAGCGAAATGCGCACTGAAGGCGCGACGCGAACGCCATCGGCGCGAGCCCCATCAGTGGCTTGCCGGCGAGGCCGAGCACGAAGGCCGCGGCCATGCTCGACAGACCGACCACGAACATCGGCAAGGTGTCGACGACGTTCAGTTCGACCCGCGCCAGCGCGAGGAACAGCAGCGCCGGGAACAGCACGAAGTACACCAGTTTCTCGAGTCCGGGCCAGAAGCTCTCGGGCAGCCCGGCCACCCGGTGAAGCATCGCACCGAGCAGGATCAGCGAAAAATCGGGAAGCAAGAGCAGCAGGGTTTGCATCGCCGCATTATGGCGAGCCGCTCAGTCCACCGGTATCCGCATCGACCGCAGTCGAAAAAAAGGCCCGCCAATGCGGGCCGGTTGAAATTCACACCGAAGGCATCACTCGTAACTTCGCAAATCCTCGATGACCTTGCCGTCATTGGGCAGGCTGTCGGGTTGGCAGATCGCGACCTCCGCCCTGAGCTTGGTCGTTTCCCTCACGGATGCGGCAATCGCGTCGATCAGGCCGGTGCCGGCATCCCGGCATTCACAGTGCAGCACCATGCGATCGATGCCGTCCGGGTTGTCGACCACGAGCCGCGCCCGTTTGATCGCCGGATGCCGGCCGACGACTGCGGCCACCTGCGACGGATGGACGAACATGCCGCGAATCTTGGTGGTCTGGTCGGCGCGGCCGAGCCAGCCGCGAATGCGCAGGTTGGTCCGCCCGCATGGCGACGTGCCCGGCATTGCCGCCGAAAGGTCGCCGGTGGCGAAGCGGATCAGCGGGTAATCCGGGTTGAAGGTGGTCACCAGCACTTCGCCGACCTCGCCTTCCGCGACCGGATCACCGGTGCCGGGCCGGACGATCTCGACGATCACATCCTCGTCGACGACGAGCCCTTCGCGCGCGCTGGTCTCGTAGGCGATCAGGCCGAGGTCGGCGGTGGCGTAGGCCTGGAACGCTTCGATGCCGCGAGCCTGCAGCTGCTGGCACAGGCTCGGCGGGAAGGCTTCGCCCGACACCAGCGCCGCACGGAATCGCGTCACAATGCCGGCGGCATCAGCCTTCTCGAGCAGAATGCGTAGGAACGACGGCGTCCCGACGTAGGCACTCGGCCCGAGGTCGGCGATCGCCGTGAGCTGTTGCTCGGTCTGGCCGACGCCGGCCGGAAACACCGTGCATCCCAACGCGTGCGCGGCCGTCTCCATCATCGAGCCGGCCGGCGTCATATGGTAAGAAAAGGTGTTGTGCACCAGATCGCCGGCACGGAAACCGGCCGCATGCATCGCCCGGGCGAGCCGCCAATAGTCCGGGCGACGGCCCTCCGGCTCGTAGATCGGGCCTGGCGACGCAAACACCCGCGCGCAATCGGCGCCCCAGCCGAGGGCGGCAAAGCCGCCGAACGGTCGCCGCGCCTTCTGCAGCGACAGCAACTCGGACTTGCGGGTCACCGGCAGTGCCGCCAGCGCCGTTCGGCTATCCACCGCGGCCAGGTCGATGCCGGCCAGTTGATCGCCGAAGGCCGGCGCCTTCGCCGCCGCATGTGCCAGGTGCGCCGGCAGACGCGCCATCAGGTCGCGCTCGCGCTCGAGCGGATCGCGCGCCTCTCTCGCCTCGAAATGTGTCATCTTTCGCCCGCCATCGTCGATTTCCGTCGATCCGTCACGACAGCCAGCGCTTGCGCCGGCGGTAGTGCTTGACTTCACGGAAGCTCTTGCGCCCCTCGCCGGAGAGCCCGAGATAGAATTCCTTGACGTCCTCGTTGTCGGCCAGCTCGCTGGCCTCGCCTTCCATCACGATGCGGCCGTTCTCGAGGATGTAGCCGAAGTCCGCATAGCGCAGCGCCACCATCGTGTTCTGCTCGGCGAGCAGGAAGCTCACCTGCTCCTTGGCATTGAGATCCTTGACGATCTCGAAGATCTCCTCGACGATCTGCGGGGCCAGCCCCATCGACGGCTCGTCGAGCAGCACCATCTCGGGATTCGCCATGATCGCCCGCCCGATCGCGCACATCTGCTGTTCGCCGCCCGAGGTATAGCCGGCCTGCGACTTGCGGCGTTCCTTCAGGCGAGGGAAGTAGTTGTAGACCAGGTCGAGCGAATTGCGGACCTCGGCACCGGAGGCACGCCGGGTGTAGGCGCCGGTCAGCAGGTTTTCCTCGATGGTGAGGTGGCCGAAGCAGTGGCGGCCCTCCATCACCTGCACGACGCCGCGCTTGACCAGGTCGTTGGGCGTCATCTGGTCGACCCGCGCGCCCTTGAATTCGATGCTGCCCTTGGTGACATCGCCCCGCTCGGCGCGCAGGAGATTGGAAATCGACTTCAGCGTCGTGCTCTTGCCGGCGCCGTTCGCGCCCAGCAGCGCGACGATTCCGCCCTTCGGCACCGACATCGACACACCCTTGAGCACCAGGATGACGTGATCGTAGATCACTTCGATGTTGTTGATCGACAGGTAGGGGTCGGCGCGCACGCCGGCGGTTGTGGCTTCTGTACTCATCTGGGGTTTCCAGCTCGCTTGTGGCGGGCCGGGAACCGCCCGCTCGGGCGGCACGTCCCCGCGAGCCCGCCTGCGGCGGGCTCGACGGAAACTCCACGGCCGGATCGATCGCGCAGCCCCGCGGGGCCACGCGGCTCCGTTACATCTCCTTCGAGCAGTCGCGCGGTGTGATGCCTTTCTCCTGCGCGTACTTGGCGGCCGACTCCTCGATCATGCCGCGCACCATCTGCTTGTCGGCATCGATCCAGTCGGTCACGACTTTCCACTTGGCGCCATCCCAGCTCTGGTACTTGACCTTGCCGGAGCCCTCGTGGTCCATGCACGAGGTCTTCAGCGGCGGCATGAAGCCGGCGGCACCGAGTTCGGCGAGCTTCTTGTCGTCGATGTTGAGGTTTTCGTAGCCCCAGCGGATCTGCTCGCCGGTCAGCGCCTTGCCCTTACCGTACTTTTCCTGCGCCTTGCGGATCGCCTCGACCGCGATGATGCCGTGCACCACGCCACGGTTGTAATAGACGCTGCCGACCCGGGACTCGTCTTCCATGTTGCCCAGGCTCTTGCCGTAGACGACCTTCTTGATGTCCTTGATCACCGGATAGTCGGCACCGGCGACGTTGAAGCCGGCGGCAGTGAAGCCCTTGGCGGCGGATCCGGCCGGGATGGTGTCCTCCTCGGCGCCGGACCACCACACGCCGAGCATCTTGGTGCGCGGGAAGCCGGTCTTCGCTGCCGCCTTGAGCGCGGTCGGGTTCATCACGCCCCAGCCCCACAGAATGACCCAGTCCGGACGGATCTGGCGGATCTGCAGCCACTGCGACTGCTGCTCGTTACCCGGGTGGGCAACGGCGATCTTCTCGACCGTGAATCCCTTGTCTGCCGCCATGCGGTCGAGCACCGCATGCGGCTCCTTGCCGTAGGCCGAATCGTGGTAGAGCAGGACGATCTTCTTGCCCTTCAGGTCGCCTTCCTTCGACTCGATGTACTTGATCATCGTCGTCGCCTGCGACCAGTAGGTGGTGATCAGCGGAAACACCCACGGAAACACCCGGCCATCGGCGGCGTCGGTCCGGCCGTAGCCGATCGTCACCAGCGGGATCTTGTCGTCGGCGACCTTGTCCAGCACCGAGTAGGTGATGCCGGTCGATAGCGGCGAGAACATCGAGTTGCCGGTCTCGCCCTTGTTCTTCAGGCGCTCGTAGCACTCGACGCCACGGGCGTTGTTGTATTCGGTCTCGCACTCCTCCCAGACCAGCTTGACGCCACCGACGCCGCCGTCGCGCTCGTTGATCAGGTTCATGTAGTCGATCCAGCCACCGTAGATGCCGGAACCACCCGCGGCGTAGGCGCCGACCCGGTAGCTCGGCAGGCCGATGAACTGCTCGGCGGCCATAGCGACGCCGGCTGCCAGCGTGCCTGCGACCAGCGCGCCGAGCATGACGGTCTTCTTGAATTCCATGGATTGCCTCCTTTTTTGTGGTGTGTGCTGCTTCATTTGCAACAGGCGGAACGGGTCGCCCTGCGGCCCGCCGGCCATTCTCGCGCGATCAGTGGGGGAAGGGCCACAACCGCAGCTTCTCCTTGCCGATCTGCCACAGGCGGGCCAGCCCGTGTGGCTCGACGATCAGGAAGAAGATGATCAGTCCGCCGAAGACGATCAGTTGAAGGTTCGACGCGAAGCTGGCCGAAAACAGGTTCCCGAACAGGTGGGGGATGACGTTGTCGAGAAAGATCGGCAACAGCACGATGAAGGCCGCACCGAGGAAGGAGCCCATGATCGAGCCGACCCCGCCGATGATGATCATGAACAGGATGCGGAACGACAGGTCGAGGTTGAAGCCCTCCGGTTCGACTGTGCCGAGGTAGGTGAAGGCATAGAGACCGCCGGCGACGCCGCAGTAGAACGACGACACTGCGAAGGCGATCAGCTTGGTGCGCATCGGCCGGATGCCGATCACCTCGGCCGCCACGTCCATGTCGCGCACCGCCATCCAGGCCCGGCCGGTGGAGGTGCGCACCAGGTTCTTCGCCATCAGCGCGAGCACGACGACGATCGCCAGCGTCAGCAGGTACTTCGCGACCGGCCCGTCGAAGGTGTAGCCGAGGATCACGATGTCCTGGGCGGTGATCACGCCGGAACTGGAATAGTTCGAGAACCAGGGAAACTTGACCAGCGCCCAGACGATGAAGAACTGGGCCGCCAGGGTCGCGACGGCGAGGTAGAAGCCCTTGATGCGCAGACTCGGCAGGCCGAACAGCACCCCCACCGCTGCCGCTGCCAGGCCGCCGAGCACCAGCGCCACCAGGAAGGGCATGCCGTCGATGCGCAGCATGAAGTTGTACGCACCGAACGCGCCCACCGCCATGAAGGCGGCGGAGCCTAGCGAGAGCTGGCCGGCGTAACCGGTCAGGATGTTGAGGCCGATGGCCGCGAGCGAGAAGATCAGCACCGGCACCAGAATGGCCTTGAGCCAGTACTCGTTGGCGATTACGGGAATCACCAGCGCCGCCACGGCGATGACGATCGCGATCCCGACCCGATCCTGGACGATCGGGAAGATCTGCTGGTCGGCCTGGTAGCTCGCCTTGAACTGGCCGGCTTCACGATAGAACATGCGTTTGTCTCCGGAATGCGTGTCGTCGTGGCGTCAGACGCGGTCGATGTGGCGTTCGCCGAACAGGCCCTCGGGCCTCACCAGCAGGAACAGCAGCGCCAGCACGTACGGGAACCAGGATTCGATGCCGCCGCCGACGAAGGGGCCGACATAGACTTCCGCCAGCTTCTCCGAGGCGCCGATGATCAGGCCGCCGACAATCGCGCCCGGCACCGAGGTGAAGCCACCGAGGATCAGTACCGGCAGCGCCTTCAGCGCGGTGAAGGTCAGTGCGAACTGGACGCCGTTGCGGGCGCCCCAGATCAGGCCTGCGACCAAGGCCACGAAACCGGCCACGCCCCACACGATCGCCCAGATGTGCTGCAAAGGGATGCCGATCGAGAGCGCCGCCTGGTGGTCGTCGGCCACCGCCCGCAGGGCGCGGCCGACCTTGGTGTATTGGAAGAACAGGGCCAGCGATCCGACCAGCACCCCGGCGAGCGCGGCGGCGAACAGATCGAAGCTGGAGATCAGGATGTTGTGGTGCTCCAGCATGTACTCGATCGGCACGTCCTCGATACCGAGCTCGAGACCGCGCACATTGGCACCCCATATGCCCTGGGCAATGCCTTCGACCAGGTAGCTGAGGCCGATGGTGGCCATGAACAGTGTGATCGGCGGCTGGTTCACCAGTGGCCGCAGCACGATCTTCTCGGTCGCGATGCCGAGCACGACCATCGATACCAGCGCCAGCACGAAGGCTAGCCAGAACACGACGCCACCGCCTTCCTCCAGGCCGGTCCAACCCGGCAGCACCTCGGTGAAGCCGACGAAGGTCAGCGCGGCGAAGAACACCATCGCACCCTGGGCGAAGTTGAACACCCCGGACGCCTTGAAGATCAGCACGAAGCCGAGCGCCACCAGCGCATACAGCACGCCGGACAGCAGGCCGCCGATCAATACCTCGAGAAAGAACTGCATTCGTGGTCTCCCTTGCCCGCGCTCAGTGGGACGTGCCCAGATAGGCCGCGATCACTTCCGGGTTGTTCTTCACTTCGTCCGGCGAGCCGTCACCGATCTTCTTGCCGTAATCGAGCACCACGACCCGGTCGGAGATGTCCATCACCACGCCCATGTCGTGCTCGATCAGGACGATGGTCGTGCCGAACTGGTCGTTGATGTCGAGGATGAAGCGACACATGTCCTGTTTCTCCTCGACGTTCATCCCGGCCATCGGCTCGTCGAGCAGCAGCATCGACGGCTCGGCGGCCAGCGCGCGACCGAGCTCGACCCGCTTCTGCAGGCCGTAGGGCAGGCGACCGACCGGGGTCTTGCGGATACCCTGGATCTCGAGGAAGTCGATCACCTCCTCAACCTTGATGCGGTGCGCGATCTCTTCCTTCTGCGCCCTGCCCCAGTACAAGGCGTGCGCCAGCAGGCCACATTTCATCTGCAGGTTGCGCCCGGTCATGATGTTGTCGAGCACGCTCATGCCCTTGAACAGCGCGATGTTCTGGAAGGTACGGGCGATCCCCTGGCTGGCCGCCTTGTGCGGATCCATGTCGCGCCGGGTCTCGCCGTGGAACACGATGTTGCCCTGCTGCGGGTGGTACACCCCGTTGATGACGTTCAGCATTGAGCTCTTGCCGGCGCCGTTGGGACCGATGATCGAGCGGATCTCGTGCTCGCGCACGTTGAAGCTGATGTCGGTCAGCGCCTTCACCCCGCCGAAGGACAGCGAGATGTTCTGCAGATCGAGGATCACCTCGCCGATCTGCCGGCCGCCGTCCAACGCTGCAGCGGCATCGCGCGCCTGAGCCATGTCGTTGTTCATCTAGCGCTGTCTCCTCACGCGGCCCGTGTACCGGCCTGCGGCGGGAAGGTCTTGCAATCCTCGATGCGCAGGTCGGCGGCAATCTTGCCCTGACGGCCGTCTTCGTATTTCACTTCGGTCTCGATGTACTGGCTGCTGCGGTCGCTGTAGAGCGCCTCGATCAGTGCACCGTAGCGATCGGCGATGAACTTGCGGCGCACCTTGCGCGTCCGGGTCAGTTCGCCGTCGTCGGCATCGAGCTCCTTGTGCAGGATCAGGAAGCGCCGGACCTGCGAGCCGCTCATCATCGGGTCGCTGACCAGATCGGCATTGATCTGCTCGATGCAGTCGCGGATCAGCTCATAGACTTCCGGCCGCTGTGCCAGATCGGCGTAACCCGAGTAGGACAGCCCCTTGCGCTCGGCCCAGTTGCCGACCGCTTCGAGTTCGATGTTGATGAAGGCAGTGACATAGTCGCGCTCGTTGCCGAAGCACACCGCCTCCTTGACGTGCTGGAAGAACTTCAGCTTGTTCTCGATGTAGTTGGGCGCGAACATCGATTCGTCGTTGAGCTTGCCGACGTCCTTGGCGCGATCGATGATCTTGAGGTGGCCGTCCTCGTCGAAGTAGCCGGCGTCGCCGGTCATGAAGTAGCCCTCGTCGTTCAGCGACTCGGCAGTCGCGTCCGGCCGCTTGTAGTACGCCTTCAGCAGCATCGGCCCCTTGACCAGGATCTCGCCGTTGTCGGCCAGCTTGACCTCGACCTGCGGCGCCGGCACGCCGACGCTGTCCAGCTTGATCTGGCCGTCGGGCTGCAGGCAGACGTAGGCGCAGGTCTCGGTCTGGCCGTAGAGCTGCTTCAGGTTGATGCCGATCGAACGGTAGAAGCGGAACAGGTCGGGGCCGATCGCCGCACCCGCGGTGTAGGCGACGCGGATCCGGCTCATGCCGAGCACGTTCTTCAGCGGCCCGAACACCAGCAGGTTGCCGAGCCAGTACTGGAAGCGGTCGCCCGCCGACACCGGCTTGCGGTCGAGGATGTCGGCGCCGACCCGCCGCGCCACGTCGAGGTACTTGTGGAAGATGCGGCGCTTCAGCCAACTCGCATCCTCCATCCGGATCATCACCTGGGTCAGCAGGTTCTCGAACACGCGAGGCGGCGCGAAATAGTAGGTCGGCCCGATCTCGCGCAGGTCGGTCATCACGGTCTCGCCCGATTCCGGGCAGTTGATCGTGAAACCGGACACCATTGCCTGTGCGAACGAGAACAGATGGTCGCCGACCCAGGCCATCGGCAGGTAGGACAGGATGTCCTCGTTCTCGGTCAGGCGGTCGAACTCGACGCCGCCCTTGGCCGCCGCGATGAAGGCGCCGTGGGTCTGGCACACGCCCTTCGGCTTGCCGGTCGTGCCCGAGGTGTAGAGCATCACCGAGATGTCCTCGGCGCTGCCCTTGCCGATCTCGCCGTCGAGGAAGTCGGACTGGTTGCGATCGTGGATGCGCCCCATCTCCTGCAGCTCGTCGAGCCCCATCAGCAGGGTCTGGGTGTAGTGGCGCATGCCCCGCGGATCGTCGTAGACGACGCGTTCGAGTTCGGGCAGATCGCCGGCGATCTCGAGCATCTTGTCGACCTGCTCCTGGTCCTCGACCACCGCGAACCGGACCTCGGCGTCCTGCAGCACGTAGGCCATCTCTTCGGCGACAGCGTCCTGGTAGAGCATCACCGGAATGCCGCCGAGGCACTGGCAGGCCGCGACCGACCAGTACAGGCGGGGCCGGTTGTCGCCGATGATCGCCAGGCGGTCGCCGCGGCGGAAGCCGAGTTCGGCCAGCCCACAGGCGATCGCCCGCACGTTGTCGGCGACCTCGGCCCAACTGTAGGTCTGCCAGATGCCGTACTCCTTCTCGCGCATCGCGGGTCGCCGCGGGCGAACCCGGGCGTGGTGCATCAGCAATCGCGGAAAAGTGTCGAGCGCGGACACAGCCTGCCCGTTCGAATCGGCCATCCCCCAACCCTCCTTGCCTGAGTATTCGTCTCCTCGCCCCCGCGCCGGTATCCGGCTGCGGGTGCGGCGCCGGGGTGCGCCGCACGTGCTTCTTGTTACAGGCCCGCAGTCTTGCAGGCCATGTTTGCGCAACTGTTTTTGAAATGTACCGAATTGTTGCAGTTCGGTCGATGCTTGAGGGAGGAAGGGAAAGGTCCGGGGGGAAAGGCAGGAAAAACCCGGGATTGAACGGGTAGGAATGGGGTGCCGTGGGATTTCTTGCGAAGGACCTTTTTGTAGGACTAAAATCCCGTCGGAAACTAGTGGTTGCCTACGATCGGCCTTGTAGATCGGTTGCGGGAGGTCCCATGACTACTCAAGATCCCTCAAAGCCAAATCTACCGCAGCCGAGTCCGGTACAGCGCGAGGAGCCTCGGCCATTTAGAGGTGTTCTGCTCGGAATCTTCGAAAGCATAAATGTGCCGCAGCCCGAACCGGTTCGACGAAACCGACCTCCTAGCCCTAAAGATAGCCCGCCGCGACCGCCCAGAGGCCGGCCGTAAGTGCGAATACGAGTGGGCTGAATATTGACATCAGCCGAATGCGGTCAAGCCAAGAAGCAATTCGGAGACTTCGAATTGTCACTTGGTCAATGCGTTTCTGCAGATTCTCCAATTCGGCCTCACGAATTTCCAGCAGTGGGTATGCCTTCTGATAGAGGTTGCGTGGTTCATTGGTGCGAGCTGGTAGTTCTGACGTAATAATGCACTTGCGCATGAGGATGATCGCGGCAAGCATCAGCCAGAATGCTAAGCAAATTGCGCCCACGGTTAGATGTGAGATGACGGGGGCCACTTGTGCGGGCTGACTGGGTTGCACCACCTGTACGGGTTGAATCGTTGCCCCTGGGCTGACCAATTGAACTAGGTGAACTGGCTGCGGTGGTGGGCTTGGTTTTCCATCAAGCCCTTTCGCCGCGTAGGCTAGGGTTCCGCCGATCCCCGCGAGCAAGATTGTGAGTGTGGTGTTTGATTCTCTTGCAAGCGTCTCTGCGTTCTCCAATCGAAAATCCAGGTTCTCCTGCCCCGTCTTCTCGACCCAATCCAGAAGCTCATTCACTTGGTGCTCCTTGACTGCCTGTTCGACCGAATCCAGAAGCTTGTTCACCTAGCGTTCCTTGAAAAAACGATGATCGCATCATAGTTGCCAGATCGCTGGCTTCCAAGGTGCCCAAAGTCACCCCTCGCCAAACAACCCCGCCTGCCGCCGCTTCTGATCCGCTGCCCGGCACCGCTCCACGATCTGCCGGATACGAATTTCGGTGAGGTTGTACTCCTTCGCCAACGCCTGGTAGTTGTCGCCCCTGAACTTGTCCCAGATCTCCCGATCGCGCCGCGGCAGCAGCCAGTCGCGCCCCTTGGGGATGCACACGTGGGCGCCGCCGCCGAGGTTCTCGCGCGCCTTCTCGGCGATCTCCATCGCGATCTCGCCGGTCAGCTGCGGTTCCACCTGGGCGCGGCCGGTCATCTTCTCGTAGGCTGCCTGGGCGATCAGGGTGAGGAACAGCGGGAAGTCGTCATCGAGAATCAGCGACACGACCCGCCTCCTGCTGGTCGAGGAACTCCCACGCCGCGTTGAGCGCGTCGAAGGTGTCCGGGATTAGCGTTGGTGCCACGTGGTGGATCAGGCCGGCGACGGTGTTTCGTTGGTCGACCGCGCCCGCCGCCTTCAGCTCGGCTGGGCGACGGCCTGAACAGCTATCTGTACGATCCGGTATCCCTGCTCCTGAACTGCTTCACGGCCATCACGGTCGCCTTCGATCGCGGGTGGCCGTTCGTCGCCTATGCGCTGGCATTGCTGCTCGCGGGGGCCTTCTACTACAAGTGCTTCTGCCGCTTCATCTGCCCCCTGGGCGCAGTCATGTCGCTCGGGGGCAAGCTGCGGTTGTGGAACTGGCTGGCCCGGCGCAGCGAATGTGGGCAGCCCTGTCAGCGCTGCAAGTCGGCATGCCGCTACGACGCCATCGAAAGGAGCGGGAAGATCCAATACGAAAACTGTTTTCAGTGCCTCGACTGCGTCGGCATCTATCACGATGCGAAGCGCTGCGTTCCGGTCATGCTATTCAACAGGAAAGGCGTCCTCCTCGGAAATCGAGTCTAGGGGCGACCTCTCACGTGGAACGATCATCCGCGTTGTCACGCCCGGACGCCGCCGCCGGCTGGTCGGTGGCGAGTTCAAGGCCGAGCGCCCGCGCCCGTCGCTCCCACTGCGCCCGCGCCAGCGCCTGCATGTCGGCGACGCGGTCGGTCTCGTCGACGATCTCGATGCCGAGCAGGGTCTCGACGACATCCTCGAGGGTGACGAGGCCTTCGGTGCCACCCCATTCGCCGACCACCAGGGCCATCTGCTGGCGCCGTTCCAGCAATGTCTCGAGCAGGGTCTCGAGCGACATCTCGGCCGGCACCCGCATCAAATCGCGCTGCAGGCTCTCGACCGGCGTCCGGTCCTCGTCGCGCGCCGCGGCCAGCAGCAGATCGTCGCGCATGACGAAGCCGGTGGCCTTGTCGAGATCCTGATCGAACACCGGCAGCCGCGAGAACGGGTGGCGCGCGATCCGCTCCAGCGCGTCGGCGACGCTGGTGCCCAGCGGCAGACCGACGACCACGGTACGCGGCGTCATGACGTCCCTGGCGCTCAGCGAGACCATCCGGAACAGATTGCGGATGACCCGCGACTCGGTCGCCTTCAGGTGGCCCGATTCCTCGCCGACGCCGGCCATCGCGACGAATTCCTCGCGACTGAAGACATGCACGTGCGCGCCGCGGGAAACCAGCCGGGTGAGCAATTCGGACACCTTGATCAGCGGATACATCAGCGCGATCAGCATCCGTACGAAACGCGCCACCAGGCCCGACAGCGACCGCCAATAGACGGCGCCGAGGGTCTTCGGCACGATCTCGGACAGGAATAGGATCAGGAGCGTCATCACCGCCGAAAACACCCCGAACCAGGCACTGCCGAACACTGCGGTGGCCTTCGAGCCGGAGCCGATCGCACCCACCGTATGGGCGATCGTGTTCAGCGTCAGGATGGCGGCGAGCGACTGGTCGAGGCGCTCCTGTTTCAATTCCTTCAGCAGCGCCGCCCGCTTCGGGTGGCTGTCCTGCAAGCCGGCGATGTACGACGGCGTGATCGACAGCAGTACCGCCTCGGCAACCGAGCACAGGAAGGAGAACACCAGCGCCAGCAGCACATAGGCCACCAGCAGCGCGACGTCACCCGCTGCGCCGCCCGCTTCCGGCGCCTGGGCGTGGGCCGTAACACTCGTCGCCAGACCTGCAACGATCACTGTCGTCTTGATTCCCTTGCCGCCAAGCACGCGATTCACCCTCCTTGTCGTTCGATCGCCGACACCGACAGGCTGCCGGCGCCACGCTGAGCATGCCACGTGCGCTGCCGGTGCGCGAGGCGCACGACCGGATTGGCCCGATCGGTTAGTCTGGCGGTTGGCGGCGGCCGCCCCCCGCCGACGACCCCAGCCACGAGGAGAACGCGACAATGGAACGGATGCTGCTGGGCATGGTGATCTTCTTCGGTGCGCACTCGGTGCGCATTGTCGCCGCTCGCTGGCGCGACCGCCAGCTGGCGAGACTCGGCCCCGTCGCCTGGAAGGGCGCCTATTCGCTGGTATCGCTGCTCGGCCTGGGCTTGATGATCTGGGGGTACGGCGAAACCCGCGGCGGCCCCGACTTGTGGTCGCCGCCCGAGGCGATGCGCCATGTCGCGATCCTGCTGACCCTGCCGGCCTTCGTGCTGGTGGTCGCCGCCTACCTGCCGCGCAGCCACTTCCGCGCGGCGCTCGGTCATCCGATGCTCGCCGGCGTCAAGCTGTGGGCGCTGGCGCACCTGCTGGCCAACGGCCGCGTCGGCGACATCGTGCTGTTCGGTGCCTTCCTGCTGTGGTCGATCGCGGCCTTTGCTGCCGCGCGCCGGCGCGACCGCGTCACGGGCGGGCCAAGGGTGGACGGCAGCTTCAAGGGCGATGCCCTGGCGTTGACCGTAGGCCTGGTGGCCTGGGCCGCCTTTGCGATGGTCGGGCACATCCGTCTGATCGGCGTGGCGCCGCTCGGCTGAGGCCGGCCTTTACCCGCATTTACACGCTGCTAACCGGGGTTAACCGGCAGCCGCAGGAAACTGGCCGACATCACGTGCCTGACTGGCCGCCATGCCTTCGTTGCCTTTTCGATCCAAGCCCCTCGTCGGCCGCCTGCTGACCGCCGCGACCCTGCCGATGCTGGCCGCCTGCGCCAGCATCGGCGCGCCGCTCGCGGGGCCGTCCGTCGCGATCCCCGCAGCATGGCATCGGGCGTCAGCGGCTGCGACCACCGCCGGGGATCTGCAGCGCTGGTGGCAGCAACTCGGTGATCCGGCGCTAAGTGCGTTGATCGACCAGGCGGTCGCCCGCAATCCCGACCTTGCCAGCAGCCGGGCCAGCGTTCGCGAGGCACGGGCCCGCCTGCGCGCCGCCAGCGCCGGCCGCCTGCCGAACGTCGATGCCGGCGCCTCTGCCGGCATCGCCAAGGCCGGCACCAGCGACAGCGACGCCCGCCTGTCGATCGGCCTCGATGCCAGTTGGGAGCTCGACCTGTTCGGAGGCCAGCGACTGACGGTCGACGCGGCCGAAGCCGATCTGGCGCGAACGGCCGCCCTGCTCGACAACGCCCATGCCTCGCTCGCCGCCGAGGTGGCACTCGATTATGTGGACCTGCGCAGCGCCCAGGCGCGCCTCGCCATCGCCCGTGCCAACCTCGAGAGCCAGCGCGAGACCCTGCAGTTCACGCACTGGCGTGCCGACGCCGGTCTGGCCAGTGCAGTCGATCTCGAACAGGCGCGCAGCAATCTGGCACAGACCGCCGCCACGATCCCGGCACTCGAGGCCAGCGAGGCCACAGCCGTGCACGCCCTGGCCGCGCTGACAGCGGACGAGGCCGCGCAGCTCGCCGAACGGCTCGCCGGCCCGGCCGCACTGCCGGCGGCGCCGCCGTCGATCGCGGCAGGCATTCCAGCCGAAGCGCTGCAACGCCGCCCCGATGTGCGCGCCGCGATGCAGGCCTTGCAGGCCGAGTCCGCGCGCATCGGCGTGGCCCGGGCAGCCCGCTATCCGGCGCTGACACTGTCGGCCTCGCTTGGCAGTGAGGCGATGACGCTGGGTGCGATCGGCGGCGCCGCGTCCCTCAGCCGCAGCCTGGTTGCCGCCCTCGGCGCCAGCCTGTTCGACGGCAACCGGCTCGACGCAAAATACGAGGCCCAGCAGGCCGTCCGCGCACAGGCCTTGTCGGCACTCGAGGCGACCCTGCTGGCCGCGCTGCGCGAGACCGAGGACGCCCTCGTCGCCTTCGATCGCGGCGGTGAACGCGAAGCAGCGCTCGGGCGCGCCGCGGATGCGGCTCGCAATGCGGCGCAGCTGGCCCGCCAGCGCTATCGCGGCGGCCTGATCGACTTCCAGACGGTGCTCGACACAGAGCGCACGCTGCGCACCGTCGAGGACAGCCTGGCGGTGGCGCGCGCCGACCGGCTGGCCTCGCTGATCCAACTCTACAAGGCACTCGGCGGCGGCTGGACACGCCCGCCGGCCGACACCCCTCGGAGCCCTGCATGAAGCCGATCCCGGAATTCGCCACCCGACCACCCGGCGACGATCCGCTCGAGCTGGGCCCACCGGCCGGACCGTCCGGTCGCCACCGGCTCTGGCTCGTGGCCGTCGCAGTGATCGCCATCGCCGGCGCGCTGGCGGTCTGGCTGCCGTCCCGGAGCACGACCGAAACCCGCTACCTCACCACTCCGCTCGAGCGCGGCACCCTCGAGGTCCGCGTGTCGGCCACCGGCACCCTGCAGCCGACCAACCAGGTCGACGTCGGTAGCGAGCTCTCGGGCACCGTGCAGGCCGTCCTGGTCGATGACAACAGCCGCGTCGCGCGTGGCCAGGAACTGGCCCGGCTCGACGTGTCCCGCCTCGACGACCAGATCCTCACTGCCCAGGCGGCGCTGAAATCGGCCCGGGCCGGCGTGCTCGAGGCGACGGCCTCGCGCAAGGAAGCCGGCGCCAATCTGACGCGACTGCGCAAGGTGCACGAACTGTCCGCCGGCAAGGTACCGTCGGACGCCGAACTGGATTCCGCCGCAGCCGGCCTCGAGCGGGCCAGGGCCGGCCTCGCCGCGGCGGAGGCCGGCGTCGCCCAGGCACAGGCCACGCTGTCGACCAACCGCACCAACCGGGCCAAGGCTTCGATCCGCTCGCCGATCGACGGCATCGTCCTGTCGCGACAGGTCGAACCCGGCCAGACCGTGGCTGCCTCGCTGCAGGCACCGGTATTGTTCACGCTCGCCGAGGATCTCGCCAAGATGGATCTCGAGGTCAAGGTCGACGAGGCCGACGTCGGCCAGGTCCGCGAGGGCCAGATGGCCGAGTTCACCGTCGACGCCTATCCCGGCCGGCGCTACCCCGCGCAGATCCGCCGGGTGGCCTACGGCGCTACGACCACCGACAACGTCGTCAGCTACGTCACCGTGCTGACGCTCGACAACGCCGATCTCAGCCTGCGCCCGGGCATGACCGCCACTGCCGAGATCCTCGTGGACCGGCGCCGGGACGTGTGGCTGGTACCGAACGCGGCGCTGCGCTTCTCTCCACCGCGGGCGGCGGGCGAGTCGCCAGGCAGCCTGATCGGCAGCCTGCTGCCGCGACCGCCGCGAGCGCCGAAGCAGGTTCGCGAAGTGAACCGCGACGGCGACCTGCGATCGCTGTGGGTCCTGCGCAACGGCGTTGCCGAGGCCATCGAAGTGCGGGTCGGGGCCACCAACGGCCGTCAGACCGAGGTCTCCGGCGAGGCCCTGGCGGCCGGCACCGCAGTGATCACCGGCAGGCAGGGCGGCGGTTCCTGATGAACGCGCCGGGCACGACGCCGCTGATCCGCCTCGCCGGCGTCACCAAGCGCTATGGTGCCGGCACGGCGGCGTTCCAGGCCCTGCGCGGGGTCGACCTCGACGTCGATGCCGGCGAATTCGTGGCGGTGATGGGACCGAGCGGATCGGGCAAGTCCACCGCCATGAACATCCTCGGCTGTCTCGACGTCCCCACGACCGGTCACTACCTGTTCCGCGGCGTGCCGGTCGAGTCCCTCGACCGTGACCAGCGGGCACGACTGCGCCGCAAGTATCTTGGCTTCGTCTTCCAGGGCTTCAACCTGCTGGCCCGCACGTCGGCGCTCGAGAACGTCGAATTGCCGCTGCTCTACCGCGGCGAACCAGCGTCCAGCCGACACGCGGCGGCACGCCGCGCGCTGGCCGAGGTGGGATTGCAGGGATGGGAGCACCATACCCCGGCCGAGCTTTCCGGCGGACAGCAGCAGCGCGTCGCCATCGCCCGCGCGATCGTCACCGAGCCCACCGTGCTGCTGGCCGACGAGCCCACCGGCAACCTCGACACGCGCCGTTCCCACGAGACCATGGAGCTGCTCGACCGCCTCAACCGGGAACAGGGCATCACGGTGCTGATGGTCACCCACGAACCGGACATGGCCGGCTACGCCCGCCGCCAGGTGCACTTCGTCGATGGCACGGTGGCCGACGACGGCCGCCGACACCGGGTGCTGTCGCGATGATCGGCAATGCCCTGTTGCTCGCGATACGCGAGATCCGGCGCAACCTGATGCGCTCGATGCTGACGATGCTCGGCATCGTCATCGGCGTCGCCGCGGTGGTGACGATGGTCACCCTCGGCAACGGCGCCACCCGCAGCATCTCGGACCAGGTCGCAAGCCTCGGCAGCAACCTGCTGCTGGTCCGCCCTGGCCAGCGCATGGGTCCGGGCGGCAGCGCCGGCGCGCCGATGTTCGACGTCGCCGATGCCGACGCCATCCGCCAGCAGGTCAGCGGGCTGAATGCGGTGGCGCCGGAGACGCGCAAGAGCGTGACGGTGGTTGTGGCGGCGCGCAACTGGTCCACCAGCGTCGCCGGCAGCACCACCGACTACTTCGCCGCGGCCGGCTGGACGCTGGCCGGCGGCCGCATCTTCAGCGAATCGGAGCAACGCGCCGGGCGGGCGGTCTGCGTGGTCGGCCAAACCTTGCGCCGCGAACTGTACGGCGGCGGCGATCCGGTCGGCGAAACCCTGCGCGTCGGACGCTTCAGCTGCGAGGTGATCGGCGTGCTCGCGACCAAGGGTCAGAGCGCCTTCGGCTCCGACCAGGACGACATCGTCGTCATGCCGCTGCGGGCGGTACAGCGCCGGCTGACCGGCAGCCGCGACATCCGCAGCATCCTGGTCTCCGCCAGCGATGTCTCGCTGGTGACGCCGGTCAAGAACCAGGTCGAAGCCCTGCTGCGTGAGCGCCGCCACATCGGCCCGGCCGAGGACGACAACTTCAATGTCCTCGACACCCGTCAGATCGCCGACACCCTGTCTTCGACCACGCGGGTGATGACCACCCTGCTGGGGGCGGTCGCTGCCGTCAGCCTGGTAGTCGGCGGCATCGGCATCATGAACATCATGCTGGTGTCGGTCACCGAGCGCACCCGCGAGATCGGCATCCGGCTGGCCATCGGCGCACTCGAGCGCGAGGTCCTGCTGCAGTTCCTGATCGAGGCCGTGGTGCTGTCGAGCCTTGGCGGCATGCTCGGTCTGTTGCTGGCGGCCGGAGCCTCGGTCGCCCTGGCCGCGGCGATGCGCCTGCCCTATCTGTTCGACCCCGGCATCAACCTGCTGTCGTTCGCGATCGCCGCCGCCATCGGCGTCGTCTTCGGCTACATACCGGCCCGGCGCGCGGCCCGCCTCAACCCGATCGACGCCCTGCGCCACGAGTGAAGCGGCGATGCCGACGGCGTGATCCGCATCACGCAGCGAATGCTGCGAGCCCCCGCAAGCGCACGGCAACCCTAAGCCCGTCGGCATCGCTGCCGTAGAATGGGTCGCGAACAAAAACGTCAGAAACCGATGGACGACAAAGCGCTCTACCAGGCCATCGCCAACGAAATGGCCGCCAACCGCCTAGAGCCGGCATTGTGGACCCAGGCGTATTCGGAAGCCGGTGGCGATGCCGAGAAGGCCCAGGCGATCTACATCCGCCTGAGGCACCGGGAACTGTCCGCCCGTGATGCGCGTGACCCGGTCGACCCGCTCGCCGCGCTGCGCGCCGGCCTCGCCCAGGCCCTTGCGCGCACGTCCCGCGAGACGCTGTACCGTCGTCTCGGGGTGGCGCCCGACACCAGCGCGCGGACGCTGGCCGCTGCCATCGCCGAGATCCGGGCCCGCCCGCAAGCGCCCGATGCCGAGATCCGCTACGCCATCGACATACTCGGCGATGCCGACGCCCGCGCCGCCTACGACCGCAGCCTCGCGGCCGAACTCGGCCTCGGCGCCACGCCGGCGCCGGCCTCACGGGTGGCCGCCGCCGAGGAGACGGGCAGCGTGTTCCTGCGCTGGTGGTCGACCCGCCGGGTCGGGATCGTCGTCGCGGCGGCGGTCGTCGCGCTGCTTGCGGCGGTGCTGCAACCGTTCCAGCAGACCGCGACGGTGCGTGAGCACCTGCGCGCCCAGGCCATGCTCGAACGCGAACGACTGCAACAAGGCGAGCAGGCCAGGGAAATCCAGCGCGAACGGCTGCGAATGGCCGAACAGCGCCTTGCCGCGCAGGAATCCCGCGAGATCGAACGCGAGCAGCGCCGCCAGCAGCAGCAGTTCTCGATGCAGGTTCAGGCCGAACAGCGCCGGCAGGAAAATGCCCGTCGCGCGGAACAGCGTCGACTCGAGCAGGATCAACGCCAGCAGCAGTACGCGCAACAGGCCCGTGCCCGCGAAGAGCGCCGCGAGGCCCGCGCTGCCGAGACCCGCGCCGCGCGCGAGGCACGCTACTGGAGTTGCTTCAACGACGCCCTGGACCGTGGCGACAGCGCCTACGCCGAGGCCCGCTGCGGGCGGCTGCGTTACTGACCCGCACAGCGGTACGAGGCTTGCGCGGATTGAACGATTGCGCGCGACGCGGCACCCTTAGGGAAGACTGCGGCCCGTCGGCCGCAGGACCGACCACGAGGGACACCCGTGAGCTTGCTGACCTCACCACTGCGCTACCTGCTCGTGCCCTATCGCGCGGCACGCAAATGGGCCAATGACCGCTGCACCACCTATGCCGCGGCACTCGCCTATTACTCGGCATTCTCGCTGGCACCGGTGCTGGTGATCGCCGTCTCGGTCGCCGGCCTGATCTTCAGCAGCGAAACGGTCAGCGGGCGCCTGGTGGCGGAACTCGAGTCGCTGATCGGCGCCGACGGCGCGGCACTGATCGAACGGATGATTGCCGCCAGCTACGAGTCCGGCCGCAGCGGCGCCGCGGCGCTGATCAGCTTCGGCGTCGTGCTGGTCGGCGCCACCGGCCTGTTCCTGCAATTGGGCAATGCGTTCGAGGCCGTGTTCGGCCTCCGCAGCGCCAAGCGCAGCGCCTGGAAGGCACAGCTCGTCGGTCGCCTGCGCGGGCTCACGGTGATCATCGGGGTCGGCTTCCTGCTGATGGTGTCACTGGTCGCCAGTACTGCGATCGTCGCCCTCGGCGAATATGCCACCGAGCGCCTCAAGCCCTTCCTGTGGATCGCCTCGCTGCTGCAGATCGGCATCACGCTGGTGCTGCAGACCAGCATGATCGCGATGATCTACAAGGTGCTGGTTCCCCGCCGGCTCAGCCACCGCTCGTTGATCGCCGGCGCCGTTGCCACCGCCGTGCTGTTCGAACTGGGCAAGTGGGGTATCGGCGTCTATCTCGGCAGCAGCAACATATCGGCCACTTACGGTGCAGCCGGCTCGCTCGCGGTGATCCTGGTCTGGGTCTACTACGTCGCACTGATCATGCTCTATGGCGCGGAGGTCACCTTCCAGTTGAACCGCATCGACCGGGTCGGTGGCCGGGCGTTCAAGCGCCCGACGAAGGCGCAGCGCGAGGCCGGCAAGGCCGCGGCGATCGAGGCACGGCAGGATGCGCCGGCAAGCGTGGCGCCGCGCCCGGCACTGCTGGCCTCGGACCCGCCGGACGCGGCCAGGCCGTAACTGCGCGCCACCGCGGCCGCCGGCCGCGCTACCATCGTCGGACGGCGCCCGAGCGGCGCACTGGCACCGGAGCTCGGCGATGCTGCACACCTTGTACGCGACCGACGGCATGGTGGTCGCCCCCCACCACCTGGCGGCACAGGCCGGGCGCGACGTCTTGCGCGATGGCGGCAACGCCATCGAGGCGATGGTGGCCGCCGCCGCCGCGATCGCGGTGGTGTATCCACACATGAACGCGATCGGTGGCGACGGCTTCTGGTTGATCCACGAACCGGGCCGGGAGCCGGTCGCGATCGACGCCTGCGGCCCGGCCGCAGCACTCGCCGATCGCGACTTCTACGACGGGCTCGAGGCGATCCCGACACGCGGCCCCCAGGCCGCACTGACCGTCGCCGGCACCGTCGACGGTTGGCGACTGGCGCTGGCGCACGCGGCCGACTGGAGCACCCCACTCGGCCTGCCACGCCTGCTCGCGGCCGCGATCCGCCATGCCCGCGACGGCTTTGCGGTGACCCGCGGCCAGCGCACGCTGGTGCGCGGCAAGTTCGAGCAGCTGGCGGCCCTGCCCGGCTTTGCCGAAACCTATCTCTCCGCCGGGCGCCTCCCGGAGATCGGCGAACGGCTGCACCTGCCGCGGCTCGCGTGCACGCTCGAGGCGCTGGCCACGCGCGGGCTGAGGGATTTCTACGAGGGCGAACTGGCCGACGCCATCGGCCGCGAGCTGGCGCGCATCGGCAGCCCGTTGCGCACGTCCGACCTCGCCGGTTATCAGGCCGCCCGCGTTGCGCCGCTCGAGTTGCGGACGCGGACCGCCCGGGTGTTCAATCTGCCACCGCCGACCCAGGGGCTGGCCACGCTGATGATCATCGGCCTGTTCGAGCGACTGGGCGTGAGCCGCGCCGACGGCTTCGCCCATGTCCATGGTCTGGTCGAGGCGACCAAGCTCGCCTTCGTCAGCCGCGACCAGGTGGTCAGCGATCCCCGTCGGGTACCGGTCGCGCCCCGCAGCCTGCTGACACCGGACTGGCTCGATCGCGCCGCCGGTGAGATCTCGCCGGCCACCGCCAGCCCATGGCCACGGGACGCCGCCGACGGCGACACCATATGGCTGGGCGCAATCGACCGCGACGGCCGCGCCGTGAGCTTCATCCAGAGCGTGTATTGGGAGTTCGGCAGCGGCATCGTGCTCGGCGACACCGGCATCGGCTGGCAGAACCGCGGCATCTCGTTCTCGCTCGATCCGGCAGCGCTGAATGCGCTCGAACCCGGCCGCAAGCCGTTCCACACCCTCAACCCTTCGCTGGCGCTGTTCGACGACGGCCGGGTGATGCCCTTCGGCACGATGGGCGGCGAGGGACAGCCGCAGACCCAGGCCGCGGTGTTCAGCCGCTATGCATTGTTCGGCCAGGAGCTCCAGCAGGCGGTGACGGCGCCGCGCTGGCTGCTCGGGCGCACCTGGGGCGACGACGACACGCGACTGAAGCTCGAAGCGCGCTTCGAGCCGGCGCTGGCCGAGGCGCTGCGTGCGGCCGGACACCGCGTCGAGGTACTGGACCAGGCCTACAGCAACACCATGGGGCATGCCGGCGCCCTGGTGCGACGCGCCGACGGTGTCATCGAGGGCGCCGCGGACCCCCGCAGCGACGGCATCGTCGCCGGTCTCTGACGCGCCGGGTATCGGTCGGCGATACCGTCGGCGTCGGCACCCGAGACCGGGCACGCGACGGCGGACAGGCCGTGCGCGGGTGGGCACGATGACGGTCAGGAGGACAGCCCGATGCCAATGATCGAACGAAGTCACCTCGAAGACGCCGCCCAACGCGGCCTGATCGACACCGCCCAGATCGACGGGCTGTGGCGATTCCTGTCGGCAGCGGGCGTCCCGGCGGGGCGTCCGCGGTTCGACCTCACCCACGTGCTCTACTACCTCGGCGGAATGCTGGCGATCGGCGCGATGTCGCTGTTCATGAACCTCGGTTGGGAGGCCTTCGGCGGGCTCGGCCTATTCTTCATCGCCCTGCTCTACTTCGGCGTCGCCTGGCAGCTCGCAGCCCGCTTCGAACGCCAGGGGCTGGCAATTCCGATGGGCATCATGGGCACGCTGGCGATCGTGATGGTGCCGCTCGCGACCTGGGGCCTGCAGCACGCCTTCGGGCAGTGGGTCGACGCTCCCCACGCCGACCAGTATCGCGACTACCACCGCTACATCGACTGGCGCTGGATCACGCTCGAACTGGCCACCCTCGCTGCCGGTTGCCTGATGCTGTGGCGCTGGCGCGCGCCGTTCATGACGATGCCGATCGCGGTCACGCTGTGGTACCTGTCGATGGATCTGGCGATGCTGCTGGTATCGTTCGACGCCGGCAGCGGCTGGGACAGCGCGGCGTGGACCTTCCGCAAATGGTTTTCGGTGTGCTTTGGCGCAATCACCCTGCTGCTGGCCTTCTGGATCGACCTGCGCAATCGCTCGCGACGAGACTTCTCGTTCTGGATCTATCTGTTCGGCCTGCTGGCCTTCTGGGGCGGACTGACTTCCCTCGGCTCGGGTGCACTGAGCGGCAAGCTGGTCTATCTGGCGACCAACCTGGCGCTGATCGTGATCGGCGCCGTCCTGCTGCGGCGCAGTTTCACGGTTTTCGGCGCACTCGGCGTGGCGATCGTGCTGGCGGATTTCTCGCGCCACCTGTTCCGCGACGCCTGGCTGTTTCCGATCGCCCTGACCCTGATCGGTGTCGCCATCATCTACGGCGGCATCTGGTGGAGCCGCCATGAGCATGCGATCTCCGCCAGCGTGCGACGCCGGCTTCCGCCGTCGCTGCAGGCTCTGGTGATGCGCCGCGACGCGTCGGCCTAGGGCCGGCCACGATGGCTTTCGCGGCCTGCCGTCGACGCCCCAGGCACTTATCTCGATTGGATATTCATGTTTGAATGTCGCGGGGTCGCAGAACCCCGCGACATTCGAGAACAACCATCGAAGGAAGACCCATGCTCGACGGAAACAAACCTTGCCGCGCGTTGCTCACAGCCGCTCTCGCCAGCCTTGCGCTGACCGCCTGCGTATCCAATCCGTTCAAGGAGGGCGACAGCGACGCCCCGGCCTCCGAGCAGAAATCGAGCGGGATTCCGCCCGGCATGAACGCCCAGGGCGAAGTGATCGACTCGTCGGAAGTCGAAGGCGGCCACGGACGCCCGGTCAAGGGACTGGGCGACTGGGAAGGCGAAATCACCGGCAAGCCCGCGCCCGGCACCAAGTTCACACGGCTGAAGATCGGCATGCCGATGAAGCAGGTCACCGATCTGATCGGCCAGCCGTCGGACCAGGGCGCGTACATGACGGGCAAGGCCTGGATTCCGTTCTACTTCGGCAGCGACCGTCATCGCTACGAGCTGGTGTACAAGAAGCAGGGGCGGCTGATCTTCGCCGGCGGCTCGGTCGGCGACTACACCAGCGGCCACCTGATCTGGATCATCCACAACCGCAACGAGCCGGCCTATCGCTGAGCTGCAGCGCCGGGGCTGCCGCGACTTACTTCGCCTGCAGCCCCCGCAGATAGTCGACCAGGGCCTCGATGCGAGTACGCACATAGGTCTCGGGCGCGCCGATGCCGGTGCTGCTGTGCTGGTACTCGATCAGCAGTTCCCGCCCCCAGATCGGCATCTCGCGAGGCCCGTGGGAAGCCACCGCCTCGCGACCGTCGATCATCCGCCGAACGCGATCGGCCGGAAAGCGACCGCCGTTGTCGGCCGCCAGGCGGGTGAGATCCGCCGGTGCATGCAGCAACAGCGCCGCGAACGGACCGTCGCCGCGCCCCTCCAGTCCGTGGCAGACCGCGCAACGGTTCTCGAACTCGGCCGGTCCTGCGCCGATCACCTCTGCCGCTGTCGCAGTCACCGAAACCGCCAGCGCGATCGCCAGCGCGACGGCCGTCTTCTCTATCGTCATGCCTCCAGTCCTCGTGCCGGATACCTGTCCTCACCCTACGCCGCCGGACGGCCGGCGGATTGACGCAGATCATGGGCGCCCGCCGGCCGGGAACCGAACCGGAGGCCATTTGACAACGCTCAACAAGTGGTGCGCAACTTGCGCCTAGCCTGAAGCCGTCACCCGACGCGCCCGCCAGCGCCGTATCCGTCCGCGAGGCATCATGAATCCGACCGAGACCGCGGCTCCGCCCGACCAGATGCGCATGATCGCCGCGCTGCGGCAGCCAGGCGCCTATCCGTTCCCGGTGTCGGCGGTCGAAGTGATCGAGACCCACATCTCGTGGGTGCTGCTGGCGGGCGAGCACGCTTTCAAGATCAAGAAGGCGGTGGGGCTGGATTTCCTCGACTACTGCACGCTCGACGATCGACGCTTTTTCTGCGAAGAGGAACTGCGCCTGAATCGGCGCACCGCGCCCGGCATCTACCTCGGCGTCGTGCCGATCACCGGGCCTGCCGACGATGCCCGGATCGACGGCCCGGGTGCGATCATCGACTACACCGTACATATGCGTCGCTTCGACGAGGGCGCGGTGCTCTCGAAGCTGCTCGACGATGCCCCCCCGGCGTGGCTCGCGGAACGCCTGGCCGAGGTGGTCGCGCGCTTCCACCTGGCGCTGCCGGCCGTGCCGGAAAGCGAACGCCACGGCCGGCCCGAAGATGTCCTGCAGGCCTGCGCGCAGGTGTGCGCGCGGCTGACCACGCTGGCGACCGACGCCGGCGGGCTCGACATGGTGCGCCGGCTCCAGTCCTGGAGCGTCCGCGAAGCGATACGGCTCGCGCCGGTGTTCGCGGCTCGACGCGAGCAGGGCCAGGTGCGCGAGTGTCACGGCGACCTGCACTGCGGCAACGTGCTGGTGGACGACGGCGAAGTGATGCCGTTCGACGGCATCGAATTCAGCGCGTCGCTGCGCACCATCGACGTCATCGACGATCTCGCCTTCCTGCTAATGGATCTGCAGGCGCGTGGCCATCCGACAATGGCCCAGACCTGCCTCGGCCGCTACCTGGAACTCACCGGCGATTTCGGCGGGCTCGCGCCGCTGCGCTTCTACCTCGCCTACCGCGCCCTGGTGCGTGCGATGGTCGAGATCATGCAGGTGGCGCCGGGGGGCGTCGCCGAACTGCCCGCTGCGGCCCTCCGCTATCTCGCCTGCGCGCGCCGGCAGACCTGCCCGGGCCGACGTGCGATCGTGCTGACCCACGGCTTCTCCGGCGTCGGCAAGTCGCAGCTGTCCGAGCGCCTGTGCGGGCACATCGGCGCCATCCGGCTGCGCGCCGACGTCGTCCGCGCGCGACGCTTCGGCAGCGGCACCGGGCGCAGCCCCGACAAGTATTCGGAGGGCGCCACCGAAGCCACCTACCAGACCCTCGCCGAGCAGACTGCCCAGGTCGTCGGCGCCGGCTGGCCGGTGGTGGTGGACGCAACCTTCCTCAAGCGCCGTCAGCGCGCGCGTTTCGCGGCGCTCGCAGAACGCCTTGAGGTGCCGCTGGCGCTCATCGATTTCCAGGCGCCGGAGGCGCTGCTGCGCGAGCGCATTGCCCGGCGCGCCAACATCGGCGGCGACCCGTCCGAAGCCGACGAACAGGTACTCGACCTGCAGGTCGCCGGCGCCGAGCCGATCGCGCTGGACGAACCCGGCCTGCTGATCAGCTACGACGCCAGCCGACCGCTTGCCGCCGCCGATGCGATCGACGCCTGGCAACCGCTGCCGGCCTTGCTGGCGCGCGGCCCGGCCAAGCCGTGAACAATCGGCCCGGCCGCCACCGCCGGCAGGCGTCGGTTCCTCACATGCTTCGCCGATACTGCCCACCGACGTCGTACAGCGCCGTCGTGATCTGCCCCAGCGAGCAGTAGCGCACCGCGTCCACCAGCACCGCGAAGACGTTGCCGTTGTCGATCACCGCCTGCTGCAGCTTCGTCAGCCACTTGGCAGATTCGCCGGCATTGCGGCCATGGAAGTCGGCCAGGCGGGTGAGCTGGCTCTGCTTTTCGTCCTCGGTCGAGCGGGCCAGCTCGATCTCCTGCTGCGCCATGCCCTTGGGATTCAGGAAGGTGTTCACGCCGATGATCGGATACGAGCCGTCGTGCTTCTTGTGCTCGTAGTAGAGGCTCTCCTCCTGGATCTTGCCGCGCTGGTAGCCGGTTTCCATGGCGCCGAGCACGCCGCCACGGGAACTGATCGCCTCGAATTCCTTCAGCACCGCCTCCTCGACCAGGTCGGTCAACTCATCGACGATGAAGCTGCCCTGGTTGGGGTTCTCGTTCTTGGCCAGTCCCCACTCGCGGTTGATGATGAGCTGAATCGCCATGGCGCGGCGCACGGATTCGTCGGTCGGCGTCGTGATCGCCTCGTCGTAGGCATTGGTGTGCAGCGAGTTGCAGTTGTCGTAGATCGCAATCAGCGCCTGCAGCGTCGTGCGGATGTCGTTGAAGTCCATCTCCTGGGCGTGAAGCGAGCGGCCCGAGGTCTGGATGTGGTACTTCAACTTCTGGCTGCGCTCGTTGGCGCCGTACTTATTCTTCATCGCCACCGCCCAGATGCGGCGGGCTACGCGGCCGATCACGGTGTATTCCGGGTCCATGCCGTTACTGAAGAAGAAGCTGAGGTTCGGCGCGAAATCGTCGATGTGCATGCCGCGGGCGAGGTAGCTCTCGACGTAGGTGAAACCGTTGGCCAGCGTGAAGGCGAGCTGGCTGATCGGGTTGGCGCCAGCCTCGGCGATGTGGTAGCCGGAGATCGACACCGAGTAGAAATTCCGCACCTGGTGATGGACGAAGTACTCCTGGATGTCGCCCATCATCTTCAGCGCGAATTCGGTCGAGAAGATGCAGGTATTCTGGCCCTGGTCTTCCTTCAGGATGTCGGCCTGCACCGTGCCGCGCACCGTCGACAGCGTCCAGGCGCGGATCTTCTGGTGCTCGTCCTCGGTCGGATCGCGGCCGTTGTCGGCCTTGAACTTCTCCACCTGCTGGTCCAGCGCGGTGTTGAAGAAGAAGGCCAGGATGATGGGCGCCGGACCATTGATGGTCATCGACACGCTGGTACTCGGCGCGCACAGGTCAAAGCCCGAGTACAGCACCTTCATGTCGTCCAGAGTCGCGATCGACACGCCCGAGTTGCCGACCTTGCCGTAGATGTCCGGACGCGGGTCCGGGTCGCAGCCATACAGCGTCACCGAGTCGAAGGCGGTGGACAGGCGGTGGGCCGGCATGCCCTCGGAGACCTTTTTGAAGCGGCGGTTGGTGCGAAAGGCGTCGCCCTCGCCGGCGAACATCCGGGTCGGATCCTCGCCCTCCCGCTTGAACGCGAAGACGCCGGCGGTGTAAGGGAAGGAGCCCGGCACGTTTTCCTTCATCAGGAAGCGCAACACCTCGCCGTCGTCCTCGAAGGCCGGCAATGCGACCTTGCGGATCTTGCTGCCGGACAGCGACTCGGTGGTGAGCTGGGTGCGGATCTCCTTGTCGCGGATCTTGACGACGTATTCGTCGGCGGCGTAGAGCTCCTTCTCCTTCGGCCACATCGCCAGCAGCTTCTTGGCGGCCGGGGTCAGTTCGCCGTCCTTCCAGTCGATCAGTTCGTCGAAGGTGGCGAGCTGTGGACCATCCGCCTTGCCGCATTGCTCGAACAGGGTCTTGGCGGTCTTCAGCGACTGGCGTTCGCGGGCGACGCGGGCCTGCTCGGCGGTGTGCTGATGGTAGTCGCGCACGCTGTCGGCGATCTCGGCGAGGTAGCGGACACGCTCGGCCGGCACGATCGCCCGGCCCTTGCTGGAGGCCTTGACGCCGACCGGCGGCAGCTTGCCCTCCATCGCCTTGAGCCCCTTGCCCTTCAAGGCCGGCAGCATCGCCTGGTAGAGGCCGGTGACGCCGTCGTCGTTGAAGCGCGCCGCCATGGTGCCGAACACCGGCATCTCGTCGGTCGGCACCGCGAACAGCTCGCGGTTGCGCTGGTACTGCTTGCGCACGTCGCGCAAGGCATCCTCGGCGCCCTTGCGGTCGAACTTATTGATCGCGACGAAATCGGCAAAGTCGAGCATGTCGATCTTTTCGAGCTGACTGGCGGCGCCGAACTCCGGCGTCATCACGTACAGCGATACGTCGACGAAGGGCACGATCGCGGCATCGCCCTGGCCGATGCCGGAGGTCTCGACGACGACCAGGTCGAAGCCGGCCAGCTTGCACGCGGCGATCACCTCCGGCAGCGCCTTCGACACCTCGGAACCGGTGTCACGGGTGGCCAGCGAACGCATAAAGATGTTCTCGTGCTCGATTGCGTTCATGCGGATGCGGTCGCCCAGCAGCGCGCCGCCGGTGCGCTTGCGGGACGGGTCGATCGAGATGATCGCGAGCTTCAGCGCATCCAGCTGGTCGAGGCGGAAGCGGCGCACCAGTTCGTCGGTCAGCGAACTCTTGCCGGCGCCGCCGGTGCCGGTGATGCCCAGCGTCGGCACGGTCAGATCCTTCGCGGCATCGATGATCGCAGCCCGGATCTTGTCGTCGTAGCTGCCATTTTCCAACGCAGTGACGATACGGGCGAGTGCCCGTCGGTCGCCGGACTGCAGGGCCTTGACCGCGTCCTTGCCCTTCGGCGCCAGCGGCGATAGGTCGTAGTCGGACTGCTCGACGACGTCGTTGATCATGCCCTGCAGGCCCATCCGGGCGCCATCGTCGGGCGCGTAGATGCGGGTCACGCCGTACTGGTGCAGTTCCTCGATTTCGGCCGGCACGATCACGCCGCCGCCGCCACCGAAGACCTTGATGTTGTCGCCGCCGTGGGCGCGCAGCAGGTCGATCATGTACTTGAAGAACTCGACGTGACCGCCCTGGTACGAGGTGATCGCGATGCCCTGCACGTCCTCCTGCAGCGCCGCGTTGACGATCTCGCCGACCGAACGGTTGTGGCCGAGGTGGATCACTTCGGCGCCGGAGCCCTGCAGGATGCGGCGCATGATGTTGATCGATGCATCGTGGCCATCGAACAGCGATGCTGCGGTCACGAAACGGACCTTGTGCTTCGGCTTGTAATTGACGGCCTTCTTGGCCACGCTCATGTCGGTCATGTGGGGCTCCCTCGATCGATCGTTATCAGTGACCGTGCGATCTTAGAGTGCCGGGGTTGGGCAAGCCATTGTCGGCGCGGCCGTAAATCGTGCAAAATCCGCCAATCTTTGCAGCCGGCACCGCGGCGCCGGCTGCAGGCCACTTCCAAAGTCAACGGAATCCACCCGGATGAGCAAGGAAGGTGCAAGAAGTGCCGGAAAATCGCCAACGGTGGCTGGGGGCTTCGTCACCGGCATGTTGGCCGGCATGCATCGCAACGGGCTCGACACGACACCGCTGCTGAACGAGTTCGGTATCGATCTGGCAAACCCTGCCATCCGGATTCCGCTCGATCACTATGCCAGGCTGTACAACCGGGTGATCGCGATCTGCGACGACGAGGCCTTCGGCCTGATGCCCGAGCCGATGCGTCCGGGCAGCTTCGAGTTCCTGTGCCGGGCGATGCTGGGCTCGCCCAATCTGGGCGAGGCGCTCGATCGCGGTCGGCGATTCCTGGCGATCGTGCTGCCGGCAATGGCGGTGGACATCGACCGCGATCGCACGCTCGCGCGGCTGATCCTGCGCGAACGGGGCCGGCCGCTCGGAGACCGGGACGATCCCGGGCGCGTGTTCGCCTTCGAATGGCTGTTGCGGCTGCTCCATAGCCTGTCGTGCTGGCTCGTCGGTCGGGGCCTGTCGCTGCTGCGGGTGCGCTTTCCGTACCGCTGCCCTGCCCACGGCGACGACTACGCACTGGTATATACCGAGCACTCGGAATTCGGCGGCGACCGACTGGTGGCGGAGATGCGCGCCGATCTGTTCGATCTGCCGCTGCGCCGTGACGAGGCGGCGCTGGCGAGCTTTCTCGGCGGCGCGCCGGGCAAGATCTCGATGCTCTACCGGCGCGACCGGGAAATGGTGTTGCGGGTGCGCGACCTTTTGCGCGGCGCGCTGCCGGAGTCGCCGACGATCGAGGCGGCGGCCGAGCGCCTACACCTGTCGCCGCGCACCCTGCACCGTCGGCTGCACGACGAAGGCACCAGCTTTCGCGCGATCAAGGACGCGATCAGGCGCGACATCGCGCTGGCGCGACTGACCAAGACCCGGCGTTCGATCGCAGACGTCGCGGCCGAACTGGGCTATGCCGACACCTCGGCCTTCTACCGAGCGTTCACCGGCTGGACCGGCCGTTCGCCCCAGCGCTTCCGCCGGCAACTGCTCGGCCACGGGACGGCAGGCGACGCCGGCGCCGAGCCGCGCCCGTCGCCGCGGCCCGGACGAGGGGCGCGTTAGAATCCTGACGACTGGCAGCATGGGAGCGGAAGCCGATGGCCGAAAACACGGCGAAAGCGGAACCGGCACGGGCCGGCAGCCACCCGGACGAGAAACGACGTTACGACTTGCTGCTGGCCGGTCTCGATCTGCTCGACCAGGGCCTCGCGGTATTCGACTCGGCGCCACAGCTGGTGGCCTGGAACAAGGCCTTCCTGCGCCTGCTGGATTTCCCCGAGACGATGGTGCGGGTCGGCACGCCATTCGAGGACTTCGTGCGCTACAACGCCGAACGCGGCGAATACGGCGAGGGCGAGTACGAATCCCAGGTGGCGGCACGGATGGCCGCGGTGCGTGCTTTCCAGCCCCACTACACCGAACGCGTGCGGCCCAACGGCGAGGTGCTGGCGATCCGCGGCGTGCCGATTCCGAATCTCGGCTTCGTCTCGCTATGGACCGACATCACCGAGCAGCGGCGCTACGAGGCACTGATCCAGAGGCAGAATTCCGAACTCGAACTGCGGGTCAAGGCCCGCACCCGCGAACTCGAGGAAGCCAACAGCCGGCTCGCCCGGGCCAATGCCGAAATCGACCAGATCGCCGGCGCCCTGCGGCGAAGCGAGTCCCGCCTGCGCCTGATCATGGATTCGATCCCCGCCCTGATCGCCTACGTCGACGCCGATCAGTGCTACCAGTTCGCCAACCGCGGCTACGCCGAATGGTTCGGACTGTCCGCCAGCGACATCGTCGGCCGCAGCATCGAGCAGGTATTCGGCACCGAGACCTACCGCGAGATCCACGGCCACCTCGATCGCGCCTATGCCGGCGAAGCGGTGACCTACGAATACACGCGGAATACCGAGGAGGGCCGCAGCGTCTATGCGCGCAGCGTGGTCGTGCCGGAGATCGGCGGCGACGGCCGGGTGCTCGGGGCCTTCGTGCTGTCGATCGACATCACCGAGCAGAAGGCCAGTCAGGCGGCACTGATCCAGGCCCAGAAGATGGAGGCCGTCGGACAATTGACCGGCGGCCTCGCCCACGACTTCAACAACCTGCTGACGATCATCATCGGCAATCTCAGCGGCCTGCAGGAACAGTTGCCGGCCAACCCCGAGCGCGCCGGCGAGTACGTCACTCCTGCGCTCGACGCCGCCCGTCGCGGCGCCGAACTGATCAAGCGTCTGCTGACCTTTTCGAGGCGCCAGGCGCTGGAGCCGGCTGCCGTCGAGATCGGCGCGCTGGTGCAGAATATGACGCAGTTGCTGATGCGCTCGCTGACCGAGTCGATCGAAATCCAGACCCGGCTGCCGACCGCCCGTCTCTACGCCATGGTCGATCCGCACCAGCTCGAGAACGCACTGCTCAACCTCGCCATCAACGCGCGCGACGCGATGCCCGGCGGCGGTATGCTGTCGATCAGCGTCGGCGAGCGCCACATCGGCGAGAGCCTGTCGCGGATGACCGAGATCCCCGAGGGCGACTACGTCCAGATCGACGTCAGCGACACCGGGGTCGGCATCGATCCGGCGCTGCTGCCGCGCGTGTTCGAACCCTTCGTCACGACCAAGGCCTTCGGTGCCGGCAGCGGCCTCGGGCTGTCGATGGTATATGGCTTCGTCCGCCAGTCGGGCGGCAACATCCGGATCCTCAGCACGCCCGGCAGCGGCACCAACGTGCGCTTCGTGCTGCCCAAGGCCGAGGCGCCGTCGCCGGCGCCGGCGCCGGCGGCGCGCGCGCGATTGCCGGTGACCAGCGGTCGTCTGGTGCTGCTGGTCGAGGACGAAGCCGAGATCCGGCGCATCGTGCGGCTGCAGCTCGGCGAACTGGGCTATCCGGTGATCGAGGCCGCCAGCGGCGTCGATGCCCGCCAGATGCTCGACGACGTGGAGGAGATCGGGCTGATGATCTCCGACGTGGTGATGCCGGGCGGCGTCGGCGGTCGCGAACTGCTGGCCTTCGCCCGCGAACGCCGGCCAGACCTGCCGGTCCTGCTGATCACCGGCTTTGCCGGGGACGGGGCGACCACGCCCGACGCACCGGTCCTGCGCAAGCCGTTCGATCGCAATGCGCTGGCGGCGGCGCTGGACGCGCTCGAATCCCGTAGCGAGAATGCCCCGCCATGAAAGCTTCCGACGCCACCAACGCCGCCCTGATCCACGTCCTCGAAGACGAGCCGGAGATCGGGCGGCTGATCTGCACCACCCTCGAGGAGTACGGTTTCCGCAGCGAGCTGTCCGGCAGCGGCCGCCAGTTCCTGTTGCGGGCACGCCAGACCAGTCCCGAACTGTGCATCATCGATCTCGGCCTACCCGACATGGACGGCATGCAGGTGGTGCGCGAACTGCAGGAACGCCAGCCTTGCGCGGTGTTGATCCTGACCGGCCGCAACGACGTCACCGACCGCGTGCTCGGGCTCGAACTCGGCGCCGACGACTACCTGGTCAAGCCGTTCGAACCGCGTGAGCTGGTGGCGCGGGTGCGTTCGATCCTGCGCCGCTACCTGCGCAATCCGAACCGCGACGACGACAGCACGGAGCCTCATTTCGCAGCCTTCGCCGGCTGGCGCTTCGACACCCAGCGCCTGACCCTGACCGCGCCGAACGGACGCGAAGTCCATTTGTCCGCCGCCGAGGCCGGGCTGCTGAAGACCCTGCTGCGCCGCCCCAACAAGATCCTCAACCGCGAACAACTGCTCGGCGAGCGCGACGTGGACCCGTTCGATCGTTCGATCGACGTGCGCATCTCACGCCTGCGTCGCAAGCTCGAGGAAGATCCGCAGGATCCGCGGATCATCAAGACGGTCTACGGCGCGGGTTACATGCTGACCGCGTCGGTGGACTGGTCCTAGCGTGGCGAAAACGCCACCGGCCGGCCGCGACCGGTGCGCCGGTCGAGCGCCGGTGAGCCGGCGAGCAAGCCCGACCCGCGGCGAGCGGTGCGCAAGGGACGAAGCGCGCCTGATCATCGCCGGCCGGCACGGCAGGGCGGTGCTGTCGCGCGATCGCACCGCCCGTCGTGAAAGCTCGGGATGTGGTCGACTGGTGCGCCTGCGCTCTCTATAATTATTAATTTTTAATCCAGGAGCTGTTCATGACCGCGCGCCCGTTCAAGATCCTCGGCATCCAGCAGATCGCCATCGGCGGACCGAGCAAGGACAAACTGAAGAAGCTCTGGGTCGACATGCTCGGCCTCGCAGTGACCGGCAATTTCGTCTCGGAGCGAGAGAACGTGGACGAGGACATCTGCGCGATGGGCCAGGGACCGTTCAAGGTCGAAGTGGACCTGATGCAGCCGCTCGATCCGGACAAGAAGCCGGCGGTGCATGCGACGCCGCTCAATCACGTCGGGCTCTGGGTGGACGACCTGCCCAAGGCGGTCGAGTGGCTCTCCGCAAACGGCGTGCGCTTCGCCCCCGGCGGCATTCGTCGCGGCGCCGCCGGTTTCGACATCACCTTCCTGCACCCGAAGGGCAACGACGAATTCCCGATCGGTGGCGAAGGCGTGCTGGTGGAACTGGTGCAGGCGCCGGCCGAAGTGGTCGAGGCGTTTGCCAGGCTGGCCGGCTGAGCGATTCGCGACCCGGCAAGAAACGGGCGGCCATCGGCCGCCCGACCATACAGAGAGGGCGGCGCAAAGTGCCTTCCGCCGATCCAGGGGGCCCGGAGATGGCGATCGGGCACTCTACGCCTGCCACCCATGATGCCGATCGACACTTAAGCCTTCCTTAAGGCTGTCGCGCCGGCGCACGGCATCGCCATGTCGAGCCCGCGTCACGCGATCATCAACGGCCGCGCAATGGCGGACCGGCCAGCGGACTCGCACAGCCCGGCGACCGCCTGTATCATGCCATTCGAATACATTGGAATGTCATTCGCATGGCCTCGGTCCCGTCACGTCGGCAGGCGTTCCTGCTTGCCGCGCTCCTCCCCGCTTGCGCGGCAGCCCAGCTGACAACGCGCCCGATCCCCGATACGCCCGATCCGTCGCTCGATCATCAGCGCCAGCAGCAGCGCGCCGAATTCCTGAGGCGGGACCTCGAGCGGGAGACCGACGTGCGGCGACCGGCTGCGTCGGTGCCTGACACCACACGCCTGCCCACGGACGAACGGCCCTGCTTCGCAATCCACCGGGTCGCGCTGGACGGCGACGCCGGCGCATTCCGGGGACTGGAAGATGCACTCGCAGGCCGCGATCGGCGCGACCCGCCGCAGGGCCGCTGCCTCGGCCCGAAGGCCGTCAAAGTGCTGGCCAGGCGTGTCCAGAATGCCTTGCTGGCAGGTGGCTACATCACCAGCCGGGTCGCGGTCCCGGCGCAGGATCTCGCGGCCGGCACCCTGCGTCTCGTGGTCCATGCCGGCGCGGTCGATCGCTTGCGCTTCGCCGACGACGGCGGCCCGCAAACGTCCCTGGCCACGGCGATGCCGATCGTGACGGGACAGTTTCTGCAGCTGCGGGACATCGAGCAGGGACTCGAGAACCTCAAACGGCTTGCAAGTGCTGAAGCCGACATCGAAATTCACCCGGCACAGACGGCCGGCGCCAGTGATCTGGTGGTGCGCTACAGGGCGCATTCGCCGTGGCACGTAACGGTGACCGCCGACGACGGCGGGCGCAAAGACACCGGCCGCTATCAGGGCGGCGTCACCGTCGCCTATGACAATCCACTGGGCGCAAACGACTTCGCCTATCTCGCCCTCAGTCACGACCTGATGGCCGATGGCGCCCGCCGGAGCACCTGGGGTGCCCTCGGGCACTACTCGGTCCCCTACGGCTACTGGAATCTGGCGCTGACGCTCGGCCGAAACCGCGACCGCCAGAGCGTACAGGGCGCCACCACCCGCTACGTCTACGGCGGCTTCAGCACGTCTGCCGAAGTCGAGCTTTCGCGCGTCGTGCATCGCGACGCGGCGGGCAAGAGCTGGCTCGGCGCCGGCGCCTGGCGACGCACCTCGCGCAACGACATCGATGGCACCGAGGTCATCGTCCAGCGGCGCCAGACCGCGGGCTGGCTGGCAAGTGCCGGGCACCGCCGATTCGTCGGCAACGCCGTCATCGAAGCGCGCCTGGACTATCGCCATGGAACCGGCGCCTTCGGCGCGATCGCAGCGCCGGAAGAAGCCTTCGGCGAAGCGACTTCGCGCATCCGCAAGACGGTCGCCGAACTTCGGCTGGAGGTGCCGATCGAGATCGGCGGCGTGCGCCTCGGCTACGCAGGTGCCCTGCGCGCGCAATGGAACCATTCGCAGTTGAATCCGCAGGAGTTGTTCGTCATCGGCGGTCGCTACACGGTCCGCGGATTCGACGGCGAAAGCGTGCTCGCAGGCGAGCGCGGCTGGTGGCTGCGCAACGAGCTGTCGTTGCCGCTGCCGGCACTTCAGGCCTTTGCCGGTATCGATTGCGGCCGCGTGGCGGGCAGCACCGCCGATCGCCTCGCCGGCCGCCAGCTCACCGGCGCGGTGCTCGGCATACGCGGCAGTCATCGCCACGCAGGCTTCGAACTCTTCGTCGGGGCGCCGCTCGACAAGCCGTCCGCCTTCGACGCACCCGGCACCACCGCCGGCTTTCGACTCTCCTACATCCTGTAGGCCCATGCCGCCGCTGGCGCGCGGCACGGCACTCGCCGACGGCCGACGAGCCCCCGGTCAATCGTCGCCGGCGGCGCAGGCGTTCTGGGCATCGATCGCGGCCTGAACCACGGCGTCGGGATCCGCGCCCTCGCCGCACACCGGGCACGCCTCGTCGCGGGTGATGCGCACCTGGTGCCAGTCCATCGACTGTGCGTCGAACAGCACCAACTGGCCGTCGAGCGGACTGTCCTCGCCGAGCAGCAGGCGGATCGCCTCGGCAGCCTGCAGGGTTCCGATGACGCCGACCAGCGGAGCGAACACGCCCATCACCGCGCAGCGTTCGCCGTCGTCGGCCCCGGCTGCCGGGAACAGGCAGTGGTAGCACGGGCCATCCGCCTTGCGGCGGTCGAACACCGCCACCTGACCCGAGAAGCGGATGCCGGCACCACTGACCAGCGGTTTCCGCAGCTTGACGCAGGCCGCGTTGATGGCGTGGCGGGTCGCGAAATTGTCGCTGCAATCGACGACGACGTCGGCCGCCGCGACCAGAGTCGAGAGTTCCTCCGGACCGACCCTGCGGGCAACCGGCTCGACGCGGCAGTCGGAATTGATCTCGGCGATTGCCCGACGTGCCGATTCGGCCTTGTTGACGCCGATCGTCGCCTCGCGGTGGATGATCTGCCGCTGCAGATTAGTCAGGTCCACCTCGTCGCCATCGCACACGGTCAGCCGGCCGACGCCGGCCGAGGCCATGTAAAGTGCGGCAGGCGCTCCGAGTCCGCCGGCACCGATCATCAGCACGTGGCCGTCGAGCAGGCGTTGCTGGCCCTCGATGTCGATCGGCGCCAGCATGATGTGGCGGCTGTAGCGGATCAGTTGTCGATCGTCCATCAGCAGCGACCTCCGAAGAATTGAACCGGAACGCGCTGGCCCGCCGCCAGCAGCATCTCCGCGGGTGACATCACGATATAGCAGTTGGCGGCAGACATCGAACCGAGCCGGCCGGCCTCGTCGCGGCTCGCGCGCACCAACCATCGCCCGCCGCGTTCGAAAAGAACGCCCTGCACGAACTCGGTGCGCCGATGGTTCTTGGTCAGTGGCTCGGCCAGCGTGGCGGTCAGACGCGGCCATGTCGGCAGCGGGTGCTCGCCGCCGAGACAGCGCAGGGCATCACCGACGAAACTCAGGATCGCGGCAAGCACCCCGGATGGCTTGCCCGCCAGCGAAAAGATCCAGGCCCGGTCGATGCGGCCGAACGCCATCGGGCGCCCAGGACGCATTGCGACGCGACGGATCAGCAGTTCGCCGTCTGCGGCGATGACGTCGCACAACAGGTCGGCTTCGCCCGCGGAGGCGCCGCCGGTGGTGACGATCGCGTCGCAATCCGCCGCCGCCCGCGCCAGACGCCGGCTCAGGCTGTCGACGCGGTCGGGCGCCACGCCGAGATCGACGACGTCGACACCACAGTTGGCCAGCAGCCCGGCCAGCAGGTAACGATTGCTGTCGTGGATCCGGCCCGGCGCCAGCGCGTGGCCGACCGGGCACAACTCGTCCCCGGTGCACAGCACCGCCACGCGCGGGCGGCGGTAGCTGAGCACTTCGGCAAACCCGCCCGCGGCCATGTGGCCGACGTCGATCGCCCGCAGCCGGTGCCCGTCAGACAGTCCGGCCTGCGTCCCGGCCAGTACCCGCCCAAGCGCCCGCACAAGCGGAACCTGTTCGAAGCCCGTCAGCGGTTCGATACGCGCCAGCATCGCCGCACGGACGACGTCCGGTTCCCAGGCCGTCTCACGACCGCCTCCTGTCGTACAGCCGGGATCGGAATGCATCTTGGCTCGCCTCGCTTTCCCTTATGCGCCCGATTGCCTATACAAACGATATGCCATGGCAAACCGGGACCGACCGCCGCGCTCGAGGCCGATGCAACGGCAACCCGATGCGCAAACGCCGGCCCATGCAGGGCACGGTTGCTCCACAATGGAACACCTGCTCCAATGCGCAACGCGCCATCGGACAGGGTGTCGCCGATTTCGTCGATGCGCGTGGCGGTTCCGGCGCATACAAACGCGGCACGGCTCTTGCGCCTGTTTTCTCCGTTGGACGAGACATCGCACCAAACCCGAATAACCGGAGGACCAGCCCATGTTGAAATCGCTGCACCTCGACCCCCAGAAATGTACTGGCTGCCTGCAATGCGAAATGGCCTGCTCGTACGAGAAGACCGGAGTCGTCAATCCCGCCAAGTCGCGCATCAAGATCTTCAACTTCGAGGCCGAAGGCCGCAAGGTACCCTACACCTGTACCCAGTGCGCGGAAGCCTGGTGCATGGCTGCCTGCCCGGTCGAGGCCATCAAGCTTGACAAGGGCACCGGTGCGAAAGTGGTGCTGGAAGATACCTGCGTCGGATGCAAGGTGTGCACGATCGCCTGTCCGTTCGGCACCGTGAACTACATGGCCGACGTCGGCAAGGTCCAGAAATGCGACCTGTGCGGCGGCGACCCGGCCTGCGCCAAGGCCTGTCCGACCGGCGCGATCACGTACATCGACTCCGACTGGACCGGACTCGACAAGATGCGCGCGTGGGCCGAGAAGGCCAATTCGGCGGCCCTGTAAGGAGAAGACCATGGCATGGAACAGGAAAGTCCTGCGGGTGAACCTCACCAACGGCACCTGCAACGCAGAACCCCTCAACATGGAGTGGGCCAACGACTATCTCGGCTCGCGCGGCCTCGGCACCAAGTACCTGTTTGAAGAAACCGACGCCAAGGTCGATCCGCTGTCGCCGGACAACAAGATGATCATGGCCACCGGCCCGCTGACCGGCACGATGGCGTCCACCGGCGGCCGCTACACGGTGATCACCAAGGGCCCCCTGACCGGCGCGATCGCCTGCTCGAACTCCGGCGGCTATTTCGGCGCAGAGCTGAAGTTCGCCGGCTGGGACATGATCATCTTCGAGGGCAAGTCGCCCAAGCCGGTCTATCTCTACCTCGAGAACGACAAGGCCGAACTGCGCGACGCCGGCCATCTGTGGGGCAAGACCTGCTGGGAAACCGAGGAGTTGATCAAGGAAACCCATCAGGATCCGCAGCTCCGCGTCTGCTCGATCGGCCGTTCGGGCGAGAATCAGGTGCTGTTCGCGTGCATCGTAAACGATCTGCACCGGGCCGCTGGCCGCTCCGGCGTAGGTGCCGTGATGGGCTCGAAAAACCTCAAGGCGGTGGCGATCCGCGGCACCAAGGGGGTTTCCGGCGTCAAGGATTTCGCGGCCTTCATGAAGGCCAGTGACGCCGCCAAGAAGGTACTCAAGGAAAACGCCGTCACCGGCCAGGGCCTGCCCACCTACGGCACCCAGGTGCTGATGAACGTGATCAACGAAGTCGGTGCGCTGCCGACCCGCAACCACCGCGACGTCCAGTTCGAAGACGCTTCGAAGATCTCGGCCGAGGCCATGCACGAAGTGCGCGAAAGCGACGGCAAGAAGCATCTGGTGACCAACGCCGCCTGCTTCGGCTGCACGATCGCCTGCGGTCGCATCTCGAAGATCGACCAGAACCACTTCACCGTGGTGAACAGCCCGAAGTACTGGGGCGCTTCGGGTGGCCTCGAGTACGAAGCAGCCTGGGCCCTCGGTGCCGCCAACGGCGTCGGCGACCTCGAGGCACTGCAATACGCCAACATGCTGTGCAACGAGGACGGCTACGATCCGATCACCTTCGGCGCAACCGTCGGCGCGGTGATGGAACTCTACGAGATGGGTGTGCTGACCAAGGAGCAGATCGGCATCGAGGCGCCGTTCGGCTCGGCCAAGGCGCTGGCCTTCCTGGCCGAGAAGGTCTCCAGCGGCGAGGGTTTCGGCAAGGAAGTCGGTCTCGGCTCCAAGCGCCTGTGCGAGAAGTACGGCCACCCCGAACTGTCGATGAGCGTCAAGGGCCAGGAATTCCCCGCCTACGACGGACGCGGCATCCAGGGCATCGGCCTGAACTACGCCACCTCCAATCGCGGCGCCTGCCACGTGCGCGGCTATACCGTCGCCTCCGAAGTGCTCGGCATCCCGGTCAAGACCGAGCCGACCGCCACCGAAGGCAAGCCCGAACTGGTCAAGGCCTTCCAGGACGCCACCACGATCTTCGATTCCGCCGGCATCTGCCTGTTCACGTCGTTCGCCTGGACCCTGGCCGACGTGCAGCCGCAGCTCGAGGCGGCGTGCGAAGGCGACTGGTCGATGGAGAAGCTGAACCTGGTCGGCGAACGGATCTGGAACCTCGAGCGCCAGTACAACCTGGCCGCCGGCTTCACCCGCAAGGATGACGACCTGCCGCCGCGCCTGAAGAAGGAAGCCGCTAAGACCGGGCCGGCCAAGGGCGTCGTCAGCCACGTCGAAGAGATGCTGCCGGAGTACTACAAGGTCCGCGGCTGGGACAGCGAGGGCGTTCCGACCGGAGAGACCAAGACCCGCCTGGGCATCTGAGGCGGCCGGGCAGACCCGTCGTGACAGCGCCGGGGTCGCGGGCAGCCGCGCCCCGGCGTTTTTTCCGGATCAATCCGCCCCGGGCTCGCGGCGAGCCCATGACTCGAGGATGGAACAATGAAACACCTGATTCTGGGCAATGGCCCGACCGGCGTGGTTGCGGCCGAGACCCTGCGCGGCGTCGCGCCGAACGACGAGATCGTGATGGTCGGCAGCGAACCCGAGCCGCCGTATTCGCGTATGGCGATACCCTATCTGCTCGAAGGCAACATCGATGAGCGCGGCACCTACCTGCGCAAGACCGACAGCCACTTCGGCGATCTTTCAATCCGCCAGAAGAGCGGTCGTGCGACCGCCCTGGATACGGCCAACCGACGCGTCACCTTCGACGACGGCAGCGTCGAGACCTACGACCGACTGCTGATCGCCACCGGTTCCCACCCGGTGCGCCCGCCGATCCCGGGCGTCGATCTGCCGCAGGTGCAGACCTGCTGGACGCTCGAGGACGCCCGCGGCATCGCCAAGCTGGCGGCCCCGGGCGCGCGGGTGCTGCAGCTCGGTGCCGGCTTCATCGGCTGCATCATCATGGAAGCACTGGCCAAGCGCGGCGTCGAACTGACCGTGGTCGAAATGGGTGACCGCATGGTGCCGCGGATGATGACGCCGAAGGCCGGCGGCATGATCAAGCGCTGGGTCGAGGAGAAGGGAATCCGCGTCGTCACCGGCGCCGGTGTGCAGCGCATCGATCCGGCCGGGGCCAACAGCGCCGGCGGCATCGGCGGCGTGATCCGTTCGGTGGTGCAGAGCGTGACCGGCAGCAAGCCGGCCGAAGCCGGCGCACTGACGGTCACGCTGTCCACAGGCGACAAGCTCGAATGCGATCTGGTGATCGTAGCGGCCGGCGTGGCACCGAACGTCGACTTCCTGAAGGACACGACGATCGCGGTCAACAAGGGCGTCGTCGTCAACCTGGCGATGGAGACCGGCGTCGACGGCGTTTATGCCGCCGGCGACGTCACCGAGGCGCCCGATCTCTTGACCGGCGAGAACATCGTCTCGGCCATCCAGCCCAACGCCGCCGATCAGGGCCGCATCGCAGCGTTGGGCATGGCCGGGCGCAAGGTCACCTTGCCCGGCGTATTGCCGATCAACGTGCTCGACACGCTGGGTCTGATCTCGGTGTCGTTCGGCCAATGGTGGGGTGAAACGCCCGAAAACGACGGCAGCGGCGTCGAACTGGCCGACGAGGGCCTGTGGCGATACCTCAGCCTGCAGTTCCAGGGCGACGTGCTGATCGGCGCGACCGCGATCGGACGGACCGACCAGGTCGGCGTGCTGCGCGGCCTGATCCAGAACCGGACGCCACTGGGTAAATGGAAGGACGTCCTGATGGACAACCCGACCCGCTTTGTGGACGCCTACATCGCCACCAGTCAGCCGATTTCGATCGCCGCCTGACCCGTCGCTCGCTGCCGCCCGGGCCGACATCGGGCGGCAGCGAACTCCCGAGCGCGCCTGCTGTCCCAACGGCGCCTCCACCATCGGAACTGCGCATGAACATCACGCTCAAGCTGTTTGCGACCCTCACCGACTATCTGCCCGCCGGCGCCAAGGGCAACATCGCGCAGTTGCAGCTGACCGACGATGCCCGGCTCGGCGACCTGCTGGACGAACTGAAGCTGCCCCAAAAACTGGTGCACCTGGTGCTGGTCAACGGCGCTTACGTCGCACCGGATGCGCGCACCGAGCACCGGCTGGTCGAGGGCGACACGCTGGCGATCTGGCCACCGGTAGCCGGCGGCTGAAAGCGGGTGCCAGCTACCGAGTTCGAGCGCGATGTCTCGGCCACGCTCGACGAACTCGCCGCATGGATCGCGAAGGCCTACCCCGACGCCGAGCGCCGCGGCGCGGGTGACCATCTGATCGCCGATCGTGGCGCTGTGCTGGAACTCGTCGCGACGCCCGGCCCGGAACGGCGCATCGCGCTTCTACGCCTGCCGACGCTCCGGATTCGCTACCGCTTCACGGCGGGCGGCGCCGAAGCGTGCGCCGCCCTGCTCCACCGGCTCGATCTCTTCATGCACCGCGGCGGCGGCTGAACACCGCGGCCCGCCTCACGAGGGCCACCGACACCGCCCCGCGCCAAAGGCATCGGGCCGTCCTCGTATTCGTCCCAGGCACTGCGAACCGACGTCCACGTCACGACGACCGAAGGCCGCTGCGCGAGCGGTCGAAATGGCAGTCTTCGTTGGCGGCGGTACTCGAGCCGCTCGGCCCGGCGATTCATCGGCCATCCGGCACCGGCGTCAAGATGGCTGGACCGTACGTCGGACTCGGACCGGCAATGGCCACCAGCACGGCCTACCCAAGGTCCAGCTAGCGCGCTTCGAGCTCGACCGACGACGGCCCACTCGGGCAGGCCCAATGGTCCGATGCGCCCGGCATCGCTGCCGGCGCAGCACCCCTGCGAGGCAGCGCCAGCACGGACCGGCAGCAGGACGGTGACCCGGGTTACAGATCCCGCCCGCCCATCGCGGCATATTCCGGTCATCGCCGGCCGACATCCGCCGGCGGCAGATTTTCGACACCCCGGAGAATGACCGTGAACTTCCGCAATCTTCTGACGGCCGCCGCCGGCGCGCTGTTGCTATCCACCGCCGTGAGCGCCCAGGCAGAAGGCTGGCGCTTCGCGCCCGTGTTCACCGACACCGATTTCAGGCTCGAGCCGACCCTCGCGCTCACGCTCGGAGCAGTCCGTCCCAACGACGGCGACGACGACTCGCTGGGCGCATTCGGCCTCGAGGCCAACTTCAATTGCGGTTTGCTGCAATCCCCCGACAATCGCATCCGCAGTCACCTCGCGATAAGCCGCATCGATGACGACGGGGTCGAAGTGACGACGCTCGAACTGTCGCCGCGCTACACGGTTCCGGTCAGCGCTGCGGTGTCGATCGGTGTCGGGCCGAGCCTCGCCCTGCTACAGGTCGACGGCGGCAAACGCGACGAGGATCTGTTCGGCTACGGCGTGGCTGCCGGCCTCAACTATCGGGCCGGCAGCCTCTACGCCGGCGCCGACCTGCGCTATCAGGAAACGACCGAGGATCATCACGTGGACTTCGCCAACTGGGCCCTCACGGCGAAGATCGGTGTCAACTTCTGATCGGCGGCAGTTCGAGCGCCATGCGGAAGTTGGTCAGCCGGCACTGCCCGCGCGTCACGCGCTGTTGGCGCAGTACGCGAAAGCCCGCCGCCTCGAACAGGGGGCGGGCGAGCAGACTGGCGTCGCATGCCAGGCGCCGCCAGCCGCAGGCGCGCGCCCGCACCAGGGCGCGAGCGACCAATGCCCGGCCGATTCCCTGCCGCGCGCGGCCCGGGTCGACAAACAGCAGATCGACGAGGCCTGGCGCCCGCAGCGCGACGAAACCCGCAAGCTGCGAGTCCGTGTAGGCGACGATCACCTCGGCATCGGCCAGTCGTTTCCGCCAGCGCGCCGGATCCGGCAGCGTGGACAGCCAGGCATCGATCTGGTCGCCGTCGTAGCAGCTTCGTGCGGTTTCGGCGACCGCGCGCCGAAGCAGTTCGAGCAAGGCCTCGGGCGCATCGCCGCGCCAGCGCCGAAGACGTATCGATGGCCCACTCACCAGGCGCCTCGCGCACTCGGCACGCGACTGGGCCAAAATAGGGATGCCAGTCCCGCCACGGAGGATTTCACGATGAAAAGCATGCTCCTTTCAGCCATCCTGATGACTTTGTCTGCCAGCAGCCTGGCCGAAATCGTCACGATCGAAGTCGAAGACCTCGACAAGCTCGTCTCGCGCGGGGTCCCGCTGGTCGATGTGCGGACTGCCGGCGAATGGCAGGAAACCGGGGTCGTGCCGGGCAGTCGGACGCTGACCTATTTCGACGAACAGGGCCGTTCCGATCCCGAAGCCTGGATGCAGGGGTTCAAGGTGATTGCCGGTCCCGACGACGAGGTCGCGATCATCTGCCGCAGCGGCGCGCGAAGCCGGGCCGTGGCGGAGTTTCTCGACAAGGAGCGCCATTACAGCCGGGTCTATACGGTCGCCGGCGGCGTGATCGGATGGAAGGCGCTCGGGCATCCGACGGTTCCGCCTCAACCCTGACGCGAACTCACGGCGCGGGTCGCGCGCTCGCTGACGTCGGCACCGCCGAAGCCGGATAGAATATTGGATCGATATCGCTTGCGGGGCGCCGGATGCTGTTTTTTCCCGAGTTGATCCAGGAACTGGAAGTCTTGTCGCGGTTCGATCCGGGCAATCACCAGCAGGGCATCAAGATTCACGGCAGCGCCGACCGCGAAGTCATCGAGGCGACCCGCCGGCTGTATCACAAGGGACTGATCAGCCAGGTGGACGGCGGCTATCTGACCAGCCTCGGACTCGAAGTGGTGGATCACCTTCAGGCGACGCTGACGATTCTCTCGAGCGCCTGCCCCGCGCCAGCCGGACACGACTGAGGTCGGATCCGGCCGGGGCGATGGCAAAGCGGTCGATCACATGCGACCGAGCTTCCGATAGAGCGTATTGCGGCTGATGCCGAGCCGTCGGGCCGCAGCCGAAACATTGCCCTGACACTCCGCCAGCACGCGCTCGATGGCGCGCAATTCGATCACTTCCAGCGACTCGCCGGAGGCCGGCGCGGCCGGCGCCTCGCCGATCACCGGTCGCCGCAGCGAGGCCGCCTGCAACGACGGCGTCGCATCGAATCGTTCCGACGAGGCATCACTGTCGCATTCGATCGCAAACAGTTCCTCGGGCAGGTGTGCCGAGGTGATCTCGGTCTCGTCGGGATCGAGCAGCGCCAGTGCCACCCGCAGTACGTTCTGCAGTTGCCGGATGTTGCCGGGCCAGCCGTAGCGGGCAAAGAAGTCCTGAACCTCTTCGGAAACCGCCACCAGTTGCCCGGGCTCGGCTTCGATCTCGATGATGGTGTCGATCAGGCTGCGGATGTCGGAGCGCTCGCGCAGTGCCGGCAGCGTCACCGTCAGGCCATTGACGCGATAGTAGAGATCCTGGCGGAAGACGCCGGAACGCACTGCCTCGGGCAGATTTCGGTGGGTCGCGCAGACCAGCGAGATGTCGACCGGAACCGACTTGACACCGCCCAAGGGCACCACGATGCGTTCCTGCAGCACGCGCAGCAGGCGCGCCTGCAGCGATAGCGGCATGTCGCCGATCTCGTCGAGGAACAGGGTGCCGCCACTGGCCTGCTGGATCTTGCCGGCATAGCCTTCCTTGCGGGCGCCGGTGAACGCGCCACCGACGTAGCCGAACAATTCCGACTCGATCAGATTCTCGGGAATGGCCGCGCAGTTCAACGCCACGAACGGCTTGTCGCGACGCGGGCCGCTGTGATGGAACCCCTTCGCGAACATTTCCTTGCCGACGCCGGACTCGCCGAGGATCAGCAACGGAATGTCCTTGCCGACGACCTTGCTGGCGCGCTGGACCGCCGCCCTCAGGCGCGGATCGCCGGTATCCAGACAGGCCAGCGTCGGCGTTTCGGGCGTCTCGCAGTTGCGCGCCGTGCGTGGCTTGGCGTCGGCGATCGCCGGCGCGCTCGGCGCCGCCGCCTGCATCACCGACGGTCCGCTGCGGGCGATCGGCACGCGCATCCGTGCGAACACGCGCTCGCCGTGGCGCAAGGACAGGGAACTCAAGGTGTGCGGATCACGCGCCGCACGATCGACGAAGCTGCCGAAATCACCCTCGAACAACATGCCGAAATCGAGTTGTCCGATCATCGCCCGGTTGATGCTGAGCGCTTCGACCGCCGGCCGGTTGGCCGCCAGCAGGGTGCCCTCGGGTGCAAACGCGAGCACCCCTTCCTGCAAGGTTCCGACGTATTCCATGCGTGGATGGAAGAACACCAGGTATTCCTGCGCGAACTCGGCTTCGAACAGACGCTTCTCCATGATTTGCGATGTCAGCCGGACCAGACCGAGGGTATGGCGCTGATGGACACGGAAGTCGCCCGAAATGTCGAGCGCCCCGAGCAGACGCCCGCGAGCATCGAAGATCGGCGAGGCGCTGCAGGTGAGGAAGCTGTTGCAGTCGAAATAGTGCTCGCTGCCAACAATTTCCACCGGGCGCTGCTCGACCAGGGCGGTACCGACCGCGTTGGTTCCACGCATGGTCTCGGACCACGATGCTCCGGGCCTCAGGGCGACTCGGTTGGCACGGTCGACGAACTCCGGGTCGCCGAGGCTCTCGAGCACCATGCCGGCGCTGTCCGACAGGATCACGACGCTACCGGTCGAGCGGATCTGCTCGTAGAGGTGATTCAGAATCCCTCGCGAGTGCGAGAGCAGGAAGGCATTGCGATCACGCGCCTCGCGCAACGCATTCTGCGCGGCGCAGCCGACGTCGCCACCGCGCACGTCGTGGTCGAGGCCGAGTTGGCGGCAGCGCTGCCAGGATTTGACGATTCCCGAGGTTGCGACGTCGACCGCAGCACTCTTGTCACTGCCCTCGAAGAACGCCCGCCGCGCATCGCGCACCTGGGCATCCCGTGCCTCCATCGGTAACACAAGTCCGCTCATAGCTTTTGGCTCTCCTCACCGAGTTGGAATTTTTGTTGTTGTTATCGTTACTTACATTTGGGCATCAGACCCTAACACCTGTTCCACATTGGAGCAATCCTGCACCGCAGCGGCTGCTCCACTTATAGGCAAGGCCCATGCCACGTCACGCGGCGCAGCACCCCGTCGAATGCCGCCGAAGCCGCGCGAAACGCGGCATGGTGCGCGGCTCGGCATCATCGGCCGGTCGTTGCGGCACCGTGGCATAGCCCTTGCACTTGGGTTGCTGCACGCAAGCAACACCCCGACAGCCGACCAACCAATGCAAGGAACTATTCATGGCCACTACTCAAAAGCCCCGCCGCGCGCTGCGACGCGCCATTGCCATTGCTGCCTTCGGAATCGCCGGTAGCGCGTTCGCTCACGGCGACGTGACACCGCAGGCAGTGGACGTCACCAGCCTCAAGCCGCTCGGCGATGAATGGCTCGAGAGCAACCCCTATCGCAGCGACGCGGAAGCGATCCGGATCGGGACCTCGGCCTTCAACCAGAACTGCGCACGCTGTCATGGCATCGGCGCGGTATCCGGCGGCATCGCACCGGACCTGCGCTACCTGCCGGTCGAAGACGAAGGCGACGAGATCTTCATCATGCGCATCCGCAACGGCGCCACTCGTAACGGACGCGTGTACATGCCCCCGTTCGAGGGTATCCTCCAGCAGGAAGCGATGTGGGCCATCCGGGCCTATCTGGAGACGGTGCATGTGGAATAGACGCGGCGCTCTGCGCGGTCTTGCGACACTGGCGCTGGCGATCGCCAGCGCCAGTGTCGCGGCGCTCGCCGAGCCGGTGGAGACGATGACCCCCGGCCGGCTGCGGATAGCGGTATACGACGATTTCGCGCCCTATTCGGGCGACGGTTCGGGCATCGACGTGGCGCTCGGCCGGGAACTCGCGAAACGCCTGGGCCTCGAGCCCGAAGTGGTCGAGTACGTGGCCGACGAGGACATGAACGACGACCTCCGCAACATGGTCTGGAAAGGACATTACCTCGGCACCCGTCCGGCCGACGTGATGCTGCATGTGCCGGTCGACCAGCGGCTAGCCGACCGCAACGAGCAGGTGCGGATCTTCGGCCCCTACCATCTCGAGAGCCTCGCCGTCATTCGCGACCCGAAACGCGTGCCACCGGTCGAAGGCTCTGCGGCGCGCGCCCTGGAGGTGTTCACGCGCGAGCGAATCGGCGTCGAGACCGCGACGCTGGCCGACGATTTCCTGTTGCAGGTATTGAACGGCCGACTGCGCGACAACGTGGTTCACTTCCGGAGCGTCGCCGATGCGGTCAAGGCGATGGAGGCCGGCGAGGTCGTCGCCGTCATGGCCACCCGCGCGGAGATCGAAGGGGCGGCCCGAGGCGCCGACCCGCGCTTCGTACTGACCAAGTTGAAGATGCCCGAACTGAGGATCCAGGGATGGCCCCTCGGCATGGCGGTCAAGGCGGACGCGACGGGGCTTGCCGACGCCCTGGCCCAGGCGATGATCGAGATCCAGCGTGACGGTACCCTGGCGCGGATCTTCAGCGACCACGGCGTGACCCTTCAGAAGCCGTGATCCGCCACGGGGCGGATTCGGCCCCGACCTACCGACTGCGCGCCGATAGCATCGAGAGGCGCGCAGTTTTTTTTGGCGATTGCCGGTCACAGGCTTATATAAGACATCAGACCATTCGCAGAACTGCCCAGGAAATGGGCAAACCTGCGACTCACAATAGAGCAGTTGCTCCATTTCTGAACAGTCGATCGATGTCGAATTGCGCCGTAGCTGCGCTCGTCGCCCAGAACTGGTGCGAGCGACCCTTGCGCGATGGACCAGGCACGGCCACACATCGGCGCCGTCGCGGCATGCGACGGCGAGCAGCGACTCATTCTGCCGAACAATCGCCATAGCCGCACAAGCGTTCACGGCAGGGGCGCTCGCCGAGACCGTCCTCGGCCGGCCCGACGCGCCGCATGCGACGTCGGCCCGGCGGCCGAACCTGCTAGCCGCCGCGACCCGTTCGTTTCAGCATGCCGCGCTGGGGGTCGTAACCGAATACGGCGAGCGCGAAGAACGCCAGCAGACAGCCGACGACGACCAGGAACGAGGTCGTCTGGAATTGTCCATACATCGCGAAGCGTACCAGTTCGACGGCATGGCTGAAGGGGTTGAAGCGGGCCGCCTGGTGCAGCCATTCCGCGCCCGACTCCTGCAGCTTCCACAGGGGATAGAGCGCCGGCGAGATGAAGAACATCGGGAAGATCACGAAGTTCATGGTACCGGCGAAGTTTTCGAGTTGCTTGACGTGAACGGACAGCACCAGCCCGAGGGCGCCAAGCATCATGCCTGCGAGCACCAGGGCGGGCAGCACCAACAGCATGCCCTCGGGCGGCAGCTCGACGCCGATCAGCCAGGCGATCGCAAGGAAGCCGATGGCCTGCAACACCGACAGCACGGTGCCGGCGACAAGCTTCGACAACAGCAGATACCAGCGCGGCACCGGTGCGGTCAGCAGCAGCCGCATCATCCCCATCTCGCGGTCGTAGACCATCGCCAGCGACGACTGCATGCCGTTGAACAACAGGATCATGCCGAGCAGACCCGGTGCGATATAGACCTGATACGGGATGTAGGTCTCGTAGGGCGGGATGATCGACACGCCGAACACGTTCTGGAAGCCGGCGGCGAACACCACCAGCCACAGCAGCGGCCGCACCAGCGCCGAAAAGAAACGCCCACCCTGGTGTACGAACTTTTCGACTTCGCGGCCGGCGACGGCGCCGAGGACCCGCAGGCCGTGAGCCGGGGTCATCGGCGACTCCATGACGCGTCGATCAGAACTTGCATTGGCTTTCCCGTTGGTCGAATCCGAGCGTGTCGAGCGTATTGGTCTGGTGCATGAAGCCCTGGATCGGCGCCCGCTCGATCACGGCGTTGTGGGTCGCCAGCAGCATCGGCTGGCGCAGTTGGTGATTCCAGCTGCGGAACGACAGGCGATGGCCCTTGAAGCCGTCGATCGTGATCTCGGGCCCGAGCAGGTAGTCGCGGATCTTGCCAAAATCCGCACCACCGGTGCGCTGCATTGCCTCGACGACCGTCTTCGCCGCCATCCATGCGGCCCATCCCGCCTCGCTCATTCGATACTTGGCCTGGCGTTCGAACCGGGTATTGAGTTGCGGCGCGCCATTGCGCTCCCACGACCAGTGCCAGCCGACTGCGACCAGGCCTTCGGCGCCGACCACCGGTCGCGGCCGCACGGTCCGATAGGGTACGCTGCGGGCAAATTCGCCGTCGCTGTCTGCGACGAAGACGACGTCGTAGTCGGCATCCGAGGTGAGCAACCCGACGTTGCCCTGATCCCGCTCGCGGGGATCGTTGGACAGGATGAAGTCGCGCCTGGCCTCGATCTTGATGCCGAACCGCTTCGCCGATCGCTCGAAGGCCCGGGCGATCAGCGCGTCCTCGGCGAGCGGCCCCTGCAGCACCAGCACCGATCGCCATTTCTTGAAGACCAGGTACTGCGCCAGGGCGTCGGCCTGCATCGCGTGGCTGGGCGCAGTGTGGAGCAGGTTCGCCTGGCACCCCTGCTGGCGCAGCACGTCGTCGTGGGCCGAGATGTTGAACAGCAGCAGGTCACGCCCCTTGACCGCAGCGGCGACCTCCGCCACCACCGGCCCTGGCGCGTCGATCAGAAAATAGCGCGTGCCCTCGCCGTACAGCCGTTCGATCCCGGCCAGCAGTCCCTTGGCGTCGTCGGCTCGCACCTGCTTCTCGCCCAGTTCGACGCCGACTGCCTTGGCGTTGAAGCGGGATTCGCGCAAGGCCACCGCCAGTCCGGGCTCGGGCTCGCCCTCGCCTTGCGCCAGGTTGCGCGCATAGACGCGATCCTCGTGGTAGCGGTCGTCGCGGGTCAGGCCGAGGTAGCCGAAATCGATCGACGCCGCCATCGAGGCGCTCGCCATCCCGGCGGTGGCGGCAACCGCCAGGATCGCGCGCAGTCTGCATTTCATGTTGGCGGTCATCTCAGTCATCGACCACCACGCCATAGGGCACGCGCCCGACCGGAACGGACTTCAGCACCCGGCGCTTGCCGGTATCGACGATCGAAAGGTCGTCCGACAGGCCATTGACCACGTAGAGCGTCTTCTCGTCGCGGGACAGCGTGGCGCCCCACGCCCTGCGGCCGACCAGGATGTAGTCCTCGATCTCGCGCTTGGCGACATCGACCACTGCGACGTGATTGGCCCGCCCGAGCGTGACGTAGGCGGTCTTGCCGTCGCGGGTCATGACGATGCCCACCGGGGTCACGTCCTCGTCGCGAAAGCCCTTGGGCTTGAATGGGATCGTGCCCTTGATCCGGTCGCTCTTGCCGTCCAGGATCGTGACCTCGCCGGCCAGTTCGCTGGTGACCCAGACTTCGTCGCCGTCGGGGGTGATGGCAAAGCGCCGCGGCCGGTTGCCGACGGTGATGTTGTTGCGGATCTCGTGGGTCGCGGCGTCGATCACATGGACCATGCTGGCAACCTCGGAAGTGGCGTAGACGGTCTTGCCGTCCGGGCTCACCTTGACGCCCTCGGGCTCTTCGCCGACTTCGATCTCGGCCACCTGCCGGCCGCTGCCGACGTCGATCACCGAGACCGCGGCGTCCTCCTCCATCGAGATGTAGAAGTGCTTGCCATCCGGCGCGACGTCGAAGGCCTCCGGATCCTCGCCGACGTCGATGCTCTTGCGCACTTCCAGCGTCGCGACGTCGATCAGATCGATTCGGCCCGAGTCGCTGGCGACCACGTAGAGAATCTGGTGATCGGGCGAGAACTGCATGTGGCGGGGCCGCTCGCCGGTGGCGATGACCTTGACGACTTCGAGGCTCTTGCCGTCGAGCACCGTGACCGCGTGGTCCTTTTCGCTGCTGACGAAGATCCGCCCGCTGTCCTTCGCCGCAGCGACACCGACTAACGACAGCAGCAGCGCTGCGGCACCGGCCTTGATCATGCGCATTCGTCTCTCCTCTATGACTTCGGGTTGTCCGGGGTGCCGCGGCCACCGCCCTCGGTCAGCTGCGCGAAAGCCCCTGCTAGGCTGTCGACGCCGACCGTGGCGATCAGTTCGGCGGGTGTGCCTTCGGCCCGCACCCTGCCCTGGTGCAGCAGCACGACGCGATCGGCCCGTTCGGCCTCGTCCACCAGGTGCGACGCCCACAGCACACCGACACCACGCGTCGCGCACAGGCCATGGACCTGCGCCAGCAGCGTCGCCCGCGAACCCGGATCGAGGCCGACGGTGGCCTCGTCCATCAGCAGCACGCGGGGCTCATGCACCATCGCCCGCGCCAGTTCGACCTTGCGCCGATTGCCACCGGAGAGGTCGCGCACGCGGTCGCCGCGGCGATCGACGAGCCCCTGCGCCGCCAGTTCCTCGCCGACGCGCCGACGGGCGACCGAGCCACCGAGGCCATGAAGGCGGGCGTGGAACATCAGGTTGCGCTCGACCGACAGATCGAGATCGAGTGTCGCCTGCTGAAAGACGATTCCGATCCGGGCAAGCGCCTTCACCGGCGAGCGGCGGATATCCTGGCCGCAGATCGTGATGTGGCCGCCATCGGCGACGAACAGCCCCGACAGCAACTGGAACAGGGTGCTCTTGCCCGCACCGTTGGGGCCCAGCAGGGCCACGAATTCGCCCTCCGAAATCGCCAGCGAAACACCGTCCAGCGCCTTGCGGGCGCCATACGACTTGGCGACGTTGTCCACCGTCAGCAGGGCGGCTTTCGAATCAGTCATCAGGCAGCATCCTGGGCGTCGCCGCCGAGCCCGGCGAGCAGGCCGGGATGGCGCGACAGCAGTTCTTCGTACATCGTTCCGATTTCGGCCGACTGCGGATCCCTGGGGCGCGGCAGTTCGATCCGGTGTTCCAGCACGATCCGCCCCGGCGAGGACGACAGGAAACACACCCGGTCGGCCAGCGCCAGCGCTTCGCGCAGATCATGGGTCACGAACAATACCGTCGCGCGGCGCCGCTGCCAAAGTGTGATCAGCATCGAACGCAGTCGGCCCGCGGTCGGCGCATCGAGCGACACGAATGGTTCGTCCATCAGCAGCAGGCGCGGTTCGATGACGAAGGCGCGGGCCAGCGCCACCCGTCGCTGCATGCCACCGGACAGGGTGCCGGGAAACGCATCGACGACCTCGCCCAGTTCCATCGCCTCGAGCAGTTGCCCGGCCAAGGCCGCGGCCTCGGGCCGCTCGGCGCAGACCAGGCAGACGTTCTCCATCACCGTCAGCCACGGCATCAGGCGCGGCTCCTGGAACATGAAACCGACACTGGCGGCGGGCGCGCCGGCATCCAGGCCGACACTCGCGTCGGCGGAGGCGTCGAGGCCACCGATGATGTTGAGCAGGGTGCTCTTGCCGCAGCCGGACGGCCCGACCAGGCAGACGAACTCGCCATCGGCGGCCGACAGCCTGAGATCGCGCAGCGCCACGTGGCGCTTTCCGCCACGGTCGGCAAAGTGCTTTTCACGGACATGCACGCTCAGCATCTCACTGCCTCCAGCGGTTCAGGCGCCGCTCCATCGGGCGCATCACCAGCGCCTCGACCAGCAGTACGACGGCAGCGAACACCAGCGTGTAGGCGAGGATGCCGGCGATGTCGAAGAACTGGAAGAAGACGTTGAGTTGAAAGCCGATGCCTTCGCTGCGGCCCAGCAACTCGACCACCAGCACGATCTTCCAGATCAGCGACAGGCCGGCTCGTGCGGCGGCGAACAGGTACGGGTAGAGCTGCGGCAGATAAACCTGGAGGAACTTGCGGGCGGGTGGCAGGCGATAGGCGCGCGCCACTTCCATCAGCCGCGGGTCGATGGCCCTCGCGCCTTCGCGAACGGTCACCACCACCGTCGGAATCTTGTTCAGCGCGACCGCCAGGATCGCCGCCCAGTCGTTGAGGCCGAACCAGATATAGCAAAGGATGATCGTCACCAGCGCCGGGATGTTCAGCCCGAGCACCAGCCAGCCGTCGAGGAAGCGATCCAGCGCCGGCCAACGCCCCATCGCGATGCCGATTGCGGCACCGATCAGCATCGCCGCGGCAAAGCTGATGGCGACGCGGAACAGGGTCACCCCGAGATGGTGTGGCAAGGCCATCGACGCGACCTCGGCGCCGATGCGCTCGAACACCACGGCCGGCATCGGTACCGTGGGATCCTGGGCGACGACGGCGACCAATTGCCACAGCAGCAGGAAGACCACCAGTGACGCGAGACGCAGCAGGACATCGCGCCCCGGTCGCCACGACGCGCCACCCTTGCCCCGAGATCCCAGCACGCCTGCAGTCGCTGTCGACGCGTTGGCCGGTCGACTCACCGGCCGCCGCCCGGCCAGAAGACGCCGTCGGCGAGTTCGGTGGCATCGCCGACCAGCGCAGCGCCGCCTTCGCGCGCCAGCACGACGAAGGCCTGTCTGGCCGCAGCCTCGGCTTGGGCCACAGAGCCGGTCGGAATGCCCGCGCGGAAGCCTTCGCGCAAGGCGACGAAGGTGGCTTCGTCGTCGGCCTTCATCAGCGGTCGCAGTCGCTCCCATTCGGCGTCCGACTCGGCAAGTATCTTCTTGGCTGCCGCCGATGCCCTCAGGAAGCCGTCGATCACTGCCGGCTGCGCCCGCGCCCAGGATTCCTTGAACACCCAGCCGACCATCGGCAGCTCGCGATCGATGCCCAGGCCTGCCAGCACTTCGTCGATCGAGATCAGGCGCCGCATGCCGGCCGCCTCGAGCCGCGCCGCGTAGTGCCAGAAATTGAGCACGGCGGGCAGTTCACCCTGCAGCATCAACTGGTTGAGCAGGGGCGGGGCGGCGAAATTGGGCTCGACCAGATCCTTGGCATCGCGCCCGGTCTGGCGACGGCTGTAGGCCCTCAGCAGCAACCAGCTCTTGTCGAGCGCGCCACCGGCGACGCCGAGGCGCTTTCCCTGCAACGCCTGCAGGCCGTCGATGCCGGCGTCGGGTCGCACCATCACGCTGCCCTCGGCGCGGGAATACGGATGGAACACGTAGTCGCGGCGCTCCGAGCGCTGGCGCGCCACCCACAGCCAGTCGCTGACGATGACGTCGACCGAGCCTCCCTGCACCGCGACCGCGGCGGCATCCTTGAGCGCCAGCGGGATGATCTCGAGGCGTACACCGTTGGCCTCGTCGAGGCCGTGCTGCCGGATCACATCGAGTTCCCAGCTCACGGTGCCGTACTTCAACACGCCTACGCGGATGGTCGTGGCATCGTCGGCCATCGACGACATCGGCACAACAATAACGAGCAAGGCGGCCAGCCCTGCGAACAGTCGGCGCAACATTCGAGTCTCCTTCCATTGCCGGCTTTGCCGAGCGGCTTGCCGGTCTGATGCGGTGCGAGCCGCATTGTTCCCCACGGGTGCAAGCGGTGTGCCAGCGATCAGCGCAGGTCACACAAAAAAACGGGCGGTCCGCATGCGGCCCGCCCTGAAGTTACGCCATCGAGGGAGAAAACGTGGGTGGACCATGCCGAACTCGCGGCGATGTCAGGCGCTCGACGAGACACGGGGCGGAAGAGGGAGGGCCGCCCGGCCGGTGTCACCCACACGGCAGTTAACGCATCAGCCATGCCTGAATTCCCGATCAGCCCGGAAACGCCCATCCACCAAGGGATTCCAGGTCATTGTGGCGGATTGCCGAGGGCGCACACGTGCACCGAAACTGGACAGGTGTTTCAGCACGGAACGCAGAACAGGTGACCGAGCTGGATCACGCGCCACTGCGCTCGACGCGGTTGCCACCGGCCCGGCGCGCCCGGTGCACGGCCTGGTCCGCCCGTCCCAGCAGCGTCGATGCACCGACCTGTCCGGCACGCCCGAGGGCATCGCCGGCAACGCCGATGCTGACCGTCACGCTGGCCGTGCGCCGGCCGATCGCAACCGGCGTGTCACCAATCTGGGCCCGCAGCCGTTCGGCGATCTCGGTCGCCTGCTTGACGTCCGTGGCCGGCATCAGCACGGCGAATTCGCCGGTGCTGGTACGGGCCGGGAAATCGGTCGAACGACTGACATGACGCACGCGGTCGGCCACCGAAAGCACCAGCGCGCTCAACAGGTGCTCGCCATATTGCTCCGCGAGTTGGTCGAAACCGTCGATTTCGACGATCGCGAGCGACGACGGGGTCTCGAGCACCATGGCGCGCTCGGTCTCGATCGCGAGCTGGCGCTGCAGGCTGCCACGGCTCCACAAGCGGGTCAGCGGGTCCACCGCCTGCTCGACCTTTTCGGTGCCGGTGCCGGCAACGAGGTGTCGCGCTGGCGCCAGATCCGCCTTCGGCAGCGGCGCGGGCGCGACCGCCGCACCCGGCGCCTCGGGCAAGGCCTGGGTATCGGCCACGGTCGGCTTCGCCGAGACCGTCGGCGCCCGTGATCCGCGCGTCAGCAGGGTCACCAGCAACAAGGTCAGAATGCCCGCCATGGCGGTCGCCAGCGCGACGAAGCGGTTCAGGTCATGGCGTCGCTCGAGGGCCGCGTCGCGCGCATCCTCGAGCTCGAGCCGAACGTGGGCGAGCAGGGATTCCGCCTCTTCGGTCAGTTGATCGACTTCACGATCGAATCGCTCCATCGCCGCGGCGCCGTCGGTCAGCCGGGTCTCGCTCGGCCAATCGAGCAATACCGTCCCCATCTGCCTGGCCACCGCCCAACGCCGCATCATCTCGGAGAGCCGCTGCTCCTCGTTGGGATGGCCGAAATCGGTATTGCGAAGCAGTTCGCCGAACAGGCGCTCGATCTGGCCGGCGATCAGCTCGAAGCGGATACGTTCGTCCGCGCCGCCGTGAATCAGGAAATCGTTCGGTGGCATCGCGCTGCGCGCCAGCATCAACTGAAGCCGCGAGACGTCCTCGAATCGCGCCTGGACGTCGTCGGCGATGACCTCGATGTCCCGCTGCAACGGACGATAGACCCATAGGTTGGCAAACAGCAGCACTGCGACGAACGGCACCACGGCGCCCATCACGGCAAGCGCGAGTCGAACTCGGCGAGGAAAACCCTGGAGCAGTCCGGTCATCGAACGGTCGGTAACGGGGATGCCTGTTGCGAGGCGGTCAGACCGAAGAATATCGCGAGCCGTCGGTCCACGCGATCAAAGTGCGCCAACTGCCCCGGGCGCACGTCCCAGGTCGGCAACACTTTGCATCCGCCGATGTGCAATTCTGGAGCAGGTGTGGCAAATCGAGTAAGCAATCGCGGACAGGACCGCCGATAGCCGGCGGTGCGCCCGAAACTGGCAAACCGGCAGCTGCAAACGTCATTGGGCAGTCCGTGCGAGGCCGCCATACGGTGCGGCATGTTTCATGCAAGCCCGCGTCCCCATGAGCCTCAGCAATCAGGCCCGGCCCCACCACCATCAGATCCGCTCGTCATGGTCGCGGTGTGCCGGTTACGGCCTCGTGCCGGAGAACGCGCTGGCGCCCGAACCGGTCGATCGGCTGCTGCTGTCCGAGCGCCTGGAGGCCAATGCCAGGCTGGTCAGCTTCGCCCAGCCGATCATGGAACACCTGCACGAGGCCCTCGACCACACATCGTCGATGGTGCTGCTGGCCGACCGCGAAGGCCTGATCCTGCGCGCCGTCGGCGACGGCAGCTTCGTCTCCCGTGCGCAGCGCGTCGCACTGATGCCGGGCGCCCGCTGGGACGAGCACGAGATGGGAACCAACGCCATCGGCACGGCGATCCACGAGGCGTGCACGGTGGCAGTGGTCGGCGACGAACACTTCCTTGAACGCAATCGTTTCCTGACCTGCATCGCGACGCCGATCCAGGCGCCGACCGGCGGCACGCTCGGCATACTCGACCTGTCCAGCGACGTTCGCGTGTCTCTGCCGCACGCACGTGCGCTGCTGCATTCGACCGCCGAGATGATCGAGCATCGCCTGCTCGACAGCCTCGACGACGGTTTCCTCAGCCTGCATTTCAGCACCCACCCGGAAGTGCTGGGCAGCCCGCTCGAAGCAATCGCGCTGTTCGACGAGAATGGCCGCATGCTGGCCTGCAATCGCAACGCACGGCAGTTGTTCGGTGCGTCGCCGGGCGACGCCCTGCCGCTGTTCGAGGACTGCTTTTCGGCCGATTGGCGCCGACTCGTGTCCCGCGCCGGCCACGACGGCCTGCTCGAACTCCGCTGCCGGCAAGGCCGTCGGGTCGCCGCCCGGGTACGCGTTCGCCAAGTGTCGAAGCCACCGCCGAAGCCGTCCCGATCGGCCGACAGGCGTCCGGCCTCGGGCGGTGACGGCTTCGATGGCCTCGACCACGGCGATCCGCGGATGCGTCGGGCGGTCGATCGCGCCCGCCGCATCGCCGGCCGTGACATCCCGCTGCTGATCCAGGGCGAAACCGGCAGCGGCAAGGAGTGGTTCGCCCGCGCATTCCACCTCAGCGGCCCGCGTCGCGACGCCCCTTGGGTGGCGGTCAACTGCGCGTCGATCCCATCGACGCTGATCGAGGCCGAATTGTTCGGCTATGCCCCCGGCGCCTTCACCGGCGCCCGCTCGCGCGGCGCCCGCGGCAAGATCCAGGAAGCGCACGGTGGCACCTTGTTCCTCGACGAGATCGGGGACATGCCGCTGGCGCTGCAGGCGGTACTGCTGCGCGTGCTCGAAACCCGCTCGGTGGTGCCGTTGGGCGCCAGCCAGGAGGTGGCGGTGGACATCGGACTGGTGTGTGCCAGCCACCGCCCGCTGCAGCAGATGGTCGCGGATGGGCTGTTCCGGGCCGACCTGTTGTTCCGCCTCAACGGCCTTACGGTCTGGTTGCCGCCCCTGCGAGAACGGGCGGATTTCGACGACCTCGTGCGGCACATCGTGCGTGACGAGAGCCCACTGCGCACGGTCCGCGTCGTACCCGAGACACTGAACCTGCTGCGACGCCAGTCGTGGCCGGGGAACCTGCGGCAGTTGCGCAATCTGTTGCGCGTGGCACTGGCGATGCTGGGTGCCGACGAGCTCGAGTTACGCCCCGACCACCTGCCCGAGGAATGCCTCGAACCGGCCCTGCAGGGTGTCGCGGGCGCCGCCGCGGCCGGCGACCTGCGTGCCGCCGAACTACGGATGGTGCGTGATTGCCTCGACCGCCACGCCGGCAACGTGTCGGCGGCGGCGCGGGAACTGGGCATCACCCGGACGACCCTGTATCGCAAGCTCAAGCTGGCCGAAGGCCGGGGCTGAGCGCCGGGGTCGCGCCGCCGCGCCCTCGCCTACAGTGTCTTCAGATACTCCACCAGCGCATCCTTGTCCGCGGCGGACAGCCCGGTGCCGAACTCGTGGCCATGGTTGCCGCCGCCGCGCTGCCGGGTATCGTGCAGCGTACCGACCCGCTCCGCCTCGGTGCCCGCGGTGACGAAGCCGACCTTTTGCGCATCGTAGACGTTGAAGCCGCGACGAAAGGTGACCGGGCGCGCCGCCACCGGTTCGAGAAGATCCCGCAGTGTCGGCACCGAGCCGTTGTGCAGGTACGGTGCCTTGATCCAGATGCCGTCGAGGAAGGCGGCGACGTAGCCGCGCAGCGGTTCCTCGACCAGCCCCTTGCGCCGGATGCCCATCTCTTTGACCACGGCGTTGGCTTCCCGTGCGGCCCGCTCGTTCCAGGTATCGAGCCGGTCGCGACTGGTGCCGATCTCCTCGACCGGCACAACCGTGCCGGTTCGCCCGCTCTCGTGGCAGCGCGCGCACTCGGCCTCGAACAGCCCGCGCCCACGATCCGCCAGGGCGCGATCGATGGCGAACGGATAGGGTGGCGCGCGGCGCGCGGTGAAGTACTCGAGCATCCAGTCGATGTGATCGAGAAATTCGCGATTGTCCTTCGGTGCCGCACCGAGCAAACCGAGCGCCGAATCGATCAGCACCGAGTAGGCGTCGTGGCTGTCGCCGGCGAAATTCATGCGCATGCCCTGCTCGGGCTTGTACTTGCCGAGGTTCCACAAGGACGGCATGTCGGTCGGGCCGAAGCTGTCGTCCATCGGCCACTGGATCATGAAGTACTTGGTCAGGTTCATCGCATCGTCGCGGCCCCGCCCCCAGTCCGGGAACCCCGGGTGATACAGCCATGCGAACTGGCGCTCGCGTTCGAGCAGGCGCTTCTTGGTGATCGGGATCAGCACGAAACGGTAGATGAGCCGCTGGCTCAGCGACAGATCGGTGACCAGCGCGATCTCCCGCATCAGATTGTCCGGATTGAAGCGCGGATCCTTCGCGCAATCGATCAGGAAGCGAAAAAACGCGGCCAGATCGAGGGTGTGGTTGGGCGCCAGCGGCACGAACACCGGCGTCGAGTCCTCGCTCACGCGGTAGCTGCCGGTATGACACACGGCACAGGTGTTGGCCACCCGCGGGAAGCCGATGGTCTTCTTGGTGAAGCCGACCGGCAGTTCCATCCCCTGCTCCCAGGCCACGCCGAAGGCCGCATAGCCCCCCGGACCGGGCAGCTTCTCCGGGAACATCCGTGGCAGCACGTAGAAGATCCAGTACGGGATGCCGGCGTCGTTCTCGGCGCCGATCGAACCGTACTTGAAACGCATCTCCGGATTTTCGGTGATCCAGGCCGGCTGCGGCTCCTCGTGGAAGAACTGGTACCAGCCCCAGACAGCCGCGGCGGCGGCGACGATCAGCAGCATGCAGATCGCGGTGATCCAGCATCGGCAGCGGCGGGCGCGGCAATCGGTCGGGCTCATCGTTGGCTCCGTTCAGAATGTCTTCAGGTACTCGACCAGGGCGTCCTTGTCAGCGGCCGGCAGTTCGGTGCCGTAGGCCACGCCTTCGTGCCCACGGTTGCCGTTGCCGGGCAGCGCGGTGTCGAACAGGAACAGACGCTGCCCGCCTTCCTCGGCGCGGTCGGAGACGAAGCCGACCCGCGTCGGGTCATAGACGTCGTTGCCGCGGTAGAACGTGGCCGGTCGCAGGGCGGCCGGTTCGAGCAGGTCCCGCAGGTTCGGTACCGAGCCGTTGTGCAGGTACGGCGCCCGCAGCCAGATGCCGTCGAGCGGCATGTTGGCGTAGCCGAAGGTTTTGCGGAAATGGCGGAAGCGATGCGGGTAGCCGGCGTAGAGCGTGGCCTGATTGACCGCCAGCTCGTAGGTGTAGGAATCGAGCCGTGCCCGGTCGGTGGCGACGTCGGCGATCGGCGTCACGTGGCCGACCCGGGCGCCACTGAAATCGCGGCCGTCGCGTCCGTGGCAATCGGCGCAGTAGTGCTCGTAGAGGGGCAGGCCGCGTTGCGCCAGTGCCGAATCGATCGGGAAGGGCCAGGGCGGTGGCTGGCGCTTCAGCAGCCAGTCCTCGACCCGGCCGATGGCGCGCAGCTCGATCGTCGGCGGCGTCGTGCCGGTGCCGAACGCGGCGCTCTTGTTGCGCTCCTCGGTATGGGTGTTGTTGCCGTCCCAGTGCAGTTCCATGCGCTCACCGTCGTCGCGCAGCATGCGCGGCCCCTGCAGCCAGATCGACGGGAAATCCGAGGCGCCGAGCAGCTCCCTGGCGGGCAGCTGGTGCATCGGAAAATTGAACAGCACCTTGGCCGAATTGAAGGTGTCGACGCGGCCCGGCCCCCATTCCGGCTGGTCGAAGACGAAGTCGAAACGCGCCTTCAGCATCAACAGGCGCTCCCGCATCAATCCGATCGCAACCGGATAGACCAGGGCCCGATCGAGCCACGACAGGCCGCCGTTCATCGCCTCGATCTCGGGCACGATGAACTCCGAGCGGAACTTCGCGCTGGACGCGCAGTTGAAGAAGAAGGCCTCGAAGGCACGGATGTCGAAGCGATGAGCCGGCATTCCCAGCACCAGGCGTGGCGCCGCGCCGGGCGCGTCGCGCACGGTGCTGGCATGGCATACGGCGCAATTCAGGAACACCCGATCGATGCCGAGGTGGAAGCGCTTCGACACGCCGACCGGCAGGTCCTTGCCCGGCTCGTAGATCATGCCCAGCGAGGCGTAACCTTCGCCCGGCAGATGTTCCGGGCAGACTTTCGGCAGTGCGCGCCAGATCCAGTAAGGGAAGCCCGACTCGCGCTCACCGCCGGTGGAACCGTACTTGAAGTGCTCGGCAATGTCGCGATAGGTGACCGGCTCGTCGGCACCGAAACGGCCGACCACGTACACTGCGACCAGCACCGCGAGCACCCACGGCAGCCACAGCAGCGCGCGTCGCATCGAGCGCAGCCAATGCGCCATGGGGGTGGAAGTGTCGTCGTCGGGTCGCTGCATCTCGCGCCTCCTGGTTCAATGGATCGCGCACGCCGGCAGGTCGGCATAGGCCGTCGCCGACAGCCCGGCTGGATCGAGTCCCTGCGACCGGAGGCTGCGCTCTAGGTAGTCGCGCATCGCGCCCAGGCCTGCGGACGCCGCGAATCCCACCGCCTGCGCGCTCGCCGGCGGCGGCATCGGCGTCTTGCCGCGGGCATCGCGCGGCAACTGCCACATCGCCAGTCGTCTCAGCATGCGCGGCGCACAGCTCGCCAGGCGGGTGCGCACCTGCTCGGCGGTGCCGCCGAGGAAACCCGGCGGGAACGCGTCGGCGGAATCGTGGCAGGCCGCGCAGTGGCGATAGAACGGCTGCAACTCGGTGTCGGCGATCGCACCGGCCGGCGTCGCCGACGCAGCCGCCAGCGCCGGCAGCAAGGGCTTCGGCGACGGTGCCGGCAGTCCGAAGCGCGCCAGCAGCGGTGCCAGCAGCCGCTCGCGCGACAGCAGGCCATCGCCAAAGGGGCCGGCTCCGGCATTGCCGAGTTGCTCGGCGATCGCGGTGTCGATCGCCGCGAACTCGTCGACCCAGACTGCGCGCAGCTCGCTGCCCGCGACCGCCAGCCGGCGCAGGGCGGCCCCGTCGGTGTCACGCACGACGGCACCATGACTGCGGTAGCCGCCATCGTCGACGACGAATTCATTGCCGTAGCTCACCATGCCGGCACCCGTTGCGAAACGGTCGATGCGCAGCCGATCGGCAGTGGCGCGGCCGGACAGGCTGACGCCACCGGCGCCGGTGCACACGATGTCGCGCCGCGCTGCGCGCTGCCGCCAGCGGCAGCTGAGCCATTGCTCGCGAACGGCCGGCTGTGCGATCCGCAGCACGGACTCGCGCAGCGCGACGATCTCGGCCGGCGACAGGAAGCCGGCGATCGCCCCGACCACCCGTGCCAGCGCATCCGGCTGATCGAGCCGCCAGCGCGCGATCGGCGCCCTGACCGTCAGCGGATCGAAAGCGGCCGCGACGTCCGCCGCCCGCCGAAGCACGTCGGCATCCAGGCCGGCAAGGCCTTCCGGCGGCAGCGCGGCAAAGGGCAGGCGGTTGGGAATGTCCGGATTCGGGATCTCGATGCCGTCGCGCCAGTCTCCGTCGGCATGGGCGCGCAGCGGCGCCAGCGCCGGCTCCGCGATCAGCGTGCCCGACACCGGCACACCCGAGAAGCGGGACCGCAGCGCCAGGCGCCACAGGCGGGCGCGGCAGCGCATGCCCGGCTCACCCGGGCCGCAGCCCACCTGCCAGACGCGTTGCGCGACCGACAGCAGGTTGGAGCGATCGGTGGCGTCGTCGATCGCATTGGCGAGATCTACGCCGCGGCGCCAGTCGAGACCGTAGTAGTCGCGACCGGTGGCCGCCAGCAATTCTGCAATGCGCGGGCTGGCACTGGTCTCATCCCAGGTCTGGCGGGCGAACAGCGGCGCACCGTTCTGATGGCAGGCGAGGCACAAGCTGCGGTTCGCCGCACGCAGCCGCGGCGATGCGCCGGGGCGGTAGTCGTCGACCAGTTCGAACTCGAAGCGCCCGCGGCCCGGGGCATAGCTGATCACCTCGAGCACACCGGCCTTCTCGTGGTAGCCGAGGTAGAGCCGGTCACGCAGCAGCGGCGCTGCGGTGTCCCGCGGCTCGCCGGTCACCGCGACCACGACCCGCGGATAGCGGAAGTAGTCGGCGTCGCCGGCGGCATGCCGCTGCAGCGAGCGACCCAGCGGCACCAGTACCGCAGGCCGCCCGGCGAACGCTGCGCCGCCCGGCGCCAGTTGTGCGTCGATCAGCGCGAGCAGCCGCGGCAACGGGAACGGCACCTGCTGGTCCGGCCCGAGCAGCGCGCGAAATACCGAAGGCGACGTCGCGGCTGCGCCGGCGACACCCGCGCCGAGCACCAGCGCCAGCGACAGCAGGCCGCGCAGGGTCGTGATCGCGCACATTGGCAGCTCTCCCGACGTTCCGTCGGCTAGTGCGCCGCAACGTCCAGCCGATGCACCTGGGTGCCGCTCCAGCAGTCCTCGGCGACCGTGCCGGTACGCCGGAACTCCGCCTCGCCGGCCTTGGCGACGTCATCGTTCCAAAGCACGAAATTGACGACGAAGGCACGATCGATATAGGCGCGGCCGAGGTAGAAACCGGGTCTGACCATGCGGATCTCGTCGCGGATCGCGAAGCCGTCGCGCCCGGCCATGACGTCGGGCATGCGCCGGTACCCCGGCAGTTCGTCGGTAAAGGCGTAGTCGATGATGATCGACTCGCGCCGACCGTCGAGCAGACTCTGGCCGCAATACAGGCGGGCCGGGAACAGCAGCCACTGGTCCCGGCCGCCAACCTCGATCTTGGTCAGCGGATTGGCCGTGCCACCGTCGTCAACGAGTCCGACCCGCTTGAGTGGTCGCAGGTCCTCGATGCGGTTGCGCAGCAGGCGCTGGTCGCGATAGAAGACCTTTCCCTTCCACAGCAGCTCGCCGATCGCATCGAGCTTGCGGCCGGCGACATTGACCAGCAGGCCCTTCAAGCCACCGCCGGCGATCTCGGACAGCCGCAGCTTGCCGCTGATGCCACGCGGAAAGAACAGATCGCCCTCGAAGGGGCCGTCCGGAATCGGGCCGGCCGACAGCCGCGCGTAGATCTGGTCGATCTGTTCCTGTTCGAGCAGCGACAGCAGTTCCGGCGTGATGCGGTAGAGATCCGCGACCGACAGCGGATGATCGTGCTCGACTGCGGCGAAGTCCGGCTTGGCCGAATGGGCCTCGCCGTACGCCGCAAACGGGAAGTCGACCTCGAATTCCTTCTTCTTGCGCTTTTCTTCCTGACCGCAGCCGGCGACCAGCGTGCAGGCAACGAGGGCGATCGCGAATCGCTTGATCTGCATGGCGTCTCTCCGCTTCACAGGGTTGCCAGAAAGGCGGTCAACGCCTTCTTGTCGGCGTCGGACAGGCCCTCGCCGAAGCGATGGCCGGCGTTCTCGACCTCGGCGAAGCAACTGCTATAGACCTGTTTGACCAGGTAGGGCCGCTTCTTCAGCGCTTCGACCAGCCCGTTCGGCGACTTGCGGACCTCCTTGACGATCGCCTTCAGGTCGGCGAGCACCTGCTTGCCCTCGCGCGCGCCCAGGCGCTGCGCGAGGCGGGCTTCAACCTCGTCGGGCTTGAACTTGGCCTGCACCAGGTCGACCACGAATTCCTTGTGGCGGAAGTTGCCGATGGTGCCGGCGGTGACACCACGACCGTCGATCTCCGCCGGAATCGTCAGCTGGAAGCCGAGCAGCCGCTCCTTGTCGGTGCCGTCCCATAGCCTCGGGCCGACACGCAGCGTGACATCCTCGTTGAGCAGGGTGACCTTCGGAATGCGCCGGTCGGGATTCAGCAGCGCGTCCATCGAGCGCTTGTAGAGGTCGAACCGTCCTGCCACGCTGGGATCGTAAGGAACGCATCCGGGCTGCTGGTCGGGCGGCAACAGGCGGATGCTGCTGCCATCGACATAGCGGGGGCGCATCGCATAGAAATCGTTCGCGGCGTTCGCCGGCTTGCCGCAGATCTCGGGTCCGATCGCATTGTTGTGCATGAACGGGGCGTGGGCCCACAGGTTCAACAGTGAGATGTTGCGGTAGTAGCCGCGGCCGCCGTCGGCCGGCTCGGTGATGTTCGGGTCGGGTGGCTGCCCGCGCAGGGTCTCCGAACCGTATTGCTGCCAGATGTGCCCGGCCACGTGGTTCGAGTGCAGTGCCCGGCAACGGAACGTGCCGACCTCCGAAACCGGCGTCGGACGATCGTTGCCGAGCCAGTCGGCGCGCAGGCCGCTGGCCTCGTCGACGCGATGGAAGTCGAGTCCGCTGGTCTGGCCGGTGGCCACCGCCGGCTGGCTGGAATGACAACGCGCGCAGTTCGCGGCGAAGACCCGGGCGCCGCGGGCGACCGCGCCGTCGCCGAATTCACTTTCGAGGTCGGCAATGAAATCGCCTTCGGTGTACTCGGCGCGCGGATTGAAGGACTTCAGGTCGTTCTCACGGGCAACTCGCAGATCGCTGGCATGGGCCTCGGCCGACAGGAAGAAGTCGAGGATGTTCTGCAACCGGTCCTCGATCGCCCGGAAATTCGGGCAGTCGCGCCGGCATTGGCCAATGTCGAACGGGGTCTGGCCGTAGCCGCGCTGCTGCGGGTCGACCACCCTGAGATCGGTGAGGTGGTTGACCCAGCACTGTTCCGAACAGGATCCGATGTTGAAATAGACGCGCTGGATCGCTTCCAGGGCACCGATCGAGTCCTCGCCACCCTTCAGTATGTGATGTACGGTCTCGTCCTGCAGGCTCTTCGACCAGCACTTGCCATCGCGCCCCGGTTCGCACCAGCAGGTATCGGTATTCTGACCGTCGCAGCGCTTCGCCTTGCGCCACTTCAGCACCGACTCTCCGGCAAACACTGGACGGCGGGCAATGTTGATCAGCGCATTGATCGTGCCCGGATTGTTCACCTGATCGTTGGGAATCGCCGAGGTGTCGGAGGTGCCGGGCCGGGCGTGGGCGAACATCTGCCACTCCAGCGTGTTGCTGGGCATGCCCGAGACCATGACCTCGGAGATGCGGGTGTACTGGTTGCCGATCAGGCCGACGATGTTTTCCCAGCGCGGGCGCGACGGGTCATCGGGCGGGTTCGTCGGGTCGAATGCGATGTGGCAGGCGCCGCAGGAGGTGCCGATCAGGAATGGCGGTTCGATCGAGCCGTCCCACAGACGGCTCTTGGCCGGCTCGTGTTCGCCGCCGGCGGCGGCGATCCGCTGGTTGTAGCCCTGCCAGCTGCCGGCGCGGCCGTTGACGGCGAGCCAGCGCGCGCGGTCGAAACGGGGGTTCGGAAACTTGCGGATGCCGAGCGCGCCGGTGGAGGTTCCGAACTTGAGGTCGCAGGCGGCCTGGCGCTGGTCCTGCGGCCCATGCACGTCGCCTTCGGCAAGCGGCGCATCACGGAAATCGCAGGCCGGGTCGCGATAGCCCTGCCTGCCGACGTACGACAACAGTTGTTCGTCCCCGGGGCACCAGTCGAGGCCGTAGGTCTCGTCCAGGCTCCTGGCCGGACAGCCGAGCGAGCCCGGCGTGCAGCAGCTCGGATCGTTGATCGCACCCCAGGCCGCGAAGCGGTCGCCGCGTTGGTCCGAGCGCAGCACCCGGAACCAGTCGATCATGACGCCGACCCGTTGCTGGAAGACGTAGGTATGGAAGCGGTCGTTGCCGGCCGTCGCCTTGAACCAGATCAGCCGCCCAGCACATTCGGAGTCGTTCAGGCCTTCGCGGGCGCAGGCCTCGTAATAGGGAACGTCCTGCTCATGCACGACCGCACGGCCGGCGACCTGGGTCGGTCCCTGGTCGCGCACCCATTCCGGCGCTGCTTCGGGCGGCTGGGCGAGTGCCGACGGGCAGATCCACGCAAGCGTGGCGACTGTGAGGGCACGGATCAACTGCGTTGCGGCTTTCATGAAACCTCCCGCTCGGGGCAATGACGTCCATCCCCCCGGCGGCGGCCACGAAGCCGTTCAGCCGATGCTACCTGGGGGTCCTGGCGATGGGCTGCGCCGAGCGCAGCCCATCGCAAGCCTGTCGGTCGATTGCTGCGGCGCAGCGATCACTGCCGTCGCGCCCTGCAACACTTTTTTATTCTCGGTAAGTACATTAGTAGCATGACCGAATGGCATTTCAATTGGCGTGACCGCAAAACCGTGCGATATGCCATAGAAGGGGGTCGGCGCCTGCCGGAATTTGGCGCGACCGTCATGCAATTTCGATAGGAAAGCAGGCCTCGGGGCGCTCTGCACTCATGCCCTGGCGGCGGACGAAGCCAGGCGACGGCGCCGTCGATGCGTCCGTCGACGAAAAACGGGCGCTGCCTCGGCAGCGCCCGTCGGATCCGTTGCGCGCGTCGCCTACTGACCGAGCGACAGGATCCAGCTCACCAGCAGGCGGGCATCGGTCTCCTTGATCGCCGACGCGTTGGGCGGCATCGAAAGACCGCTGACCTTGCCTTTCCAGTGGCTGCTGTAGGGGCTCGATCCTTCGAGCACGACCCGGGTCAGGAAATCCTGCGCACCGGGCTTGCCGCGGTACTGGGCGGCCACGTCCTGCCAGGCCGGTCCGATCGGGTCCATGCCTTTCGGGCCGGGCTTGCCGGCTTCGACCGAGTGGCAGGTCAGGCAGCCGCTCGAAGCCGCGAGTTTCTTCATCGCCTCGTCGTTCTCGCCGCCCGCGACGGCCGTACCCGCGACGGCCATGGCGACTGTCGCGAGCATCGTTGTGATAGCAACTCTCATCTGAAACCTCCTGACGGATTGTCGTTGAAAACCGCGCTTCCGCATCCGGGGTCATGATGCCGGCGGAGTCCGCCCGCACGCCCCGCATACACAAAATCAAAACTCACCCGGACCGCACACCGACCTTGCCATTCGACGCCATGACGGCGCTGGACAAGACCCGTGCATGCGTTGCAAAAGTGTGCCATCGAGGACAGTTTGCTCTGATGCTGCAACAGTCATGCCAATTGCAACGAGTGGGTGTCGCGCCGGAGATCGGCGCCCACAGGTCCGGCCAACGTTCGCGCAGATCCGGTATTCCTGCCTGCCGCCGCACCAAAGACAGCGGCACGACAGCGCATGCTGCCGTGCCGCCGCTGCCCGGGTCGTACACCCGGGCCCTGCTCGTCGATCAGGACTTGTGCAGTTTGAACACCCAGATCGAGCCACCCTGCTCGAGGTAGTTCACGCGCTTGGCGACGTCACCACCCCACAGCGGAACGGCGCCGCCCCAACCGGCCGAAACGGCGATGTACTGCTCACCGTCCTGTTCCCAGGTGATCGGCGGCGCAACGATGCCGGTACCGACCTGGAAGCTCCACAGCTCCTTGCCGGTCTTGGCATCGAGTGCCTTGAAGTAGCCTTCGGGCGTGCCGTAGAAGGTCAGGCCACCGGCGGTCGTCAGCACGCCGCCCCACAATGGCGCGTAGTTCTTGTTTTCCCAGACGATCTTGCCAGCCACCGGGTCAACCGCGCGGAGCACGCCGATGTAGTCTTCGTGCAGCGCCTTGATGGTGAAGCCGGCGCCGAGGTAGGCGGCACCCTTCTTGTACGAGACCGGCTCGTTCCAGATCTCCATGCCCCACTCGTTGGCCGGCACGTAGAACAGGCCGGTCTTCGGGTTGTAGGCAATCTGCATCTGGTTCTTGCCGCCGAGGAAGGACGGCACCGCAAACACGACTTCGCCCTTCTTGCCGTCGGAGGAGGCCGACGGATTGCCCGGACGGTTCGAGTCGACGTAGACCGGCCGCCCGGTCGCGAGATCGATCTTCTCGGCCCAGCTGATCTCGTTGACGAACGGGAAGGCGTTCAGCAGTTTGCCGTTGGTGCGGTCATTGACGAAGAAGAAGCCATTGCGGTCGGCCTTGCCGCCGGCCTTGATGACCTTGCCCGACTTGGGATCCTTGTAGTCGAACGAGACGAACTCGTTGACACCATCGAAGTCCCAGCCGTCGTGCGGCGTATTCTGGTAGTGCCAGACGATCTTGCCGGTATCGGGATTGATCGCCACCGTCGACGACGAGAACAGGTTGTCGCCCGGACGCAGGTGACTGTTCCACGGCGCCGGGTTGCCGGTACCGGCGAAGATCAGGTTGGTCTCGGGATCGTAGGTTGCCCCGTTCCAGGTCGCCGAGCCACCGGTCTGCCAGAGATCGCCCGGCCAGGTCGCGTTCTTGGTGCCGGAGATACCGTTTTCGACCTTGTTGCCCTTGGCGTCGAACGTGTAGCCCATGTGGCCTTCGACCGTCGGCCGGATCCACTTCAGCTTGCCGGTCTTGGCGTCGCGCGCCTCGATGCGACCGACCACGCCGAACTCGCCACCCGACACGCCGGTGATGACCATGCCGTTGACGATGATCGGCGCTGCGGACATCGAGTAGCCGGCGGCGTAGTCATCCACCTTCTCGCGCCATACGCGCTTGCCGGTCTCGACGTCGAACGCCAGCAACTGGGCGTCGAGCGTGCCGAAGATCACCAGGTTGTCGTACAGGGCCGCACCGCGGTTGACGACGTCGCAGCAGGGCATGATGCCGTCGGGCAGGCGGTGCTCGTACTTCCACAGCTTCTTGCCGGTCTTGGCGTCGAAGGCGAACAGGCGGCTGTAGGAGGCGGTCACGAACAGGCGGCCGTCATGAACCAGCGGCTGGGCCTCCTGGCCGCGCTGCTTCTCGCCACCGTACGACATCGTCCACGCCGGTACCAGGTTGCCGACGTTGCCGGCATTGACCTGTTCGAGCGGACTGTAGCGCTGTCCCTGCGTGCCGATGCCGAAGGAGACCACGTCGCCGGTGGTCGTGGCGTCGTTCACGATGTCCGCATCGGTCACGCCGGCGCTGGCCGAGCCCCAGGCCAGAACCGAGGCCGCGATGACGCTCAACGTCAGGCTGCGGGCCGAACGAGTCTTGCTCCATTCTTTCATCAAAATACCTCCTCACTTTTTTTCGGTGCCTCCCCGACCGCCCGGGTCCGGATCTGAGCGGGGTGCCAATCCTTCTGCGCAAGGGACATGCCACTTGGCGACCCGCGGATTTTTGGATCCGGTTCTCGTGAAAATCGCCAGACAGGCAGTCCCGAAAACGGCCTGAAACGCGCGCCGGCAATAGGCTGGAGGCCCATACGCTTTGGTCTGTCGGCAGGCATCACGGCGACGCCGCGAGCCATATCGGCGCACCGTCGCCAGGTGCTCCGAAAGTTGCCAAGTGTTCCGAATTGAAACAAGGCCGGCCCGACGCGGGACGCCCTGCCACCGCCGCCGGAAAATGGCGCCGCCGCAGTCGCGCGCTTTCGCTGGCACTGCGCTTGCACCAGACTCCGTCTCTCGGATCAAGCCCAGCCCCGACCACTGCAGTGAGCCCGACCGCCCCGATGCCCTCCCCGCGACAGCAATCATTCGTCAGCCCGCGTGCGATGGTCGCGTTGCTGGCTTCGCTGCTGGTCCACGGCGCGCTGCTCGCGGTAATGCCGGACTGGAACGCCGCACGCGAACCCGAGGCGCGATTCCTGCGCGCGTTCATGATCGATCCGCCGCGCGTCTCGCCACCGGATTTCGCGGTGCCACCGCCGATCGTCGAAGTGCCGCCACCGGTGTTCGATCCACCACCGCCGCCACCGCCGGTCGTCCAGCCGAAACCGAAACCGAAGCCCACGCCCAAGCAGAAGCCGGTCGCGAAACCAAGGCCGAAGCCGCCACCGGTGCGCAAGCCCGAGCCGGCATCGGTAGCGGAGGCGAAGCCCGTGCCGCCGTCAAGGTCCGAAGCGCCGACACCCGCGCCCGCGCCCGCGCCGGCACCGATGCCGCCACAACCAACGCCGGCCGCCACGCCCCCGCCGCCGGACCCACGACTGCTGACGCGCTACGGCGACACGCTGTCGGAGCACTTCGCCGGCGCTCAGACCTATCCCAGGCTGGCCGCGATGCGAGGGTGGGAGGGCGAAGTGCTGCTTCGACTCACCATAGGCCCCGGTGGCAACCTGCTGTCGGTGCGGGTATTGCGGTCGAGCGGGCACGAGATCCTCGACCGGCACGCCGTCGCTTTGGTCGAGGGCAGCGGCCCGCTGCCGCGGCCGCCGCGCGGCTTCGACCGGCAGGACCTCGAAATCACCGTGCCGGTGCGCTATCGTCTGCGATCCGGCTAGGCACGACTCCTGCTCCCGACAACGAGATGAACAATAACGACATGAGACATTCCACCCCGCGCCGCTGGTGCATCGCGACCGTTGTCGCCGCGATCGGCTCGACGCCGGCGCTGGCGGCCGAGCCGCAGATGATCGCGCCGATCGAGATCATCGGCACCACCCTGCTGCCCGGCATCGGCGTCGCCAAGGACCAGATCCCGTCGAACCTCCAGCAAGTGCCGGCCGAGGCGCTGCGCGCCGCCGGCGGCGCTTCCGCGACTCGGGCGCTCGAACGCAAGGTCGGCGCCGTCACCGTCAATGAGATCCAGGGCAACCCTTTCCAGGCCGATCTCAACTACCGAGGTTTCACCGCGTCGCCGCTGCTCGGTACGGCGCAGGGCCTGTCGGTCTATGTCGACGGCATCCGCGTCAACGAACCGTTCGGCGACGTCGTCAACTGGGACCTGATCCCGCGGGCGGCGATCGACACCATTACCGTCGTGCCCGGCTCCAACCCGCTCTACGGACTGAACACGCTCGGCGGCGCGCTGTCCTTGCGGACCAAGCGCGGCTCGACCCATCCGGGCACCGAGGTCGAATTGTCCGGCGGGTCGTTCGGCCGTGTCGACGCCGTCGTGCAGCACGGTGGCAGCCGGAACGAACTGTCGTGGTTCGTCGCCGCCGAAGGCTTCCGCGAGGACGGCTGGCGCGACCGCTCGCCGTCGGAGATCGGACAACTGTTCGCCAATCTGTCCTGGCGCAGCGGGGCCACCGAATTCGGGGCGACGGTGCTGGCGGGCAGCACCGATCTGATCGGCAACGGCCTGTTGCCCGAGTCGATGCTGTCCCGCGACCGCGAGTCGATCTTCACCCATCCGGACAACACCCGTAACCGATCGGTTACGCTGGCAGTCGACGGCAGCCACTGGCTCGGCGACCGCGATCAGCTTTCGGGTCAGGTTTATGTGCGTCGCACCCGGACCCGGACCCTGAACGGCGATGGCAACGACGACTTCGAGGACAGCCCGTTCAACGCAAGCTGCGAGGCCGCCCAATTCGAGCCGGGATCGGAGGACGAGGCAATCTGCCTCGCGTCCAATGCCAACGGCGGCAGCATCGAGGATTCGGGGGTCAACAACCGCACCCGCACCGACCAGGACGCGGTCGGCGGCGCGATCCAATGGACGCACATCGCCGACGACCACCAGATGGCGCTGGGCCTGTCCCACGATCGCAGCCATGCCCGCTTCGAGCAGACCGCGCAGGAGGGGGCGCTCGACGAGAGCCGTGGCATCGATGCCGACGGCGAGGCCGAACTCGAGAATCGGCTGTCTGGTCGAACCCGCACCACCAGCCTGTATCTGACCGATACCATGACGTTCGGCGAGTCCCTCAGTGCCACCGCGTCGCTGCGCTACAACCGCACCCGTGTGATCAACCGCGACAAGCTCGATTTCGAGCCGCCCAACCTCGACGGTGACTTCACCTACCACAAGCTCAATCCGGCCCTCGGGCTGAGCTGGCGGGCCGCCAGCCAGCTGACGGTGTATGGTGGCTTCAGCCAGGGCAATCGGGCACCGACGCCGATCGAGCTCGGCTGCGCCGATCCGGAGAACCCCTGCACGCTGCCGAACGCGCTCGCCGCCGACCCCTTCCTCGAACAGGTCGTCGCCCGTACCTGGGAAGCCGGGGTGCGTGGCCGCCATGGCGGCATTGCCTGGAATGCAGGGCTGTACCGGACCACCAACCACGACGACATCCTGTTCGTCGGCACTTCGCGGAGCGCCGGCTATTTCACCAATTTCGGCCGCACCCGGCGCGAGGGCGCCGAACTGGGTCTGGCCGGCCGCCTCGGCGGCTCATTCGACTGGAAGCTCGACTACAACTGGCTGCGGGCCACCTTCCAGTCTGCCGCCTGCCTGCTGTCGGAAGCGAATTCGAGCCGTGGCACCGCGGCCGAATGCACAGCCGATGGCCAGGACGACGAAATCCTGGTGACTGCCGGCGATCAGCTGCCCAGCATGCCCGAGCATGCACTCAAGCTGGCCATCGACTGGCGTGCATCCGAGGCGCTGCGCCTGGGTGTCGACGTCGTCGGCTATTCCGACCAGTACGTCCGCGGCAACGAGAACAACCGCCACCGTGCCGGCGAGGCCACCGACGCCTTCGGCGAAACCCGGGACTTCGGCGGCAGCGGCAAGCTCGCCGGCTATGCGGTGGTCAACGTCGATGCCGAATTCGCGATGGGCGGCAGCTGGACCCTGTTCGGTCGGATCGACAACCTGTTCGACCACGAGTACGCGACCGGCGGCGCGCTGGCCGAAAATCCATTCGATGCGTCGGGTGCCTTCCTCACCGACAGCGAAAGCTGGGCCGACGAACAGTTCGTCGCGCCGGCGGCGCCCCGTGCCCTATATCTGGGCATTCGCTACCGCTGGGGTGGCTAGGATGTTTCGCCGGATGGTGAGTCGCCTCCACGACCGAATCGGCCTGCTGGTGACCGGCGCGGCAGCGCTGATCCTGCTGCTCGCCGGCCTGTGGTGGGGTGTCACCACCCGCAATGCGATCGAAGAGGAGATCACCGCGGCAACCCGCGTCGCCGAGCAGTGGTTGACGGTGTTGGCGGACGAGGCCGAGGCGCGCGGAGACACCGCGATGCTGACCGACCAGCTCGCCGCGGTCGGACGAGTGCGCGCCAATTCGCTCGAGGTACGGGATACCGAGGGTCGGCTGCGCTACCGCTCGCCCGGCTCCACCTACAAACTCGGCCGCGATGCCCCCGGCTGGTTTGCGGCACTGCTGATGCCGCGCTTCGAGCCGACCATCCGTGACATCGACGGTCTACGCCTGACCTTGATCCCGGACGCCTCGCGCGCGACGCTGGACGCCTGGGACGATCTGGTGCAGGTCGGCGGCTGGGCACTCGCGCTGCTGGTGGTGCTCGGCCTTGCCGTGCGGCATGCGATCAACCGCACGCTGCGCCCCCTGGTAGCGCTCGAAACCGCGCTCGAGCAAACCGCCGACGGACGCTTCGATGTGCGCCTGCCGAGTCACGGCGTGGCCGAACTGGACCGGCTCGCCGAGCGCTACAACCGGATGGCCGACGAACTCGACTCCAGCCTCGCGCGCAATGCCCGCCTGGAGCAGGACCAGGCCTTTCACCAGGCGTTGCAACATCGACTGGAGGAAGAGCGCCGGCAGATCGCGCGCGAATTGCACGACGAAATCGGCCAGAGCGTGACTGCAGTGCGCGCGATGGCGGGCGCCATTCTGCAACGCAGCGCGGAACAACCGGGCATCCACGGAAGCGCCCAGGCGATTCTGGCGATGACGGGCCAGATGCAGGACGGCGTGCGCCACATCCTGGCGCGCCTGCGCCGCCCCGAACCGCTTCCCCGGGGCCGCCTCGCCTCGGCCCTGGTCGAATACTGCGATCACTGGTCCGGACTCTATCCCGACATCGTCCTCGAGCAGGCGATCCGGGCGGAACCGGTGTCGCTGGACGAGGATTTCTGCCTGGCGGTGCTGCGGGTGCTGCAGGAAAGCCTGACCAATGTCGCGCGTCACGCCAAGGCCACCCGTGTCAAGGTCCAGGCCAGCTGCAGCGACACCCACCTCGATCTGAGCGTCAGCGATGACGGCGAAGGCTTTGCGGGCCACGCCGGCCACGACCGCTACGGACTGACCGGCATGCGTGAGCGGGTCGAGGCCCTCGGCGGCCACCTCGGTCTCGAACGCAGCATCGACGGCGGCGCCCAGGTCAGCGTGCTGCTGCCGCTGCCGAATCGTGCCGCGGTCGACGCCCGCAGCCCGGCGTCGCAATCGAACGACGGAGACGAATCATGAGCAGCAGCCAGCCGCTGGCGCGGCTCCGGATCGTGCTGGCCGACGACCACGCCGTCGTTCGCGCCGGATTCCGCATGCTGATCGAAGGTGCCGGTGCGAGCATCGTCGCCGAGGCATCGAACGGCGACGACGCGGTGCGGGCCTTCGACGAGCACCACCCCGACGCGCTGGTCATGGACGTCAGCATGCCGGGCATCGGCGGTCTCGGCGCACTCGAGCGCATCCGCGCCCACGACGGGCGGGCGCGGGTGCTGATGCTGTCGGCGCACGACGACCTGCAGATTCCGTCACGGGCGCTCAAGCTCGGCGCCACCGGCTATCTGTCCAAGCGCGCCGATCCGCAGGACCTGATCCGGGCGGTGGCGCAGGTGGCGCGCGGCGAGCGTTACCTCGATCCCGAACTGGCGCCCCGGCTCGCACTGGCCCGCTTCGGCGATGCCAGCGATCCGGCCGAAGCACTGACCGACAAGGAATTCGCCGTCTTCCTGCAGTTGGCGCGCGGCCAGTCGGTCAATCAGGTCGCCGAAAGCCAGCACCTGTCGCCCAGCACCGTCGGCACCCATCTCTACAACATCAAGCGCAAGCTCAATGCGGCGAATTCGGCCGAACTGGCGCTGATCGCGGTACGCGCCGGGCTGATCGACGCATGATGGACAAGCTGCTGGCCGTATGCATCGTCTGCTGGCTGGCACTCGCGGCCGTGCCGGCCGCCGCCGGGGACCTCGCGCGCGAGGACGTCGCGGCCCATTTCCCACCACCACTGCAGGTCGGCGAACAGCTCCACGATCTGCCGGCGTGGCCGATCACCAGTGAACTTCGCCCCGACGATGGCCCGATCGGCTACGCCTTCGAATCGATCGACCTGGCACCGATCCCCGGTTTCGAGGGAACACCGATCAATCTGCTGATCGCGCTCGACGGCGCCGGCAATTTCCTCGATGTCGCGCTGCTGCGCCAACATGAACCGGTCTTTCTCGGCGGCCTCGGGGAAGATCCGCTGAAGGCCTTCCTGAAGCAGTACCAGGGGCTCAGTCTGTCGTCACCGATCTCGGTCGGGTCGAAATACGGTGGCACCGGCGCGGCCCGCGACGAACGCCGGGTCGTGCTCGACGGCGTCACCAAGGCCACCGCGTCGATCCGCATCATCAACCAGACGGTGCTGACCAGCGCCCTCGCAGTGGCCCGCGCCCGGCTCGGCTTCGCCGGCGAGAGCCACGACGGGCCGCCGGCCACGGTTCGCGAGGACGTATTCGAGCGGCTCGGATTCGACGAGTTGCTGGCCCAGGGCGCGATCGGCCATCTGCGCCTCACCAATGCAGAGGTCGAGGCACTGTATGCCGATTCGCCGGTGGCCGGCGACGATCCGCTGGTCCGCGCCGACCCGGACGGGCGCTTCCTCGAACTGTGGGTGGCCTACCTCAATGTGCCGAGCATCGGCCGGACGCTGCTCGGCGACGACGGATTCGCCCGCCTGCAGGACCGCCTCGACCCCGGCCAACATGCCTACTGGATCGCCACGGCCGGACGCGAGGCGCTGGTCGACGACGATTTCGTCCGCGGCACCAATCCGCAGAAGCTGACCCTCAGCCAGGGCAACACGCCGTTCGAGTTGCGCGACCTCGACATGGACCTGCCGCGGCCAGCCGACCAGCCTGCGTTCAACAGCCAGCTCAACGTCGCCCTGCCGCCGATCTCCGGCCTCGACCCGGGCGGCGAAATCCGGATCGACTATGCCCTGCTGCGCAAGAAGGGCTTCATCCTGCCGGAACTGGTCTTTCGCCAGGCCGCACTCGCCTACCACCCACCTGCGCGCTGGTTCGATCGCCCGCCGCCGCCGCCGCCGGAATGGCTGCAGGCTTGGCAGGCCCGCCGCACCGAGCTGATGACCATCGGCGCCGCCCTGCTGTTGTTGTTCACAGTGCTGGCCAGGCCCCGCTGGATCGTCGAGGACGCACGTCGACTGAAGGTGTTCCGATGGGCCTTCCTGGCCTTCACGCTGGGCTACGTCGGTTGGTACGCCCAGGGGCAGTTGTCGATCGTCCAGGTGACCGGTGCGATCAAGTCGCTGAATGCCGGCGCCGGCCTCGGCAGCTTCCTCTACGATCCGGTCTCGCTGCTGATGATGGCAGCGACGCTGGTGACCTTCCTGATCTGGGGGCGCGGTACCTTCTGTGGCTGGCTGTGTCCGTTCGGTGCCCTGCAGGAGTTTTCCGCGCTGATCGTGCGCAAGCTCGGCATCCGCCCCCGGCGACTGCCAGCCGGCGTCGCCCGCGCGCTGTCCCGCGGGCGCTACCTGCTCCTTGCGGCGCTGCTCGCAGCCGCTGCGTTCGCCCCCGGGATCGCCGAGCGACTGGTCGAGGTCGAACCGTTCAAGACGTCGATCACGGTCGCCTTCGACCGCAGCTGGCCCTTCGTCGCCTATGCCGTTTTGCTGTTGCTGCTCGCCGGCGTCTATTACAAGTTCTTCTGTCGCTACCTGTGCCCGCTGGGCGCGTTCATGGCGATCGGCGGCAAGCTGCGCCTGCTGGCATGGCTGCCCCGCCGCAGCGAGTGTGGCCGGCCTTGCCAGCGCTGCCGCCACGACTGCGCCTATGACGCGATCCACGTCAGCGGCGCCATCGACTATGACGAATGTTTCCAGTGCCTCGACTGTGTCGGCATCTACCACGACGCCGAGCGCTGCGCCCCGGTGATGCTGTATCGGCGCAAGGGTCGCCAACTCCAGCCGGCCGGCCGCACGGTCGCCGACCCCGCCTGACAGCCGGGTCCGGGAAGGTCGCACCGCTCGCAGGAAGCGGGCGAGGAATCGGCGGGCGACGTCGATTTTCGCTATTCTGCATAGCCAGGACCCGGATTTCCGTGCGATGCCGCCGTTATCCCAGATGAATTGCCATTCGTGCCACCAGCCGATCAGGGCCGGCTCCAAGTTCTGCCCGTTGTGCGGTGCTGCGCAGGCGGCGGTCACGCCTTGCCCCGCCTGCCACGCCCCGGTCGCGGCGGACAAGACCTTCTGCCCGCAATGCGGTGCGTCGCTCGACGGCTCGGTCGGCGACGATGTCGCCGGCCAGGCTTCGAACGACGACCTGACCCGCCTGATCGTGCCCGAAAAGGCCGACTTCGAAGACCAGATCGACGCCGACCTGTCGGGTCGGCAGGATGCGCCGACCAACGGATTCGGCGATGAACCGGACGAGCCGTTCACCGAGATGTTTCTCGAGAGCAACTGGCAGTCCGAGGGGAGTTTCAGCGATCTGTCGCGGCAGATCGACGGCAACAACGAACTCGACCCTCCCTTGCCCGCCGACGAGGCGACCGATCGCGGCCTTCTGCCGACGCAGTCGGCGCCACCACCTGATGCCTCGCCAGCGGACGAACGCGGCACCGGCATCGACGCACCGACCCGGCCGACCTCGGACGAGGATCTCGAACGAACGGTGATCATGCGCTCGGGCATCGATATTGCCCCCGCCCCCCAGTCCGCCCCGCCCGTGCCGCCCGCTGCACCCGCGCCGATGGCCGACCTCGGCGCAACCGACGATGGCGCCGACTGGGGCGCGGAGACCGTCCGCTACAGCGCCGAGGCGCTGCAACAGGCACGCGAGGCGCTGCCGCCGGCGCCGGCCACAAGCCGGCCGCCGCCTACTCTGGCGATCGCCGGGGCAATTCTCGCCGTACTGCTGGGCGGGGTGATCTGGTGGCTGACGCACGGCGACGAACCCGCCGCGACGGTGGGCGACGGCGCACCGTCGAACAATGCTGCCGGGCACCCGACCGTGACGGTGGCACCGGGCACGGCGGCCGACTCGGCACCGGCGCCGTCAGTGATTCCGCCGCCGGCGCCAGCGGCGGACACCGAGGCCGGCGGCGGTGCGGAGCCGCCGTCGGCGGGCTTGCCGCCCTTGCCGGCGGACGGCGTCGCCCCGGGCGCGGCCGATGGCGTCGGTGAGCGCCCGGACGACGAAGCCGCGCGATCCGAACCGGACTCGACGTCGGACGCCGGCGTCACCGAGGCCGTGCCAGCGGAGGCCGAGCCTGCCGTGGTTGCACCACCGCCTCCGCCGCCAGCGCCCAAGCCACAGCCCCGGCCAAAGCCGCCGCCCAGACCCGCACCGAGGCCTGCGCCGCGACCGGCACCACCGCCCGAGCCGATCGCCGTACCGGCGCCTGCGCCCACCACCGAGCCGGTGCCGACGCCGGCGGCACAGCCCAGCTGGCAGCTTCGCCTGCGCGAGGAACTCGCAGTCTGCGACCAGAAATCGTTCATCGCCAAGGCACTGTGCCGTGAGAAGGTGCGCTGGAGCTACTGTGCCCCCGATCGATGGGACACGGTGCCCGAATGCGCGGTGAAGAACCAGTGAGCCGCGCAGGGCCGGCTCATGAACGGCAATTGATCGCACTCGGCGCCGCGTCGCTGGGCGGCGCCCTCGACGGCCTGCGCACACCGGCAGCGCTCGGCCTGTTGTCGGCCGGCCTGCTGGCCCTCGGCCTCGCCACCGGTCTCGCCAACGTGCTGGCGCTGCTCGCCGACTCGGTCGCACTCGCCGGCGTGCTGTACCTGGTGGTGCTGGTGTTCGCGATGATCGCCGCCCATGCCGCCGGCGTCGCACTGATGGATCGCGCCAGCGATCGTCCTGCTCGCCGTCTGCCGGCGTCGCTGGCCGCGGGTGCCCGCTCGCTGGCCTTGCTGGTGGTGGTCGCGCTGATCGTCGCGGCCGCCCAGTTCGTCTTCGCGATGGCGGCAACAGCATTGCTGTGGGCGTGCCGGCTGGCGGTGGTCGGACCGTTTCTGCTGGTGGTCCTGATGCCGGTGCTGATCGCTGGCGCGGCCGTTCTGTTCGCCGGCTCGACGGCCACCTTGTTGCTCTGCGCACCCGCGTTCTGGTCGGGGCAGTCGCTCGGCGCCGGGTTGCGCTCGACGGTGGCACGACTGCGCCAGCGGCCACTGGAGATCCTGCTGTCGCTCATGCTGATCGGCTTCGTCGCAGCCGTGTTGGCGACGATCGTCGCGATGCTGTGGTTCTCCGGCATGGTCTTCGTCGGTGGCCTGGCCGGGGCCGTGGTCGGTGCCGATGTCGCGATGGCGATCGCGTCCGGCGACTTCGATGCGGCTGCGGCCGCCGGCGGCGGCCTGGCGGTTGCCGCAATGACCGGCATCAGCATCCTGGTGCTGCAAGGTGCTGTACTGCCACTGGCCGCCCAGATCGGCGGCCTGTGTCGGCTCCGTTGCCAGCTCGATGGAATCGATGCCCCCCTGGCGCCGATCGCGGAAGCGGAAGCGGAAGCGGAAGCGGAAGCGGAAGCGGAAGCGGAAGCGGAAGCGGAAGCGGAAGCGGACAGGATGATCGATGACGGCACCGGTGCCGGGGTCGAGGCCGAAGGCGGGGCCGAGGCCACCAACGACGCGGCCGGCGATGCGACACCCGGTGCGGCGCCAGCGGACGCGGGGCTGGCTTCGACGGTGAAGACCATGGCGCTGCGTCCGGAACGAATGCACGATGCCACGGCTTCGGCCCGCGACGAGCCGTCCCTCGTCCCGCCGGATCCTGGTCCGCCGATGCCGGAGCGAGACGGCGACAGGCCGCCGCCGCGCACGCTCGGAACCGTCCCGAGCACGGGATTCCGCGCTGCGGACGCCGGCCTCGAAGTGACGATGATCGTCAGCCCCGCCCGTTGCTCGGCCTGTGGCGCGCCGATCGAACGGCGAGACCGCTTCTGCGGCGAGTGCGGGCAGCGGCTGACCAATACCGAATCCGATCCAGGCGACGGGGACGAGCCATGAGCGAACAGACGATTGCGGACCGCGCGCGCGGCGCTCTGATGGGTGCCTTCATCGGCGACGCCCTGGCACTCGGCCCGCACTGGTACTACGACCTCGACGAGATGCGTCGGCGCTACGGCGAATGGGTCGACGACTATACGACACCACGGGCAGACCACTACCATGCGGGCCTCGCCGCGGGCGATGCCTCGCAGGCCGGCCTGCTGCTGGCGATGACGGCCGAGTCACTGGTAGCCTGCAACGGATACGACGAATCCGACTTCTGCCGGCGACTCGACGAAGACCTGTTCCCGCACTTGGACGGATCTCCGATGAGTGGGCCGGGTGGGTACACCAGTCAGTCGATCCGCGAGTGCTGGCGCAAGCGCTTCGAGCAGGGTCTGCCCTGGGGTCGATGCGGCGGTTCGGCCGACACCACCGAAGCGATCGAGCGCGGCATCGCCCTGGCCGTGCGCTACGCCCGCGACCCCCGACAACTCGCGATTTCGACCACACGCAATACGGTGTTGACCCAGTCCGATGAGAGCGTCGTGGCGATGACCGTCGCCTTCTGCTCGGTGCTCGGCCTGCTGGTGGCCGGGGTGCCATTCGACGCGGAAATCTCGGGCCGGCTGATGACAATGTGCAAGGACGGGCGACTGCCCTTCCATACCGTGACCTCGGGCACCGCCATGACGGCGCCTGCAGGTGCGGAGAAGGCCAGAATCGGCAGCTTCGCGTCGCCGGACGCCTTGCTGACGCCGTCCTTCGTCGCCCGGGCGGCAGCCGATCCGTCGATCCGGATCGAGCCGGCGTGGAAGGTTTCGCTGGTCTACGGCATGCCGTGCGCAATCTACCACCAGCTGCCGGCGGCCTACTATCTGGCGGCCCGCTTCCACGACGACTTCGAATCGGCGGTGCTGCACGCAGTCAATGGTGGCGGCCAGAACCTGGCGCGGGCGATGCTGACCGGAGCGCTGGCCGGCGCCCAGGTCGGGCTCGGCGGCATCCCACGCCGCTTCATCGACGGACTCGCCGATTCGCGAGCGCGACTCGAACTCTGCGGCCGGCTGGCGGCACAGGCATAGGTTGCAAGGCAACTTTCGGTGCGCGGACGTGTAAGGACACGCCACGCTGCGCGGTCCAATGACTGAATTCGTCCAGGGAGGAGTCCGCCATGCGCATCCGCAATCGCCTTCTGTCAATCCTGCTGTGCGTCTCTCCGCTCACCCACGCGGCGGACGGCCTGATCGTGGTCGAGAGCACGCACCCGCCGGCGGTGACGATGGATCGTCTCGAAGCGGCCGCGACGGCAAAGGGCATGAAGGTCTTTGCACGCATCGACCACGCCGCCGGCGCACGCTCGATCGGCAGCGAGATGCAGCCGACCGAACTGCTGATCTTCGGCAACCCGAAAGGCGGCACGCCATTCATGGCCTGTGCTCGGACGGTGGCGATCGACCTGCCACTAAAGGCCGTGGTGTGGCAGGACGAGGCCGGCAAGGTCTGGCTCGGCTACAACGACCCGGCCTGGATCGCAGCGCGTCACGACGCCGGCGACTGCCCGGTGGCGGCCAATATCGCGGCCGCACTGAAGGGGCTCGCTGCCGCCGCGACGGCGCCCTGAAGGCAAGGCCGAAGCGCCCTTGTGAAGGGAAACGGGCGCAGCCTGGCTGCGCCCGTCGGCCGAAGCAACCGATTTTCGCCTATCGCGGCAGGACCGACTCGCCCATCAGGAAGACATCAACCTCGCGGGCGCACTGCCGGCCTTCGCGAATGGCCCACACCACCAGCGACTGGCCGCGACGCACGTCGCCGGCCGCGTACACCTTGTCCACGTTGGTCGCGTAGCAACCCTCGCCGTCGGTATCCGCCTTGGCATTGCCACGCGCGTCCTTGTCGACGCCGAAGGCCTCGAGCAACGATGCCGACGGATTGGTGAAGCCCATCGCGAACAGCACCAGATCGGCCGGAAGCTCGAATTCGGAGCCCGGCACCTCGCTCATCTTGCCGTCCTTCCAGTCCAGCCGAACGCCGGTCAGCGCCTTGACGGTACCACCGTCGCCGACGAAGGCCTTGGTCGCCACCGCGAAATCCCGCTCGCAGCCTTCCTCGTGGGACGAAGAAGTACGCATCTTGATCGGCCAGTACGGCCAGGTCAGCATCTTGTTTTCCTGCTCGGGCGGCTGCGGCAGCAACTCGAACTGGGTGATCGACTTGGCGCCGTGCCGGTTGGACGTGCCGACGCAGTCCGATCCGGTATCGCCGCCGCCGATCACGACGACGTGCTTGTCCTTGGCGGAGATCGGGTTGCGGTCGCCGCCGGCGACTTCCTTGTTCTGTGGAATCAGGAACTCGAGGGCGAAATGAACGCCGTCGAACTCGCGCCCCGGCACCGGCAGATCGCGCGGCGTCTCGGATCCGGCGGCGAGGATCACCGCATCGAACTCGGCGGTGAGCTGCGCCGCCGACACCTCGGTGGCGGCGTCGTTGATGACCCCCTTCGGCGGCGTCGCAGCAACGCAGACGCCGGTACGGAATTCGACCCCTTCGGCTTCCATCTGCTGGATCCGCCGATCGATCAGATGCTTTTCCATCTTGAAGTCGGGGATGCCATAGCGCAGCAGGCCGCCGATCCGGTCGTTCTTCTCGAACACCACGACGTCGTGACCGACACGCGCCAGTTGCTGCGCGGCGGCCAGCCCGGCCGGCCCGGAGCCGACGACGGCGACCTTCTTGCCGGTCTTGGCGTCCGGCGGCTGTGGCACGACCCAGCCCTCGGCCCAGGCCTTGTCGATGATCGCCCGCTCCAGCGACTTGATGCCGACCGGATCGGTGTTGATGTTCAAGGTGCACGCCGCCTCGCACGGGGCCGGGCAGATGCGGCCGGTAAACTCCGGAAAGTTGTTGGTCGAGTGCAGCACGCGGATGGCTTCCTGCCAGTCACCGCGATACACCAGGTCGTTCCAGTCGGGAATGATGTTGTTGACCGGGCAACCGTTGTTGCAGAAAGGGATGCCGCAGTCCATGCAACGCGCACCCTGCTTCGACGCGTCCTCGTCGCTCAGCGCGACCGTAAACTCCTTGTAGTGCTTGACCCGCTCGTCCGTCGGCGCATAGGCCTCCGACAGGCGCTGGAACTCCATGAATCCGGTGGGCTTCCCCATGTTACGCAGCCTCCAGTTGCTTCTGCTTCTCCGCCGCCATCTCGCTCAGCACGCGGCGATATTCGTGCGGCAGCACCTTGACGAACTTGTCACGGTAGCTCGCCCAGTCGTCGAGGATCGCGGCGGCGCGAACGCTGCCGGTGAATCGCACGTGACGCTCGATCAGCGCCTTGATGATGCGCTCGTCGGCCATCTCGAGATGATCGATATCGACTCGGCCATGGGATTCGAGCTCGTCGCCCGATTCCGAACCCTTGCGCGCCTCGATCTCTTCCTCGACCGGCTCCAGCGCGACCTGGGCCATGTTGCAGCGGCCGGAGAAGTCGCCTGCCTCGTCGAGCACGTATGCGATGCCACCGGACATGCCGGCCGCGAAGTTGCGGCCGGTCTCACCGAGCACCAGCACGGTGCCGCCGGTCATGTATTCGCAACCATGGTCGCCGACCCCCTCGACCACTGCCGTGCCGCCGGAGTTGCGAACGCAGAAGCGCTCACCGGCGACACCGGCGAAGAACGCCTCACCCTCGATCGCGCCGTACATCACGGTGTTGCCGATGATGATGTTGCGCATCGCCTCGCCGCGGAAATCCGCATCAGGACGCACGATGATGCGTCCGCCCGACAGTCCCTTGCCGACGTAGTCGTTGCCTTCGCCGACCAGTTCCAGCGTCACGCCGCGCGCCAGGAAGGCACCGAAGCTCTGTCCGGCAGTGCCGGACAGCTTGATGTGGATGCTGTCTTCCGGCAGACCGGCGTGGCCGTACTTGAGGGCCACCTTGCCGGACAGCATGGCACCGACGGTACGGTTGATGTTGCGTACCGGCAGATCGATCGCGACCCGCTCACCGCGCTCGATGGCCGGCGCCGCGAGTTCGATCAGGCGATTGTCGAGCGCCTTGTCGAGACCGTGATTCTGCGACTCGGTGTTGAAGCGGCCGACACTCTCCGGCACCGCCGGACGATAGAAGATGCGCGAGTAGTCGAGGCCACGCGCCTTCCAGTGCTCGACGCCCTGCTTCATGTCGAGCAGGTCGGAGCGCCCGATCAGCTCGTCGAAGCTGCGGATGCCGATCTGCGCCATCAGCTCGCGCACTTCCTCGGCGATGAAGAAGAAGAAGTTCACCACGTGCTCGGGCTGCCCGGAGAACTTCTTGCGAAGTTCCGGATCCTGGGTCGCGACACCGACAGGACAGGTGTTGAGGTGACACTTGCGCATCATGATGCAGCCCCCGACCACCAGCGGCGCAGTCGCGAATCCGAACTCGTCGGCACCGAGCAGGGCACCGATCAGCACGTCGCGACCAGTCTTCATCTGGCCATCCACCTGCACCCGGATGCGGCTGCGCAGGCGGTTCATCACCAGGGTCTGCTGGGTCTCGGCGAGGCCCAGCTCCCACGGCGTGCCGGCGTGCTTGATCGATGACAGCGGACTGGCGCCGGTGCCACCGTCGTGGCCGGCAATGACGACATGATCGGCCTTGGCCTTGGCGACGCCTGCGGCCACCGTGCCGACCCCGACCTCGGAGACCAGCTTGACGCTGATCGAAGCCGACGGATTCGCGTTCTTCAGGTCATGGATCAGTTGCGCCAGGTCCTCGATCGAATAGATGTCGTGGTGCGGCGGCGGCGAGATCAGGCCGACGCCCGGCACCGAGTGGCGCAGGTAGCCAATGTACTCGGACACCTTGTGGCCCGGAAGCTGGCCGCCCTCGCCCGGCTTCGCGCCCTGCGCCATCTTGATCTGGAGCTGGTCGGCGTTGGCGAGGTACTCGGTGGTGACGCCGAAGCGGCCCGAGGCCACCTGCTTGATCGCCGAGCGCAGGCTGTCGCCGGCATTGAGTTCGATGTCGCGTTCGATGCGACTCGCGCCGATCAGTTCGGACAGCCGCGTCGGCTTGGCCACCGGCTTGAAGCGGGTCGGATCCTCGCCGCCCTCGCCGGTATTCGACTTGCCGCCGATGCGGTTCATCGCGATCGCCAGCGTGGTGTGCGCCTCGGTCGAGATCGAACCGAGCGACATCGCGCCGGTAGCGAAGCGCCTGACGATCTCCTTGACCGGCTCGACTTCGTCGATCGGCACCGGCGCGCCGGCCGGCTTGATCTCGAACAGGCCACGCAGCGTCATGTGGCGCTTGCTCTGATCGTTGATGATGCGCGCATATTCCTTGTACGAATCGAACTTGCCCGATCGCGTCGAATGCTGCAGCTTGGCGATCGCGTCCGGCGTCCACATGTGCTCGTCACCGCGAATCCGGAACGCATACTCGCCACCGGCGTCGAGCATGTTGGCCAGCACCGGATCGTCGCCGAAGGCCTTGCGGTGCAGGCGCACCGCCTCTTCCATGACCTCGAACACGCCGATACCTTCGACCTGGGTCGTGGTGCCGGTGAAGTACTTGTCCACCAGCGACTGCTTAAGGCCGACCGCCTCGAAGATCTGGGCACCGGTGTAGGACATGTAGGTCGAGATGCCCATCTTCGACATGACCTTCATCAGGCCCTTGCCGACACCCTTGACGAAATGCTTGACCGCCTTGTCGCGCGCTTCCCCATTGTCGCCGGCGAGCATGTGCAGCGTCTCCATCGCCAGGTACGGGTGCACCGCTTCGGCGCCATAGCCGGCAAGCACCGCGAAATGATGCACTTCGCGCGCAGTGCCGGTCTCGACCACCAGACCGGTGCGCGTGCGCAGCGCCTTGTTCACCAGGTGCTGGTGGATCGCCGAGGTCGCCAGCAGCGCCGGGATCGCGACGTTGTCGGCATCGACGTTGCGGTCCGACACGATCAGGATGTTGTAGCCCTGCAGCACCGCGTCCTCGGCCTCGGCACACAGCGTGGCGAGGCGCGCCTCGACCCCTTCCTTGCCCCACGCCACCGGATAGCAGACGTCGAGCTCGGCCGAGCGGAACTTGTTGTTGGTGTAGCGTGCGATGTTGCGGATCGTCGCCATGCCGGCGAAGTCGAGCACCGGCTGGCCGACCTCGAGCCGGTACGGGGGGTTGATCTCGTTGATTTCGAGCAGGTTCGGCCTGGGACCGATGAAGGACACCAGCGACATCACCAGTTGCTCACGGATCGGATCGATCGGCGGATTCGTGACCTGGGCGAAGAGTTGGCGGAAGTAGTTGTAGAGCGGCTTCTCGCGGCCGGACAGCACCGCCAGCGGCGAGTCGTTGCCCATCGAACCGGTGGCCTCCTCGCCGGCCTTGGCCATCGGCTCGAGGATGAACTTGACGTCTTCCTGGGTAAAGCCGAAGGCCTGCTGGCGGTCGAGCAGCGAGGCCCGCTCGGACGCGGCCGGGGCCGCGGCTGCCGGCTCCAGATCGTCGAGCTTGATGTTGATCTTGCGGATCCATTCCTGGTAGGGCTTGGCGGCGGCCAGCGACTCCTTCAGTTCGCGGTCGTCGATGATGCGCCCCTGATCCATGTCGATCAGGAACATCTTGCCCGGCTGCAGGCGCCACTTCTTGACGATGCGGCTCTCCGGAATCGGCAGCACGCCGGATTCCGAAGCCATCACCACGATGTCGTCGTCGGTCACCAGGTAGCGCGCCGGGCGCAGGCCGTTGCGGTCGAGCGTGGCGCCGATCTGGCGACCGTCGGTGAACGCCACCGCAGCCGGGCCGTCCCACGGCTCCATCATCGCCGCGTGGTACTCGTAGAAGGCGCGCCGGCGGTCGTCCATCAGGGTGTGGGATTCCCACGCCTCGGGGATCATCATCATCACCGCGTGCGCCATCGTGTAGCCGCTCATCACCAGCAGTTCGAGGGCGTTGTCGAAGGCCGCGGAGTCGGACTGGCCCGGGTAGATGACCGGCCAGATCTTGTCGAGGTCGGCGCCGAGCAGCGGCGACGAGACGCCGTTCTCGCGCGCCCGCATCCAGTTGTAGTTGCCGCGCAGGGTATTGATCTCGCCGTTGTGGGCGATCATCCGGAACGGGTGCGACAGGCTCCACTTCGGGAAGGTGTTGGTCGAGAACCGCTGATGCACCAGCGCGAGCGCCGAGATCGCACGCTCGTCGGCCAGATCCTCGAAATACTCGCCGACCTGGGTCGCCAGCAGCAGGCCCTTGTAGTTCACGGTGCGCGCCGACATGGAGACCATGTAGAACTCCTTGGCGTGCTCGAGATCCAGCGCCATGATGGCATTGGCCGCGCGCCGGCGGATCACGTAGAGTTTGCGCTCCAGTGCATCGGTCACCATGACGTCGCGGCCGCGGCCGATGAACACCTGGCGGATCACCGGCTCCTTGGCCTTGACCGCGGGCGACATCGGCATCTCGGCGCTGACCGGCACGTCGCGCCAGCCCAGCAGCACCTGCCCTTCGGCGCGGATCGCGCGCTCGATCTCCGCCTCGCAGGCGAGACGGGACGCGATCTCCTTCGGCATGAACACCATGCCGACGCCGTATTCGCCGGCCGGCGGCAGTTCGATGCCGCGGGTGGCCATGTCTTCGCGGTAGAGCGCGTCCGGCACCTGGATCAGGATGCCGGCGCCGTCGCCCTGCAGCGGATCGGCACCAACGGCGCCACGGTGGTCGAGATTCTTGAGAATCTCGAGACCCTGGCTGACGATCTCGTGGCTCTTGCGGCCCTTGACGTGCGCGACGAAACCAACGCCGCAGGCATCATGTTCGTTCTTCGGGTCGTACAGACCTTGCTTCTGGGGGAAATCCATCCTGTCTTTCCTCGACTACTTGCGCACCGTCGAATGAAGCCGTTCCGGCGCAGCTGGCAGCACGTCTTGCGTGCGGACGTCAAAAAAAGCCGGAGGCGCGAAAAGCTCACCGGCTTGCCGGGCTCGCCTGGCGGAGCCCTCCGATCTCTACTGGCGGAAGCCCGAATTTACCGCAGCGTAGCGACAGGTTTCAAGGTTTTTTTGCGCCGCGACATTCAGCGCCGGATGCATCCGCATCGGCCGATTTTATCGCTCAGTGGATTTCGCCGACCGCGAACAGTCGGCGGTGCTCGCGGATGGCGTAGCGGTCGGTCATGCCCGCGACGTAGTCGGCGATCGCCCGCGGCGCGTCATCCTTCGCTTTCGCCTGATACTGGGGTGGCAACAGGCGAGGATCGGACTGGAAAGCCGAAAACAGGTCACGGATGATCCGGCGCGCCTTCTCGGTCATGCGCAGCACCTGATAGTGCCGGTAGAGGTTCTCCCGCAGGAAGACCTTGAGCGCCTGCAGCGGTTCGCGCAGCCCTTCGCCGTAGGCCACCAGTGCCGGCGCCTCGCCGACCTGGGCCAGGCTTTCGATGCGCTGCTCGGCGATGTTGGCCGAGGTGGTTTCGATCAGGTCCAGCGCCATCCGGTTGATCATCCGACGGATCGTCTCGTGGATCAACCGGCGACCGGCGAGCCTGGGATGGCGCTCGCACACCCGGGCCCGCTCGCGGGCGAACAATTCCACTTCGTCGAGTTGCTCCAGGGTGATCAGGCCCGACCGCAGCCCGTCGTCGAGGTCGTGGTTGTTGTAGGCGATCTCGTCGCAGAAGTTCGCCAGTTGTCCTTCGAGCGAGGGTCGGCGCTTGTCGATGAAGCGCCGGCCGAGTTCACCCAGCGTGCGCGCGTGGGCGGGCGAGCAATGCTTGAGGATGCCCTCACGGGTTTCGTACATCAGGTTCAGGCCGTCGAATTCGGCGTAGCGCTCTTCCAGCAGATCGACGATGCGCAACGACTGCAGATTGTGCTCGAAGCCGCCGAAGGGCTTCATGCACTCGTTGAGCGCCTCCTGCCCGGCATGGCCAAATGGCGTATGACCGAGATCGTGAGCCAGCGCCACAGCCTCGGCGAGATCCTCGTTCAGGTTGAGCGCGCGGGCAATGCTGCGGGTGATCTGCGCGACCTCGATGCTGTGCGTCAGCCGGGTGCGGAACAGATCGCCCTCGTGATTGACGAACACCTGGGTCTTGTACTCGAGCCGGCGAAACGCGGTGGAGTGCACGATGCGGTCGCGATCGCGCTGGAATTCGCCGCGGCCCGCGGGCGGATCCTCGGCGATCCGGCGGCCGCGCGAATTGCGTTCGCTGACCGCGTACGGCGCGAGCGAGCCGTCAGGCATCGATTCGTTCCCGGATCGCGGCCTCGATCGACGGGCGCGGCGAGTCACCGTCGATGACGGCACGGCCGATGCCTTCGAGCAGCACCAGACGCAGACGTCCGCCCTCGACCTTCTTGTCGTGCGCCATCAGTTCCAGATACTGGCCGATCGGCAGCGCCGGGCCGCGCACCGGCAGGCCGGCGGCGCGGTGGATGGCTTCGATCCGCGCGACGTCGGCGTCGGTCAGCCAGCCTCGCATGCGCGACAGTTCGGCCGCCATCATCGCACCGGCGGCGACCGCCTCGCCGTGGAGCCATTCCCCGTAGCCCATGCCCGCCTCGATCGCATGACCGAAGGTGTGGCCTAGATTGAGGATCGCGCGCACCCCCTGCTCGGTCTCGTCGGCCGCGACGATCTCCGCCTTGTTGGCGCACGAGCACTCGATCGCGTAGGCGAGCGCATCGCCGTCGCGGGCCACCAACCGGGCCATGTTGTCCTCGAGCCAGGCGAAGAAGGCGGCATCGCGGATCAGCCCGTACTTGATGACCTCCGCCAGCCCCGCCGACAGTTCGCGCGCCGGCAGCGTCGCCAGCGTCGCGATGTCGGCCAGCACCAGGCGCGGCTGGTGAAAGGCGCCGATCATGTTCTTGCCGAGGGGATGATTGATCGCGGTCTTGCCCCCGACCGACGAATCGACCTGTGCCAGCAGCGTGGTCGGCAACTGGATGAACGGCACGCCACGCTGGAAGGTGGCGGCGGCGAAGCCGACCATGTCGCCGATGACGCCGCCGCCGAGCGCGATCAGCGTGGTCGAGCGCTCGCAGCGCGCGGCCATCAGGCCGTCGAAGATGCGGTTGAGCGTGGCCCAGTCCTTGTAGGCCTCGCCGTCCGGCAGGATGATGTGGCCGGCGTCGACGCCGACGGCGGCCAGCGCCGCAACGACGTCGTCCAGATACAGCGGGGCGACCGTCTCGTTGCTGACGATCATCGCCCGCGGCGTCTTCAGCAGCGGCAGGATCAGGTCGGCACGACGGCGCAGGCCGTCGCCGATGTGAATCGGGTAGCTGCGCGCGCCGAGCGCGACCTTCAGCGTTCGCATGTCTTCTCCAGTTCGCGCTCGATCGTGCGGGCCATCGTCGCCGGCGATCCGCGACGGCCCTGCACCACCAGATGGGCGACCTCACGATACAGCGGCTCGCGCTGGCGATGCAGCTCGCGAATGCGTCCGCGCGGATCATCCACCTGCAGCAACGGCCGATTGCGATCGTGCCGGGTGCGTTCGAACAGCACGTCCGGCGCCACGTCGAGATAGATCACGAAGCCGCGATCCTTCAACATCCGGCGATTGTCCTCGGCCAGCACGATGCCGCCGCCGGTTGCCACCACCAGGTCCGGCTGACGGCTCAGTTCGTCGAGTTCCTGGGTCTCCCGCCGGCGGAAGCCTTCCTCGCCTTCGATCTCGAAGATCACCGGAATGCCGACCCCGGTGCGGGACTCGATCTCGTGGTCGCAATCGACGAAGCGCCGTCCCAGCCGCTTCGCCAGCTCACGCCCGACCGTGGTCTTGCCGGCCCCCATCATGCCGACCAGATAGATGTTCGCAATGCGCATGCCCGAAAGAAGAAACGCCCCTTCGCAGGATATACGAAGGGGCGTCGATTTTCCGGGAAACGCTCAGTTGAACGGCGAATGCGGCAGTACGCAGGGCTCTTCGTCGTCGACCGCGTGACGCAGGATCGAGATGTACTCGCTGCTGGTCTCGGTACCCTGCACCAGGACCGTCGCCCGCAGCCGGGTCATCAGCCAGTCGGCGTAGTTCTTGAGATAGATGTATTCGAAGGTCGCCAGGCCATTCTCGTCGGTAGTCACCGAGGCCGGCACCGCGCCGGCGCTGGCGGCCGACGGCGTCAGCTTGGTGTCAGGGGCGCGCCCCGGCCCATCGGTGTCTTCGCCCGGGTCGAGGATCAGGTTCTCGTTGACATCCTCGTTGACCCTGAATCGATTGTCGATCGTCGTGAACTCCGGCGCGCCACCGGATTCCGTGAAGACTGCCGCGCACTTGTTCTCGGTATCACGGACGCCCCGGGCATAGCCGACCGGCCACGCCGTCAGCGACACTCGGGCACCTGCCAGGCGGGCACCGCTCGAGTCAGTCACCTGAACCGTCACCGGCAGGGAGTAGGCAGTATCGTCGTTGACCGAATCGATCACGGTGGCCACGCCGATCGCAACCGAGCCGGCGACGCCGCCAACGGTCACCGGCAACGATTCGGCCACCAGCGGGCTGGTGCCAAGCACCTCGGCCTGCACTTCGAATCCCTGGTCGGTCGGCAGCAGGCCGGCCGTGAAGGTCGCCGTGGCCTGCCCCAGGGCACCGCCGGCGGTCGTCGCGTTGGTCCGCGCCACCACCGGCGAGATCGTCGCGCCGGTACCGGTGTCGCCGACCAGCTTGAACAGTACGTCCTTGCCGCCGACGACGTTGTTGTTGGCATCGCGAACCGTTGCCGTCAGTACCGTCGTGCTCGGCGTAGTGGCCGTGCTGACCGGGATGCTGGTACTCGATGCCTGCAGCGAGATCGAATGCGGCTGGTCCGAAGTCACCGAGACCTGGCTGTTGGTCGTCGCCAGCACCGAACCGTCTCCGGCGAGCGCGCGGATCGAGACATTGGCCGAACCGGCCGACGCGCCCACCGCGAGCGTGTTGGCCACGATCAGCTTGCCGTCTTCGCTGAAGACCGAGGCGGCATAGTCCTTCTCGTGGGTTGCACCACCGTTCTCCCAGGTACCCAGCGTGGCCGCGAACGACACTTCGGCGACGTCCTTGACGTTGCCCGCCGTGTCGGCGATGGTGGCCGGCACGAACACCTTGTATTCGACCGAGCCGCCGATCGTCGCCGCGGTCGGTGTCGCGGTCGGCGACTTCAAGCCGAAGACGTCGCCTGCCGACTGCACGGCGAATTCCTGGGACGCCGACGCGGTGACTTCTGCGCCGCCGTCGAGCCATTGGCCAATGACCGTGACCGAGCCGGACGATGCGGCCGTGACGGTGACCTTGGCGGTCCCGTCGGCGGCGGTCACTGCCTCGTCGGTGCTCAAGGTGACGCCACCGGAACCCTCGGACGTGAAACGCACGCGCTGGCCCGAGACCGCGGTGTCGCCCGCGGCGCGGGCGGTGAACGTCAATTCGACCGAAGACGGCGCACCGACGCCGCTGCCCGCGACGAGCTGGCTCGAGGACGGCGACGATACCGTCAGCTTGGACCCAGCCACCAGAATCGAGACCTGCTTGGTGACGCCTCCCGAACGGATCGTCACCTCAGCCGTACGGTTGACGAACTCGAGGTTGCCCGCCCGGAACTGCACCGTGGCGACGCCACTCTCGTCGGTCTCAGCGCTGGAGAAATTGAGAATTCCGCGCTCGGCGGTGAAGGTGACGGTCTGGCCGGCGATGGCTGCGTTGCTGCTCGACAGCACCACCACCTGGATCTCGGCCGAGTCCGAATTGTCGCTATTGACCGTTCCCGGATCGACCGAAATCGACATATTGCTCGCTGCCGGGATGCCGCTATCGACCTCCGCCGGACAGCCGATGCAGGTGTCCCCGCCGCCCCCGCCACCGCAGGCCACCAGGCCGGTTGCGAGCAGGGTGATCGCCAGGCGCGAAAAAATTGCTTTGAACATGAATGCTCCCGATTGCCAGTCGTCGTGTTCAGCGCGAAACCAGGTGATCCTCGACGATCTTCGGCGTGATGAAAACGATGAGTTCGGTCTTGTTGTCCCGCTTCGTATTCTGCTTGAATAGGTGACCGAGCACCGGAATGTCGCCGAGCAGCGGCACCTTGCTGGTGCCGAAGGCGGTGTCCTGCACGTAGATGCCGCCGATCACCACGGTGCCGCCGTTCTCGACCAGCACCTCGGTCTTGACGTGCTTGGTGTCGATCGCCGGCCCCGACACGGTGTCTTCGCCACGCGAGTCCTTGTTCACTTCCAGGCTCAGCATCACGCGGCCGTCCGGCGTGATCTGCGGCTTGACCCTAAGCGCCAGATTGGCCTTGCGGAAGGACACGCTGGTGGCGCCGGAACTGGTGGCCTGCTGGTACGGAATCTCGACCCCCTGCTCGATCACCGCCTCGATCTGGTCCGCAGTCATCACTTTCGGTCGCGACACGATCTTGCCGCGGCCGTCGGCTTCGAGCGCAGAGATCTCGAGATCGAGGAAGCGCGTCGCCTTGGAGTTCCACAGCACCAGCGACAGCAGACCAGGCTGTGAGCCGTTGTCCGGTACCGCCGCCAGGTTGACCGCACGGGTGTCCTGGTAGATCGGCTGGTCCTCGAGCAAGCCGCCGAAGAAGGCGCTCTGCTCCAGCGCACCGCCCACCGAATAGCGCGGGGCGCCGTTCTTGGCGGTTTTCGGCGCGAACAGGCCAAAGCCCAGTCGCGCACCGAGGTCGCGCGAGAAGGTGTCGCTGGCCTCGACGATCCTGGCCTCGATCAGAACCTGACGCGACGGCAGATCGATTTCGGCAATCAGGCTGCGCAGCTCGTCGAGCTTGCTCGGCACATCCTGCACGAAGATCTTGTTGCTGCGCTCGTCGACCACCACGCTGCCGCGCTTCGACAGGATGCTCTGCTCGCCGGACGACAGGAAGTTGGCGATCGAGCGGGCCTGGTGGTAATTGATGCGGAAGGTCTCGGTGACCAGCGGTTCGAGTTCGCCGATCTGGGCCTTGGCCTCGAGCTCGAGCTTTTCGCGGGCGGCAAGCTCGTCGCGCGGGGCGATCCAGATCACATTGCCGTTCTTGCGCTTGTCGAGCCCACGAGCCTGCAGAATGATGTCGAGGGCCTGGTCCCAGGGCACGTCCTTGAGCCGCAGGGTCAGACGACCGTCGACCGAATCGCTGGTGATGATGTTGAAGTTGGTGAAATCGGCGATCACCTGCAGCACCGATCGCACGTCGATGTTCTGGAAGTTCAGCGACAGCTTCTCACCGTGATAGCCGGGGCCCTGGCCCTGCACCAGCTTGCGCGGATCCTCGACGACCTTCTTGATCTCGAGCACGAACTGGTTGTCGCTCTGATAGGCATTGTGCTCCCACAGCCCCTGCGGGCTGATCGTCATGCGCACTGTGTCACCCTGCTCCTGGGTCGCGATCTCGGTCACCGGCGTGCCGAAGTCGGCCACGTCGAGGCGACGGCGAAGCGGCTCCGGCAAGGTCGTCTTGAGGAACTCGACGACCAGATTCGAGCCCATCCGGCGGATGTCGATGGCGGTCTCCGGCGTCGCCAGTTCGACCACCACCCGCCCTTCGCCATCGATGCCGCGGCGGAACGCGATATCGCGAATGGCGCGGTCGGCGGCGGCTGCGCCACTGTCGGACGGGGCCGAGAACGACGAATAGACGCTGGGCTCTGCGGCGCCGACGTCGGAATTGGCGCGCGCCAGCGTGATGAAGACGAAGCGACCTTCGGTGCGCGTGTCATAGGGCACTGCGCGATCGAGGTTCAGCACCAGGCGGGTGCGGTCGCCGACCTGCACGATGTTGGCGCTGCGCAGGTCACCGGCGTCGAATCGCTGGACCGACGCGCCGAGACCATTGCTGGTGCCATGGAAGTCGAATGCGATCCGCGGCGGCGTCATGACGCTGAAGCTCGGCGGCGGCACGCTGACGGGCTCGGCCATCGTCAGGCGCAGGATCACCTGGCCACCCTGATTGTTGACATCGATCGCCTCGATGCTGTTGCCCTGGACCGCCGCTGCCGCATCCGCCGCATGCGCCGTAGCGATCGCGAAATTCGCTGCGCCGACGCCGACCGCCAAACCCGTGGCCAGTGCCAGCAGGGACTTGCGTATGCTCTTGTTCATCACTTCGATGCCTCCTCGGCCAGCGGATCCTTCAGTTCCATCGTGGTCACCCGCTCTCCCCATTCGCCGTTCAGATCCTCGACGAGTTCCTTCAACGTCAGTTCGGTGTCATTGATCTCGGCCACTAGACCGAAATCCTGACCCATGTAGTTGCCCTTGCGGATCTGATAGAGCGTGCCGTCACCCTGCCCGGCCGCACCGCCGCCTGCCGGCGCCTGGAACATGACCAACGCGATCTTTTCGCTGCCCATCTCCAGGGTGCCGACGAAGGCCAGCGTCTCCAGCGCGAAGGCCTCGAGAGGCTCCCGGCGCCGCGTCAGATCAGGCCTGAATTCGCTGGTGGACATGTCCAGGTCGATCGCGGTCGCCGCCGGCCGGAACGGATCCGGATAGTCATAGCCGACATAGGCGACCTGCTCTGCCGGCTTGATTTCGGGCAGTTGCTGGACCTTGCCGACCATATGTCTGGATTGGTCATCCATCCATACCTGGATGTCTTCCTGTGGGCTCGAACATGCCGCCATCAGCAGCAGCGCGATCAACGACAGCGCCGGTCTCCCTGTGCGCAGTGCCGGCGGCGTCGGATTTCCCTTGGTTAGCTGTCGCATGTCAACGTCCCTTCGCTGCCGCATTCCTGGCGTTGCGCTGCGCCGCCAGTTCCTCGTCGTCGAGGTAGCGGTAGGTCACCGCCTTGCCGTTCAGGACCATCGTGCCATCGTCATTCATCTTGAGCCCGATGTCCTGCAGCGACACGATCCTGGGCATTTGCGCGACATCCTCGGCGAACGCCCCGAGGTCGTGATAACTGCCGGCGACCTGCACCTGGATCGGCATCTCGGCGTAGAAATCGTGGATCACATCGTTGCCTGGCTTGAACAACTCGAACAACAAGCCACGCCCCAGGCCTGCCTGGTTGATGTCGGCCAGCAGCGAATCCATCTCGGCCTTGTTCGGCAATTGCCGCAGCAGCGCACCGAACTCGCGGTCTATGTCAGCCAACTGTTGCTTGTATGCTTCCAGGTTGACCGCCTGGGTCTTCTTTGCGACCCACTTGTTCCGCAGTTCCTGCTCGGCCCTCTGGCTGGCCTCGAGGGTCTCGCCGAGGGGCTTCCAGTCGAACCACCAGGCAGCCGCAACGGTTGCCGCGAAGACGGCGATCATCGTGGCGAGCCGTGGCAGCAGCGGCCACATGCCCGGATCATTGGGGTCGAGGCCCTGGAAATCCTGGGCGATCCGGTTCAGGTCGATCGCATTGACGCGATCGCGCAAAGAGGTCTTGGCCATTATTTAGCTGCCTCCTCGCCGTTCTCGGGCTTCGGCCGCTCGAACGAGACACTCATCTGATACTGGCTGACGCGGCGTTTGCCCTCGATCGCGGCCTTGGTCTCGATCAGTTGCGGATCGGCGAGATAGGGCGAGCCGTCGAGGTTGCGCATCAGGGTCGAGACGCGGGCATTGGACTGCGCATATCCCGCCAGCATGATCTTGTCGCCGGTCTGCTGGACGGTGGTGAGATAGACGCCTTCCGGCATCTGCACGGCGATCTCGTTGAACAGGCGCACGACGCCACTGCGATGGGTCTGCAGCGATTCGATCACCTGCTTGCGTGCCAGCAGCGCGTCGATCTGTTCGCGCAACCGGCGAATCTCGGCGATCTGCTTGTCGAGGGCGGCATTTTCGCTCTCGATGAAGGCGTTGCGCGCGTTCTGGCGCTCGATCTCGCTGCTGATGAAGGTATGGACCGCGAGGCCCACCAGCACGCCGCCCAGTGCCATCAGTCCGACCAGGGCGTAGAACTGTTGCCGGCGATCCTTGCGTTTCTGCTCGCGGTGCGGCAGCAGGTTGATGCGGATCATCAGTCGAACCTCCGCAGGCCGAGACCGCAGGCCACCATCAGGGCGGGGGCGTCGGCCATCAGACCCTTGGCCCTGACCTTGTTGGACAGCGTCATCGCCGAGAACGGATTGGCGATCATGGTCGGCACCTGGGTGCGCCCGGTGACCACATCGGCCAGTCCGGAGATCGCCGCACAACCGCCGGCCAGGACGATCTGGTCCACCTGATTGAACTGGGTCGAAGTGAAGAAGAACTGGAGCGCACGCGAGATCTCCAGCGCCAGCGCATCCATGAAGGGTCGCAGCAGTTCGCTCTCGTAGTTCTCCGGCAGGCTGCCGGACCGCTTGCCGGACTCGGCCTCGTCGAAGCTCATGCCGTACTGGCGGGCGATGTCCTGGGTGAGTTGATTGCCGCCGAAGCTCTGCTCGCGCGCATACACCTGGTTGCCGTCGCGCAGCACCGTGATGTCCATCGCATGGGCGCCGACATCCACCAGTGCGACGATCTTGCCGGACGCGCCGCCGGGGATCGCCCGCGACACCAGATCGAATGCCGCCAGCGCGGCAAACGATTCGACGTCGACGACATGGGCCTTCAGTCCCGCGGCTTCGGCGGCGGCCACCCGGTCCTCGACCTTTTCCTTGCGGGAGGCCGCGATCAGGACATCGACGTCGTCGCTGTCGCCAATCTCGCCGAGCACCTGGAAATCGAGGTTCACTTCCTCGAGCGCGAACGGAATGTACTGATTGGCTTCCGATTCGACCTGCAGTTCCATCTCCTGCTCGCGCAGGCCGCCCGGAAGCACGATACGCTTGGTGATGACCGAAGATGCGGGCAGCGCCATGGCCACCAGCTTGGTGCTGCTGGCCATGCGCCGCAGGCAGCGGCGCAGGGATTCGGATACGGCTTCGAGATTGGCGATGTTGCCGTCCGAGACGGCATCTCTGGGAAGTGGCTCGATGGCGTAGCGCTCGACCTGGTAACCGGCCTTGGTTTCACCCGAGAGTTCCACCATTTTCACCGATGACGACGAAATGTCGACACCGATCAGGGGGCGCATCTTCCGAGACAGAAAAGCAACTTCAAGCACCGGAAATTTCCTTATAAATCAAAATTTTGCGCGCACTACCCACAATTAGCATGAAATCCTAGCAACTACCACATGTACTGTAAAGGAAGATTTCGAAACGGCACCGACTGGAGCCCTGCACGGCCGGGCCTCTATAATCTCCGTCCTTCTTTCGCCCCGGATTCACCATGCGCTGGGTCGCGCTCGCCCTTGCAGCCCTGATCGGATCGGGCACCATCGTCGTCGCCGGTGTCGCCGTGTTCGCGATCATCGCCTGGCCGAAATTGCCATCGATCGAGCTGCTGTCCGAATACAAGCCGAAACTCCCTTTGCAAATTTTCACTGCCGACGGCGAACTGCTCGCCGAGTACGGGCAGGAGCGCCGCAGCTTCGTTCCCATTGCCAGCGTCCCCGAGACGCTCAAGCAAGCCATCCTGGCTGCCGAGGACGAACGCTTCTTCGAGCACCCCGGAGTCGACCTCAAGGGCATCGCCCGCGCCGCGGTAGCCAATCTGGCTTCAGGCGGCCGTGCCCAGGGGGCATCGACGATCACCATGCAGGTGGCAAGAACCTTTTTCCTGTCCCGTGAAAAAACGCTCAGCCGCAAGTTCTACGAAGTCCTACTCTCACTCAAGATCGAAGACAAGCTGTCCAAGGACCAGATCCTCGAGGTATATCTGAATCAGATATACCTCGGGCAGCGTTCGTATGGCTTCGCGACCGCGGCCAAGACCTATTTCGGCAAGTCTTTGCAGGACTTGAGCATTTCCGAGGCGGCCATGCTGGCGGGTCTGCCCAAGGCCCCATCGGCATACAATCCGGTGGTCAACCCGAAGCGCGCCAAGCTTCGGCAGACCTACGTGCTGAGGCGCATGCGCGAACTCGGCTTCATTACCGAAGACGAGTTCAACGCGGCCAGCGACGCGCCGGTGGTCCTCGCCGATTCCGCCAACGGCTCAGGATCCGCGCTCGAACGCAGTGACGTGCCGGGCGCCTACGTGGCCGAAATGGCGCGCCGCATCGCGGTCGAACAGTTCGGCGAACGCGCCTATGAACTCGGCATCCGGATCGTCACGACGATCTCCGCGGAAGACCAGCGCGCCGCCCATGCGGCCCTGCGCAAGGGCGTCCTCGCCTACGACCGCCGGCACGGCTATCGGGGTCCAGAGGCCTTCATCGACGAATCGGAGATGGCTTCGGCCGATGAGGAGCGACTCGACGACCTGCTCGCGGAGCATCACGACTTCGGCGATCTGCTGGCAGCGATCGTGCTCGAGGCCGACAGCAAGCAGGTGACGGTCTACCGCCATGGCGAGACCATCGAGATCAGCGGCAAGGGCCTGCGCTTCGCCGCCCCGATGCTGTCCAAGCGGGCGCCGGCGGCCAAGCGCGTCAAGCCCGGCGGGGTCGTGCGCATCAGCCGCAGCGGTGATCGCTGGGAGCTGGTCCAGCTGCCGGACGTGGAAGCCGCGCTGGTGTCGCTGGATCCGGAAAGCGGCGCCGTCAAGGCATTGGTCGGCGGCTTCGATTTCGAACGGTCGAAGTTCAATCACGTCACCCAGGGCAGGCGCCAGCCCGGATCGAGCTTCAAGCCCTTCATCTTCAGCGCGGCGCTGGAGAAGGGCTACAGCCCATCGAGCGTGCTCGACGACGAACCGCTCAGCTATACCGCGGGCGTCACCGGCAGCAAGGACTGGGAGCCCAGGAACTACGACAACACGTACGACGGCCCGATGACCTTGCGCGAGGCGCTGGCGCGCTCAAAGAACATGGTCGCGATCCGCCTGCTCGAGTCGATCGATCCGTCCTACGCACAGGATTTCGCGACACGCTTCGGCTTCGAGCGCGATCAGCACCCGCCCTACCTGACCATGGCGCTGGGCTCCGGCTCGGCGTCGGTCTGGGAGATGGCCGCAGCCTATTCGGTTTTCGCCAACGGCGGCTACCGGGTCGAACCCTACATCGTCAAGCAGATCCGCGACAGCGAGGGCCGGGTGCTGGCCGAGGTCGATCCGCCCCTGGCCAGGAAGACCGCTGCCCGGGTACTCGACCCCCGCAACGCCTACCTGATGGATTCGATGCTGCGCGAAGTCGTCAGCAGCGGCACGGCGGCCCGCGCCCGTGCGCTGCGCCGCAATGATCTGGCCGGCAAGACCGGCACAACCAACGACTATGTGGACGCCTGGTTCTGCGGCTACTCGCCGAAGCTGGTCGCGGTGAGCTGGCTCGGTTTCGATCAGCCCCAGAAGCTCGGGCGCGGCGAGACCGGCGGCGCCGCCGCCCTGCCGATCTGGATCGACTACATGCGGGCGGCGCTGAAGGACGTGCCGGAGACCCGGCTCGAGATGCCCGACGGTCTGGTCGCGATCCGTCCGTTCGGCGCCGACAAGGACGAGTTGATCTACAAGGAGAACCTGCCGCCACCGCCGCCGGAAGACGTCTTCGACGACACCATGCAGCTCGATGGAAGGATGTTCTTCGAGTTCCGACGCAACCAACGGCTGCAGCCGCCGGCGCCGGTCGAGGAGGCACCGATCCGGATCCTGCCCTAGCGGGCGGAAGCCCGCAAAGAATCAGTCGCCGGAAAGGCGCACCGGGGTACCCGACTGCTCGCCGATCACGCGCGCAAGCACCGCGTACAGTTCGGCACCGTCGCGGCCGGCGATCCAGCGTCCGTCGCGCGGCGCGAAGTGATAGCCGCCCGACCGCGCCGCCAGCCAGATCTCGCGTGCCGCGGAGTGGCGGTTGATGACGACCTTGCTGCCGTCGTCAAATTCGATCTCGATCACGCCGCCGGGCTGCAGGTCCACGTCGAAGTCTCCGTCGCAGGCCTCGAGCGCGGCTTCGATCCGCGCCATTTCATCGTCTGCCAGGCGACCGAACTCGCGCTCGTCCATCTGCCATTCCCCTTCTGTTACGATCGTTCCTTTTTCGAGTCGAGCCGATGCTCAACCGCCTTCTGCCCGCCTGCCTGCTGGCCGCAGCACTGGTCGCCGGCTGTGGCATCAAGGGCCCGCTCTATCTGCCATCGCCCGCCGCTGAGCAGCCGAGCGTGCAGGTGGATCATAGCAAAGCCCCTGCCGCCGACAGCCAATGACCTTCCCGATCCCGACCTTGCGCCGCGAGCACGGCCAATTGATGCTCGAAGACTGTGCGCTCGCCGACCTTGCCGAGCGCTTCGGCACGCCGACCTACATCTACTCGGCGGCAGCGATGACGGCGAATTTCGGCGCCTACACCCAGGCCCTCTCTGCCATCGACGCGTTGCTGTGCTATGCCGTCAAGGCCAATTCCAATCTCGCCGTACTGAGCCTGTTCGCCCGTCTCGGTGCGGGTTTCGACATCGTCTCGGGGGGCGAGCTGAGCCGCGTGCTGGCCGCCGGCGGTTCGGCCGAGCGCGTCGTCTTCTCCGGCGTCGGCAAGCGGCGCGACGAGATCGTACAGGCCATCGAGGCGGGCATCCGCTGCTTCAACGTCGAATCAGTCGCGGAACTCGAAACCGTATCGCAGCTGGCATCCGGCCTGGGTCGAATCGCACCGGTCGCATTCCGTGTCAATCCGGACGTCGATGCCAAGACCCACCCGTACATCTCGACCGGATTGCGCAGCAACAAGTTCGGCGTGCCGATCGACGATGCCTTCGAACTCTACCGCCGGGCCGCCGAACTGCCGGCACTCGCGGTCAGCGGCATCGCCTGCCACATCGGCTCGCAACTGCTCGACCCAGCACCGGTGGCCGAAGCTGCCGATCGCGTGCTGTCGCTGGTCGACCGTCTCGCCGACGCCGGGATCGTCCTCGACCACATCGATCTGGGCGGTGGACTCGGCATCCGCTATCAGGATGAGTCGCCGCCGGCGATCGACGACTTTCTGGCGCCGTTGGTGGCCCGCATGCAGGGCCGACGCGAGACGCTATACCTCGAGCCGGGCCGCTCACTGGTCGGCAATGCCGGCCTGCTGCTGACGCGCGTCGAGCTGCTGAAGCAGGGCGAGGAGAAGAGTTTCGCCGTGGTCGATGCAGCGATGAACGACCTTGCCCGGCCAGCGCTCTACGACGCCTATCACCAGATCGAAGCCGTCGTCGAGAACGATCTGGCTGCGCGGCAATACGATGTGGTCGGTCCGATCTGCGAGAGCGGTGATTTTCTCGCGCGCAGCCGCATGCTGGCGATTCGTCCAGGCGATCTGGTCGCCGTGCTCTCGGCCGGCGCCTACGGCATGACCATGAGTTCCAATTACAACTCACGGCCGCGGGCCGCCGAAGTGCTGGTCCGCGGCCGCGAGGCATTCCCTGCCCGCCAGCGTGAAACGGTCGAGGACCTGATGCGGGGCGAGCGCCCGCTGCCGGCGGCCTGAGCCGATCGCACGACCTCGACCGAGCGCACCCGTTCAGTCGCTCAACCTGCGCCGGACGGAATACGAGACGAAGCCGAGGCCGGCCAGCAGCATGGCGTAGGTGCTGGGTTCGGGCACCGGCGCAGTCACGTCGAATGCGGCCAGCGACGGCTGCCGGCCGGACATGTCGCCACTGGTCTCGATAGTCCAGTTGGCAGCGTCGTTGAGCAGTTCGGCATAGTCGGCGAACGCCGCCAGCCCGCTGCGAGGTCCCACGTATTCTGCGTAATCGGCACCGCTGGCAAGCGACAGCGCACTCACGCCGAGAGCGAGGCCGGTGCCATCGAGTTGACCACCCGCAAAGTCTTCGGTCGACAACGCCGCGATGAAGCTGTCCGGCACGTCGGGCGTGGCCCCGATGTATGCGAACAGGGTTTCGCCGGTGGCGCTGAGGTTGGCCACGCCGCTCGCGCTCAGGCTGCCGGCGCTGGCGCGCCTGGCCGCATTGTTGACCGAGGCGAAGCGCACGACCGACCCCGCTTCGACGCCGCCACCGTCGACCAACCACTGGTAGCTCGCCTCGCTGCCGACAAAGGCGCCGGCGGCGGCATCCCAGGTGCGCTCGCTGAAGTAGACCGAAAGGCCGGGCTGCAGATCGGTCAGGGCGACGATGCTCCAGCCGTCCTCGTCGGCGTTGAAGCTGGTGAATGCGAGTGCCCCGGCTTCGACGGCGAGTGCAGCGGGGCTCACCGCCGCGGCAGCGGCGGCGATACAGATTGCCTTCATGTGGACCTCCTGTCATCGGTGACGCGGGCCACCATCTGACCCACAGGAGGACTAGATATATTCCATCCGCATCAGGCGCAACTTTTTACTCATAATGACATAGGAATTACTCGAACATCATCGTTCGTGCCGGCTGCCGCGTTCGATCAAGGCTCGGCCGAACGATTTCCAGACCGTTCCGCCATGGGTGTGGATGCCCCGTTCGGCACTCTCGGCCATGGTCTGCTGCATCAGAATCGCGAACGCGAAGAGTTCGCCCCTGGCGCGCTCGCGTGGATCCCTTGAGCGTACCAGCCGCTCCACGTGGTCGGGCCCGCCTTCGCTCAGTTCCCTGGCCAGCAGGCCGACCTGGGCCGTATCCTGCCAATCGATACCGAGCACCAGCCCGCGGGTGACGATTTCCCGTTCGATTGCCTCGGCGTCGCGGGCGTATGGTTCGAATCCGGCCATCTCGAAGGTTCTCCAGGAAGATCCCGTGCAAGATCGCGCTCAGAACGGGAAGGCCAGTGGGACCAGCAAGATCACGCCGAGACCATAGGCCAGTGCAAGCGGGGAACCGACCCGCAGGTAGTCGCGCACGCCATAGCGCCCGACCGAATAGACCATCATGTGCGTCTGGTAGCCGAACGGCATCAGAAAGCAGGCGCTTGCCGCGTAGGCCACGGTCATCACCAGCGGCATCGGGTCCACGCCGAGGGCTCTGGCCGCCGATAGCGCCAGCGGAAAGACCAGCGCAGCCGCGGCAGCATTCGACACCAGTTCGGTCAGCAGTGCGGTCAACAGGTAGATCCCGACCAGCGTGGTCCACGCGCTGTCGGTGCCGACCACGGCCAGCACGCCGTCGGCCAGCAGCGCCGCGGCGCCCGAACGCTCCAAGCCGGCGGCGACCGCCAGGGCAGAGCCGATGACCAGGATCAGCTCGAACGGGAATCGCCGGCGCAGCTCGCCGAGGGTCAGCACGCGCCGGGCGACCAAGGTCGCCAGCAAGACCAGCAGCCCACCCAACAGGGGCATTACGCCGAACGCGGCCAGTCCGATGACGCCGACGAAGAGTCCCAGCGCGAGGCGGGTTTCCGGCGCACTGAGACGCGGACGCAGCGGCGTCGCGCCGAGCACGTGGAAATTCCGGTCGATGTTGCGATGCTGGCTGAAGTCCGAACCAGTGGCCAGCAGCAGGGCATCGCCGACCCGCAGCGGAATGCGCCCCAGTTGCCCGGTCAATGGGCGATCGCCACGACGGATCGCGACCACGCCGGCATCGAACATGGTCCGGAAATCGACTTCCTTCAGCGTCCGGTTGGCGAGCTCGGAGCCGCTTGCGATAACGGCCTCGACCAGGTTCGAGCGCAGCAGCGCATCGGCCTGGGTGCCGAACAGCTCGAGGCCGGGAAAGCGCTCGAGCACCTGCACGCGCCCGACTTCGCCCGTGAAGATCAGCAGATCGTCACCGTGCAGCACCTCGCCCGGCCCCACCGGTGACAGCAGACGCCCTTCGCGCAGGATCTCGACCAGGAACAGGCCCTCGAGATTGCGCATCCGGTTGTCTTCGATGCTGCGCCCGACCAGCGGCGAGTCGGGCAAGACCTTGGCCTCGAGAAAATAGCGCAGGCCCGGGCCGCGGGCCTCTGCCGGCGTCTTCGGCAGGCGCATCGACGAAATCAGCAGCACCGTGAGACCGATCAGGGCGACCGGGACGCCGACCCAGACGAAGTCGAACATCTTCAGGGCCGGCAGACCGGCGGCGACGACGAAGGAGTTGACCACCAGATTGGTCGAGGTGCCGACCAGGGTCACGATGCCGCCGAGGATCGCGGCATAGGACAGCGGCAGCAACAAGCGCGCCGGCGAATGTCGCCGCTGGTTGCGTACGGCACCGAGCAGGGCACCGACCACTGCGGTGTTGTTGAGGAAGGCCGAACACAGGGCGGTGGCGGCGGACAGCTTGAACAGGGCCAGACGCTCGCTGCCCGCCATCAGCCGCGCTGCGAAATGCTCCATCAGCGGCGCCCGTTCCAGCGCCAGCGACACCAGCATCAGCAGCACCAGGGCAGCCAGCGCCGGATTGGCGTAGCTCGCCAGGAACTGCTGCTCGTCGATCACGCCGGACAGATAAAAGCCGGCGGCCCACAGCGGAAACGCGATCACCGGCGCAACGCGGCCACTGATCAGCACGAACACCAGAGCCAGTGCCGCGACCAGAACCAGCCAGGCGGTCAAGGCAACATGCCCCACGCGCTGCCTTCAGGCGCCGCAGGCTTGCTTCGCCGATCGAGCTTGCGGGCGTGGCATCGACCTTTGCGCAGCCCCGGCAACGAGTCAGTCACCGGCGCCCCAGGCGGAAAAGTGGGGGTTGTCGAAACCCGGCTTGCCATAACTCAACGGGCTACCGTCGAGCGCGACGAGGCGCCCGCCGGCGGCGGAAAGCACCGCATGCCCGGCGGCAATGTCCCATTCCATGGTCCGGCCGAGACGCGGATAGACGTCGGCCTCGCCGCTCGCGACCAGACAGATCTTCAGCGACGAACCGGCATTACGGGTCTCGGCAACGCGACGCCCCTCGAGGAAGCGGGCGAGCGCCTCGGCGTCACCGTGCGAACGGCTGGCGACCACGGTCAGCCCTTCTTCAGGCGCCTCGCGGACGCGAATCGGTCGTCGGCCTTCGGCGTCTTCGATGAAGGCACCGCGATCGCGTGCACCGGCATAGAGCCGACCGAGCGCCGGCGCCAGCACTACGCCGAGCACCGGCTCGCCGGCCTCGATCAGGGCGACGTTGACGGTGAATTCGCCATTGCGGTTGATGAACTCCTTGGTGCCATCGAGTGGATCGACCAGCCAGAAGCGCGTGCCGATCTCGGGGACCTGCCCGGCCGCCACGGCCTCCTCGGCGACCACCGGCACGTCGGGCAGGATGCGCGCCAGCGCGGGCACGATCAACGCCTCCGCCCGTTCGTCGGCCTCGGTGACCGGTGACGCATCGTCCTTGCCGCGCACGGCGAAATCGGTGGCATACACCGACATGACCACATCGCCGGCGGCTCTGACCACCGGGATCAACTCGTCCAACAGCAACTGCAGGTCTTTCATCAAGCCCACCTCGAAAGGGATCGAAATCTACCGCAATGCGGCAAAATTCATTGTAGTTATATGTTTAAACCGGAATCCAGCCCCGGAATTGTTTAATATCCGGACAACCCATCATGCGTCACGACCTTGAACGGAAAACGGCTCGGCACCCGACAACTGAACGCACGCCGCCGGCGGGCGGTGGAATTGCGTCACAGGGGGCTGACCCTGGCCCACGTGAGTGAGCATACCGGTTTGTCGGCGCCGACCATCATCAGCGCCTGCAAGGCCTTCGAGGCGGGCGGGTGGGACGCCGTCGACGTCCGGCCGCGGGGCCGCAGGCCCGGCGGCGGTCGTCTGCTGCAGGGCGACACCGCGCTGCGCATTCGGGCGGCCTTGCTCGAGCAGCCGCCGGAATCGGCGGGTGCCGACGTCGCGCTGTGGGACAACGCGGTCGTTCGCGACCATATCGACTCGGCCTTCGGCATCGAGGTCACCGAGCGCACGGTCGCCGGCTATCTTGCCGAATGGGGGCTTGCGGCGCCCGATCTCCAGGCCCTCGCGCGGCACAGTACGGCGGACCCGGTGCGGCGCTGGATGGGTGCGGAATACGCATCGATCGCCGATAATGCGCGCCGCGACGGCGCCCGCCTGTTCTGGGCCGGCGAACGCGCATTGCCCGGCGGCGGCCATCAGCTGTTCGCCCACGATGCCCGCGGGCGACTGCGCTGGCTGGTGGTTGCCGGCCCACTGACCGCCAGCCGGCTGATCGACTTTCTGTCGCGCCTGCACCGCGATGCCGGCCGGCCGATCGTCACAGTCTATCGCGGAGCGGACATCGGCCGCATCGATGAACTGCAGGCCTGGCTGGCGCGCGAAGCGGCCCGGGTACGGCTGGTCCAGCCGCCTCCCGACGAATCGCCGCCGGCGTCACCAACGAACACAACTGCGGGCCGGACACGTGGCCCGCGCGCTAGAACGGAGAGGACTCCAATGACACTGACTCACCTGCAGCGGCTCGAAGCCGAGAGCATCCACATCATGCGCGAAGTGGTCGCCGAGGCGGAAAACCCGGTGATGCTCTACTCGATCGGCAAGGACAGCGCGGTGATGCTGCATCTCGCGATGAAGGCCTTCCACCCGGCCAAACCGCCGTTCCCGCTGCTGCACGTGGACACCACGTGGAAATTCCAGGACATGTACCGCTTCCGCGACCGCATGGCCAGCGAACTGGGACTGGAACTGCTGGTGCACGTCAATCAGGAGGGCGTGGCCAAGGGCATCAACCCATTCACCCACGGCTCGGCCATCCACACCGACATCATGAAGACCGAGGCGCTAAAGCAGGCGCTCGACAAGTACGGATTCGACGCCGCGTTCGGCGGTGCCCGCCGCGACGAGGAAAAGTCGCGCGCCAAGGAACGGATCTTCTCGTTCCGCACCGCGCAGCACCGCTGGGACCCGAAGAACCAGCGTCCCGAGCTTTGGAAACTCTACAACGCGCGCAAGCACAAGAGCGAGTCGATGCGGGTGTTTCCGTTGTCGAACTGGACCGAGCTCGATATCTGGCAATACATCTACCTCGAGAGCATCCCGATCGTGCCGCTCTATTACTCGGCCGAGCGCCCGGTGGTGATGCGCGACGGCACGCTGATCATGGTCGACGACGAGCGCATGCCGTTGAAGCCGGGCGAGGTGCCGATGATGCGCAAGGTGCGTTTCCGCACGCTCGGCTGCTACCCGCTGACCGGCGCGGTCGAGTCCGAGGCGGACACGCTGCCGCAGATCATCCAGGAGATGCTGCTGACCAAGACCTCCGAGCGCCAAGGCCGTGTGATCGACCACGATTCGGCGGGATCGATGGAGAAGAAGAAGCAGGAAGGCTACTTCTGAGCCGCCCCCTCCAACCCGCGACGCCCCGAAAACCGAACCGGAATCCCTGAAGATGGCCCACGTATCCGACCTCATCGCCACCGACATCGAGCAATACCTCAAGAGTCACGAGAACAAGAGCCTGCTGCGCTTCATCACCTGCGGCAGCGTCGACGACGGCAAGAGCACCCTGATCGGACGACTGCTCTACGAATCGAAGATGCTGTTCGAGGATCAGCTCGCCGCGATGGAGGCCGACTCCAAGAAGTACGGCACCCAGGGCGAGGAGATCGACTTCGCGCTGCTGGTCGATGGACTCGCGGCTGAACGCGAGCAGGGCATCACGATCGACGTCGCCTACCGCTTCTTCTCGACCGACCGTCGCAAGTTCATCGTCGCCGACACGCCGGGCCACGAGCAGTACACGCGCAACATGGTGACCGGCGCCTCGACCGCCGACGCCGCCGTGCTGATGGTCGATGCGCGCAAGGGCATCCTGACCCAGACCCGTCGCCACAGCTATCTGGTGCGCATGATCGGCATCCGCCACGTCATCGTGGCGATCAACAAGATGGATCTGGTCGGCTACGCCGAATCGACCTTCCGCCGGATCGTCGAAGACTACCGCGCATTCGCCGCGCAGATCGGAATCGACGACGTCACCTTCATCCCGATGTCGGCGTTCCGCGGCGACAACATCGTGACGCCCTCGGAAGCGATGCCCTGGTACCACGGCACGACGCTGATGGGCTATCTCGAAACCGTCGAAATCGACGAGGAACGACTGCAGCGCAGCCCGTTCCGCCTGCCGGTGCAGTGGGTCAACCGCCCCAACCTCGACTTTCGCGGCTTTGCCGGCACCATTGCCGGCGGCACCGTCAAGGTCGGCGAAGCGATCCGCGTCCAGCCCTCCGGCAAGAGCAGTTCGGTGGCCCGCATCGTGACCCTCGACGGCGACCTCGATCAGGCGGTCGCCGGCCAGTCGGTGACGCTGACGATGGCCGACGAGATCGACATCTCACGCGGCGACGTGATCTCGACTGCCGAGTCGCCGGCCGGCACCTCGGACCAGTTCGAGGTCGCCCTGGTGTGGATGCACGACGAGCCGATGCTGCCGGGCCGCAACTATCTGCTGAAGATCGGCGCCAAGACGGTCACAGCGACGATCACCGAGATCAAGCATCAGGTCAATGTGAACACCATGGAGCACGTCGCAGCCAAGCAGCTCGAGTTGAACGCCATCGGCATCTGCAACCTCGGGCTCGACCGCCAGATCGCCTTCGACCCGTACGAGGCGAACCGCGACACCGGCGGCTTCATCCTGATCGACCGCCTCAGCAACAATACGGTCGGCGCCGGCATGATCCATTTCGCGCTGCGTCGGGCGGACAACATCCACATGCAGCACGTGGACGTGGACAAGGCCGCGCGCGGCCGACTGAAGCACCAGAAGCCCTGCGTGGTGTGGCTCACCGGCCTGTCCGGTGCCGGCAAGTCGACGATCGCCAACCTGGTCGAGCAGAAGCTGCATGCGATGGGCCATCACACCTACCTGCTGGACGGCGACAACGTCCGCCACGGCCTGTCGAAGGACCTCGGCTTCACCGATGCCGACCGCGTCGAGAACATCCGCCGGGTCGGCGAGGTCGCCAAGCTGATGCTCGATGCCGGCCTCGTCGTGCTGACCGCCTTCATCTCGCCGTTCCGCTCGGAGCGACGCATGGCGCGGGGGCTGGTCGAAGCCGACGAATTCATCGAGGTGCACGTCGCCACGCCGCTGGCGGTGGCCGAGGAGCGCGATCCGAAGGGCCTGTACAAGAAGGCCCGTCGCGGCGAACTGAAGAACTTCACCGGCATCGATTCGCCGTACGAGGAGCCGGAAGATCCGGAATTGCGCATCGACACGTCGCGTTGCACGCCGGACGAGGCGGCCGACAAGGTAATCGAAGCGCTGCGCAGCCACGGCATTCTGCTCGAGCGCTGACCGCCACCCGGAAGCGCAAGTTCCGCTTGCAAATATTGCATTGCGGCATGACGCTTCATTGGCTAGTCTCCCCCGGGTCGGATCAGTGGAGCGGCAGATGGGCCCCAGGGAAAGGATCCGGCGCGTCGTCAGGCACGTCGCCGGCCGCATGGTCGACTGCCACGAAGCGCCGATCATCGTGCTCGGCAACCAGAAGGCCGGCACCTCGGCGATCGCGGCCCTGCTGGGCCGCGCATCGGGGCTCAGCACCACGATCGACCTTCGCAACGAGATCTCGCGTCCGACCTTTCACCGGCTGCGCGACGGCGGACTCGATTTCGAGCAGTTCGTATCCGGAAACCGCCTCGACTTCTCGCGCCGTATCGTCAAGGAGCCGAATCTCAGCCTATTCCATGCGGAACTGGCTGCGGCTTTTCCCAAGGCCCGCTTCGTGTTCATCTTCCGCGAACCGCGCGACAACGTGCGCAGCATCCTCAATCGGTTGAAAGTGCCGGGCGATCTCGACGACATCGATTTCCGGGACTGGCCCGAGATCACCCCGGCGTGGCAACTGGTGCTGGATTCGCGCTGGGCAGGCATCGGCGGCGATCGCTACATCGCCCGTCTGGCGCAACGCTGGCGCTACCTGGCCGAGGTGTATCTGAGGCAACCCGAGCATTTCCTGTTGGTGCGCTACGAGGATTTCCGCAGCGACAAGCGCGCGGCCATCCACTCACTGTGCCGGCAGCTGGATCTGCCGGTAGTCGCCGACATCTCTGATCAGGTCGACCGCAGCTTCCAGCCACCTGGCCGGCGAGACACCGACCTCGTCGAGTTCTTCGGTGCCAACTACGGGCTGTTCGACGAAATCTGCGGCAACGCAATGGACCGGCTCGGCTACCCCGCCGCGACCCTCCCGGCGGAATCGGTCACAGCCTGAGCTGGAGCCGCCCGCCGCGACGGCGAAGTTCGCCGAGCAGCACCAGCGCCGCCGAATGGGCCAGCGCACCGAACACGATCATCGTCACCAGGCCGGCCACCGGGGACGGCGGCAGGTGCGGCTTGATTGCCGTCACCGCCGCCAGCATCAGGCTGCTGGCCAAAAGCGAGGGCCCCAGGCGACGATACATGTGCCAATAGTCCAGTTCGATCTGGCGGGTCAGCACGTACAGCGAAAAGTGCACCCAGACGAAGGCATAGGCGGCATAGGCGGCGGCGACGCCGAGCAGGCCCCACTGCACCCCGATCGCCAGCACGGCGGCGGTCAGGCTGGTGTTCAGGAGCGCCATGCGCAGCTGGATGTCGGGCCGGTTGATGGCCTGGTACATCGCGCCGGCCGTCGAACCCACCGACTGCGCCAGGCCCGCGACACAGAGTATCCTCAGGATGTCGGCGGTCGGCGCCCACTTCGCGCCGTAGACCACTTCGACGAATTCCGGGGCGACCGCGAATATGCCGAAGATCATCGGGAAGGTCACCATGGACACCCCCTTGGTCATCTTCAGATAGCCGGCCCTCAATTCTTCCGGACGGCCCGACGCCCGCGAAAATGCCGGAAACAGCACGCGCGATACGGACGTGGACACGGCCTGCAGCGGATAGACCATCAGACGGTAGGCCAGTGTGTAGAAGCCGAGTGGCGACGCGCCCAGAAACTTGCCGACGAAAAGATAGTCGAGATTGCGCGCGAGATAATTGACGCCGTTGAAGCCGGCCACGTTGAGGCCGAAAGGCACCAGCTCCGACAATGCCGCGCGGTCGAAGACGCGCCGGGGGCGCCAGTCCGAGGCGAGCCACAAGCCGGCCGAAGTCAGTGTCGGCACCAGCAGCAACTGGAGCACCAGACTCCACACCCCCAGCCCGGCAAGTGCGCCGACGACGGCAGCGACGCCGGCCAGCAAGACCGCCGAGGTCTCGATCACCGCGAGCCGGCGGAAGTCCATCGCGCGCACCAGCAGGCATTGCTGGACGATGCCGAGCGCGCCGGCGACGAACAGCAGCGACAGGGCCTCGAGCACGCGCGCGAGCGCAGGCGTGTCGAAGAAGCCTGCGATCAGCGGCGCAAGCGCCAGCGTGGCCAGACACAGCACCAGGCCGACGATCTGATTCAGCCAGAACATCGATGACAGGTGCGCCTCCTCGATGCGTTCGCGTTGCACCAGGGCACCACTGACACCGGCATCGTTGAGCAGCATCGCGAGTCCGGTGAATACGGTGGCCATGCCGAGCAGGCCGAAGTCCTCCGGCTGCAACAAGCGGGCGAGGAAGATCGTGGTCACGAAGACCGCCAGCTGGCGCCCCATCTGCGACATCAGCGCCCAGCCGATGCCCCGCGCGATGGCACTCATGCCGGACGCGCCCGAGCCGCGCGCCCGCCGGGGCTCGAATAAGGCCTCATGCGACGCGCGCGCAATGCGCCTGCCACGCCGAGTCGACCAGTTGCGAGAATCGACGTCGAAACAGCGTGCAGCCGAAGCGTTCGGCATTGTGCCGGCATGCGGCCGGTGTCGGCGGCGTCGACAAGGCTTCGAAGCGCTCGACCGCGTCACGGATCGCATCCACCGTCTGCTCGCCGAAGAACAGGCCGGTGCGATGCTCGCCATCGCCGACCACGGTCTCCAGCGCGCCGCCCTTGCCGTAGGCGATCACCGGGGTGCCGCAGGCCTGGGCCTCCACCGGTGCGATGCCGAAGTCCTCTTCGGCGGCAAAGACGAAGGCTCGTGCGCGCTGCATGTGGTCCACCAGCACCTCGTTGCCCTGGTAGCCGAGCAGGCGCACATTGGGCCCGGCGGCGGCGCGCGCGCGCTCGAACTCCGGACCCTCGCCGATCACCACCAGTCGTCGCTCCGGCATGTGGGTGAATGCCTCGACGATCAGCGGAATCCTCTTGTAGGGCACCATCCGCGACGCGGTGAAGTAGAAATCCTCCTTGTCGCTGCGCAAGCTGAAGCGATCGATGTTCACCGGCGGATGCACGACTTCCGCCTCGCGCCGGTAGACCTTTCGGATGCGCCGCGCGATGAAGTTCGAATTGGCGACGAAATGGTCGACGCCGTTGGACGAACGCAGATCCCATATCCGCATGTAATGCAGCACCAGGCGCGCCAGCGCGCTGCGGATGCCGCGAGTCAAGCCGGCCTCGGCGAGATATTGATGTTGCAGATCCCAGGCGTAGCGCATCGGCGAATGGACGTAACTGACATGCAGCTGGTCGGGCCCGGTGATGACCCCCTTGGCCACCGCATGGCTGCTGGAAATGACCAGATCGTAGCGATCGAGGTCGAGTTGCTCGATCGCCAGCGGCATCAGGGGCAGATAGGCGCGATACCTGCGCCGGGCCCACGGCAGGCGCTGGATGAAAGTCGTCGTCGCGTGCTTGCCGCGCAACTGCCTGCGGTCCTCGTCGGACAGAAAGTCGACGACCGAGAAGAGGTCGGCCTCCGGCCAGATATTCAGGATCTGCTCGAGCACGCGTTCGCCGCCGGCGCAGAGCGTCAGCCAATCGTGCACGACGGCGACGCGCAGCGCCGGCGGCGGCGTCACAGCGCCGGCAAGATCTTTTGCAGCAGGCATCTCGCCGCATTTTCCCATGTCAGGTTCTCGCTATGTCTGCGGCCGGCCACCGCCCGCTCGGAGCGTGCCTGCCGGTCTGTCAGCAGCCGATCGAGGCTGCGCGCCAATTCACCGGCGTCCTTGGGGTCGAAGTACAGCGCGGCGTCGCCGCAGATCTCGGGAATCGATGCCGCATCGGCCGCCAGCACCGGGCAGCCGCAGGCCATCGCCTCGATCGGCGGCAGCCCGAAGCCCTCGTATATCGATGGAAAGACGAAGCAGGCTGCGTGCCGATAGAGCGCCTGCAGTTGTGCGTCCGAGACGTAGCCCACGTACTTCACGAAGGATGGCAGCGCCTGCCCGCCACCGAATACCCGCGGGTTCTGGCCGCCCGCGATGACGACGTCGAACGGCGGATCATCGAGCCGCGACAGGGCGTCGACGACGATGGCGAAGTTCTTGTGCGGCGCCAGGCTGCTGACCGCGAGCACGAACGGGCGCCGGCGCAGCTCGTGCTCGTCCAGCGCGGTCTCGTCGGCCGGGCCGCGCAGGATGTGCTCCGCGCCTTCCGGCAGCACGAATACGTCGTCGCGGGCGCCGAACAGTGCGGCGAGCTCCCGTCGCGAGAATTCGGACACCGTCGCCACCGATTGCGAGCCGTGGTAGAGGCGCGGTGACATCACTCGGTACAGGGCACGGAATTTCCAACTGTAGGCTTCGGGCACGCGGAAGGTCGCCGCGTCGTGGATGACGGCCAGTTGACGGCGCCGCAGCAGCGGCCCGGAATTGCAGAGATTCAGCAGCAGGCTGTCGGGCTCGAAGCGGGCCAGTTCCAGCTGCTCCCAGGCGTGACTGGCGAGACGGCCACACACCGCCACCGGCGTGTCCGCGAGCCAGTCCGGCACCACCGTTCCCCGCGGCACGACGACCTTCAGATCGGGCACCCCGTCGCCACCTTGGCGGCGCAGCGCAACCAGCGCCCTCAGCAACTCGCCAGCGAAGCGATCGACGCCGGTGACACTGCGGCCGAGAAAGCGGCCATTGATGATCACGGCACGCCGGCTCATCGCGCGTCGACCCGCCGCCCGATACCGATCGCGGCACCGGCGAGGCCCTGCCAGTGGCCCAGTTCGGCCAGCCGACAGATCAGCAGTGGCACGATCACGCCGGCCGCAATGCCGAGTACGAGATTGATCGCATAATCCTCGATGCCGGCGAAGTGCATCAGGAACACCCGCAGCCCCGCTGCGACGATCACGTGCATGACATAGATCGCCATCGAGGCCTCGCCGATCACCAGCAACACGCCCGAATGCAGGCCTGCCAGCGCGCGCGAGACGACGACGACGGTGGCGATCGAGATGCCGCCGAGCGCCAACGCTGCCCAGCCATAGTCGTCATGCCGCAAGCCGAAGACATCGTGAAACACGAACTGGGCGGCGACGAAGGCAGCCACCGACAGGAGCAGCGCGGCCGCTCCTGCCGGGCACCGGTCATGGGCGAGGTAGGGGCCGCACAGCATGCCGAAGCAAAAGTACACCAGGCTGCGCGACAGCGCCGGGAGAACCCAGAGCCCATGCCAGACATCGTAGCTGCCATACAGCAGCAACGCGGCCACGGTCAGCACGATGACGCCATGGCGCGGCGATGCGTGGTGCGCGATCGCCAGCAGGCAGAAGCATAGGAACAGCACGTAGAGGAACCAGAACTGCGAGCGTGGCGCCCACAGCAGGGCCATCACATCGGCGTAATGGACGGTGCCGTTGGTGAATTCGCCGGCCCAGACTTCGAGCAGACCCTGGGCCAGCGACCAGACGAGATAGGGCACGCCGATCGTAACCAGCTTGTCGGCGATCAGTCCGCGCCCGCCATGGCGTGTGCAGGAGGCGACCGCGAACAGCCCCGCCAGCCAGAAGAACAAGGGCATGTGAAACGAGTAGACGACGCTGTCGGCGATTCCGAACCCCAGCGGCGGGACGCCGGCGAGCGCGGCGACGGTGCCTCGCGCAACGTGGCCATAAACCACCAGACAGATGCCGATCGCCTTGGCCGCGTCGATCCAGGCGATCCGCCCGGGCGAATGGGCCGCGGTGTTCGGTCGGTGCACGAAATCGGGCATCTAGTCGACGACCTCGATTCGCGGCCAATCTTCCGCAGTTTCGCTCGCCAGCACGACCGGTTGCTCGCCGACCGTCAGCGCGAGCGCCCCGGCGCCATCGATCCGGCTGCCGCGACCAGGCGCCAGCGACCAGGAGGCACCGAGACCGTCGACGACCAGGCGGGTGCCGCCGGGCGCGCTCGACCACACCGCGACAAAGCGCTGACCCGGCCCACAGGAACCCGATACCTGATGGACGGACGACGTGATCGCCCGTGCCTCGAACGGGGCGGCTCGCTGCAGGCAGGCGGACCATCGCTCGACCACTTCGGCCGCCGGACGCGGCGTCGTGTCCGGCCGGAAGAGCCCGAACACGTGCTCGACCTTGCGCGCATCACGCCCACCATCGGCCAGTTCGTACCACCAGACACCCCGCACGTAGTCGCGCGCGCGCGCCATCAGCAGAAAGCGTTCGACGTAGGCGGCCTGAAGCGCCTCGGTGATGCCGTGGAGGGTTTCGCCCGACACCGGCCAACCGATCTCGGTGACATAGATCGGTGGCGGCGGCACGCCCGCGTCGTCGGCCCAGAGGCGAAGCCTGTCGTGCAAAAGGTCGAGCCAGCGGATCGCCTGCTCGGGACTGCGGTCCTTGTGATGGCGGAAGCTGTAGGGATGGACCGAAAAGCCGTCGGCGTGACGCAGGGCGCCGGTCGCCAGCAGCCGGCTCGTCCACTTGCCGTCGTAGCCGGCAGTGGACCCCATCAGCACCGTCGCATCCGGCGCAGCCGCACGGATGCGCTTCGCTGCCGCCACGGCGAGTCGGGCATAGTCCTCGGCGCGACCCGTGGTCGGCGGATGGGCGCCCATGCCGCCGTTCCACTCGTTCCAGATTTCCAGGATTGGCCGGCTGCCGGCCAATCGCCTGGCCACGGCCTCCGCATAACGCGCAAAGCCATCGACCGCCTCGGGCGAGATCGGCAGTCCACCGCCGTAGAGCCGGTTGCCGTAGTCGAGAACGACCAGCGGCCGCGCCAGCGGCCGCTGCGAGAGGGCCTCGAACAGGCCGATCACGCGTTCGGCGATGCGCTCGCCGCCGTAGCTGCCAGGCGCCTGTTCGTATCTGGCCCAGTAGACTTCGTCGCGCAGCGAGCGCAAGCCCAGGCGATCGATGCGAGCGAGCACCGGACCGACTTGCTGGCGCCCCTGCCCGACATGTGTGCTGGCGCCGACCAGGAACTCCCCTGCCCCGGCCCACGCCGCGCAGCAGCAGAACGCCAGGAGAACGCCAGCCACGGCGATGCGTGCGCTCATGCGTGCACCACGGTCATCCGAGCCGGATCGGCGGCAGCGCGATCCGCGCGTATCTGCATGCCGAAACCGATGAACAGCCAGACCAGCGGCATGGCCATGTCCGGTACGCTCAGGAACCACGCGAGCACGCCACCGAGCATGCCATAGAGGACGAATCCGGCCTCTTCGGAGGCGTCGCGGATCAACACCGACACAATCGATCCGATCAGCGCAAGAAACGCCACCGTTCCGGGCAGGCCGACCGTCGCCAGCAGCGTCGCGAGGAAGCTCGATGCGCGGGCACTGCCGACGCCGGCACCGAGCCCCCAGGACTGGACGAAGGTGTCGACCGCGATCTGATCCGCAGTGATGCGGGACAGTCCCGACCCGGACGAGAACTTGTCGAAGATCAGCCGCTCGACCATCTGGCCGTCGAAAAAGTATTGGTCGATGGTGATCGCCAGGGCACAGCATGCAATCGTTGCCAGCAGCGGACGCATCACCCGTGCACCGGTGCGCCAGGAGTCGAGCAGCGACCACACGATCACCAGTGCCACCAGCCCGAAGTAGGCAAGCGACGATGTGGACACCAGCAGTGCGAACACGAACGGCATGCCCTGCAACAGGCGCCTGCCGCCAAAGACGAAGGCACCGACCATGACCAGGAAGTGCAGGGACAGCATCGACGGCTCGAGGAAGGTCGCCGACATGCGACGTACGCCGAGCATGGTCTGCTCGGGCAGTTGGGCAACACCGATGTTGGAATTGACGAAGGATGCCGGCCACGGCAGCCCGGTGAGGTGCGCCAACAGCTGGTAGCAGCCGAAGGTCACCGACACGGCGCCGCCGATCCACAAAAATCGCCGGAACGATTCGATGGTGATCACACCCTGTTGGTGAAAGAGGTAGACCAGCGCCGCGATCGTGAAATTGCAGACCAGGTAGAAGCTCTGGATGTAGTTGGTGCCGGTCGGCCGTAGCGGCACGACGACACCCGAGTCCAGCCCCTCGCGCGGCGGCAGCACCGACACCATGCCCTGGAACAGGCGCGGATAGGCGAGGGCACCGAACACGCCGACGACGGTGAACAGCACCAGCAGGCCAAAGCGTCCGGTCATCGCGAATTGCCGAGTGCGTTCCGGCGCACGGCCCATCCGGAACAGCAGTCCGAGTCCGTGCCAGAGACCGATCGGCAGCAGTGCGTAGGCCGGGGCGAGGCCGGCAGCGCGCCCGCCAACGCCGAGCAGGAGCGGTGTGGCCGCCTGGAAGAACGCGGCGATCGCAGTGACCGCGAGCCACGCCCGTGGCCCTCTTAGAGCGACCAGCGCCATCACCAGGAAGGCCGGCAGGAAGTCCGTCAGCAGCATGCCGTGCTAAGACCCCTCTCGCTCCGGGACGTCCAGCGTCACGGTCGCGGCCGGGTGTTGCGCCGCGGCGCCCGCCATCGTGCGCAGATAGACGGCCTCGTAGCGCGCGGCCATTTCGGCGCTGCCGAAGCGCGCCGACGACCGTACCGCGGCGTCCAGGAGATCCTGCCGCGGGTTGCGAAGCCGGCCGACCATCGTCGACACCGCATCCGCCAGCGCATCATCGTCGCAGCCGGCCGCAACGATCGCGGCATCACTCGTTGCCAGCTCCGGCAGGCCGCCGACCGGCGTCATCACCACCGGCCGCCCATTGGCATACGACTCGACGACGACGCGCCCCATCGGCTCTTCCCAGATCGACGGCACGACCGTGAGGTCGACCCGACCGAAGAACTCATGCGGCACCTGCCGCCCGATGAATTCCACCGGTAAGTCACCGGCCACCTTCCTCAGCCGATCGACGTAGCCGGTCGCGCCCTCGCCGGCGACCAGCAGCTGCACGGCGACGCCCCGCTCGCGCATCCGCCCGACGGCAGCGATCAGTTGCTCGACCCCCTTCTCCGGCACCAGGCGACCGATGAAGCCGATGGTCGGCAAGGTCGGAACCGCGCGCCGCAGCGGCGGGCGCGGCGCATCGTAGGCGTTGTGGATGACATGCTGCGTCGCATTGGCGAAGCAGCCGAGGCCGAGGTGGCGTTCGAGCACGAATCGGCTGATCCCGACCACCGCGGCGACACGGCGCGATTCGGCGATGCGCGGCCAGGCGAAGGCTCGACACGACAGGCATTGGACCCGACACGGGCCCTTGCGACCGACCATCGAACTGCGCGGACACAGCAGGTAGAAGTCGCGCGTCGTATGAACGATCGGCAAGCCGAGCCGACCGGCCTCGCGCCACACGCTGGTCGACAGGCCGGCCAGGTTGTTGGTATGCACCAGGTCCGCACCGAAACCGGCCAGGGCGGCACCGACCCGCGCCGCCGCACGGGGGTTCCTGGTGTCTCGGACGTGCCAGAGCAACCTCTCGGTCCGGCCGCGCGAATGCCGCGACGACGGCAGATAGGCGTTGTCCACCGGCAGACGATGAACTTCGATGCCGTCTACCCGGTCGACGCCCGGATGTTCCGACAGGCAGATCACGCAGACCTGATGGCCACGATCGCCCAGCGCCCTGGCGAGCGTGCGGACCGATCGCTCGGCACCGCCGGGCTCGTCCGGGTGGTAGAAGGCATTGACCAGTGCAATCTTCATGAGCTGCGAACGGCATCGATCGCCGCCAGGGGTGTGTCGGTCTCGATCGCGCCCCCGGCGGCCAGCATCCGGCAGATCGACTCGAGTTCGCGATCGAGGCGCGCATTGTCGAAGCCGGTCTCGACCGCAGCGCGCGCCGCCAGGCGCATCCCGGCGATCGCCGGCGCGGCGTCGGCGCGCGCGCAATGGGCGAGCGCGTGAGCGATCTCGTCGGCGTTTCGTTCGCTCGGCAGAAACCCGGACACACCGTCGGCGACCAGTTCCGGAATGCCGCTGTGACGGCTCGCGATCACCACCACGCCAAGCGCCATGGCCTCCATCAGTGCGACCGGAATGCCCTCCATGTCGCCACCTGCGGCGGTCACCGAGGGCAGCAGAAACACGTCGGATGCGGCCAGCGCGGCGAATACCTCGTCGTGCGGTCGCCGCCCCAGGAACTCGATCGCCGTACCCGGCGGCAGATCCACCGCCGCCGCGCGCAGGGCGGCTTCGTCCGGACCGCTGCCGATGATGCGGTAGTGCACCGGGCAGGGCGCCCGTCGAATCGCCTCGATGGCAAAGGCCAGCCCTTTCTTTTCGGTCAGGCGCGCGACCGAGAGCACCCGCAGCGGTTTGGCCAGCGCGCGCCCGGGATCGAGCATCTCGATTCGGTCGACATCGACGCCCATGTGAAGCACCCGGATGCGCGATTCGCTCGCACCCCAGCCGACCAGGCGCGAGCGCCACAGCGCGCTGATCGGCAACAAGGCCGCACAATGCGCAAACAGCGCCCGGTACAGGCGGCGATAGCGTGCGATGGTTCGCCGGTCGCTGACGTCGAAACCGTGGAAGACGGTGGCCAGCGGCCCTTCCAGCATCCCGCATTGTTGCAGATGCATGGCACGGACGCCGGCCGGCCCGAAATGCGCGATGACCGCGTCGAATCGCCCCAGCGGCGCCCGGCCGGCAACACTCGCGATGTCGATCAGGCTCCCCGGGCTGCCTGCGAGGGCCGCACGGAGCGCGACCCCGAGCCGGCGCATGCCAGCACGCGAACATGCTGCCGAAAGCAGCAGACCCAATGTCGAGCGCAGTTGTCGCGCGCGACCGGGGGCACGGATCGCGACGACCCGATCCTGCAGTCCGAGATCCCGGTAGAGAGCGTGGTTCAGCATCCGCTCGCCCCACTGGCCGGCGATCACCGTCACGTCATGGCCGGCCCGCACCATGCCGGCCACCTGGCGGATCACGAAAGTCTCCGACAGTACCGGGAACTCGGTAACGAAAAAAGCGATCTTCACGGACGCCCCCAGCCAAGAAGCATGCGGCGCGCCGATGGTGACAGCGCACGCGTCAGATCGGCGAGAAACGATTCGGTGACCGGCCATGCCCGCTCCGCTTCGCGCGCATCGCGGACGCGCATCGAGGCCCTCACCAGCACACCGTCGGGAATACGTCCGTCGAGCCCCTGGCGCAGGATGTGCAGCCGGGTTTCCCAGGCGTCCTCGCTAAACAATTCGCCGATTCGCATCCAGTAGCTCACCGCCTCGCCGCCCCGCCGCCCCAGTGCCAGCATGCGCTTGCCGGTGACCGCACCGTCGGGTGATTCGATGTCGTCGAAATGCTGGCTGGCGAGCGCGGCCACCCGATAGCCCTGGGCCGTGTAGCACAGGTCGGGGCGATGCACCTTGACTTCCTGCCGCTGGCGTCTGCCCCACGCCACTGCAAGGTAGACCACCGCCCCGTCGTCGCGCTGGTAGGCACGCATCACGACCTGGTCGTAGGGCTGGTCGAGCGAGGTTTCGCGATCGAGCGCGACATTCACCTGGATCAGTGGACTGGGCAACTCTCGCCACGGGCCGAAGCGGCTCGGCAGCGCCGACTCCAGTTCGACGACGTCGCGAACTTCGCTCAGTTGCGGCGTCAGCGCGCGTGCCGCGGCGGCAGCGAGCACCAGCACCACGGCGATCATCAGCGCGTGTTTCAGCGGCAGCGCGGGCAGGCGCGGCAGGGTGCGGCCGAGATTCATGACTATGCCCTCGCCGTACGTGTCGAGCGGCCGATGCCCGGCATCCGGCTGAGCACGCCATCGACCGCCATGATCAGCAACAGGGCAGTGATGAACAGCACCATGCCCGAAAAACCATGCAGGAACCCCTGCCCGGCGGCGTCGCCGAGGTGGTAGGTGATCAACGCCAGCACGACCACCCTCAGCAGGTTCGCGCAGAAGCTGATCGGGACGATCAAGAGCGCCAACACGGCATTGCGAGCGGCGGATTCATGGCGCATCACGTTCATGTAGAGCAGACCGAGCGCTTCGAGCGTGAACAGCGAATTGAGGCCCGCGCAGGCATCGGCGACGAGCAACTGGTACTGCCCGACCGTCAGCACCACCCCGCTTCGTCCGACCGGATAGCCCAAGGCATCGAGCAGGTGTTGTGCGCCCCAGGAAACCGCGATCTTCATCGGCTGGGTCAGCACATCGACGATCGAACCGGGTAAGGGCACCATGAAACACATGAAGAAGAACGCGAACCACATGCGCCGCAGGATCCGCGCCCCGAAGAACAGCAGTGTCATGCCGACCAGCACCGGCACCAGCGAACCGACCTCGAGCAGATAGACACCCTGGGAACGACCGATGACGAAGGCCGCGACGCCGAGCAGTGTCGTCGCCCAGCCGGCCACTGGCGCCGGCTTCGCCAGCAAGCCTTCCTCTCGCACCTGCTTCGCCCGGAACCACAGGAACCATAGCGACACCGCCAGCACGATCGGCCCATGGGCATTCTGGTCGGTCGCCCAAAGGGTCTGGAACAGGTCGACGAAGCTGGGCACGTAGGCCACCAGCAGTGCGGCGAACATGACGGCCCACGTCACGGCCGGGGGCCACGGTCGATTCGCCAGGCTTGCCTCCACGACCCGCTTCCCGCTGCTATCGCTCGTTCAGCACCGAGCCGACGATCACCGCGCCCGCCTGGGTCACCATGTCGGCATAGGCCCGTACCAAGCCGACGCGACTGACATTTCGTCGCGTCACCATGAGGGCGCCGCCGGCCCGGACGGCGACGGTCTGGCCATCGGCGAAGCGACCACCCTGCGGCGTGTCGATCAGGACCACCTCGTACTGCTTCTCCAGGGCTTCGAGTACGCGCGCGAAGGCCGGCCGGGCAAGAATCTCCTGTGGATTGGGCGGTCGCGTTCCGGCCGGCAACAGCGACAGCGCGCGCAGGGCCGGGACACGCTGGGCGGCGTCGAGGCCCGCGCGGTCGGTCAGTAGGGCGGACAAACCCGCCCGGTTGTCCACGCCGAACAGCTCATGCTGCCGCGGGTGGCGCAGATCGGCGTCGATCAGCAGCGTCCGGGTGCCCAGCTGCGAGAAGACCACCGCAAGGTTCGCCGCGAGCCAAGACCTGCCTTCCTTCTCACCGGCACTCAGGATCGCCAGCGAACGGTGGCCGGCACCGCGTTGGAACCATCGCAACATCAACTGGCTCCGCACCGCACGCAAAGCTTCGACCTGATGCGAGAACGGCTTGTAGGCCGCAATCACCTCGTGCGCGACCGCACTCGATTCGCTGGCCAGATACGGATAGTCGAATTGTCGTGCGAGCGCGAAATCGATATCGGCATCGCTCACCAGCCCCAGCCGCTTGGCGGCCTCGCCGAAGCGAAGACCCTCATCGTGCTGAACCTTGAGCACCCGCAGCGCATCGCTCGCGCTGAGCCGGCCCTCCGCCACCAGAATCGCACCGATCGAGGTGTCTCGCGGCGCGACCGCCTTCAGCGACGCCTGCTCGAAGACATTGTTGACCGTGTTCATCGTGTCTCCTGCGGTCAGGCCGCCAGGCGGGTGTTGCGACCTGCCCGTGCCGGTATGACGCCGAGCACCGGCATGTCGAGGGTGTCGGCGAGATCGGCGACGCCACGTACGCGCTGGTCGGCCAATTCCCGCAGCAGCGCCGCCGAAATGCCGACCAGCAGGCCGAGGAAGGTCGCCACGATGGCATTGAGCAGCGTCCGCGGCCGGGAATGTTCGATCGGCGCCACCGCCGGGGTCAGCACGACCACGTTGGTCTGCTGGTTCTGGCTCTCCAGGCTGGTCTGGGCAAGGCGCTGGGTCACCATGTCGTAGGTTCGCTGTGCATTCTCGACGTCACGCTGCAAGACGGCGATCTGATCGCGTTGCCCCTTGAGTTCCAGCACCCGCTGCTTCTGAGCATCGAGCGACGCCCGGATCTCGCTCTCCCGCCGATCGTTGACGCGGCTGGTGGTGCCGATCGAACTGGCGACCCGCCGGACCTCGGCCGCGATGCGGTCACGCAGACTGGCGATCTCGGCGTCGGCCCGAGCCAGCTCGGGGTGGTTGCGGCCGAGACGGCCTGCAAGCTGCTGGCGCGTGGCCTCCTGGCGGGCGAGCTCGGCCTTCAGACCCTGGATCAGACCATTCTGCATGACTTCCGGCAGGGTCTCCGCCGAACCCGTCTGGGCCTGGCGCGAATGGCTGTCCACCCGCTGCGCCTGCACCGCGACCAACTGGCTCGACAACTCGGCCAGGCGCGCATTCTCGACATCGAGCCGCTCGTCGGTGGCGACGATGCCGTTCTCGCGCTGGAAGGCCGACAACTTCGATTGCGCCACTTCCAGCTTCTCGCGGAGCGACGCGGTGCGCTCGTCGAACCATTGGGCGTACTGCCGTGCCGGCTCCACCTTCAACTCCAGATTGACGTCGATGTAGCTCGCGGCGAAGGCGTTCGCGACCACCGCGGCAAATGCCGGGTCGGTGCCGGTGAAGCCGATATGGACGACCGTGCTGTCTCGCGACGGGCGGACCTCGAGCTTGCGCTTGAGCAGATCCGCGAGCCACACCCGAATGTCGCCGGCGCCTTCGGTATCGGCCAGCCACTGTTCGCGCGCGACCGCCGACTGGTCGAGCTTCAAGCGCTCGACCACGCGCCGCGCGACCCGCTCCGAATTGATGATGTCGATCTGGGTCGCCATGTAGCCCGGCAGGAACTGGACCGGCACGCCGCTGCCCGGCAGCGGTTCGCTGCCCTTCACATCCACCAGCACCGAGGCTTCGGCGGTATATTGCTTCTCGAGCATCAGGCTGACACCGAGGGCCAGCGCCATTGCCGCGATCGTGATCAGCACGACCAGCCAGATGCGCGCTCGAAGGATCAGCAGGAACTGTTGGATCGTCATGGCTTGGCCCCGGGCATCAGAACAGGCTCTCTCGGACAAAGATCACGTCGTTGGGCTGCAGGTGGTCGCTCAGGCGCGGTTCGACGACGCTGATGCGACCGATCTCGTCCCGCCGGTGAATCTGCAGGCCCTTGGTGGTCCCACGGGCGGTGGTGCCGCCGCCGGTCGCCAGCGCCTGCATTACCGTCATTTCGCGACTGAGACGGAACGCCCCCGGACGCTGCACCTCACCGTAGATATAGAAGGTTTCGGCGCGGCCGACGAAGATCACGTCGCCGCCCTGCAAGACCATGTCGGCTTCCCGATCACCGCGACCGAACAGCTCCGGCAGATCGATCTCGCGCCGAAACGGCTTGCCGCCCCGGCTACCGAGCAAGACCACCACGTCGGAACCGTCCTCGGCGACACCACCGGCGGCGGCCAGCATTTCACTCAAACGCGCATTGGCGGTCTCGAGCGGGAAGCGACCGGCCCGGTTGACCCGTCCCAGCACCGCGACCTGCGAACTCTTGAGCTCGAGCGGCAGGATGTTGACCTGCGGCCGGATGACGAAACCGCCCTTTTTGAGACGGCCGGCAATCAGCTGCTCTGCCTGCTGGATGGTCGATCCACCGAGCGCGATCGTGCCGATCAGCGGAAAACTGATGTTGCCGCTTTCTGCGACCCGGGCTTCCGTCGTCAGGTCCGGATTCTGGAAGACGCTGATCCTGATGACGTCGCCGGCACCGAGCACGTAATCGGTGTCGGCAGCGACCGCTGCACGCGACAGCAGCAGCACGAGCAACGACACGATGACGGGAAGCCAGATTCTGCTGGCGGGATTTGGTCGCATCTGAAATCCGTAGTCGGGGTTACGACGCGGTCCGCGCCTCGTGAAACGACTATTTCAAGCCGGCGACGCCGCGCTCCATCGCACCTGCCGCCGCATCCGGCGCAGGTGCCGCTGCTGACGCCGGTGCCTGCGCATCGGCCTCGGCCTGCGCCTCGCTGCGGGCGAATGCGCCCACGTAGGCGATCTCCGCCTGATCGCGCAGACGCTTGATTTCACCACGCGCCAGTTCCGCCCGCCGCTGGTTCACAAGAAATTTTTCAATCAACGGCTGCGCGGTCGCGCGATCGATCGGCTGTGCGCCGGATCCCGCGAGATGGACCACGGTGATTCCCTGCGGCTGACGGACCAGCGCGATCTGGCCGTCCGTCATTGCCGCGAAGCGCGGCAACAATTCCATCGGCAGTTGTTCGGCCGGCTTCGCGCTGGCACCGGCCGTAAACGGGATGTCCTGCGCCTTCAGCCAGTCGACGATCTCCTTCAGGCTCTTGGCGGACTCGACCCGCCCCTTGACTTCGTCATGGCGCGCCGGGTCGATCCGGATGCTGAGTTCCTGCAGGTTGTAGATGCGGCGCTCGGCAAACAGCGCTGGATTCTCCCGGTAGTAGGCGTCGATCTCTTCGCTGGACGGCGGACTCGCCGAACCGGCCTTCTGCTCGAGATAGGCGCGGGCGAGAATCTCGCGTCGCGATGCGTCGATCACCTGAAGGACACGTGGGTCGCGGTCGAGTTGCGCCGCTTCCGCCTGCTGAACCAGCAATTGCTGATCGATCAGGCGTTCGAGAATCTGCGCGCCGGCCTTTGCGGGATCGGAACCGCCCGGATTGCGCGCCTGCGACAGCGCCGTGTTGATCTGATGGACCGTGATCTCGTCCGTATTGACCCTGGCCGCGACCTGCGTCGACGATCCGCTTCCGCCTGCTCCGCCGCATGCGGTCAGCCCCGTTGCCACCAGGACGGCAAGCGCCGCCCCGACCTTGCGATTCTGCATCTCTGACCCGTTTTGACGACTTGTTCCCGACACGGAATGCTACGCCACTCCGCGCGAACTTTGTGCACACGCACAACAAAACGCGGCGGGGCGGTCAGACCGCCCCGTCGCAATCCAACTGACATCGATGCGGGCGACGCCCGAACGCGGTCAGTCTCCGCGCTGCAGGCGACGCCGTGCAGCGAATCCCACCATGCCGATGCCTGCCAGCATCAGCGCGTAGGCCTGCGGCTCCGGCACCGCCGTGACACCGATTTCCAGCTCGACGTTCTTCTTCTCGATGAACGCGTAGGCCATGTCGCCACCACCATGGGCCGCGAGAATGTTCTGGATGCTGACCTGACCGACCGTGATCGGGCCGGTGTCGATTGCGGCGACGCCGGTCCAGTTGTTGGTGGTGAAATCGAGCGCCGCGTTCTCGACGAAGCTGCCGGTGGCAATTCGTTCGATATGGGTCGGACCGCGCGGATCCAGCGGCTTGACCCGCAACTGACCACTGGCGGCGACACCCGCCGAGTTGCCGAAGAAGAAGTAATCGCCTTCCTCGGTCAGCGTGAAGGTGTCGAGGGTGAAGCCCGGGTTGGCCGTGATCGTGAACGAGAACGTCGAGTTGGCGACACGGATGCCTGCGTCGGTCTGGGCCGAGAATCCTGGCGAACCGCCCGGCGCGAAGAACAAGCTGTTGCCGAGCAGGGTCGGCGTGCCGAACAAGCCGACTACGGCGTCATCGTAGGAAATGTCGAACGCCGTCGTGCTGAGTGTCTGTGTCGCCGCATGTGCCCCGCCGACGCCGAGCGAGACGATACACAGCGCCAGCAACTTGCGCGAAAACTTCATAAAGGAACCTCCATTGCTATCTGTCCGGTGAGCGACGATCCCGCCTGACCTGCCGGAGTCGACGACCCACGCCGATAGAGCACTGATACCGGGACAAGGCGGCGCCGTCTCTGCGGCCTGTCTATTGTGCTGCCACTTCATGCCATGAAGATGACAGATGCGAGGCTGCTCGCCACTTCCCGCTGACGACCACGATACTCCGTGCACATCACCACGCAAGCCGGGCTTACACATTGAAAAACATTATGGCATAAGGGCGATATGCCCCAATTGCCGCGTCAGAAGCGGAGATTCGCGGTGACCGACGCGGTAGTCGCATCGTAGTCACGGGCGTCGGAATCGGCATTCCGGCTCTCCCAACGCAGCGAAGCACCGAAGCCCAGGGTCCGCGAATAGTGGTAGCCCGCCGACAGTCCGAGACGCGCCTGGTTCTCGCGCCGATCGGACGCCGGCTCGCTGAGAAATCCGGGATCGCCGCCGAAGTCGCGTCGTCGATATTCCAGTTCGGACGCCAGTTCCACCTTGTCGCTGACCTGCCAGGCGGGTCGCACGCCGACCGCTTCGGTGACCACGTAGTTGTCCACGAGGTCTTCCTGGGCGCCCAGTTCGCGGCGGGCATGGCCGGTGATCCTGAGCTTGCCGCCGGCCTGCCATGCCATTTCGATCCGACCGACCGGCCCCTGGTAGTCGCGGTTGTCGGCGAAATCGTAGCTGCGGGTGACATAACCGAGGTAGCCGCTGAACCGGGTGATGCCGGTCGGCGCCCAACTGCCGCTCACGCGGTAGTCGGTCTGGGTGTATTCCCGATCGGAGAACCGGCTCGCACTGCGGTTCGGATACTCGCCGCGGATCCGCCCGACCGAGACCACGACGCGCTCGCCGCCACGCGGCTGGTAGCCGCCGCGCAGCGACACGCCACGGGCGCGGTAGTCGGCGTCCGGTCGGGTGTCGTCCGAATAGTCGCTGGTGGTATGGCTCGCGCCCGCGCCGACGAACCATCTCGGCGTAATCGCCCGGTCGCCGACGAACTCGACCCGGCGGTAGGTGTTGACGCTGCGTTCGTCACCGGCAAAGTCGTCGAATCCGCTCAGGCTCTGGGATTGTCGGGCCAGCAGATGACCTCGCCAAGCCCGCCCGACGACCCAGTTCCAGCGACCGTCCACATCCAGCCCCTCGTAGTCGAGGTGATCGCTCTCACGATAGCGCGTCGCAGCGACGCCGACCGCCACCGATACGTCCTGCAGGCCGATCAGCCGGCTGTAGCTCGCACCCAGACGGGTCAAGGACACCAGATCCGAACGCGAGCCTCGCGCCGGGTCGGCGTCATCCGGCAGGCGGTAGAGGTTGCTTTCGTAGATCAGCCGCTGGGAGGCATCGAACATCAGACCGAGCTCGGCGTCGGCCTGCGCCGAGGCTGTCGCCCATGCCGTGCTCGCGGCCGCTGCCGCGACGTACTGCCAAATTCGCATGTTCACAAAAACGACTCGTCGAATGTTGCACAATGGCCAGGCGCCGCCGGTGGGCAGCGGGCCGCGATGCCATCAAGCATGCCAGAGTCCGGCATCGGATCGATTCGCAACAGGTTACAGAATATGCCGATCGGGGTCGGCGCAATCTCCTTACACTTGCACTATGTTCGCCGTTCTCGACCGCAATCCAGGATTCCTCCGCTCGAGCTTCACGCTGACCCGAATGATCGAGGCTTTCGTCGATCCGCTCGTGGTCGCGGCCTCTCTGCTGCTGTGCGCCGCCGCCTTCGGCCAGCGTTTTTCCGCACCCTATGTGATCCTCGCACTGATGGCGTTCTCGCTGTCGTTCCCGGGCAACGTCCGCCTGCACGACAGGCCGGGCAAGGCGGCACGCAAGATCCTGGTCAATTGGTCGCTGTTCGCGCTGATTCTCGGCGGATTCGGCCTCGCCAGCGGCTATCACCTATATTTCCCGCGAGAGGTGCTGATCGCCTGGGGGGTGGTGACACCGCTGGCTCTGCTGGCCAGCCACGTGTTGGTCCGGCTGACCCTGCCGCGAGTGCTCGCGATCAGCCACGCCGAACGACGTGCGGTCGTCGCCGGTGTCAACGAAATCGGCATTCGGATCGCATCCGAGTTCGACCGGAATCCCTACCTCGGCACCAGCTTTGTCGGTTTTTTCGACGATCGCAGCCGCGAGCGGCTACCCGACATCACGCGCATGCCCCTGCTCGGCAACCTCGCCCAGCTTGCCAACTACGTAAAGATTCATCAGGTGGAAGCCGTCTACCTGGCGCTTCCAATGGCAACGCAGCCACGCATCCTGAGCGTGCTCGACGACCTCAAGGACACCACGGCTTCGATCTACTTCGTGCCGGACATCTTCGTCACGGATCTGATCCAGGGACGGCTCGACTACGTCAGCGGCATGCCGGTGGTAGCCGTTTGCGACACCCCGTTCACCGGGGTCAATGGCCTCGTCAAGCGTGCGTCAGACATGCTGCTGTCGGTGCTGATCCTGCTTCTGATCTCTCCAGTGCTGCTGGCGACCGCGCTCGGCGTCAAGCTTACGTCACCCGGTCCGGTGATCTTCAGTCAGCGCCGCTACGGGCTCGACGGTCGGGAGATCGTCGTCTACAAGTTTCGCTCGATGACCGTGACCGAGGACGGGGACAAGCACTACAACCACGTCACGCGCAACGACTCGCGCGTGACGCCGTTCGGTGCCTTCATCCGTCGCACTTCGCTCGACGAACTGCCCCAGTTCATCAACGTGCTGCAAGGACGAATGAGCATCGTCGGTCCGCGTCCGCATGCCATCGCCATGAACGAAGCCTATCGCAAGCTGATACCCGGCTACATGGTCCGCCACAAGGTCAGACCGGGCATCACCGGGTGGGCGCAGGTTCATGGCTTCCGCGGCGGTGACGACCTCGGCCAGATGACCAAGCGCATCGAGTACGACCTCGAATACCTGCGCAACTGGTCGTTGACGCTCGATCTGTGGATCGTCGTCAGGACCGCCTGGATCGTTTTTCGCGACCGCCACGCATACTGAGGCGGCCAGCCGCCGCTCGCAGCGCGTCAATAGGGCAGCGTGTTCCGGTTGTTGAGGGCGATCCAGCCGCGCGCCACCCGGTACACCACCCACAGCGTCGCGCCGATGCCGACGACCAGGGCGATCGGGATGCCGACCACGGTGAAGAACAGCACGTAGAAGGCGACGATCCACGCCGCCGCGTACCAGAACGTGCGGATCTGCCAGCTGAAGTGGCTGTCCAGCCAGGTACCGCGCACATCCGACCGCTTCACGTAGTTCAGGATCACGGCGACGATCGATGGCAGGCCGCCGACGAAACTGCCGAGGACGGTTGCCGCGCCGCTGGCGATGCCGATGACGACCGCCACGGCGTGCAGGGCGTAGATGATGTGGGTCAGGGTCACCATGCCGTCCGGCGCCGTGGTTGTGGCCAATTCCCGCGCCGGCATGACTTCGGGCTCACTCATCGCAGTTTCCTCTAGGGTTCGAACGCATCGGCCGCCAGCATTGCAAGCCGGTCGACCGCTTCTTCGGTGGTGGCCCACGAGCACATGAAGCGCGCGGCACCCCCGATGAAGGTATAGAAATGGACGTCGGCTGCCTGCAATTGGTTCGACACCGCTGTCGGCAAATTTACAAATACGCCGTTGGCTTCGCACGGCGCATGCAACGTAACGCCCGGCAGCCGGACAAGCCTGTCGGCCAGCCGGCGAGCCATTCGATTGGCATGTTCTGCCCGCGCCAGCCATGTCCCGCTCTCGAGTACGCCGAGCCAGGGCGCGGCCAGGTAGCGCATCTTCGAGGCGAGCTGGCCGGCCTGCTTGCAGCGCCAGGCAAATTCCTCGGACAGCCGGCGATCGAAGAACACCACGGCCTCGCCCAGGGGCAGGCCCATCTTGGTGCCGCCCAGGCACAGCACATCGACCCCGGCGCGCCAGCTCAGATCGGCCGGACTGCAGCCCAGCGCCGCGACGGCATTGGCGAAACGGGCACCATCCATGTGCAGGTGCAGGCCGGCCGCGCGCGCGGCGTGCGAAACCGCTGCGAGCTCCTGCGGCGTATAGACGGTGCCGAGCTCACTGGCCTGGGTCAGCGATACCACCCGTGGTCTCGGGTAGTGGATGTCGGTTCGCAGATGAACCAGTCGGCCGATCTCGGCTGGCACGAGTTTGCCGTCGACGGTCGAAGCACGCAGCAGCTTGGTGCCGTTCGAGAAGAATTCCGGGGCGCCGCATTCGTCGGTCTCGACATGGGCGCAGTCGGCACAGATGACGCTGTGGTAGGAGCGGCACAGTGACGCCAGCGAGAGCGCGTTGGCAGCCGTGCCGTTAAATACGAAGTAGACGTCGCAGTCGGTTTCGAATACCTCGCGCAGGCGGTCGCAGACCCGGTGGGTGATCTCGTCGGTGCCGTAGGACGGTTGCCATCCGGCATTCGCGGCGACCAGCGCATCGATCGCTTCCGGACAAGCCCCGGCGGTGTTGTCACTGGCAAACTGGACCGACAGATCGGTGGTCGCATGGATCATCTCGACCCTCCGGCAGGGCAAGCGCGAGACACGGCTACAGCCCGAGCCGTCCCCAGATCTCGTCCACCCGAGCCTTCACCGATGCCGCCATGACGATCGGCCGCCCCCACTCGCGATGGCTCTCGCCCGGCCATTTGTTGGTGGCATCCAGTCCCATCTTCGAGCCCAGGCCGGGGACCGGACTGGCGAAGTCGAGGTAGTCGATCGGCGTGTTGTCCACGATCGTGGTGTCGCGCGCCGCATCGACGCGGGTCGTGATCGCCCATATCACCTCCTTCCAGTCGCGCACGTCGATATCGTCGTCGACGACGATGATGAACTTCGTGTACATGAACTGCCGCAGGAACGACCAGATGCCGAACATCACCCGCTTGGCATGCCCCGGATACTGCTTCTTCATCGACACCACCGCCATCCGGTAGGAGCAGCCCTCCGGCGGCAGGTAGAAATCCGCGATTTCCGGGAACTGCCGCTGCAGCAGCGGCACGAACACCTCATTGAGCGCGACACCGAGCATCGCCGGCTCGTCGGGCGGCTTGCCGGTGTAGGTACTGTGATAGATCGGTGACTCGCGCATGGTCATGCGCTCGACCGTGAACACCGGAAAGCTCGCCTGCTCGTTGTAGTAGCCGGTGTGGTCACCGTAGGGTCCCTCGAGCGCCTCGTCGTCCGGCCGGATGACCCCCTCGAGGACGATTTCCGCACGTGCGGGGACCTGCAGGTCCGATCCGATACAGTCCGTCAACTCGGTCCTGCCGCCCCGCAGCAGACCAGCGAACTGGTATTCGGACAGGCTGTCGGGCACCGGCGTGACGGCGCCGAGGATGGTTGCCGGGTCGCATCCGAGCACCACCGCCACCGGAAACGGAACCCCCGGTTTCGCCCGGCAATGGTCGCGAAAGTCGAGCGCACCGCCACGGTGGGCAAGCCAGCGCATGATCAGGCGGTTGCGCCCGATCAATTGCTGGCGGTAGATGCCGAGGTTCTGCCGCTTCTTGCCCGGACCGCGCGTCACCACCAATCCCCACGTGATCAGCGGCGCCACGTCGCCGGGCCAGCAGTGCTGGATCGGCAAGGCGGCCAGATCGACCTGCTCGCCGGCGACCACCACGTGCTGGCATGGCGCGCGAGCGACCGACTTCGGGTGCATGTTCATGATCTGGCGCAACATCGGCAGCTTTTCCCAGGCGTCGCGCAGTCCCTGGGGCGGCGCAGGCTCCTTGAGCTGGGACAGCAGCCGGCCGATCTCGCGCAGTGGTGCCTGCCAGCCCGCCGCCGGATCGGCCCCCATGCCCATCGCCACCCGTTCCGGGGTCCCGAACAGGTTGGCCAACACCGGCATGCTTGCCGGTCGTCCGCCCGTGGTCGCTAGCTCGAACAGCAGCGCCGGACCGCCCGCGCGCAGCACCCGGTCGGCAATCTCGGTCATCTCGAGACGGGTGTCGACCGGCTCGGAGATGCGCCTGAGTTCCCCGCGCGCCTCGAGTTGACCAATGAAATCACGCAGATCGCTGTATCGCACGGAAGCTCCGCCAGTGGCCAGGCAGCCGTAATCCTAGCCCGGATTGCCGCACCCGTCGCGATCACCACGGCGACGGCGAAAGCGTAAGCATTCCTGTCGATCGCTTCCAGCAATGGCGTACATGGGTTCCAATCGATACTCGCTTCGCATGACTGCGGCCGCTGGTGCCCGGCGGCCGCTCGAGCTCACGGAGGATGCATGAACAGGAGCAAATGGGGTGCCGTCGGTGCAGCCCTGGCGCTGGCGAGCGCTTCCGCCCACGCGATCACGATCGATTTCGACTACAGCTTCGACGATGGCGCCAGCCGCCTCAGCAGCGGGCAGCGCGCGATACTCGACTTCGTGGCCGACGAGTTCGGCCGCCGCATCGGTGATTCGCTCGACGCGGCCTTCTACAGCAGCATCAACTTCTTCGACCCGGGCGCCGGCTCGGTCGGCGCCAGCCTGCCGCGGGTCAGCCTCGCCAACCAGGCGATTGCCGCCGACAGTCTGCGCATCTACGTCGGCATTTCGGAACTGGACGGTTTCGGTGCCAGCACGGTCGGCATCAGCGGTCCGGGCGGCGCGTCGGGTAGCACCCTGGACCGAGGCGAATCCGGCGTGGGCACCACCGACTTCGCGCCCTGGGGCGGCAGCATTGCCTTCGACTCGTCGACCAATTGGTATGTCGATGACGATCCGGCAACCCTGGAGTCGTTCTCCGGCGTGGACTTCTATTCGATCGCGGTGCACGAACTCGGCCACGTACTCGGCGTCGGCACGTCCGGTTCCTGGTTCGCCCAGATCGGCGCCGGCGGCTTCGAAGGCAGCGCATCGGTGGCAGCCTACTCGGACGCCTTGGGCAGTCCGCAGGCATCCGTGCCGCTCGATAGCGGCGACGGTCACTGGGCAGAGGGCACGCAGTCGTTCACGGACGGCGTGCTGAACGAAGCCTCGCTCGACCCGAGCATCCGCTCCGGCCGGCGCAAGGCCTACACCGATCTCGACTGGGCAGCGCTCTCCGACGTCGGCTGGGAGGTCGCGCCGGCCAGCGCAGTGCCGGAGAACAGCAGCTTCGCGATGATGCTGGCCGGTCTCGGCGTGCTCGGTGCGAGCTCCCGGCGACGTGCGGCGCGTTCCGTCAAGGTTCCCGCCAGCGGTTGATTTCGTCGCGGGTGGCCAATGCCGCGGCGCGGGCCGCGGCGGCATAGTCCTCACCGCGGCTGGCGTAGATGATCGCCCGCGACGAATTGATCATCAATCCGTTGCCGCTGCGCGTGCGCCCCGCCGTGACAGTGGCCCGGACGTCGCCGCCCTGAGCACCGACGCCCGGCACCAGCAGCGGCATCTCGCCGACGATCCCGCGTACCCGCGCGATTTCCTGCGGAAACGTGGCGCCGACCACCAGCGCGAGTTGCCCATTGCGATCCCAGTCGAGCGCGAGTCGGGCCACCCGCTCGAAGACGCGCTCGCCACCGGCTTCAAGAAACTGCAGATCGCTGCCGCCCGGATTGGACGTCCGGCACAACAGGATCACGCCCTTGTCAGGCCATGCCAGATAGGGTTCGATCGAATCGTGCCCCATGTATGGATTGACCGTCAGCGCGTCGGCGCCGAAGCGCTGAAAGGCTTCCACCGCATACTGCTCGGCGGTACTGCCGATGTCGCCGCGCTTGGCGTCGAGGATCACCGGCACATCGGGGTGGCGCTCATGGATATGGGCGATCAGCGCTTCCAGTTGGTCCTCGGCCCGGTGCGCGGCGAAATAGGCGATCTGCGGCTTGAACGCGCACACCAGATCGGCGGTCGCGTCGACGATCCCGCGGCAGAAGGTCAGGATCGCATCGGGCCGGTCGCGCAGCGCAACCGGCAGTCGCGCGGGATCGGGGTCGAGCCCCACGCACAACAGCGTGTCGCGGCGGGTCCAGCCCTCGTTGATGGCATCGATGAAACGCATCGGACGTTCGCTCCTCGGCGAGTCGGACCCGGTCACGGCGCCCCTCAGGCACCCACCGGGCGGAACAGGTAGTCGAGCGCCAGGCCCGCGAAGATCGCGCCGCCGAGCCAGTTGTTGTGCAGGAAGGCCTTGAAGCAAAGCGCCCGGTCGCGATCACGGATCAAGGTGAAATGGTAGCCCGCGATCACCGACGCCACGGCCAGCCCGCCGAAGTACAGCCAGCCTCGGCCTGCCGCGACGCCGACCCACGCCATCAGCGCCAGCGTCGCGACATAACAGGTCATCACCGCGGCGACATCGAATCGGCCGAAGGTGATTGCCGACGTACGAATGCCGATCTTGAGATCGTCGGGGCGATCCACCATCGCATACTCGGTGTCGTAGGCAACCGCCCAGAACACGTTGGCAAGCATCATCACCCAGGCGATCGGCGGCAAGGTCTGCTGCAGGGCAGCGAAGGCCATCGGAATACCGAAGCCAAAGGCGATCCCGAGGTAGGCCTGCGGGATCGCGAGAAATCGCTTGGTGAATGGGTAGCTGGCCGCCAGGAACAGGGCCGGCACCGACAGCCAGATCACCATCCGGTCGAGCGGCAGGATCAGCACGAAGGCGGTCAGCGAGAGCACCGCCGCTAGAATCAGGGCCTCGTGGGTGCTGACCTCGCCGGTGGCCAGCGGACGATTGCGAGTACGCTCGACGTGAGCGTCGAAATTCCGATCCGCATAGTCGTTGATGACACAGCCGGCCGACCGCATCAGCACCGTGCCGAGCACGAAGATCCACACCACGAAGGCCGACGGCCGCCCCATGCCGGCGATCCACAGCCCCCACAGCGTCGGCCACAGCAACAGCAGTATGCCGATCGGCTTGTCCAGCCGCATCAGCCGCTCGTAGAGGGAGAGTCGTTCCGAAATCGTCGTCATCTGGGGTCTTCCGCCATGCCTGCGCCGTCCACCGGGCAGACCGCAGGTTCGGACGCAATCTTACAGAGTTGCAGGTCCAGGATTGCCGGCAGGAACACCTCGCACACCAGCAGCGCCCGACCTCGCCGGCGGAAGACCGAGCGCCGGGCCCACAGCACCGTCCCCGGGGCAACGCCGGCAAGGCCGGCGCGTGCGAGCCTCGGGTCGCGATGATCGATGCGACGGACCCGCAGCGGCGCGCGACGGATTCGCGGATCGGCGAACAGCGCGGCGCCGAGCGGACGGTTGCCGATGTCGGCAAACAGGCGCCAGCCGCCGCGCAGATTGTGGCGCGGCAGCACAGATCGGGCATAGACCACGGGCCGGCCATCGGCAATCAGCACGACCTCCCGCAGCCATGCCAACTCCCCACCACGCAAGCCGAGCAGACGGGCCTCGTCACGATGGGGCACGCACAGTCGCTGTGCCAGCACCCGGACCTGCAGATCACGGCAGCGGGCACGAATACGTGCAGTCAGCGATCCCTGGTCGCGCAGCCAGGGGCGAAGTGCGGCAGTTTCGGCGCAGCGCGTTGGGGCGCGCCGCCAGGATTCTCGTTGTGGACGGGTCTTCATCGGGTCGTGCGCAGCGGATTCGCCGCGCATTATCCTGGAAACCGGCGTCGGGCACGTTCGAGTTGGGCCCGACGACCCGCCACAAATCGCATGGCGAAGCGAGCGCACGTCTACCGGCGGCGGCTACCCGGACGATATCTGCACAACCGCCCTACTGAACCCTGCCCGCGACTTGCGCGCTGCCGGCGACGGCGTCGCCGGCGCCGAACCACACCCATTCGAGCAGCGCGTCCTGGGCGGCCCTGCTGGCCCAGGCGGACGGGTCGTTGACCAGCATCGCGACCACGTGACGGACGCCATTGCGGTCGAGAACATAACCGGCGATGGCCTTGGCCCCATTGATCGATCCGGTCTTGACATGGGCATGGCCGCGCGCGGGACTGGCGCCGAGTCGATGTCGCGCAGTACCGTCGAAGCCGGCGACTGCCAGCGAGGCGACGAACTCCGGCATCCACGGGCGGGCGAATGCGACATCGAGCATCTGACCGATGGCGCGGGCGCTGATGGTCTCTATCCGCGACAGTCCGGCGCCGTTTTCGATCACCAGGCCGCCGGTGTCGACGCCCGCCGCCGCAAGCCGCTCGGTGAGCACGCGGGCGCCCGCGGTGACACTGTCCGGGACGCCGCCGGCGCCGGTGCCGAGGGTTGCCATCAGCAGCCGCGCCTGTACGTTGTTGGACCATTTGTTCATGTCCCGCGCGATCTCGGCCAGTGTCGGCGAACGGTCCATCGCCAGCGGCACCGCCTCCGCCGGGGTGACGCCATCGAAGATGCGTCCGGTCAGGCGACCGCCCAGTTCCTTCCACATGCCGGCCACGGCCGCCCGCGAATACTCGTCCGGCGGCATCGGCGCAACGTACCATTCGCGCTCGCCGCATTCGTCCCGCCACTCGCCGCCGACCCGGATCACCGGACGGTTGCCCGGCTGGATCAACTCGACGTCGAGCCGGTCGTCCCACTCGCCGCAGCCGCCGGCTGCGGGCGTCAGAGCCGACACCACGGCGACGCCATCGAGCGGCGGATCGGCTGTCAGGCGGGGCGGGCCACCGGCCGCGGTCGGCACGAAGCGCAACCGCAGTGCGGCGAAGTTGATCATCAGCGGATCGGGACCGATGTTGTAGGGGCGCGTGCCCTTGCCGTCGAACGCCCAGGCATCGTACGGCGGCAGGCGCCACGCGCTGCGATCCATCACGACGTTGCCCTGGATCTCGGTCACCCCCTTCTGCCGCAGACCGCGCAGCAAGCGCCACAGGCGCTCCAGGGTCAGTGCCGGATCACCTTCGCCGACCAGGTAGAGATTGCCGTCGAGAATGCCATCGACCGGTGCCTGGTCGGCGAACACGCGGGTCTTCCAGGTATGCGTCGGGCCGAGCACGTCGAAGGCGGCGAAGGTGGTGACCAGCTTCATGACCGACGCCGGATTCATCGCGCGGTCGACATTGTGGGCGACCTCCGGCGCGTTGCCGCCGATCCTGCGGACCCAGACCGCGACCGATTCCTCGGGAATGTTGACCTTGGCCAGTTCGTCGGCCACCGGCGCCGGCAGTGCCGCGCCGGCCTCTTGCCCTTCCAGGATGCAAAGGCACGCCAGCACCACCGCGAGGGGCCGGCAGAAGCGAACCGGCAAGGCCGGCTTGATCGAATGCTGCATGGGAACGAGGACGATTCCAGATGGGTGAAACTTTGCGCCCAACCCTAGCACGAAGCCGCGCCACAAATTGTTACCGGACACCGGATCGGCGGCCGTCACGACGCGCTGCGCGCCGAACGGCCCGCGCCCGACGACGACCGGCGCTCAGGCGCCGAGCAGTCCTTCGCGGCCGGCGAACCACATTGCGAGCACCGCGTCGGCCGTCGCCGGATCGTCGCGGATCAGGCGAGGCGCCTCGTTCCGCGCCCGTTCGATCAGCATCACGTCGCGTTCGAGGTCGGCGAAGCGCAGCATCGGCAAGCCGCTCTGGCGAGCACCGACGAATTCGCCCGGCCCGCGCAGGCGCAGGTCTTCGCGTGCAATCGCGAAACCGTCCCGGTTTTCGAAGATCACCTTCAGGCGGGCCCGGCCGTTGGCCGACAGCGGCCGCGCATAGAGCAGGATGCAAACCGATTCGTCGCTGCCGCGGCCGACCCGGCCGCGAAGCTGGTGCAGTTGGGCCAGACCGAAGCGCTCGGCATGTTCGATCACCATCAGGCTGGCATTGGCGACGTCGACACCGACCTCGATCACCGTCGTCGCCACCAGCAGGTCGATCGCGCCGTCGGCGAATGCCGCCATCGTCGCGGCCTTGTCGGCGGCCTTCATGCGTCCATGCAACAGACCCACCGCAAGTTCGGGCAGCGCTTCGCAGAGATGCCGGTGGGTGTCGACCGCGGTCTGCAACTCGAGCGCCTCGGACTCCTCGATCAGCGGGCACACCCAGTACGCCTGGCGCCCCTGTCGGCAGGCGTCGCGCACGCGGCCGACGACTTCGTCGCGCCGCGAATCGGCCACCAGCTTGGTCACCACCGGCGTGCGTCCCGGCGGCAGTTCGTCGAGCACGGAGACGTCGAGGTCGGCGTAGAAGCTCATCGCCAGCGTGCGAGGAATCGGTGTCGCCGACATCATCAGCATGTGCGGGTGGCAACCGTCGCCGCCCTTTTCGCGCAAGCTCAGGCGTTGGCGGACGCCGAAGCGGTGCTGCTCGTCCACCACGGCGAGACCGAGCCGGGGAAACTCGACCATTTCCTCGATCAGGGCATGGGTGCCGACCGCAAAGCTCGCTTCGCCGGCCGCGAGCCGTTCGAGCATCGCCCTGCGTTCGCGCTTCTTCTGGCCGCCTGACAGCCACGCCACCTCGAGCCCGAGCGCGTCGAGCCACTGCGCGATCTTGCGGTAGTGCTGCTCGGCGAGAATCTCGGTCGGCGCCATCAACGCCGACTGGAAGCCGGCCTCGGCCGCCTGCAACATCGCCAGTGCGGCAACCACGGTCTTGCCGCTGCCGACGTCGCCCTGCAACAGCCGCTGCATCGGATGGGTGCCCGCCATGTCGGCAGCGATCTCCTGCCAGGCCCGGCGCTGGGCGCCGGTCAATGCGAATGGCAGGACGGCGAGCAACCTGTCGCTGAGCGCCCCGCTGGCAGGCAGTGGGTGCGCATTTCGGGCACGACGTGCGGCATAGGCGCGACGCAGTGAAATCTGCTGGGCCAGCAGTTCGTCGAACTTGATGCGCAGCCAGGCGCGGTGATCCCGACTCTGCAGCGAATCCTGTTCGATGCCCGGCGGCGGATGGTGGAGAATTTCGAGCGCCTCGGGCAGCGCCATCAGGCCCAGCCGATCGCGCAAGCTCGCGGGCAGCGGATCGCGCGGCGGGTGGCGACGCAGTTCGGCGTCCACGAGCTTGCGCAAGGCCGACTGGGCGAGACCGGCAGTACTCGGATAGACCGGCGTCAGGGACTGCGGCAGCGGCTCTTGCGGTGCCACCACCCGCAGCCTCGGATGCACCATCTCGACACCGAAGAACCCGCGCCGCGGCTCGCCAAAAACCCGCAGAATGGCGCCCGGCGTGAGTTGCCGGGCGAGTTGCGGGTAAAAGTTCAGGAAGCGCAACACCAGTTCGCCCGAATCGTCGGCCCCACGCACCACCAGTTGCCGACGCGGCCTGGCGACGACATCGGCCGAGATCACCGTCAGCTGGCACTGGCAACTATCGCCCTCGCGGGCCTCGGCGATCGCGGTCAGGCGGGTTTCGTCCTCGTAGCGCAGCGGCAGATGCAGCAACAGATCGTGCGGGCCGCGGATGTCGAGCTTGGCAAGCCGCGCCGCGAGTTGCGGACCGATCCCGCCCCAGCCGCCGACCTCACGCCCCTCGGGCATCCGCCGGCAGAATCAGGACAACACCAAGACGGCGTCGGCTTCGACCAGCGCGCCCTTCGGCAGCTCCTTGACACCGACCGCGGCGCGCGCCGGATACGGTTCGGCAAAGTGCCGACCCATGATTTCATTGACCTTGGCAAAATTGGCGAGGTCCGTCAGGTAGATCGTCAGCTTGACGGCATCGCCGAGGCTGGCGCCGGCCGCGGTGGCGACCGCTGCAAGATTGTTGAACACCTGCTCGGTCTGAGCGTCGAACCCGTCGACCAGGGTCATCGTCTTCGGATCGAGACCGATCTGGCCCGACAGATAGACCGTAGCGCCGGCGCGCACAGCCTGCGAATAGGTACCGATCGCGGCCGGTGCCGCGTCGGTCGAAATGATGGTGCGGCTCATCGGGGTAGGCTCCTTGCGAAGTCGGCAGCACACGCGCTGCCGCAGCCGCCGATTGTACCCGCAGCCCGCAACCCGACGACGCAGTCGGGGTCGAAACGGAGCATCGCCGATGTCCACCCAGATCGAACGCCTCGAGGCACTGCAGGACGGCCCGCGGGACGGCGCGCTGCTGCGCCATTCGCTCGGCATCGAATACTTGCGAAACGGGGATCCGTCGAAGGCGGCAGCCGCCTTCCGCCGGGCGCTGGATTTCGATCCGACCTACTCGGCGGCGTGGAAGAACCTCGGTCGGGCGCTGACCGAAGCCCGGCAGCCGACGGATGCGCTCGATGCCTACCGGCAGGGCATCGAGGTGGCCAGCGGCCGGGGCGACCTGCAGGCAGCGAAGGAGATGACGGTATTCGCCCGCCGGCTCGAGAAGCGGCTGGCCGACGGTGATTGACCGCGGCGCCGGCGCCGCGTGGGCCTCACTCGTGCGCGCGAAGCGTCACATCGCAGCCGAGGCGGTTGATGATCTTCTGCATGCCCTTGCGCGAACGCGTATTGAACACCAGCGGCGCCATGAAATTGGCCTGCATTCCTGCCGTCGCGGGTGAATCCTGCTGCACGGTGCGATGAACGATGACCGCGACCGCGGCGTCCTCGGGTGCGTTCAGCTCGAGCTGGGCCGCTTCGTCGTCGGTGATCGGAAATTCGTAATTGACGCCGAGGGTATCGGCGCCGGCGACCGAGAATACGATTTGCGGATCGTCGACACTTTGCAGCAGCAGGATCTTGGTGGCCCCTTCCTCGTGCATCAGCGTGAATCGGGTACATGCTTCGAATCCGGGCAGCCCGCCCGGGAACTCGATGATCTGGTCGGCGCTGATCTCCAGCGCGCCGAACACGGGACTTTCAATCTTCATCTGGACTCTCCCCTGTTACGCAACGGTTCCAGATTCGAACTCTAGCGCCTCGGCATGCTGCTTCTTGCCCGGAACAGACCGGGAATCCCGGGCCAATTTCGCATTCCGAGGTCAGCGCCCACGCACCACGATCGTTTCAGCCAGACCGGCCTTGCGGAGTTCGCTGCGGGCCAGGTCGAGGGCCGCACGATCGGCGAAAGGGCCCGCCACCACACGGGCTTCGAGCCGCGCAGGCACGCCGAGCTTGCGCACGCGTTCGAGCAGCGCGGTTGCGTTGCTCTCGACCCCGAAGACACCGAGTTGGAGCAACAGGCGACCGGTCGCCGGCGCAGCCGGCGCCGGGCTCGACGGCGGCACCTTGTGGCCCCCGTCGTCGCCACTGTCGGCCGGCATACCGCCTACCGGCTCGTCCGCGGCAGCGAGCACGGTGGCTTCGCCCGCCGGCGGCGACGCTTCGTCCCTGACCGGCTCGACCGGCGCGATCTCGGGCGCAGCAGTTTCTTCCGGCGCCAACGTCGGCGCCTCGGCAACGGCTGCTTCGGTGAGCTCGGGGGGCTTGCCCGGCAACGCAACCGCGGTCCCGATCAACGGCTCCCGCGGCGTACTGACGATGGTCGCCGGTGCTTCGCGATCCGTTTCCCGGGCCTCCGCCGCCTGGCGATCGGATCCTGCCGGCCTGGCGTCGGCAGGGGCCGGCGGCGACGGTTCGAGCACCGCGAGAACGCCCAGCAGGATCAGGATCAGACTGGCACCGGCACCGATGCGAATCCATGCCTGACGACGTTCGTCGCCGCTGCCGACGGATGCCGTCGGATCAGGCTTCATCGCGCTCTCCTTCTGCTTCGCCACGTTGGGCCAGTGACTTGACCAACGCGGCTTCGGCCACCGATATGCTGCAGCGCTCGGCGATCGCCTCCGACTCCAGCCCCTGGCGCGCCAGCATCACGGCTTCGCGATACTGCGGCGAAGCCTGCTGCATGGCATGCACGCCGGCCAGCGCCTGTTCGAGACGGCTCACCTCGTCGTCGAGACGGCTGATCTCCTTGTGCTGTGCCTCCTGCTCACTCCGAAGCTGTGCAATATCGCGACGCAACTGCTGGAGTTCGAGCCCGACCCGTGCGGAATCCTCGCCACCACCGTCGATCGTGCCACCGGACTCGTCAGCCCGCCGCTCGTCACTGTCGTCATCGCCATCACTGGCCGGAGCACCGGGATCCGGCAACGCGGTATCGGTCTGCGTCGGCCTGCCGGCCGATCCCTGCCGGCGACCGATCCGCAGCAGTTGAAACGCGACATAGATCGCCAGCAGCCCGATGATCGTCCAGATCAGCGTGCGGGCCCCCATCAGGCGGTCCCGCAGCGCGACAGTGCCTGGTCCAGATCCCACAGGATGTCGTCGAGCGTCTCAAGCCCGACCGACAGGCGCACCATGTCGGGCGGGACGCCGGCGGCGATCTGCTCCTCTTCGGACAATTGGCGGTGGGTGGTCGACGCCGGATGGATCACCAGCGAACGGGCGTCGCCGACATTGGCGAGATGGCTGAACATTTCGAGGGCCTCGATGAAACGCTCGCCCGCCGCCTGCCCCCCCTTGATGCCGAACGAAAGTATGCCGCCGGCACCGCGCGGCAGGTAATGCTCGACCAGAGCGACGTCGTCGCGGCCGTCCATGCCGGGGTAGTTGACCCAGGCCACGGCGGCGTGCGCGTCGAGAAACCCGGCCACTGCGCGCGCATTGGCGACGTGGCGATCCATCCGCACCGGCAGCGTTTCCAGGCCCTGCAACAGCATGAACGCCGAAAACGGCGACAGTGCTGGTCCGAAGGTGCGCAGAGTCTCCATCCGTGCCTTGGTGACAAAGCCGAAATCGCCGAAGGTCTCGAAGAAGATCACGCCGTGGTAGCCCGGTGACGGTTCGGTCATCTGCGGGAAACGGCCGTTGTTCCATGGAAACCTGCCGGACTCGACGATGACGCCACCCATCGTCGTGCCGTGGCCGCCGATGTACTTGGTGGCCGAGTGCACGACGATATCGGCGCCGTGCTCCAGCGGCCGGCACAGCCACGGCGACGCCAGCGTATTGTCGATCAGCAGCGGCACGCCCGCTGCCCGGCAGATCGCCGCGACCGCGGCGATGTCGAGCACATCCAGCCCGGGGTTGCCGATGACCTCGCCATAGACGACCTTGGTGCGATCGTCGATCGCGGTGCGAAAGTTCTCCGGATCGCGCGGATCGACGAATACGGTCTCGATGCCGAGCTTGCGCAGGCTGACGTCGAGCTGCGAATAGCTGCCGCCGTAGAGGTTGCGTGCGGCGACGATGCGGTCACCTTGCTGACACAGCGTCAGCAGCGCGGTCATCTGTGCCGACAGCCCCGACGCCGTGGCCAGCGCCGCGCGACCGCCTTCGAGCGCGGCCATGCGCTCCTCGAAGACCGCGACGGTCGGATTGGAGATGCGGGAGTAGACGTTGCCGAAGGTCTGCAGGTTGAACAGAGCGGCCGCCTGCTCCGGCGAATCGAAGACGAAGGACGTGCTCTGGTAGATCGGAACCGCGCGGGCGCCGGTGACGGCATCGGGTTGCTGCCCGGCATGCAGGCAGAGGCTCTCGAAGCCGTAGCGGTGGTCGGGCATGAGCGATTCGGGTCGGCTGAAGACTCGGGGATAATAATGGTCACTGGGTTTCCCTACAACGCATATGCCATTGGATCCCGATCTGATGCTGTTCTGGGCCAAGAAAGGGGTCGCCCTGCTGGTGCTGCCGCCCCTCGGCCCGCTGCTGCTGATCCTGCTCGGCCTGCTGCGCCGTGCGCGCGGGCGCAAGCTGGTCTGGCTTGGGCTCGCGTGCGCGTGGTTCTTCAGCGCACCGGTCACGGTCGGCTGGATGCTCGCGCCCCTCGAGGCGCTGCCGTCACCGACCACCGAGCAACTGGCCGAGTCCCAGGCGATCGTCATTCTGGCCGGTGGCCAGCGCCGCCACGCGCCGGAGTTCGGCGGACCGACGGTCAATGCGGTGAGCCTCGAGCGTCTGCGCTATGGTGCGCGGCTGGCGAGGCAGAGCGGTCTGCCGGTACTGGTCAGCGGCGGACCGGTCCGGGACGACCGGCGGCCGGAGGCCGAACTGATGGCCGAGGCCCTGTCCGACGATTTCGGCCTTGCGGCGCGCTGGCGGGAGATCGAGTCCCGCGATACTGCCGAGAATGCCCGCAACAGCGCCGCCCTGCTGGCTGCGGACGGCATTCGCCAGATCGTGCTGGTGACCCACGCTGCCCACATGGCGCGTGCACGAAGCAGCTTCGAGGCGAGCGGACTGACCGTGGTGCCGGCGCCGACGGTGTGGCTGGGCGATCCAGCCGGGGTTCCCGACGCGCTCGACCTGCTGCCGACCCCACGTGCCGCCTATGCCGGATGGTTTGCCGCCCACGAGTGGCTGGGCCGGATCGCCTACACGCTGCGCGCGCACCGGTGACGGCCGCATGCGCCGTGGCGGGGCCGCGGAAGACGGGCGACTCATCGCGCCGGCACGGCCCCTCGCAATGGCCGCCACAGCCCGGCGATGCCCATCAGGACGAATCCGATGCCGGCCACCAACGGACCCCACATGTCGTCGCGAAACCCACGTGCGACGCCGTTGGTGGCGGGCCACGCGTCGAGGTAGCGCACGCGAAGGCGGGTCACACCCGGCCGCCCACGCAGGAAATCCCAGCGCACGAGGGAATGATCGACGACGTCACGGCCATCGATGTCGCCAGCCGGTCCGACGAAGCGATAGTGCACGGCGATCTGCGGAATCTGTCCGCGACTGTGGTCGAAGCGACCACCGGGCGCGCTGCGCGCGCCGGCGGCCTCGGCAGTGACGAGCGTCGCTTCGACTTCCGTACCGAAGGCGGCGAGCACGATCGGGCGGCCTTCGACGACGCCGACCAGCGACATACCGAGCAGTCCCAGCGACAGCGCCAGCAGGCTGATCGCTCGGGGCATCGACGGTTGGGGGCCAGCGCCGTTCAGCGGCCGATGAATCCCGCCTTGCGCTTGTCGAGAAAGGCGTTGATGCCTTCGCCGAAATCCGTGGTCGCCGAACAGCGGGCAAAGGCTTCCGCCTCGCTCTCGAGCTGGGCCTCGAGATGCTTGTCGTAGGCGCCGTGCAGCAGTCGCTTGATCTCGCCGTAGGCGTGTCGCGGACCACGGGCCAGCCGCTCGGCCAGCGCGGCGGTCTCGGCATCGAGCGCGGCGTCGGCCACGACCCGGTTCACCAGCCCCAGGCGCAGCGCCTCGGCGGCGTCGATGCGATCGGCCAGCAGCAGCATCTCCATCGCCTTGCGGGTGCCGATCAGACGCGGCAGGAAGTAGGACATGCCGCCGTCCGCCGACAGCGCGATCGCCGTGTAGGCCGACGTGAACTTGGCATCGTCGGAACAGATCGCCAGGTCGCAGCCGAGCATCAGCGATAGGCCGAAGCCGGCACAGGCACCGCGGACCTTGGCGATCACCGGCTGATGCATTTCGCGCAGGATCACCACGGTGGGGTTGATGTACTGCTCGATCATTGCGCGAAACGCCACCAGCCGCGACTCCGGCGATACCTTTAGATGGGTAGCGAATTCGCGGATGTCGCCACCAGCCATGAAGTGTTCGCCGGCGCCTTCGATCACCAACACCGAGAAATCGCCGCGCGCCTTCAGTTGCTTGAGGCTGCGCGCGAGATCGTCCATCATCTCGACCGACAGCGCATTGAGCACGTCGGGACGATTGAGTCTGAGCGTGGCGACGCCGGCAACGACGTCGATCAAAACAGTCTGGGCCATGGCAGTGCTCCAGCGCGAAGATCGGACTCCGCAAAGATAGCACTTGCGCCCACCCGCCGCCGTTGCGCCCGCCTCGGCCAACGCTCGCGCCCGCAGCCGCCGATGACCGACACCGTCGACACCCGCCCGACCGATCTGTCCGATCCCGCCCAGGCCGCCGCATGGCTGACGCTGCTCGACCACTACGCCTGCGATCCGATGGGCGGCAGCCGACCGCTGTCGCCGGAGGCCCGGATGCATCTGGTCGACCGTCTGCGCCAACGCCCGGACTTCGTCGGCGTGATGGCCTGGACAGGCGCGGAAGCGGTCGGCCTGGCCAACGCCTTCGAGGGATTCTCGACTTTTGCCGCAAAGCCCCTGCTGAACGTGCACGACATCGTCGTGCGCTGGGATCGCCGCGGCCGCGGCATCGGCCAGCGGCTGCTGCACGCGATGGAGGCCCTGGCGCGACAACGTGGCTGCTGCAAGCTCACGCTGGAGGTGCTGTCCAACAACCACCGCGCGCTCGCGAGCTACCGACGCTTCGGCTTCGGCGACTACCAGCTCGACCCCGACGCCGGGACGGCCCGCTTCATGGAGAAGCGACTCGACGCATGACACGCCACGCGCCGACCCGATCCCGCACGGCCGCCAACGCCGTCACGGGCGCGCATCATTGCAGTTCATCTAACCCTTCAGGCCCGTCATCCGGCGCCCGTAGTAGGGGCATCTTCACCAACTTCCGACGGAGCGCCCGGACGATGGAGCTTGCAGACCTGATTACCGCCGCGACCGGCCTACTGCGCCTGCCCGAGCGCGAGATCCTGTTCAGCGAAGGCGAAGCCGCCGACGTGATGTACCTGTTGGTGGATGGCAGGGCCGAATTGCTGGTGCAGGGGCAGATGATCGAAGTCGCCCAGTCCGGCGCCTTCCTCGGCGAGCTGGCGCTGATCGAGCCCGACCAGCCGCGGCCGATGAGCGTGCGGGCGCTGACCGATTGCCGGCTGTCGCGCATCGACGCCGATCGTTTCGAGGAGATCGTCACCCGACACCCCCAGTTCGCGGTGGACCTGATGAAGGTCATGGCCGAGCGGCTGCGACGGGCGCGGCTGCAGGCCGCCTGAGTCGCCGCCGCCGCCGCCGCCGCCCGTCAGATCACCCCGTCCCGGCGAAGACGCACCAGTTCGTCGGCCGAACGTCCGAGGACTTCGCCGAGCACCGCGTCGGTGTCCGCACCCAGGCGCGGCGGCGGTCGGTCGTACGCCACCGGCGACTCCGACAGGCGCATCGGACTCGCCACCTGCGGAATCCGCGCCCCGTCATCACCCCGTTGATCCAGCCGCAGGCCCCGCGCCGCCACCTGCGCGTCGGAAAACACGCCGGCGAGGTCATTGATCGGCCCACAGGGCACGCCGATCGCTTCGAGCGCGGTTATCCATTGGGCGGTCTCGCGTCGCACCGTCAGCGCTTCCAGCTGCGGGATCAGTTCGGCACGGTGCGCCACCCGTGCGCGATTGCTGGCAAAGCGGGGATCGGCCGCCAGTTCGGGCGCGCCGGCTTCGCCACAGAAGCGGGCGAACTGGCCATCGTTTCCGATGGCCAGGATCATGTGGCCGTCCGCGGTCGGAAAATCCTGGTACGGAACAATGTTGGGGTGGGCGTTGCCGAGCCGCCCGGGCGCCTGCCCGGTGGTCAGGAAGTTCATCGCCTGATTGGCCAGGCAGGCGACCTGCACGTCCAGCAGTGCCATGTCGACATGCTGCCCCCGGCCGCTGCTCTGCCGGCGGATCAAGGCCGCCTGGATCGCGTTGGCGGCATACAGTCCGGTGAGGATGTCGGTCAGCGCGACACCGGCCTTGATCGGCCCGCCGCCGGGTTCGTCGTCGCGGCGGCCGGTAATGCTCATCAAGCCACCGAGCCCCTGGATCAGGAAGTCGTAGCCCGCCCGCGCGGCATAGGGGCCGCTCTGGCCGAAGCCGGTGATCGAGCAATACACGAGCCGAGGATTGACCGCCCGCAGCGACTCGTAGTCGAGGCCGTAGCGGGCGAGCGAACCGAGTTTGTAGTTTTCGATCAGTACGTCGCAGGCGGCGGCCAGCTCGCGTATCAGCGCCTGCCCTTCGGCTCGCGTGATGTCGATCGTAACCGAGCGCTTGTTGCGGTTGGCGCACAGGAAATAGGCGGCGGTATCGGTGTCCCGGCCGTCGCCGTCCTGCAGCCACGGCGGGCCCCAATGACGGGTATCGTCACCGCTGCCGGGACGTTCGATCTTCAGCACGTCGGCGCCCAGATCACCGAGAATCTGGGCGGCCCACGGTCCCGCGAGAATGCGCGACAGATCGAGCACGCGAATGCCGGATAGCGCCCCCATCAGTTACAGAACGCCTGCAAGCCGGTGATGCCGCGGCCGAGGATCAGGGCGTGGATGTCGTGGGTCCCCTCGTAGGTGTTCACCACTTCCAGATTGACGACATGACGGATCACGCCGAACTCGTCGGAGATGCCGTTGCCGCCCAGCATGTCGCGGGCGGCCCGCGCGATCTCCAGCGCCTTGCCGCAGGAATTGCGCTTCATGATCGAGGTCAGCTCGACCGGCGCGTTGTCGGCTTCCTTCAGGCGACCGAGACGCAGACAACCCTGCAGGCCCAGCGTGATCTCGGAGAGCATGTCGGCGAGCTTCTTCTGGACCAGCTGATTGGCGGCCAGCGGACGCCCGAACTGCTTGCGCTCGAGCACATACCGGCGTGCGCTCTCGTAGCAGAATTCGGCCGCGCCGAGCGCCCCCCAGGCGATGCCGAAGCGGGCCGAATTGAGGCAGGTGAACGGGCCTTTGAGGCCACGCACGTCCGGGAACGCGTTCTCCTCCGGCACGAAGACCTCGTCCATCACGATCTCGCCGGTGACCGACGCCCGCAAGCCCACCTTGCCGTGGATCGCCGGCGTACTCAGTCCCTTCCAGCCCTTCTCGAGCACGAAGCCACGGATGTCACCGGCGTCGTCCTTGGCCCACACCACGAAGACGTCCGCGATCGGGCTGTTGGTGATCCACATCTTGCTGCCGGTCAGCAGGTAGCCACCGTCGGTGGCGCGCGCACGACTGGCCATGCTGCCTGGGTCGGAGCCGTGATCCGGCTCGGTCAAACCGAAGCATCCGACCCACTCGCCACTGGCCAGCCTGGGCAGGTACTTCTGCTTCTGCGCCTCACTGCCGAAGGTGTCGATCGGCACCATCACCAGCGATGACTGCACGCTCATCATCGAGCGGTATCCCGAATCGATGCGCTCGATCTCCCGCGCGATCAGGCCATAGCTGACGTAGCCGAGGCCGGCACCGCCGTAGTTCTCGCCAATGGTCGCGCCGAGCAGCCCGAGTTCGCCCATCTCGTCGAAGATCCGGCGGTCGGTGCGCTCTGCGCGGAAGGCCTCGAGCACCCGCGGTGCGAGCCGGTCCTGCGCATAGGCTCGGGCGGTATCGCGCACCATGCGCTCTTCCTCGGTCAATTGCTGATCGAGCATCAGCGGATCGAGCCAATCGAAACCCGGTCGGGATCGGGACATCGGAACACCTCGTCGTCACCGGCGCGCCACCTGCGCCACAGGATCGTCAATCTAGTCCGCCGCCGGCCGGCCGACAAGCATCGGTGCGTCGGCATCGTCGCCGAGGCCGTCGGGCCGCGCCCGGTTCGCCCGGCCCGTTGGCTCGCGACGTGACGTCGCCGCTTGACGTCGCGGCACACGCGCGCAAGATAGAACGCATGACATCACTTGGTCCGATCCCGCTGTGGATCCTGACGGCGCTGCCGGCCGCGCTGCTGGCGACGGCCTGTGCCGCGAACCCGGCGGTCGGCGAGGTCTATACCGACTGGGACCGGGCGGGTGGATGCGTCAGCGGCGACACCCAGCCGTGGGGCGTCTCGGTCGGCGGCGCCGCGCTCGGCCCCTGCATGTTTCCCGGACGCTTTGTCTGGATCACCTACGACGCACTGTGGTGTACCAACTGCGACCGCCAGTTGCGTGCCACCGGCGCAGCCGCCCGGCGGGGTCCGGAGAACACCGTATTCGTCGTCGTCGTCGGCGGCGGACGCCACCCGCATCAATCGGCGACTCCGGCCGACCTGCGCGAGCGCGTGCGCGCGTTCGAGCTCGATCCGCTCCACGTCGTCTCCGAAGGCACCACCCAGCGCATGCTGCCGCAACATGCGCTGATCGGACCGGATGGCCATACTTGGCTGCGTCATGTCGGCGAACTCGACGCCGACGCGATGCTGGCGACGCTCGACGCCTTTCAGGGCGGCGGTCGCCAGCCGCCCGCATTCGATCGATGATCGCCAGTCGCGGCCCGACGCTGGAGGTCGTCGTCGAGGTCCCCCGCGGCAGCTTTCTCAAGCGTGGCTCGAATGGCCACATCGACTTCGTGTCGCCGTTGCCGTGCCCGTTCAACTACGGCGCCGTGCCACACTGGATCGGCCTCGAGGGGGATCTGCTCGACGCCCTGGTGCTCGGCCCGCGGCTGCCCGCGGGTCAGCGTCTTGCGGTACCGAGTTGGGGCGCGATCGTACTGACCGACCGCGGCCTGGTCGATCACAAGCTGGTCTGCTGCGAACATCGGCCGAGCGACGCCCAGATGGGTTTCGTGCTGCGCTTCTTCCATTTCTACGCGGCGTGCAAGGCAATGCTCAACCTGTGCCGCGGACAGCGCGGGCGCAATGCCTGCGACGGCTGGTGCAGCGCCCAGTTCGCGATCGACAGCGCGACGCCGCGCGACGATCGCTGGCGGGGACCGACGGTAAAATTCTGACGGCGTCGTCGCACGACGCACCGTTACCGCCACGACCGACCATCCGACCATGTCACGCCGCCCGCCCCGCCAACGCCTTCGCAACCTCGCTGCCGTCGTCGCGCTGGTGTTCGTGGTGCCGGTCACCGGCGGCGTGGCCAGCCACCTGCTGCACGATCGCCCGGTCGACTGGCGCACCGCTCGACGAGACAGCAGCGGCTTGGCGCCTGACCCGACGCGTACCCCGGACGCCGTAATCCAGGTCTACGCCGCGCGGGCCTTCCGCTGGCGCGGCGCCTTCGGCGTGCATACCTGGTTCGCGGTCAAGTCGTCCGGCGCCCGCCACTACACGCGCTACGAGGTGATGGGATTCGGCTTGCGTCATGGCGGCTCGGCCGTTCGCATCCACGGCGGCACGCCCGACGCATACTGGTTCGGCAACCGTCCCGAACTGCTCCGCGAACTGCGCGGCGGCCCCAAGGTGGACGCGCTGATCGCGCGAATCGACCGGGCCGCCCGCCACTACCCGTACGACACCCGCTACCGGGTCTGGCCCGGCCCCAACAGCAACACCTTCGTCGCCTGGATCGCCCGCGAAGTGCCCGAGCTCGCCCTCGACCTGCCGCCGACTGCGATCGGCAAGGATTACCTGCCGAGCGATCGGTGGCTGTCGACAGCGCCCAGCGGACGCGGCCTGCAGATCTCCCTCGGGGGCCTGATCGGATTGATCGTCGCGCCCGAAGAAGGCGTCGAGATCAACCTGCTGGGGCTCACCGCGGGCCTCGATTTCTCGCCGCCCGCGCTGAAGCTGCCCGGGCTCGGCCGGATCGGCCCGAGCACCGATCCGGCGTTGCCGCGATCCGGCTGAGCATGGCGCCGGACGACACCACGATGAGCGCGTGCCTGAGGGACTTTCGAACCGACGACCCGGCCTGGGTGATTGCCGCCCACGGCGTGGTCTATCGCCAGGACTTCGGTTTCGACGACGATTTCGCACGCAGCATCGACGACAAGATGCGCCAGTGGCTGGCCCGCGCCGACCCGTTGAAGCGCATGTGGATCGCCGAACGCGACGGCGAGCGCGTCGGCTGCATCGCGATCTCCGACGCCGGCGACGCGACTGCCTTCCTGAATTTCGTGCTGGTGATGCCGGCCTACCGCCGGCGACAGCTCGGCCGCCACCTGTTGGCAACCGCGCTCGACCACGCCCGTCGCTGCGGCCAGCGCGAGGCCCGGCTGGAAACCTACCAGTGCCTCGAGGCGGCACGCGCGCTCTACCGACGGATCGGCTTTCGGCAGGTTGCGGCGCACGCGCCGGTGTGCAGGTACGGCCGGCAGATCGTATCGGAGTACTGGAGCCTGCCCCTCTGAACCGGTCCGCCGCAGGCCGGTTCGGTCATCCACGCGTCCACGCCGCAAACCTGACCGGGCAGGCCATCGCAAAGTATAGTCCGCAGTCCCGCTGCTCCCGGATCACCGATGTCCCTGCCCGTCTTCGACCCCGCCCTGTACGAAAACCAGCTTGCCGCCAAGCTGGCGCGCTACCGCGCCGATTTCTCCGAGTTCGGCATGCCCGAACCGGCGGTCTTCCGCTCGCCGCCGCTCGGCTACCGGATGCGGGCGGAATTCCGCCTGTGGCACGTCGAAGGGCGTGTGCATTACGCGATGTTCGACCCGGTCGCGCCGAGGAAGCCGGTGCTGATCGACACGTTTCCGCCGGCCGCGGCGCCGATCGCCGAGGTGATGGCGCCATTGCTCGAGGCCATCAACCGTGACGAGATCCTGCGCCGCAGGATCTTCCAGCTCGAGTTCCTGGCGACACTGAGCGGGGAACGCATGGTGAGCCTGGTCTACCACCGCCGCCTCGACGATGCCTGGCAGGACGCAGCCCGCAGGCTCTCGGCGGCGCTCGACATCGTCGTCATCGGTCGCAGCCGCGGACAGAAGCGCGTGCTCGAGCGCGACTGGCTGCTCGAACGCATCGAGGTCGACGGGCGCTCCCTCGGCTATCGTCAGATCGAGGGCAGCTTCACCCAGCCCAATGGCGAGGTCAATCGCTGCATGCTGACGTGGGCCCGCCGACAGGCTGCCGGCATCGGGGGCGATCTGCTCGAGCTCTACTGCGGCAATGGCAACTTCACGGTCGCACTGGCGCCGCTGTTCCACCGCGTGCTCGCGACCGAGGTCAGCAAGTCGTCGGTCGCGGCTGCGCGGCACAATCTGGCGATCAACGGCATCGACAACATCGCCCTGGTACGCATGGCGAGCGAGGAAATCAGCGACGCGCTGGCTGGCGGTCGCCGCTACCGGCGGCTCGATGGGTTGGACCTGGCGGCACACGATTTTTCGACCCTGTTCGTCGACCCGCCCCGCGCCGGACTCGACGAGGCCACGCTGGCGCTCGCCGGCCGCATCGATCACATCCTCTACGTCTCCTGCAACCCGCAGACGCTGCGCGCCAATGTCGCCCGCCTCGCTGCCAGCCACCGCATCTGCGCCGCGGCCGCCTTCGACCAGTTTCCCTACACCGACCACCTCGAATGCGGAATGTTGCTGGTCCGCAGGCAGTGAGCCGGCAGCCGGGCGCACCCCGCCGTGGCGCCGCCCGACCCAGAATGCTTGAAAGGACTTGGGCGCCCGCCTATAGTCGTGGGCGGGCAGGCAACCCGGCGCCAGAAGGCAGGGCAACCGACGCGCCGACTGCCCGAGGACGGGAGGAGCCGATCATGAGACGCAGCCTGGCGGCAATCGCCGCACTGCTCGCAACGACCATTGCCGCGCCCGCCGTACAGGCGAAGCCCATCGAATTCGCCGGCCCACTCCGGGTCGTCGAGTTCGACAGCGGTGCGGGCCGCTATTCCGGCGTGCCGCTGGGCACCCGATTTTCCGGCAGCATCGACGACACCACGTTCGCCGGCACCATTTCGGACGGTGTGACGACGACCCTGTTCGACTGCTGCATCGCCGCCGGCGGCTTCGAGCTCATCGACGATCTGACGCTCGACGCCGATCAGGCCGCCCTGTTCAACCAGATCGCCGGTGCCGGACGATTTGCCGAAGGGGACGTCTTCGATCTGGTCGATATCGAGGGCGACACCGACGCCGGTGGCGGGCGCATCGAGGTCGGTCTGTCCTTCCTGTTCTCGCCGAGCACCTTCGCCGGCCCGTCCGACCGGGACCGGTTCGATCCCGGCAGGGCCGCTGCCGCAGCCTTCTTCGTGTTCGAGGAAGACGCCAATGGCCTCGATGTCTACTCCGGCATCGGCCCGATCTCAGCGGTTCCGGGGCCGGCCTCGGGCTGGATGATGGCGGTCGGCCTTGCCTTCGTCGCGGCCGGCCTCGCGCGCCAGGGTCGCCTGTCGCCCCGCGCCCCGGCCAACGGCTGACCCGGCCGGCAGAGGCCGGGCGATGAATCGGCACCGCGTCGCGGTCATTGCCGGCGATGGCATCGGCGTCGAAGTGATGCCGGAGGGCCTGCGCGCGCTTGAGGCAGCCGCCCGTCGCTTCGGAATCGATCTCGCCTTCGAACACTTCGACTTCGCCAGTTGCGACTACTATCTGGCGCATGGCCGCATGCTGCCGGATGGCTGGTTCGACACCCTGCAGGCCTTCGACGCGATCTACTTCGGCGCTGTCGGCTGGCCCGCCAAGGTGCCCGATCACATCTCGCTGTGGGGTTCGCTGCTGCAGTTCCGGCGTGCCTTCGACCAATACATCAACCTGCGCCCGTGCCGCCTGATGCCTGGCATCCGCAGCCCGCTGGCCGGGCGCGGCCCCGGCGACATCGACTTCTACGTGGTCCGCGAGAACACCGAAGGCGAGTATTCCAGCGTCGGCGGGCGGATGTTCGAAGGCAGCGAGCGCGAGATCGTCATGCAACAGACCGTGATGAGCCGGATCGGCGTCGACCGGGTGCTGAAATATGCGTTCGACCTCGCGCGCCGTCGTCCGCGACGCAAGCTCACGTCGGCGACCAAGTCCAACGGCATCTCGATCACGATGCCGTACTGGGACGAGCGCGTCCAGGCGATGGCGGCACGCTATCCCGAGGTTACCGTCGACCAGTTCCACATCGATATCCTGACCGCCCACTTCGTGCTGCATCCTGACTGGTTCGACGTCGTCGTCGCCAGCAACCTGTTCGGCGACATCCTGTCCGACCTGGGTCCCGCGTGTACCGGCACGATCGGCATCGCGCCGTCGGCCAACATCAATCCCGACGGTCGTTTCCCGAGCCTGTTCGAGCCGGTGCACGGCAGCGCACCGGACATCGCAGGGCGCGGCATCGCCAATCCGATCGGACAGATCTGGTCGGGCGCGATGATGCTCGAGCACCTCGGGCATGCCGATGCCGCGGCGGCGATCGTCGCGGCGATCGAACGCGTGCTCGCCAACACAGATGCAGCGACACGCACGCCGGACCTCGGCGGCCGTGGCGACACCGCTGCGCTCGGCCGCGCGATCGCCGCGGTGATCGAGGCGTGAAGGCCATGGCTCGCGGCGCTGCGTCCTCGGCTCCACCCCGGCGCGCGCAGGTGAATCTCCGGTGAATCCCACAGGCGGAGAAGACGCGCCATGCGACGCCTGGAATCCGGGCATCGGTTCCGGCATTCCGACCCCCTTCCGCGACCTCGAGACCCTCTACCGTCCGGAATGCGTGCGCGCCGGCCGCGGCGAAATCGAGGCCTACATGTCGCTCACCGGATTGCCGCCGGAGCGGCTCGCCGTGTTCCGACCGGCGCGCCTGGTCCTGCATGAATTGATCGTCCGCATCACCGCCGAGATCGCGGTTCCCGAAGGCGCCGAAGAGGAGGCTTTCGGCAAGAACTTCCGTCGCATCGCCACGACCGTGATGTCCCATGTCGCACCCCGTCTGGCTGAGATCGAAGCGAGACACGAAGCGCTGCGCAGGCGGGTCGAGGGCGTCGTGGCGGCACTGCTTGCCGAAGACCCTGCCCCGCCGGCGCCACCTCTCCCTCCGCGCGGGTGGCTGTCATGGCTGCTCGGCGACGACCGATCCCGTCCGCCCGAACAGGCGCCAGCCGAGTCCGACGAACAGACGGTGGCGCGATTCGCGTCGCTGGGTGAACGAGAGCAGGATCCCGAGACCCGTGCGATCTACAAGAGCCTGGCGAGAATTCTCGGTGCGATGATGCTGACCCGCGGCAGCCTCGGCGCCGATCGCACCCTGTTGCAGCGACTGGTCCGAGACCATGTCGGCAACACCCACGGCAGCCGGATCGTCGGCGAAGCAATCGCCCCGCTGCTGGAGGACGCGATCGGGCAAGAAGGCCTGCAACGCGCACCGCTCCGCGACAAACCGATATTGATCAGCCTGAAGGGGCCGTCGGCGGCCGGCAAGAGTTCGCTGAGACCGATGCTGAAGGTCCTGATGAAGGAGCATGGCGTCGAAACCGACCGATTCGTCACGATCAGCCCGGACATCTGGCGACGACTGCTGCTCGATTTCGATTCACTCGGCGACGCGCGCAAATATGCCGGCCAGCTCACCAGCCGCGAGGTGATGGTGATCGATGCCAAGCTCGACCGCTACATCCGCGACCGCGCGCAAAGGGACCAGCGGATTCCGGACATCCTGGTGGACCGATTTCGCTTCGACAGCTTCGACAGCAGTGCCGTCGCACGCGTGCTGCACCGGACCTACGCCAGTTTCGTCCACACCATGGTCATGTACTTCGTGGTGACACCGCCGGCGGCGACGGTCGAGCGCGGCTGGCAGCGGGCGCTGGAGCGGGGTCGCTATAAGTCGGTCGAGGATTTCCTCGCCCACAGCGTCGAAGCCTACGGCGGCATGCCGAAGATCTTCTTCCGCTGGCTCGCCCAGCCACGTCCGGCCTACCGCTACTTCTTCGTCGACAACCGGGTACCGAAAGGCGACTTTCCGAAGCCGGTGGCGTCGGGCGACCAGCGTCGGATGACCATCGTCGATCCGCTGGTGCTGGTAGACATCGAGCGCTATCGGCGCATCAACATCTACGCCAGGCGGCCGCAGGAAGTGGACCCACCCGCCGAGCAACTGGCGGTCGCCGCGAACATGGGCTTCCTGCTGCAGTGCGTCCGCACGATCGAGACGGTGGAATTCGCGACCCCTGACGGTGACATCTATCTGCGTGCCCGCCACGGGCATTTCGAAATCATCGACGACGGGCTGCTGGCCCGGCAGTCCACGAATCCGGGATTCGCCGAGATCTTCGCCTGCCTCCCCGGCCTGCAAGTGTCGCAGGCCTGAGCATGCGCGAGACGGCCCCCGCCCCGGGCGAGCCCGCCGTCAGCGCTGCGGTGCTGCGGCCAGCACCGCCAGCGCGTAGATGCGGGCCTCGCTGCGACTCAGCATCCAGCCGTCGACGATCACGACGCGGCCTTCCCGGAACTCGTTGCGCACCAGCGCCGACAGCACCGAAACCGCCGATTGCGCGCCGGCGGTACGCCGACGGGCGACGAATTCGCGTTCGATGCGCCGGCGCAGCTCGGCGCGGTCGCGCTCGTCCGGATGGGCGGCGAGATAGGCTGCGCCGATCGCTTCGACCGCCTGACGATCGATCGCCGACAACCATGGCGGCAGCGCATCGGTGGCATCGGAAGCGCCAACGGCACGCAGCGCAAGCAACAACAGACCGCTTCCGGCGAGCGCGTGGAATCGGCGACGTGACATCACGCCCGGCGGCGATGGCGCGCGCGCATTCATCGCGACAGGCGCTCTGCCAGATGATCGGCCAGGCGCAGGGCCAGCGCCACAATCGTCAGCGTCGGATTGGCCGCACCGCTGGTCGGAAATACCGAGCTGCCGGCCACGTAGAGATTGTCGATGCCATGGACGCGGCAATCCGCGTCGACCACCCCTTGGCGCGGGTCGTCGTGCATTCGCGTCGTTCCCATGTGATGGTTGCCGCCGTCGACCCACGCCGGCCAGTTCCCGTCGTCGGGGATCTCGATCCGCGTACGTCCGATGCCGAGTGCACCGAGTTCCTGCGCAAGTGCGCGGACGTGGGCGACGATGCTGCGTCGATCCTGTTCGCCGAGCCGCCAGTCGAGGCGGATCCGGCGCAGGCCGAGCGCGTCGACGTCGTCGGCAAGGCTGACGCGGCTGTCCGGATTCGGTGCCTGCTCGCAGGCACAACCGAGGCTGAAAACGTGGCCGAGCGGCACGTCCGGCGCCGCGGCCGAATGCTCGCCGAGCCACGGGCGTGCCGCCTTCAGCATGCGCTGTCGGCGTTCGTCCCGCGGGTCTGCCGGCGGTTCGCCGGGGGCATAGGTGGTGCCGATGCCGCCCATGAACGTCGCATTGAGCAGCCGCCCTTCGCGCAGCCACTGCGCCGACGGATTGAACGCCGCCTGGCCGTGCCGTCCGTCCACCAGCATCTGCTTGCGGTAGATCCGCGGCAGGCGGTCGAGCGCGACGACGATGGTCTCGGCGAACTTGGACAGGTGCGGATGCTCCATGAAGTAGCGCCCGACCAGATCGTGGTCGTTGCCGAGCCCGGCAGGATTGGCCGAATCGGACAGCAACAGCAGCCGAGGATTCTCCAGACCGCCGGTCGCGAGCACGTAGCGGCTGGCCCGCAGCCGGTGGCGTCGGTCGTTGCGGGTCCGGATGTCGAGCTCGGTCACCGATCGCGCATCCGCGCTCGACCGGATATGGGCAACGTTGGCGTGAAGCAATACCTCAACGTTGCCCGCGGCCGCGAGTTCGTCCCGGTAGCGCCGTCCGAAGCGGGTCGGCGGACTGAAGTGGACGTAGCGCATGCGGATCCGTCCGGTGGCTGGTTCGGGCAGCGCTTCACCGCCGGCGCGCTGCCAATAGGCCCGGTCATCGAAGCGCCCGGGGGCGATTTCGACGAGGTCGCACGCCTTTTCGTAGTAAGGCGCCAGCATCTCATGGGCGAACGGCCAGCCGCTGTGAGGAACCCAGTCGCGCCGTTCGAAGTCGATCGCATCGAGCGGCCGGCAGAATCCGCCCCAATGATTGGAACTGCCGCCGAAATAGCGCAATCGGCTGGCGACCAGCGGATAGTCGATGCCGGCGCAAGTCCCGGCGTACATGTCCTGATCCGCTTCGTCGCGCTCGAAGCCGCCGGCCTCGATCAGGCAGACCCGGGTGCGGGTCGATGCGAACGCCCTGGCCAGCGTGATCCCGGCCGGCCCGGCACCGATGATCGCCAGATCGGCATCGACTAGGCTGCGGTCGGGCAAGTCACGGGCATCGGTGAACACGGGGTGATCCTGGGCTGGGGTATGGTCGGACGCGCCACCATCGATGCCGATGGCATCGGCAGGCGCTGCGATCGCCCGCGAGCATAGCCCGCAGCCCCCTGCCAGGGGGAAATCAAGTGTGAAGGTTTGTTGGCCGGATTGCGGCCGATCGAAGCGGGCCGCGGCGCGGAAGCGTCGACGGCCCGCGCCAGCTCACTGCAGCGTGCCGCGCAGTTCGCCTGCGGGCGAATCGCCGGCCACCGGCATGGTGGTGCCCGGATCACCGTCGCTGGTATGCACGATCACCGATGCGCGGCCGTCGACGATGGCGTTGACCAGGCCTTCGATGGTGCCGCTCATCGCGTCATTGGGGTCGTTCCAGTTCGACAGTTCCGAATTGGTGATGATGAAGCCTTCGGCCAGCCTGCCATTGACGGTCTCGCCGAGCGTGCTGCCCGGCGGGGCATCGGCGACGATCCAGAACGCGACCGGTCCAGCCGGGTCGGTCACCGCCACCGGTGTCGGGCTGCCGATCGGAGCGACGTGAATGTGGGCCATCAGCAGATTGTCGATGCCGGCCACATTCACCCGGAATCGGAGCGCGGTGCCACCGTCGATCACTTCGACCTTGGCTTCGCCGGTCGCCTTGGTATCGACCACCTGGCCAGCCAGGGTGAAGCCTTCGAGATGGGTGTCGAACTTCATCGCGGAACCGGCGGCGACGCTGCCTGCGAGCGCCAGGCCGAGCGCCAGCGCGAGCAATTTCTTGGTCATGGAGAGCGTTCCTCATTGTCGGGTCGATCACGGGCCGGCACCGGGACCTTCGGTCACCTGCACCGAACCTCCGCCTGCCTTTGCGACAGGCTCGCCTGGTGGACAGCCGAGCGCTGCGCCATATTCCACCGGATTGCCACATCGTGCGGTTGCGCCGGCGACGCCCCTGGAAACCGGCCCGGGTCGCCGGTCGGAACGTTGCCCCGACGCAACGAAGAGCAGCAAACATGCCGTGGATCAAAGTGCCCGACCGAGCGCCGTGCCAGAGTCCAGATGCATTGGGAGAACGATCATGCGCACCTTCACCCACCCGACCCACGAGGCGCCGCTACAGGTCGCCATGGTTGGCGCAGCGGCAATCGCGTGGTGGATCGCCTACGGCCGGCTCGAAGCACTCGCCGACACGCTGTTGCAGTGGATCGGGCTAAGCCGCAGCACGGCGCTCGGCGAGGCGGTGCACTTCTTCCTGTACGACACGCCGAAGGTGTTGCTGCTGCTGACCGGCATCGTCTTCGTCATGGGCGTGATCCAGACCTTCTTCTCGCCCGATCGGACGCGGGCGCTGCTGTCCGGCCGGCGTGAAGGCATCGGCAACATGCTTGCCGCCTCGCTGGGGGTGGTGACGCCGTTCTGCTCTTGTTCGGCAGTGCCGCTGTTCATCGGCTTCCTGTCGGCCGGCGTGCCACTCGGCATCACCTTCTCGTTCCTGATCGCCGCACCGATGGTCAACGAGGTGGCGCTGATCCTGCTGTTCGGCCTGTTCGGCTGGCAGGTCGCAGCGCTCTACCTGGGCCTCGGTCTTGCCGTTGCGATCGTCGCCGGCCTGGCCATCGGGCGCCTGCATATGGAACATCACCTCGAAGACTGGGTGCAGGCGATCCTCGCAAGGCCGGCGGCCCAACGCGACGGCGTCGCGCCCGATTGGAGCGCGCGCCTGCGTGCGGGTGGCGACCACGTGCGCGACATCGTCGGCCGCGTGTGGCCTTACGTGCTGGCCGGCATTGCGCTCGGCGCCGGCATCCACGGCTACGTTCCGCAGGACTTCATGGCGTCGGTAATGGGCCGCGACGCCTGGTGGGCGGTACCGGTGGCGGTGCTGCTGGGCGTTCCGATGTATACCAACGCGGCCGGCATCATCCCGATCGTGCAGGCGTTGATCGGCAAAGGCGCGGCGCTGGGCACGGTGCTCGCATTCATGATGAGTGTGATCGCGTTGTCGGCGCCGGAACTGGTCATCCTGCGCAAAGCGCTGAAGCCACCGTTGATCGCCACCTTCACCGGTGTCGTCGCCGTAGGCATCCTGCTCGTCGGCTACCTGTTCAACCTGGTTCTCTAGCTGATACGGAGGTCGTCATGAAACGCTTCGAGGTTCTGGGCAGCGGCTGCGCCAACTGTCGAAAAACGGCGGAGTTGATCGGTCAGGTCGCCGCCGAGCGCGGAGTCGACATCGATCTGAAGAAGGTCGAGGACACCGCTGCGATCGTCGCTGCCGGCGTCATGGCCACGCCGGCGGTGATCGCGGACGGCGAGATCGTACACGCCGGCGGTGTCCCGAGCCTGCGGCAGGTCGAAGGCTGGTTCTAGCGCACGGGCGGCGACGCCGCCAGTCTCGGCATCGGCGCACGGAATTTGAGGAATCCACCTACACCGGCCTGCGTCGGCAGGCCGCACGATGGGCCCATCCGCTAACGACCTCGTCGCCGGCCACAGCACGGACCGGCGGCTGCGCGCCATGGGACATCGTCGAACTTTCGTCACGCTGTTGATCCTTGCCGGCTGCTGGCTCTGTGGCTGTGCCGACACCCGCATCTCGCGGCAGGCCAGTTCGGCAGCGGTGCAGGCGGCGGGGATGGCGGACACGCGCGCGGTGGCCGCGATCGTCGACCTCGCCGACGAAGATGGGCCGCAACCGCATGCCGAAAAGCTGGCCTTGCTGCAGCGGGCGGGGTCGGCGCATCGCGGACTGCTGACGCGGCAGTTGGCCGCGATGGCGGCGACCGGCGACGTCGATCTGTATGCCGACAACGAAGCGCTGCTGTTGAAGGACGGTCCGCAGACCTTTGCGGCGATGTTCGAGGCGATCGCCGGTGCCCGCCGGGTCATTCTGCTGGAGAGCTACATCATCGACGACGCCGAGGTGGCCTGGGCGCTTGCCCGCATGCTGATCCACAAGCGCAGTGAAGGGGTGCAGGTCGGCGTCATCTACGACGACTTCGGCTCGCTGACGACACCGTCGGGCTATTTCGACGCATTGCGCCTCGGTGGCGTCCTGGTGTGTGCGTTCAACCCGGTGAATCCGGTGCAACGCCCGGGCTACTGGGACATCGACCATCGCGACCACCGCAAGATCCTGGTCGTCGACGATCGCATCGCCTTCACCGGAGGCATCAATATCAGTGGGGTCTATGCCTCCGGCTCGATCGCCTTCGGCCGTGGCCGCGACTACGACCGCGAGGCCGGCTGGCGCGATACCCAGTTGCGCATCCGCGGTCCCGCGGTCGAACCGCTGGCTGCGTTGCTGCGCCGGACCTGGTTGTCGCAGGGCTGCGAGGGCGAACTGCCCGGCTTCGAGGCCGAGGCGCCGTCCGGCGGCGGTGCGGCAGGCGAGACCCCGATGTGGATCGTGCCGTCCTCGCCCGACGACGACTACAACCGGATCTATGCGATGTTGCTGTCGGCAATCGAAGCCTCCCGGGTTTCGGTGCGGCTGACGATGGCCTATTTCGCGCCAGGACGGGAAATGGTCGATGCCCTGTGCGACGCCGCCCGACGCGGTGTTTCCGTTCGCATGATCCTGCCCTCGGCGAGCGATTTCGAACCGGTGCTGTATGCCGGTCGCGGCTACTACCAGACCCTGCTCGCAGCCGGCGTCGAGATCTACGAGTTCGAGCATGCGGTGCTACATGCCAAGACCGCAATCATCGACGGCGTGGTGTCGACGGTCGGCTCCAGCAACATGGACTGGCGCAGCTTCGTCGGCAACGACGAGGTCAATGTCGTCGTTCTCGGCGCCCCCTTCGCGGCGGGCATGCAGGCGATGTTCGCTGAAGATCTGGCCGCCTCGAAGAAGATCACGATCGCCGAGTGGCGTGCGCGCCCCTTGCACCAGCGGGTACTCGAAGCGCTGGCTCGGATCTTCGAACGCTGGTTCTGACGGGCACGGCACGCGCCTACCCGTGCGTCATCGGCGTGACGCAGGCCGTCGGCCACCAATCCGCCGGCGCTGCCCGCCCGCATCCTCAAGCGCCGCCGCCAGCCTTTGCGTCGGCGATCGGGTAGACTCCGGCTGCCTCCCGCCGCCGGCGGGGTGCGGAAGACCGCAGCGGAGCATGTCGATGGATGCCATCTGGATTCTGATCGCGCTGATCGCGATCTCCAGCTTCTTCTCCCTCACCGAAATGGCCCTTGCCTCGGCCCGCAAGGGACGACTGTTCCAGATGAAGGAGGCAGGCGATCATCGCGCGGCCGTCGCGCTGTCGATCAAGGAATCGCCGAGCCGATTCCTCGCCGCCACCCAGACCGGGATCACTGCCGCCGCGCTGCTGGCCGGCATCTACGGCGAGTCGGCGATGAAGGATTCGGTCGAACGGGCCGTCGGCGAGTGGTTGCCGAGCCTGGTCGGCTTGCGCGCGGAGATCGGGCTGACGGTGACGGTGGCCGTCGTCACGGCGCTGTCGATCGTGTTCGGCGAGATCATCCCGAAACGCATCGCGATCGCCCATCCGGAGCAGGTGGCGGTGCGCTGCGCACCGTTCATGCGGCTCTTCATCCGCGTCCTCAGCCCGGCGATCCGTTTCCTGTCGTGGTCTGCCGACGTCATCCTGCGCGCGCTGCCCCTGCGCGCAGCGCCGGCCGTGGCCAGCGTCGAGGACATCCTGGTCTATGTGGATGAGAGCGAACGGGCGGGCGCGATCCAGCCCGAAGAAAGCCACCTGCTGGGCAATGTCTTCCGGCTGGAGGATCGCCGGGTCGCGGCCGTGATGACGCCGGCCAACGACATCGTTTTCCTCGATCTGCTCCGACCGCGGGCCGAGAATCTGGCGATTCTGCGCAATGCGCCGCATTCGCGCTTTCCGATCTGCAAGGGTGGCCTGCAGGACGTGATCGGCGTCGCCGAGAGCCGGGTACTGCTGCAGGCCGCACTCGCCGGCGAAATCGATTTCGCCGAGACCCCGATGACGCCGCCACTGTTCGTACCCAGCGTGCTGACCCTGATCGAGTTGCTGCGCAGCTTCCGCCAGCAGCACGCGTCGTTCGCCTTCGTCGTCAACGAGTTCGGCCAGACCGAGGGCTTGGTGACCCTCGGCGACCTGCTCGAAACCGTGGTCGGCGACATGATGCCGGGCACCGCCGATCCGGAAGAAGCACTGGCAGTTCGGCGGCCGGACGGATCGTGGCTGCTCGACGGTCTGCTGCCCCTCGACGAGATGAAGGAGAAGCTCGAGATTCGCCAACTGCCCGAAGATTCCCTCGGCAACTACCACACCGTCGGCGGCTTCGTGCTGGCCACGCTGGGTCGCATTCCGAAGAAATCGGAACGCTTCGATTGTGCGGATTGGGAGTTCGAAGTGATGGATGTGGACAAGAACCGGGTCGACCAGGTGCTGGCCACGCCGCAAGTGGTCGGGGCTGCGCGTCCGGCAGATGTCGGGCCGGTCGGGAACTGACGCCGGTCGCCCTGCGGCGGCGGGACGGCTGCGACACCCGCTGATCCTGTTCGGCGCGTTCGACCGCCACAACCTCGGCGATCTGTTGCTGGCCCGGGTCGCCGGCCGACTGTGCTCGCCGCGCGTGTCGATCGCAGCCGGCCTGCGTGGACGCGACCAGACGGCGAGCGGCGGTGTTGTGGCCGTCGCGATGTCGACGCTCGATGCGGCGGCCGACGTTCTTCATGTCGGTGGCGAACTGTTGTGCTGCGACGCCTTCGATGCCGCCGTGATGCTGCAACGGCCGTTCGATGCGGCCCGCATCGTCGCCCGTCTCGACCGCAATCGCGGAGCCGCCGAGCGCTGGGCCAGCCGCCAGCTCGGCAGCAGCCGGCACCTGCCCTACCTGTTTCCGCCGGGCGCAGGTCTGCGCCTCTATGCCGGCATCGGCGGCAGCGCGCTCGATCGTTTGCCGGCACCCGCGCGCGCCGAAGCGATCGACGCGATGCGCGCAGCCGACGGCCTCTGGCTGCGCGAAGCAAGGACCCGCCAGCTGCTGGCCTCCGCGGGCGTGGCGGCGCCGCTCGCACCCGACCCCGTGACCCTGGTCGCTGCGCTGTTCGGCCGCCGAATCGTCCGGCGAGCCGCGGCAGGCGATCTGACGGCGCTGCGTCGACGCTTCGGGCGCGGCTATCTTGCATTGCAGCTTCGTGGCGACTGGGGCGACGACGCGACGATCGACGCTGTCGCCGAGCAACTCGGCCGCGCCTCGACGACGACCGGATACGGCGTGGTTCTGTTCTGCGCGGGGCGTGCGCCCTGGCACGACGACCCCGCGCTCTACCACCGGCTGCTTCGGCGCCGGCCGCTCGACGCCATCGTGTTCGACGCGACCGACATCTGGGCGCTGTGCGCGCTGATCGCATCGTCCGTGGCGACCATCGCCACCAGCCTGCACGCCCGCATCGTCGCGGAAGCCTTCGCCCGGCCGGTGCTCAGCCTGAGCCGGGGCAGCGACGGCACGGCGAAGCTAGAGGCCTACGTCGACACCTGGGCCGACGATCGAATGCGCGGGCTGGCGGCGCCGGAGCAGCTGGCCGACGCCTTGCCCGAGGTGCTGGCGTCATCGCCGCGACTGCGCGCCGATCACGCCGCGGCACAGGCCTACGCCACGCGCTCGGCCTGGCAGGCATTGCTGCGGAGGCTTCGCTGACGGAACGACTCGCGCCAGAGCCGCCGCGGGCGCGATGGCGTCGTGCTCAGGACTGGGAAGCCGGTGCCTGCAACGGATTGCGGCCGAAGCGGTTCGGTCCGTCGGTGCCCGCCAACAGGCCACACTCGATCAGAATCCAGATCGTGCCGAGCACCGGCACCAGATTCAGCAATGCCCACCACGCGGACTTGTCGCGGTCGTGCCACCGCTTGATCTGCAGCGCCAGACCGATCCATACGCTGACCGCGAAGAACAGCAGCGCCAGCAGGCCGGGGCCTGAAGACATCGCATGCTCGGGCCCGCGACCGCCGAGCAACTGGTGCAGCGTGCCGCCGAACAGGAACATGACGACGGAGACGATCCAGTAGGGCAAGCGGTTGATCCGGCCCCGGAACGAGAACAGCAGTTCGGTCAGCGGCATCGATTTCGCCCGGCGGGAAACGACCGGCCGCTCATTCGGTGTCGAAGCCGAGCAGGCGCTGGTCGATGATCCGCTTCGCGACCAATTCCGGTACGTCCTCTTGCCATTCACCGCGGCCACGGCGCAGGCCGGCAAGCACCTCGCCGACATCGATGTGCAGGTGGCTGTCGTCGTGCGGACGGACGTCCAGCAGCTTCTCGTTCTCCTTCAGGTAGGCCAGCAGGTGCCGCAGCCGGTTCGGCACCTGGACGTTGTCCAGCGTGACCAGGCTGGTGTCACCGCCACGTCGCGGCCGCGACGGATAGACATAGACATGGGTGTTGTCCGGGAACAGCTTGCCGAAGGCCTCGAGAATGCCGCCCTCCAGGCCTTCGTAATACTTCTCGTCGAACAGGAAGTCGAAGTCCCGCACCGACAGCACGATGCCGATCGGCTTCTGCGTATATCGACGCAGATAGGCGCGCAGGCGGAAGAATCGCACATAGTCCGAGATCATCACCGTATAGCCCTGCGAGGCCAGCAGATCGATCCGCGCCAGGAAGTCCGCGCCGTCGACATTGTCGCCGCTGGACAGCGAATTCATCGTGACCTCGGCCAGCGAGACGATCTCCTTCTCGTCCACCGCCGCCAGCTGACTGAACTGCTTGACGCCGGCACTCATCATGTCGACATTGACCAGCGTCACCGGCTTGAAGCTGCCGCGCATCACCATTACCGGCTTGCGGTAGAACAACTCGCCCGGCACCACCAGTTCGCCGTCCGGATTGAATACCACCGCGCGCGTCAGCCAGCTGCGAATCAGGTGGAGGTTCATCAGCCGGTTCTCGACCTCCTCGAAATACGGCCCCGAGAAATGGATTACGTCCACTTCGATGCGGTCGGAACCGAGCCCGTCGGCCAGACCCTCGACCACCCACTCGGGATTCTGGTAGTGCTGGAAGGCGCCATAGACCAGATTCACACCGAGAATGCCGAGCGCTTCGGATTGCAGCGCATTGTCGTTGTCGAGCATGCGCACGTGCATGACGACGTCGCTCGGCTCGGCGCCGGGGTGCAACTGCAGCCGAATGCCGACCCAGCCGTGGCATTCGTTCTTCTGCTTGAAGCTGCGCGCAGTAACGGTGGCTGCATAGGCGAAGAAGGTGGTGTTCTTGGCACGCACGTGGGCGAGGCGCTCGACCACCTGGGTGAATTCCTTGTCCAGCATCTGCAGCAGCCGGGCGCGGCTGACGTAGCGATCGACGTGGCCGTAGATGTCGTCACTGACCGCCATGTCGTAGGCCGACATGGTCTTGGCGATCGTGCCGGCCGCCGCCCCGACCGAAAAGAATCGACGGGCCACTTCCTGGCCCGCGCCGATTTCGACGATCGAACCGTACTTGTACTTGTCGAGGTTGATCGCGAGGGCTTTCTGGTCGGTGGTCAGGGTATTGTCGCGCTTGCGCATCGCTGGTCCTTGCTGCGGTTCAGGTACGAAGGCCGGCCCCAGGCCGGGCGAGCCGCCGAGTTTACACCCGGATCCGCCGTCGATCGCCGTCGTGCCCTCGTCCACCGACGCGGCGCCGGGCCGAATCCGGATCGACGGCGCGCGCGGCCCCCCGGTCAGGCACTGACCGCGGTGGTGAATACCAGGCGATTGCCGAATGGATCCCGGGTGCGCATGTCCCGTGTCCCCCAGGGAATGGTCTCGATTCCGGGCCGCCCATGGCAGTACGCCTTCGCGGACGATTCGGCATGCAGTGCGTCGAGATCGTCCACTGCGATCCGCATTGCCGCGCCGGGGCAACAGTCGCCGTGCTGCTCGGGCAGATGCAGCACGCAGGCGCCACGCGAGACCTGCATGTAGAGGGGCGCGTCGGCCTCGAAGCGATGCTGCCAGTCGATCCGGAACCCGAGGAAGTCACGATAGAACGCCGCCGCCGCGGCTTCGTCGAAGATGCGAAGGATCGGCGCTGGCGGCCCCGTGGTGGTCATGCCGCACTCCGGCACGGTACAGACCTGCACGTGGCCGTCCCGGTCGCGGCCCGAACTGCGCGATGTCTCGCCGCTGCGTTCATTGCTTCTCCGGCAGGATCAATTGGCGTGGCACGCCATGACGCGCCGGCCAGTCGACGAACGGTGCATCGGTGGCACCGAGCGCGAGCTCGGTGATCGACCACCCACGGATGGCATCGAAATGCAGCAGTGCAACGAAATTGTCGTCGAGGAATCCTTCGGCCATGTCTTCGGCGAACGGCGTCGCCGAATAGTCGATCGGCGCGCCGTCCGCAGTCAGTGGTCTTCCGGAAAGATACGCCCACGCGCCGTATCGACGCTCCTGTTCGACACGAAGGCTCACCGGCATGCCGAGTTCACCGGCGATCGCCGAACGCACGGCCGCGTAAGGAGACTCGAAGCGCGACGGCTGCGGCACCGATGCGACGCAGGCCGCCAACAGCCAGAGCGCCGGCAGGACACCGGCCAGGCTCCGCAGAAGGGGCCTCGGGTACGCGCCGCAATCGGTCGCCATTGGGCGTCGAGGCTCAGGTGAAGGCGATGAAATCGTAGTTGCCCCCGGCAACGCCGCGCTTGCGGCGGCAGGCCTCGAAACCTTCGCGCGAGCCTTCGTCGTTGGTGTTGCCCTCGATCGTCGAGAACACCAGTTCGCGGGGCTCGCCGACGCCGCCCGTCGCGATGCCGGTGTGAGTCCAGTCGGAGTCGGTGCGACGCCGGAGGAAGATGCATGCCGCCCCCATGTCCTGCCACGGCCTGCGGCCCGACGAGATTTCACGCTCCGCCACGAACAGGCCGGCCGCCTTGGCCTGGGCTGCGAGCGAGTCGCACGACACCGAACCGGGGATTGGCGGTCGCGCATCG